>NZ_HE611051.1:325494-336347 GCF_000285575.1 Clostridium senegalense JC122 | reverse complement strand
TAATTATTTAAAATTAATTTCAAAATACAACTATAACATTTTTTACAAACAAAAGAATATAAAAAATAAGAACTGTATCTAATAATATGTAGATTTTTTGAATTATGATATTATTTTTAACATCATTAAAAAATCTTAACCATATTGCAATGATAAAACATATTATGAAAAATATATAATATATCATAAGTTTCTCCTTATGAAGTATAAATTCTTAAACCATAAACAATATATATCATTTTATAAAATTTTTAAATCTATTTTACCTGAAATACATTTTTTATACCTAAACAATAGAAAATAAAAATTTATAATCATATTAAAATGAAAAAACGTTAATATTTATATTATAAAACATAAATAAAAATAGATTGTTATCTATACAGTGAGTGTCGCAAATTAAAGTATAGTAATGAAAAATAATATATACTTTACACTGAAATTCAATTATACAACAACCTATTTTATATATGTATATAGAATTTAATATACATATAAATGATAGTAGTATGTAATAATTTGTGTTTAAATAATATAATTAATATTATTTTATTTTATAATATAAAAAATAGAATTATTTTTAAAGATATATTACTTAAAATACGTTAATTTATACTTAAAGTATTAGAAAAATAAAGAAATTTAAAAGTCCTAATAAACATAAAGATATACATAAAAAACTTTAAATATATTTAATTTATTATGTAAAAATATAATTATTAATATAATAAAAAAGTAAATAATAATTTGTATTATAGAAAAAATTTAATAAAACAAATTTGGTTATTTATATCTGAATAAGCTAAAGATATAAGTAGTAATGCTAAAACAACACTAGAAAAATTTAAAATTTTATTTACCAATGTATTCACCTCAATGATATGTAGATAATATGTAAAGTAATGAAAATATAATACAAAATATCTATAAAAAAAAGAATGGATAATACTTGAAAAGTTAAATTTTATACTTAAAAAAGTAAATTTATTATATTTGAAAAAAATAATAAATTATAGTATATTAATATAAACTGATAAAAAATTAATTTAATTTAAATTATTATGAAAATTAGCTTAGAATTAACTTAAAATTAAAATCATTAAGTTAGGGTATGATATAGAAATCAAGTACATAATAATTTGGTTTTATGTTTTACTTTAAAAGATTATGTAACATTAAAATATTGATATATTTTGAAATAGAGGTGATATATATGTTCTTAATGGAATTGCAATTAAAAGAGAGAAAAAGTTTTTTAGATTTGGCCCAATATACAATGAAAGTTGATAGATATGTTACAGCTAGCGAGAGTTGGATGCTTAAAAAATTTTCTGAAGAATGTGGCTTTTTTGACAATGCATATATCCCTAGAAAAAGGCAACTTGATGATATAAGCAAAGATTTTGAGAATTCAAGAAAGAAAATTAAAAATATAGTTATTTTTGAATTATACAGAATGATATTAGCAGATGGAGTTTTTCATGAAAAGCAAAGAGAATTAGTTGATCATCTTGCTAAACAATGGGATTTCACTGAAGATGAGATTTCGGAAATAATAAATTTATCACAAGAATTAATAGAAATGGCATTAAAATCTTATAAAAGATTAAGTATGAGTTAAAAAAGAAAGCATATGAATGTTCATATGCTTCTTTCTATTTTTAAATGATATAATTATAGGGAAATAAGTTCCAATTTAAATTTATTTAATATCTTTAAAATAGTTATTATGATCCTAATAATACTAAACGTATTTTAAAAATAGTTAATTCTTAACTACTTATAGTTGTACTTAGTTTTATCAACTAATAACAAGGATTTTATGAATAAACTTAAAGATAATATTGATTCTCTATAGGCACTTAATTAAATAAAAATTAAATAAAAAAAGGTGGTACTAAATGAATATACAAATATTTGGAATAAGAAAATGTTTTGATACAAAAAAAGCAGAACGATTTTTTAAAGAAAGAAAAATTAACTTTCAGTTTATAGATTTAAAAATGAAAGCTCCCAGTAAAGGAGAACTTCAAAATATAAAAAATGCAGTAGGATTAAACAATTTAATTAATTCTACTTCGAAGGATTATAAAAAATTGAATCTAGATAAAATAAGAGGAGAAGAAACTAGAATGGAAGTTTTATTAAATAATCCGCAACTTTATAAAACTCCAATAGTTAGAAATGGTAAGAAAGCTACAATTGGATATTCTCCTGATACCTGGAATGAATGGATAAAAGAACAATGATATAAATTAAATAATAAAAATCTTAAAGAAATTAATCTTTAAGATTTTTTTTGCTTGAATTTTCTTGTTGCATTTGTTATATTACATATATAACAAATATAATACTGAGGTGATAAGTTGATAAAAATAGATTTTAATAGTGAAACTCCAATATATATTCAGTTAAAAAATGAAATAATAAAAGAAATAGCAAAAGGTGAGCTAATTGAAGGAGAGTCCCTTCCAACTATAAGAGAATTAGCTAGTGATTTAGGGGTTAATCTTCATACAGTAAATAAAGCATATAATATATTAAAAGATGATGGATATGTAACTATAAGTAGAAGGAATGGAGTAGCAATAAATATAAGTAAAAGAGATGAATCTTTAAAAAAAATACAAGAAGAAATGGATTTTTTAATTAAAGAAGCAATTTGCAAAAATATAAGTAAAAACGAACTTATAAACTTATTAGAAGAAGTTTATGAAAATACTAAAATGAAAAATAATTAATAGTTAATATTTTATATAAGGGGATGAAATTATGAGTATATTTTTTTTCATATTTAACATATTTATGTCAGTTATAATGATGGGATGTGGACTTTTAAGTCAAAGCTCAATGGGAGACAAGACGGTATGTTTTGGTATTAGAATACCTTATGGTTATGAAAAAGATAAAGAAATAATTAAAGCATGTAAAGAATATAGAAAAAATTTAGTTATTAGCTATACTATATTTACAATCATATTGATGACTGTATTGTTTTTGATAAATGAGGAATATCAGCCTGTCATTATATTAATAAATGCATTTTGTGGTATAGGCATTATACAAATGTGCTATTATAAAGCATATAAGGTTATTAAAGATATAAAGAAAAATAATAATTGGAAAGATCTTTTAAAAGATAAAAGCATTATTGTAGATTTAAAATTTAGAAAAAAATCAAAGAGTAATAAAACTTTAGCAATTTACATTATATGTTTTGTTATAACTTTCATTGATTTAGCTATACTCATAAAGTTTAAAGTTACTAATATGTATTATCTAGTTATAATTCAGTTTTTAACAGTAATTTTAGGATTAGTTTTATATAATAAAGTTTTGAAAGTAAAACAAAATTTAAATGGTGGTCCACTTGAAGTAATAAAGGATAAAGCTATTTTAAAAAGAAAATTTATAAATGATATAATAGCATGGAGTATAGCTGTTACAAGTATAATAAATAGTATGATTATTTTAAGCACCATAGATATAATTAATGAAAGTGTAGTATCAATTATATCTATTGTAATCAGTACTATACCAATTATATTCATATTTATATATGTAAAAAAAATAAACAGCAATAAAAATGTTAATTATGGAGAAATGATAACAGAAGATTCAGCTATGATAAATAGAGATGATGACGATTTGTATATAGGTGGAATGTTTTATTATAATCCAATGGATCCAGCTTTAATGGTTGAATCAAGAGCTGGAGTAGGAATAGATATGAACTATGCCAAAACAGGAGCTAAAATAATAACAACAATTATAATAGCAGTTCTAATGGCTACAGTTCTAGGTGTGTTTTTACTTTCATACAATATGAAAAAAATGGATATTGATATAACAGAAGATAGTATAAGTATAACTGGATCGATGGTTTACTCAGATAATATAAAATATAATGAAATAGAAGAAGTTATAATAGAAAAAATGCCTAAGTGTATGTTAAGAACCAATGGAGCTGCTATAGGAAATGTTAAAATTGGAAGTTTTAAAACAGATGGTTATGGAAATGTAAGATTGTATGTTTTAAATGATGAAAATCAAGTTATAAGAATAAAGTATAATAATGGACGATATATATTCATAAATTTTGAGGATGAAAATAAAACAAAAGAAGTTTATAAAAAAATAGATAAATACATGTAAAAATTCTATAAAAAGTTTCTATGTTTATAATAAAGCATAGAAACTTTTATATTATATTCGATTAAATGGATTAATCATGTAATTTTCAACATTTTCTAAAACCTCATCATTGCCTACATAAATTAAAATATCTCTAGCTAACAATGTAAAATAAGGTCCAGGAGATAGAAATGTTTCATTATCACGTTTTACACCAATTATTGTAGCTTTTGTATGATGCCAAAAATTAAGCTCACCGATACTTTTGCCAATTATAGAACTATCAACAGGTACAGTACTTTCAAAGGGAATTATTGTACCTACATTACGAAGTTGAGTGGCAAATTTTATTATAGAATTTAATTTTTGTTCAATTTCATCATCAATTTTTTTCTTTTCATTTAATAGTTCAAAAGTTTCTGATTTTAAGTTGTTAAAATCAGACTGAGTTTTAAATTTATTTAAAAAATCAACAGCTTTTTTCCTACTATTTATTATTATTCCACTTTTCTCATTTACTGTAACAACATCCATGTCTTTAAGTAATGCAATGGATCTTCTGATAGTTTCAGGTGAAACTTGGTAAATGCTTACAAGTGTTGTTCTACCTGTTATTTTGCTACCTTCAGTAAATTCATTTTTAACTATTCTATGAGCTATATCAGTAGCAATTCTTATGTAGTTTGGAATTTTCACTTTTTTTGTCATTATAGATATGCACTCCCCTAAATTATACTATAGAAATTAAATGTTATAAATTTATTAAAAATCTAATTTAAAAGTGAAATTAGAATAATAATTATATAGTTTAAATAAGTTTGAACTTTAATTTATTAGTTAAAAAATTTTTTATTCTAAATTGTATGATCGAATTCAAACTATGTTCAAGCATATAATTACTGTTTATATATCTACTATTTATAATCTACAATTCCTAATATTTAAATTGGAAAAAACTTTAGAACCATATATGCTCACACAATTTTAAATTTTATCATAAAAAATATAAGATGTAAAATTAATATAAAGATATAATGGGACAATTTGCATTATGACAACTTATATGTTAACATGAATGTGTCAGAACAAAAAAGTAAGTAACTTAATATATTGAAATTAAGTTACTTTTTTATTCGCAAAACTGACAACTTTATAAAAAAAGTAAGATTTCACTTAGGGGGTAGATAAATTTTATGATTTATAAAAAAGAGAAAAATATTAATAAAAATTTTTTAAAAGATAATATAGTCTATATTAGTTCTATAGTATTTGCTATATTGGTAGTATTTTGTGGAGTATTTTTTAGAACTAGTTTAGAAAATGGGGTAAATTTAATATATTCAATAATAATAGATAAATTTTCATGGGTTTATTGTGGACTTATGCTTATATTCTTTTTATTTTGTATATGGATAGCATTTAGCAAATTTAAAGATGTAAAGCTTGGAGACGACGATTCAAAACCAGAATTTTCAAATTTAACTTGGTTCTGTATGCTTTTTAGTGCAGGAATTGGAATAGGACTAGTTTTCTGGGGGGTAGCAGAACCATTAACACATTATATTAAACCGTTAAACCTTCAAGGGGCAACACCAGAGGCAAAGGAATTTGCTTTTACCAAATCATTTCTTCATATGGGGATATCCGCATGGGCATGTTATTCAGTTTTGGCATTAGCACTAGCATATATGCATTTTAGAAGAAAAAAACCCATACTTATCAGTAGTTTATTAATACCTTTAATAGGTGAGGAAAGAGCTAATGGAATGTTAGGAAAAATTGTTGATATATTTACTGTATTAGCAACGATGGCAGGAATAGTTACGTCTCTTGGTATGGGGACACTTCAAGTTAATAGTGGGCTAAATTATTTATTTGGAGTACCAGATAACAATGTTGTAAAGATAATAATAATAACAATAATAACAGTGTTATTTTTAATATCTGCTTGTACAGGTGTAAATAAAGGGATAAAAATATTATCTAATACCAATATGATTTTAGCAGGAATATTTTTAGTTATGGCAATCATTATAGGACCATTTAGTGATATGTTTAATAATTTAATTTTAGGATTAAAAGGGTATGCGGTAGAACTTGTTACTACTAATAATAATATCTTTGTAAAAGGTGAATGGTATGGAAAATGGACTATATTTTATTGGGGATGGTGGATTGCATGGGCTCCATCAGTAGCAATATTTATAGCCAGAGTTTCTAAAGGTAGAACTATAAAAGAATTTATAAGAGGAGTATTGTTTGTTCCAGCTGGTTTTTGTATTATTTGGATGGATGTATTTGGAACTTTGGGTATTAATGCACCGTTAAATGTTGGAACAGTTGCTATAGAAAAAGTTGAAACTGCACTATTTATGATTTTTGAAACTTATCAATTAGGGTGGATAATGTCAATAATAGCTGTAATTTTACTGTTTACATTTTTCATAACTAGTGCAGATTCTGCAACTTACGTTTTGGGAATGATAACATCAAATGGAAATACAGAAGTTAAAAATTCTAAAAAAATAGTATTAGGAATGATGCAAGCAGGAATAACTATAGTACTGCTTTTTGCTGGAGGGCTTGCTATGGTGCAAAGTGCATCAATAGTTATGGCATTGCCATTTGGTATTATAATGTTGATTGTAATTGTAGCTTTTACTAAGGAATTATATGCAGTAGAAGAAAATGAAAGTTTAAAAAGTAAAAAAATAAGCGTGAAAAAAGTAGAATCACAGGGTTAAATAATTAATATTTATAAATATTAAAGTACATTTTAAAATAGATATTAATAAAAGTAGGCAGTAATTTTAAATTACTGCCTATTTTTATCTAAAATTACTGTATTGAAAAACCTGTATTTTCAATACAAGTTTTTATTTCATTCTCAGTAGCAGGTGAATTATATTCAATTTCTACGGATCCTCTTGCAAGATCAACTGCGATTTGTTGAATACCCTCTATTTTAGTTAATGAATTTTTAATTTTAGTTTTACTCTCTGAATTTGACATGCCAGAAACATTGTAATGTAGTTTATTCATTATAACTCTCCTTTCATAAATTAATTTTAATAATAGTTTTAAAATAGATTTCAGTTATAGTATTAAGTAAATAATTAAAAATTATCCTTATTTAAGCATTAAAGAATTCATAAAATTATTAAGCTAGAAATAGTATATTAATAAGAAATAAAATAAAAAATAACACAAAAGGAATTTAAAATGGGAACAGGCAGAATAAGAAATATTCCAAGTAGACAATTGCAAAATGCTTTAGGTAGTGAGGAAGAACAATTATTATCATCTATACAAGCTATTTTCATTGCGCCTATAAGAAATGTAGCTATTGATATTCAGTTTGGTATAACTATAGAATATTTTTTTATAATACTTTTGTATTGGGTTAATAAATATAAAAATGGAAATTTTGAAGGGTTAGAGGATTTAGGAGAATTAGATGTGGATGCTGAAACAATTGAACAAGGCGATGATATTTATTTTAGAAGTATAAAGTTTTTTGTTAATATTGCATATGTAAAAAATAAAAATGATATATATCCAGTAGCGTATGCAATAATATTACCTATAACATGGAAAGAATTTATTACTTTTTTTACTATAGGTAAGATGACTAATCAATTGAGAGAAGAAGAAGTTATAGAAGAAGAGACAGAGACAGGATTATAATTAAATTGGTTTATATATTAAAGTAATTTATTTATAAGTATAGGTAAACAAGCTCCAATTTAAATTTATTCAATGATTTAAAAATGCTTCATATGAAATATAGTATTGAATTCTAAGTGATTCGGAACATGCCTCACTATTTTAAGGTATCCAAGTTTAAAAATGGATAACTCTAAGAGTCAACTTGGAACCCTATAGAGGGATACAATCTTGAAATTAAATTTATACATGAAATTTTTGTTATCAGTTGAGAAAAATAACTACAACTGTTCACTATTCACTCTTAACTTTTAACTAAAACAATCTGTTAGTTATTGGGAAAATATTAATTAAAACTTTCTCATTTGATAAATGAATAACTTTAAAGCCTAGTTCAAACCCCTATAGAGTAGTTAAAATAAATGGAGGTGAATTTTGTGTTGGTAGCAAAACGGATATTTTTATTAATTCCAATATTGCAGTTTATAGTTATAATTTTAGATAGTGTTTATGTAACGATTAGATGCAAAAAAGAAGGAAAAACCAATGGTGAACTTCATACTTTCATAAAAATGTTATTTAGTTTTTCAATGATAATAGTGGCTTTCATTTTTTGGGAAACAAATAACAATGAAAATTTAAAAACATATTTAATGTTCATATTTTTAGGAATGACTTTTTCAGCAATTGGGGATATGGCAATGGCAAAGCTTATAAAATCAAAAGATAGGTTAATGTTAGGTATGACGTTTTTTTCACTAGCACATATACTTTATATATTAAGTTATATAGAAATTACTAAGATTTTTCAATATGAATTTGGTGGACTGATTTTAATTTTCATTATAGGGTATATAGTAATTTTAGGTGTATGGAAAAAGTTTGTTTATAACAATACAAGAACTAAAAAATTTAATTTTATTAGCTTAATTTATTCAATTCTTATATCAACTATGATGTTTTTATCATTAAATTTAGCAATAGAATCTAAAGGGGAATTTATTATTTTAACTATAGGGGCAACTATATTTATGATTTCGGATTTTATAATATCTTTATCAGAAATAAAGGAGATAGGTCTTAAAAATCAATCCATTTGGGTTTGGATAACTTATGTTATTGCTCAAATTTGTATAGTTTATAATTATCTACTAGTTTTATAAAATTTAAATAAACATAGTGATTAGTGGATTTAGAAACATTTAAATATATAGTGGAAATAGACGGGGGTGTACCAAAATGAAGTTTTTTAAACTTGATTTTGATACAACCCCTATTTTGTGTAAATTAAAATTTGAGTTTATTTCCATATAGTATAGTAGAAGAAAAGTTTGTCTATAGTGTATAATATTATGGAAGTGATAAGAAAAGCATTTGGAGGAAATTATGAAGAAAAGATTAGCAAAAGCTGCTACGGTCATTATGATTATGACACTTATAAATAAAGCTATAGGATTCTTAAGAGATGCATTAGTGGGAAGTGCTTTTGGAACTACCTATCAGACAGATGCTTATAATATAGCTATGAATGTATCGGACTTTTTATTTATTATGATTGCATTAGCTATCACAACAACATTTATTCCAATACTGAGTGATACCTTAAATAAAAAAGGTAAAGAAGAAATGTTTGATTTTGCAAATAATATTATGAATATAACAACGGTATTAGGAATAATACTAATTATTTTAGGCGTTATATTTTCTCCGGCGATTGTAAAAATTATGGCGTTAAATGCAGATAGTAAAACTTTTGACTTAGCGGTAAATCTTACTAGAATTAGTGTTGTAACTTTAGTGTTTTTAATTATGCACTCAGGGTATACTGCTATACTTCAAACTATGGATGATTTTTTAGGACCAACAGTTGTTGGACTTATATTCAATATTCCGGTTATAGTTTACATATTATTTGGTGCAAATGGTGGTGTATATGGGTTAACAATTGCAACAGTTATTGGAGCTGCACTTAGGGCGTTAGCTCAAATTCCATTTTTGTATAAACATGGATTTAGGTTTAAACCTATATTAAATTTAAGAGATAAACGAATAAAAAAAATGCTAATGTTGATTTTGCCAGTAATAATTGGAGCATCTGCGAATCAAATAAATAAACTAGTGGATCAAACATTAGCATCAGGCATAGCTAATGGAGGAATATCTGCATTGGTTTATGGTCAAAGAGTATCCGATGTTATTTATGCTACTTTTGCAGTGGCTATAATAACTGTTATTTTTCCAACTATGTCTATGGCTATAAGTGAAGATGATGGAGCAAAATTCAAATTTTATATGGAAAAGGGTATAAATAATATGAATATGATATTATTTCCATGTACAATAGGATTAATAGTACTTAGTACACCTATTATAACTGTAATATTTAAACATGGAATATTCGATGATAGAAGCGTAGAAATGACTGCTTCTGCACTTGCTTATTATGCAATTGGTATACCTTTTTTTGGGCTTAGAGATATATTTAATAAATCATTATATGCAGCTCAAGATACAAAAAAATCTACAATAAATGGAATAATAGCTGTAATAATAAACATAATATTAAGTTTATTATTCATAGAAAAACTAGGGTTAAAAGGACTAGCGTTATCAACTTCATTAGCTGCAATAGTAGCTACTATATTGTTATTTGGAAGTGTAAAACAAAAAATAAAAAATATAGAGACTAAACCTATATTTAAACCGACGTTAAAAATATTTATTGCTTCATTAATAATGGGAGCTATAGTTAAACTGTCTTATGATTTCATGTATGAGATTAATATGTTACTAGCAATAGGTATATCTATCATAATAGGTGTAGTTATTTATGGTTTATTGTTAAAAGTGTTTAAAGTATCTGAATTTGAAGAGATTATTATATATATAAAATCTAAAATTAAAAGTTAAATATAAACTTAACAAAAGCAAAAGGTATAAGGGTGAATTTTAAATGAAAAATAAAATTTTAATTGGAGAAATGGCAAAGTTACATAATGTATCAACTCAAACTCTTAGATATTATGATAAAATAGGACTTTTTAAGCCACAAC
>NZ_HE611051.1:322698-325163 GCF_000285575.1 Clostridium senegalense JC122 | reverse complement strand
GTATCAACTCAAACTCTTAGATATTATGATAAAATAGGACTTTTTAAGCCACAACACATAGATGAAGAGAATCAATATAGATATTATGATGTAGAACAATTTCCAATGTTAGATTCTATATTATTTTTTAAGAAATTAGGAGTTTCTTTAGAAGAGATTAAAGCATATTTTCATGATAGAGACCTAAATAAAATGGTAGATTTATTAAAGGAACATGAAAAAATTTTAAAAAAGAAATAAATATTTTAAATAGGCATTTAAAAAATGTTAGAGAAAAATTAATATAGTTGAATATTATAGAGATAATAATAATTTATACACATGTTCTTTTAGAGAAATTGAGTCGAGAAAAGTTGTATCATACAATTTGAAAAACGGTGGGAATAGTGTGAATTTTGAATATGGATTGAAAGAATTATACAAAAAAGTTAAATATGACAATTATATTTTTAATAGTAGAATTTGCTCAATAATATCTAAAGAAAACATATTAAATGGAAATTATAAGTATTTAGATGCAGTAGGACTATTAGTTGAAAATGCCAATATCAAAGAAGACTATATTAAAGTTTAAAAAAAGGTACATATGCTACTATTACATATACTGGCGATGATGAGGAAAAGTATTTTAATAAGTTAATGAAATTCATAAAAGATAATAATTACAACATAAATGGCGATGGAGTAATGATAACAATAATAGATATAACTTTTTCAGATTACAGTGATGAATACATAAAAGAAATGCAAATACCAGTTGAATTTAATAATATTTAAAAAAATAGCTAAAAGTGAATTTATTTGATTGCTTTTAGCTATTTTTTTGTGAAAATATTAAATTCAGAATAGGGATAATTATGCGACAAAAGAATAAAATAAAAGCCCACAATTCTTTCGAAAAAAATATCTTGACATTATAGTCGCTATAACCTTTACAATACCTCTTGGCGCATAAATAAAGTGTTCTAAAGCAATTTTAGATGCATGTTTAGATATATTAATTTAATTAGAGGAGGAATTGTTATGGGGAAAAGAGTAGATTTATTAAAAGACGATGTAAAGAAAATATTTATAAAATATTTAATCCCAAGCATTGCAGGAATGATAGGATTATCTTTAAATATTTTATTCGATACAATATTTGTAGGAAGAGGGGTAGGAAGTAATGGGCTTGCTGCATTAAATATAGTAATACCTATATTTAACGTTTTTTCAGCAATGGCTTTGTTATTAGGAATAGGTGGAGCGACAGCAGTTTCAGTATCTATGGGTAAAAAAGAATATGATAGGGTAAATAGAATATTTACTGTAGCTATATTAGTTAATATTTTAATAGGATCAATAATAACTGTTTTATCTGTATTATTTATAAATAAGTTATGCTATGGCTTAGGTGCAACTGAAGAAATTTTTTCAATGGTAAAAAGTTATCTAGGGGTAATTGTTTGGTTTAGTTGGGCATTTTTAATGGCTAATACTTTGGCAATTTTTGTTCGTAATGATAAAAGTCCTAAACTTGCAATGTGGAGTATGCTTGCAGGTAATATGGCTAATGTAATATTTGATTATATATTTATATTTATTTTAGGATGGGGAATGAAGGGTGCAGCAATAGCGACTACAATGTCTCCGGTAGTAACGATAGCACTTTTAAGTACTCATTTTATAAGAGGAAATAATACATTAAAAGTTACTGTTGATAATTTAAAAATAGATATAGAAATTTTAAAAAGAATATTTAAAAATGGTTTTCCAAGTTTTATAATGGAAATGTCAAATGGATTAATAATATTTGCATTTAATATGGTTATAGGTAATTTAATAGGTTCAATTGGTGTATCTTCATATAGTATAATTGCAAATATATCGCTTATATGTGTAGCTATATTTAATGGTATAGCTCAAGCTATTCAACCAATAATAAGTATAAATTATGGAGCTCAACAATATGATAGGGCTAAAAAAGCTTTGAAATTAGGTGTGATAACAGCATTTTCTTTTGGAATAGTTTTCTATGGAATAGGATTTTTATTTCCAGAGTTAATAGTAGGGCTATTTAGTAGAGGAAATGAGAAGCTTACAGCGATAACAGTTAATGGAATTGGTATTTATTTTGTAGCATTTTTATTTATGGGATCAAACATATCTATGGTTTCATATTTTCAATCAATAGAAAGTTCTAAATCATCTACATTAGTTTCAATGTGTAGAGGTATTGTATTTGTATTGATTTCATTGTTAGTATTACCAAAAGTTTTTGGAATAAATGGAGTTTGGGCAACTATACCAATATCAGAATTAGCTAGTATTGCAATTGCAATAATGTGTGTAAAAAAGACATATATGGAAGTTGAAAAAGAAAGTAGTTATAGCTTAAATTAATAGTAGTAAATATAAAATAAATAACTAGCCAGTTATAGGCTAGTTATTTTTTCTTTATTAATTTTTTTCTTTTTAATGGTCTT
>NZ_HE611051.1:235571-322460 GCF_000285575.1 Clostridium senegalense JC122 | reverse complement strand
ATATAAAATAAATAACTAGCCAGTTATAGGCTAGTTATTTTTTCTTTATAATTTTTTTCTTTTTAATGGTCTTCTTTTTAACAACCTTATTTTTAAGCTTTTTTAATAGTTTTCTTTATTTTTTTTATTTTTTTAATGTGTTTCATAGAAATACCTCTCTAAATTCATAATTTTGGAATAAAATTTAATTATAAAATTTTAATACATATCTATTATATATTAAGGAAGAGAATTTTTAAAAAGAAAAAATTTCAGTATTAAAATATATAAATAGATATAGGACTAAGATATAGAAAAACGATTAGAATTATAGTTAGTTAAAATTAAATTAGCTTTTAGTATAGGTTAAAAAATATATTATTGATTATATATAAAGTTTACAACAATTAAGTTTAAACGTCATTTAAAAATCTTTCACAAAAAAAAGATAAATTTTTTTAGAGAATAAAATTATTTTAGTTAGATTTTAATTTAAATAGCTGTAAAGTTAATATTAAGGGTATAGTTAAGGCATTTTTAAAATAATAATTAATATAGATATTATTGACAGAGTAATAAACTTAAACTCTAGTATATTAATAAACTTTTAATGAATAATTTTATTAATTAAATTTTTCAAAGGTATTTCAAAAGAGGATGTAGAATAAAAACTAGAAAATCTATTTTGAAATATAAATTGTGGTATAAAAATATGAGGTGTTATTATATGATTTTTTATAATAAGGCTTATAATTGTTACTTAAATAAGCAATACAACAATATAAAAAAAATTACAAGGTAAAATCGGAAGAAACTATACAAAGTTACGATGAGATTTTATGGGAATGGAATATAAATACTAAAGAATTTAATATAAACTTTATAGGATACGATATTTTAGGAATTAAAAAATATTACAAAAAAAAGGATGATATAGAGTTTTGGAAACAATTTATACATCCTGATGATGTAGAGTATTCTTTTGATAAAATTTTAAAGGATATTGTTTCTGATGATAAAAAGAAATTTTCTAATGAATATAGAATAATAAGAGCTGATGGAACAGTAGGAAAATTAATTACTAGTGGTATAAGTTATAGAAATATACATGATGAAAAGATAATAGTAGAATATATAGATAAATTTAAACAGTATGAAAACCTATGGTTTGATAAAAGCAAAGAAAGTTCTTATCCATACATAGGTGGAGGAATTGATGGAGTAATAAATATAGATACGAAAAATAAAAAATTAAAATGAGTCCATCAATTAATGCAGTATTAGATGAATTAAATTTGAACCAAAAATAAATTCTTTGAATCAATGTATTGAATATTTCACTAAAGATGATACATTAAAATATATTAAGTCTTTTAATGAGTTTTTAAAAAGTGGTGAGATATATTATTACAATCAGTTTAGGTTAATAAATAAAAGAAATAATGAAAAATGGATAGAAATTAGAGGACAAGCTAATTTAGATAATTTAGGCAATAAAGATAAACTTTATGTTTCAGTAAAGGATATAACAAGAGAAAAAGAAGAAAAAAGAAAATATTCACAAATAAGATATATTGACGATATCACAGAACTTCCAAATAAATTTTTTTTAAGAGAAATTTTAATGAAAAAAGATGTGGAGAATTCAACAAAAATAAAAGAAAAAATGACTTTAATGCTTGTAGATATTGATGATTTTAAGGAAATTAATGATAAGTTAGGATATGATTTTGGTAATAAATTATTAAAAGCTGTAGGGGAAAAGATTAAAAGTGGAATAGATAAAAAGGATACAGTATTTAGATACAACGCAGATGAATTTTTTATTTTATATGAAGATTTTACTGGATATATGAGTATAAAAGAAAATGCAAAAAAAGTAATTGATTTATTTAAATATCCATTAAAAATAGATAAAAAAGATTTTTTTGTTAGTGTAAATGTTGGTATAGCAATTTATCCAGATCATGGAGCAATAATTAGTGATTTAATCTATAAAGCAGATATTGCTATGTTTAAATCTAAAAGTATAGGAAAAAATACTTTTAGTATTTTTGAAGTAGATAAGTGTGATGAAGTAAATAGGATCTTTAATATGGAACAAGATTTAGTAAAAGCTATAAATAAAAATGAAATGTATGTAGTTTTTCAACCTAAGATAAATATTAAAGATGAAAAGACAATAGGGTTAGAGGCATTGTTAAGATGGAATCACGGAAAAAAAGGAGTTATACCACCTAGCAAATTTATACCAGTTGCTGAAAGTACTAAATTGATAATTCCTATTGGAAGATTTGTTTTTGAAGAAGCCTGTAAAAAATGTAAAGAACTTCTTAAGAATGGATACGATGATTTTAAAATATCTGTGAATTTATCTAAAATACAGTTGGAAGACAAATTACTAACAGAATTTTTAAAAGATACATTAAAAAAATATAATTTAAAACCTAAATTTATAGAATTAGAAATAACAGAGAGTCTAATAATGGATGCATTAGAAAAAAATTTAGCTATTTTAGATAATATTCATGATTATGGAATAAGTATATCATTAGACGATTTTGGAGTTGGTTTATCACCTATAAAGTATTTGAAGATATTAAATTTAGATTGCTTAAAAATAGATAAAAGTTTTATTGATGACATAGGGGTAAACGAAAAAAGTGAAAGAATTATAGAGGGACTAATAAAGCTTGCACATAGTTTGAATCTTTTAGTTATTGCTGAAGGAGTAGAAAAAGAAGAGCAAATAAATTATTTAAAAAAACATTGCTGTGATATAGTTCAAGGATATTATTATGCAAAACCAATGAGTTTTAATGACACTATTACATTTTTAAAAAAAGAAAATATTTCTAAAAAACGATAGAGCTAATATTTTTTTAGCTCTATCGTTTTAGTTTGTTTCAATTAAATATTTCCAATATCTTTTAGGCATTTGCCTATGCTGAAGCTTTGGATTTTTCCTGCTTTGTATAGAAGCAGAAGTATAGTAAGCTTTCCATAAATCTTCGAAGAACATATCATTAATTTTGTTTGCTAATTCATAATTTGTTTTACTAAAAAAATCTATAAAATATTTTTCGCCATCATATATAAGTGCTAATTCTCTTTTAATATCATGTATTATAAAACTTTGATTTTTAAATCTATGAGTAAAATGGGAGGCTATAAGAATTAAAATATTATTATCAGGTTCTATAGAAGCATAAAATTTATTATTACCCAAATCTTTAAAACGTACAAAGCCAGTAAAACGATGAGCTTCTAATTTTACATTTCTAGAAATTTTAGAAATTTTTAAGATAGTATCATTATTTAAGTACATATCTACATCTTTTTTAAATTTAAAAGCTAATCTTATATAATTGTGCAGTATCCAATATTTTTCTTCATTATTGCTAAGAAATACATGCATAATATTTTTTATTGTTTCATTAGTAAAAGTATTTTCCATTGCAGTATAAACTTTTGAAGATTTATCTAAGTCAGTAATTATATTTACAAAACTATCTATAAGATTCGGAATGTAATTTGTGGTTACTATTATGTTATTAGGTTTAATATCATCATAATAACTATGATAGATGCAAGTCAAAAAGCCTTCAAAAGACCCATCAAAAATATATATGTTCATAAACAATTCACCTACCATTTTTTATTGCTTTAAATTTGACCAGTTATTATTTTAACTTTATCTTCAGAATTAGGTATACTAGGTAACTTTGAAAATAAAGAAAGTTGCTCATAATTATCATTTTTAATTATTTGATTTTCTTTTAAAACTAATCTGTTTTCAATTTTTTCTTTATCAAGATCAACATCACCATAATACTTTCCTTTACAAGTTATAAAATATTGAGCTCTTTTTAACACAATTCCTAATTTTTTCAAATCATAAAAATCTAAAAATCCAACTTTTCTTGTTAAAATTATTCGTTTAGCAGATTTTATACCTATACCTGGAACCCTTAAAAGAAGTTCATAAGGTGCAGTATTTATCTCTACGGGAAATAAATAAAGATTATTAAGTGCATAGAAAGTTTTAGGATCTAGTTTATCATGAAAATTAGGATTATCTTTATTAAGAATTTCATCTGCTTTAAACCCATAAAAACGCAAAAGCCAATCTGCTTGATAAAGCCTATTTTCTCTTATAAGTGGTGGTTCTTTTATATTAGGAAGATTTGGTGTTTGATTAACAGGTACATATGCAGAATAATAAACTCTTTTTAAATTATAGCCTTTATATAAATTTTCACAAAGTTTTAGAATATCATAATCATTATCATTGGTAGCACCAACAATAAGCTGTGTACTTTGACCACCGGGAACGAATTTGGGAGCATTCTTAAATAATTTGCTATTCTCTTTTGAATGAATTATTTGCTTTTTTATAAGAGACATAGGTTTTAATATGCTATCCTTATTCTTTTGAGGTGCTAGAAGTTTTAATCCTTGAGAAGATGGAAGCTCTATATTAACGCTCATTCTATCAGCATATAAACCTGTTTCTTCAATTAATTTTTCATCAGCACCAGGAATAGCTTTAACATGAATGTATCCATTAAATTTATGAGTAATTCGTAATGTTTTAGTGACCTTTAATAATAATTCCATAGTATAATTTACATTTTGGATAATAGCAGAGCTTAAAAACAAACCTTCTATATAATTTCTTTTATAAAAATTTATAGTTAAGTCAACTACTTCATCAGGGGTAAAAAAAGCTCTAGGAATGTCATTACTAATTCTATTTATACAATAAGCACAGTCATAAATACAATAATTAGTTAAAAGAATTTTTAAAAGTGAAACACATCTTCCATCAGGAGTAAATGTATGACAAATTCCATTTGTACTGCAATTTCCAAGTCCGTTATTAATATTCTTTCTTTTACTCCCACTTGAAGAACAAGAAACATCATATTTAGCAGCATCACTAAGTATTTTTAACTTATCTAAAATTTCCAAGTAAAATCACCACCGTATAAATACTATTAATTACAATTATAACTATATTATTAAATTCTGTGTTTTAAAATCAAATTATTATACCAATAACAAAAATAAATTTCAAATATTTTTAAAGTAAAATTAGGGTTATTTAGGAAGGGGATAAAAATACAAATATATTTTAATCAAATTAGTATTAAAAATAAAACATTATACAAACTAATTAGTAAAGGTATAAAGAAAGGATGATTTTTATGGCAAATAATGTTTTAGAAATTATTAAAAATAGAAAAAGTGTAAGAAGCTTTACTAATGAATTGGTTTGTGATGAAAAAATAAAAGAAATTTTGGAATGTGGAATGGCAGCACCATCAGCAATGAATACTAATTGTGTAGAATTTATAGTAGTAAAAAACAAAGAAACAATGAATAAGCTTCCACAAATGCTAGAAGACTGTGCAGCCGCAGTTGTTGTTTGTGCAAATGTAGAAAAGCAAAACAAGGAAGCTTATTGGCTTCAAGATTGTGCAGCAGCTATGGAAAACATGTTGTTAGCAGTTGAGGCTTTAGAACTAGGTGGAGTGTGGATAGCAATTTATCCAGAAGAAGAAAGAATGAAAACTGCTTGTAGATTATTAAATGTTCCTAATCACATAAAACCAGTAGCTATAGTAGCTTTAGGGTATGAAAATGAAAAAGAAAAGTCAAAATATAATTATGAAGAAAAGAAAATTCACTCAGAAAAATGGATTTAATTCTTTACTATAAATTTAAATGACACATTTTTATTAATTTTGCTATAATTATTATATAGTTATAGCAATTTTTATTAAATAGAAAAGGAGAATAAATGAGAGTTGAATATATTTCATATATAGATAACCTTCCAGTAGATGTGTCTTTGGTTAATGTTGGTGAATACCCTATTCATTGGCATAAATCTTTAGAAATTTTATTTGTATTAAAAGGAAAATAAATGTAACTATTGAATCCGAAACATATGAAGTTGAAGAAAAAGAAATTGAAATAATAAATTCAGAAGAAGCACATATGATATTTAGTGATGATGAAGATAATAAAGTCTTAATGTTTCACATTGATTTAAAATTCTTTGAAAAGTTTTATGATGATATGGAAAATATATTTTTCTATGTTAATTCATCAGATGAAGGAGTACAGAATGAAGAAAAGTACGATATAATTAGAAGATATTTATCTATGGTTCTTTGTGAATTAGTTCAAAGGCAAGATGATTATGATGAGTTTATAGAAGAAAATTTAATAGAACTTATATATCATCTTATAAATAATTTTCATTATCTTATGTATGAAAAAGAAGAAATAAAGGATAATGAAGAACAACTTCAAAGATATCATAGAATAGCAAAATATATATATAATAATTATAATAATAAAATAAGTCTTCAAGACATAGCACAAAAGGAATTTTTAAGTACTCACTATCTTTCACATGAAATTAAAAATACTATGGGACTTAGCTTTAAAGACTTTGTAAACTTAGTTAGAGTTGAAGAATCTTTAAAATTATTGTTAGATACAGATATGACTATTTCTGATATATCTGAAGAAGTAGGATTTTCACATAGTAGATATTATAATAAACATTTTAAAAAGCATTATAACTTAACACCAAAACAGTATAGAAAAAAATATAAAATTGATGATAAAGATTTAGAGAAAATAAAGAGAATACAATTCTTAGAGATAAATAATGAAACTTTAGAAAGTATATCAGATTACTTAGAGGATTATGAAAGATATAATTATGAAGAAAAAATTATAAGATTAAACATTGATATGTCACAAAATCAAGGAGATTTTGAACATTTTTATAAAGAAGTTATATATTTAGGACATGGCCATGATTTATTAAAAGAAAGCTTTAGAAAATATATAACTGATATACAAAAAAATATAACTTTTCAGTATGGTAAACTTACAAAATTATTTTCTAAACATCTTGGAATATTTGAAAATAGTGAATTTATAAATTTTATGTATCTTAAACAAGTAATGGATTTTATATTAGATTTAGAATTAAGACCATTCATAGTAATTGAAAAAGAAAATTTTGAAGATGAAAATTTAATTTATATGTTGAAAGCATTTATAAAATTTTTTACAGAGGAGTATGGAAATTATGAATTTAAGAAATGGAGATTTCAAATTCATAATTCTATTGAAGAAGATTTAAAAGAAAAAATAATAGATTTATTTACTAATCAGTATAGTTTGCAATTAGAAGAAAATATATATTTTGAAAATAAAAATATAAATCCAATATATGATACTTCTTATATGCTACCTTATATAATAAATAAAATTGTAATGAAAAAAGAGTCTGTTTTCATGAAGGTAGTTGATGTTATTCAAAAGGAAACTAGTTTCCATAGTCAATTGTTTATGGGAGACAGAGGAATGATGAATGGTTTTGGTATAAAAAAGCCGTCATATTATGCCTATTATTTACTAAGTCTATTAGGTGATACATTAATATGTTATGGAGAAGGATATATAGTTACTTCTAGAGGTGATGACTATCAAATATTACTATATACCTATAGTGAGGAATTAGAAAAGTTAGTAGATATAAAAGAGTTTAATAAAAAAAGAGGTAGCAAAAATGTAAAAGAGAAAAAATTCTTTTTAAATATAACTAATTTATACTATGATTATAGAATGACTTTTTATGAAATAGGAGAGAAAAAGGGTTCTGCATTTAATTATTGGTTAAATTTAGGTAAACCAAATTTGATTGAAGAAGATGAAATAGAACTTTTAAGAAAATCAGCATTTCCTGAAATAAAATTTAATTATGCTAAAAAAACTAATGTATTTCATATAGCTCCTATGATAGATGGGTATGGATCAACATTAATTTTGCTAAGAAAAGTACAAAAGCACCCTTTTTAATGTGCTTTTGTACTTTTTTGTTGAATAAAATTTAATTAAAAGTCCTTAAAAATGTACTTTTTATAGAGCATATCAATGAGTGCAGGTGTTGTTTTGTACATATATAATAGTAATATAGGAAAAAATACTTATGATTTTTTATTAAAAAGTACAAAATGATGAATTTAAAATAGAGAATTATATAAAAAAATATGAGGTGGATAAAATGGGATTTGACAACAGGATGTTTGCTGAAGGGAAAGTTGGAAAAATACTTTTAAAATTCGCAGTACCAGCAATTATATCTTTGTTTGTATCAGAGCTTTATAACATGGTTGATACGTTTTACGTAGGAAGGTATGTTGGTGCTAATGCCATAGGAGCCCTTACCATAGCATTCCCAGTTCAAAGATTATTAATATCAATTGGACTGCTAATAGCTATAGGAGCATCTACAGCAGTAGCAAGGTCTTTAGGAGAAAATGATTATAATAAATTAAAACAAACTATAAATAATGCATTCATATTAACAATAATGTTACTTATTATTGTACCTATCACAGTATTCATATTTAAAGAGCATATAATAACTAAACTAGGAGCCAGTGAGGCTATATATCCATATGCTGAAAGTTATATAAGTATTGTATTGATTGGTGGGTTATTCCAATCTTTAACGGTAGTGGCTTGTTACATTATGACAGCCCTAGGAAACACTAAAATAACATTGGTTGCAACATCTATAGGAGCTATTTGTAATACAATAATAGATTATATATTTGTAGTGAGCTTATCAATGGGAGTTAAAGGTGCGGCAATTTCTACAGTTATATCACAAATAATAGCATTTTTATTTATGGTATATAAATTTTCAAGAGTGAAAAAAGCATTAAATCTTAAATTAAAATTTGAATTTAATTTTAACATAACAAAAGCAATAGTTGCTATTGGATTTTCAACATTTATAGTAGAGATTTCAGATGCTGTAGTAGCAGTGCTATTAAATAATTTAGTATCTGTACATGGTGGTGATTCTGCAATAATAATTGTTGGTGTTGTAAGTAGATTATCAATGTTCTTATTTATAACTGTTATAGGAATAAGTTCTGCTATGCAACCAATTGCAGCATATAACTATGGAGCCAAAAATTATAAAAGATTAAAAGAAATAGTTAAAAAAGCTATATATGCTGTATCTGTTACATCAACTATATTGTGGGCATTAATGATGATATTTACAAGACCTATAATAGGAAGTTTTCTTCAAGATCAAAGTTTATTAAATGAAGCAGTAAAGGCTTTTAGAATGTGTATAGCAGTATTCCCAGTAGTAGGATTATATTATGTAGCTATATATTTCTATCAATCTATAGAAGAAGCAAGATCAAGTTTAATACTTTCTGTATATAGACAATTAATATTATTTATTCCAATAGTTATAGTATTAGTTAATTTAATTGGAGTAAGTGGTGCTTGGATAGCATTCCCTATAAGTGATTTGATTTCAGCAGTAACTGGTTTTTATTATATAAAGAAAGCTGGTACACTTTTAGAATCAGAAAGAGAAGCTTATATAAGAGAAAAAGAAACTTTGAATTTTTCATAATTTAGCAATTAACATGTGCAACTTAGATTCTTTGAATTTAATTTTTAAATTCTTCCTTTGCAAAAATTTAGTAGCTAGCACCTGCTAAATATAATTTAAAAAGAATATAAGGATGTACATTTAAAAATGAAAAATCCCTATAAACAATTTAAAAACTGTTTATAGGGATTTTTTAATTTTTAAATATTTAAATTATTAACTAGATTAGTTATAATTAATAGTCCATTAGGATTATTTAGATTTTCTTTAAAAATAGGCAAATTTAAAGGGGCTATAGTGAATATAAAGAAAGATAGAACTATTATTAGGAGTAATATAATTCCTAAGCCATTTATATTAGGATAAATAGTTTTGCTAGAAGTAATCTTGTAATTAATTATTCCCCATATTATACAAGCTACTATATATATCAGAATATCTATAAAAAGAATAGATTTTCCTGTGAAGCTAGTATATATATAAAATAAGATAGGAATTACAATCATAGTTGAAAGTGAAGCTAAAGCTTTAGCAAAGAAATAATTCTTAGCATAATCTTTTACAAATTTATATTCAAAAATAATATAGAATATAGAAGCAAAGACTGCCATCTTTAGATGTTCCCAAACACTTTCATTTATAGGTGAAAAAAGACCTACAATTGGATTGTTATTAGACAATTTATAAGTAAAGTGAAGCAAAGAACCTACTATAATTATAAATATGACTCCTATAATAGTAGATTTTAAAAGTTTATTGTTTTTACTTTCATATAACATATAAAATCTCCTTAAATATATTTTAAAATGATAAAATAGTCTTTTACATATTAAAGGTATGCATTATATATGGTTTTTATGATTTAAATTAAATTTTATATATGTTAGAATATATAATTAAAATACTGTTTATTCTGAAATTTGAGGTGGAAATAATGAATATTATTGTGGCTGTAGATGAAAATTATGGAATAGGATGTAAGGGAAATCTTCTTGTAAATATAAAAGAAGATTTAAAGTTTTTTAAAGATACAACTATAGAAAAAGTTGTTGTTATGGGCAGAAAGACTAGAGAGTCTCTACCTAATATGGAGCCATTAAAAAATAGGATAAATATAGTCTTTACAAAGCAAAATAATTATAAAGCAGAAGGTTTTTTTATAGTAAATTCTTTAGAAGAATTATTTTTAACTTTAAAAGAGTATAATAGTGATGATGTATTTTGTATTGGAGGAGAAAGTATATATAATTTATTAGCGCCCTATTGTAATTATGCGTATGTTACTAAAATATATGAAAAATATAATAGTGACAAGAAATTTTTTGACATAGATAATAATGAAAATTGGAAACTCATAAGAAGAGGAAAGACTATCACATCTAAAGAAAACAACATAAAATTCAACTTTAATATCTATGAAAATAATGATGTAAAATATGAACTTTAATTATATATAAAATCAACATGGAGTTAAAAGTATTGATAACTAGTAAAGGTTAACTAAAATAAACTTTAACATTTAATGAATGTATAAATTAAAATTCAAGATTGGAAATTTATAAAAGTAATATTTCAATTTTTAGGAGGTGGATAAAATTGGAAAATTGGGAAGAGAAAAGACAATTTATAGAAGTAAATAACTTTGCTCAACAAGGTAAAGAAACAGACAGAAGAATAAGTGAAGAAAATCATAAGGGCAATTATTTTTCATTGAGGGATGAATTTGCAAAGGATAGAGATAGAATAATATTTTCAAGGGCTTTTAGAAGACTTGAACATAAGGCACAAATATATAGTCATCAAAAAGGTGATCATTTTAGAACTAGATTGACTCATACTTTAGAAGTTGCTCAAATAGCAAGGAAAATAGCAAGAAATTTAAATCTCAATGAAGCATTGGCGGAAGCTATTGCACTTGGGCATGATATAGGTCATACTCCTTTTGGGCATCAAGGAGAGCGAACATTAGATGATTTAATGATTGGCAAAGATACTTTGTCAAATAGAATATACCCATCTATAAATTATGGTGGTTTTAAGCATAACTTTCATTCTCTAAAAATATTGGATGAGTTAGAAGTTAAATTTAAGGAAACTAGAGGCATGAATTTAACTTGGCAAGTTATGGAAGGAATTTTAAAACATACTAAAACTAAACGGAATGGAAATAACTGGCCACTTAATAGGTTTATTCAAGATGAGATGTTCTTGAAAGAGTGTATGGAACTTCCTTTTTCTTTTACATTAGAAGGACAAATTGTAAATGTTAGTGATGAAATTGCACAAAGACAACATGATATAGATGATGGAGTAAAAGATAATGATTTAAATATAAGTTATGAATCTATTGCTATAAAAATATATAAGAAGGTAAATGAAATATTAGATCATTATGAAAAAAACAAAGCTTTCAATTATATATCTAAAGATAGTATAGAAATTCTAATAATCTTAAAGAATAATATAAAAGAAAACTTAGCATTAGATAGAATTAATAGAAGTATTTTCAATGCTAAGGAAATCAATAACGTTGAAAATTCTATGACTATATTAGAAAATATATATAATAATGATTTTGATAAGAGTTTTGGGGAAAATGGAGATATAAAGGATTATAGTGAGAGTTTTAAAATTAATCAATTAACAAGAGATGTTATAGATTTTTTTATAACAGATGTAACAACAAATTCTATGAACAATATATTGAAAAAAGGGTTTAATGTAAAAGCTGAAAGTAATAATAGAATCTATTTTAAAGAAAAATTAGTTGACTTTTCTTATTATGGAAAACAACTAGATGAAGCTATTGAAGAATATATAAAAGCTAAAATTTTAAATTCTTATAATGTTAATAGATTTGATGGAAATTCTAGATATATAATTAAACAACTATTTAAAGCATATTATGCAAATCCAAGACAAATGCCAAAACATAATTTAGAAAGACTTCAAAGCAATGTAAAAAAAATATGTAGTGATATATATAATGTTAAAATTTTATTTAATGGAAAAAAGATAGAAATAAAAAATATTAGTTTTAATAACGATAAAAAAGGTATAATAGAATCTTACACTAATCTTTTAAAATTTAAATTAGAGAAGATGGATTTATTAGATTTTAATGATAATGTCATAGATAATAAGCAAAATTTGCTAGAAGAAATTGCAAATTTTCAAATAGAAGAAACAAATTTAGAAAATCTTACTGAGAAGGAAAGATATATTTACACATTAAAGGAGCTTAGATACTATTATTTATCAACCATATGTGATTATATAGCTGGAATGACAGATAATTATGCTATAGATGAATTTAAAAAATTATATAATGGGATTAATATATAAGTCATCTTAAAAAAATGAATGAGTCAGGATGTTAGGTTATTTTGTGTTATACTGTGTCAACAGAATACTTAGGTATTACTACTATCTATAGAACTGTTTCATTGTCTAACTTAAAATATACTTCCCATCTTTGACTTATTATTTATTTTCAGATGTGTAAAAAAATAAAAACTTAGTTTAGGCTAAGTTTTTATTTTTTAAATTTAATAAAAAGTATTAAGTATAAAAGTTAAAAGTATAAAATTATATAAAAGGTCATACTTAGTAATTTCAAAGTTAAATTAAATGAATGTTAGCAAAAGAAATTTTGATTATAGCTTTTAATATAGGGATATTAAAAATAAAAACTATAAATTTGAATTTTTATAGTTAAGCTATAAAATTTTATAAAACCTTACAATAAGAATGGTGATTAATTATTAACTTTAAAATTGAAAAGTAATTAAGTATGACCATAAAGGGCAATTAAAATTAAAATTGAATCTTTATATTCTGAATAAAATAAAAATGAAAAAAGTTAAAATTCAGAAAATTTAAATTTCAATTATTATTATATCAGTATCTAAATTGATAGTAAATATAGAAATTTTTAACATTATTATTTAAAAGTTAATAAGTTGTAAATTATAAATAAAATCCATTAATATTGTTAAAAAATAGCAGTATTGATTAAAAAAATTATAAAATTTTAACAAAATTAATGGGAAAAAATAATAAAAATATACCATGAATTACTAGTATAAAATAAAATTATCAAAAAATCTGAATAAAAAATATATTTTATCCATAAAATAATATCAAATAATGCATATGAAAGAAAATAATAGCTCAAAATAGATGTATAACTGATTTATTATTTAATTGAATATGCTAACTCAAAGGAGGAGTTAATAGTGAAAGACTTTATGAATGTAATCACTACAGTTGTTCATATCTTTATAGTTGGAACATTCGTCTCTGGAAAAGATTTAGCTCTTTCAATTGAAAAAGAAAACAATGTTTTAAAATAATAAAATATTTATTTAATAATGGAGTTGAAATAAAAAAATGTTTATATAAAAATATATTTAAATTTATCTAAAATGTAATTTATAAAATAACATCAGAGGTTATTTTAAATATAGTAATAGTTAAATTATTTAAAAATGTTATTACTATATTACAATACTATAAAGATATGAAAATGGTGATTTTAATATTTAAAATCACCATTTTTCATAATTAAAATTATTTTATGATAGTTGAATATAATTGGTATTATTTATAATATATATTTATTGAACCATATAAAAAAATGATTCAAAATTCATAACATATAATTTAAAAATAATATGTAATTATATTTGATTTATTTAAGATATTAAAAATTTGGGGGAATTAAATGAATAGATATTTAAGGTTAGAAATATCAACAGAAGATAAAATAGGAATAACTTTTAAAGTTTTAGAGAAAATATATTTAGCTAATATTAATTTAATATCTTTAGAAGTTTTTCCTAACAGATTATATTTAAAAATAGAAAAGATAGAATATAATGAAATCTTAAAGCTCATGAAAAATATAAAGACAATTGAAGAAGTATCAGAAATAAAAACTATAGAACTTTTAAATTATGAGCAAAATGAAAAAAGATTAAGAGCAATAATAGATGCAGTAGATGATGGAATTTTGGTTATAGATAAAAATTATAATATAGAATTATTTAATAGTTATTGTGAAGATATATTTAATTATAAAAAAGATGAGGTAATTGGTAAATCTTTTGAAAAAGTAATTAAAAATAATAAATCTATAATTAATTTAATAAAGCATGGAAATGAATATACAAATATAAATACAACTAGTGAAAATAATAGAGGAAAAGCTTGTTATATAACAACAGGTAGAGCTATTTGGGATGATGATGAAAAGGTAGTGGGTGCAGTTTGTTCTATAAAAGATATGAAAAAAGCTATAGAGATGGCAAAGGTTGTTTGTCATACTCGAGAAGGAGCATTTAAAGACATAGTTGGAACAAGTAAAGTTATAGAAGAAACTAAATCAGTAGTGGAACTTGTTGCAAAAGGAAATTCTACAGTACTTATAAGAGGTGAAAGTGGAACTGGAAAAGAATTATTTGCAAAAGCTATACATAACTTGAGTGGGAGAAAAGAAAATCCATTTGTAGTTATAAATTGTGCAGCATTACCTGATTCGCTAATGGAAAGTGAACTTTTTGGATATGAAAAAGGAAGTTTTACAGGAGCATTAAATAATGGAAAAGAAGGTCTAATAAAAAATGCAAATAATGGAACATTATTTTTAGATGAAGTTGGAGAACTATCTCCTATTTTGCAAGCAAAGCTTCTTAGAGTCCTTCAAGATGGAAAGGTAAGAAAAATAGGTGGAATAAAAGAAGAAAAAGTAAATGTCAGAATAATATGTGCTACAAATAGAAATCTAGAAGCAATGATAAAGGAAAAGAAGTTTAGAGAAGATTTATATTATAGATTAAATGTAATTCCATTATTTATTCCACCATTAAGAGAAAGAAAAGAGGATATACCTTATTTGACCAAATATTTTATTGAATTTTTAAATCATAGAATAAATAAAAGTATTAAATATGCTGATAATGAATTTATAAATGAATTATTAAAATATGATTGGCCTGGAAATATAAGAGAACTTAAAAATGTAATAGAGCGTGCTATAAATTTATGTTCTAATGATATTTTAACATTAGAATGCTTATTGTTTGATAATAAAGTATTTTTTGAAAGAATAAATAATATAGAAGTTGATGATGAAAAAACTCTTAAAGAAGTGGTAGAAAAAGTAGAGAGAGATGTAATATTAAGAGCTTTGAAAAAGGAAAAATCTATAAGGGCAGCATCAAGGAAATTAAATGTTACTCATGGAACAATTATAAATAAGATAAAGAAATATAATATAAAATGGTAAAAATATTGACCTATGGTTATAAAAATGACCATTAATTGGTCATTTTTATAACCATTACGTATTTTATTATATTTCTAAGTTATTAAATTATTGATGTTGAAAACTTATTATTCAAGAGCTTAGTAGTGATTAATAGCTAAATTGGCTTAGTTACCTAAAAGAATTATATTCATATTTAAATATTTGGCATAAAAGTTGCTCTATTAATAATAAAATAATAAAAATAAAATACATAAGAACCTGAGTATTTATATTTTTAAATTTGTTAGGAGGATAAATATGAGCAATGAAAATTTAAAAAATATGGGATTTGCTACTAAAGCTATACATGGAGGAAATATGAAAAATGCATTTGGTGCATTATCAACTCCAATATTTCAAACTTCTACTTTTGTATTTGATGATGCAGAACAAGGTGGAAGACGATTTGCATTAGAAGAAGATGGATATATATATAGTAGATTAGGAAATCCAACAAATACTGTATTAGAAGATAAATTGGCGTTATTAGAAGGTGGAGAAGCTGCAATGTCTATGAGCTCTGGTATAGGCGCTATAACTTCTGCTATTTGGTCAATTGTAGAAGCTGGTGATCATATAGTAGCAGCAAAAACTTTATACGGATGTACTTTTGCATTTTTAAATCATGGTATAACAAAATTTGGTGTTGAAGTTACTTTCGTAGATGCAACTAATCCAGAAAATATAAAAAATGCTATGAAAGATAATACAAAATTAGTTTATATAGAAACTCCAGCAAATCCAAATTTAGCTTTAGTAGATATAAAAGCAACAGCTGAAATAGCACATTCTAAAGAAAATTGTATGTTAATGGTAGATAATACATTTTGTACTCCGTATATACAAAGACCTTTAGAATTAGGTGCAGATGTAGTTATTCATTCAGGAACTAAATTTTTAAATGGACATGGAGATGTAGTTTGTGGTTTTGTAGTAGGAAATGCAGAATTCATACAAAAGGTAAGATTATTTGGGGTTAAAGACATGACTGGATCATCAATGAGTCCATTTGATGCTTATTTAGTAATAAGAGGAATGAAAACACTTCCTATAAGAATGGAAAAGCATTGCTGCAATGCTATTAAGGTAGCAGAGTTTTTAGAAAAACATAAAGCAGTAGAACGAGTTTATTATCCAGGATTAAAATCATTTCCTCAATATGAGTTAGGAAAAGAACAAATGTCATTATCAGGAGCTATAATAGCATTTGAAATTAAAGGTGATTTGGAAGATGGTAAAAAAGTTATAAATAACACTAAACTTTGTGCACTTGCAGTAAGTTTAGGTGATGCTGAGACACTAATACAACATCCAGCTTCAATGACACATTCACCATATACTCCAGAAGAGAGAGAAGAAGCTGGAATAAAAGATAATTTAATAAGACTTGCAGTAGGTCTTGAAAATGCGGAAGATATAATAGATGACTTAGATAAAGCTCTAAATAGTATATTATAGGAACTAAATACAAAAGGTTGTGTTAAAATATTTTAGTACAACCTTTTTAAATAGAAAAAATTATATAAGTTCATGGTTAAATTTTTTATTTTTTAATATTAATATAGTAAATAGAGAAATTAGTACTAATCCTTTTAATATACTTGTTATACTAATTGTCCACCAAACACCATTTAGTCCAAAAAAATTAGGATTAGATAATAAATATGCAAAAGGTACTCTTAAACCAGTTAGAATTATGCTAATTAGTGATGGTAATAATGTTTTCCCAAGACCATTAAAAGCGCCTGTAGTAGTTATTTCTATACACATAAATAATTGAGAAACACCAAGTATTTGTAAATACACAATACCCATAGATACAGCCTCAGGTTCATTTATGAAAAATTTAAATATAGGTTCTGCACCTAAAACAAGTAATGCTGTTGCAAATATACCAATTATAGAAACTAATTTTATAGCTACTTTATAACCTTCAATAATACGATTATATTGTTTTGCACCATAGTTTTGTCCTATGAATGCACTTATAGCTGTAGAAAAACCACCAGCTGTCATCCAAGATATAGATTCAATTTGGGAGCCAACTTTTTGAACTGCAATAGCAGTGTCGCCATGAAAAGCTATTATTCGCCCAATCATCATTGAAAATGAACAAAACAAACCATTTTGCAATGCTACAGGAAGACTAAGTTTTATAATTTTCTTACTATATGCTAAATCTAATTTAGAAATAATATTTATTTTAAATAGATAAGAATTTTGACGTTTTATATGAATTAGAAATAGTATAGTAACAGATAATTGCGATAAGATTGTAGCAAGGGCAGCACCAAATACCCCAAGAGAAGGTATTGGACCTAATCCGAATATTAGTAAAGGATCTAAAACTATATTAAATATAAGACCTACAGTATTGATAGTAAAAGGAATTTTACTATCTCCAGATCCGTTAAAAATACCTGTTAAAACTGGGTTTATAAAATTAAAAACCATTCCAAGTGCAATAACGAATAAATAAGTTTCAGCCATATTTATTACATTTGGGCTGTTTAATTTAAAGAATCCAATAAGTGAACTTTTAAATATAATTAGAAAAAACATATAGAATACCGCAAATATTATAGTAAGTTGAATTGCACTTTTAGTATAGTTTTGAGCATCTTTTATGTTATTTTTTCCATAAGATTGAGATATAGATATTTCAGCCCCACTTTTAGAAAGTATCATAAGTGATTGCCCAAGCCAATTAAAAAAGCCTGCAGTACCAACAGCTGCAACAGCTAAACTTCCCATTCGACCTATCCAAATCATATCAATCATATTATAAGCCATTTGAATAAATGATGTACCCATAATTGGAATAGCAAGTGCAACTAAAGAATCTGTAATTTTACCATTAATTAAATCAATTTTTTTATTCAATAAAATCCCCCCTTCTTTTCTCTAAAAAATTGTGAACAATTACCTAAATATATTAGTAAATATAAAAAGATACGATAATATATATAGGGTTCCAAGTTGACTTTAAAAATTATCCATTCCAAAACTTGAATACCCCAAATAGTGAGACATGCTCTGAATCACTTGGAACTCAACACTAAATTTTATATAAAAATATTTTAAAGTTGTTGAATAAATCTAAATTTGAGTTTGTTTCCCTATATTAATATAAAAATTTGTTTAATGTAAATTAGCAATATATTTTTTATAGTTATAATTTTATAACCTTAGAATAATATAGCATACTAATATTCTTGTTTCTATATTATTTTAAAATACTTTTTAATTTATAGGGTTCCAAGTTGCCCATTAAAGTTATCCATTCAAAAACTTGTATGCCTAAAATAGTGAGATATGCTCCGAGTCACTTAGAATTCAACACTGCATCTTGTATAAAATATTTTAAGGTCATTAAATAAATTTAAATTGGAGCTTGTTTCCTTATATCTATCAAAAAAAATTGCATTTAAAATAAATCATATACTTTTTAAATTATATTTATATAGATTAAGTTTTTACTTAAGATATATAATAATTATTTAAATATAATATTATTAAATTAAGTGGTAGTATTTTTGGAGGGAGTCAAATGTTAGGGAAAAATAAAAAGTTATTACAACAAATAGAAGAAAATAACAAAAGAATAGAAAACCTTAAAAAAGAAAATAATATTTTAGAATCTTTATGTAAAGCTACATCAAATATGTTTTGGATAAAAGATTTAGATAATAATTTAATATACTGGACTAAAGGTATGGAAGAATTAACAGGCTTAGATAAGAACAGAGCTAAAGAAGAATTAAATGGAAACTTGAAAGATAAAAATGGCGTTGATTTAAGTAAATTAATTAATACTTGCAAGTTATATGATAATAATGGTAATGAAGTAGGAATTTTAAATGAGATAAGAGAATCAATAAATTTAGACGGAATAATAGATATAGTTGAAAATAATTCTAGTAAAATAGATGGTTTTTCATCACATATAAAGATGTCTATGAAAGATATATCAGAGGTATCAAATAAAATAAAAACTCAATCTAATGATATATTAGAAGAATCTAAGAGTGGATTAAAAACAGCTCAAAAAGTTTATGAACAAACAGAAAGTTGCACAAAATTTGGACATGAAGTTAAAGAAAATATTGAATCAATAAATATTTCTATGAAAAAATCTGTAGACAAAATTAATGATTTGAAAAGTAAATCAGAGCTTATAGTGGATATATTAACTACTATACAGGGGATAGCATCTCAAACAAATTTATTAGCACTTAACGCTTCAATAGAGGCAGCAAGAGCAGGTGAATCTGGTAGAGGATTTGCTGTTGTTGCAGAAGAAATAAGAAAATTAGCAGAAGTATCTCAGGAGTCAACTAAGGAAATAAAAGAAACTATAGATGCAATAATAGATATTGTTCAAAGTACTGTGGAATTTATAGAAAAAACAGATACTGATCTTTTAGCAGGAGCAAATGGAGTGAACAAACTTTTAGAACTAATTAAAGGTATAGAAAATGCATCTGAAATTATGCTAAATTCTATGGAAAAAATAGAAAAGGTATCCATAGAAAGCTCCAAAATAAATATTGATCAAAATAATTCGTTAACAGAAATTGCAGCTGTAAGTGAAGAATTTAATAATATGTCTAGAGATATAGGAGAAAATATAAAAAATGAGATCTTGAATATTCCTCAGTAAAAGTTAGTAGAAAATCTATTAAAACTATAATGTAAAATTTGCAAATTAATTTATAAAATATTAAGATTAAAATGTGAGGTGATGTATGATGAAATATACTGAAAAATTAGAAATAGCTTTAGAAAATCTTCAATGTAAGGGTGCATTTCTAACAGTTAAAGATGGTGAAAAAGTAAACACTATGACAATAGGTTGGGGCCAAATGGGATACATGTGGAAAAAACCTATATTTATGGTTATGGTGAGAAAAAGTAGACATACTTATAATTTAATGGAAAAAGCAACAGAGTTTACTGTAAGTATTCCAGTAGATGATTCAATGAAAAATGAATTGATTTTCTGTGGAACAAAATCAGGAAGAGATTTTGATAAAATAAAAGAATGTAATTTAAAATTAGAAAAAGGTAAAACTGTAGATACTCCATTAATATCAGGATGTAAATTACAATATGAATGTAAAATTCTTTATAAACATGAAATGGATAAAAGTATGTTAGATAAAGAAATAGATGAAAAAGTTTATAGTGATAATGACTATCATGTATTATATTATGGAGAAATATTAGACTGTTATGAACTTTAGTATAAGATTCTAAAAAGTTTATAACTAAACATAAAGGATTTGGCTAAAGAAAATTTAGAACCATTTCCTTTTATATATTATCAATATTTACAAAGTAGATTATTTATAATATAATGGTTAAAGTTGTTAAATTTTTTAGAATTTAAGAATATTTATCATAAGGGAGTAGCTGGCAACTTTGGTTGTGTCAAGGTCAACATACTGGTTTTAACCTGGCTTTGGATTAAATAGTGAGACTTATGTATAATGCAAAATTTAATTTTGTATTATACATGGGTCTTTTTTTATTAATGAATTGAATAAGTTTTTAGTTTAAAAAAAGTAGTAATTGCAAAAAGTAAAAAGGAATTTAAAAGAAAGTGTTAAATAAGAATAATTTGGTATTTAGTTATCAAAAATATTATATAAATAAAATATGGAGGATTTTTTATGAGTATTATATCTATTTTTTTGACAGCATTAGCTCTTGCAATGGACGCATTTGCTGTTTCTTTAAGTATTGGAATGAAATCTAAAAATGAAAGGATTAAGAATGGATTAAAAGCAGGATTATATTTTGGAATATTTCAAGGTGCTATGCCTCTTATAGGATGGCTATTAGGAATTAAGTTTACTAATTATATAGTAAAATTTGATCATTGGATAGCATTCATTTTATTAGCCATAATTGGTGGTAAGATGATTTATGAAGCTATAAAAGGAGAAGAAAGTGATATAACTAGTGATTTAAGTGTAAAAGTTATGACAATATTAGCAATAGCCACTAGCATAGATGCATTAGCAGTAGGTGTAAGTTTTGCATTTTTAAATGTTAGCATAGTACTAGCTGCAAGCTCTATAGCTATAATTACATTTATAGCATGTTTTATAGGAGTTTTTATTGGGCAGAAGCTAGGGGATGTTTTAGGTGGTAAAGCTGAATTCCTAGGTGGAATTATATTAATTCTTATAGGTGCTAAAATTCTTTTAGAACATTTAGGAATATTATAAAAGATTTTAAAATAAGTTTTAGCAAAAGGATGTGTTATTAAGTAACAAAATGAACTTATTTTGGATATATTAAAAGTGAATAGTAATTTAAATTAGGAGTAAATATGAGTTATACAACTAAAAGGCAACCACAGGGTAAAGCTAAATGTTATGAAAATATACTTAGAGAGGTATTAATAGCAGAGCTTGTAGCAATTGACGATTATACTAACACTCTTGCTTATAGTGACATAAAAGAACTTAATCATGTAATTGAGCACATCTTAGAAGAAGAAAAAGAGCATTATGGAATGATACTTTATCTATTAAGAAAAGTTGATAGAGAAGAGTATGAAATGTATAAACGTGTATTAAAAAAAGATGAGTTTAATGAAAAACCTTTTAGAATTCAAAATGGTGATAACAAAAAAGATAAAAGAACAATACTTAATACCATAAGGGAAGATATCAAAGGAGAGTTTGAAGCAGTTGTATTGTATGAAGATTTACTTGATGAAATACCAGATAGAGAAGGAAAAAATATTTTGCATAAAATAATATTGGATGAAAAAGAACATGCTGAGGAGCTTACTCAAGTATTGCTAAAAATTGATAAAGATAAATATGGACCAATAAGCGATTAATATCTATAAAAGGTGTATTAAGGTGATTAAATCATTTTAATACACCTTTTCTTTAAATTAGGATAAAGGTTTTTATTTGAAATGAAAAATATTAAATATATAATAAATAATATAGAACTATTTAATTATAAAAGATTAATCATAGAATTATTGGTAAACTGATATTGTAGATAGAAAAAGTTAAAATTTTCTTATTTGATAAATGAATAAGTTTAAAATTTAATTTGAAGCCCTATATAAGCTAAAATTAAAACTTAAAACTATATAGAAAGTAAAAGTTAGAAACTAAAGTGAGGAGTAAATATGAGTAATATATTTAAAAAAAGTTATAAAATAAAATTTTATGAGACAGATTTTACACAAAAGATAAAAACACATTCAATAATAAATTACATGCAAGAAACATCAAGTTTACATTCTGAAATTTTAGGAGATGGATACGAGGCTTTAGGAAAAAAAGGCATGTATTGGGTAGTATCTCGAATAAAATTAGATATGATAAAGTATCCTAAATGGAATGAAGAGATAACTATAGAGACTTGGCCTAGTGGATTAGATAGAATGTTTTTTTTAAGATCCTTTAGAATATATGGTGAAAACAATGAACATCTAGGTGATATTGATGCAGCATATTTGTTAATAGACAAAAAATCACCACTACCATATAAACCTAAAGAAGAAGATATTCCATATGAAGTTATAAAAGAAAGATTTAAGCCATATAAAAGAATAAACAAAATTAGATTTAATAAAGAGGAAGGAGAACTTATTGGAAAAAGAAAAGTAAGATATAATGATATAGATTTAAATAACCATGTAAATAATGCAAAATATGTGGAGTGGGTAGAGGATTGTTTTAAAACAGAAGACTTTAAGGAAAAAAGAATAAGTAGTATTCAGGTGAATTTTATAAAAGAAGCTAAAGAAGGTCAAAAAATATTCTTTTACAAATATGATGTAAAAGAAGAAAAAAATAGTTATTATATACAAGGAAAAAATAAGGAAACAGATGTTGAGTTATTCCAAGCAAAAATTAGTTTTAAAAATATGTAAAAACTATTGAATTTTTTGTTGGAACGTTGTATTCTTATTAAGGTCTTTTAAATAAAAGATATTTAAATTTAAAAATCATAGTCTGGAAATGGGAGGGAGTAGATTTGAAAGGTTTTACTAATGTTACTTTTTTTTATAATAACGTAAAATTTAGCGAGCCATATTTAGATAACACTTATAGAAAAAATTTAGAAAATGGCAAGTATGTAATGGAAAATAAATTGATAAGTTATCAGGAAACAGTAAATGCCCTGGCCACAACAGATAATGATGAGGATTTGGTTGTATATAATTTTTCAAAGGATTATTTTGAAAATATTAAGGAAGCTAAAAAGCCATATAATTATTCAAAAAAGAAGTTTAGAATAAACAAAAGTATAGATAAAATAATGAAAAGTTTTTCTTATATAAATGAAGAATATAATAATAGCTTATACAAATTATTATTGTTAAGTATTATATCTTTATTAAATTGTATAATTTCAACAAAAGAAAATAATATTATTATGACTAATACATTAAATCTAATTATAATTTGGATGAGTTTTATTATAATGGAGTGTTGGGGTAATAATAAAAGTGAAAAATCCATAAAAGATAATATTTGATAAAAAAGCCTTTTAAGATAATAAAATATTTTAAAAGGCATTTTTTTATTAAAAATAAATTTTATATAAAAAATACAAATGAATTGTAGTCTTTAATAGTAAAAAATAATAAGTTATTGAAAAAAATAGATTTTTTAGGTATATTCAAAGGTGATAATACAAAATAAATGGAGGGATTACAATGAAATATACATATAAAACTAAAGGATGTTGTGCGACTCAAATAAATTTTGAAGTTGAAGGAAATATTATAAAAGAAGTTGAATTTATACAAGGTTGTCGTGGTAACACACAAGGAATAGCAAGATTATTAGTAGGCATGGAGGTAGAAGAAGCTATAAAAAGGTTAAAAGGTATACCTTGTAGAGGGGAAACATCTTGTCCAGACCAGTTGGCATTAGCATTAGAGGAATTAGTATTAAATAAATAAGAAAAAAGAATGTCTTAAAATGTTATTTAAGACATTCTCTTTTATTGATTTTAAATTATAAATAAATGTATTATTAAAGTTTATAATCCATACATTCAATTTTAAAGAATGATTTAGGATATTTGCACAGTGGACATATTTCAGGAGCATTATTTCCTTCGTGAATGTATCCACAATTCATACATTGCCAATTTTGAACTTTATCAGGACTATTAAACATTGTTCCAGATACTATTCTGTCATATAAATCTTTGAATCTTTCTTGATGGAATTCTTCCACTTCTTGTAGTTCTTTATAAAAGTTTGCTATTTCAATAAAGCCTTCACGTCTAGCAGTTTCTTCAAACTCTTTATAAATATAAGAAAATTCTTCAGTTTCGCCCTCAATTGCATCTTTTAAATTTTGAGCAGTGTTTTTTATTTGTTTTAAAGCATTTTTATAAACAAATCTACTATGTGCTCTTTCATTTCCAGCAGTTTCTTGAAATACTTGTGCTACATAATTATAGCCTTCTTCTAGAGCTTTTTCTGCATAAAGCATATATTTATTACTGGCTCTAGATTCACCAGAAAAAGTTTTTAAAAGATTTTTTTCTGTTTCACTACCGGATAAGGAAGTCATTTCATTTTGTCTATATTTCATTTTAAATCCTCCTAATTCTCTATCCAATAATAAAATATGCAACTATATGTAAAAATGATACATATATGTAAAAAGTATAGAGTTAAATTACTCTATACTTTAAAATACATATTAAAATTTTAGTCAAATTATTATTCTTTGTTTATTATTACCATGGTACCATAATAGTACCAAAGACAATCATCGCAATATGGTAAATCACTTTCAATAATAAACTGTCCATCTGCAGGAAGTTTATTATATAATCGTTTACTTCCATCTTTAAATCTACATTCTACAGTACGTAATCGTTTAAATAATTCATTAGCATCATCGTATGAAATAGGCTTTATAATTCTCCAATTATCTTTCAAACTAATATTTTCTTGTTTAGATGATTTGATTTTTCTTTGAATAATAAATTTTTCATCACCTTTAAGTTCTAAAGTATGACCATATTCATTTATTGCAATATAAGTTGGATTGTAATATAAAGTTTTAAGTGCTTCCATTGTGTTCAAATTATTCTCCATTAAAACGCCCCCTTTTTTAATAAGAATATTTTTAAATTAATAATATTATATTATGTAAAACAAAAAAGAGTGTTAATAAGTAGTAAAATAATGTTAAATAATGAAGAAATAAATATGAAAAATATGATTTAATTAAAAAAATATAAAAATAACATTTAAAATTGAATTTAAAATTAAAATAAAACTTAAATAGTTAAAAATTTGTTGCCAAATAAAATATGTAATGGTTTAAATAAATGGATAAAATCAACTATAAATTAAAAATCTTTAAAATTTAAAAATTTAAAAGATTAAAAAAGTTCTATGTTAAAATTTGTAATATATTTTTATTTAATGTATAATATTGTAGTAAATAAGATTAGGGTTCGGAGGATTTATGAAAGGTAAATGTAGTGCAAAATACATACTAATGATAATATTAATATCATTATTTACTACAATTTCTTATAGTGTTTATGCAAATGTAAACAAAAATATAGATAAAGATACTCAAAAAAAAATACTTATTATTAATTCATACCATTTTGATGAAACTTGGGAAGCTCAAATTTTTTCTGGCATTAAAGAGGGTTTAAGTAAAGAACTTAAGAATGTGGAGTATAATTTTGAATACTTGGATAGCAAAAGGAATGCATTAGATTTAAACGAAGTAAAGAAAAATTTCACTTCAAAGTTTAAAAATCAAAATTATGATTTAATTGTAGTATGCAATGATGAAGCACTTATGGTATTAAATCAAATTTATGATGAAATCTTTTTAGATACACCTGTGGTATATACTAGCATTAATAAACAAGACTTAAAATTAGGAGAGAACCTGGAAGAACATTCAGTAGGAGTTCGTGAGCAATTTTTAATATCAAATGCTATTTCTTTTGTGTTTAAAACACATAATGATGTTAAAACAATGAACTTTATGTTAGATAACACAATAACTTCAAAAATATTTGCAGAGGAAATAAAAAAACTACAATCTAAATATGATAATTGTAAATTTAATATAATTCAATGTGATTATATAAATGAAGCATTAGAAAAGACTGAAGGAAATGAGAAAAATAGTGTTAATTTTATGTATGGTGTCTATAAAGATGAAAATGGACAGATAATTGATAGAGATACAATATCTACTATTGTTTATTATCATACTAAAAGAGAGCTTTATACTTGGAGTGAGTCATGGTTAAATTCAGTAGTTGTAGGTGGGCCTATAATTGAAGGATGTAAAATTGGAGAGTTAACAGGAGATTTATGTTATAGAATACTTAATAATGAAGATGTTAATACAATGTATGATATAAGTAATTCTAGTTTTAAATATGTATTTTATTATGAGGCCTTGAATAATTTTTCTATAAATATGAAAAATTTACCTAGTAATTCAGTAGTATTAAATCATCCGTCAGTATTAAAAAAAATACCAATGGAACTTAAGGCTACAATAATATTAATTATCGCTATACTGACATTATTAATAATAATATTATTGCTTAGGATTGAATATAAGAATAAGTTGTATAAGCAAGCGCTAGAATATGAAAATTTACGAACTGAGTTTTTTGCAAATATTTCTCATGAATTAAGAACCCCATTAAATATAATATTAAGTACACTTCAATTAAATGATATGCATTTAAAAAATGGAGAGATAGTATATAAAAATGATGCTATTTATAAAAGAATGGATGCATTAAAACAAAATAGTAGAAGATTATTAAAACTTATAAATAATTTAATAGATATAACTAAAATAGATGCAGGATATTTCGCCCTTCAATATGAAAATATTAATGTAGTTGAAGTGGTTGAGGATATAACAATGTCAGCAGCTAATTATATTGAACGAAAAAATATAAATCTGACATTTGACACTGAGGTAGAGGAAAAAATAGGGTGCTTTGATCAAGATAAAATAGAAAGAGTTATGCTAAATCTTTTATCAAACGCTATAAAGTTTACTCCACAAGGTGGAGATATATTTGTAAATATATATGATGAAGACAAATGGATAAAAATAACTGTTAAAGATACAGGAATAGGAATACCAAAAGATAAGCAGCAGATAATATTTGAACGGTTTAGGCAAGTAGAAAATTTATTAACTAGAAATCAAGAAGGAAGTGGTATAGGACTTTCTTTAACAAAGTCACTAATTGAAATGCATGATGGAGAACTGGAAGTAAAAAGTGAAATTGGACAAGGTAGTGAATTTATAATAAGACTTCCTATTAAAGAATGCAATAGAAAGTGTATAGTTGATAAAAATACTATAAATAATCCACAAGAAAAAATAAACCTAGAATTTTCAGATATATATGATGATTAAAATATGCTTTGACAATAAAGTATATTAGGTATATAATTTTAAATATCTCATATATTCAACAAATCACTTATTAATAATTGGTTTGGAATGAAAACTCTTATAAGCATTTTTGTTTATAAGAGTTTTCATTTTTTATTAAAGTTTTATGAAAATAAATTAGTATTTTTTGAACTTTTTTATAGAATAATACGTAGTAATAGTAGATGAAAATATGAGGAGGAATATTAAAATGAAAAAAGTAATCACCTTTATGTTAATTGTTATAATGTGTTTATCATTAATTGGATGTGGTAAGTCAAAAAAAGAAGTTAAAAATATACCTGTAGCTGATATAATGGCGGCTGTTGAAAAAGAAGTAGAGTTTAGACCTATGGAAAACTTTCAAAGTGGAGATATTTTAAATGCTCAATATTATATAAAGGATGAAGATGTAGAAGAATATATAATAAAGAAGGCAATGATGAATGTTTCAGCATCAGAAATTACAATAATTAAAGTAAAAGATGAATCAAAGGTTGAAGCTATAAAAAATGGTGTAGAAAAAAGACAAGAGGATTTAGACAAACAGTGGTCTCAATATCTACCGGATCAACATGAATTAGTAAAAAATGCAAAAATAAAAGTTGTAGGAAATTATGTGATTTTTATAGTAGATGAAGAAAGTGAAAAAATAGAAAAAATAATAGATTCACAATTAAAATAATATTATATAAAGGGGCTGTTGCAAAACTAACTTAAGGTTAGAAGAGCGATATGCTCCCTTTTTTACGTGTAATTTGATTAATGGTAAAAAAATTAAGAATCTATTTATAAAAGTATAAAAGTATATAAGGAAGATTTCATAAATTTTATTAATTAAAATTTTTATGTAATAATATATATGAATATAGCAATAAATATAAAAATGAAAAGAGGTTACAAAGATGAAAGTTGTAAAGGCAGAACTAAAAGCAATAAGATATAATGGGATAGACGTAAAAGTTCATAATGGACTTATGGGGATATTAGTTTCAATGGATAAACAGAATATTACATTTGATGATTTAATTAACCATGATGTATATACTAAAGTTATATTACTTACAAGAAAATGTTGTTCTTGTGCTCCTACATTAATAATGGAAAGTGGCGTAAAGGAAGATGATGATAAAGAGATAATAGAATTGATAGATAGAATTTTAGAACTTATAGGTAATGACATAAAAGAAGCATTTGAAAAAGAAAAAGATAGTAATATATAGTGAATGTCTTAAATTATAAAATTTAAGATATTCACTTTTTTTATAAAGATTTTGCTGAAAATTACGAATATTAGATAGTGGACTAGTTTATAGAAATGAGACATATATTAAGATATAAGGATGAAAAGAATGAAAAAAGAAGAAGTATACATTGTTGATTTTAAACTAGAGAATGAAGAGATTATAAAGCAATATTTTTATAAGTGGATAGAAAGTAGGAGGCATATTCCTAAAAATTTCACAAAAGAAATAAGATTAATGAGTGTAAGACCATACTATATGCCTTGTTACGTATGCAATTTAAAAATTCAATTAGATTACACTATAAGAGTGCAAAAAAGATATAAAATTCGAAGGGGAATGAGCACTATAATTGATGATAATGAAATGTTTTATATAAAAGATTATTCTCTTTTTGCATCTCAAGTGATACCTAGATATGATATGGATCAAATATCACCTTATGATTTTTCTAAAATGCATATAAGCGGAGATGAGACGAAAGATGCACCAAAAGAAAAATTTATTCAAGTATATGATGATTGTATAAATCATTATAAAGGTGCAGTTATGAAAAAATTAGAAGATGTTATTAATAAAAAACTCTTGAAACAGAATACTAAAGAAATGAAGAAAAAATTTTATAAAGTAAAATCACATGAAATAATTGATGAGGAATTTTATAAAGTATTAGTACCAGTTTGGGTATGCAAGTATTCCTATAATATGAAAACTTACTATTGTATATTTAATGGTCAAAGTGGAAAAGAGTTTGGACATACGCCTTCTAGAAAAATAGATAAAATATTTATATCAGTGGTTATTTTCTTAATAATAATGATAATAGCAGTTTTTTATTTATATATATAATTAAATAAAATATAATAAAGTTAAAGAAATTTATATTAGGGCGTTTTTAAATATTTAAAAAGATATTTAAAAATGCTTTTTTATATGTTTTTTAGAATATAGTCTAAAATCAAAATTAAAGCTAACTATATTTGAAATACAAATTTAATATTTATAAAATTCAAACAAACGTACAATAAAAAGAATAAATAAAAACAATATACGTATTATGTCGAACAAAAATAAAAATATTTTTAAAAAAGTACTTTTAAAAAAGAAAAACTATGTTATAATAACAATATCGAATTATTATAAAAAAATAAAAATAATGTTCGTATTAAAGAATGGCTTAGGGGGAAAAGTTATGCAAAATCAAATTTTTACTATTTATGTTGAGAAAAAACCGAATTTTAATTTGGAATCACAGGGAATGTTAAGAGATTTTACTGTAAATCTTAAGCTGAATAATTTAAAAGATGTAAAAGTCATAAATAGATATGATATAAAGGGAATAAATAGTCATGAATGTGAATTAGTTAAAGAGTTTATTTTAAGCGAAGTAAATGTAGACAATTTATATGAAAAAATTAATATAGAAAATAAAAATTCATTTAGGGTTGAATATCTTCCAGGCCAATATGATCAAAGGGCAGACTCAGCTATGCAGTGTATTCAAATATTAACTCAAAAAGAAGATCTAAAAGTTAAAACTAGTAAAATAATTATTTTAGAAGGATTACTTAGTAAGAATGACGTAGAAAAAGTGAAAAAATACTACATAAATACTGTGGACTCTAGAGAAGTATCAGTGGATGAAATGGCCAAATTTAATGAAGAAAATATTGATATTAAACCAGTTGAAATTATAGAGGGATTTATAAATTTAGAAGAAGGGCAATTAGAAAGCTTTATAAAAGAAAAATCTTTAGCAATGACTTTAGAGGATTTAAAGCTTGTTCAAAATTATTTTAAAAATGAAGAAAGAAGAGACCCTACTATAACGGAAGTTAAAGTTATAGAAACTTATTGGTCAGATCATTGTAGACATACTACATTTCAAACAATATTAACAGATATTGAAATTGAAGAGGGTAAATTTTCAAAACCTATAAAAGAAGCTTTAGAAATATATAATAATTATAGAAATGAGTTATATAAAGACAAAGATAAAGCTGTGACACTTATGGACATAGCCGTAATTGGAATGAAAAAGTTAAGAGCTATAGGAAAATTAGATGATTTAGATATTTCAGAAGAAATAAATGCTTGTAGCATAATTATAGATGCAGATATTGATGGGAAAAATGAGAAATATTTAGTGATGTTTAAAAATGAAACACACAATCATCCAACAGAAATTGAACCTTTTGGAGGAGCATCTACTTGCCTAGGTGGAGCTATAAGGGATCCGCTTTCAGGAAGAAGTTATGTATATCAGGCTATGAGGATTACTGGATGTAAAAATCCTAAGGAAGATTTAAAAAATACATTAAAAGGAAAATTACCACAAAGAAAAATTACAAAAGAAGCAGCAAAGGGATATAGCAGCTATGGAAATCAAATAGGGTTAGCAACAGGATATGTACAAGAATTGTACCATGATGGTTATGAAGCAAAAAGAATGGAAGTTGGTGCAGTTATAGCAGCAGCACCTTATGAAAATGTAATAAGAGCAAACCCACAGCCTACAGATAAAATCATTCTATTAGGTGGAAGAACAGGAAGAGATGGGGTTGGTGGTGCTGCAGGTTCATCTAAAGAACATAATGAAAAATCTCTTGAAAGTTGTAATGCTGAAGTTCAGAAAGGAAATGCTCCAACGGAGAGAAAAATTCAAAGATTATTTAGAAATAAAAAAGTTACAACAATGATTAAAAGATGTAATGATTTTGGAGCTGGAGGAGTTTCTGTTGCAATAGGTGAGCTTGCTCCAGGATTAAAAATAAATTTAAATTTAGTTCCTAAAAAATATGAAGGATTAAATGGAACTGAAATTGCAATATCAGAATCACAAGAAAGAATGGCAGTAGTTGTTAGTGAAAAAGATGTGGAGAAATTTATAGAATATGCACAAAATGAGAATTTAGAAGCTGTAGCAGTTGCAGAGGTTACAGAAGAAAAACGTATAGTAATGAATTTTAATGGTCAAGAAATTTTAAATATTTCAAGAGATTTCTTAGATACTAATGGAGCAAAAAGTTTTAATAAAGTTAAAGCAATAGCACCAAAGGAATCGGAAAATTATTTTGAAAAAAATATTTTTATGAAAAATACTTTTGAAGAAACAATAAAAGATTTGGTTGGAAATTTAAATATATGTTCACAAAAGGGGTTAATAGAAAATTTTGATTCTTCAATTGGAGGAAATACAGTAATTATGCCTTTCGGAGGCAGATATCAACAAACGCCCAATGAGGCAATGGTATGTAAACTTCCAATTTTAAATGGAGAAACTTCAACAGGTACAATAATGTCACATGGATTTAATCCATATATATCATCTTGGAGTCCATTCCATGGAGCGTTTTATGCAGTTATAGAAAGTTTAGCAAAAATTGTTGCTATAGGTGGAGATTATAAAAAAGTTAGATTATCACTTCAAGAATATTTTGAAAAGCTGGGATGTGATAAAGAAAAATGGGGTAAGCCATTTTCAGCATTATTAGGAGCATTATACGCACAACATAGTTTTCAGATACCAGCTATAGGTGGAAAAGATAGTATGTCAGGAACTTTTAAAGATTTAAATGTGCCTCCAACATTAATATCTTTTGCAGTATCAACAGTGGATGTTAATAAAGTTGTAACTCAAGAATTTAAAAAGTTTAATAGCAAGGTAATTTCTATAAATGCTAAAAAGAATGAACATGAAATTGTAGATACAGATAAATTAAAACTTAATTTTGAAAAAATACATTCACTTATAGGCAAAGAACTGGTTTTAGCATCCTATACATCAAAGTTTGGGGGTATATTAGAGGCAGTAATTAAAATGGCTTTAGGAAATAAAATAGGATTTAAATTTAGTAAAGGCCTAAATTTAAATGAAATTACTAAATTAAATTATGGAACTATTATATTAGAAATTAGTGATAATGTTAATTTGGAAAAAGAACTAGAAAATATTGATTATACTATTTTAGGGGAAACAACAAAGGAATACAACATACAGTGGAACAATGAAATAGTTAATTTAGATGAAATAGAAAGCATTTATAATATGCCATTAGAAGAAATTTTCCCAACTGATTATACAAATAAAAGTATATACAATAAAAAAATAGAAAATTATAAAGTTAAAAACAAGTTAGAAATTAAGTCACCTTTAATAAAGGTTGCAAAGCCAAAGGTTGTAATTCCTGTATTCCCAGGAACTAATTGTGAGTATGATTGTGAAAGAGCATTTATAAAAGCGGGAGCAGAAGTTGAACAGGTTGTATTTAAAAATTTAACTTCAAAAAATATAGAGGAATCTATAGAAATTTTAGCTAAAAAAATAAAAACATCACAAATAGTTATGTTACCAGGTGGATTTAGTGCAGGGGATGAACCTGATGGTTCTGGTAAGTTTATAGCTACAGTATTTAGAAATAGCAAAATTAAAAATGAGGTCATGGAGTTATTGAAAAATCGTGATGGATTGATGTTAGGAATTTGCAATGGATTTCAAGCACTTATTAAACTTGGTCTTGTAACTTATGGCGAAATAACGGATTTAAATGAAAACAGTGAAACACTAACTAATAATTCAATAGGAAGACATATATCTTGTATGGTAAATACTAAAATAGTTTCAAATTCTTCACCATGGCTTTGTAAAACAAAGGTAGGAGATGTTTATACAATTCCAGTATCACATGGTGAAGGAAGATTTTATGGTAGTGAGGAAGGTATAAAAACTTTATTTGAAAATGATCAAGTTGCTACACAATATGTTGATTTAAATGGAAATCCAACTTATGATATAAAATTCAACCCAAATGGTTCATTATATGCAATTGAAGGCATAACAAGTCCAGATGGAAGAGTATTTGGGAAAATGGGTCATAGTGAAAGAATAGGAACAAATGTTATAAAAAATGTTATAGGAAATCATGAACAGAAAATTTTTGAGAGCGGAGTTCACTATTTTAAATAATAGATTTTAGGAGGTATATTTGTGAAAGTTGCAATTATATTTGGAAGTAAATCAGATACTGAAATTATGAGAAATGCTGCAAAATGTTTAAGAGAATTTGAAATCAATTTTGAGGCACATATTCTTTCTGCACATAGAGTGCCTGAAAAATTAGAAGAAGTTTTGAAACAGTTAGAAGAAGATGGTTGTGAATGCGTAATTGCAGGAGCTGGTCTTGCTGCACATTTGCCAGGAGTTATAGCATCTAAAACTGTTATTCCAGTTATAGGAGTTCCTATAAAAGCAGAACTAAATGGATTAGATGCACTATATTCTATAGTACAAATGCCAAAGGGAATTCCAGTAGCTACAGTTGGTATAAATAATAGCTATAATGCAGCTATGTTAGCAGTACAAATATTATCTAATAAATATCCTGAAATTAAAGAAAAGTTAATTGATTATAGAAAAAATATGAAGAAAAACTTTATAAAAGAAAATGAGGGCGGGGTTGAATTATAATGGAAACTAAAAAATTAATGTATGAAGGAAAAGCGAAAAAAATATTTACATCAGGTAAAGAAGATGAAGTAATTGTATATTACAAGGATGATGCTACTGCATTTAATGGTGAGAAAAAAGAAACTATTAATTCAAAGGGAATTCTAAATAATAGCATAACATCAAAGTTGTTTGAAATGTTAAATAATAGAGGTATAAATACTCATTTTATAAAAAAATTAAATGAAAGAGAACAACTTTGTAAAAAGGTTGAAATAGTTCCAGTAGAAGTAATAGTAAGAAATGTTGCAGCTGGTAGTATGGCAAAAAGATATGGTTTAGAAGAAGGTAGTGAATTAAAAACTACTGTTTTAGAAATAAGCTATAAAAATGATGATTTAGGAGATCCACTTATGAATGATTATCATGCTGTAGCTATGGGAATTACAACTTTTGATGAATTAAATGAAATATATGATAATGCAAGAAAGATAAATGAAATTTTAAAAGAATCTTATAAAAAACAAAATATAAAACTTGTAGATTTCAAATTAGAATTTGGAAGATTTAATGGGAAAATTCTTTTAGCTGATGAAATATCTCCAGATACATGTAGACTTTGGGATATGACAACAGGTATGAAATTAGATAAAGATAGATTTAGAAGAAATCTTGGTGATTTAGTAGAGGGATATACAGAAGTATTAAATAGAATGTCACAGGTGGAAAAATAGTATATATTTTGGTAGCAGTGAAAGCATCTTTAATAAAAGGGCAAAGGGTGGTAAAACATGGAAGATTTAAAAAAAGGGTATATTTATAATAATTTTTCTCCGGATAAATTTAAAGATGAATGTGGTGTGTATGGAATTTTTAATACAGGAGAAGAACCATTAGAAGTAGGAAAAAGAGCATATTATGGACTTTATGCACTCCAACATAGAGGTCAGGAAAGTGCAGGAATAGTAAGTTTTGATGGTGAAAAAATGCATTCTCATAAAGACATGGGATTAGTTTCAGAAGTATTTAATAAAGAGATTCTTTCAAAACTTACTGGGTATAGTGCAATAGGTCATGTAAGGTATTCTACTGCAGGTGGAAGTTGTATTAAAAATGCACAGCCAATACTTGGAGAGTTTAAATTAGGAAATATAGCTATTGCACATAATGGAAATCTGACTAATGCAGATATAATAAGAGAACTTTTAGAAGATTCAGGATGCATATTTCAAACTTTAATAGATTCAGAAGTTATATTATATCTTATAGCAAGAAGTGCAAAAAAAGGAATTCTAAATGCAGTTGTTGATACAATGCAAGCAATAAAGGGTTCCTTTGCAATAACTATTCTTACAGAGAATGAACTTATAGGGGTTAGGGATCCCTATGGAATAAGACCATTATGTATTGGAAAAATAAAAGATTCTTATGTTTTAGCATCAGAGAGCTGTGCCTTAGATGCAACTGGTGCTGAGTTTATTAGAGATGTAGAAGCTGGAGAAATTGTAGTAATAGATAAAGAGGGGTTAAAAAGTATAAAATTTGGAGAAAAAAGCAAAAAAGCAGTATGTTCATTTGAATATATATATTTTGCAAGGCCAGATTCTAAAATAGATGGAATAAGTGTCCATAAATCAAGATTTAAAGCTGGTCAGGAATTATATAGGGAGAACCCAGTAGAAGCAGATATAGTTGTAGCTGTTCCAGATTCAGGAATATCTGCAGCTATGGGATATTCGGAGGCTTCAGGAATTCCTTATGAATTAGGACTTATAAAAAATAAATATGTAGGAAGAACATTCATATCCCCAACTCAAGAAGAAAGAGAAAATGCTGTAAATGTAAAACTTAATGTTTTAAAAGAAAATGTTAGTGGAAAAAGGGTTGTCTTAATAGATGATTCTATAGTAAGAGGAACTACAAGTAAAAGATTAGTTGAACTTTTAAGAGAGGCAGGAGCTAAAGAGATACATTTTAGGGTTTCGTCACCAGTAGTTAAATTTCCATGTTATTTAGGTATAGATACTCCATATAGACGAGGTCTTATAGGTGCAAACATGGGAGTTGAGGAAATTTGCAACATAATAGGTGCAGATACTTTGGGATATTTATCAAAGGAAAAACTTTTAGAATGTCTAGATGAAAATATGGATTTTTGTATGGGATGTTTCCAAGGTGAATATCCAATATCAGCACCAATAAAATTTGAAGAATAAAACTTATAATTTTGTATAGTGGATAGTTGAATTAAAAAACAGAAATAGCTATCCACTAAAAATTACATACATTTGGTGAAAGAGAGGAATGGGGAGAATGATAACTTATAAAGATGCAGGGGTCAATATAGAAGAAGGTTACAAAGCTGTTCAGCTTATGAAAGAGTATACTAAAAAAACTATGACAAGTGGAGTTTTAAATGGGTTAGGTAGCTTTGCTGGTATGTTTGAAATAGGATGTGGTTATGAAAATCCAGTATTAGTTTCGGGCACAGATGGAGTAGGAACTAAACTTGAAATTGCAATAAGCTTAAATAAGTTTGATACTATTGGTATAGACTGTGTGGCTATGTGTGTTAATGATATTTTGTGTCATGGCGCAAAACCAATATTTTTCTTAGACTATATAGCCTGTGGAAAATTAGATTCCAATATTGCTGCTGACATAGTCAAAGGAGTTTCAAATGGATGCATACAATCAAGTGCAGCACTTATAGGTGGAGAAACTGCTGAAATGCCAGGGATGTATAAAGATGGGGATTATGATTTAGCAGGATTTGCAGTTGGAATTGTAGATAAAAAAGATATTATAGATGGAAGTAAAATAAAAGAAGGGGATGCACTAATAGGAATTGCATCTTCAGGAGTTCATAGTAATGGTTATTCTCTTGTAAGAAAGCTAATAAAAAAATATGATGAAAAATTAGGTGATAAAACTTTAGGGGAAATTCTTTTAACTCCAACAAAAATATATGTAAAATCAGTTATGGAGATTATGAAAAGATTTGAAATACATGGTATGGCACATATAACTGGTGGTGGATTTTATGAAAATATTCCAAGGATGTTTAAAGGTGATTTAACTGCTGAAATAGAGAAGAATTCTTTTGAAATTCCAGAAATATTCAAATATTTAATGGAAAAAGGTGTAGATGAAAACCATATGTTTAACACATATAACATGGGAGTAGGAATGGTATTAGCTGTAGATGATAATGATGCAACAAAGATTATAGAAACTTTAGATAAGTTAGGGGAAAAAGCATATAAAATAGGAAAAGTTGTATCAGGAGGGGAAGGCATTTGTTTAAAATAGCAGTTTTAATATCTGGAAGTGGAACTAATCTACAAAGTATAATTGACAATATTAAAGATGGATACTTGAAAAACTGTACCATTGAATATGTAATTAGTGATAAAAAAGATGTATTTGGCTTAAAACGAGCAAAAGAAAACAATATAAAAACTATGGTATTTGACAAAAATGAACTAAAAGAAGACCTAAGTTACAGCATATTGAAATATCTAAAAGGAAAGGTAGATTTAATAGTATTAGCAGGTTTTACTTCTATATTAAAGGAAAATATAATAGATGAATTTAGGAATAGAATTATAAACATACATCCATCATTGATACCAAGTTTTTGTGGAAAAGGTATGTATGGATTAAAAGTTCATGAAGCAGTAATTGAATATGGTGTAAAGGTAAGTGGATGTACAGTTCATTTTGTAGATCATGGAACAGATACAGGATCTATAATAATTCAAAAAGTAATAGACGTTAAAAGTACTTACAGTGCAAAGGAATTACAACAAGAAGTTTTGAAAGTTGAACATAAGGCTCTTCCAGAAGCTATAAAACTTATAAGTGAAGGAAGAATTAAAATAGATAAACGAAAAGTTATAGTAAGCTAAAACTATAAAAATTAAAGGGTGATATTGATGATAAAAAGAGCATTAATAAGTGTATTTGATAAAACAAATATATTAGAATTTGTAAAATTTCTTCAAAAGAACAATGTTGAAATAATATCAAGTGGTGGAACTTATAAATATTTAAAAGAAAATCATATAGACGTAAAAGAGGTCTGTGAAATAACAAAAGCTGATGAGATGTTAGATGGAAGAGTTAAAACCCTTCATCCTAATATACATGGTGGCATACTGGCAATTAGAGATAATAAAAATCATATGGACACATTAAAAGAAAGAGAAATAGAAACTATAGATTTAGTTTGTGTAAACTTATATCCGTTCTTTGAAAAAGCTAAAGAAGATTTAGCTTTTGAAGAAAAAATAGAATTTATTGATATAGGTGGTCCAAGTATGCTAAGAAGTGCTGCAAAGAATTTTAAAGATGTTCTTGTTGTTAGTGATATTAAAGACTATGAAACTGTTATAAAGCAAATTAATGAAAATGGTGATGTAGATTATAAAACAAGAAAAAATTTTGCAGCAAAAGTATTTAATTTAACTACTGCTTATGATGCAGCAATATGCAAATTTTTAATTGAAGAAGATGATGAAGAAAACTATTTTACTGCTTCATATGTAAAAGAAAATAATTTAAGATATGGTGAAAATAGTCATCAAAGTGCAATAGTTTATAAAAATACTAATGGATTAGGAATGCTTAATAATATAATTAAATTAAATGGAAAAGAACTATCTTACAATAATATAAAAGATATGGATATTGCATGGAAAGTTGTAAATGAATTTGAAGAAATAGCTTGTTGTGGATTAAAACATAATACACCATGTGGAGTGGCTATTGGAAATACTGTAGAAGATGCTTATAAAAAAGCACATAGTTGTGATCCGGTATCAATATTTGGAGGAATAGTAGCAATAAACAGGACTATTGATAAAGAAACAGCAACAGAGATGATAAAGACATTTTTAGAAATTGTAATAGCTCCAGGTTTTACAGAAGAAGCTATCACAATCTTAAAAGAAAAGAAAAATTTAAGGGTTATAAAATGTACATCAAAGCCAAATGATAAAAAAGAAATTATATCTATAGATGGTGGTTTATTGGTTCAAGAATTAGATAAAAAAATGTATGATGATTTAAAAGTAGTTACAAAGGAAAAGCCAAGTAATGAAGAAATGGAAGAGCTAATGTTTGCGATGAAAGTTTGCAAATATGTAAAATCTAATGCCATAGTTGTATCTAAAGATAAAAAAGCTATAGGTATAGCAGGTGGACAAGTTAATCGAATATGGGCGACAAAGCAAGCACTTGAAAGAGGAGAAGGAGCTACAGTATTGGCTTCTGATGCATTTTTCCCATTTAGGGATTGCGTAGATGAAATAGCAAAATCAAATATAAAAACTATAATTCAGCCCGGTGGGTCGTTAAGAGATCAAGAATCAATAGATGCCTGTAATGAGTATGGAATAAGTATGGTATTTAGTGGAATAAGACATTTTAAACATTAAATTTAATAGTAGATTAAATAGTTACTAACTAAAGTTTAGGAGAGTGAAACATGAAGATATTGTTAGTAGGTAATGGTGGTAGAGAACATGCATTAGCACATAAGATGGCACAAAATCCTATAGTTGAAAAAATATATTGTTCTAAAGGAAATGGTGGAACTTATTTTGAAAATAAATGCGAGAATATAGATATAGACGATATAGATGACCTAATAAATTTTGCGCAAACTAATAATATTGAACTAACAGTTGTAGGTCCAGAAAAAGAGCTTTGTGAAGGAATAGTAGATAAATTTAAAGAAAAAGGTCTTAGGATTTTTGGACCAAGTAAAGAGGCAGCTCAACTAGAAGGTAGTAAAGCATTTTCAAAAGATTTCATGAAAAAATATGGGGTAAAAACTGCAGAGTATAGTAAGTTTTATAATTTAAAAGAAGCATTAAATTATGTTGAGAATTGTGTCTTACCAGTGGTTATAAAAGCAGATGGTCTAGCAGCAGGTAAAGGCGTTGTTATAGCAGAAAAAAGAGAAGAGGCAATAAAAGCAGTAAAAGATTTTATGGAAGATAAAATTTTAGGTAATGCTGGAGAAGGTTTAGTTATAGAGGAGTTTTTAGAAGGTGTTGAAGCATCTATACTTTCTATAACAGATGGCGAAGTGATAATACCTTTTATATCTGCAAAAGATCATAAAGCTATAAATGATGGAAATAAAGGGCCTAATACAGGGGGAATGGGCACAATCGCTCCAAACCCATATTGTAATGAAGAAGTTTTGAAAGATTTTACAAAACATATAATGATACCAACACTAAACGGGATAAAAAAAGAAAAGTTAGATTATGTTGGCATAATCTTTTTCGGAATTATGATAACTAAAAAAGGCATATATTTACTTGAATATAATGTTAGAATGGGAGACCCTGAAACACAAGTAGTACTTCCGCTTATGGAAAGTGACTTAGTAGAACTAATAAATAGTGCTATAGATAAAAAATTAAAAAGTACTAAAGTTATATTCAAAAATCAGCATGCTTGTTGTGTTATAGCTTCATCGAAGGGATATCCGATAAAATATGAAAAGGGTTTTGAGATAACAGGAGTAAACAAAGTTAAAGCTAAAACTTTTTTTGCAGGAGCAGAAGAGCAAAATGGAAAATTAGTAACTAATGGTGGAAGAGTATTAGGGGTAACCACAATAGGAGAAACATTAGAGGAAGCAAGATATAAAGCTTATGATAACATAAATAAAATACATTTTGATGGTATATATTATAGAAAAGATATTGGAAAATAGATTTAGAACAAAAAGCATTATGAGTTTCATAGTGTTTTTTATTTTAATATGAAAATTATCTAAATAAAAAGAATTTGTTATTTCTTTATGATATAATTAAAAAGTGATTTTAAAAGTATATATACATATTATTATAGATAGGAGTGAAATACTTGGAATTACTTGAAAAGTTTTTTAAAGATTGGGGAATACCAATTTTATGTGCTGTTTTTTTAGCATTTTTGGTAAACAGATTCATATTCTTTAATGTTAATGTACCAACAGAATCTATGTATCCAACTATAAAACCTGGTGATAAGATATTTGTTACTAGAATTTATAATCAGGAATCACTTCAAAGAGGAGATATTATAGTATTTAAATCAGACGAATTGGAAGAAGATTTAATAAAAAGACTTATAGGTCTTCCAGGTGATCACATTGAAATAAAAGCTGATGGAACTATGTATATTAATGGTAAACTAATTGAAGAGGATTATGTAGTCTATAATAGTGACAAAGAAGCTATTTTTGATGTTCCAGAAGATTGTTATGTATTTTGTGGAGACAATAGAAATAATTCATTGGATGCAAGATATTGGGATAATCCGTATATAAATTATAAAGATATAAAAGGAAAAGCAAGGTTTATAATAAGTCCATTTAGCAGATGGGGAAAATTGAATTAACATTGAAAGCTATATTAAAATTTTAGTATAGCTTTTTTATTGTTTATTTTTAATAGTTAACGATAAATTTTCTTAACAGATAACTTTAAATAATGTAAAATATACATATAAATGCAGGGGGAGGAGAGAAAATGAAGAAGTTTATAAAAGATTGGTTATGGATAATTATAGTAGCATTAATAATAGCAGGGGTAACTAATAAATTTATTTTTTTAATATAAAAGTAACAACTGGATCAATGTTACCAACAATACAGTTAGATGATACCATATTTTGTACAAAAATTTATGGTGAAAAGTCTATTAAAAGAGGAGAAATAATAGTTTTTGAATCAAAAGAATTAAAAGATGACTTGGTTAAAAGAGTAATAGGACTTCCAAATGATCATGTTGAATTTAAAAATGATGGAACTGTGTATATAAATAATAAGAAGTTAGAAGAGCCTTATGTAGTTAATAATAGTGATAAGACTGGAATTTTTGATGTTCCTGAACATTGTTATCTTTTTGCAGGAGATAATAGGGCTACATCATTAGATGCAAGAAGTTGGGATAATCCTTACATAAATTATAAAGATATAAAAGGAAGAGCTAAATTTGTAATAATGCCTTTTAGTAGATGGGGAAAATTAGATAAATAATTAAAAGCTATATTAAAATTTAAGTTTTAATATAGCTTTTAATTATGGAGTTTCTTAACAGATAACTTTAAATAATGTAAAATAAAATTATTAAATATAGTTAGGAGAGAAAGTATGAAGAAGGTTATAAAAGAATGGCTGGGGATAATTTTAATAGCATTAATAATAGCAGAGGTAACTAACAAATTAATTTTTTTTAATATAAAAGTTCCTACAGGTTCAATGTTACCAACAATACAATTAGATGATGTTATATTTTGTACGAGAATTTATGGTGAGAAATCAATTAAAAGAGGAGAAATAATAGTTTTTAAATCAAAAGAACGAGATGAAGATTTAGTTAAAAGGGTAGTAGGGCTTCCAAATGATCATGTTGAATTTAAAAATGATGGAACTGTGTATATAAATAATAAGAAGTTAGAAGAGCCTTATGTGGTTAATAATAGTGATAAAACTGGAATTTTTGATGTTCCTGAACATTGTTATCTTTTTGCAGGGGATAATAGGGCTACGTCATTAGATGCAAGAAGTTGGGATAATCCTTACATAAATTATAAAGATATACAAGGAAAGGCAAGATTTGTAATAAGGCCTTTTAGTAGATGGGGAAAACTTAAATAATAAAAAATCCTTTAAAATACATATAAGTGTTTTAAAGGATTTTTTATTTTAAATAAATATAAATTTAAAAAATAATAATTTTTCAATTAAATAAAAATATTTTTTATTTAATTATTGAGTTTGTTCATGAAAAGTGCAATAATTAAATTATAAGTTAACAAAATGTTAAAAATTATTTCCCAAGAAAGGAAGTTGTATATATGGATATTAATCAAAGAATTGACGCTATGCGTAATGAAATTATTGCCTCAACAGCAGAACTTGTTAAAATAAGAAGTTTGGAAGGTGAAGCTAAACCAGGTATGCCTTTTGGTGAAGATGTAGATAAGGCTTTACAATGTGCTTTAAAAATGTCAGAAAAGTTAGGCTTTAAAACAGTTAATGTTGATGGATATGCAGGATATGCAGAAATCGGAGAAGGTGAAGAATACGTTGCATCTCTTGGACACTTAGATTTAGTTCCAGAAGGAGATGGATGGATGTATCCACCATATGCTGCTGAGATACATGACGGAAAAATGTATGGAAGAGGAACTTCTGATGATAAAGGACCGGTTGTTGCTTGTCTATATGCATTAAAAGCAATAAAAGATTCAAATCTTCCAATGTCAAAAAGAATAAGAGTTATATTTGGAACAAACGAAGAAACTGGTGGGGAAGACATTCCATATTACTTAAAAAAAGAAAAAGCACCAGTATTAGCGTTTACGCCAGATGCTGATTTCCCAATAATAAATGGAGAAAAAGGTATAACAATATTTGATTTAGTTAAAAATTTTGTTCCATGTGACAAAGAGGGTAAAGTTATAATTGAAAGCATAGTTGGTGGAAATGCTGCAAATATGGTTCCAGATTATTGTGAAGCAGTTTTAACTTGTGCAAATGCTGAAGAAGTTAAAAATACAGTAGAAGCTTTTGCAAAAGACAAAAAGTATGAAATGACAGTTAACATAGAAGGTAATAAAGCAATTATTAAATCTATAGGAGTTTCTGGACATGGAAGTACACCAGAACAAGGAAAAAATGCTATAATGCAATTAGTTACATGTTTAGCAACTTTAGATTTAAGAGATGATGAAGTATCTGATTATGTTAAATTCTTTGATGAAAAAGTTGGTATGGAAGTAGATGGAAAGAGCTTTGGAGTTTATCTTGAAGATGAACCATCAGGAACATTGTCATTTAATTTAGGAAAAATTAATTTAAATAGAAAAAGTGGATCAACTACATTAAACTTAAGATATCCAGTTACAAAAACGTTAGATGATATGATGACTCCATTATGTACAACTTTAGGAACTACAGGAATAATGATGGAAAACTTCTCTCATCAAGAACCTTTATACTTTGAAACAGATCACCCATTAATTCAAAAATTAGCAAAAGCTTATAGTGAACAAATGGACGAAGAAGCTAAATTTGTTTCAATAGGAGGAGGTACTTATGCTAAAGAAATGCCTAACACAGTAGCATTTGGACCAACATTCATAGGACAGCCAAGTACAGTTCATCAACCAAATGAATATATAGATATAGAAGAATTAATAAGAATTTCAAAAATATATGCACATGCATTATATGAATTAGCAAAATAATTAATAAAATAATGGAAAACACCTAAGAATTTTTCTTAGGTGTTTATTTTTAATTTAAAAATAAAAATATAAATTTGCAAACAAATAAAATCTTTATAAAATTCAATATTTTTTAAAAATATTATAAAATATATGGATAAAATAGGAAGGTGATGTTATAATATAAATATACTGTTAATAAGTTAAAAGAAATTTAATAATTATTTAGGAGTGTATTATGATTTTTTTATCTATGGTATCTTTAATTACTGCTATAATTTTATTAGTGTTTATAGAAAACCCTTCAATAATATTAGCTTTTGGTCTTATATCTATAAGCTTTATAAGTTCTTTAAGCAGTTTAAAAAAACTATCCAATAATGTTGAAGGTGCTTTAAAAAATAAAGAATTTAAAATAATAAGTAATAAATCAATTAGTATTTGTTCTGCAATTTTAATTTTGAATGTATTTATTGTAAGTTCATTAATTTTAATTTTCTTTTTACAAAAGATAACTTAATATAGAATTTTGAGTCTGAAAATTTAAAATGTTAAATAAATATACTGATATACTTAATATGTATACTCAGTTATTTTTATTTAATTTTATTGATTAAAAATAACTTTATAATGAGCATTTAATTGGAATAATATGACTCTATTTTAAATAGTATTATACAGTAAAAATTAAATTTCATTGTGAGGTTTTTTATTATGAAAATAAAAGAAATAAAAATAGGTAAAATAGATATACCGTTAAAAAGAAAGTATAAGCTTCCAACAAGAGAAATAACAACTTCAGAAGAAGTTGTTATAAAAATTATAACTGATACTGGAGAAGTTGGTTATGGTAGTGCAGCTCCAGCACCAATGGTTACTGGAGAGACAGAGAATTCTATAATTGGGGCTATAAGATATATAGAAGATTATATAAAGGGTATGGAAATTAGCTCTTTAGAATCTATAATAACTACTATGGAAAAAGTTATTAGAAGAAATCCAAGTGCTAAGGCTGCCATAGATATAGCACTTTATGATTTAGCAGGAAAGAAGTATAATGAGCCTTTATATAAGTTTTTAGGAGGAAATACAAATGTTACTATAACAGATACAACTATAATGAATGATTCTATTGAAAATATGGCCAAAAATTCATTAGAAGCTATGCTTAATGGTTATACAGATTTGAAAATTAAGTTAGGGTATGGAAGTTTTGAAAGGGATATTGAAATTCTTCAGGCTATTAAAAAGTCAATAAGAAAATCTGCAAGAATAAGAATAGATGGTAGTGGTGCATGGAGTGCAAAGGAAGCAATAAAAATAATAAAAAAATGTGAAGAAATAGGACTTGATATAGATTTTGTAGAGCAACCAGTTAAATATTGGGATATAGAAGGTTTAAAGAAAGTTAAAGATAGTGTGGATACTATGATTTTAGCTGATGAATCTGTATTTGGATATTCTAGTGCAGAAGCTTTTAGAGTAATAAAAAATAGAACTTGCGATTATATAAATTTAAAACTTATGAAAAGTGGAGGAATCCATAATGCAATAAAAATATATAATATGGCAGAGACTATGGATATAAAGTGCATGATGGGATGCATGATAGAAAGTAAAATAGGTATAACTGCTGCTGCTAGTATGGCGATGGCTAAAGATAACATGATAACCTCAGATTTAGATACTATGCTTATATTTGAAGAAGATCCTATAGTAGGTGGAGCAACTTTTGAGAAAAATAAAATAATATTAAATGATGAGCCAGGTCTTGGAATTAAAGAAATAAAAGGATGGAAAGAAATAAAATAAAGGACACCATAGGTGTCCTTATTATTTTGTAGATATTATAGCTAATTTGTGAAGGGCTCTAGTTGCCATCACATATCTTAATTTTTTTATATTATCGTAGTAATTATTTTTATATTTATTACTCTCAATTAGTATAACACCATCAAATTCTAATCCTTTTGCAAAATATGAAGGTATTATTGTAATTCCATGAGTATATTTTATATAATCTTTATTAATTAATTTAAAGTTCAATTTATTTTGTAACATAGAGTTCAATTCTAAAGCTTCATTTTCATCATAAGTTACTATAGCTATATTTTCTAAATTTTCATCTCTCATTTTTTGAGCAATAGATATTATTTGTGATTCTAACTCAGATTTGGAATTAGAGATAGTCTTTTCAACTTGTTCACCAGAACGGACTAATGGAACTATTTTATCTTCATCTAGAAAATTATTAGCATAGTCCATTATTTCTTTAGTAGAACGATAGCTTTTATCTAATTTATAGTTAGAAACTTCTAAGTCATTTAAATAATCACCTAAGGTTAACATAGCTGGTTCATCATTTAAAGGTAATAGACGTTGATTACTATCACCAACAATTGTAAATGAATTACACTTAGTAATTTCTCTTATTGTAGCAAATTGAACTGGAGAATAATCTTGTGCTTCATCTATTACCACATGTTTTATCTCATCTTTTAATTTAAATCCTTCTAATTTAACTTTAAGATATAGAATTGCAGCTAAATCTAATTCTGTTAAATCTAAGTTAGTATTAAACTCACTATAAAGATCCATAATAGATGGTGCATTTAAATAAGATAAAGATTTTTTAAGTTCTATTATATCTTGTATAAGTTCTTGTATTGCAAGTTTTCTTTTGAAGTCTAAATCATTTATTTCTAAAATTAATTCATCTTTAGAAAGTTTTGATTTAATAACCTTGAAATTATTTTCAATAGCTCTAAATTCTGTATCTCTAGCATCTTTTAGTTTAGAAAAAATTATTTTTTTAATTCTTTTGCTTCGTTTGAATAGAGGCATATATTTAAAATCTTCTTCAAACATATTTTGAATATCCTCTTTGCTTATAATTAAATTACCTCTAAGGGATATATCCTCATATTTAAATAAGTTAGCATTAAGAGACTCTATATATGTATCTAGTGATTTTTTGAAATCTATGGAAGATTTATAAGCAATTTCTTCTATAAATCTTTTATCACCGTTTAATACTTTTTCCATAACATCTTTTAATGAAAAAGCTTCTTCTAAATCCAAAATTTCAAGAGCAAAATCTATAAATGTAGATTGTTTTACTCCACTTTCTCCAAGGCTAGGAAGCACATCAGATATATAATCCATAAATATGTGATTAGGGCCTAGGATAAGAACTTTGTTTTCTAAAGATTCTCTGTTGTTATATAAAAGGTATGCAACTCTATGAAGAGCAATAGTAGTTTTACCACTACCAGCTACACCATCAACAACAAGTGCTTTATATTTATCTTCTCTTATAATTTCATCTTGTTCACTTTGTATTGTCATTATAATATCTTTTAATTTTTGTGATGAATTCTTACTTAATACCATTTGAAGTATATCATCATTTACATTCACTGCAGAATCAAACATTCCTTCAAGTATGCCTTTTTTTATTATGAATTGACGTCTGCCTAATATATTTACATCAACTTTTCCCATAGGAGCATTATAGTGACTTTCTCCTAAAGAACCATGATAGAATAATGATGATACAGGGGCTCTCCAGTCAACAACAACTGGTTCAAAGGTGTTATGAGGAGTAACACCAAACCTACCTACATATATTTTATCTATTCCAAAATCTTCTTCTCTAAATTCAACATTTCCAAAGTAAGGAGAAGTTTTAAGGATATTAAGTTCCTTAAGTTTTGTATCAATAGATTTAAAGGCTTCTTCTTTTACATACCTTTCATGGTCAAAGTAATCAATTAATTTATCTTCATCATCTTTATAGTCATCTAATATATTCTTTCTATATTCAACTATGTAATCAACGATTTCTTTTCTTTTATCTAAGTATATCAATATTTCATCATTAATTAACTCAATTACCTCTGATAATTTTTCTTTTTCTATACCGAATTCTAGTTCTTTTTTTAATTCATCGTTCATAAAAAATCCTCCCTTCAAAGGCTGTAAAAACAAAATTTTTTTATGACACTATTTATAAGTTTAAACAAATTATGAAAACTTATAACAATAGAGTACCTAATATTATAACCCTAGATTTGTAATATTAAAAGATAAAGATAGTAAATTTTAAAATTTCTTAGTTCATAAATAAATATATTAAAATTTAATGTCAAAATCATATAATGGAAAACTTAAAATTTTAATAAAAAAATATAATATAAATCTAATAATAATACAGTTAAAACTAAAGTGTATAATTATGCAATGATATATTAGAAAACATGAATATAAACATTGAGAAGTTAAAAAATATTTTTAGATAACCGCTAAGATTGAAGATTTATAAAAGTAATAAGACAATATTTATTTATAAAATATTTAGAATATTCTATGAATTTTATGATTATTGTGGTATATTTATACTAAAAGAAAACAAAATCGCATAAATATTATGTTATATAAACTTTTAGATGAATTTATAAGTAATATAAATATAATTTTAATTTATAAAAGGGGGAGACTTTCATGGGAAGTGACAAAATGTGTAAAAAACCATCACTTATGGTATCTTTAATACCATTTATTTCGTTAATAATATTTATGTTATTAGGTGTAATTGTATTTGATTCTGCACCGCAAATTCCTTTAATTATATGTTGTGTAATAACAGCTTTTATAGGTAAAGTTTTAGGAATAAGTTGGGATGACATGGAAAAGGCAATGATAGAAACTAATTCTATGGCTATGCAAGCTAACTTTATTATTATGATAGTTGGATGTTTGGTTGGAACTTGGATTGCAGGTGGAGTAGTTCCAGGTATGATATACTATGGCTTGAAAATGTTTACACCAACAATGTTTTTATTTTTACTACCAGTGATATGTGCCATAGTATCAGTGTCAACTGGTAGTGCGTGGACTACAGCAGGAACTATGGGAACAGCAGCAATGGGAATTGGAGCTGGACTTGGTATACCAGCACCTATAGTAGCAGGAGCAGTTGTAAGTGGAGCATCTTTTGGAGATAAATTATCACCATTATCAGACAGTACAAATTTAGCTGCTGGAGTAGTTGGAACAAATGTCTTTGATCATATAAGGCATATGCTTTATACAACAATACCAAGTTTTACCATAGCAGTAAGTTTGTTTGGTCTTATTGGTCTTAAATATAAAGGAGCTATTGTAGACACAACTCAAATTGATGCTATATCCAAGACTATATTGGCAACATTTCATATAAGTCCATTAATTTTCATTGCACCTTTATCAGTAATATTAATGATAATATTTAAAGTTCCTGCTATACCAGGAATGATAGGAGGCGCTACAATAGGAACAATATTTGCGTTTTCACAAGGAAATAGTATACCAGAAGTTTTACATGCATTATTTTATGGAGTTCAACTAAGTACTGGAAATACAATGGTAGATTCTCTTTTAAATAGAGGTGGATTACTTTCAATGATGGAAACAATTTCTCTTGTTATGTGTGCATTAGCTTTTGGTGGATTAGTTAAGAGAATAGGTTGTTTAGATACTATAATATCCGTAATACTTAAACATTGTCATAGCAGAGGAAGTATTATTTTATCCAATATAGTAAGTTGTATAGCCATGAATTTTATGGCAGCAGATCAATATATGTCAATAGTTATTCCAGGTCAAATGTACAAGCCTGTATATGAAAAATTAAACTTACATCCTACAAATTTATCAAGAGTTTTAGAAGATGCAGGAACTTTAACTTCTGGGTTAGTACCATGGTCAACCTGTGGTGCAATTTACTTTACAACCTTAGGGGTAAGTGCTTTTGCTTATGCACCATTCCACTTTTTAGGATTTATTAATCCATTAGTTTCAGCATTTTATGGTTATACAGGTATAGCATTAAAACCATTAGATTCAAGCAAACCAATAGGAAATATATTAAGTGAAAATAATACTTTAGATAAAGATAATACAGTTAAAATATAAAGATAAAAGGTAGCTTACTAAGCTACCTTTTATTTTTATAAAAAGTATATTATTGACACTCTAATATTATACGACGTATAATATACATAAAGATATAATATTATAGGGAAAAAATAAGGTAAAATTTACTTATAAAATTTTATTATAAATAAAAAGATATTTTTAGTATTTAAAGTTATCCCTATATTAATAAAATAAGGAGGACAAAAAATGGCTTTTCAGTTAGGAGCTGCTTTATTAGATGCATGCGTATTAGCCATCCTAATGAAAGAAGATACGTATGGATATGTGCTAACTCAGCAAGTTAGAGAAATTATGAATATTTCTGAATCTACATTATATCCAGTACTTAGGAGGCTACAAAAGGAAGGATGCTTAAAAACTTATGATCAACCTTTTCAAGGTAGAAATAGACGTTATTATAAAGTAACAGAAGAAGGCAAAATAAAATTTAAAGAGTATTTTAATGAGTGGAATGATTATAAAAGTAAAGTTGATAAAGTTTTAAAGGGAGGGATAATTGATGAATAGAGTAGAATTTATTAGTGAATTGAAGTCTAAATTAAAAAGATTGCCTAAAGATGAAATTGAAGATGCTTTAAATTACTATAATGAATATTTTGATGAAGCTGGTATAGAGGATGAACAGGAAATTATGGAATCTTTAGGTTCTCCATGTGATATAGCATCACAAATATTAGCGGATTATTCACTTAAAGATATGTCTTTAAAGCCTAACTCTACTAAAAAAGGGATTTCAGCAGTTTGGTTTGCTATATTGGCAGTTTTTGCAGCACCAATAGCACTACCATTAACAATAGCAATCTTTTTAACTGTAGGAGCTATTGGAATTGCAATAATAGCTATTATTATTGCATTTTTATTAACTATGATAGCTATGGGCGGAGCAGGAATAGTTGCAGTTATTTCAGGAATTGTTGTGATTTTTTAAAGATATACCAACAGCACTTATATTTATCGGTGGAGGAATTGTAGTAGTTGGAATTGATGCTTTAATTTTTCTACCTATAACATATTTAGCAAACAAAGGCTTCAGATTTATAGCTAATACAACAAATAAGATATTAAATAAAGCTAAAAAGAGAAGGGGGGTTAAAGGAAATTATGAATAAAAAAGTTAGAAAAAGAATAGCAATTATAGCTATTGGTATGATATGTGCAGGAAGCATAATGACTTATAGTGGATATTTATTAGGTGGTTCAAAAGACATAAGTTTAAATATAAAAGATGGTTTAGTCATAAATAATTCAAAGGAAAGATATAAAGAAACTATTTCGCTAGAGGAGTTTAATAGTATTGAAGTTGAATGTAACTCTAATATAGAATTTTTAAAGTCAGATAAATATGAATTAGAATTCGATGTTCCACAAAGTAGTGGAAAAATTTCTTATAGTGTAAAAGATAAAAAACTAATTATAAAACAAAGTGTGCAAAGTAAAAATAACTTTAATATAAATTTAGGGTTTGAAGAAAATAATCAAGATAAAAGTTACATTAAAATATATGCTCCAAAGGAAATGAAATCTAAAGAATTAAAAATAACATCTAGATTTGGAAATATAAATGTTTGTCCAACTGAAAGTGATGTAGCAGATATAAACTCTTATTTTGGGAATATAACAGTAGATGGTTTAGAAGCCAGTAGTACTATTAATATGAACATGAATAATGGTAAGTTAAATGCCAGTAATATTAAAGCTCAAAATATTAATGTTTCTAATAAATACGGTGGAGTTAAACTTGAAAATGTTAATTGTAATGGGTTAGATGTAACTTTAAATAATGGTAAATATATTGGAAATAATGTATTTACTAAGAATTATACTTTAAAAAATAGTTATGGTAATAATGACCTTTCTAATAGTAAAAGTGAAATATTAAATATTGATATTAAAAATGGTGAACTAAAGATTGATAGCATGAATAGCGGAAATGCTAATATAGTTAATAATTATGGAAAAGTGTATGCGAATGAGGTACAAACAAATGATTTAAAAATGAATTTAACTAATGGAAATGCAGAAATTAATGGTGAGTTTAAAGGTACATCAGAAATAAATTCAAAGTATGGAAATGTGTTAATTAACACCTCTTTAAATAAGGAAGACTATGATTATGATATTAAAAGTGACTTTGGAAAAATTAAAATAAATGATAAACAATATGAAAAACAGGCCGAAAGAAATGAAGGTTCTAGTAATATTTTAAAGGTTAAATTAAATAATGGAGATGTTAATTTAAGCTTTAAATAGTGTAATAAGCTCAGTAAAATACTGGGCTTATTTTCATGGAAAAATTAAAAACTTTATAAAACCTTTAAAAATTCCCTTTATAATTCTTATTGTTTACAAAAATAACAAAATTAGGGGGAGAGTTTATGTTAGAGAAAAAAATAGAAATAAAAGGTGTAAGTAAAAAAATAAAAAATAGAACTATATTAAGTGATATTTCCTTTGATATTTATAAAGGTGACATTTGTGGTTTTTTAGGGCCTAATGGTGCGGGGAAAACTACTTTAATTAGAATTATTACAAATTTAATTTCTCCAACAAAAGGAGAAGTAAAAATAAATGGCATAGATGTTGTTAAACAAAGAAAAAGTGCATTATTGAATCTTGGCGCAATAGTAGAAGAACCTGTATTTTTCCCATTTATGTCAGGAAGAAAAAATCTACAAAATTTAGCTATGCTGAACCCAGATATGTCAAAGGCTGAACAAAAAGAAAAAGTGGAAGAAGTTTTAAAAATAGTAGACCTTCAAAGTAGAGGTGATGATAAAGTTAAAACTTATTCTTTAGGAATGAAACAAAGGTTAGGAATTGCGCAAGCACTTTTAAATAATCCAGAAATAATTATTTTAGATGAACCGGCTAATGGATTAGATCCTATAGGTATGAGAGATTTAAGAAACCTTATATTTAAACTTCAAAGAGAAAAGAAAATAAGTTTTTTAATATCCAGTCATCTTTTAGACGAATTACAACAAGTTTGTAATAGATTTATTGTAATAAATGAAGGAAACCTTATATGGGAGGGTAGTAAAAAAGAACTAGAGAGTGTTAGTGATAATGGAAAATTAGAAGATGCATTTATAAAATTGGTAAGCAAATATTAGGTGGTGGATATAATTATGAAAAATTTATTTATTAGTGAATGGCAAAAGTTGTGGAGAAGAAAGGTTACATGGATTTTATTTATAACGACAGTATTAAATTTAATATATTTTATTAAATTTTCTATTAAAAATAATATTGGTATTAAACCAGACAGTATTAAATATATTTCAGCATTAAACTTTCCAAGTAGCTTACTTAAAAATCAAATAGTAAGCATTTTTGATATTATGGTAATTATCTTTATTGTCATGGCTGTAACAAATGAGTATAGAACTGGTCAGTTAAGGATGGTAATGACAAGAAATATTTGTTTTGATGAAATTTTCAAAGCAAAATATCTAGTTATAGTAAGTACTATGTTTTTATTTTTAACTGTAAATTTTCTTTTAAGTACTTTTTTAGGATATTTAGCTTTGCCACATGAAAATGTTAAGTTTCCATATTGTTTAAGAACTTTTACGATAAGTGAAAGTATTTCTTACAATATTAAATATTATATTGTTACATGTATAGTTTTAGCTGCTTTTATATCAGTTATTATGTGTATATCAGTAATATCTAAAACTGCTATAGAAGCGATAACATTGAGTTTGATATTCATGTTTATATCAGTGATGTTACCAGAGTTGTCTTTAATTTTTACAAGTAAAGGATCAAGTATATATGAAATTTTAAACTTTTCTTGTCTAACAAGAATTCAATATTTAGGTATAGATCATTTGCTTTCAAAATCTCAAAAAGGAATTGGAATTATGATAACTTCTATTGCTTTTCACGGAATAGTATTTTATTTAATTGGACTGAGTTCATTTAATGACAGAGATTATTATATTTAAGGAGAAATTAAAATGAATAGATTAATAGCTTCAGAATTTCAGAGAATATGGAAAAATAGGCAAACTATATTATTACTTGTATTTTGCATAGTTATTACAATTGTATCTTGTATATGGAGATATGCATATCCAGTTGGTTCATATGATGCAGTAAATTATAATGTAGAATTAAACAGACTTAATTTTGCGCCATTTATATTTTATGGAGTAAGATTAGAATTAATGTATATAATATTGCCTATTATGTATATAAACTCAATTAGTCATGAAATATATATGGGAGCTTTTAGAATATATGCAACAAGACCATATAAAAAACATGAATTTATAATAAGTAAGATAATAGCATTAGCTTTAGTAACTTTTATATTTGTATTTATAGTGTTTGCAATAAGTACAATTTTTGGATATTTATTTATGCCTAAAGTATCAAAAGTTAAGTTTTATAATATTCAACATGAATTTTCAATGATGCAGGCTTTTTTATATACTATAAAATTTTATATTATACAATTTGTTATATGTTTATGTGTTTTAGGCTTATCAGTAGTTATTGGTACTATAATAAACAATTTTGTAATTTCAATTTTCGCTATTATTGCTTCAATAATAGCATTAGGATTTCACACTAAACTTTTTGAATTTATTAATTACACAACAACATATGGTTTCTATGCTTTAGGGAATAATGCACCTATAAGTTTTTATATTAGCTTAGGAATGTTTTTAACTATAAGTTTAGTTATAAGTACATTTTTATGGAGAAGAAAAGATTATCTTTGTTAAAGGGGGATACATCATTGAAAAAAATTATAGGTATATTAATTTGTGCATTTATGATTACAACACTAGGAACGGTATTAAATATTAAGTATGAAAAATATAAAGAAAACAAAGCTATACAAGCCTTGAAAAGTAAGAAAATAGAATTAAAGACTGTAAAATATAATAATGGTTTTGAAGATTTAATGCCTTTAAAAAATATATTAAAAGATAAAAAAATTGTTGCTATGGGAGAAGCAACTCATGGGACAAAAGAATTTTTCCAAATGAAGCATAGAATGTTTCAGTTTTTCGTTGAAGAGATGGATTATAATATTTTTGGTATAGAAGCATCTATGCCTGATTGTGTAAAAATAAATGATTATATTTTGTATGAAAAGGGAGATGCAAAAGAAGCTGTAGCGGCAATGAATTTTTGGACATGGAACACTAAAGAAGTGTTAGAAATGGTAGAGTGGATGAGAGAATACAATAAAGTTCATGAAAATAAAATTAAATTTTATGGTTTCGATATGCAATCAAGTAGTTTGGCAGCTACAAATGTTATAGATTATTTAAAAAATGTAGATCCAGATTATGAAGTCAAATTTCACTCTAAACTTGAGGAATTTAATGATAAAAAACTAGATTATGTTGTAGAGAAAAAACTGCCTATTAATGATATCAAAGAAATAATAAATAATTGTGATAAAAAAAAGGATGAATATATTAAAAAATCTTCAAAAGAAAAATATGAAATAAACAATCAAAATTTGAAAATTATGTGCGAGTTTTATGATATTTTTGGTGAAAAAAGTAGTGATTTTGAAAAAGAAAATAAAAGAGATAAATATATGGCAGAAAATATAAAATGGATTTTAAATCATGAAAAGGAAAATAGCAAAATTATGATATGGGCGCATAATACACATGTAGCAAAGCAAATAGATAATTTTAGTAATTTAGATAAAGAATATGAGACAGGAAATATAAAAAGAATGGGCTCTAATTTATATGACATGTATAAAGACAAAATATATATTATTGGATTTGAATTTAATAAAGGAGATTTTAATGCTGTAGTATGCAATAAGGAAACTGGAAACCGTACAGTTGAAAAATGTACACTTCCGTCATCTAAGAAAGGTTCAGGAGCATATATTTTTTCAAAAATTTCACCTATGTTCTTTATAGATTTTCAATCTTGTAGTAAGGATAAATATCTATTAGACATTTTATTAGCATCACAAATGTATCATGATATTGGTGCAAACTTTGTAAATGAAAAGGCTAGCTTAAAATCTCAAGTTCTGAGTGAAAGGTATGATGGATTGATATTTATAGACACTACTAGTAATGCTGAAACTAATTAGGTATCAATAATGAAAATAGAAACAGACTAAGTATCCATTTTATATAATGAAATGGATAAATTATACGGAAAAACAACATACAACTTAAATTTATTCATCAAATTTTTGTTATCAGTTGGGAAAAATAAGTACAAATATAGTTAGTTAAGAATTATGAAGTATAAATTAAGAATTTAGGATGAAAGTGGCAACCACAACTGTTCACTATTCACTCTTAACTTTTAACTAAAATAATCTGTTATTTATTGAAAAAATATTAATTTGAGTTTTCTCACTTGATAAATGAATAAGTCTAAGATTTAATTTGGAACCCTATAACACCACAAAATTAAAGATTATTATAGTGGTATTTGATTAAATCATAGCTTGCAACCTTTTCTAAAGTTGTTTGTAAATATAATAATATTATGCTAATATATATAAACATATGATAAAATGATATATGTTTTTTCTAAATTTCAAATTAATACAAATTTATAGGGAAACAAGCTATAATTTGAATTTAATTAATTAGGAGCTTGCATGACTTTTAGATTATTCAAGTTTAAAAATGAATAGTCAAAAAAAGATAAATTGGAACACTATAATAAATTAAACTTTTGAAAAAACTAAAGAAAATTTTATATATTAAGATTTGAAATAACGAACGGAGGAACTAAATTATGTCTAATTTACCAAATTGTCCAAAATGTAATTCAGAATACACTTATGAGGATGGAAGTCTTTTTGTTTGTCCAGAATGTGCTCATGAGTGGAATTTAGAATCAGAAAAAGAAAATAATGAAGATATAAAAGTTGTAAAAGATGCAAATGGAAATATCTTAAATGATGGTGATACTGTAACTGTAATTAAAGACCTTAAAGTAAAAGGAGCTTCATCATCTATAAAAATAGGCACAAAAGTAAAAAATATACGTTTAGTTGATGGGGATCATAACATTGATTGTAAAATAGATGGTTTTGGAGCTATGCAACTAAAATCTGAGTTTGTTAAAAAAGCATAATAAAATAAATAACTAAAAACTACCTTAATATTAAGTATTAAAGCTTTATATTAAGGTAGTTTTTGTTTTGTAAAACAAATAAGTTTTAAAGTAAATGTAAGTATACTCTAGAATACAAAATATAACTTATATAAGTTCATCTTTATATTTTAGGGTTATAAAAATTCTTACATAATTTTTTGTAGATTAGTTAGTGTAAATATTTAAAAGTTTATAGAATATTAGAAAATTAACAATATTAATATTCAAAAATAACTTAATGGTATAATGTAGTGAAACAAATTGAAATTTTAGTGTATATATGGATTTTAAATTTTTTAATAGACAATATTAACTTTCGAGAGAAAAATAAATATTAGTTATATTAAATGTAGAGAATATATTAAAAGAGAAAAGTATGGTTAATGCTAAAAATTATTTTTTTATTAAAAAAGGTAGGTGAATTTTTATATATGAAGTTAAAAAAAGTTTGAATGGAGAAGTAATAAAGGCCATTAAAATTTGTATTGCAGGATTAATAGCTGTATATCTTAGTAATATAGTGTGGTATGCAGAAGCATCTACTATGGCACTTACAATTTTTCTGCTTTTGGCATCTTATCCATCAGCATCTAGTTCAAGAGGATACTTTAAAAAAAGGTTTTTAGCAAATGTATATGCATTTTTATTAACTGCTATAATGCATCCAATATTTAAAGGAAGTTTATATGGATTGCCTATTGTATTTTTTGTAATAATTGTTACATATGATAAGTTTAACTTGAATGGGAAAATTAGTGTAGTAAGTTGTGCAGCTGGTGCATTAATACTTTATATTAGTAGTGATATAGTTGGAATAGTGGGGAGATTCGTTTCTATATTGATAGGGGGTATCATTGCAATAATTGTAAATGAACTAATTTTACCAATAAATTTAGGAGATATAGTAGAAAGTTCTTTGATGAATATATCCAAAGATTTATTGTTAAATATAGAGTCTTTAATAAATTCTAAAGGAGTATTTGAACAAAAATATGATAACTTTAAAACAAATTTACAAGAATTAAGTGTGAATTTAAAAACCTTAGAAAAAGATATTGATGTAATATCAGGTGGATTTCACTTAAAAAATATAGTACTAAATTGAAAAAATATAATTATTTATATCAGGTAGATATGGCTGCAGATAATTATTTAAACACTCTTTTTAAATTTAATAAAGAAAATTTACATAGTAAAGAAAATGAACGAGAATACATAATTGAATTAACTGAAATAATATATAAAAAACATAAAAACATACTAGAAGATAAAGGTATAGGTGAAATTATAAACATAAAAATAGATTCAAATAGACTAGATATGAGCAATAATACAAATATACTAATAATAAGTAGATTGATAGAATATTTAAATAAAATAAATACATATTATTAAAAGTATATATTAATAAATAAAAAATAAATAGCTACCTCAATATATAATTTACTTATATGTTGAAGTAGCTATTTAAAATTTAAAAATATTATTTATAAAAAGTAGTAGTATTGCTAGATAAGATAGGATTATAATCATATGAACCTGCAACAATACCAAGATAAGCAGTTATTTCATGCTTACCATAAGTTTCTGATGGTAAAGAAAAAGAAACATTATCAGTTGGTCTATTAAGTTTAGTCTTATATGACAAAACTCCATTGTCATATACATATAATTGACAATTATATTCAGCAGTAGGTAGTTTTGCTGTAAATTGATTATTTGAGTAACTATATTGTAAATTTATTGATTTTTCTATTTTAGGATTAAAAAAACCTAAATCTATTTCATTACTCATAGAATATGCATCGAAATTTGGTGCACATATTCCAATAAAAGCTTTTATATTGTGATTGCCATAAGAATTAAGTTTAATAGGTAAATTTAATTCAGAGGTATTAGGAAGTATTTTACTCCTAAATATTTCACGGTTATTATCTAATATAATTAATGTAGAATTAAATTCTTCTTTACTAAATTTTATATTTAAATTAGTTTCTCCAGTTAATGCATCAACTGAATTGGAAAAAATTTTAAAATCTTCCTTTGCATTTATAAAGGTATCTTTAGTAGGTAAAGATACGTTATAAGAAGTGTTAGTTTTTGCAACCGCTTTAGTTGGAATGATTACAATTGAAGAACCTATTAAAGAAATACATAATAATGTAACGATTGTCCTTTTTTCATATTTAAACCCCCAATTAATATATAAATAAAATTACTTTTCGAGAAAATAATACAATTAATTCAATAAAATGTAAAATAATATTTGTATTTTAAATAGATTAAAGTATTGTATTACAATTTCAAATACAAATATAAATGGATTTATGAATAAATAGCTTACATTTAAAAAGAGAAAAATACTCTATAAGTATAGATGATTAAAAAATCTATATTATGGGGTATTTTTATTTTAAATATGACATAATAGTGTCATATTTCATAGATTATACTTTAATAAAAAGTAGTTAAGGAGAATTATTTATGAATTATGAAATTGTTAATTTAGTTGAAAAACAGGTAGTAGGTTTAATAAAGGAAACCACTAATGAAAATGGTAAAGCCATTAAAGATATAGGGAAAATGTGGGAAAAATTTTTAGCAAAAACATATTATGAAAAAATAAAAAATAGAAATAATAAAAAATTTATTGCAGTATATACAGATTACCAAGGAGATTTTACAAACCCTTATAATTTTTTAATTTGTTCTGAAGTTATTAAAAGTGATAATTTAGAATCCCCATTAGTAAGTAGAAAAATTCCAGGTGGGAAATATGCTAAATTTGTTATAAAAGGTGATGTTAAAAAATCAGTATAGGAATTTTGGAGTGAACTGTGGCAAATGAATCTAGATAGAAGATATTCTTGTGATTTTGAGGAATATCAAAATAATAGCAATGATATGAAAAATCAAGAAATCCATATTTATATTTCTTTAAATTAAGAATGTATTATATAAAATTTTTTTCCTATAATATTTAATAAGAAATAAATTATTTATAGGATGGAGCATTATAAGTTATGAGTAAAAGTGTTAGAAGAGGATATGTATTAAAAGATGAAGAGGAATTTAGTAAAAAGAGTATTAATAAATTATATAAAGCAGGTGAGGACTTAAGATATCTTCTAAATAGAGGTTACAATATAAAAGGAAGCTCTACTTTTATAGGAAATCATTATTTGTTATCTGAAAGGCAAAGACTTTCAATAGTTAGGGGGATTTCTTCAGATAAGTCAGTAGAAAATAGAAAAGCAAAAGAAATAGCTATTAATAAATTAGAAAATCAAACTGTAAATATTGATGGCTTTAATACAGTAATTACGCTAGAGGTAGCATTATCTAATTCAGTAATATTAAATTGTATGGATGGCACAATAAGAGATTTAGCTGGGCTTCGTGGTACATATAAAATTATAGATAAAAGTGAATTAGCAATTAAACTTATTGGAAATATATTAGAGAAATATAAAATAAAAAAAGCTATTTTCTATTTAGACTCACCAGTTTCAAATTCAGGAAGATTAAAACTTAAAATATTAGAATTACTAAAGGATTATAATTTTCAAGTTGAAGCAAAAACAATCAATAATGTAGATACTGTATTAGAATCATCAGGTTGTGTTATAACTAGTGATGCTATTATTTTAGATAAGTGTAATAGTTGGATTAATTTAAATAAGGAAATTATAAAAAATAATATGTTAAATACTATGTATGTTGATTTTGAAACTAATTTAAAAAATAATCATATATTATAATAGTAGTAGATGGATTTATATATAAGGCATAATCAAATAAATAATAGACCAGTATTCTCATCTATTTGCCACGAATACTTCGTCGACAAAATTCAGCCATAGCCCCACTATGACTTGATTTCATCTTCTTGTATCGTGACAAATATGCTTCGAATCTTTGGTCTTTTATTTCTTTTCATATGCCTAAATCAAAATATTCTACTATAAAGGATGGGTATAATGAATTTAGCTAAGGATTTATGCTTTAATGGTGAAATAGTAACTCCAAATAATATTAATTATAATGAAGATAGACAAGTTTGGAATAGAGCAATACAAAGATATCCAATAGCTATATTATATTGTATAAATAGAAATGATGTTATATTTGCTTTAAAATTTTGTGTTAAAAATAATTTTAAATTTAGAATTAGATCTGGTGGACACAATTATGAAGGCTTTTCAATTGGTGATTGTGCAATAGTAATTGATATTAGTAGAATGAAAAAAATAAGTATAAATGAATACGATAATACTGTGACAATAGAAGCAGGTGTACAAAATAGAGAGCTTTATGAATTCTTAGGATTAAGGGGTTACCCATTTCCAGGAGGAACCTGTCCCACTGTTGGGGTAGCTGGTTATGCATTAGGTGGAGGATGGGGATTATCCTGTAGATTATTTGGATTAGGTACTGATAGTTTAGTGGAAGTGGAACTTGTAGACTACAAAGGAAAAGTAATTATTGCTAACAAGAATTGCAATAGGGATTTATTTTGGGGATTAAGAGGTGCCGGTGATGGAAATTTTGGGGTAGTAACATCATTAACCTTTAAATTACCACCTAAAACAAATAAGGTTACGTTATTTACAATATATTATCCCAAAAATACGGCATTAGAACAGGCAAATATTATGGATGTGTTTCAAAAAGTATATCAAAATTTAGATAGGAGAGTAAACATGAGGGCTAGTTTTTATAATTCTTCTGAAGAAGGAATAGCATCATATTTCTTTGGATTGTTCTATGGAACAGAGGAAGAATTAAAAATAATATTAAAGCCATTCTTAGTTTTACCAAAAGCTATAGCTAATTTTGAGTATACAACATTTATAGAGGCTATAAGAAAAGTCCAGGACAATTATCCTGATAGTGAAAAATTTAAATCTACAGGTAGGTTTGTAAATAGAATGTATTCTAAAAATGAGTTGTTAAAATTAGCATTATCTCTTCAAGAAAGGCCACAGGGTTCAGTTTATGCTGCAATTACATTTTATGGGTTAGGAGGAGCTGTTAAAGATAAAGGAAAGCATGATACAGCTTTTTATTATAGAGATGCTAATTATATTATGGGAATACAATCAGTTTGGGAAGATCCAATTTATGCGAAAGAAAATGAAATATGGGTTGCCTCTAGATTAAGTTATATAAAAACTATAACAGAAGGTTTTTTTGTTAATTTCCCATATAGTCCATTAAAAAATTATGAAAAAGAATATTATGGTGGAAATGCATGTGAATTAAGGGTTGTAAAAAGAAAGTATGATCCTTGTAATATATTTAATTTTCCACAGTCAATAAGATAAGAATGTTTCTAAATGATTTAATAGGTTTTATAAAAGTAGTTTTAAATCAATAAAGATTATTAAGCATTAATTTTTAAATTTAATAAAACTCTTACTTGTGTTAAATATGCAAGTAAGGGTTTTTTATTTTTATAAACATTGCTTAAAAATATAAAAAGTTATATTTACGTAATATTTATGTAACAAAACAATGATAAAAATATTTTGTTAGATAAAATTAGGAGGTGAAACATGGTATTTTCAAATACATTATTCATTTATCTATTTTTACCACTAAATCTATTAATTTATTTTTTGGTAAAGGATATAAAAGCTAAAAATATAACACTATTAGTGTTTTCTCTTATTTTTTATTCATGGGGTGAACCTAAATGGATAATATTACTTTTATTCACATCTATAATAAACTATTACGCAGGAATTTTTATTGAAAAAAATAAGGATACAAAGGAATCTAAAAAATGGTTAATATACTCTATAATAATAAACTTATGTTCATTATTAATTTTTAAATATACTGCATTTATTTTTGAAAATATAAATGAATTATTTAATCTTGCAATAAAGATACCTGACATACCCTTTCCCTTAGGAATATCTTTTTATACATTTCATGTTATTTCCTATACAGTAGATGTGTATAAAGGTCATGTAAAGGCTCAAAAAAGTTACTATAAGTTTTTGCTATATATATCATTATATCCTCAATTAGTAGCAGGTCCAATAGTTAGATATTCTCAAGTAGAGGATGAAATAGACTATAGAGAGAGCTCTATAAATAACATAAATGATGGTATAAATAGATTTATAGTAGGACTTGGAAAAAAAGTTTTGATTGCAAATGTAGCAGGTAAGTTAGTAGAGCAATATATGAATTCAAATTTATATGATTTAACAGTAGTAGGGGCTTGGCTTGGAATTGTAATGTTTACTATTCAAATGTACTTTGATTTTTCAGGATATTCAGATATGGCAATAGGTCTTGGAAAAATATTTGGATTTAAATATTTAGAAAATTTTAATTATCCATATATATCAAAGTCAGCAACAGAATTTTGGCGAAGATGGCATATTTCTTTAGGTAGCTTCTTTAGGGATTATGTTTATATTCCCTTAGGTGGAAACAAGAAAAATATGGTTGCTAATTTATTTATTGTTTGGCTTTTAACAGGTATATGGCATGGCGCAAGTTGGAACTTTATCATTTGGGGATTATATTTTGGAATAATAATATATTTTGAGAAAAAACTTATATTAAAAATACTAAATAGAATACCTAAAATAGTTAGTCACATATATCTTTTGACAGTTGTTGTTATTGGTTGGACAATATTTTATTTTACAAACTTAACAGATAGCATTAAATATTTAAAAATAATGTTTGGATTAAGCAATAATTCAATTATTAATACTGAGACAAAACTAGAAATTGTTAATAATATATTTTGGATTATATTAGCGTTAATAGGTACAACTCCTATACTTCCCTATATAAAAAGAAAAATATTAGAAAAAGATAGAGAATATATCCTAACAATATTAGTTGTAATAATTAATGTAATGATACTAATTTTATCAACAGCTATGCTAATTGGAGATAGTTATAATCCTTTCTTATATTTTAGGTTTTAAGGAGGAAAAAATGAAATTTGATTGTGAAAAAGAAAATGAAAGAAAAAATAAAATAATAAAAAAGATGCAATTAATAAATATTTTTGTATTTGCATTAATAATATTAACGTTATCCTTATGTTCAATAATAATGCCTAAAAAAACTATATCAGAAGATGAAAAAAGAGCTTTAACAAAATACCCAAAGTTTTCTTTAGAGGAAATTATGAAAGGAAAATATTTTTCACAGATAGAGAGTTTTTATAATGATACTTTTCCATTTAGGGATAAGTTATTATCAATTGATTCCTATGTTGATAGCTTAAAGGGACTTAGAGAAGGAGACGAAGAAATAAAATTATATAAATAAAAATGAAAAAGATAGGAGAATAAATTATGAGTAAAAACATAAGAAAAATAATAGCTGTTACATTGGTAGCTATATCAGTTACTTCATTAGTAGCTTGTGGAAATAAAGAAAAGGTAGAAAAAACAGGACAAAGTAATAAAATAGCAGATTCAAAAAAAGAAGATACAAAAAATACTTCAAAGGATAACTCGCAAAAAGGAGATGAAATTGCAGAAAAATCTGGTTCAATTGTGACTTTAGGTGACATGGCCTTAGAGATTTTTGGTGGTAGTAAGGAAGAAAGTGAAAAGTATATAAATACAATTTCAAAACATGCTAAGAATTTAGGAAATGATGTACAAGTATATAATATGGTTGTTCCAACTCATGTTGAGTTTGCACTTCCAAGTAAATATAAGGATATGAGTAATTCTGAAAAAGAGTCTATAGATAATATTTATAAGGGCATGGACAAAAATGTAAAAACTATAGACGCTTATAGTGAATTAGAAAAACATAAAGATGAGTACATATATTTTAACACAGATCATCATTGGACATCTTTAGGAGCATATTATGCGTATACAGCCTTTGCTAAGGAAGCAGGATTTACTCCAATAAACCTGAAAGAATATGAAAAATTCACAGTAGGTGGATTTTTAGGAACGTTATACACTCAAACTAAAGATAATAAACTAAAAAATAATCCAGATACTGTAGATTATTATAAAATACCTTATGATTATCAAGTTTATAGATATGAAGAAAATGATATGGACAACCCGTTAAAAAGTAGTCTATATGCAGATTATGCAGAAGGAGTAAATGCATATTCAGTATTTTTACATGGTGATTTTCCAGAAATAAAAATTGAAAATAAGAATGCAAAAAGTGATAAAAAAATAGTAGTAGTAAAAGAGTCTTATGGTAATGCGTTTGTACCATTTTTGGTTCCAGATTATAAAGAAGTAATAGTTATAGATTCTCGTTATTATGATGGAAGTTTAAATCAGTTAGTTAAGGACAATGGTATAAATCAAGTATTATTTATTAATAATGTTTTTGCAGCTAACACAGAAACTTTAATTAATACTATAGATGGATTAAACAAATAAATTAATAATGTAGAAATTTAATTAAGACTATATTAAAAAATATTTTTTAATATAGTCTTTTTATTTTTAGTTTAAAACAGTGAAAGTATATATAATAAACCTATTGTATTGATTTAAATTATAAAGCAAGTCATAATTTAAGTATAAATATGGGGGAAATAGGTGGAATTTATGGAGAATATGGAAAATATAAAAAAGAGGTTAATATTAAATATAACACTTTTAATATTAGGAATAGCAATAGTGTCTTTTTTAATATTAAGTGATTTTGAAAGTTCATTGCTGCTTGGGTTAAGTTTTACATGGATTTTTATTAATCCATTTACAATTAAAAAGGATATATCAATTTTAAAGAAAAATAAAAGATAGAACACAGTGGTTTTAATATTAGTTACAATTGGAGGGAAGTTTATGGATAAAAAATATAATTTATATCAAATTGATTCATTTACAAAAGAAAAGTTTGCAGGAAATCCAGCTGGAGTCATAACCAATGCTGATGGATTAACAGAAAATGAGATGAAAAAAATAGCTAGGGAACTTAACAATTCTGAGACAGCATTTATATTTTCTTCAAGTGATAATGATTTTGATGTTCACATAAGATTTTTTACGCCAACCAATGAAGTTCCAATATGCGGACATGCAACTATAGCAGCCCATTATGCACGTGCTATTGAAAATAGGCTTGTTTCTTCAAGGGTTTATCAAAAAACTGGTGCTGGGATTTTAACAGTTGATATAGTAAGTGAAAATGATGATTATAAAGTTATTATGACACAAGGAAAGATTGAATTTGGGGATATTATTAATGGAGAAAATAAGAAAAAGCTTATAAAAGCACTTAATATTAATAATTATGATTTAATAGAATCTTATCCAATACAAATTGTTTCAACAGGACATTCAAAAGTTATGATTGGCATAAAAAGTATTTACACATTAAATAACATGAAACCTAATTATAATGAGTTAGTTAAATTAAGTAACATTATAAAATGTAATGGATATTATGTTTTTACAATTAATCCTGAAGAAAAAGATATTTTGATACATGGTAGGATGTTTGCACCAGCAATAGGAATTAACGAGGATCCAGTAACAGGAAATGCAAATGGTCCATTAGGAGCATATCTTGTTTATAATAATTTTGTTAAACATAATAATAAGGTATTTAAATTTAAAGCAAATCAGGGTGAAGCAATAGGTCGACCTGGCGTTATAGAGGTTGAAGTAAAAATAGAAGATAAAAATCCAGTAGAAGTTAAAATTTTAGGAAATGCTGTTATTACATTTAAGTCAGAATTAAGTTTATAGTTATTTTCATCAATATGCAGTATTGAATTTTAAGTGATTCGGAGCATGGCTCACTATTTTAGGTATCTAAGTTTTGAAATGAATAATTTTAAATGGGAACTCGGAACAATAGTTTGATATACAAGCTTAAAAATTATAACATTCACTTTGTATATATTATTTTACAAATGGAACACTAAAAATGAGGTGATTCTATGAAATCGGTATGGAGTGAAAGTTGTAAATTTAAAAGAAGAGAAGTTCTAGAAAAAGATATAAAAACTGATATTTTAATTATTGGTGCTGGAATAGCAGGAATATTAACAGCATATATGTTAAAGCAAGAAGGTAGAGATGTGGTTTTAATTGATGCAGCTGAAGTAGTAAGTGGAAACACAAAAAATACTACTGCAAAAATAACATCCCAACATCGCTTAATTTATAATAAATTAATATCAGAATTTGGTGAAGAAAAGGCTAAGCAATATGCAAAGGCAAACGAACTTGCTATAAAAAGGTATAAAGAAATTATAGAAGAAAGGAAAATAGATTGTGACTTTGAAGAAAAGTCAGCATATGCATATTCTCTAAATGAAATAGATGGTCTTAAAGAAGAGGTAGAAGCGGCTAATAAACTTGGTATTAATGCAGAGTTTGTAGAAGAAACTAAACTTCCTTTTAAAGTTGATGGAACTATTAAATTTAATAATCAAGCGCAGTTTAATCCACTTAAATTTTTAAAGGACATTTCAAAAGATTTAATTATCTATGAAAATACTAGGGCATTAGAAATTAAAGAAAATTTGGTAATTACAAATAGAGGGGATATAACTGCAAATAATATAGTGGTAGCAACACATTATCCAATAATGAATGTACCTGGATATTATTTTTTAAAAATGCATCAAGAAAGATCTTATGTTTTAGCTTTAGAAAACGCAAGTGATGTTGAGGGTATGTATATAGATATTAATAAAGATGGATATTCCTTTAGAAATTATAAGGATTTACTATTATTAGGAGGTATAGGGCAAAGGACAGGAGAAAATGAAATTGGTGGAAGTTATGATGAATTAAGAAGAATTGCAAAAGAATTATATCCAGAGTCAAAAGAAAAGTATCATTGGTCAGCCCAAGATTGTATAACTGTTGATGGAATACCTTATATAGGAAGATATTCTGATGAAACACCTAATATATATGTTGCTACAGGATTTAATAAATGGGGAATGACAAGCTCTATGGTGTCAGCTATGATAATTTCAGATATGATATTAGAAAAAGAAAACGATTTTTCAGAAATATTTTCTCCTAAAAGATTTGATTTGTTATCATCAATAAACAATATTACTAAAGATATAGGTGAAACAGCTAAAAATTTCATTGCACAAAAAATATATATTCCAAGCAGTAGGATAGAACATATTAAGAATGGTCATGCTGGGATTGTTGAATATAATGGAGAAAAGGTTGGGGTTTATAAAAACAATGATGGAAAAGAATTTGTAGTGTCAACAAAATGTGCGCATTTAGGTTGTCAACTTCATTGGAATGCAGATGAATTAACATGGGATTGTCCATGTCATGGATCAAGATTTGATTATAAAGGAAGATTAATAGGAAGTCCTGCCACTAAAAATCTTGTAGATGATTAAGTAAAGTTAGATATAAATAAGCAAAACACAGAATACTTCTATTCTGTGTTTTTATTATAAATTAAAAGTATATAAAGCTTGTTTCGTTAATATGTATTTAATGGTACAATTTTTATACAGTAATGTTTATTTATTACTTAAATATAAAAAATAAGAAATAAAAATGGTATAAAATTGGGGGTAAAAAGAATTATGGATACTTATAAGATTATTGAAATTAAACAAAGTGTTTTTGAAGACAATGACAAACAGGCTGAGCTACTTAGAAAGGAATTAAAAAAAGATAAAACCTTCTTATTAAATTTAATGTCATCACCAGGTTCAGGCAAAACTACAACTGTTGTAAAGACTATTGATGCTTTAAAAGATGAGATGAAAATTGGTATTTTGGAAGCAGATATTGATTCAGATGTAGATGCTAACACAGTATCTAAGACCGGCGCAAAAGTGATTCAATTACACACCGGTGGAATGTGTCATTTAGATGCAGATATGACTAAACAAGGATTAGAAGGATTAGGAACTGAAGATATTGATTTTGCAATATTAGAGAATGTAGGAAATTTAGTATGTCCAGCAGAATTTGATACTGGTGCATCAAAAAATGCTATGATTTTAAGTATTCCTGAAGGTGATGATAAACCATTAAAATATCCACTTATGTTTTCAATTGTTGATGTTTTGTTAATCAATAAAATTGATGCTATGGATTATTTTGATTTTGATTTAGAAAGAGTTAAAAAATGTGCATTGAAATTAAATCCAAATATAAAAATTATTCCTATATCTGCTAAAACAGGAGAAGGAATTGATAAGTGGGTTGATTGGATACGTACTGAAGTGAAAAATTGGAAAGAAAAATAGGAATATATTGAGCTTTGAGATAGGGGGATATATATGGTAAAGGAAAAGGTATTGGATCTTGCAAATCACATAAACAGATCAAAACGTGGTTCAAAATCAGAAATTAAGCCTAAAGATCCTGAATATATTATTTTAGAACCTGTTGTTTCAGATGAAATGGCCGAGGTAGGAATTTATTTAGAATTACGAAAACCTAAAAGTGCAGAAGAAGTGGCTAAATTATGTGGAAAATCTGTAGAGGAAACATCAAAACTTTTATGGGACTTAGCAGTTGTTGGGGTATGCTTTGTTAATGAAATAGATGGTGTTGATAAATATTGGCTTGAAACTTGGATTCCTGGTGTTATGGAAATGATGGTCAATAATAAGGAAAATGTAAAAAAACACCCTCAAATTGCTGAAGCTTTTGAGGCATATGGAAGAGTAAGAGGACCAAAAACAGCAGGGAATTTTCCAGTAGGTAAAGGTCTTATGAGAGTTATTCCTATTGAACAATCTATTGAAGCAGAAACAAGAAGAGCATCATATGAGGAAGTATCTAAATATCTTAATGAAAATGAAATTTTTTCTGTTTCTGACTGTGCTTGTCGTACAGCAAGAGAAGTTATGGGGGAAGGCTGTGGACATTTAAAGGAAGACATGTGCATTCAAATGGGACATGCAGCAGAATATTACATTCGAACAGGTAGAGGAAGAAAAATTTCTCGTGAGGAAGCCTTTGAAATTATAAAAAAGGCAGAAGCTAATGGGTTAGTGCATCAAATACCAAATACAGAAGGACCAGGGGTAACTCATGCTATTTGCAATTGCTGTGGATGTTCATGTTTGTCCTTAAGAACTGCAGAAATGTTTTTAAATACAGATATGATACGTTCAAATTACGTTGCAAAAGTAGATAAAGATAAATGTGTAGCTTGTGGAGAATGTGTTGAAAATTGCCAAGTGAATGCATTAAAATTAGGACAAAAGCTGTGCATGAAAACTCCTATTTTAGAAAAGAAACGTGAATTACCTTATGATACAGAATGGGGACCAGATAAGTGGAATATAGACTATCGTATTAATAGAAAAGTAGTTGTAGATACTGGCACAAGCCCTTGTAAAGCAGAATGTCCTGCACATATCGGTATTCAAGGATATATAAAATTGGCTTCTCAAGGGAGATATACAGAGGCATTAGAACTTATAAAGCATGAAAATCCTTTCCCAGCAGTGTGTGGCCGTATATGTCCAAGAAAATGTGAATCTGCTTGCACAAGGGGAGATGTGGATGATCCTATAGCTATAGATGATATTAAGAAATTTATTGCACAACAAGATTTGAATAAAGAGTTTCGATATGTACCAGAGGTTAAAAATCAATATACAAATAAAATTGCCATAATAGGTGCAGGTCCTTCAGGACTTTCATGTGCTTTTTATTTGGCTATTGATGGATATAAAGTAACTGTATTTGAAAGACAAAAATCACTTGGTGGTATGTTGAAATTTGGAATTCCATCTTTTAGATTAGAAAAAGATGTAGTTAATGCAGAGATTGATATTTTAAAAGAATTAGGTGTTGAATTTAAGACTAATATTGAAGTGGGAAAGGATGTAACACTTAATGATTTAAGAAGTGAAGGATTTGAAGCATTTTATTTTGCAATTGGTGCTCAAAAGGGAAGAAGTTTAGGGATTGAAGGAGAAGAGGCTGAAGGTGTAATAACCGGAGTAGAATTTTTACGAGAAATAAATTTAGGTGAAGATTTAAAAATGGAAGGAAAAGTTATTGTGATTGGTGGAGGCAATGTTGCTATTGATGTTGCAAGAACTGCCACAAGAATTAATACTTCCGATATAAGTATGTATTGTTTAGAAAGTAGAGATGAAATGCCGGCACTTGAAGAAGAAATTGAAGAAGCATTGTCAGAGGGAATTTCCATTAATAATTCATGGGGACCAAAACGAGTTCTTCAGGAAAATGGAAAAGTAGTTGGCGTAGAATTTAAAAAATGTATTTCAGTATTTGATGAGAACAGAAGATTTAGCCCAAAATTCGATGAAAATGAAACAAAAGTAGTTGAAGCAGAAAATGTAATAATTTCAGTAGGTCAAGGAATAGATTGGGGCGAATTATTAGAAGATACTAAAGTACAATTAAATCCTAATAATACAATAAAAGTAGATCAAGTTACTTTACAAACAGATGAAGCAGATATATTTGCTGGTGGAGATGCTGTCACAGGACCTAGATTTGCTATAGATGCAATTGCTTTAGGTAAAGAAGGTGCAATTTCAATTCATCGTTATGTTCATCCTGGACAAAGTCTAATTTTAGGACGTACAAAGAGAGATTATCGTCCTTTAGATAAAAATAATCTTGATCTTGGAGGATATGATAGGATGCCAAGACAAAGAGCAGAGCATATAGGTGAAAATAGATCAAAAGAAACATTTAAGGATTTACGTGGTACTTTTACAGAAGAGCAATTGAAAAAAGAAACTGAACGTTGTCTTGGTTGTGGTGCTACAGTTGTAGATGAATATCAATGTGTAGGCTGTGGTGTTTGTACTACAAAATGCAAATATGATGCAATTAAGTTGGAAAGAGTTTATGATAGTGCTAGTGTAGATCTTTCAGAGCTTAAGCCTATAATTATTAAACATGCACTTAAACGTAAGGTAAGAATTGCTGTGAAAAAACCAGTAAGAAAATTAAAATCTATTTTCCTTAGTGAAAATGCTCCCGATAAACGTTGACATAGGGGGTGGGGTAATTTGCATGAAGTTGGAGTTTTGCTACAAGTAGTTAAGACTGTTGAAAATTTTGCACAAAAAAATGGATTAACCCAAATAGATAAATTAGTTATTCAAATTGGTGAACTTTCATCAATGATTCCAAGATATGTTAAAGCATGTTACCCAGCAGCAGTAGATGGAACTTTATTACAAGATACAAAATTAGAAATTGAGATACTGCCTGGTAATGGGATTTGTAAAAAATGTAATAAAGTTTTTAATATCCTTCAAAGCAAAGGGAAATGTTCATACTGTGGAGAAAATGATTGGGATTTGCTATGTGGAAGAGAATTTATGATTAAAGAAATTGTTGCTTGTTAAATGTATAAAAAATAAATAAAAAAATGAAATTAGGGTATTACATCAGAAAAAATAATTATGTTATACTTATAAAAGTCAATGCGTTGTACCGACGGTCATACCACTTGTCGTCGTACAATGCATTTTTTATTAAAAAACAAAGGAGGATATTATGAATCAATGTATGCCTAGGAATGGGAAAGAAGGATTAATTTATGGAGGTATTATATGTGCATTGACAGCATTTTTTATGGCAACTATGAATATTTCTATCAACATGGGTGGAGTATCTGTAACATCTGTAGTTACATCGTTGAAAATATTTCCAGTAGTTTTCATAATTGCTATGATGTTTGAAAATTTTATAGTTGGAAATATAGCTGATAAATTAGTGAAGATTTTTGCTTCTCCAACAGATAGTTTAAATGCTAACATTTTATTTAGAACATTTTTTACTGTAATTGGAATGTCTATTATTATGACGATTGTAGGTGGAATTTTAGCATTAGGGTTTAATATGGAAGTGATTAAAGAGTTTCCAATTTGCTGGCCACGTAATTTTTGTGTAGTTCTATTTTTGGAACTACTTATTGTATCACCTATCGCAAGAAATGTGATGAGAATAATGCATAAAAATTAATAAGAATACCAATAAAAATAATTTTTATATTTGAGGAATAGGTAATGGCAATAAAATATTTTATTGCCATTACCTATTCCTATACTTTTTATAAAAAATAATATTTCTTTATTTTTCACGTATATCAAAGCAGTAAGTATGTATATATTTTTGTAAAACAGATATAAAAATTTGTAGAAAGTTATTATTAAAAGTTAAATATATTGAGAAAAATGTTGTATATATACTGAAAAATAACGTGTATAAACACAATAGTGTTGTATATATACAACAAATAGTATATAATACCAATTGAAGGAGGGGTTTTATGGTTAGAAGAGGAAAAATTTTTAATACAAAAATAAAAATATTAAGAATTGAACGTAACATTACACAAGAAGATTTAGCTATTGATTTAGGGGTTAATAGAAGTACAATATCAGAAATTGAAAGGGGTACTTTTAATCCTTCATTAAAACTTGCTTTTTCAATCGCTAATTATTTTGATAAAACAGTTGATGAAGTTTTTGAGTTTTTAGGGGGAGATAATAATGGATAAATTACAACTGGTTCATTTTCAACTGCATGTGCTTTTATCTACAATGTTTGTAGCTATTTATATTATTTGTATGGTTATGGATAAGGATGAATTGGAGCAAGAAGCCCAAAGTTATGCTTTGAAAGGTTCAAATATATCAATCATTGTATTGATAATGGCATATATATATTATAAGGCTACAGTAGGAAGTATTAATTTAAATTTACATGTAGTAATGATTTTTATTAACATTCTTTGTGTATTATATTTAATATTATATTTTCTTTATATGAAAGGTATGAGAATACAATTAAAGGTTAAAAATATTAAAATTTTAAATGGTATATGTTATTTATCAACAGCAGCAAGTATTATTTTTATTATTACAGGATTTTTAAAAGTTAAAATTTTTACAAATGAGTCAAGTTTAATTAGATTGGACACTTTATTAATGATGATTAATTTTATAACTATTTCATTAATTATAGGACTTTATCCGAAAAAAAATTAAATAGAGAAGAACATAAAGAGATGGAGAAAGTTGCAAATAAATTTTCAAAAATATTTTTATAATATATGGGTTATTTTTATAGGCTTAATACTATATATAATATCAAAGAAATTTTGATATTATATATAAAAAGTAGTAGAAAATCACATTATTTTTTATAGAAGGAGTATTTTTAGTCTTAATATTATCTATTATAATTACATATTTTTAAATTAAGAATATAAGATTAGTGATATAATAGGTTGTAAAATATAAAAGTTTATTTTTGAGTTGTAGAATTATTAAAATAAAAGTATGTAATATAATAACTTATTTAGGAGGTTCTTTCATGAAAGAAAAAAATAGTGTAGATATAGCAAAAGCTTCTGTAAAAATGGCAATATCCTCAAGAGCAGAAGAGGAAAGACTTATAGAGGAGTTTAAAAAAGATAATGTTTTAGCTGTAGCAGTAGATATTGGTGGAAATTTAAATACATCTATTCTAAAAATTATAGAAAGGGCTTTAGTTGCGTCTAAGAGAACTGGAATAATTAAAGATTGTCATATTCATGAAGGTGCAATTGCAGGAGCTACTAGAGAGGCAATAATGCAGGTTTCAGATAAGGCAAATGGTCTTAATGTAGGTGGTAAAATTGGCGTTGCAAGGCAAGGAGAGCATATAAGTGTATGTATTTTCCTTAGTATAGGTGTACTTCATTTAAATGAAGTAGTAATAGGACTTGGACATAGATCTATAGCAAATATATAATTTATATAGTTGACATAAATGAAAAATCTATATATAATTCCTTTTAACAGGAAAGTAGCGATAACCTAGGATGGAAGATTTAGATTATCTTGGTAGGTAGAATAGTAGAACAGTAGCATGTAGAATAGTAGAACAGTAGTAGAAATGTTATAGTGAATTAGAAGTATAGTAAATAAATGTAGAATGGAAACCATAAATTCACTAACATTATAGAAGGATAGAAGTATAGATATTAAAATATAATTTTTTATATTTGTAATACATAAATATTAAATAGTAGCATGGTAGAACAAGTAGGAGATATAGATTAATAGTGAGTTAATTAGGAATTTTAATAGTCCTCTCCATATACTTTTATGGAGAGGATTTTTGTATTTATAGGGTTCCAAACATAGGCGTAAAGTTAAGCCTAAAAATTCCTAATTTATAGTATTAAAAAGTAATAATGAAAAAATTAAAAATTCTAGTCTGTGAAAATTTCAAAGAAACTCTAAATATATGTTTATCTGATTTTTATGACTACCCGGAGAAGCGACGTCCTTGTCTGGTGCACCGGCTAATCCGTCCTTGGATTAGGTCAAAAAAATCAAATGAAAATCTATAAGAGTTTCTAAATCAATTTTCAATGAATAGCTTATTTAAATTCTTTATTATTACATAATGTAGTGAAAGCTTAAAAGAAAAATATTTTATTGGAATAAAGTGGCTTAGCTTTACTCACATGGGGTTCCAAATTGACTCTTAAATTTATTCATTCCAAAACTTGGATACCTAAAATAGTGAGACATACTCTGAATCATTTAGAATTTAACACTATATTTTTATATAAAAGTATTTTAAAGTTATTGGATAAATTTAAATTGGAGCTTGTTTCTCTATAAGCAGACACAAATACAAAACAAAATATTAGGAGGACGGTAGTATGGTAGGAAAAAAATTAGTTTTATTAAGTTCAGTTTTAACAAGCATATTTTTATTTTCAGCATGTTCAAATGGTGCGGGAGATTCTTTATCACAAGAAAAAAATGTGAATATAGGTATATCTCAAATAGCATCTCACCCAGCTTTAGATTTAGCTAGAGAAGGATTTGTAGAAGCCTTAGATTCTAAGGGATTTAAAGACAAAGAGAATCTTAATTTAGAGTTACAAAATGCAGAAGGCGATATTGCAACATCTAATATGATAGCTAATAATTTTGTTTCAAGTAGTAAAGATTTAATATTTGCTATTGGAACCCCCGCAGCCCAATCAGCCTTTAATTCAACACAAGATATCCCAATTATAACTACAGCGGTAACAGATGCTGTAAGTGCAGGACTTGTAAAATCAAAGGACAAGTCAGGAACAAATGTTGCAGGAACAAGTGATGCAATACCTATAGAAAAACAATTAAAGCTTATACAACAAATAGTTAAGGATGTAAAAACAATAGGAGTTTTATACAATACTAGTGAAGTAAACTCGGAAATTCAAATAAATAATTTGAAAGAGATAGCTAAGAAAAATAATATAGATGTAATTGTAAAAGGTGTAAATAGTGTAAATGATATAAGTCAAGGTTTAGATTCTATATTAGATAAAATTGATGTTTTATACACACCAGCAGATAATATGATAGCTTCGTCTATGCCAATAATATCTTCTAAAGCAATAGATAAAAAAATACCAATAGTAGGAGCAGAAGAAGCTCATGTTAAAGGTGGAGCATTAATTACAGAAGGAATTAATTACAAAAAACTTGGATTTGAAGCTGGAATTATGGCAGCTGAAGTATTGGAAGGAAAAGATATAAAAGAGTTACCTATGAAAACCTTGGAAGATACAGAACTTGTTATAAATGAAGATACGCTAAAAAAGCTTTCTATAAATATTGATGAAGATATAATGAAAAAAGCTAAACTTATAAAGGGAGGGGAATAACATGACCTTCTTTATGGGAACTTTAGAGCAAGGACTTATTTTTGCTATAGGAGCATTAGGTGTATATATAACTTATACAATATTAGATTTTCCAGACTTATCTGTAGATGGAACATTTAGTTTGGGTGCTGCAATTACCGCATCACTTATATTAAAAGGAACTAATCCTATTTTGGCATTAGTAGTAGCATTTATAGGAGGTGCTATAGGAGGTCTAGTTACAGGAATACTTCATGTAAAATTAAAAATAACTAATCTTTTATCAGGAATTCTAGTTATGATAGGATTATATTCTATAAATTTAAGGGTAATGGGTAAGGCAAATCTTCCCATGATGAATAAAGGTAATATATTTTCTAGGGATATACCAATGGTAATGATTTTAGTATTAATAGTTTTAGTTTCTAAATTCTTAATGGATGTTTTATTCAAAACTAAGTTTGGTTTTATATTAAGGGCCACAGGAGATAATGATACATTAGTTACTTCACTAGGAGTAAATAAAGGAACAATGAAAATAATTGGACTTATGTTATCTAATGGTTTTGTAGCTTTAAGTGGAGCTATAATGGCACAGTATCAAAGGTTTTCGGATATATCTATGGGAACTGGGTTTATAGTTATTGCTTTAGCTTCTATCATACTTGGTCAATCTGTTTTTAATAATTGTAAATTTATAAAAGGAACTACAATAGTTATAATAGGAGCGTTTTTGTATAAATTAAGTGTAGGAATTGCTTTAAATTTAGGTTTACCACCAACAGATTTGAAATTAATAACATCAATAATAGTGGTTATTGCCATAGTTATGAATAATAGTAATATGCTAAATAAATTTTCTTTAAGAAAAAGGGGTGATTTAAATGCTTAAGTTAAAATCTATAAATAAAGGTTTTAATAAAGGAACAATAAATGAAACTAGTATTTTAAACAACTTTAATTTAGAAATAAATAAAGGTGAATATATAACTATTGTTGGAAGTAATGGAGCAGGAAAATCTACTCTTTTAAATATAATATCTGGTGCTTTAGAATTAGACTCAGGTAATATATTTTTAGAAGAAAGAGATATTACTAATTTAAAAGAACATAAAAAATCAAAAATTATAAGTAGAGTGTTTCAAGACCCAACGAAAGGAACATCACCATCTATGACTATCTTAGAAAATTTATCTTTGGCAGATAATAAGGGAAAAAAATTTGGACTTTCTTTAGGCGTTAATAAAAAAAGATAGAGGAATTTAAAAATCATCTTTCTATATTAAATTTAGGGCTTGAAGATAAGATAAATACAAAGGTAGGAATGTTATCAGGAGGACAAAGGCAGGCCCTTTCGTTACTAATGGCAACTCTAAATACACCAAAGATTTTGCTTTTAGATGAGCATACAGCAGCCTTAGATCCAAAAACATCAGAGACAATTATAAACCTTACAAATAATATAGTTAAAGAGAAAAACATTACCACAATTATGATAACTCATAATTTAAATCATGCTATAGAATTTGGAAATAGGTTACTTATGATGCATAGAGGAGAAACAATTCTTGATATAGGGAAAATAGAAAAAAGTAATTTAACTAAAAATGATCTTATAGAAGAATTTAATAAAATTACTTTTAAAGAAGAACTTTCAGACAGAGTAATGTTTGCTTAGTATAGTCTAATTTAATATACTTTAGTTATTGTGAAAGTAAAGAATAAGGAGTGCCTGTAGATGGTACTTCTTTTTCGTGTTGTGCGCCCAGTATGGGCGTAATCTTAAGGGGAAAAGTCCTTAAAAAGTGTTGGTAGTAGTTAATGATGTAAATATTTTGTTGTTTTTTCCATAGTTGGTTGAACTTAGGCTTATTTTAATATATTATTATAGATATTTCATATTTTGAAAGTAGGTTTTATGATTTATGAATCTCTTAGACTTTTAGATGAAAATTTTAAATTTATTAGTTATATGATTATTGATGATATTTAAAAAGGAGTATTGCACATATAGGCAAAAGTACTATTTATAGTTTTTTGAAAAAAGAAATAATTATAAATAAACAAAATATAATGAAACCTTGTATCTATAATTTTGCTGTAAAAAGGAGACAAGATATGGAGCTATGATGGTTGATACAGGTACACATCAAATTATTGATATAATCTTTTTTAGAGAACTTAGTAGTGATGTTGTATAAAGATTTAAAATACATCTAAATCTAAAAATAGTTTTAAAAGATGGGTGTAGTATATATATAAATGCGTATCTTTGGCACAGCCTAAAACTATTAAAACAGTGATAGATTTTATATTTTTAAAATTTAATTATATATTGTAAGAAGTAACTAAATAAAATTTTAGGATCTAAAAAGTAAAAAATGTTCAAACAATTAACCTAAAATAAATATATGAAATAGAAGTCTAAAACAGCCACTTATAATGATTTATAGTATTAATTACTAAGGAAAGGTGTTTATGAAAGAAATAAAAGATTTTGATAAGGTTTACAAGTATTATGATAAATTTATGGCTATGTTTAATTTATATAAACATGAAGAAATAAAGTCTGTTGCAAATATTGATAAACATGAAGTAGTTGTAGATATAGGCGGAGGAACTGGAAGATTAGCTAAGTATATTTGTAATAGTTGTAAGACTGTATACGTACTTGATGAAAGTGAGAAGATGCTTTCAATGGTAAATCAAGGGGGAAATTTGGTCTGCATAAGGGGAAATGCTCTGAAAACTCCATTTAAGGACAATTCTATTGATATAGTAATATTAAGTGATGTTTTCCATCATATTAAAGAACAAAAAGATCTTATAGTTGAAATAAATAGAATATTAAAGTATGGCGGAAAGATAGTTATGATGGACTTTAATAGAAAGCACATAAAAACAAAATTATTGAGAGCATTTGAATTTACTCTATTTGGACGATTGTTTTTTAGAACTAGAGATGAAGTTAGGAGTTTACTAGAAGAATATTTTTACATACAAAGGGTTTATGATAAGGGGTATTATTTTATATTTGTAGGAGAGAAAAGATGATAAATAAAATATGGTTCTACTCAAAGATTGGATATAAACTTATAAAAAAGGAAGTTGTAAGCAGGGATGATTATAAGGACGAGTATGATAAAGTTTCAGATACATATCATTTTTGGCTTAAAGAGATGAGTAGATATACGGACAATATTATTCATTCAAAGCACATAGAAACAGATAAAGAATTAAAAATACTTGATTTTGCTTGTGGGACAGGCTACATAACAAAAAGCTTATTAAATAAATCTATAAAATATAAAATTACTTCTGTAGATCAGTCCAATAAAATGCTTGAAAAGCTTTTGAAAACCAATAATCCTAGAGTGACAGCTATTCAGAGTGATGGTATTGAATTTTTAAGAAATACTAATGAAAAATATGATGTTATATTTTTTGGTTGGGCACTTTCTTATTTTGATCATAATGAACTATTAAAACTTTTTAATAAGGTTTTAAAACAAGAAGGTATATTAGCAATAATCACAAATATTGAAGGAACCTTAGATAAAATAGAAAGTATTTTTTTGAAGGTTATGAGTGAGAAGCAAAAGGAAGTAATTAAACCTATGGATATAAAATTGAATTTACCTAAGGGAAAGATGGGATTAGTTAAATGGTGCAGTGAATATGGATTTAAAGCTTTAAAGGTAGAAGAAGGTGAGGTATTCTTTAGTTTTAAAGAGCCAGAAGAACTTTTACAGTGGCTAAATATAACTGGGGCAGCAGCAGGAACTAGGAAAATCTTTAACAACTACAATGAAGTTAAACCTTTAATAATTGAAAAAATAAAAAAAGAAAAATATAAAAATGGAATGTATGAGATAAATCATAAATTTGCATATGGTATCTTTAGAAAGGAATAGAAATAAATGAGTATTAATAATTTAAAAATCATGACAAAAATGGCTATAGATAAAAATGTTCTAAAGGGCATATTAGAAATTTATAATATTTTAAAAGAAGATGAGAATTTTACCCTGTTAAAATACATAAAAATGATGAGTGGTATTTTAAAGGGAGAGAAGATAGTGAAGCATGAGGATAAATACATATTGAGCACTTTTTTTCCACCTTTTCCAACTAAATCATTTATACAGAATATCCTAGCGGTAGATGAACCTATAAATATATTTACAAAGCAAATGTATGCTGAAAGAACTGCACCAATATCTATGTATTTATGTATAACAAATAAATGCCCTAATAATTGTCTGTATTGCAGTGCAAAAAATAGAGCAGCAGAAAAGGAATTAACAAAGGAAGAATGGATTAAGGTTATTAGAGAACTTCAAAATATGAATGTGCCTATTATTGGAATAACAGGAGGAGAGCCATTAGTACGTGAGGATATATTTGATATTATAAGAGCTATAGATAATAGAAGCACATCAATTTTATTTACTAGTGGTTTTAATTTAAGCTATGAGAAAGCAAAAAAATTAAAAGATAGTGGATTATTTGGTATAGGAATAAGTTTAGATTCTTATGATAAAGAGAAACATAATAACAATAGAAACAGTGAAATTGCTTTTGATTATGCACTTGAGGCACTTAGAAATTCAAATAAGGCAGGATTATATACAATGGCACAAACAGTTATATTAAAGGAAAATCTTGATGAAGAAAAACTGTTTAGATTGTTTAAACTTGCAAAAGATAATGGTGCTCATGAAGTGAAAATATTGGAACCTATACTAAGTGGAAACCTTTTAACTGAAAAGCAATTAGAAAATGTGCTTTATAATAAAAGTGATAGGGAAAAACTTATAAAGATACAACATAAGGCAAATAAAAGAAGTGATTTACCTAAGATAACAACTTTTGTGTATACAGAAAGTGAAGCAAAATTTGGTTGTGGTGCAGGAAATCAACATTCCTATATAAGTGCTTCAGGAGAATTGTATCCTTGTGATTTTGTACCTATGAGGTTTGGAAATGTAAAAGAAGAATCTATAAAAAATCTTTGGATTGAAATGAAAAATTATATTGGTAAACCTAAAATAGGATGCTTTGCTCAGAAGGTAAATAAAGAAGTATTTAAGCAATCAGAAGGTATGCTTCCACTTAATAAGGAAAAATCAATAAGCATTTGTAATAAAAACAAAAGTGATAAATATCCAAAATACTATAGGGATTTGCATAAATAACATTTAAATAAGAACTGTTAAAAAGCTGTAGATAAAACTACAGCTTTTTTAGTTTATAGATGGCTAGTATATAACTAACAGATTATTTTAGTTAAAAGTTAAGAGTGAATAGTTGTGGTTATTACTAGTCACTTCGTTCCGAGTAATTCTCAAAGTATCTTTTTATAAATTTTTAAAAATCATTTTCAGAAAGTGGTTGCCACTTTCAGCCTAAATTCTTAATTCTTAATTTTTAACTAAATATATTTGCACTTATTTTTCTCAACTGATAACAAAAATTTGATGAATAAATTTAAATTGCAGCTTGTTTCCCCATATTAATATCTAAGTAGTATGCACGAAGCAACTACACCAGCTCCAACCGTCCATAAAATAACATGATCTCCAGGTTTAATGTTACCATTTGAAACAGAGTCGGATAAGGCCATAAATGGGCTTGTAACACCTGTATATCCAAATCTGTCACCTACGAATGGAAATTTTTTCTCTGGTTCTTCTAAAGTATCTCTTATTATATCAATATTTTTCTTTGAAAATTGAGATAGACAATATAATTTCACATCATCTTTAGTTAAATTATTTCGATTTAATATTTCATTTATTGAGTCAACAGAACTTGCAAAGGCCTCATCTGTATTAAAATCTGCCCATTCTATTATTCTATTATCTTTTGATATATTTCCATCTACTGGCAATATATTGGAAAAGCCCACAGGAGGAAATTTTATATAGCCGCTTAATGAGCTGTCTACGTAAGATGAACTATCTATGAAATCGGATATGCTATCTTCTGTGTTTTCTAGTAATACAGCACATGCAGATTCTCCAAAATTAGCATAAGTAATAGGTTCTGATTTTCTTGAATATCTAATTACTAAGTCAGAGCCTACAAGTAGGCTATATTTAATTCTATTATTGCTCTTCATTGTTCTACAGACTTGATCCATTGCAATAATCATTCCGCAACAATTACCATTCATATCATATGCATTTGAACTTCTAGATAAACCTAAAGCTTCATGAATTTTAACAGCATTTGTAGGAGATAGATATTCTGGCGTAGAGGATACAAATACAACTAAACCTATATCTTGTACATCTATATTCACAGTACTTATTACTTTACTGCAAGCTTCTATAGCCATAGTTAAAGAATTTTCGTGAAAATCTTCAGAAACATATCTCTGATTTCTTCCAGTAACATTTAATAATCCAGAAATATCAACATCCTGTTTTGAAAAATGATTTAAAAAGTATTCATTAGAATAACTTGTTTTAGGATGGTAATATTCTATGTTTTTAATTTTTATATTCATTTTATCTCCGCCTTATCTTTATTGTTAAATATGTATACTTATAATTATCGAAGAATATTTCTGTAAATTAAGAAAATTATGCGGAAAAGTGTTTTAAAATGTAAAGCTATATAACAATATTACGAATAATAATAAGGGTATATTGAGCAAGGAGGCGTATTTGTGGATTATAAAAAAAATGCAGAATTAAAGAATAAAATTATGTTGGTGGGATTCATAGCATCTGTAGTATTGAGGGCAATTGTTGATAAAATTTTAAATGTAGATAGGAATGCCATACTAATATTAGTTGGAATATCTATACCTTTAGTTATAATCGATTTAATATTAATAAAAAAGAAATGCATTATTCAAACAATGTATTATACAGTAATGATGTATACTGCTGTCATATGTGTAATGTTTATATCAGACCCAAATTGGGCTAACTTTATTTTGATATATTATGGTGTTATATTAATGAGTGTATATCAAGATTTAAGAATATTAATTATTGAAGCAGTTTTGGCTATAATACTTGTGGTATATTTTTTCTTAGGTTATAAGACAACCTTATTTGCTTCAGTGGAATACCATGAATTAGTATTTTATATAGCATACATAATAGCAGGATCAGCTATATTATCAATTAATGCCATTACTACTAAAAGTATTTATAAAAATTTAGAAGAAACTCATAAAGCTACTAAAGAAGCTAAATCTAAAGCAGAGTTGTTATTAGAAAAAATATATAGTACTATAAAAGTTTTAACAACAACTAATGAAAAAATAAAAAGTGGAATTTCTGTAGCAGGACAAATAGCTGAAGAAATAACTAGCTCTACAAGTGACGTTGCTAATAGTGCAACTAAAGAAGTGGATGTAATGAGTGGAATGAAATCCTCAATAGAGGGTGGAGTAAAAAAAGTAGAAGAAGTTACGAATGCTATTAAAACTATGGAGGAGTTATCTAAATCAACTGAAAATGTTGTATTAGAAGGTAATAATAAAGTAGATATATTATCTTCGGAAATGAATAAGGTAAATACAAATGTTTTAAGTGTTGTATCCATGATAAATGAGTTAAGTGATGAAAATACAAAAATAGTTAATATTATTAACAGTATTACAGAAATATCAGAGCAAACAAATCTATTAGCTCTTAATGCATCAATAGAAGCAGCTAGAGCTGGAGAGTATGGGAAAGGTTTTGCTGTGGTTGCAGAAGAAGTAAGAAAACTTGCTAAGGATTCGAAAATATCTACAAATCAAATAGAAGTAATATTGAATAATATATCTAATAAAACAAAGGTAGTTGCACAAGAAATATTAAAAGAAGGAAAGTCAATTGAATTATGTAATGAACATACAAATGATGTTAAAAAACTATTTAAAGATGTTAATAAGAATACTTCTAATGTATTAAGCTATTCAGGAAGTGTTGGATCGCAGTCTATATTGCTTGAAAGTACTATGAAAAATACATTAAATTTAGTAAATGATATTAGCGAAGCTGTAGAATCCACTGCAACTGCTATGGAAGAAATTTTTGCGGCTATTGATGAGCTTAATAGTAGCATAACAGATGTAACAAGTAGTTATAACGAAATAGATGATATATGTAATGAATTAAATTCCATAGGTGAATAAAGTAGATAATATAAAAAATAGTTGTTTTAGGTTAGAAGTAACCGTATTTTGTGGTGTATAGGTGAATTTATTATGGATGATATGGTTCATATATAGTCATTAATTTAGAATAAAAATGTGTAAAAGAATCTATTTTCAAGTATTTAGTGTTATTAAATATTTAGAATTAGATTCTTTTTTATATTAATTATAAAATAACTTTTCAAATTTAAGAAGTTGAAATTTCAATTATAGATTCAAATTTCTTTATAGGAATATAGTTACAATATTTAAAAGCTATCTTAGTTAACTTTATAGCAGATTAAGATTTTTGCATTTTGAACTTTGAAACCATACCTATTCTTTAATTAAGGTATGAGTTTATGTTGTATCAAAAATTTATAAATCATTTATAATAAAAATTAAGAAATCTTAAGGTTTTTCATAACTTTTTCTTTAGATTTTTTTACTATAATTATTATCATTGAAGAACTTAATTAATAGGAGGTAGTATTTATGAGAAGACTAAAGTTTATAATGCAATATATATTAAATCCCAGAACTGTTGGAGCTGTTTTTCCAAGTTCACATAACCTTGCAGAAAAAATGATTGATAATATAGATTTTTCAAAAGCACAATACATTGTTGAGTATGGACCTGGTACTGGTGTGTTTACTGATAAATTATTAAAGTATAGAAATAAAGATACCATAATCCTGATTATAGAGCATAATTATGAATTTTATAATTTATTAAAGGAGAAATATAAAAAAGAAATAAACTTATACATTATTAATGATTCTGCTGAATATGTAGATAAATACTTAAAAAAATATAACATACCTTATGTTGATTATGTTGTATCAGATCTTCCTTTTGCGAGTTTACCTAAGAATGTATCCTCAAATATATTAAATAAAACAAGAAATATTTTAAAAGAAG
>NZ_HE611051.1:213744-235327 GCF_000285575.1 Clostridium senegalense JC122 | reverse complement strand
ATAAATACTTAAAAAAATATAACATACCTTATGTTGATTATGTTGTATCAGATCTTCCTTTTGCGAGTTTACCTAAGAATGTATCCTCAAATATATTAAATAAAACAAGAAATATTTTAAAAGAAGAGGGCAATTTTATTACATTTCAATATACTTTATTAAAGAAAGAGTTTATAAATAAATACTTTGAATCAATCAGCATACAAAAAGAATTTATAAATATTCCACCTGCATATATTTTGTATTGTAGCAAGAAGAATAACATAAATTTTTATGGTAAGAGGAGCGAATTAAATTATGAATGATAAAATATTAATTGTGGATGATGATGAAGAAATCAGAAATCTTATTTCTGTATATTTAGAAAATGAAGGTTATCAAACGGTAAGAGCAGGAAATGCTATAGAAGCATTGAATATCCTAAAAACAGAAACTATATCCTTAATTTTATTAGATATAATGATGCCTGAAATGGATGGGATAGAAGCTTGTATTAAGATAAGAAATTTAGAAAATATGCCTATAATTATGCTTTCAGCAAAATCAGAAGACATGAATAAAATCCATGGTTTAGCTGCCGGTGCTGATGACTATATGATAAAGCCATTTAATCCAATGGAACTAATGGCAAGAGTAAAATCTCAACTAAGAAGGTATAAAAAATACAACAAGGAAGAAAATATCAATACTAATATAATAGAGGTAGGAGATTTAATAATAAATACAGATACAAGACAGGTTTTAGTTAGAAATAAGGATATAAGACTTACACCTAAAGAATTTGATATACTTGAACTCCTTGTAAGAAATAGGGGTATAGTTCTAAGTATTAGCAAAATATACGAGGCAGTATGGAAAGAGGATTTTTTAAAATCTAACAATACTGTAATGGTGCATATAACAAATATAAGAGAAAAGATTGAAGATGACCCTAAAAATCCTATTTATATAAAGACTATATGGGGAGTAGGCTATAAGATATGATTAAAAATAAAATTACCGGTAGAATAGGTACTCAGTTAATATTAGCAGTAGCAATAAGTTTTATTATATCTTTAATAATATTTATAGTTATTTCACAATATGTTATCCTCTTTTACATGGCTAATCCTGAAAATATAAATGTATTATACTTTAATATTTCTTACTTATTGATATTTTTTATTACCATTTGTGTATTTATTATTACTTTTTTGTTTCTTATTAATAAGAAAATAAAATACATAAAGTATGCGTCAGAAAAGGTTAAGAGTATTGCAAATGGCAACTTAGGTGAGCGTATTGAAATTAAAGGAAATGATGAGTTAGCTGAACTTTTTGCAAATATAAATTCTATGTCCTTAGAACTAAAACATAAGTTTGATGTTGAAAGAGAAAGCGAAAATGTAAAAAATGAACTTGTTTCAAGTGTTTCTCATGACCTTAGAACTCCATTAACCTCTATAGTTGGATATATTGATTTACTAAGAATGGGAAATTATAAGAATAAAGAGCAGTTCGATAATTATATTGAAATAATTTATAATAAATCTCAAAACCTAAAGAAATTAATAGATGAACTATTTGAATACACTAAACTATCAAGTCCTAAAATAGACTTAAATTACAATAAAGTTGATTTAGGTAGTTTACTTGAACAGTTAATAGGAGAATACATACCTATCTTTGAAAAGGAAGGCATGATAATTAAACTGGACATTCCGGATAAGGATGCTACTGTTAAAATTGATATAGAAAGAATAGTTAGGGTATTTGATAATATTTTGATTAATGCAAAAAAATACAGTACCAAACCGTCTAATATATATGTAAGACTTAATATAGATAATAGAAAAGTAGCGATTTCTATATCAAATGAGACCGAGGTTATGCCTCTTGATGACTTAAATAAAATTTTTGATAAGTTTTATAGAATTGATAAAGCAAGAACAGAAGATGGAGGTTCAGGTCTTGGACTTGCTATTGCTAAAAAAATTATTGAATTACATAATGGAAAAATATGGGCTGAATATATGAATAGAATTATTACAATTAATATAGAAATACCTGTTGAACCTAAAATAAAGCTTAAAGATTAGTTTCTTTAAGTTTTATTTTATTATTGTTTTAATATGTTAAAAATTTGAGAATGCTTAAAGTTAAAAGTTATCTAAAGTTGTTTTTATATTTGAAAATAAGGAGTTTATAAGTAATATAAATGCATAAATCACGTCTAATAGAATATATGATACTGCTTATTATGTGGTACATGATGTTGAAAGTGTAAAATCAGATTTTAATATTTAACGGAGTAGCTTAATAGAGGAATCCTAGGTATATAGGAATAAAGTTGTAATAAATGAGTATAAGATTTCAAAAGGAAAAGTTTATAGAACTAATAATAAATGTAGATGAATTAATAGTAAGTATTAATTTTTATGAAGATGTGAAAGAGATATCTAATTTTATGAAAAAGGACTTTAAAATGTTAATTGGTGAAGACGTGACTATTAATATAAACAAAGGTTATTTTAATTTCTAAGCAAAAGATGTTATGTATAATGGGTTTGAAAGTCATAAGTTTAGTAAAAAGAAAAATAATAAATAAGCTAATTGATATATTAAATTGAAGACATTAAAAACCTCACTTACTACTGATACTATTCTCCGTATCATAGTAAGTGAGAAAAATAACCTTAGTCAAGTAATATCAATGACTAACATTACTTTTATAAATAAAAATACTAGTTTATCTAAGAATAAATTAGTGAGAATAAATCTAAAATAGAGAATGGATTACTATATATTTTGTATTTTATGCATTAATACAATATAATATAAGAAGTAGAATTTCAAATATATGGTATATAACATAAAAATACATAAAATTAAGTTGGTGTTAGGGGGCGAAAAATGTTATCAAAAGTTCAACAAATTTTTTCAAATAGAGAAATAGCTTCTATTTTGTGGATACTAACTATTATGATAGTATTAAGTCTTAATAAGATTGGCAGAAAATTTTATAAAAGTGTTCTACCTATTATATTTTGTAGAAAGTTTATATTGTTTTATATTGTTTTTATATGCTTTTTGGTAGGAATTATAAATATATTACAGTATATTGGATTTTGGAATATATACTTGCTAAAAGATACTATATTTTGGGTGATTTTTGTTGAAATTCCTATTTTCATAAGGGCATTAGAAAAGGCTAAAGATCAGTATTTTTTTAGAAAGCTTATAAGGGAAAATATAAAATGGGTTATTTTAATATCTTTTATTGTAGGATTTTGGTCATTTTCATTATGGATAGAAATACTTATTATACCGATAGTTACAATTGGTACATACTTATATTATGTGGCTGATAGTGACAAGAAATATATTAAAGTAAAGAAATTATTAGATAACTTTCGGGGGTTGATAGGGTGTTATTTAATATATTTCATTATAAGCAATTTAGTAATGGAGTGGAGACAACTATATGATTTTCAAACTATAAAAGTTTTTATTTTGCCTATAATATTAATTATATTAAATATGCCAGTAGTATATGGATTAGCAGTATATAATCAATATGAACAGATATTTATTCGGCTAAAAGGTAGAGATGAAGACAAGAAAAGAATGAAAATTGAAATTGTAAAGTTTGGTAGAATAAGCTTGTATCGTTTATCTATGCTACTAGATAAAGGAGCATATGTGTGGATAGAGAGTTTAAATAGCAAAGAGTTAGAAAAAAATTTATTTAAGTTTAAAAAATATTTAGAAGGACGAATAGGGGATAATTATATGAAAAGAGCAAAGCTTTATTATATGAGTAGTATTGTGCTCATAGTAGTATCACTTCTAGCACTTATTTACTGTAATTCAGAAGTAGATATAAAAGACATAATTAGACTAAACTTTGTATTAGATATAGTTAGGGTAAAAGAAATTATAACTCAAATTTGCTGTGTAGGATTAGTTGTGGGCATTGTGATGTTTATTTTCTCCAAAGGGTTAAATCAACAAAAATATGAGGATTTATCAAAAGTAAAGAAAATTGCACTTTCTAAGTTCTTACTACTATTGTCTTATCAGAATGGAATACTTAAAGATAAGGATGTTAAGGAAAATGATAGTGATATTATTTTTAATATAATAATTAGAAATGCTTATCTATTAACTAAGGAAAGTGAAGTAATAAAAGCTTCATATGATAATTTATTAAGCAGATGGGAACTTCAAAGTATAGATGAATTATATAATGCTTCATCAAGCTTATTATTAACAATTAGTAATAATAGAGAAGACTTTAATGATATAACTAAAGAAGAATTCAAAATAATATATAAAGAAAAAATAAGAACTTCTCCTCAAAACGAAAAAATAAATGTATTTCTTTATAATACCAAAAAAAATATTGAAAAATATATAAGTTGTGTTAAAGGATGTAGTGAAGAATTAAAAAAACTTCTAGAATAATTCAACTTATATGAAAATTGGATTGAGTGCAATAAAAAATGTAAAATTGAAAATAAAATCAACGTAAATGCTATGTGTGAACAAATTATTAGTCAACAGATATGGTATAAAGTATATGCAGTTTAATGAGTCAATGAAAAATTACTAATATAACTATATATTAACAGTGTTTATTAAGTATTCAATATGTGTTTTAACAATGGTTTGTACAAAACAACAAATAAACTAAAAGATGGATTAAAGAATACATTAAGATATATTCTTAAAGAAGTGTCAAAAGTATTTATTATATATAAAAATAAATTAATGTGAAGCGAAGAAATCCTACAAATGGAATACTCTTTTATTTATAAAGATAAAAGTAATAGAAGAATAACATAAAATATACGATTTACAAACATCACTTGCTAACAACACGGAGAATCGTATCATAGGTAATACTATACTTACAAAATATATTATAATAAAACAGAAAAATGATTTGTAGATAGTAGACAAATGGTAATTTGTTATAAATAATGAAAAGACTGCTAAAGCAGTCTTTTACTATTTTAATATACTTTTTTTATCTTTAATCTAATATATTTTTAACATAACAAATCTTTCTATTGGCTGTGCAATAAATATCACTACTGCAAAGGAAATTGCAATATTATGTGGCCACTTATAAAAGAACATTCGAATTGGTTTCATGTTAACTTGCCTATTTCCTATCCATGTACAAATTACAGTCAAAAATATTGACATTAAAAATACCGTACATAAAATATTTATAATGATATGAGAATTAAAACTGTCTTCTTTATCTACTATTTTTGCCGTCAACCATTCAGCAGGTTTATATGTGATTAAAATTAAGGCAATCACACAAATCCAAATAAAAGGAATTACTTTTATTGCATCTGCCCATACATACATATGAAACTCAACTTCAAAGCAAGTAATCAATGGTGCAATTATATTCACTGATATTATTGAAATACTTAATAAAAATAATGCAAACTCCTTCTTGTTTCTCGGTAGTTTCATACAAATTTCCATACTACATGTCCATCTTTTCTTAGTGAATTAAAACATTTCACGCTGAACAATTATACGCGTCAATATTTTTATATTATTTATTATAAAGGAATTCTTTATTTTTTTTAAGAGAATTTTTTTGAAAATTGCTTTTAAATTTAATCCGTTAAAGAGTATCAATTATTCAAATTCCAATTTATAATTTAATAAAGTAAAGATTTAAAAGTTAAAATAATTTACATTAAGAAAAAACTATATCATTTACTGTTCAATGATATAGTAGCAATTATTATAATAACAATTTAGAATAGCAGTACACAATAAAGAAAGTGGACTTAATAGTTATAAGTTGTTAATAAAAAGTATAAAAATTGTTAATATGCATTAAGTTCTAGTAGTTTTTCTTATTCTTAAGAAAGTAATAATTCATAGTAGAAATGTATCTTACCAGACATTTAATACAACTTAGAAACATAAAATTGCCGATTAAAATTAATAGCTATATACTAAGAATATAAGAATTCTTATTAAAGTTTTGGGAGGTAATAATGAAAATTACTGTTGAGCATACAGATGTAGAAGAAAATGAAATTATATTAAGATGCAAAAGCATAGATGAAGAAATGCTTCATATATTATCTTTATTAAAGTCACGAACACAAAAATTATGTGTGTTTAAAGAAAAAAGTGAATTAATACTATTATCACCAGATTCAGTTTTTTATTGTGAATCTGTAGATGAAAAAGTGTTTGTATATACAAAGGAAGATGTATTTCAAACTGGATTAAATTTAGCTGAAATAGAAAGTAGCTATTCAGATGTTGGATTTTTAAGGATAAGTAAATCTATAATAATAAATCTTCATAAAATAAAAAGTCTTAAAAGTTACACTTCAGGAAGGATTGAAGTTTATTTGAAAAGTAATGAAAAAATAATTGTATCAAGACATTATGCACCTATTTTAAGACAAAAAACTTGAAAGAAAATAATTTAAGTGAGGTAGTTAATAATGGATGCTTTTAATAAATTTTATAAATTTGGATCACAAGTAAAACCCAAAATGGCTTTATATTCGTTAGGTATAGTATTTTTATTTCAATAGTAAATTTAATTAAAGGAGTAAATACAATTAGTATATTTACTCTATTCGAAACTTGTATTGTAGCCTTTATAGTTGCATTAATAGAACATTTTTCTTTTAAAAATTATGATATTCTTTCAAAAGATAAGAAAAGAAAAAATACAATTTTATGGACTGTAGTAACTAATATATTAATAGTTGGAGCAGCAATAATATTCAAATGGTTTCCTATAATAGAGCCTTGGTTAGGTGTTCTACTATTTATTATACTTCAATGTGCAATTATAGCTATGAGATATAGTATTTATGTTATGAATTTAGTAGATACAAATGATTTAAATAATAAGTTGAAAAAATATCAAAGTACAAATAAGTAAATATAGAAAAGATGTAATTATAAATAAAACATTACTTGTTACTAATATGGGGAAGGGTACCATGAATAATGAAGATTTTTAATATGATTTTAAATCTTTTATAGTATAATTTAAAATATAATTCATTTTTTTAGATAAATGGAGAAAATTTAATTATAAATGAATTATAGAAGTTGATTAATAATGTATTTAACACACAAGAAAAATTATAGAAAAACATATGAATTTGGGAGTAGAGGTATAGTAATGAAGAATTGGATTGATGGTGCTAAGAATAAAAAATTTATAGCTTCATATAGTGGTGGCAAAGACAGTACTTTAGCTTTATACAAAGCTATGGAACAGGGGACAGCTTTAGGTATTATTGTAATGATGGAGGAAGATGGAGAAAGGTCAAGAGCTCATAGTTTATTTACAGATGTACTTAAAGAACAAGCAAAAGCAATAGGAATACCTCTTTTTATAGGAGCAGCAAATTGGGATAACTATGAAAAAGTATTTGTAGAAATATTAAAAGAAGCAAAAGGACAAGGAGCTCAAGTTCTTGTAACAGGGGATATTGATGTTCCTGAGAATGAGTGTTGGCATGAAAGAGTTACTCATAGTGTAGGACTTGAGCTTGGAATACCTCTTTGGAAAATGGATCACAAAGAAGTAGTTAAGGAATTTATTTCTTTAGGATTTATAACTAAGGTTATAACAATTGATACAAAAAAAGGAATGAAGAAAGAAGACCTTGGAAAAGTACTTACTTTTGATTATATGAAAGAACTTGAAGAAAGAGGTATTGATCCTTGTGGAGAAGGTGGGGAATTTCATACTGCAGTTATAGCAGGGCCACTTTTTAAAGAAGAAATAAAAGTTAAAAAGGGAGATATTACTTCAGATGGACAGTATATGTATCTAACTTTAGAAATATAATAGAACAAAGCCTTAGAATAACTAATTAGTTGTTCTAAGGCTTTTTATGAATTTTGTTATGAAATAAAGCGTTTGCTCTATTAAATAATTTTACATTCGGTAAAATATTATAAATAGATGTTCCTATTTGTTCTTCAAAGTATTTTTAAATTTTAAAGGTTGATTTCCATCTTGGAATTGTGTATTCATTAAACCCTGTTCTTAATGCCATATCCACAATGGCTTAAATAAAATAAAAGCTAACACCATTTAGGTGTTGGAAGTAATACATCCTTGTAGGGGGTGAGCAAGCCACCCGTTTTACGGGTGTTTATGACTTCTATAATAAAGTTCCAACACTTTGACACAGATATTCTATTGAGTTCTTAAAGTAAGAAATAATAAAAGTAAAAAATATAAAATACAGGAGATAATAAAAATATAATTGTCAGCAGAATATAATCAGTTTTTAGAAGTACAATAAAAAGGATATTATAAATAATAAAAACTAAGATAGCGAGGGACGTATGAAAAAAACATTATATGAATATGAAGAAGTTATAAAACAGCTTCCTATAAAAGATAAATATGAAAAAAGTGAATTATTAATAGATGATTTGCTTATAGAAAAAAACGGAAATATAGAAATATATTATGCTCCACACAATGATTATTTAAACTCAAAAGCCAAGATATTCATTATTGGAATAACACCTGGATTCCAACAAATGAGCACAGCTATTTCCACTGCTCGAAAAGAACTAGAACTAGAAACTGATATTGAAGAAATTCAATATAAATGTAAGGTGGCTGGTAGATTTAGTGGAAGCTTAAGAAAAAATATAATTAGTATGTTAGATGATATAAAACTTAATGAGGCGTTAAGTATAAATAGTTGTTCTGCCTTATTTGAAGATAAAGATTACTTACTACATACTGTATCACTGATACCTTATCCTGTGTTTGTAAAGAAACAGAATTATTCAGGACATACACCTAAATTATTAAAAAGTAAGTTCTTAATGAAATATGTATATAATAATTTTATTAAAGAACTTAATGACATTGAAAATTTTAAAAATATATTAATAATACCCTTAGGCAGAGCAGTTGAAGAGGTACTATGTAAGTTATCAGAAGAAGAAATTATTTGTGAAAAACAGATTCTTAAAGGATTTCCACATCCATCTGGAGCTAATGTAAATAGAATTACTCAACTGAAAGAAAATAAGGGAAACTTAATAAGGCAAATTAAAAAAAACATAGTCCTATAATTGGATAATGAAAGAATCCATAGTATACTCCTACGTAGTTACGGAGAACTGAATCATAAATAATGAAATTTTTTAAGGATAATAAACATATAATTGATTAGCATGTGATAAGCTTATCTTTTTTACATTTAACTGGAAATCAGGCATACAGTGAATAATCTTATCATAGATTAAAAGCTCCAGCAGTTTATGTTAGAGCTTTTTTATCAGAATTTTTTGTTAAAAATTCGGTTTATGACGAAATAGAAAAAATTAAAAGAAAGTGGATTATAGTTATCTTTGAATGTAATAAAAATCATTATGTTATTTTCTTGAAATCATTGCAGAAAAATTATGTGCAAAAATTTAAATATATAGGGGACCTGGGTAAATCATATAATTATACTAGTTAAGACAGGAATTTTATATGGTTATATTATTGTGCTACTGCAATTAAATATACATGAACTATTAAGAAATTAGATTTGATAGTGGTAATATAAATTATACAAAAATTGAAGACTGTGGATAAAACTTGTTTAAAGACTGTTTAATTCTGATACTTAATGTATATACTACAATTGTTAGAAAAATTAAAAATAAGAAATTAGGTGATTTAATGATATATATATATAACTGTTATGGAGGAACCCACTCATCTATTCTAGCAATGGCTTATCACTTAGAAATGCTAGATGAAACTAGAGAACCGACTAAGGATGAAATCTTGAATTTACCTAACTTTAATAAGTTAGTATATGGAAATCGTGGAGAACTTTTTTATTATGGTAGTGATAAAGATGGAAATGAAGTCTATGTTGTAGGTAGAGGACGTTCAAAAGTTTTAATTCCAGGATTATATAATTTAGCTTCTATGCTCCATAAACAAGATCTATTAAATGAGAAAATTATATTTTCTAATACGTCTCCGACGGTGCCATTACCAATGACTTTTGGCGGATTATTTTCTAGGATGTTAAAAATTGATTTTATAGGAGTACCTTTGCTTATAAAGGGAGCAAAAAAATCTTATAAGGATATTATAAAACTTGTAAATAATACAAAAAAAGAAGCAAAGGAAGATAAGTCAGAGGTTATTATTTTAGATAATAAGGAATTTAAGAAGAAATAATTTTAAAGACAAATGAGATGTTATATTATATAAAACCTAATATAATAAAAAATTAAGGATTTAAAATTAATTATAATCAGAGAATTTTTTATATTAGTGTGTACATAAATATTTATAATTAATAAATTAGTCTTATTAACTATAAAAATATAACTAGACCTTGAAAATACATATTTGTAGATTCAAGGTTTTTATTTTCATGGAAATAAATTAACTTGATATTAGTAATTTTTAAGTAATTATCTACTTTTTAGATTTTGCCTATTGTTTTGTATAAATATTGATACAACTAAAAATTTTAATATTTACTATCTACGAATTAAGGCATAGTAATAGTTAAGTATTTATATAATTTACTGTAATAGTATTTATATAAGAAAGGATAATGTTATGTCAGAAATAAGATGTCCTATGACAGGAAGAAGAAGTAAAGCAGTAGCAGGAGAAGGAACCACTAATGAGTATTGGTGGCCAAACCAGCTTAAGCTTAATGTACTTCGTCAAAATTGTGAGAAAAGTAATCCTATGTCTAATGATTTTAACTATGCTGAAGAATTTGAAAAGCTAGATTATTACGAACTAAAAAATGATTTATATAAGTTGATGACAGACTCACAAGAATGGTGGCCAGCTGATTATGGCCATTATGGACCATTTTTTATTCGTATGGCTTGGCACAGTGCAGGAACCTACAGAATTGGTGATGGTAGAGGAGGGGGAGGACAAGGACTTCAACGTTTTCCACCACTTAATAGCTGGCCAGATAATATAAATTTAGATAAAGCACGTCGTTTACTTTGGCCAATTAAAAAGAAATATGGAAATAAAATATCTTGGGCTGACCTTATGATATTAACAGGTAATTGTGCATTTGAATCTATGGGACTAAAGACAATTGGTTTTGGTGGCGGAAGAGAGGATGTTTGGGAACCGCAGGAGGATATTTACTGGGGAAGTGAAAAAAAGTGGCTTGGAAATGAACGTGATGAACAGGATAAAGAGGATAAAGAAGATAAAGAACTTGAAAATCCTTTAGCGGCTGTACAGATGGGCTTAATTTATGTAAATCCAGAGGGTCCCAATGGAGATCCAAGTCCTAAGGCATCAGTAAAAGAAGTAAGGGAAACATTCACTCGTATGGCAATGAATGATGAAGAAACTGTTGCACTTATAGCAGGTGGACATACTTTTGGTAAATGTCATGGTGCTGCATCACCTACTTATGTTGGACCAGAACCAGAAGCTGCACCTATAGAACAGCAAGGTTTAGGATGGAAAAATAGCTATAAAACTGGTAAAGGTCCAGATACAATAGGTAGTGGGCTTGAAGGAGCATGGAAGGCTGAGCCAACAAAGTGGACAATGGGCTACTTAAAAACATTATTTAAATATCAATGGGAATTAGTTAAAAGTCCAGCAGGAGCCTATCAATGGTTAGCAAAAAATGTTGATGAAGAGGATATGGTAGTTGATGCTTATGATCCTTTAAAAAAGCATAGACCTATGATGACCACGGCAGATTTGGCCCTTATTTATGATCCTATTTATAGAGCTATAGCAAAGGACTATTTAGAAAATCCTAAAAAGTTTCAAGAAGATTTTGCTCGTGCTTGGTTCAAATTAACTCATAGAGACATGGGACCAATATCAAGATATCTTGGACCAGAAGTTCCAAAAGAAAGCTTTATTTGGCAAGATCCAATCCCAAAAGCTAACTATAAATTGATTAATAAAAAGAATATTTCAGAGCTTAAGAAAAAGATTTTAGATTCAGGCTTATCAATATCAGACCTTGTAACAACAGCATGGGAATCTGCATCAACATTTCGTGGGTCAGATAAGCGTGGAGGGGCAAATGGGGCAAGAATACGATTAAAGCCACAAAGAGAATGGGAAGTTAATGAGCCAGAAAGGCTTAACAAAATATTAAAAGTACTAGAAAAAATTCAAAGTAGTTTTAATAATGCACATTCAAAGGATAAAAAGGTTTCCTTAGCTGATATTATTGTATTAGGTGGATGTGTTGGCATAGAAAAAGCTGCAAAAAATGCAGGGTATAACATAACTGTTCCTTTTATTCCAGGACGTACGGATGCAACCCAAGAGGAAACAGATATAAAGTCATTTAATGTACTTGAACCTAAGGCCGATGGATTTAGAAACTATATGAAAGATAATTATGAAGTAACAGGAGATGAAATGTTAATAGATAAAGCACAACTATTATCATTAACTATTCCAGAAATGACAGTATTAATTGGCGGTATGCGTGTGTTGAACACTAATTATAAACAGTCACAGGAGGGGGTGTTTACCGATAAAGAAGAATGTCTTACAAATGATTTCTTTGTAAATCTTCTTGATATTAATACCATGTGGAAGACTTTACCGAATGTTAAAGAAAAGTTTGTGGGTTATGATAGGAAAACAGGAAATGTGAAGTGGATGGCAACAAGGGTTGACCTTATATTTGGTTCAAACTCACAATTGCGTGCAGTTGCAGAAGTTTATGCATCTGATGATAATAAAGAAAAGTTCATACAAGATTTTGTAACAACATGGAATAAAGTAATGAATGCAGATCGTTTTGATATAAAAAAATAAATATTAATTAAATTTTAGCTAGTAAAATAATAAAAATTTTACTAGCTATTTTTAGATAATGTATGAAGAAAAAATTATTATGAAGAAATTTATATTATAAATTTAGTATTAAATATAAGTAATAGAATCTACTAATGGACGGATATGAGTAAGCTCTAATTTTTTATAAAACATAAAAAATGCTTAGCAATCTTTATCCTGTTATTTTGTTTAATATAACGTATAAATTTTATTTAACTATTTTTAAGTAATTCTTCAACTTCTACTTTTAGCTTTTGTCCATTTAAGTTGTTTGGGTTTATCTTTAAGGCTTCCTCAACATCTTTTAATACTTCTTCATAGGTATCATCATGATTAAATTCCTTAATTAGAGTAAGTCTAAATTGTGCTCTAGATAAATATACTTTATCCATATGTTTTATACTTTCTAAAGAATCAATATTTTCAATTGCAAAATTGCAACTTTTAATTTTTCTTTTAAAATATCCTCTAAGTCTCTTTCAATTATTTCAAACATAAAAAAATCTCCTTTAATATAAGTTATAATCAAATAAATAATAGACTAATATGCTTAGAACATGAGGTCGCTTATTTCTTTTCATATGCCTAAGTTAATATTATTTCACTATAAATATGGTTGTGAATATATAGTTTTCTTAATTAGAAAAATTATTATACACTATGATATATAGGGACACAAGTTTTAAATTTAGTTTATATATCTATATTTTTACAAAAAAGCAAAGAAATCAGTTTGAATAATTTAAAATATATGATTTTGAAATTTGATTGTTGTATAGGGTTCCAAGTTGACTTTTAAAATTACTCGTTCCAAAACTTGGATACCCAAAATAGTGAGACATGCTCCGAATCACTTCAAATTCAACGCTACATTTTGCATAAAAATATTTTGAAGCTATTGAATAAATTTAAATGCGAGCTTGTTTCCATATAAAAGTATTAGTTACTAATAGCATTATATAATTTTTTCTTGAAAAATTTAGAATTAAAGTATAAACTAATTTTGATATAGAGGATGTTTAAAGAGCTTTAAGATTTATATGTAATTTAAGATAGAAGTTTACTTGAACATGAAAATTAAAAAAAATGAGGGGGAGAGAGTTAATGGATAGTAAGTTAATGATGGCTAAAACCATTTTTATGTTTTTTTTAGGAATAACTTTTGGATCCGTTGTAGGAACGTTTTATTTAGGCAGAGAAAAGTCTCCTATGTATTATGGTATAGGGTTTATAGTTGTTCTTATATTTATAGCTATTACTATGTATTTCTATAGAAAACATAAAAAAATAGAAAAAATGATAAAACTAAAAGAAGAATGGCCTTATGGAGAGAATGAAAAAAGGGATTTTAAGAGAATTGGGAATTTCTTTGAAAAATTTCACCCAGAAGAATTAAAAGAAAAAGATTACTACATATTAGATGATCAGAGTGCTAGTGATTTAGACTTAAAAGATGTATTTTCAAAAATTGATGTTGCAATTACAACAGCAGGGCAACAAATTCTGTATTACACATTAAGAACACCTAAAACAAAAGTACAAGAACTTTTAAAACGTGATAAAATTATTGAAGAATTTAGAGAAAATGATACGTTGAGAGAGGAAAGTCAGGTAGCATTATTATCACTTGGAAAACAAAGAAAAGGAAACATTATAAGCTTATTCAATAGTAAAACTAATATTGTTCAAGCAAAGAAATATATTTATAAATTGGCAGCGTTACTTCCAATAGTAGCAATAATTATGTTCTTTTTTATAGGAGCTAAAGCATTATTGTTTTTATTTGGAAGCTTTGCATTAAACTCTTCTATAAACTATAAATCTGAAAAACAAATAGAAGATGAAGTAAGTTCAATAGCTTATGCTGCAAGTCTTATAACTTGTGCAAAAGGGTTAAATAAGGTTAAGAGTAATGGTGCGTTATTAGAACATCAAAATATATTAAAAGAAAATATAAAATATTTTAATGTTATAGAACGTAAGGCAACATATTTAATGGCTAGTGAAGGGGCAGATGTATTTATAGAGTATATAAATGTCTTGTTTTTAACAAAGATAAGAGGATATTACGATATAATAAATACAATACAACAAAATAGAGACAAGTTGATAGAAGTTTATAAAACAGTTGGAGAAATAGATGCTCTTATTTCTATAGCCAGTTATAGAGAAAGATTAGAGTATTATTGCAAACCTAATTTTGTAGATGAAAAGAAGAAACTTTCGATAGTAGATGGTGTACATCCTTTAATAGAAGATGCTGTTTCAAATGGGCTTTCTTTAGATAAAAAAGGTGTTATATTGACTGGTTCTAATATGGCAGGTAAATCTACATTTTTAAGAATGCTAGGTATAAATGCGCTTTTTGCACAGACTATATATACAGTTGTTGCAAAAGAATATAGTGCTAGTTTATTAAGGGTTATAACATCTTTAAGCGTATCTGACGATGTTAATACTGGAACAAGTTATTATTTAGGTGAATGTGAAGCATTGCTTAGAATCTTAAATAGTATAGATGAGGATATAACTGGATTATGCATGGTAGATGAAATATTTAGAGGAACTAACCCAATAGAAAGAATTGCATCAGCAAGAGAGATAATAAAATATATTATTGATAAAAATGCAATACCATTAGTAGCAACTCATGATATTGAATTAACAGAAGTATCTAAAGAAAAATATGAGTGTTACTATTTCTGTGAAGATGTAGATGAGCAAGAAGGGTTAGTGTTTGATTATAAGCTTAAAAATGGAGTATGTAAATCAGGTAATGCTATAAAACTTTTAAAATATTTAGGGTATCCTAAAGTTATAACCGATAATGCAACTATGGAATCAGAAAAAGCCTTAAATTAAAGTAGGTAATATTATTTTAACATGAAAAATAAAAGTGAGCAGTGGAGAGTTTTATAGGAAACAGAAAGTCAATTTCCTAAGTTATAAACCACTGTTCACTAACTTAATAATATTAAATTATTCGTTGGTAAATATATGGATTAAACCCATATGTATACCAACTTTTTATTGTTTTTCAGCTAAATATTCTTTTTCATATTGAAGTAGACGTTGTATTATTTCATTAGATACATCATCTATCTTATCAAAATTCATATTAGGAATATAGTAACTTTCTAAATCATCATGAAGATGTTTAGCTTGTTGTATACAAGACAATGCTTTGTTAAGAAGAATATAAAAAGTATTTTTTACATATTCTATTTCATCTTTATTAGCTTTTATTAATGCTTCATCTAAAAATTTATTCATATCATATACAATGCCTTGAGTAGCTAATTTGTTAATTTCATTAGATGTAACTATAGCTGTATTAAGATCAGGAATTAAGATGTGCTCAATTTTTTCAGGCATTAATGGTGTGTGAAGAACTTCTACATAGTGACCACGTTTTACTGCTTCATCAGCTAAATAGGCTAATACTTCAGTTTTACCAACGCCAGGAGCACCTTTTAATATATAAACATTTTCCACATCTTCTATTAGATTAGGAATAAAGCTTATAACACCGCCAGGAGTAAATGCAGTTGAAAATAAGTGTCTATCAAAGCCTACTGAAGAAATTTCATCTGAGAAAATTTCATTTTTAAGGCTCTCCTTTAAATGATTAACTTTATTAAAATCTAGTGTTTCTCTATTAAAAGTATACCAATCTTCATATACATTTCTAGCTGCAGCTAAAAATCTATATGCTCTTTTAAATTTTTTACTTATTTTATCTTGAACATCCAATATATCTTCACGATATTCTTTAAAACCATCTTCATTCCAGCACTGTCCCATGTTTAATATTTCATCAATTGCTCCAGGATTTTTTGGATCAACAACATGAGGAGAAGTTCCATCTAATAAAGCTATATTTAAGCCTTTAATAACAACACCGTCTAAAGAATTGCTATCAGAGGAGCAGTGGTGAAATTCTACAGTATAACCTTTATCTAAAAATAAGTTTCCTACTTTTTTCATTAAAGATGATTTACCAGTTCCAGGGCCACCTTTTATACATATTATTCTTCTAGCTTCATTTTGAGGCAGAATATAATCATAATGAGAGTAAAATCCTACTGATGTATTTCCCCCTAAAAAGTAATGTTTTTGTTTCTTTGACATAAAACCACACTCCAAATTTGTTATCTATATATAATATTCACTAAATATATATAAGTTAACCCAATATAGTTAAATTATTTTTCTTATATTAATTTATGCATTAATTGTAAAATAAATACAACTATTATGGATTTTAAGTAAAAAAATAACAGAAACTAAAATATAATTTCTGTTATTCCTATAAATCACAAATTTTGAAAATTAATCTTTAATGGAAAAAAAATTAAATTCCTAAATAGTCTCTATCAATTGTTATTAAAAGATTATAATGTGAATGAATTTTCTTTATTTCATCATTAAGACTTTTAATTAAATTATTTTCATCATCTTTAGAAAGATTTTCATGTGAATTTATTACAGCATCAAATATAATATTTTTAATATCACCTTCACCTACAACTCTAAAATCATGAATAGATTTAATTATAGGAAATTTTAATAATAAGTTTTCAACTAAAAGCTTATCCTTTAAAATTTCCTCATCATTGGTGTTAATTGGATCCATATGTATAACTAAGAATATATTTAATTTATCTGAAATTTCTTTTTCTGCTGCATCAATTATTTCATGTATTTTGATGATAGAAATATCACAAGGAACTTCAGCGTGAATTGAAGCCATTATCCTTCCTGGCCCGTAGTTGTGCACTAGTAGGTCATGAACACCATGAATTTCATTATATTTTAAAACTTCTTTTTGTATATTTTCAACTAACTCAGCATCAGGGGCAGAGCCAAGAAGTGGATCTAAGGTATCTTTTACTAGATTAAATCCAGCATAAAGAATTATTAAAGAAACTATAATTCCCATATAACCATCTATAGGAAAAGAAATAAATTTAGATAAAAATAAGGATAAGGCAACTGTACTAGATGAAATTGCATCACTGATAGCATCAACAGAACTTGCTTTTAAAGCAGAAGAATTAATTTTATTTCCAAGGTTTTTATAAAATATGCTAAGCCATAATTTGAATAAGATAGAAACTAGTATTAATATAAAAGGTATCCAAGCAAAAGTTATAGTAGTTGGATTTTTAATTCTATCTATAGAGGATAAAATAAATTGAAATCCTACTAACATAACTAAAAAAGCTACAATTAAAGCAGAAATATATTCTATACGTCCATGTCCGAATGGATGTTCTTTATCTGCTGGTTTACTAGAAAGTTTAAATCCAAAAATAGTTATTACAGAAGAGCCTACGTCAGATAAATTATTAAATGCATCTGCAATAACAGCTATACTATTACTTATAAGTCCAACAGATAGTTTGATTATAAATAGAAATAGATTTACTAAGATACCTATAATACCACCTAGATAACCATATCTTTCTCTTACTTCTTTATTTTTTACATCATCATAATTTTTTACGAATTTTTTAATTAAAAAATTTGAAAACAAAAAAAGCACCTCCAAAATTAGTATACCCATAAAATTTCAATACTAAATTATAACATATTAGATATATTAAAGGAATAACTAGTATATTTTAGTTATTAACTGAACTAAGTCTTAGATTACCTAATTTAATAATTGCATAAGAATCCTATATAGTTAAATTTTAAACTATTACTTTTTTCATATGCTTAGGTATTTTTAATATGTTATACTAGAATTGGAATTTAAATTTGGAGGTGTTCGTATTATGGCGATAAAATTTGCAAAAGAACTTATAGATTTCTTATATGAAAGCCCTACAGCTTTTCATGCAGTTAAGTCAGTGAAAGGGAAATTAGAAAAATCAGGATTTGTTGAATTATCAGAAAGTTCTAAATGGGATTTAGAAAAAGGTGGAAAGTATTATACAACTAAAAATGATTCCGCATTAGTAGCTTTTACTGTAGGTAATGGTGAAATTGAAGAACATGGATTTAAATTAGTTGGAGCACATACAGACTCTCCAACATTTAGAATAAAACCAAACTGTGAAATGACAGTTGAAAATTCCTATATTAGATTAAATACTGAGGTTTATGGTGGACCAATATTAAGTACTTGGTTTGATAGGCCTTTATCTATAGCAGGAAGAGTAATTTTAAAAAGCGATAATATACTTTTTCCTAAAACAGAATTGATTAATGTGAAAAAACCTATATTAATAATTCCTAATATGGCAATACATATGAACAGGGATGTAAACAAAGGTTTTGACATTAATGCTCAACAGCATACATTACCAATACTTTCATTAGTAAATGAAGAACTTGAAAAAGGAAATTATTTATTAAATGTATTAGCTAATGAGTTAAACGTTAATAAAGAAGAAATTATAGATTTTGATTTATATTTATATGAGTATGAAAAAGGAAGTATAATTGGATTAAATGATGAGTTTATATCTATGGGAAGGTTAGACGACTTACAAATGGTTCATGCAGGTATAGAAGCATTAATAAATGCTAACACAACTAATGGAACAAATGTAATGGTTTGTTATGATAATGAAGAGATAGGGAGTTCAACAAAACAAGGTGCAGACTCTGAGATGCTTTCAAATATTTTAGAGAGAATAGTTTTATCATTAGGAAAAGGAAGAGAAGAATTCTTTAGAGCATTGGCGAAATCATTTATAATATCAGCAGATAATGCTCATGCTATTCATCCAGCTGATCCAGGAAAGCATGACCCAACAAGTAGACCACTTATAAATAAAGGACCAGTTATAAAAGTAAATGCAAATCAAGCATATACAACTGATGCAGATTCAGATGCAGTATATGAAATGGTTTGTAAAAAAGCTGGAGTTCCAGTTCAAAAATTTGTTAATCGTTCAGACTTAAGAGGTGGATCAACAATAGGACCAATAAATTCAACTCATATAAATATACGTTCAGTTGATATTGGAAACCCTACTTTAGCAATGCACTCTATAAGAGAGTTAGCTGGAGTGGATGACCACACTTATGTTATGAAATCATTTTTAGAGTTTTATAATTTATAATTAGTAAAATAGAAAACTATCCAATAGGCAAAATATAACTTATTGGATAGTTTTTTGTTTTTAAAATTTTATATTGATTTTTTTATTTAAAGTTGGAAGAATTGCTAAAATCATAAGAGAAATAATAAGTGTTATTGTTACTTTATTAAGTTGAAAATCATTTTTATAGGAAACATATGTTATTAATAAAACGCAAGCCCCTACTAAAAAATGAAGTATTTTTTGAGTTATAATAAATTTATTTTTATTTTTTATTTTAGCTCCACTAGATTCAAATGTATCAGCTAGTTTTTTCCAAGGCATGAAAAATGCAAAGAAAAATTGTAGTCCTGCTAATAAGAGTAAAATTATAACAAGTATGTTTGACATTATTTACCTCCTATTTCATATTAAATTTTATTATAATTATAAACTTAATTCATATTACAATCAAATTTTAATTTTAATATAGGATTCCAAGTTGAATTTATTATAAATATGTGAACTAAGAAGCTAGTTTGAATGAGAATAGTATGAAAATGATTAATTACTTTATAACATGTCAATAATTTTTTAAAGATAGTGTTTATAAAGGAGTGAGTTTATGATACATATATATTTTTCATTATTGGTAGTGTTGACCTTTATAATTTTATATTTAAATAATAAGTTGGTATATAAATACAAATTTTTAAAAGATTGTATAAAAATAAATAAAAGTAGTAAGAGTGCTACAATTATTGCTCAAGAGATAGCATTGGAGACTTCCGCAGTAGATTATTCTTTAAATTCAAAAATAAGAACTGTTACTGTGGACAGAAACTATAAAAATATTAAAAAAGTATATGAAAAAATAAAAAATAATCCTAGAGCTTCTGTTGTTAGTGGAAGCCAATGGATTATTGATAATATATATATAATACATAAAGAATATAAAAATTTAAAACAAAGCTTAAAAAGAAAAACTTAAAAAAATTGCCACGAATAAAAGATGGTATATTTAGTGGATTTCCAAGAGTGTATGTTTTAGCCTTAAATTTTATAAATGATAGATTAGCGTATATTGATGAAAATACAATCACAGAGTTTATTGAAGAGTATGAAAAAGAAAATAAATTAACAATGGGTGAAATTTGGTATTTCCCAATCATGATAAAAGTAGTAATAATACAATATATAGATAAGTTATCAGAAGAAATTTATTGTCAGATTAATAGTTTAGAAAAGGCTTTAGATATATATAGTAAAAGTCTAGAAAAAAAGAATATAAATCCATTGATTAAAGATAAGGATGTTGATAAAGAAACTATACTAAAGTTATTAACAATTTTAAAAGATACAGGTAAAGATGATGAAAAAATAACATTAGAATTAAAAGAATTAGTAAAATCTATAGAAGTAAATTCAGTTTTAAATGAAATAAATATTTATAAAAAAGAAAATTTAAGAAATATGTTATTGTCCAATTCAGTAAATTCATTAATAGAAATCTCAAAGATAAACTATAGATATATATTTGAAAGAGTTTCTATTGTAGAGAAAATACTAAGTAAAGATTGCTTCTATAATCAAATGGATTTTCAATCGAAAGATCAGTATAGAAGAGTTATTTCTGAAATATCATTAAAAAATGATATAAGAGAAAGTTATATTGCTGAAAAGGCTATGAAATGTAAGGAAGTAAGCGAAA
>NZ_HE611051.1:203228-213460 GCF_000285575.1 Clostridium senegalense JC122 | reverse complement strand
AAATGTAAGGAAGTAAGCGAAAGGGAAGAATTTAAAAATCATATTGGTTATTATTTAATAGATGAGGGTAGAGATAAATTAAATAATATATTAAAAATAAAATATAGTGGATTTGAAAAAATAAAAAGAATGATAAAAGGTAAAGCAGTTATAAGTTATTTATTACTTATATTTATTTTTACAGCAATAAATATAATAACTTTCCTTTATGCAATACCAGGTAAGAATGAGTACAATTATAAAATTATTTTAGCAACTATATTTTTAATTATACCTATGAGTGATGTAGCTATAAGAGGGTTGAATTTTACTATTATGAGAATAAATAAACCTTATACATTACCTAAATTGAATTTAGAGAATATACCATATGAATATTCAACATCAGTAATAATACCAACAATAATAAATAATAAAAAAAGAGCAAAGGAACTTTTAGAAAATATTGAACAGTATTATTTAGGAAATAAAGATGAAAACATATTTTTTGTTCTTTTAGGAGATTTGAAAGATAGTAAAAAATTAAATTTAGAAGATGATGATGACATAATAAATTTTACATTAGATGAAGTAAAAAAATTAAATTTAAAATACTGTAAAAATAAAAAGAACAGTTCTTTTTTTTATGTAGACATAGAGTATTTAATGAGGGTGAAAATTTATATATAGGGTATGAAAGAAAAAGAGGTAAAATAGTTGAATTTAATCAACTTTTAATGGGAAATGAAGAAACAACTTTTAGAATAATAAGTGGAGATTTAAAGAATCTAAGCAAAGTTAAATATGTAATAACACTAGATAGTGATACTAAATTACCTATGAATGGAGCTAAAAAATTAATAGGTACATTGGCACACCCCTTAAATAAAGGATACATTGGTTCTAATGGTAAAGTTATAAGAGGATATGGATTACTTCAACCAAGAATAAGTATCAGTTTAGTTAGTAGCAATAAAACTATTTTTTCAAAATTATTTTCAGGAGAATGTGGAATTGATATTTACACTACAGCAGTTTCAGATGTATATCAAGACTTATTTAAAGAGGGTATATTTACAGGAAAGGGCATATATGATTTAGATATATTTTGCAAAACTTTAGACAATAAAATTCCTGAAAATACCGTCTTAAGCCATGACCTTTTGGAGGGAAGTTATTTAAGATGTGGACTTGTAAGTGATATAGAACTTATAGATGATTATCCAAGTTTTTATAACGCAAATTCTAAAAGAAAACATAGATGGGTTAGAGGCGATTGGCAACTAACACCTTGGTTATATAGTGATGATATAAACTTACTTTCTAAATGGAAAATACTAGATAACTTAAGAAGAAGTTTAGTTTCAATATTTTTAATTTTAAGTTTAATACTTATAACGTTTAAAATATTGCCAGGAAATGTAGGTTATTGGCTAATGTTAATTATTTTATGGCCATTTACTTCATTCCCTAGTAATTTATTTAATTTTGTAAAAAACATTAGTAAAGGATCTATTTTAAAAGAAGAGTTTATTTTAGTGAGAGAAAGTTTCTTTAGGTCTTTATTAATATTGATTTTTTTACCTTATGAAGCATATTTAAATTTAGATGCCATAATTAGAACTATATATAGAAAGAATTTTTCTCATAAAAGTTTATTACAATGGCAAACCTCTGACTATGTAGAGAGAACTTCAAAAAGAAATTTTACTACATATTTAAATACAATGTTTCAATCAATTTTAATAGGAATAGGAATTTTGTTCATAAATGTATTGCTAAATCAGAGTAATATTTTATTAGTACTAGTAACAGCTCTTTGGATAATGGCTCCATTAATTGCGTATTTAATAAGTATTCCTAAGAAAACAAAAAGATATATTTTAAATAATGAAGATGAAATTTTGATAAGAACAATTTCAAGAAGAACATGGGCTTATTTTGAGGATTTTATAGATGAAAGATGTAACTATATAGGTGTAGATAATTATCAGGAGGACCCAGGTAAAAAGTTAGCTTATAGGACATCACCTACTAATATAGGAATGTGCATAATTTCCAATATAGTAGCCTTAGATTTAGGATATATAAATATAATTCAAGCAACTGAAAGAATAGAAAAAACAATAGAAAATATAAACACATTAGAAAAATATAAAGGACATTTATTTAATTGGTATGATAGCTCAAATAAAAAAGCTTTAAATCCTAAATATGTATCTACAGTTGATAGTGGAAATTTAATAACTTATTTGTATACTACTTATGAAGGTTTGAATGAAAATTTAAATACACCTATCATGGAAAAAATAATTTTAGGGTTAAGAGATATTTTAAATTTAACTATAGGGGAAATAAAAGATATAGAATGTAATCATTACTTTTATTTTATGGTTAAAGATAATTTAAATAATAGGTGTAAAGATTTACTGACATTTAAAACTATGATTTCTAATATAATTTGCAATACAGAAGAACTTTTAAGTGAACATGAAGGTAGGAATGAAGAAGGAAAGTTCTACTGGTGCAATAAATTAATAAATCATTGTAAAATGCAACTTAAATATATAAATGAAGTATTTCCATTTATAAAAGAATTAGAATTATATGACAATATGACCATAGCAAATCTTACGACAAGATTTGTGAATTCTCCTATAACTGCTTATAAAGATATAGTTGAGGAAGCCTTAAAAGAAGTATCAAGTAAAGAAGGCATAGATATATTATTAAAAACCAATTTTAGTGTTGATAAAATAATATCTAGAATCAATTGTTTAAATGAAAAAATAATAACAATGTGTGAAGATATGGATTTCTCATTTTTATATGATAGTAAAAGAGGGTTATTATCTATTGGATTTGATTTAGAAAAAGAAAGTTTAACTAACAATTATTATGATCTTTTAGCTTCAGAAGCAAGAAGTGCATATTTTATAGCTATTTGTAAAAAAGATATACCAGTGGAAAGCTGGTTTAGTCTTGGAAGATTATTAGGTGGAAAAAGTAATAATAAAGGATTGATGTCTTGGTCAGGAACAATGTTTGAGTATTTTATGCCAAGATTAATAATGAAAAATTATGAAAATACGCTTATAGACGAAAGTTATAAATATGCTCTTAAAAATCAAATTGATTATGGTAAAAAACTAAGACTACCCTTTGGAATATCAGAAAGTGCATATTATGAATTTGACAAAGATTTAAACTATCAGTATAAAGCTTTTGGTGTACCCAAAATAGCATTAAAAAATTATAACGATAAAGAAATTGTAATAGCACCTTATGCAACTATATTATCATTAATGGAAAATAAAAAATGTGCAATAGAAAATTTAAATATTCTTATAGAAAATGATGTATATGGAAAATATGGTTTATATGAAGCTGTAGACTACACAAAAAATAGGGCTGAAACAGAGAATAGTAATGGAAAAATAGTTAAAAGTTATATGATACATCATTTAGGTATGTCTATTATGGCTATAGACAATGTATTAAATGAAAATATATTACAGAAATATTTTCATGAAAATCCTATTATTAAAGCTAATGAATTATTGCTTCAAGAAAAAAGAAGTAAAAAAATCATCTATGATAATAAGTATAATGTAGGTAATATTGATATTTTAAATAGTAGTAGTCATATAGGAAAAATACCACCAAGAACGGTAAAAAATATATTAGAAGATCCAATGAAATTTACTATTATGTCAAATAAAAATTATTCTTTAGTTATGTCAAGCACTGGCTTGGGATACTCTAAGTTTGACGAAATTTTAGTAAATAGATATAGAAACACTATGCCAGAAAATAGTAGTGGAGTTTTCTTTTATTTAAAAGAAATAAAAAGAGATAGATATGTTTCAACAACTTATGAACCAATTAGAGAAGATTATGAAAGATATAGTGCTTGTTTTTATTTAGATAGAGCAGAATTTTTTAGAAATGATGAAGATATGCTAGTAAAGACAACTGTTTTTATTCATAAAGATGAAAATATGGAAGTAAGAGCTGTGAAAATTTACAATAAAGGTAATGAAAAGAAAGTATTGGAATTAACAAGTTATTGTGAAATTGTACTTCAAAGTTATGAAGGGGATTTGTCACATCCTGCCTTTGGTAATTTATTTATTAAAACAAATTATTATGAAGATGATGAGATTGTTTTGGCAAATAGAAGAGTTAGAAACAAAAAAGAAAAAAGCCCTTATGTAGCTCAATGTTTAATTGGGGATAGTGAAAATATAGGTGCTTTAGAATTTGAAACTTCAAGGGAGAAGTTTATAGGAAGATGTAGAAATAAAAAAGAACCAATAGCGTTAATAGATAATGAAAAGTTAAGTAGTTCGGTTGGGGCAGTTTTAGATCCTATAATTTCATTAAGAAGAAGATTTGAAATAGGTAGTAAGGACACTATAGAATTCTATTTTATAAGTGCTGTAAGTTTTGATAAAACTAAATGTGTGGATTTAATAAAAAAATATAAAGATATTAATAAGATTAAAAGTTTACCAATTCTAAGCAAAGAACATGTTCAACAACAACTTTTAAATTTAAATATCACAACTTTACAAGCAAATTTATATCAAGATTTTTTAACTAATATATTATTATCGCAAGAAGATAATAAAGACAAATTTCAAAATATAGTAAAACCACAAGGCAAAAAAGCAGATTTATGGAAATATGGAATTTCAGGTGATATTCCTATAATAGTTGTAGAAATATATAAAGAATCACATTTATATTTGTTAAGACAGATAATTGATTGTCATAAGTATCTTACTGCAAATAAATTAAAAATAGATTTGGTTATAATCAATAGAGAGTGTAGCTCCTATGAGATGCCTATAATGGAAACTATAAATAATATAATAATAAAAAATGAAATTGAATATTTAAAAGATAAAGATGGAGGAATTCATATAATATCCAATATTTCAGATGAAGACTTTAATCTAATAAAATTTATTTCTGCATTGTATTTTGATGGAAGTAATGGTGATGTTTTTGAACAAATTAAGCATAATAAATTTAAAAAAGACCTTACACCGGAAGTATTATTAAAAATTATAAGCGAAAAAAAATATGAAAAATCTAAACGATTTAATTTAGTTAGAAATAAAATGGTAAAAGATCTAGAATTTTTTAATGGATATGGCGGCTTTTTTGATAATGGAAAAAGCTATACAATCGTCATTAAAAATAGTAATCCTACTCCAATGCCATGGATAAATGTTATAGCTAATAAAGATTTTGGGTTCATAATATCAGAAGTTGGTTCTAGTTATACATGGTATAAAAACAGTAGAGAAAATAAATTAACATCATGGAATAATGATTCTGTAATAGACCAATCAGCAGAAAATATTTATTTATGTGATAATGATGAGATTTGGAACATTACTAGACCAACTTATGAAGATAAAGATGATGAAGTTATTGTTAAACATGGAATGGGATTTTCAAAATTTGTAAAAGAAAATAGAGGTATATATACTGAATCTACATTTTTTGTTCCGCAGGATAAAAATATAAAAATAATAAAAATTAAATTGTGTAATACAACTAATAAGAAAAGAAATTTTAAGTTGGGATATTATGGTGAATTAGTTTTAGGTGATGTAAGGGATAAAACATATAGAACTATAGTAACAAATATAAATAATATAGATGGATACATTACAGCAGATAATTTTTACAATGAGAATTTTAAGGAGACCAAATGTTATCTTGCGTTTAGTGAAAAAAACACTATATTAACAGGTCATAGGGATAACTTTTTGGGATATAATGGTGACATTAAAGAACCTGATGGACTTAGAAATATTACATTAGAAAGTTCTTGTGGAAAAGGATTAAATCCATGTTTAGCAGGAGTTACTTCTATTGAATTAAATGAATTTGAAGAAAAATTTATAACAATAATGTTAGGGGCAGAAGAAAATATATTAGATATAGAAAAGCAAATAAAATATTTTAGAAAGTTAGAAAATGTAGATATTGAATTAGAAAAGTCTCAAAAATATTGGAGTGATAAATTAGAGCTAATACAAGTGAAAACAGAAGATAGAAGTTTAGACATAATGGTAAATGGCTGGCTTTTATATCAAAGTTTAAGTTGTAGAATTTGGGCTAGAACTGCATTTTATCAATGTGGAGGTGCTTTTGGATTTAGAGATCAGCTACAAGATGTTATGTCAATTATATATTTCGATAAGTCTATTACTAAAAATCAAATACTTTATTCAGCTTCATATCAGTTTGAAGAAGGAGATGTTATGCACTGGTGGCACCCATACAGTGAATGTGGTATAAGAACTAAGTTTAGTGATGATTTGTTGTGGCTACCATATGTAGTTTGTGATTATATAGAAAGAACTGGAGATGTTTCTATTTTAGATGATGAAGTAAGGTATATAAAAGGCGAACCTTTAAAAGATGATATAGATGAATTTTATGGGAAAGTAAAAAAATCTCATAGAAAAGGAACCATATACGAGCATTGTATAAAAGCCATAGAAAAATCATTGAAATTTGGAATACATGATTTGCCTTTAATAGGAAGTGGCGATTGGAATGATGGAATGAGCACCATTGGTAATAAAGGTAATGGCGAAAGTGTTTGGCTTGCATGGTTCATATATTCGGTACTAGATAATTTTAAATATTTATGCAAAGAAAAAGGTGATTTAAATCTATATGAAAAATATACTGGTGTTATGGAAAAACTTAAAGTGGCTATAGAAAAAAACGGATGGGATGGAAATTGGTATAAGAGAGCATATTTTGATGACGGGACGCCATTAGGTTCTAGTGAAAATGATGAATGTAGAATTGATTCAATAAGCCAATCTTGGAGTGTAATATCTAAATGTGCAGATATATCAAGAGCAAAAAAGGCTATGAGTAACTTATACAGATACTTAATAAACAAACAAGAAGGCATAATAATGCTTTTAACTCCATCTTTTGATAAATCAAACTTAGAACCAGGCTATATAAAAGGTTATATTCCAGGAGTTAGAGAAAATGGTGGGCAGTATACTCATGGTGCTATTTGGACTATACTAGCATATGCTATTTTAAATGAAGGAGAAAAGGCTGTAGAACTTTTCAATATGATAAATCCAATAAATCACAGCAAAGATTTTAGTACTGCTAATAAATATAAAGTTGAGCCATATGTAATGTGTGCAGATGTGTACTCTTCATTTCCTCATAATGGAAGAGGAGGATGGAGTTATTATACAGGAAGTGCTTCATGGATGTATAAAGTAGCCATAGAGGCAATACTGGGATTTAAACTTAAAGATGGGAAAGGATTTACTATAGAACCTTTAAAAAACATACCTTTTAAAAAATATACGATAACTCATAAAACAGATAAAAGCACATATACAATAAATGTTGAGTACGGTGAAGAAAATGAAATTTACTTAGACGGGAATTTAATAAAAAGTAATTTTATAGAATATGAGAATGGTGAACATAGCTTAATTTATAGAATTAAAAACCAATAAAAAGAATATGTAAAGAATTAATTAAATGAAGGTGTATTTCAAAGTAAAATTTTATTTTGATAATACATCTTCATTTTTGTACTATAAATATTATGATAAAAATAGAAATAAGAGCTATACTAATTTAGATGTTAGGTTACTAGAACCAATACTAGGTATGGAAATATTAGGACAAATATTAATTTTAGGTTTCTGTTTATTGTTATTTAAAGAAATAGAACCTTTGATTATATAGGATTCTTTAGTACCAGTATCACTAAAAATTACGTGCACTTTTATAAAGTAATCATAATTATTACTTTTTCCTACTTTAGTTATTTTAATTATATCGCATTCACTATCAAAGCCCATGTCAACAGCTAATTTTACGTATTTATTTTGAAGTTTTTTAGAAGTGAGTTTATCATATGAATTTTTGGTCATATAAGGTTTGACTCTTGATAAAAATGAATCTTTAGGATATATGGAATTATGTTGTAATACAATGGGAATTTCATCATTTTTAAAAGAATATATACTGTTTAGAAAGTCTTCAATGACCAGCTGCTCTTTAGTAGGAGTAGGAGTAGATCCAAAAAGAAAAATAGTGGAAAAAATATATAATATAACTATAAAAAATTTGAAATTTTTCAAGTTACCACTCCTTAGTCTTTTAATAATCATTATATCAACTGTGGAGTAATTGTTTTCAATAAAATATAAAAATTTACATTATTAACATGAAGTTAATCTTTAAAGTAAATAAAAATATCTTAAAATAAGTGTAGAACTTATTTTAAGATATAAAAAAAGTATATACTAATCTTCTTTATTTTCAGTAGTAGGTATATCTTCTCCACGATTATAAGTATAATCAAATTCTGCATTAGATATATTATTTGCTACAATAGGGTTAGTAACATTGTCTGGAAGTTCTATATAATCTTTTTTTGAAAAACATTTAGTTTTATTAAGTGGTGCATCCAAATAGTTTCTTAAGTTAGGTGCATAATTTGTTTTTTTATCTTTAGTCATATAATCAACTCCTTATTTATATAAAAATAAAATAATTTATTAGTGGTTTATAATTATTTTGGCTATAAACAAAAAAAAATACTAAATTAATAAAAAACATTGACCAAAACAAATATCAGGAGTATACTATTATAAAATCATAAATCTATGAAGAGAAGTAAGTAAACTTAAAAACAAATTTAAAGAGAGTGATAGATGGTGAAATTATCACAATTATGATTAAGTTGAATGGGTCTCTGAGAGCAAAGGCGAAATATGTAGTAGTCTTTGACGTGTCCTCACGTTATAGAGGTAGGATATTATATGTATCTGAGAGTAGAGTAGCTTTTAAAGCTAAAATTAGGTGGTACCGCGTTATTGACGCCCTATAGATTAATTCTATAGGGCTTTTGTTTTTTTATTTAAAATAAAAAATTATATGTAATAAGAATTAATTTTAAAATATATATTGGAGGTATTGATTATGGAAGAAAAAAGAAAAGTTATATTTAGTGGAATTAAACCATCAGGGGATTTAACATTAGGTAACTATTTAGGGGCTATAAAAAACTGGGTTAAACTTCAAGAGGAATATGATTGTTATTTTTGCGTTGTAGATTTACATGCTATTACAGTTCATCAAAAACCAGCAGATCTTAGAAAAAGAACTTTAGAAATTTTGGCTATTTATATAGCGTCAGGGATTATACCAGAAAAAAATACTATGTTTATACAGTCACATGTACCAGCACACAGTGAATGTTCATGGCTTTTAACTTGTAATAGCTATATGGGCGAACTTTCAAGAATGACTCAGTATAAAGATAAAGCAAAGAAAAGTGGAGATAGTATAAGTGCAGGTTTATTTAATTATCCAGTGTTAATGGCAGCAGATATACTCTTATATCAAAGTGATGTAGTACCTGTTGGAATAGACCAAGTACAACACTTAGAACTTGCAAGAGATATTGGAGAGAGATTTAATAAAACTTATAGTCCAACATTTAAAATTCCAGAAGCATATGTTCCAAAAGCAGGTGCTAAAATAATGGATTTACAAAATCCAGAAAAGAAAATGTCAAAATCAGAAGAAAATCCAAATTGCTATATATTAATAATGGACCCACCAGATGTAATTAGAAAGAAAATTTCAAGAGCAGTTACAGATAGTATCGGTGAGGTAAGATATAGTGATGAGCAACCAGGTGTTAAAAATTTAATGACAATATTAGGTGCTATAAAAAATATGACTATGGAAGAAATAGAAGAAAAATATAAAGGTCAAGGATATGCACAATTTAAAAAGGATGTAGGGGAAGCTATAGTAGAAGAATTAGAGCCAGTTCAAACTAAAGTAAAAGAGTTATTAGAAAATAAAAAAGAACTTGAAGAAATTTATACAAAAGGTGCAGAAAAAGCAAGATATGTAGCTAATAAAACTCTTTCAAAAATGAAAAGAAAAATAGGATTTATTCAAATGTAAAAAAACAGCTTTAAAGCTGTTTTTTTATTTTTAATTATCATATTTAAAATCTTTAGATTATAGTGTTTAAAATTTTTAAATGAGCAATTATAAAAATAACATTCAATATTATGAATTAATGATTACTAATAAGCAAATAATAGACAAAGAAAACAAAGAAAGGAGGAAGTTAGTCAAAACTATTAATATTTTATAAAAATGGATAAATTAAAGGAGTAAAAAAGAAAAATTATAAGTACTTATAGGCCTTT
>NZ_HE611051.1:187208-202879 GCF_000285575.1 Clostridium senegalense JC122 | reverse complement strand
GTGAATGATAAATCGGTAAATTTAGATATATATTTTACTATTTTTATAGTAGAAATTTTTATTATTTTTAGTTTTTATATTTTTATATGGATAGAAATAGTGTAATAGATTTCATTATGCTTGGAGCCATGTCTTTAATTATTATTATTTCATATTTAAAAGGTACTATTTGGGGAATGTTGAGTAGTGCTTTTGTTATATTTATTTATGCTACATATTTTATATACACTAATATAACTTTATCAAAAACTATAGAATTAAATGTTTATTTGTGGTTATTTTTCATACCTATAATTTCGTTTACTATAGGAAAAATATCTTACAACATAAATGAGTTACAGGGTTTGGAAAAGGAATTAAAAGAAGATGTTAGTGAGTTGATAACTATAGATAAAGAAACAGGGTTAGGGAATAACAGAGGTTTTTATAATGATTTAGAAAGAGAAATAATTAGGTCGCAAAAATATAATAGACCTTTTGTATTAATGATTATTAAGATAATGTACTATGATGAACTTGTAAGCTACTTTGGAAAAGAAAAAATTAAAAAATTATTTAATATGGTAAGTAAATCTATAGTTAAATCATCAAGGACGGAAGATATGAAGTACATGTTAAACAAAAACACTTTTGCTGTATTATTAATTGAAACCAATCTTAAAGAATCTAATATGATTAGTGAAGAGATAAGAAAAAATATAGAAAATTTAAATTTTAAATCTAAATATAAAGATAAAGATATAAATTTGGAAATTAAAATTTCAACAGTAGAATATAAAGATGATATAAAAAATGCCTTTGAACTTAAAGAAATGGCTTATAAGGAATTAGAATATGATGTTTAAGAAATATATATTAATTTTACTAGCATTTTTTATAACTACTTGTTCTTTGGGAATAAATACAAAAGCAAAAGAAGATTATTTAAATGTACTAATTGTTTATGATACAAAAGTAGAATTTAGTTACAATAGAAATATTTTAAATTCTATTTCAGAATTAATGGGTGCTTTTAATACAAAGGTTGAAACGGTAGACATAAAAGAATATAAAAAAAATTATCTAAAAAGTTATGATTATGTATTTTCAATAATTATAGATAAAGACATTAGTAATGAAGAATTTATATACGATATGAAAAAATTTGATAAAACAATTTGTTGGATTGGAAATGGAATAGAGAAACTTGTAGAGCATAATGAAAATTATAATATTAGTTTTACACCTAAGATTGTAGACTTAAAAGAAATATATTATTTTTCAAATGGAGAAAAGGATAAAACATTAAAAATTTACAATAGATAAATATGGAGAAATAAATGTTTTAGATAATATTAACGAAGAAATAATAATACATTCTTACTTTAGTGATGGAAAGCAGCAGTATCCGTATGTAATAAATGAAAAAAATCTTTGGTATGTTTCTTTAATACCTAGTGAAAATGTTTTATTTTTTATATTTTCAGACATATTGAATGAAGTTTTTAATGTGAAAAATATTAATGAACAAAAGATATTTATAAGAATAGAAGATGTTCATCCTTTTAGGGATATTTATGAGTTAAGAAAAGTTGCAGATTACTTATATGATGAAAATATACCTTTTATAGTAGCACTTATTCCAGCATATATAGATACTAAAACAGGATATGAAAACTATATAACAGATAAGCCAGAATTTATAAATACCATAAAGTATATGCAAGATAAAGGTGGCACTATAATACTTCATGGATATAATCATGGAAATTTTAAAGATAAAGACGGTGGTGAAGACTACGAATTTTGGAATGGTGTAAAGGATATTCCAGTAACATGGGATGTAGAAGAATATGTTGCTAAAAATTTAAGTAAAGCAGTTATAGATTGTGTAAAAAATGGCATATATCCATTAGGATTTGAAGCTCCACATTATGGAATAGATTCAAGAGGATATTCATCTATAAAAAAACATTTTTCAACATATGTTGGTGCATATCAAAGTAGTGATAAACAATTTACAACAACAAGTTACCCTTATATTTTAAGAAATACAAAGAACTTTAATTGTCTTATTCCAGAAAACTTAGGATATATAGATAATGAAGATATTTTATGGAAAGATAAATTAAAGGAAAATTATGACATATTAAATTTGGTTAGAGGACACACTGGAGGGATGTTTTTTCATCCTTATTTAGATATTGAATATTTAAAGGAATCTGTTGAATTTCTAAAAAGTAAAAATGTAAGTTTTTTAGATTTAAAAAAGTATGACAATTGGATTGAGTTTAATGATATAACTATTAAATCAAAAGATGGAAATATATCCATAGAAAATAGACTTAAAGAAGGTAGTCTTGATGAAGAACATAACAATAAATATGTAGAAAAAATAAATAAAATATTAGCAATAATTGTAGGTATATTTTGTATAATATTTTTCATTATATATTTATATTTTAAAAACATAAATAAGAAAAAATTTTTAAGGTGATCTAATGGAAAATTTAACATTAATAGATTATTTATTTCTTTATTCACTTATATCTATATGGATAGTACTTTTAATAAATATATTATTAGCTACAAATGGATATATGTATTACATGAAAATAAATAAGATTAAAATACAACTTATAGAAGATAAAAAGTGTCCTTTTGTTTCTATATTGGTTCCAGCACATAATGAAGAAAAAGTAATATATAAAACAGTTAGAGCATTATTACTTTTGAATTACCCTAAAGATAAAATGGAACTTATAGTTATAAATGATAATTCTAATGATAATACGGCTGAAGAATTAAAAAAGTAAAAAAGGAATTTCCAAATTACAATTTTACTATCATAACTACAGATAGTATAACTGGTGGAAAGGGAAAATCTAATGCATTAAATTTAGGTTATAAAAAAACTAAAGGTGAATATATAGCAGTATATGATGCAGATAATACTACAGAAAAAAACGCTCTTAAATATTTAATAACTAGAATACATAATGATAAAACTTTAGGGGCAGTAATAGGAAAATTTAGAACAAGAAATAGAGATAGAAATATATTGACGAAATTTATAAATATTGAAACTTTGAGTTTTCAATGGATGGCTCAGGCTGGAAGATGGAATCTTTTAAAATTATGTACTATACCTGGTACTAATTTTGTTATAAAAAGATCTATACTAAAAAGGTTAGGTGGGTGGGATGAAAAAGCTATATCTGAAGATACAGAAATAAGTTTTAGAATTTATAAAATAGGTTATAAAATAGCATTTATGCCGCTTGCAGTAACTTGGGAACAAGAACCTGAAACAATTAGGGTATGGTTTAAACAAAGAACACGTTGGGCAAAGGGGAATATATATGTACTTAATAAATATCTTATAAAAATATTTAGGGAAAAGCCCTCAAAAATTTTATTTGATGTAATGTATTTCTTTTTAGTGTATTTTTTATTTTTATCGTCAGTACTTATATCTGATGGAATATTTATACTAAGTATATTTACAAACTTAAAAACAAGTATAAATGGAAATCTTAATATATTATGGATATTAGCTTATATACTGTTTATTTTAGAAGTTGCTATAACACTAACAATGGAAAAAGGGCAAGGGACATTCAAAAATGTAATTTTAATACCTATAATGTATTTTACATATTGTCAGATGTGGTTAATAGTGGCAGTTAATAGCTTTATTCAATACATAAAAGATATAGTTTTAAAAAGGGAGGTTAAATGGTACAAAACAGAAAGATTTTAATATATTTATGTTAATTATGAAATTGATTTGAAAAATTAAATCTATAAAGGAGGGATAATGTGAAAAAAATTGTTACATTGTTTATTACGATTTCTATTATATTTTCCCATATAGCTTTTGCTCAAGATTTCAATGAGGAAATTATAGGTAAAAATTTTCATTTTACTCAGGAAATAAAAAATATAGGAGTAAATTCAACGGAAAGTGTTTTTTTTACTGTTGATAAAAAATGGGAAATTCAAGATGGATATTTAAACTTGATTTTAAGTAAAAGTGAACTTATAAATGAAGATGAATCAACATTAACTATAGTGGTAAACAAAACTCCTATATATTCAACAAAACTAAATGAAACAAAAGATTATAAAGAAACTATAAGAATACCAATACCTAAAGAAAACATAATACAAGGTTTTAATGAAATACAAATAAAAACATATAAAAGAATAAGTGAAAAACCTTGTGAGGATGATATTAACTCAGCAAATTGGATAGTATTTCATGAAGATTCTTTTATACATTTAGATTTTAAAGAACTAAAAGATTATAATTCCTTGCAAGATTTTCCATATCCATACATAAAAGAAAGTGATATAAAATCAAGTGTTAATATTATTATTCCAGATGATTTTACAGAAGGTGAAATAACTTCATCAATGATTATTTCAGGGTATATTGGAAGGTTGTCACAATTTAAAGAGTTTACCTGTAATTTATTAAAAACATCAAACATTAATGAGGTGAAAAATAATAATTTAATATATATAGGTTCTTTAAATAGTGCACCTAAAGAAATATCAGAACTTTTGACAGAAAAAGAAAAAATAATTTATCTAAAGAGGCAATTTTAAAAGAGGTTAATTCACCTTATGAGCATACTAAAAAGCTTCTTTTAATTGTAAGTGAAAATGATGAAATACTTAAAAAAGCTACTAAATTTATTTTAAATGGAATGTTAGTAGAGAATACTAAAGAACAAGTTGTAGTTATAAATGAGAGTACTAAAGTTTTAGATTTAAATAAGAAAAAAATACTGATATTTCATTAAAAGATTTAGGATATGATCATATATTATTAGAAGGACCATTTGCTAAAGAAACTAAATTCTCACTATCAATACCTAAAAATAGAACTATAGAAAAGGATTCAAATATAATTTTAAAGTTTAAATATGCTAAAAATTTAGATTTTGATAGGTCTTTGGTAACTATATATGTTAATGAAATACCTATAGGAAGTCATAAAATGTATATGGATAAAGCAGATGATGACGAGCTTAAAGTTACTATACCAGAAAGTCTTAGAAATACAAATTCATATGATATTAAAGTAAAATTTAATTTAGAAGTTAAAGATTTAATCTGTGATACTACTGGAAAGGATACACCATGGGCATATATATCTAATGAATCCTGTGTGCATTTACCTTACAAAGATAGTAAAAAGTTAATATTTGAAAATTATCCATACCCATTTGTAAGAGAGGGAAATTTTGATGATGTTATAGTAGTAATACCAGATAATATAAATGGTGAAAATATGAAAAGTTTATCATCTATTGTTGCATACATAGGGCAAGATTTAGAAAGTAATAATGGCAATATTAATGTAATTAAATCCTCTAATTTTAAAGGAGATTATAAAAATAAAAATTTAATATATTTAGGAACTCCCAATGATAATATAGCTATAAAAGAAATAAATGAGAAATTAAATATTAAATTTAATGAAAGTTTTACTGCTTTTGAATCTAATGATAAAATTCAATTTACTGAAAGTTATGGGGAAAATATAAGTGCTATACAACTTATAAAGTCACCATATAACAAAGATAAAGCAATAATGGTTGTAACATCTCCAAATAATGAAAGTCTAAGCTATAGTGAAAAGTATTTGACCAATAATAATTTATTGAAAAAGCTTAAAGGAGACGGGACAACAATAGATAAAGATGGAAAAATTCAGAATGAGTATTATCAAGATGTAGATGAAAATATAGAAGATAATTCTTTTGAAAAATTTAAAATTGATAAAAATATAAAGATATTAGCTATATTTTTTACTTTTATATTACTTATGGTATTAGGAACTGTCGTATTTACATATAAGAAATATAAGAATTAAAAAGAGGTGAAATATGTATTAAAAAGAATTTTATAAGTAGCATTTTAGCTGTAATTATCATAAGCTTGATGTTCATAATTATTAAAATATTTATTTTAAATAATTCAGTAATGCCAAAAGAGCCATTAAATATTACAAAGGAGAAAATAAAAAGTGGAAATTTATCTGTTGATTATGAAATAGATAAAGTTTTAGAGGATGTTGAAATTTTAAAATTAAATACTGTGAATGTACCTGTGATTATAAATATAAAAACATTAACAGATAGTGATATGAGCATAGACAAAAATAGTATGGAGAAGGCTAAAAAAATTATTAAAAAATTAAAGAAAAAAAATATAAACATAATATTAGAAGCTTATCCATGGATTAATGATGGAAAAGATTATGAAACAGAGTGGAATCCCAATAACATAGATTTGTTTTTTTATAATTGGGAACATAAAGTACTTTTGCCTTTAATTGAAGAAATAGCAAACCCATATAAAATTTTTGCGTTAAATACTGCTTCAAATTTTTCTCAAATGGAAAAGTATGAAGAGAAGTGGTGTTACCTTATACAAAATATTAAAAGCAAATATAAAGGGCTTACGACATATAGAACTAGTTGGTGGTATACAGCAAGTTGGGATAAAGTTAGTGAGGAAAAATATAGAGATAAACTTGGAAATAGAGTATTTAATAATGTGGATTTTATAAGTATAGCAGCATATTTTGAGCTTAGTAATAAAAATATAAATTCAAAGGATGAACTAGTAAAATATATAGAGGAAACAAAGGCACATAATAGAAATCAAAATATAAAAAAAGAAATATATAATTTTTATAAAATTTGGAAAAAACCAATATTTTTTGGTGAACTAGGATTCCCTAAACTAGAAGGAGCATCTAAAGAACCATGGAACGTACAAGTTTCTAAAAAATTAAATACTCAAGAACAGGTAGTGGGTTTTTTAGCTTATAAAGAAGTTTTTGAGGATGAACCATGGCAATTAGGATTTTCTATATTTGCTATAGGTAAAGATGATAAAACAAAAGTATATTATCCATCTAGGGAAACAAAAAAAGTGATTAAGGATTGGTATAAAAATAGCAACTAAAAATAAAACTATAGAATTAAAAATCTCTGAGCATAAATTTTCCATTAAGCTTGTATTCTTATAATAATTGGGTTAAATTTTAAAAGTATAATTTTGATTTAGCCCAATTAAAATTTAAGGTGTTTCAATGTTTATAAAAGTAGATTTTAGTAACTGTATGTTGAATTTTGACAACTAAATTGCTATAATTGAAGTTGCAATTTGATTAAATGGAGGTCACAAAATGACTACTAGAATAGCAATTTTAGGTGGGCCAAGATGTGGAAAAACTACACTTATGCAACATTTATATGTTGAAATGAAAATTTTAGGTATGAGTGTAGGATGTGCAGCAGAATATAGTACGGATTATTTAAGAGAAAAAGGAATGATAGAGACTATTTCTGAGCAATATGGAATATATCTTGGACAAGCTAAATTAGAAGAAGAATTAGAAATATTTGATTATGCAATAACAGATTATGCTACTTTTATACCATATGTATATGCTAGATTTATGCTAGGAGAAAGAAAACGTACTGTTAAAGAAATAGAGATATTAAAGGACCTTTACGGGTTAGCTATAAGAGATATTTCTAAATATGATTACATATTTTATGTTGGAAGAGAATTTGGATATGAAAAAGATGGTGTAAGATGGCAAGATGAAGAAACAGCTCAAAAGGTTGATGAGGCTATAAAAACCTTCTTAGATGTAGAGTCTGTTCCTTATATAGAATTAACAGGTTGTACAAAAGATAGAGCTAAAACCATATTAAGTATAATGGATATAAAGTCACAAGAAAAAAATGAAAATTAATTTGATTTAAATAAATTTGATAGGACATTCATGTCCTATTTTTTTGTGTATAAGAAAATAATTAAAAAATTTTTAATATTAGGCATCTATACATTATTTAAAATAAATTTACATGGAAAAATTAATTATATATAATTTAATTGTAATAATAGATTTAATATTCAATTTTTAAGTGGAGAATAAATATAAAAAAATTAATTTAGGAGAAGAAATTTATGATAAAAATATTATTTTTAGAGGATGAGCCAACTATTTCAGATGTTACTACAGAATATATGAAAATGCAGAATTATGAAGTATTTCAGGTAGAGAATGGAGAAAAAGCTATAGAATTAATAAAAAAAGAAAATTTTGATTTAGCTATATTAGATATTATGGTCCCTAAAGTTACTGGTATTGAAGTACTTGAATATATTAAATTGAATAGACCACAAATGGCTACAATAATGTTAACTGCTTTAGGCGATGAACAAACTCAGCTGAAAGCATTTAACTTACTTGCTGATGATTTTGTAGTAAAACCATTTTCACCATTATTATTATTAAAAAGAATTGAAGCAATCCTAAGAAGAGTTATTAAAGATGATAATTTAAAAATAGCAGAAAAAGGGATTTCAATAAATGATGAATCATATCAGGCTTTTTATAATCAAAAATCTTTAAATTTAACATTAACAGAATTTCTATTACTTCAAATTTTGATGAAAGAGCCAAATAGAGTTTTCACTCGAGATATATTAATTTCAAGGATTTTCAATGAGGATTACTATACTAATGATAGAACTATTGATGCACATGTAAAAAATCTTCGAAAAAAATTGCCTAAAAATTATATAAAAACTGTTACCGGAGTTGGATATCAGTTTAATATGGAGGAAGCTTAGTGAATTTATATAAAAAAACATTGGTATATGGAAGCATTATATCAACTACAGTGGTTAGTTTAATGTTAATATATTTCATATTTATGATACCTTCATTATATGTAGATTATATGGAAAAAGAAAATTTTGAATCAATAAAGAAAATACAAAGTGAATATGTAAAAACGGGAAATTATAGAGAAATTCAGACCAAAAATCCTACAGGAACAGTTACATTTAAGATTCCTAAGGAGGGAAATTTAATATATTTGGCAAATAAATTAGGTACAATAAAAATTGATATTAAAGATGAGGAATTAGTATTAGTTTTTAATAAGATAAGAGATGTATTTTTAGAAAAGGATAGCGAAGTTATAAAAGAAAAAAACAAGAAATAAAAGAAATGATTTCAAATTTAAAATTTTTAAAAATAATCCTCCTATAAATTTAGAGTTTTTGCAGAATGATAATTTAAATGTTTTTAAAGAAATATCATCTAAATTAACTGTTGTAGATGATAATACAATTATATTTGAATCTAATTCTACAGATGGATTGAATTTTTATACTACATATATAGCTACAACCTTAAATGACGAAGAAATTATACTTTCAATATTACCGGTTATGACACCAGAAATAGGAGAAATCAAATCAATAATTTATCAAAGTTTACCTATGATTATTTCAACAGCTATTTTGTTAATTTTAATTTCAACAGTGTTTTTTTCAAGAAAAATAGTTATACCAATTGAAAAATTAGCATATCATGCAGATTATATGAGAGGAAATGAAAAGCTTTATGTAGAACCAATTGAAGTTAAGGGTAGTGATGAAATTGCAGTTTTAGCTTCAAGTCTTAATGAACTATATAAAAAACTAAATGAAACATTTAAAGAGCTTGAGAATAAGAATAAATCTTTATATGAACAAAATAAAAGACAAGAAGTATTTTTAAGGGCTTCTTCCCATCAATTGAAAACTCCTGTAGCAGCATCATTACTTTTGGTAGATGGAATGATAAATGAAATAGGAAAATACAAAGATACAAAAACATATTTACCAAATGTAAAACAACAACTTTTATCTATGAGAAAAATAATAGATGAAATTTTATATCTTAATTATAATTATGAAAGTATGGAAAAGGAAAATTTAGATGTTTTAGACATAGTAAGTGAGGTATTATTTACCTATGAAATACAAATAAAAACAAAACAAATTCAAGTAGAAAAAAAGCTTACATCTAAGATGTTAAACACTAACAGAGAACTTTTATATAAAATAATAGATAATTTAATTAATAATGGAATAAATTATACTGAATCTCTGGGAAATATAAGAATAGAAATTACTGAAGACAAATTGATGGTTACAAATTATGGTGTTAATATTAATAAAGAAATTTTACCTAATATATTTGAACCATTTGTTTCTGGAGAAAATGGAATTGGCGGACATGGATTAGGTTTATATATTGTTTCTTATTATTCAAAGATATTAGGTTATAATATTACTATTATCAACATTGACAATGGTGTTGAAGCAACATTATTTTGGTAAAGTTACTTCATTTAATTATCAAAGGATATGCATAAAAGCTTCATATGAATTTCATATGAAGCTTTTATAATTAAGATATAGAAAGCAAGTAATTGGGAGGAATAAAATGATTACTATAAATAATTTAGAGGTTAAATATGGAGAAGAAATTGCTCTTCAAGTTAAAACACCAATAACTTTTGAAGAAGGTGACAGAATAGGGATAATAGGTTCCAATGGAGCTGGAAAGAGTACATTGGTAAAAGCTATTTTAGGATTAATAAATTATAAAGGAAATATTCGAACAAAGTTAAAACTAACAGAAATATCAGCGCATTTACAAGAAAACAATTATCCATCAACTATGGCGGTTAAATACGTTATTGAAGGCATTTTAGGAATGAAAATTAAAAATAACCATGAACTTAATGATTTAATTTCTTTTTTTGACTTTGAAAATTGTTTAAATAAAAAGTTTAGTGAATTGTCTGGAGGGCAAAAACAAAGACTTACAATAATACTTGTTTTAATGCAAAACAATCAATTAGTATTTTTTGATGAGGTTACTTCAGGATTAGATTTTGAAACACGCCAAAACTTAATGAATAAAATTATTCAATGGTATGATGATAAGAAATCTACAATATGCATAGTTTCACATTATTATGAAGAATTGGATCAGCTAGCAAACAAAATTTTAATTTTAGATAAAGGAAAAGTTGTAGATTTTGGATATAAGAAAGCATTGTTTGAAAAATATTGTGGAAAATCCATAATAACTATAGAAAATAATATACAAAATAAAAAATTAGCAGAAAACTTTAAAAGGATATTATCGCCAGAACATTTAATTGCAATTCCATGTTACACAAAGGAAATGGAACTTGAAATAGCAAAAATTTTAATAAATAAAAATGTAAACTTCAAAAGAAGTGATAATGATATAGAAATAATGTCTATTAATGCAAAGGCAAACTATGATGGAGGAAATAACAATGAACGAGAAGTTGTTTAATATAAATTTAATTAAATATGAGATAAGAAACCTTATGGGAAATATATTTACAATTATTTTTGGATTAGTTTTTCCTATAGTAATGTCTATATTAATGAGTAATTTAATTGGTGGAAAGGTTCCAGAAAACATGAGGCAGCAGATTGTTACTAATATATTTATTACATCTAGTATGATAATTCCATTAGCTACTGTACTTGTAGGATATTCAGCTGTTTTTTCAAATGAACTTGAAAAAAACATTCCATTAAGATTTAAATTGTTTGGATATAGTGAAAACTCATTAATTATTTCAAAAGTATTTGCAAATCTATTTTTTATAACTGGTGGTTTGATTTTTTATACAGTAGTAAATTTTCTAGTATTAGATCTTTTAATTCCAACAGCTAAGAGTGCTGTTATATTGATAATAGCATTGTATTTGCTATCTATAATATTGTTTATACTTGCACATGGAATATCTTTAATATTTAAGAAGTTTGGAATAACTTATGCAATAACCATGACAATATATTTTGGAATTATGATTTTAAGTGGATTATTTGGAATTCAAGCAAAGGAATTTCCGCCTGTTCTTAGAAAAGTGGCATATACTCTTCCAACTACTTATATAGGAAATGAATTCATTGATTTTTGGAGTGGTGGTGTTTATAACTTTGTACCTTTTATACAATCATTAATTTTCTTTGCATCTGTATCAGGAATAGTACTATTTTTTGCAGTGGCCTATAATAGCAGAAAAATAAAGTAGTACTTATATATATATAAGTGAAAGATTTAAAAGTTATATTTTTATTACCTATTACTATAATTTTAGCTTGTTGTTTAGTTTGGAACTTTATAGTGAATTAAGATTAAGTGTTGTATTTTGACAACACTTTTTTTATGAGAAAATCATATAGGGCCATTTGGGATAAGTAGTAGCTTTTATTTGTATTATGTATTTTCATATGATATTATAAAAAGTAGTCTAAATTTAAGTTATTATAAAAATAGAAACTATTTTGCCTTTGGTATTTTGGTTGTTGATTACATATTAAAAATATTAAAAAGGTATATATATTTTATATGCCTAAAAACTATATATTTAGGGAAAAATACACTTATATGGTTTTAAGATTTATATTAAAGATATAAATAGAGATATAAATGTTACGTTGAAAAAAGTAAAATTAAATTTTGCATTTTAATGAGTATTTTAGGTATGTTAAATTGAGTCGATAGTTTTTTATAAATCTTATTTATAAATTAATAAAGGAGCGGATAATTTTGAGTGAGTATATTAATGAAATAAAGAAAAGAAGAACTTTTGCTATAATCTCTCACCCTGATGCTGGTAAAACAACACTTACAGAAAAATTACTTTTATATGGTGGAGCTATAAGAATGGCTGGTTCTGTTAAAGCTAGAAAGGCTTCTAAACATGCAGTTTCAGATTGGATGGAAATAGAAAAGAAAAGAGGTATTTCTGTTACATCATCAGTAATGCAATTTGGATATAATGGATTTTGTATAAATATATTAGATACTCCAGGTCACCAAGATTTTAGTGAAGATACATATAGAACTCTTATGGCAGCGGATAGTGCAGTTATGGTACTAGATGGAGCTAAAGGTGTAGAGGCACAAACAAGAAAATTATTTCATGTTTGTAGTATAAGGGAGATTCCTATATTCACATTTGTAAACAAAATGGATAGAGAAACTAGAGATCCTTTTGAATTAATGGAAGAGTTGGAAACGGAGCTTGGAATAAAGTCTTATCCAGTTAACTGGCCAATAGGTGTTGGAATGCATTTTAAAGGGGTTTACGATAGAGAAAAAAATGAAATAGAAATATTTAATGAAGGCGATCATGGTCAAAAAGAAATTACAGGTACAAGAATATCTTTAGATGAGACAGAAAAAGTTATAGAAATTATAGGAGAAGACCTATATGAAAAACTATTGGAAGATATAGAACTTTTAGATGTAGCCGGAGAAGATTTTGACTATGAAAAAGTTAAAATAGGAGAACTAACACCAGTATTTTTTGGTAGTGCTTTGACTAATTTTGGTGTTGAACCATTCTTAGAACATTTTTTAGAGTTAACAAGTACACCAATTGGTAGAAATTCTGATAAAGGAGTTATAGATCCTCTATCAGAAGATTTTTCAGCTTTTGTATTTAAAATACAAGCAAATATGAATAAGGCACATAGAGATAGAATTGCGTTTATGAGGATTTGTTCAGGAAAATTTGAAAAAGGCATGGAAGTATTCCATGTTCAAGGAAAATCTAAAATAAAACTTGCACAACCTCAACAATTTTTAGCTCAAGATAGAGAAATTGTTGAAAGTGCATATGCTGGAGATATAATAGGTGTATTTGATCCAGGCATATTTAGTATAGGGGATACACTATGTAGTCCTAAAAACAAAGTTAAATTTGAAGGAATTCCAACTTTTGCACCGGAACACTTTGCGAGAGTTAGAACTGTAGACACTATGAAAAGAAAACAGTTTACAAAAGGAATAACTCAGATTTCACAAGAGGGAGCTATTCAAGTATTTAAAGAATTACATATTGGTACAGAACAAATCATAGTTGGTGTTGTAGGAGTATTACAATTTGAAGTTCTAGAATTTAGATTAAAAAACGAATATAACGTAGATATAAAAATGGAGATGCTTCCATATAGAAATATTAGATGGATAGAAAAATCAGAAGTTCCAGCTGAAGATTTAAGTGTAACAAGTGACACTAAAGTAGTAAAGGATTTTAAAGATAGAGATCTTTTAATATTCCAAAATGATTGGGGAATTAGTTGGGCTTTAGATCATAATAAGGGTCTAGTATTATCAGGAATAGCTCAAAATGAATAAAAAAAACCTAGAAATGGATATATAATCTGTTTCTAGGTTTTTTTATTTAAAGATTGTATTGCAAAACACTTTATATTGTAGTACCATAATTTATGGAAATATAAATAAAAGATAAATTGTAACGATACAATAAATAGGAGTGATAAGATATGGGGAATAAATTAGAAACTAAAGTTACATCTAAAACTAATGTTAATTCAATTGTACAAGTTGGAATGATGGCTGCCATAGTCTATGTAGCAACTAGTTTAATACACGTTCCTTCTGCGTTTGGTGAAGGAGTACTACACTTAGGAGATAGTGCTGTGTATTTAGCTGCAATATTATTAGGAAAAAGAAAAGGAGCATTAGCAGGTGGAATAGGTATGTGTTTGTTTGACTTACTTTCTCCGTATGTAGTTTGGGCACCATTTACTTTTGTTATAAAAGGGTCAATGGCTTATATAGCAGCTACACTTGCCTATAGAAAAGGTTATGAGGGGAAAAATTTCATGAATAATTTATTTGCATTTATTGTAGCTGGAATAGTAATGATAATTGGATATTTTTTTGCAGGATGGATATTATATGATTTACCAAATGCAATAGCATCTATTGCAAATAATGTACTTCAAGTTTCAGCAGGAATGGTTATAGCATTGCCTTTAAGCACAATGATAAAAAAACGTTTAAGATTTTAGTTAAATATAAATCTTATTAATCTATACTTTTATCTTAAATTGTTTAAAGTTTTTATTATATAAAAAAATTTTAAATGACATGAAAATGTAATGGATATGTCAAAAGATTGACACATAAAGGTATTAAAATATAATTGTAATTTAAAATTTGTTCAAGCATATTTAAAAGATAAGTCCCCCTTATAGTTTAATTATTGCTGAACTTAACACATAAAAATATATGTTAAAATTTTAAACATCACACATCCCGAAAAAAGGTAGACCTAAAGCTACCTTTTTTTATTTTATATTTTATATAAAATAAAAAGAGAGCATAAGCTCTCTTTAATTTCAACTTTATTATCTATTGAAGTTGTTTCTGTTGTTTTTTCTAGCTTTTCTGCACTCTGGGCATCTTACAGGATCATTTTCGAATCCTTTTTCTTTGTAGAAAGCTTGCTCTCCTTCAGTAAATATAAATTCGTTTCCACAATCTTTGCAAGTAATAGTCTTATCAGCCATTGTACTTACCTCCTTTAAATCTAAGGACTAATTAAACATGGGATTATCTTATTTCCTTGATTAAAGGAGTTACTGGATAAAAGCCTTGTTAATTAATCTTTTTTATATATAGAGTTTTAAACTCTAAGAATATTATAACATAATTAATAGATTATACAATAGAAATTAGAAAAAATTATTAAAATTTTAGCTATAAAAGTCACTATTTTCAATGGATTATTTAAGAGTAAAAATGTTAAATAATAAAAAAAGTTTGTTGTTTAAGTCAATTTAATAAAGCTATTGCATAAAATATAAATAACATAGATTAATTGTAAAAATTTATGTTGTTTATATATAGGGAAACAAGCTCACATTTAAATTTATTCAATAATTTTAAAATATTTTTATACAAAATACAGTGTTAAATTCTAAGCAATTCAGAGAATGTATCACTATTT
>NZ_HE611051.1:160824-186906 GCF_000285575.1 Clostridium senegalense JC122 | reverse complement strand
GTTTATATATAGGGAAACAAGCTCACATTTAAATTTATTCAATAATTTTAAAATATTTTTATACAAAATACAGTGTTAAATTCTAAGCAATTCAGAGAATGTATCACTATTTTTTATATCTAAATTTAGGGATTAATAATTTTAAAAGTTAACTTGAAACTTTATATATTAACTCAATTTATTTGTACTTTTTCTATTGAAAAAGATTTAAGATAAAAAAGTTTTAATGTGCCTTTATTAATTTAAAATTTTAGTTTAGAATGAAATAAAATTAAAGCTAACTATTAATAAATTTTAAATAGTGGATAGTTATGGGTTTATTAAATTATAGAGTTGATTTATAACTTATCTGAATAAGGAATGATTATATGGATGTAAGAAAAGTAAAAACTTTGCTTAAAAAAGAAGAGGGAACTAAGCTAGATTTTAAAAGAAAGATAGACATATATAGTGAAAGTGGCAAGAAAGAATTAGCAAAAGACGTATGTGCTATTGCAAATTCTAGAGGTGGAAGAGGATATATCATCATAGGAGTAGAAGATAAAAGTAAAGACATAGTAGGGGTCTATGATGAAAGATTAGTTGAAGAGAAAGTTCAGCAAATCATAAGTTCAAGATGTGAACCACCTATTCCAGTATCCTTAGAATTTGTGAAGTATAAAGGTAAGAGACTAGGTGTAATAATTATATATACTAGCGAACAAAGACCATATCAAATAAGGGAAAATGGAGCTTTTTATGTAAGACGGGGTTCCACTACAGATACAATGAGAAGAGATGAAATAATATCCATGTTTAGTAGCTCTTTAAGTTTTAATATTGAAATAACACCATTAATTAATAGTTCAACTAAGTCATTGATGACACCAAGAATATATCGGTATTTTAAATTGAAAGGGTTTGAATTTAATAAATCAAACCTAGAAGAACTTATGGAGGATGCTGGTATAATTTATACAAATAAAGATAATGGAAAGAAACTTTTAACACTAGGAGGAGCTTTGATTTTTTCTAATATACCAAGTATTTATGTACCACAAAATATGATAAAGATAATAAATAAATTAGGAAATAGAAAAAATGAAGTAATTATTATAGAAGGAAATTTATTAAATATGATAAACAAATCAGAAGAGATTCTTTTAAAAATATTGCCTAAGGAATATCCTAAAAAAACGGTTATTGAAGCAGTTAATAATGCAATAATTTATAGGGATTACAGTATATATAATAAATTTATAGAGGTAATATTAAGTGGGAAAAGTGTAGTTATTTCAAGTCCAGGATGTTTACTTAAAACTTTTGATAGTGGAAAAGTTTTATATGGCAAAAGGAATATGTGGCTTTATGAAAAGATAATAACGTTAGATGATAGAGGCAGGTTTTTAAAAAGAACATCTGGGTTTGCGATAATAAAAAAATCTTTTAGAAAAAAAGGAAAAGTCCATTTTATAAATGATGAAGAAAAAAATTTATTTAAGGTAGTGTTGCCAGGAATAAGAAATTTTACAAATAATTTATTGTTTAAAAATTCTGAATAATATATAATAAGAGTAACAAAATTTAAATTATTAAAAAAAATATATATGATATTAGTAAATAAGATTTAATCAATTCAAAGGTTTGGTAGATAAACTATATTAAGTAGGCATAATTTATAGGCACAATAAAATCAAATAATAAGTCTGGAGGCGTTTATGATGATTAATGTATTCTGTAACGAAAAAGGTTCAGGTAAAACAAAGGCTCTAGTTAACTTAGCAAATGAGAAGGCTTGTAAAGCAAAAGGCAACATTGTGTATATAGATGATGATAATAAAATGCTTTTTCAACTGGATAGAAATATAAGATTTGTATGTGCAGAAGATTTCAAATTGAAAACTGCAAAAGAAATTGAAGGTTTCTTGTGTGGTATAGTTTCACAGGACTATGACGTTGAATATGTTATGGTGGATGGTATAATGAAAAAGGTTGATATAGAAGAGATGCCAAAACTATTTGATAAAATAAAATATTTAGTTGACAATCATAATATAAAATTTTATATAAATATAAGTGGTAATAGCGAAGAGTTGCCAAAAGAAGTACGAAAATATGTTGTTGAAAAACAATAAAATTTAAAAAAGTCTTGCAATTAATAAAGTAAAGTGATATCATAACATTTAAATCAATAAATTTTAGAGGCAATGAAAGAAAAAAGTAATTATGAAAATCATGCAGAGAGCTGATGGTTAGTGTAAATCAGTTGATGGAAATAGTGAAATACATTCTGGAGCTTTAGGCTGAAATAATAGTAGGCTGTTACGGTTATCCTTACGTTATAAGGAAAGAGAGGATTTTCTTTAAAATTTTAAAAGAAAATCAATTTGGGTGGTACCACGGAAAATTTCGTCCCTAGTTTTTTAAAAACTAGGGACTTTTTATATTTTGTAGAAAAACATATGTTATACAAAAAATTAATGTATTTTAAACAAATTATATGATAAAACTTGGAGGAATTTTTATGACAAACAATGTATTTGATGTTCTTAAAGAACGTGGATTTTTAAAGCAATTAACTCATGAAGATGAAATGAGAGAAATATTAGGAAAAGAAAAAGTAACTTTTTATATAGGATTTGATCCAACAGCAGATAGCTTACATGTAGGTCACTTTATAGCAATGATGTTTATGGCTCATATGCAAAGAGCTGGACATAGACCAATAGCTCTTGTTGGTGGTGGAACTGCAATGATAGGTGATCCATCTGGTAGAACAGATATGAGAAAAATGCTTACAAGAGAAGATATAGATAGAAATGTTGCTGGAATAAAGAAACAATTATCTAGATTAATAGATTTTAGTGATGGAAAGGCTATATTAGAAAATAATGCTGACTGGTTGTTAGATCTTAACTATGTAGAATTTATAAGAGATATCGGAGTTCATTTTTCAGTAAACAGAATGTTAACTGCTGAGTGCTTTAAACAAAGAATGGAAAAAGGATTATCATTCTTTGAATTTAACTACATGTTAATGCAAGGATATGATTTCTTAGTTCTAAATAAAAAGCATAATTGCACTATGGAACTTGGTGGAGATGATCAATGGTCAAATATATTAGCTGGAATGGATCTTATAAGAAGAAAAGAAGGAAAGCCAGCATATGGAATGACTTGTTCATTATTAACAAACAGTGAAGGTAACAAAATGGGTAAAACAGCTAATGGAGCACTTTGGCTAGACCCTGAAAGAGTTTCACCATTTGAGTTCTACCAATACTGGAGAAATATTGCAGATGCTGATGTTGAAAAATGTTTATCATTATTAACATTCTTACCAATGGATGAGGTTAAAAGATTAAGTTCATTAGAAGGTGCAGAAATAAATAAAGCGAAAACAGTACTTGCATATGAAGTTACAAAACTTATACATGGTGAAGAAGCAGCTGAAAAAGCTAAAGCAGCTGCAGAAGCTTTATTTAGTGGTGGCGTTGATATGTCCAATGTTCCAACAGTTACAATATCAGAAGATATGGCAGAAAGCGGAATATTAGATATATTAGTTCATACAAAGATTGTTCCATCAAAAGCTGAAGGAAGAAGACTTATACAACAAGGTGGATTAACAATAAACGAAACTAAAATAGATGATGTAAATGCTAAGTTTTCTAAAGACTTCATTAAAGAAGATGGATATGCATTAATAAAAAGAGGAAAGAAAAAATTCTATAAATTAGAAATAGCTTAATATAAAGATTTAATTTTAAAATGTTGTTGTTAATTGAGATGATATAGGAAACATTTTATAAAGGCGTATAGTGGAAAGTTTAAGAAAGAGACAAATTCTTCTTTTCTTTAATTATCCATTAATACAATTTCTTTATTTGAAACGAAGATGACTATTCCTTTTAATAAACTTTTATGTTAAAAAAGGAATGGTCATTTTTATTTATAAACATAAAAAATAATTAAAGGAGTGTGTTAAAAGTGGATAATTTTATTGTATATCAAAGTAAGAGCAAACAATTAAGTATAATGTTCTTAGCCATTGTTATGTTGGTCATAGGAGCCTTTTTGTTGTTTTTTGGAATAACAGCAGAAGAATCAGTTAATTGGTTATGTTTAATTATTGGAATTGTAAGTGTGGTTTTTTTTGGTTATTGTCTATTTTTTATTTTAAAGGAGTTATTTGTTGGTAAAGAAATTGTAGTGGTTAATAAAGAGGGTTTTTACGATCGTTCATCAGCATTATCTAAGAAAAGTGAACTTATAAAATGGGAAGCGGTAGAGTCAATTAAAATTGTTTCAGTGACAGGACAACAGTTTGTTTCTATTTATTTAATAGATTCAGATGCATATTTAAAGTCTATTTCTGGTTTAAGAAAAAAAGCAGTACAAGCTAATTTAAAATTAGGTACAGGACATATTAATATAAATATGCAAAGTGCAAAAAATGTTTCAATTGAAGAATTATATGATGTTATGAATGAATTTTGTTTAACTTATAGTAAAAAAGCCTAACAGGCTTTTTTTTATTAGATTTTTACAAAGAAAAGTATTACAAAGGAATTTTTTTATTAAAAATATAATTTAATTACATAGTAAACGATAATATTATATAAGTAAGTATTTAAAAAAGAAGTTTTTTAGTTTAAGTAATTTATAAAACTAATAATTATTAATTTTATAAATTTATATCTAATAAATTTTAAATAGATTGGGGGAGAAAGTATGTCTGGAACAGGAGTTTGGAGAATAGAGGCATTGCAAAATGCATCAACTCAAGTTAATAGAAATAAGAGTACTTTTAGAAAAGGAGAAACTTTTACAGCTAGAATCCTTAATATAAATAAAGAAAGTGGAGAAGTAATTGTAAGATTATTAGATGGAAGACAGTTTCCAGCTAGGATAGATACTAAGATAGAAAATAGTTTAATAGACAATTATTTATTAAAATTTATAGTAGATGATTTTAAGGAAAACAGATTAATACTAAGGTTAAATAGCAATATTGAAAATATAAATGATAAAAACATAAATAAATCTGAAAAAGAAGTATTATTTAAAATAATAAAAAATTTAGGATTAAATATTTCAAAAGGTGATGAAAATTTAATTAAAGAAATGCTTAAATTTAATATACCTTTGACACAGGATAACTTAGATGAAGTTAAAAATTTGTTAGATTTTAAAAATAAAATTATTGAAAACCCTCAAGAAGAAGATAGATTTATTGATAAGTATTTAGGTGCAAAAAATATATCGGTAAGTAGTGAATTAGGGGTCAAAGTTAAAACTATATTAAAAGATTTTTTTGTATCTCTTAAAACTTTAGATTTAAAATCAATACTTATGATGAAAGAAGAAAATATTCCTATAAATAAAGAAAGTATAAATAGCTTTAATATTTTGAATGAAGAAAACAATGTTATTAGTAAGGGGATAAAAGAGTTTAAACAAGCTTTATACAAAGAAATAGGACAGGTTGATATTAAAGAAGAAAATTTTAATAAGGCGGATGTAACATCTAAAAATAAGATAGAAGAAAAAAGTAATATAAAAACTAGTGAATATATATCTAAGAGTAATATCATAGAAAAAGATGTTAAGAATGAAGTAATAAAAGAAAATAGTAAAAATTCTAATGTTTTAACATTAGAAAAAGAAGAAATTATTAATAAAGAAATTACCGAAAAATTTAAGTTGCCTATGCATGAGTCAATTAAAAAAGAAATTAAAGAAAAAATTACGCAAATGCAAGATTCTATATTATCAATTATTAAAGAAAAAGAAGATAATCCAGAGAAATTTGCTAAGGTAATTAAATTTTTAGAAGGAAAAATGCAAGATTTTAAAATATTTAATACATTAAGTAATGACTATTATTATTTAAATGTGCCTATGAATGTAAAAAATGAAGATTATGATTGTAAGCTTATAATCAAAGATGAAAGAGGAAAGGGTAAAAAGCTTGATTCAAAGAATATGAAGATTGCAACAAGTATAAAAACCTTAAATATGGAAGTTATAGATGCATATATATCTGTAAACAATTGTTATGTAAACATTGATATACAGGCTCAAAAAAAATTTATGGACGTAATAGAGAGAAGTAAGGATGAACTGTTAAATAATTTAAAAAATTCACCATATTCTTTTGAGATTTTGGTAAATGAAAAAATAGAAAAATTTACATTGAGCAACTGTAGAAGTTTTTTTAATGATGAAAGTATATCTACTTTAGATTTAATGGTATAAATTCGCTTTGTAAAATATAAAAAATATAGTATAATTACATCTATGTATGTTGTAAGGATAATATTAATTAATAGGGTGTGGTAAGTGTGGAGAGTAAAAAAAAGGCTGCTGCATTAAAATATGATTTGGGAAGTTCTGCACCTAAAGTTACAGCAGTTGGAATGGGGCACGTAGCAGATAAGATAATAGAGCATGCAAAAGAAGCTGAAGTTCCAATAGTTGAGAATAAGGAGCTTACAAACCTTTTAACTAATGTAAACGTTGGTGATGAAATTCCAACAGAATTATATGATGTAGTTGCAAAGGTAATTGCATATGTAATGGATGTTGATAATAGGATAAAAAAGTAGGTGAAGGCGTTGGCATTATATGCAATATCAGATTTGCATTTAGGTTTTAATAGTGAAAAACCTATGGATATTTTTGGAGAAAAGTGGTTAAATCATGATGAAAAGATAAAAGAAAATTGGTTAAAAACGATATCAAATGAAGATGTAGTGCTTATAGCAGGAGATATATCTTGGTCTATGAAAGTTGAAGAAGGAAAACTAGATTTAGATTTTATAAACAATTTACCAGGAAAGAAATTATTGGTTAGAGGAAATCATGATTATTGGTGGAGTGGTATAAAGAAACTAAACTCTATGTATGATAATATGAATTTTATTCAAAATAATTATTTTCAATATAAGGATTATGCTATTTGTGGAAGTAGAGGATGGATAACACCAATAAATTCTAAATTTACTACACATGATAAAAAAATATATGATAGAGAGATTATAAGATTAAGATTATCATTAGATTCTGCAAAAAAAGATGGATTTGAAAAAATTATTGTAATGTTACATTATCCACCGACAAATAATATTGAAGAAGAAAATGGATTTACAGAGATTTTAAAGGAATATAATGTAGAAAAGGTTATATACGGTCATATTCATGGAAGTGGTTTGAATTATGCATTTGAAGGTGAAAAAGATGGAATAAACTATATTTTAACTTCTTGTGACCATATAAACTTTGAACCTTTAAAGATACTATAATATTTTTATAAAATTATAAAAATTTTTATAAAGAATATATCGAAATAAAAAAGTTCGATATATTCTTTTTAGGTTTTTAATTTTTACTTTATTTTTAAACAAATGTAATATTCATTAGAAATTTTAATAAATACAAAAATAAATTAAGATAATGAAGGATTATTAAGAAAACTATTATTTGTGTACATTAGATAAAGGGTTATAGAATTAAAGAAGTGAAGATTTAATTGCTCAAGATACTATTATAATAATATCTTGAATTTAAATATAATTTTGGAATATAATTTAAAGATGTTTCTTTTAAAGATACTCTAGAATTTAAGGTGTTTTTGACAATATCCTCATTTTGAGGATAGTCTCAACTTACAGTATATAGATTTGGAATATAATTTTAAAAACTTATATAGGGATAAAAGTTGAAAGTTTAACTTATGCATCAAAATTTTTATTTCGAATTAGAGAGGTTAAAAGTCATAAAAATGAAAAGTTGAAATATGAGTAAAGTGAGTAGTAAATATAATAACTATCCACTTAAAAATAATGTGTGTTTTACTTAAACTAAAGTATAAGTAAAAATTAAAATTTGTAACCCTATAGGTTTAGAAATTAATAATTTTTATAGAAGAATAGACAATTTAATATATATCCGTGGTGATAGTATAAGTAAACTAGGGAGTGATAATAAAATGAGTAATTTAATACATTTAGGAGTTGACATAGGTTCTACTACCGTAAAAATTGTGGCACTTGATAAAGAAGAAAGAATACTTTATAGCAAATATAATAGGCATTATTCTAATATAAAGGAAAGTATACTTACCCTTATAAGTGAGTGTATTGCAAATTTTTCTAAAGATAGTAATTTTACAATAATGATAACTGGTTCCGGTGGATTATCTATTTCTAAGTGGTTGAATATAGGATTTACTCAAGAAGTTGTTGCATGTAAAGAGGCAATAGAAAAATATATAAGTGAAACAGATGTTGCGATAGAACTAGGTGGAGAAGATGCCAAGATAACATATTTTTCAGGCGGTATTGAGCAGAGAATGAATGGAACATGTGCAGGGGGAACTGGAGCATTTATAGATCAAATGGCTGCACTTTTAGAAACTGATGGAGCAGGTTTAAATGAACTGGCTAAAAATTATAAAGTTATATATCCAATAGCAGCAAGATGTGGAGTTTTTGCAAAAACAGATATTCAGCCACTTTTAAATGAAGGGGCAAGAAAAGAAGATATTGCAGTGTCTATATTTCAATCAGTGGTTAACCAAACAATTAGTGGATTAGCTTGTGGAAGACCAATAAGAGGTAAAGTAGCGTTCTTAGGGGGACCGCTATATTATTTATCAGAGTTAAGGGAAAGATTTATAGATACATTAGATATAAAAAGAGAAGATGTAATATTTCCTAATAATTCTCAGATATTTGTAGCCATAGGTGCAGCAATTTGTTCAAAATTTGAAACAGTGTTCAAATATGAGCAGTTATTAGAAAAAGTGGATTTAATTAGTAAGTATCAAGATAAAGAAATAAATAGATTAGAGCCTCTTTTTAAAAGTGAAAAGGAAATAGAAAAATTTAAAGAAAGACATAGCAAAGCAAAAGTAATAAGAAAATCATTAAGTGAATATAAAGGTAATGCATATTTAGGATTAGATGCAGGTTCAACAACTACAAAGGCAGTTTTAATAACAGAAGATGGAGAAGTTTTATATTCATATTATGGCAGTAATAACGGAAATCCTATAAAACAAATAAAAAAAATATTAGAAGATTTATATAGCAAAACTAATAATAATATTCTAATAAAAGGTTCTACAGTAACTGGTTATGGTGAAGCATTAATAAAGACAGCGTTTAAAGTTGATTATGGTGAAGTGGAAACTATAGCTCATCAGAAAGCAGCTGAATTTTTCTTACCTGGGGTAGATTTCATTTTAGATATAGGTGGACAAGATATGAAATGCCTTAGCATAAAAAATGGAGTTATAGAAAGTATAAAATTAAATGAAGCTTGTTCATCTGGATGTGGTTCATTTATAGAATCTTTTAGTAAATCTTTATCTTTAACTATAGAAGACTTTATAAAAGGGGCGATGTATAGCAGAAATCCTGTAGATCTAGGATCAAGATGTACTGTTTTCATGAATTCAAGAGTAAAACAGGCTCAAAAGGAAGGAAGTTCAGTAGGAGATATAGCAGCAGGTTTATGTTATTCTGTTATAAAAAACGCTTTAAATAAAGTTATAAGAGTCAAAGATGAAAAAGATTTAGGTGAAAAAATTATAGTTCAAGGTGGTACATTTTATAACGATGCAGTGCTTAGGTCTTTTGAATCAATATCAAAAAGAGAAGTAGTAAGACCAGATATAGCAGGATTAATGGGAGCATTTGGAGCTGCTTTAATAGCAAAAGATCGTAGTGAGAATAAAGAAGAAAGCACAATAATAAAATTAAAAGATTTAAAAGAATTTACAATAGAAACCAGTATGAGAAGATGTGGTGGATGTGGTAATAATTGCTTATTAACTATAAATAAATTTAATGATGGAAAAAGATTTGTTTCTGGTAATAGATGTGAAAAGGGTGATAATAGTAAAGCTCAAAATAACAATATACCTAATTTATTTGAATATAAATATAATAGAGTATTTAACTATAGACCTTTAGATAGAGAAAATGCCAAAAGAGGTGTTATTGGAATTCCTAGAGTTCTCAATATATATGAAAATTATCCATTCTGGCATACATTCTTTACTAAATTAGGATTTAGTGTACAACTATCTTCAAGATCCTCAAGAAAGATATATGAATTAGGAATAGAAACAATACCATCAGAATCAGCTTGCTATCCAGCTAAGTTGGCTCATGGGCATATTATAGATTTAATAAATAAAGATGTAGATGCTATATTTTATCCTTGTATTATGTATGAAAACAAAGAACAGGAAGAAGCAACAAACCAATTTAATTGTCCAATGGTTATATCTTATCCAGAAGTAATTAAAAATAATGTAGATTTGTTAAAAGAAACAAATACTAAATTTATTAATCCATTTTTAACTTTAGGAAATATTTCCAAATTAAAGAAAGGATTATATATAGCATTAAAAGAATTTAGCATAGGCAGAAATGAAATTAATGAGGCTGTTGATAGAGCTTGGCATGAAGTTTTAGAGTTTAAAAAAGATATAAGGAAAAAAGGTGAGGAAACACTTAAATATTTAAGAGATAACAATAAAAAAGGAATAGTTTTAGCAGGAAGACCATACCATATTGATCCAGAAATTAATCACGGAATAGATAAACTTATAACAGGATTAGGAATAGCTGTACTTACAGAAGACTCTGTTGATCATTTGGAAAAAGTAGATAGACCATTAAGAGTTGTAGATCAATGGACATATCATTCAAGATTGTATGCAGCAGCTAGTTTTGTATGTAAAGAACCTAATTTAGAATTAATTCAGCTTAATTCCTTTGGGTGTGGATTGGATGCAGTAACCACTGATCAGGTTCAAGAAATATTGAAAGGATATGGAAAAATATATACAACTATTAAAATAGATGAAGTTAATAATTTAGGAGCTGTTAGAATAAGGGTTAGATCTTTAAAAGCAGCAATGAAAGATAGAGAAAAACAAAATATAGATTATAAACAAGTTGAAAAAAGCAATGAAAGAGTTATTTTTACTAAAAAAATGAGAAAAAATCATACTATTTTAGCACCACAAATGTCACCTATTCATTTTAAGCTTTTACAAGGTGCAATATCTTCTTGTGGATATAATTTAGAAGTATTACCTTCAGTAGATACTAAGGCTGTTGATGAAGGGCTAAAATATGTTAATAATGATGCATGTTATCCATCTATAATAGTAATAGGCCAAATAATAAGTGCTTTAAAATCAGGAAAATATGATGTTGATAATACATCAGTTATAATAAGTCAAACTGGTGGTGGATGTAGAGCAACTAATTATATAGGATTTTTAAGAAAGGCATTAAAGGATGCTGGATTAGAAAATGTTCCTGTAATTTCGGTAAATGCTTGTGGCTTAGAAAAAAACCCAGGGTTTAAATATAGTTTAGAAATGGCTAGAAAGGCAGTTATTGCAGTAATATATGGTGATTTATTTATGCAATGTATGCTAAGGGTAAGACCTTATGAAAAGATAAAGGGAAGCACAAATCAGTTATATGAAAAGTGGAACAATATTATAAAGCAACAAATATTCAATGGTGATTATAAAAAGTTAAAGGAAAATATAAAAAATGTGGTTCGCGATTTTGATAATTTAGAAATAAAGGATTTAAATAAACCAAAAGTTGGGGTTGTTGGAGAAATATTAGTAAAATTTCATCCTACAGCTAACAATAATATTGTAGATATTCTAGAAGAAGAAGGGGCAGAAGTTGTTGTTCCAGATTTAACAAATTTCTTCTTATATTGTTCTTATAATGGTAAGGTGAATTTTGAAAATAATTTAGGAGGAAAGACTAGCGATATAGTTGGTGATATAATTATTAAATATGTGGAAAATTACAGGAAATATGTTAGAGAAGCTTTAGATAAAAGTAAAAGATTTACATCACCTTGTAGAATTGAAGAGTTAGCAAAAGAAGCAAAGAATATACTTTCTCTTTGTAATCAAACAGGAGAAGGTTGGTTCTTGACAGCAGAAATGATAGAGCTAATAAAAAGTGGAACTAAAAATATAGTATGTATGCAACCATTTGCTTGTTTACCAAACCATGTTACAGGAAAGGGTATGATAAAAGAGTTAAAAAGACATTTTGAAGATGCTAATATAGTTCCTATAGATTATGATCCAGGAGCAAGTGAAGCTAATCAATTAAATAGAATAAAGCTTTTATTATCAATATCAAAGAAAAATATGGAACGTGATTATTTACAAACTTTAGATGAAGTTGCAGCAAGTACTAAAAGAGATTAAACTTATAAAAAATGTCACAAAGTAATTTATATCATTTTGTGACATTTTTATTTTTATAGAAAGGTTACTTTTTTAAAATTTTAGCCAATATTCCTTTATTAGGGCTTTTAATTTTAGTTATAGAAACTTGAGATTTATTAGAGTCAATACCATTATCTAAGTCTATATTACTTTCTATAATATCTTTGTTTTTAATTTTTTCTTCTAACATTTGAGATTCTTTTATCAAATCTCTCTGAGTTCTTGTAAGATCTTTTAGCGTAGAAGATACTCCAGGAGTAGTTAAAACTCTTGAGAACCAATTTAAACTTGCATTATAGTTCCCAAGTCTTCTATTGATTTCACCTATTAAATACATTAAGATAAATTTATTCATTTTATAAATAGGCAATGATTCTTTAGAAAAGGCAAATTCAAATCCTTCCAAAGCAGAAGTAAGAAAAGTTCTTTCAAGTTCTTTATCTTTATCAGAAGTGCCTAATCTGTACATCCAAGCTAATTTCAAGCATATCATAGCTTTTGTACCAGCTTTACTATTTATATAAGTTGCATTAAGTAATGCAAGCTTATAGCGCTCTATAGCAATTTCTCTTGTATAGGTTTCAGGATAAGTTCTTGATTTGAATTTTTGAGAAATATTAGTTTTAACTAGTTCTTTTTGTCGCTCTGTAATTTTATTAAAGTCTACTTTAAGTGCTGAATACCCACAATGTTCACAAACATAAACATCATAAAAATAAGGATTTATTAAATCATATCTTATAAAAAAATCAGAGTCCTTGGAAATCATTCTATATGAATTACTTTTAAGAGCTAATTGTTTAAAAGTATTTTCGCAAACGGGACAAATTATAGTTTTTTTGTATAATAATGAAAAATTTTTATGTTGTGTTTCAAGTTCTTGAAGTTCCTCTTTTCTGTAGAGCGTTAAATTATCAGTATCTTTAAATCCAACATTTTCTAGTCCGGAAAATATACTATTCATAATATCACCACCTTGAAGGATTTAGTCATATTTAATTAAATAATACATCAGATATTATGTATATTTTGAGAATTTAGTATAAAAAAGTGATATATATTTCATAAAATATACTTTGTAATTCTGGTTATTATTTTTTTTATATGCTTTAGTAAAAATCATAATCATAATTATAAATAAATTAATTAATCTATATATTAAAATATAGATGTTACTTTTATGTAAATATAATAAAATTTGTTCAAATAATATTTGTAAATATGTTATGATTTTCTAAAAAGAAAAAAGAATTTTAAATAAATTGATATTTTCCTATAATAACATTATATTATATATATGTACGTTAACTCAAAGGTTAGTATAAATATATAATATAAAAATAATGTACAAATACCATATTTGATAGTTTTTTTATGTAAAGGGTGAATTTTATGGCAGTAATAGAATGGAAAAAGTTTTTAATACCTTATGATCAAGCAGTAGAGGAATTAAAAGTAAAATTAAGAAGTATTAGGAGAGAATTAAGAAAAAAAAATGAATATTCTCCTATAGAATTTGTAACAGCAAGGGTTAAAGAAGTTTCAAGTATATTAGAAAAGGCAAATAAATTTGATATACCACTAGATAGAATAGCATATGAAATGGAAGATATAGCAGGTATAAGAATAATGTGCCAGTTCGTTGATGATATAGATAAAGTTGTAGAACTTATAAGACAAAGAAGAGATATGCAAATAATATATGAAAAGGATTATGTTGCTAACGTTAAAACTAGTGGATATAGAAGTTATCATATGATAATAAAGTATCCAGTTAATATGGCAGATGGACAGACTGAAATATTAGCAGAATTTCAAATAAGAACATTAGCTATGAACTTTTGGGCAACAGTAGAGCATTCTCTTAATTATAAATATAAGCATGATATACCAACAGATATTAGGGGAAAATTAAAGAATGCTGCAGATGCAGCTTTTAAATTAGATGAACAAATGCTTGAAATAAAAGATGAGATAAAAGATGCACAAAAGTTATTTGAAGTGAAATCAAGTTTAGTAACTAGTATAGTTGAAAACATACTTACGTTATCTTCTTTAGGTAAAATTGCAGAAGCCTCTAGATTTTCAGAGTCGTTAAATAGACTTTTGGAAGTAGGGGAAATACATGAACTTAATGCCTTATTAGAAGAAACAAAAAAAGTTTTAGATAAATATAATAAAAGATAGACTTTAACATAAAAATGTTGACTTTTTTTATAATTAAAGATATAATACATTATTAATTGAATATATACTATTGCGTTGATTAGGAGTAGTAATATTAATTTTAGTTTTAAGAGAGCTACAATGTGGTGCGATGTAGTAACTAAAAAATATGAACTTGCTTATGAGCTTACTTGTGACGAACAAGTACGGTTATACCGTTATAATATTAAAGTGGGGCTTTTGCCTAATTAGAGTGGTACCGCGGAACTATAGCTTTCGTCTCTTTATTTAGAGATGAAGGCTTTTTATTTTTTTATAAATGATTTACACAAATTAATTAACAAGGAGGATTTTAAAATGGGAAATTATAATACTACCATTGATAAAAAATGGCAAGAAAAATGGGAAGAAACAGGAATTTATAAGTTTGATAACAACAATCTTGATAAGAAATTATATGTCTTAGAAATGTTTTCTTATCCTTCAGGAAGTCAACTACATGCAGGACATTGGTTTAACTATGGACCGGTTGATTCTTGGGCGAGATTAAAAAGAATGCAGGGATATAATGTGTTCCAACCAATGGGTTTTGATGCATTTGGTCTTCCAGCAGAAAATTTTGCAATAAAAACAGGAATTCATCCAATGGACTCTACTGAAAAAAATATTGTTACAATGGAAAAACAGTTAAGAGCTATGGGAGCAATGTTTAACTGGGAAAATGAAGTTATTACTTGCAGACCAGATTATTATAAATGGACTCAATGGTTGTTCTTAAAACTTTATGAAAAAGGTCTTGCTTATAGAAAAAATGCTCCAGTTAACTGGTGTCCTAGTTGTAATACAGTTTTAGCTAATGAGCAAGTTGTTGATGGATTCTGTGAAAGATGTGAAAGTGAAGTTACTAAAAAGAACTTAACTCAATGGTTTTTAAAAATAACTGATTATGCAGATGAACTTTTAGAAAAAATAGATACATTAGATTGGCCGGAAAAAACTAAAGCTATGCAAAAACATTGGATTGGAAAATCTACAGGGGCAGAAGCAACATTTAAAGTTGATGGAAAAGACATTGAATTTGATGTATTTACTACAAGAGTTGATACTTTGTTTGGAGTTACATATGTTGTGTTAGCACCAGAGAATGAGTTGGTAGAAAAATTAACTACAGAAGAATTTAGAGCTTCTATTGAGGAATACAAAGAGACTGCAAAAAAACAATCTGATATTGAAAGACAGTCTATAACTAGAGAAAAAACAGGAGTATTTACTGGTTCTTATGCTATAAATCCAATAAATGGACGTAAAGTGCCAATTTGGATTGGTGATTATGTTTTAAATACTTATGGAACTGGTGCTGTAATGGCGGTTCCAGCTCATGATGAAAGAGATTTTGCATTTGCAACGAAGTATAATTTACCAATAGAAAGAGTTATTGAAGGTGGAGAACTTCCATTTACAGAAAAAGGAATATTAGTTAATAGTGAAGAATTTAATGGATTATGTGGTGATGAAGCTAAAGAAGCTGTTATTAAAAAACTTGAAAATATAGGTCTTGGAGATAGAAAAGTAAACTTTAGACTTAGAGATTGGTTAGTTTCTAGACAAAGATACTGGGGAGCTCCTATTCCAATGATACATTGCGAAAAATGTGGGGTAGTTCCAGTTCCAGAAAAAGATTTACCAGTTGAACTTCCATATGATGTTGAATTTGCACCAGATGGAAAATCACCATTAGCTAAATCAGAAAGCTTTGTAAATACTACTTGTCCTTGTTGTGGTGCTGCTGCAAAAAGAGAAGTAGATACTTTAGATACATTTGTATGTTCTTCATTCTATTATTTAAGATATACTGATAATAAAAATGAAGAAATATGTTTTGACAGTGAAAAAGCAAATAAAATGTTACCAGTTGACAAGTATGTTGGTGGACCAGAACATGCGTGTATGCACTTGTTATATGCAAGATTTATAACTAAAGCTTTAAGAGATATGGGATATATAAACTTTGATGAGCCATTTAAATCTTTAACTCACCAAGGACTTATATTAGGACCAGATGGATTGAAAATGAGTAAATCAAAAGGAAATACAATCTCTCCCGATGATTATATAAAAGAATTCGGTGCTGATGTATTTAGAATGTATCTAATGTTCGGTTTTGGATATACTGAAGGTGGAGCATGGAGTGATGATGGAATAAAATCTATTGGTAAATTTGTTGAAAGAGTTGAAAGAATTATAGAACACTCAATAGCTGAGCTTAGAAATAAAGATAATAATAAGGACATTATGGAGTCAGATGAAAAAGAGCTTAACTATTGGAGACATTTTGCTATAAAAAATGTAACTGAAGATGGCGATAAAATGCAGTTTAACACTGCAATAGCTAGAATGATGGAATTTACAAATGCATTATCTAAATACTTAAATGTAAAAGTTAACAATGTAAGTTTCTTAAGAGAAACATTAGTAGATTATATAAAACTTTTAGCACCATTTGCACCTCACTTTGCTGAAGAACAATGGGAAGCTTTAGGTATGAATTTCTCTGTGTTTAATGAAAAATGGCCAGAATTTGATGCAAATGCATTAATTAAAGATGAAGTTGAAATAGCTATTCAAATAAACGGAAAAATAAAAGCTAAGATAAATATTCCAACAAATCTTGATGAAGAAGGAATAAAAGAAGCATCATTAAATAATGAAGTGATAAAAGAAAATATTGAAGGCAAAACTGTAAGAAAAGTTATAGTAATAAAAGGTAGACTTGTTAATATAGTTGCAAATTAAAAAAAGGTGGATAATCCACCTTTTTTATTATACTCTTAATAAAAAGCTCATTTTATATAAAATTAAATATGTTTAAGTATCTTATCCTTTATATAACTTATAAAAAAGGTTAAGGCATAGTCATATATATAAAAACCTATTTCATACATAACAACAAAAATTAAAATTGTTGATGGATTAATTTTGAAAATTTCTAGTATTTGATTTTTAGAAATAAATAGTATTGTTGAAATGTAATAAAATAATAAACAGGAAATATTAAAATATATAAATTTAAGCATAAGTTCTAAGTATAGTTTATTTATGCCTTCTATTAAAAATTTTATTAGTCCATAAATTCCAAAAAATATAGTATATATAAGCCATATGGATTTTTGTGGAATTAAAAAATATGAAAGAAGAGATACGGATATATATACTATAATAGAAGGTTTAAATCCTATAGTTAAAATAGATATAGGAATCATAGTAGAGGCTATACCTAATATAAATAACGTATTAAATGGTATAAAAACCGTTAAGTATAAAATAATAATACTTAATGCAACATAAATTCCACCTTTAGTTATCATATCAGTTTTATTAGTTGCCAATATTAACACCTCCTAAAAAATAAAGATAAGGCTTATTATTTTTGATTATGCGTAAGAGGATTATAATTAATCCTCTATTAACAACAACTTATTAGGTCGCCACCGCAGCATTCACAGCAAGTATCTAATACCCATAATTTACATAACAAATCACAACAACCATCACTATCATGTGTAGTTTTTCTGTAATTTCCTCTATATGAATTTTGTCTCATTGATAATTCATTTAATGCACGTTGATATTCAAAATTGTTAGGATCCATTCTACAAGCTTGAGATATTAGATTATATGCACTATCAAACCAATTTTTTCTTAAGTTAACCATTCCCATAAGGAAATGCCATTCTGCAGTTCTATTGTTTATAGAATTTAACTTTTTTTCAGCACTGGAAATATTTCCTGAATTTAAGTCAGTTCTAATAGATTGATAAAGTGAAAAATCATTTCCAGTATTAGAGTAATTTTGTGAATTAGAGGTAGTATAAGAACCTTGACTATAACTATTACGGTTTTTAGTTAATGAATCATAGGCTTCATTAATTTCACGCATTTTTTCTTCTGCAAGTTCCCTTAATGGATTATTACCATATTGATCAGGATGATATTGTTTAGCTAACTTTCTATAAGCAGATTTTATTTCATCTTCTGTAGCATTTTCTTTTATGCCTAAAACTTCATATGGATTTCTCATCGTATTACACTCCTTGAATTTAATTGCATTTAATTACACAACAAATAAATTGCATTTATTATGTAATTAAATAGGTTTTATAAAATATAAATTTAAGACAATTTATGTTATTCTTTTTTATGAGTTTTTATATTTTCTATTTTTTCCATCAATCCTAAATTTAAAATATTATCTAAAAGATCTTTGTTTTTCAATATAGGTAGTTCTGATAAACTACGTACACAACCTTCTGCACTCATTATAAGATTAAACTCAATTCTATCTTTTATTGAATTAAGAAATTCGTCATAAGGTAGGTTATCATTATTAAATGCTCTGTTTATTGGATTGAATTTATTTTCAGACATATCTTTTTCTAGGTCATCATATCCATCTATTAAATATATAAAACGTCCTAAATTATATCCTAGATTATATAATTTATCCTTTAGGTTGTTATCAGTAGCATATTCGCAAATTATAGTTCCAGTTAAATCTGCAAAAATATGAGCAACTTCATCTATATTTAAAATATCAGAGCTATTTTCTATTTTAGATAAGTTTTTAAGATTATCTTCCATATAATTTAAAAGATAATTCTTTTTATCATCGGTTGTATTTATATATCCTTTTAAGCCAAAAGCTAATATTTTGCTAGATTTAGAATTATCATCTTGAAAATTATCTAAAAGTTTAAAATAAGCTAAAGCTACGTTGCAAAAGGCAGCGTAATCTAAAGCACCATTATTTATAACCTTTAATTTTTTTTTCATAGGATGAGCAATGCAAACTGTAGGATTAAATTGAATCTTTTCATTATTTAAACTATCAAGCAAAATTCCTAAAAAAGTCATATCATAATTTAAAGTAAATCTAGGTAAGTTACCAAAATTATTTTTTATAGCTAAACATAAGCCACAGTAATATGCCTTGAATTTTTCATAATCTTTTACTTTAAGTTCCATTTTACAGGGGGTTACATATCCAAACATTATATACCTTTTAATCCTTTATCACTTTCAAGAATTTCATAAATTGTTTTAGATGTAGTGTCATTCATTGAATAGCCAAGCAAATTAACAACTTCTATTATTTCATCTTCATAAGAAGATTCTATTTCTATATAAGGAAAAGGACAGTAAGATTTATCATTTATATCTATTTCTATTAAAGTATTTTTATATTTATAGCTTTCTCTATATTTTTTTATAGATTCAACAAGTTCTAAACCAAGAGATTCAAAAATTCTCTTTCCTTCTTCTCCATTATCTATAAGAACTTCACATTCTTCCATAATTTTATATTTTTCTTGACTTAATAACTTTTTAGTAGTCATATAAGCTAAAGTTCTATTATTTATAATATCATTAACTTCTCTTATTCTAGCATATCCTTTAGCGTTTAACATTCTCTTGTCATTAAAATCGTATATATTATTTATTTGATTTTCTTCTTTTACTTTTATAGCATTAATAGTATTTAATTTACTTCTAATATCATCAATATTTATATGTATAATTCTTAATTCCATTTCTTGCATAAAGTTCACTCCTAATTAATTAAGTTATAGTAAAATACCATATTAAAATATTTTAAGGTTTTTTATATGAATTATTATAACACAATTAGAGTTATATATATAAAATTGTCCTTAACAAAATATGGGTATAAAGCAATGTTCATGAAAATATAATTATATACGAATATATAATTATATTTTAAATTTAAATTAAGGTATTTAAGTGACAATTAAAAATTATTTTTGAAAAGTATATAGGGTTCCAAATTAAATCTTAAGCTTATTCATTTATCAAAAAAGAAAACTCAAATTAATATTTTTTCAATAACTAACAGATTATTTTAGTTAAAAGCTAAGAGTGAATATTGAGCAGTTGTGGTTAACGTATCTTTTTATAAATTTGCAAAGCAAATTATATTGATAGATTTTTAAAAATCATTTTCAGAAAGTGGTTGCCACCTTCATCCTAAAGTCATAATTCTTAACTAACTATATTTGTACTTATTTTTCTCAACTGATAAGAAAAATTTGATGAATAAATTTAAATGGGAGCTTAATTCTCTATAGTATTTATATTAATATTTAAAATTAAATATTAACTATAATGTGAATATGTGGTATAATAATTATTAATTAATAACATTTATTAATTAATAAGATAAATTTCAATTTTAGGTAAGTGTATTTAGGGGGATAGAATTTTATGTTAGGTGTATCAAAGTTAAGAAAACAATTAAATGTATTAAAAGAATTTTATAAAGAAAAAAATATAAAAAGTATTGAAAATTTAAATGACTTAAGTAAAGAGAGCGAGATTAAATTTTTTTGCAAAATTTTTAGTGGTATATTAAAGGTGGCGTCAAAAGTTGAAAATTTAATTAAAGGAGTACTTGGATTATCTACAAAAATAAGTAATTTTAATGTAGAATTAGTACATTATGCAAAAGAACTTAAAACAACATCAAATGGATTAAAAGAGTCTTCGGAAAATTTAGCAGCTGTTATAGAAGAAACTGGAGCTAGTATAGAGGAGGTATCTGCTGCTATTTCTAGTAATACTGGAGCTTTAGAAAATATAATGAATAAAACAGATTTTTTAGATGAAACATTAGAAAATAGTAGTACTACCTTAAAAGAAATATTAGAGGTAAATGAAGAAGTTACAGAAAATTCTTCAATTATGAAAAATAATATGGATAATTTATCTGTAGTAATAGATGAGATGAGAAATATATTAGATGGAATATATAATATAGCGGATAATACTAAATTATTAGCTTTAAATGCTAGTATAGAAGCAGCTAGAGCAGGGGAAAATGGAAGAGGATTTGCAGTTGTAGCAGAAGAAATAAGAAATTTATCAGAAAACACAACTAATCAGTTAGAAGTAATTCAAGATTTTGTTAATAAGATAGAGAATTCTTCAATAAAAAGTAGTGAAAGTGTTACTAATACTGTAGATTCTATAGAAAAACTAGAAGGTTATACAACTAAAATAGCAAATTCCTTTGATGAGAGTAAAAATGCAATAAAGAGTATAGTTAATAGTATAGAAAGTGTTACATATAATATGAGCGAGGTAAGTGCAGCAGTTGAGGAGATTAATGCAACTGTAGATGTAATAACTACAGACGGTAATAGAGTTAATGACATTTCAAGTATTATAGATGATAAAGCTTCAAATATAATGACTGTAGGATTGGAATTAGGAAAAATAGAAGATGAAGTTGCTGTATTAGCCAAAGTTAGTGGTGAAATAGGTAGTGAAGAAATATTTAAGATTTCTAATGATGACTTTATAAATAATATAGATTTAGCTATAAGTGCTCATAAAAATTGGGTTAATAATATTAAGGATATGGCAAAAAATATGAAGGTTATACCATTGCAAATGGATGGTAATAAATGTGGGTTTGGACATTTTTATAATTCTGTTAGTCCATTAAATAAAAAGGTTTTGGATGTTTGGACTAATATAGATGAAACACATAAACAACTTCATAACATGGGTCATATAGTGGAGGAGAATATAGAAAAAGGTGATAAGAGTAATGCTTTAAATAACGCTAAGAAAGCTGAAAATTTATCTTTTGAAATAATAGGAAAACTGGAAGAAATAAAAAGTATAGCAGTTAATTTAGAAAAAGAAAAAAATACCGTATTTTAAATATATAATGAAGATAAAAAAGGTGTATTCAAAATTACTATAGAAATTTGAATACACTTTTTTAACTTAAATAATAATTTTATAAGGCAATTATTTAAGTTCTAAAATCCAATTTTCACCATTTTCAAGAGTGCCCTGTTCAATAATAGTATTGTTAGTAGCAATTGGATTATTAGAAACTTTGAATGTGGCATATTTTTCCCCTTTAATATTAATTTCATATGCATCACAATCTTGATTGCTTAAAGGAGTAACAGCAAATCTATCACTTTTTAAAACTCCTGATACAATATTTTTAATTTGATCATTATTATAATCAGACATAATGGCTCCCCCTTTTGTAATTAAGATCAAAAATATTTGAAAGGTTTAATCTATAATTAGATTTGTTTGGTATTAAATCCTTTAATTGTAATGAATTCATTTATAGAAAATCATAATACAATCTATAGATTAATATTATGATAATAGTTTTTACTAATTTTCATAATATATAATAAAACTTTTAAAATTATTTTTCTTCATAATTCATAATATGCTTCAAAACCATATTAATGCTACCATCACCATTACGCTTTATTTCAAACCTATTTAAATCTCTATAAGCTTCTTCTGAAATATATAAATCAAGGTCTTTATCAATCTTTAATCTTATTCTTTTTAATTTTTTTTCTACCCATTCTTTATCTACAGTTATTTTTTCACTGACCCCTTGTTCTTTAGCAAAAGTTTTAAAACTTTCTTTTAATTCATCATTATCTTTAAAAGCCTCCTCAGAAAATTGATTCAAGTCTATATTTTCCTCTTTTAAAGATTGTTTTATATGACTTCTTACTTTTTCTTGATCTGAAGCATTTTCATTAAAGTTATTCTTAGTCCATTTTTCCGCAACTTTAACAAAATTTTTAGTCATGTCACGCTCATTATCAATTATTTTACAACCTAAAAAATTATCAATAAAGTAGTTAGAGCCGTAGTCTTCAGCATTCTTATTTTTACTTTGTTTATCAATAATCATAAGATCAAATTCATTATCAGCATCTATAGTTTTGATAAAAGCACATTTTTGTATTCTAGAACTAGAAGAAGGTAGGCCTGTAAATTGAGGAACTATATCTATACCTATTTTGTTGTCTACATATTCAATTGTATGCATATAATTTTTTATATAATCCATTTTAAAAATACATATGAATAATCCGTATTCTGTAGTAAAGCTTACTGTAACTAAGTCACAAGATGGAATATTTCCTTTGGAACGCATAAGCATAAACATTTGTTTTGCAAATTCCTTAGATACGTTTATAATATTATTTTCACCATTTAGAAATTCTTGAGAAAGTTCTTTTACTATATTTCTATCTTCAGAGAAAAAAGCATATTTTAATTCCTCATCCTTTAGGCAACGTTGTATATGCTTCATTAAAAAGGCATATATTTCATCATTTAATTCTAAAGCAAACTCATTTAGAATAGGTTCATCACTATTATTATCTAAAACATGAATAACAGCTTCAATTATGTTAATTTCTTTTATATATTGCAAAAAAATCACTCCTAAAAAATATATTAAAACCATATTTTACGTCTAAGATTTATTATAACAATTTTTGTAGAAAGAAAACAAATAAATAAGGAACATAAAAAAATGATTTTAATGTTTGAATTATATTGAAAATTATATATGTTTAATTTAACTAAGGATATTGTAACTGATTCATATCATTAGTCATAACAATAATTATATAATAATAAAATTAGGTGATATATTATGAAAGACATTATAAATTATTTTTTTGGAATTAAAAGATTCATATCTATATTATTAACAATTACATTTTGTATTTTATCTATAAAAGGCAGTATAAGTGGAGAGCAATTTGTAACTATATTTGCTGTAATAATATCTTTCTATTTTGGACAGTCTACAGCTAGAAAAGCTATATCAGACACTAAATCAATGATAGGAATAGATGATGTTAGTAAATTAGGGAGTGGAAAAGAAAATGAAGATTTAACATCAGAATTAGAAGGTTAAAATACAATTTAAAAATAACAAAAATATCATGGAATCCCATGATATTTTTGTTAGTATAAATTATAATAAAGTTAGTATAGGTTCTAAAAGTATTTTTAGTAAGGGAAATTTAGAACCTAATACTTTAAGAAGAAACATCATTAAATAACTTCTATTTAAAGTTATTTTAAAATTAATTCATAGAATTTGCAGAACCTAAAACAGTATCTATTTTATTTTCAACTAAACTTTGAATGTTTTTTCTTGCCTCACCAAGATATTTTCTAGGGTCAAATTGACTAGGATTTTCTGATAAGTATTTTCTTATAGTACCAGTCATTGCAAGTCTTATATCAGTATCCATATTTATTTTGCATACTGACATAGATGAAGCTTTTCTAAGCATTTCTACAGGAACACCTTTTGCTCCATTTATTTCTCCACCATTGTCATTACACATTTTAACATAGTTTTCATCAACAGATGATGCACCGTGTAAAACTATAGGGAAGTTTTTCATTCCATCATTTTCTAGTTTTTTTGTTATAGTTTCTAATCTATCAAAATCTAATTTAGCATCACCTTTGAACTTATAAGCACCATGGCTTGTTCCAATAGCAATGGCTAATGAATCTACACCTGTTCTTTTTACAAAATCAACAGCTTGGTCTGGGTCTGTATAGGTAGCTTCATGAGAAGCAACTTTAACCTCATCTTCAACACCAGCTAATTTTCCAAGTTCAGCCTCAACTACAACACCTCTTGCATGTGCATAATCTACAACTTCTTTAGTAAGTCTAACATTTTCTTCATATTCATAATGAGAACCATCAAACATTACTGAAGTAAATCCAACTTCTATACATTTTTTAACTAGCTCTAAAGAATCACCGTGGTCTAAATGTAAAGCAATATCTAAATTGCTTTCTTTAACTGCTGCATCTACTAGAGATTTTAAATAATCAGGTCTCATATATTTTAAAGCACTTCCAGAAACTTGAAGTATAACTGCAGAATTTTTAGTTTTACAACCGTCAACTATTCCTTGTACGATCTCCATATCATTAATATTAAAAGCACCAATAGCATATTTTCCTTGGAATGCTTTATTAAACATTTCTTTAGTAGTAACTAAAGCCATAATAACTCCACCTTTCACTATATAATTTTAATATGACTAAATATACATATGTTTTGAAATACATTATTATACACTATATTTATGAATATGTATTTTGTCTTTTAAGATGGCAATGTTAATAACAAAATTTTCTTAAAATAATTATAACATAATTTTGCTATTTTGCTATACTAATTATTAAAAAAAATATAAAATAATAACACAAATTTATAAATATATATCATAATTGTTAAATAGAGTACAACAATAGAGTCTAAAATATATTTTTAAGTGTTATTTTTTCTTCATCTTTCATAGCTTCAATTAAACCTTTAATGGCATGAATTGTCGATAATGAATGTGATTTATCTTTTTCATTTATAAATTGAGTTGCTTTAAGTGTTTCAATATATAAATTATCTAAATGTTCATGATCAGAAAATAAAGATATAAATTGAATTGATTTTTCAAAATCATCTAGAAGCTTTAAAGAATTAATATAAGCATTATCCCATTGGTTAAAAGCAATATATTCTTCAGTTTCAGTAGCTAGGTCAATTAGATATTCACAGCTACTAATAGTATAGTTTGTAGAATAATATATCCCTATAAGCATTATAACAAAAATAGTTAAAGGTAAAATAATTTTTTCATTTTTTTACTCCCTTTTAAAAATTTTCATTTATTTTTTATCTTTTTTATTATTATTTTTCATAAAATCTGACAATCCATTTTTAATTTGGTTACTTTCATTAATACTAGTAT
>NZ_HE611051.1:154169-160583 GCF_000285575.1 Clostridium senegalense JC122 | reverse complement strand
TTTTGGTTACTTTCATTAATACTAGTATCATTATTAACAACATCATTTTTTATCTTTACATTTCCCTACAGAGGTTGCATCATGATCTACTTTTTGAGTTTTTTCTTGAATAAAGAATTTATCATCATCATATACAATAGCTATAAAAACATTTCTATAATCGTCAATGTTATGTTTTCTAAGTTGTTTTTTTAACCAAGTTTCATTTTGATGAAGTTCAGATAAATTATATTTATTAATTACTCCATCACTTACGACTATCAGGGGTAGAGGCTTATCTTTGATATTTACATTTAAATGCTTAGGAGTAATTGGAGCAATACACTCCTTTGGCATAACAGAAATAGTTCCATTAGTTTCTAATATTGCATAGTGGATATCAGCAAGATTAAAGTAGCCATTTAATCTTAATTCTTCTAATAAATCATCTAAATTAAATCTTTGATTTTTTAATTCATCAATATCAACTTTCCCATCTTTGATAAGGATGCTTGGTTCACCATTAAAAATACTTCTAATTTTTTCACTTTTAAGTTGTAAAAAAGAAGTTATAACTTGTAACATAACAATTGTTATTATAGGAACTACAGAATTTGTTAAAGGGATTCGATTGTCCTCCATAGGTAAAACTCCTAATTCAGAAATCATAAGAGCTGTAACTAAATCAAAGGGTTCTAGTTGACCTAACTGCCTTTTCCCCATAATTCTCATCATAAAAAGTAAAAAAAGTAAAGTATTATTGTTCTTATTAAAGATATAATCAATTTTAATGATTGCCTCCCTTCTTATTGTTAATGATTATTTTTTAGATTTTCAAATATTGGTTTTGAAAAAATTAATTAATTACATTTACATTTATTTTTATTAATTCATAACAAAGATTTGATGAATAAACTAAAATATAAGATTATATCCTTATATAACCACGTAGTTAAAAAATAATATATTTAGTGATAATATTTATATTAAGGACATAGCTAATAATATTGTGTGTTTAAAAAAAGAAAAATATTACTTTGAAATTAAAAAAACATTGTATTTATTTAAAAGAGTTATGAAGAAAAAAATATAGGTTAAAATAATATTAATTAATAAAAAATTAGATACAAAAAATATTAGCTTCAATATAATAGTAATATCTATTTATAAAATTTGAGTTAATTTAAGTTTGCATTTTAGAGTTTATAGAGGAAATTTGGGGTGGTGTACATGAAAAAATTAAATTAAAAATTTTAGATAACTATATACAAGAATTTAATGAGGGAATTACAGGTCAAGAAATAGTGAGAAAATATAATTTAGATTCAAAAGGACCTATAGTATTATGCAGTGTAAATAATGAAAAGCTAGAGCTTTCAAGTAAAATTATGACAAGTGGAGACTTTAATATTATAGGAATAGAAGATAAGATGGGGATGATGACTTATATAAGAACACTTCAATTTGTATTAATAAAAGCTACTTTAGATATTTTCAAAGATAGTAAGATAACAATAGAACACTCATTAAGTAAAGGTATTTTTGGAGAAGTTCACAAAAAAACAGAACTTAATATAGATGACATATATTTAATAAAAAATAGGATGAAAGAGTTAATAGAAAGAGATATTCCTATAAAAAAATTTTCTGTAAGTAAGGAAAAAGCACTAGGTATTTTTAAAGCATATAATATGGATGATAAAATAAAACTTTTAAATAGCATAAATCAAGATACTGTCAAATTATATGAATTAGATGGACGATATGATTATTTTTATGGGCCGATGGCATTTTCTACAGGAACATTAAAAAAATTTGATTTAATTTATTATGATCCTGGTTTTATATTGCGTTTTCCAATAGATCAGAAAAACTTTGAAATTCCATATTTTGAAAATTACAGGCAACTATCTAATATATTTTATGAAACAGAAAAATGGGCTAAATTGGTAGGAATTGGTAATTGTGGAACGTTAAATGAAGTTATTGAAAAAGGGGATATAGTAAATTTAATACGAGTTTGCGAAGCATATCAAGAAAAAAAAATTGGAAGAATTGCAGATGAAATTTGCAAAAATAAAAGAACGAATATTGTGCTAATTGCAGGACCATCTTCTTCTGGTAAAACAACTTTTGCTAAAAGGTTAGGAATCCAATTGGAAGTAAATGGTGTAAAACCTATACCTATATCACTAGATGATTATTTTGTAAATAGAGAACAAACACCTTTAGATGAATATGGAGAATACGACTTTGAATCAATTTATGCATTAGATTTAAGTCTATTTAATGATCATATAAAAATGTTGTTAAATGGATGTGAAATTGAAATACCAAATTTTAATTTTAAAACAGGAAAAAGAGAATGGATAGGCAATAAAATGAAACTTCCAGAAGACGGAGTTTTAATTGTCGAAGGCATACATGGTTTGAATGAACTTTTAACCACTTCAATTGAAAAAGAAAGAAAATTTAAAATTTACATTAGCCCATTGACACAACTTAATTTAGATGACCATAATAGAATAGCAACAACGGATATGAGAATAATAAGACGAATAGTTAGAGATTATTTATCACGAGGTTGCGATGCTGAACGAACTTTAAAAATGTGGCCATCAATAAGAAGAGGAGAAGAAAAAAATATATTTGTATTTCAAGAAGATGCAGATATTATGTTTAATTCTTCACTTATGTATGAATTAGCCGTATTAAAAAAGTATGCATTAGAACAACTTTTACAAATAGATAGCGATAGTAGTGTATACTATGAAGCGAAACGATTAATAAGCTTTTTAAATTTTTTCAAGGATATTGATGAGAAATTAGTTCCTAATAATTCCATTATAAGAGAATTTATAGGAGGTAGTTGTTTTTATCAATATTAAAGTGTTATTTAAGGAGGTGCATGGTGTTTTTCCTTGCATTTCCTTTGTAAATTAAATTAAAAAGTATTACAATATTCTTGAAAGATGAATTGTTAAGTTTTAAACTATTGAATAGTCAAAAAATAAAAAACCGATACAAATTTCTATGTTTTAATTAAAAACAAGAAATTTATTATAAATTTATTACCACAAAGCAATGTAGGAGGAAATATATGAAGAATTATAGTGCTTTTGACATTTTAGGACCTATAATGATAGGACCATCTAGCTCGCACACTGCAGGTGCAGCTAGACTTGCAAAGATTGCAGCAAAGATAGGTGGAGAAAATATAAAAAAAGTTAGATTTTTACTACATGGTTCTTTTGCAAAAACTTACAAGGGTCACGGAACAGATAAAGCTTTAGTAGCTGGAATATTAGGTATGGATCCAAAAGATGAGAGATTAAGAACATCTATGGAAATAGCTAAAGAAAAAGGTTTAGAGTATACTTTTGAGGAAGTAGATTTAGGTGAAGATGTTCATCCAAACACTGTTAAATTTATATTAACCACAGATAAAGGTAATGATGTTACTGTTGTAGGATCATCTATTGGTGGTGGAAATATAGAGATATTTGAAGTTGAAGGACAAAGCTTAAGATTTACTGGGGAATATCCAACACTTATAATAAATCACACAGATACACCAGGTATGATTTATAAAGTGACAACTATACTTTACAAAGAAGAAATAAGCATTGCATCAATGAATGTTTATAGAAAAATTAAAGGATTAGCAGCTGCTATGGTTGTTGAAGTAGATCATATAATTGATAACAAGATAATAGATAGTATAAAAGCTATTGAAGGTATAACTAGTGTTGATCAAATAGTACCACCTAAGGAAGGAGAATAAACCATGTTTGTAAATACTGCATTAGAAGTAATAGAAATTTGTGAAAAAGAAAATATTAGCATTGCTGAGTACACTATAAGACAAGAAATAGAATTTACTGGTGTTAGTCGTGAAGAAGCAATGAAAAAAATGGCTAACAATTTAGAAGTAATGAAAAAAGCAGCACAAGAAGCTATGGACAGAGAAGTTATATCTGTTAGTGGATTAATTGGTGGAGATGCTGTTAAAATTAAAAAATATTTAGAAAACAATGAAACTTTATGTGGAGATGTTATGGTTAAAGCTATGGCTAGAGCATTATCTACATCAGAAATAAATGCGGCTATGGGAAAAATAGTTGCTGCGCCTACAGCTGGAAGTTGTGGTATAGTTCCTGGAGTTGTGTTAACAGCTGCAGAAAAATTAAATAAATCAGATGAAGATATAATAATGGCATTATATTCTGCATCAGGAGTAGGTGTATTAATAGCTAAAAATGCTACATTAGCTGGAGCCGAAGGTGGATGCCAAGCTGAATGTGGAAGTGCTGCATCAATGGCAGCAGCGGCAGTTGTTGAAATGATGGGCGGAACTCCTAAAATGGCATTTGATGCTGCTGCAATAGTTATTAAAAATGTAGAAGGTCTAGTTTGTGACCCAATAGCAGGATTAGTTGAAATTCCATGCGCAAAAAGAAACATTGCTGGAGCAGTAAGTGCTTTAACAACTGCAGAACTTGCAATGGCTGGAGTGGAAAGCAAAATTCCATTTGATGATTGTATAGCTGCAATGTACAAAATTGGAAGAGAAATGCCAGCTGCATTAAGAGAAACTGCATTAGGCGGACTTGCAGTAACTCCATGTGGATTAAAATTAAGAAAGAAAGCTTTAAAAGAAGATTAGTAGTACATAATTTAAAGTGAAAAACTCTATTAGCAATTGCTAATAGAGTTTTTTTTGTGTCATTTTGTCAAATATTGAATAGTTTATTAATAGAATAATATCTATAATATTGAAATCTATGTTATAAAATTAACAGTATCCAGGAAATAAAAGGATGTTTAAATCTAAAACCTTAATTTATATACAATTCTAAGTTTAATTTAAACTTGCTTATTTATGAAAAAAATTTAAGATTATAAATCTATATTAAAAATTTATTTTAAACAAGGATTGTTCTAAGAATTTGGATACCATAAATAATAAGAAATGTTCAGAAACTATTAAATAAGAATCCTATTTTAAAATATAAGATAAAATGTTTGAACTAAATTTATAATTATAAAAAATTATAACAGTAAGTATAAACTAAGATAAGTATAGGTTTCCTTTTAAAAGGTTTAATAGGGGGGACACAATGGAAGCTAAGGATAGAAATATGTATAAGAATTTAAGTTTATTAAAATTTATGCTACCAATTGTGATAGCAATAATATTAATATTTATAAATACATCATCATTTATTTTAAACTTGTTTTTATATTCATGTGCTATGGTACCACTAGCTATATTGTTAGGAAATGAGACATCAAAAATAACTTATTATATAGGTGAGAAAAAAGGTGGATTATTAGCTGCTACAGTAGGAAATCTTCCAGAACTTATGATGGGATTGTGGTCCATAAGATATGGAATGGTGGCTATGGCACAAGCAGGACTTATGGGAGCTGTAATAACAAACTTATTATTAGGACTAGGAATTTCTATAATTTGTGGGGGGATGAAATATAAAGAACAAATATTCAATAAAACAATGGCAAGAACTAATTTTAATTTATTATTTGTAGCTATAGCTTCAATAATAATAATAAGTTCACTTCAAGGAAATACTTTGTTAGAAGATAATCAAATAGCAATTGTAAGTTCTATTGTGTCTGTAGTATTAATAGTTATATATATACTTGGATTAATATTTTCTTTATACACTCATAAAAATTTATTTTTGGCATCAGATGGAGAAAGTAAAGAAACAGAGAAAAAAATATCTAAGGAATGTATTATAATTTTTATTAAGATATTAATAGTATCAGTTTTACTTTATTTTATAAGTGAAAAATTAATATTAAATGTAAATTTAATTGTAAATAATTATAAAATATCTCAGGAGTTCATAGGGATAGTTTTAATACCACTACTGGGAAGTTTTGGGGAAAATGCTACAAGTATAGTGTGTGCTTTAAATAATAAAATAGATTGTAGTCTTGAAACTGCAATAGGTTCAAGTATACAAATAGCATTATTTGTTATACCACTTTTGATAATTATATCACTTTTTATGGGGCTTAATATGACTTTAGTTTTTTCAAATTTCCAAATAATAATGCTTATAATAGCATTAGCTATATCATATTTTGTATTTCAAGATGGTAAAACTTATTGGATAGAAGGAGTGATACTAACATCAACTTATGTGATTATAACTATAGCATATTATTATATAGGATAATTGTAGGTTTAAAATATAAAGTAAAGTATTAAAAATATAATTTAGAAATAATTGAAACCAAAGGTATTTTATTACGAAAAGATATTTTAACTTTAAAAACATTGAGTTATAATTTAAATTAAAAAGTATTCATTCAAAGGTTTAAAAGTAGAAGATAGTAACAAGGGAAACACTTAGAGTTTATATAAAGTTATATAAAAATATTTTAAAATTATTAAATAAATTT
>NZ_HE611051.1:150663-153934 GCF_000285575.1 Clostridium senegalense JC122 | reverse complement strand
TTTAAAAAATTAAAACAACTCTATATAAAGTGGAGAATTGTTTGTAACAACTCTCCACTTTATATTTGTGGTTATTTAATATATGATAATTTAATATGATTTAAAGATTTCTAATATATAAACATATAAATATATATCATAAATAAGTACATTTACTAATATATTAAGAGTATAACTACTAAAGTAAGGTGATGATATGAGTCATAGAAGCGTAATAGATGAGTATTATAAAGATATAACTAATTTAACTACACTACTAAATTCTACTAGTAATGCTTATAGATTATTAGTAGCTTCAGCAAATGATTATAATAATATGGCTCTTGCTAAAAAAGCTGAAGTTAAAGATGCGTTAAAAAGATCAAATGAATTAGGAAAAGTTATAGATAATATTATAGATTCATTAGATTATACAGTTAAGTGCTACAATAGATATATGAATACAAAATCAGATGCTATAGGGCAAATATCTAATAGTACTTTCGTTGGAATAGAGCTTGAAAATCAACTAAAAAGAACAGAATAGAAATACATAAAATTATAAAAAAAGCATGATTTAAATTAAATCATGCTTTTTAAGGTGTATGTAATTATTTCATTGGAATATGTAAATTTTTTTAATCTACATCAATTTTATAGGTTTAATATTAATTTTTTATCTCTTTTTTATTTGTAATTTACTAACCATAAGTCCAGAAAAAATAATCATTAATATTACAGAAAAAGACATTGGTGGTATATTATTTTCAATAAATAAAGCATATACTGCAATAAAACTCCCTGCTATTGTAATAGGTATACCAGTAAATACATTATTAAACGCAACTGTTGTATTATAACGAGCAAGCCTATAAGCACCAGCAACAGGAAATATTATTAGTGTAATATAACCTATCATACCTAATGAAGATAATTCACATAGTGTAAATATTAATAAAGAAGGAGCAACACCAAAAGAAACTAAGTCAGCTAAAGAATCAAGTTCTTTTCCTAAAGGGCTGTCTACTCCAAGAAATCTCGCCACTGTTCCATCATATCTATCAAATACCCCAGCTAATAATATAAGCGCTGCTGCAACTTTAAAATTACCTTGCATAGTAAATTGAATTGATAGAACACCACAAATCAAATTACCAAATGTAAGACTGTTTGGTATGAACGATTTTTGCATAAAATCACCTCTCGAATTGAATTGATTTTTAATGTAGAAAAAAGTCTATTAAAAATATTATAGCAAGGACTATTATACTATAAATAAATTTAAATTTATATATAATAAGATTTTAAATTTAAAATAAAAAATTTAAAATTTTGTAATACTCTTGAGAAAAGTATTAGTAAAGGTTAAAATTATACCGTGATAAATTATTTGAATTTAGAAAAAACTAATATTAAAAAATAGATGTGTTGTACATAAAAATAGAAAAGTGAAGATGGCTTAGAGGAGGATATTATGAAAAAAGTGAAATTTATTTATAATCCGTATTCTGGTGAAAATTCTATATTGGAAGAATTGGATACAGTTATTAGGATACATCAACAATATGGATTTGTCGTTGAGCCATATAGGATAGGAAGGGAAGAGCCTATATCTCAAGCTTTTGCTAATATAGATGAAAGTTTTGATTATATATTAATAGCTGGTGGAGATGGAACTATAGATTCTGTAGTGAATCAAATAAAAAAGAGAGATATTGATTTACCAATAGGAGTGTTACCAGTTGGGACAGCTAATGATTTTGCAAAAAATATTGTAGGAATGCCAGAAGATGTTGAAAAATCTTTATATCAAATACTAAATAGTAAAGAAAAATATTTGGATTTAGGAAAGGTAAATGATAAGTATTTTGTTAATGTAGCAAGTACAGGAATTTTTACAGATGTGTCGCAAAAGACGGATTTACATTTAAAAAATACGATGGGAAAAATGGCTTACTATATAAAGGGATTAGAAGAAATACCTAATATAAGAAAGTTAGGGGTAAAAGTTGAGTCATCAAATGTTACTTTTGATGGAACAATGTATTTAATGCTTATATTTAATGGTAAGACCGCAGGAAATTTAAGATTAGCACAATCCTCAGAAGCAGATGATGGTCTTTTAGATGTGATTATAATAAAAAGTGATATAATGAAAAATGCATTAAATAATTTGCTTATTATGCTTAAAAAAAGAGGTATATATGAAATGGATGGAGTAATGTGCTTTAAAACAGATGAATTAACAGTACATTGTGAAGAAGATATAGCTACAGATATAGATGGTGAGCCAGGTCCACAATTTCCACTAAGAATAACTTGTGAAAAAAAAGCAATTAAAGTGCTAGGTTATGCTTATGAAATATAGAAAAGCATCTCAAAATTAATTAGTAATTTTGAGATGCTTTTAATTTTAAAAATGATATAAATTGATTAGATTATATAAGTTGTCATAAGTAAATCTTAATTTCAATATAATTTATTAAAGAAATATAATTGCAAAATCAAAAGAATTTTAAATTAATTAGTTTATTTATTAAGAATATAAGAAAAAATTAAAAGTGATTTTTATAAAATAAATGAAGTTATAGTTAGGGGGAGAATATGGATTATATTTACTTAGGATTATTATTTACTATGATTTTATTGCTTTATGATGGTATAACAACATCCGTATGTTATGCACCTAAAAAAATAAAATATATAACGTTATGTGCACTTATATTAGTTTTGTTAAGATATATATCATTGATAGTACTTTTTGTAAATGAAAGACCATTATATTTATATATGTTAAAACCTATAATGTTTTTAGAAATTATATATATACCAATAATTGGATTTGTGGCAATATATATGTTATCAAGAAATGAAAAAATTAAATTAAGCTATTTTTATATATTATTGATTATTTTTACAGGCACTTATCTCTGGATAACAATAAAATCACCAATAAACACAAATATATCTGATATATATGGCTATATAATAACATTGAAGAAAGATTATGGTTTATATATAATTTTATCTATTATAAATACAATATATTTAATTGTATCAATAAAAGCTTATAGTTTTAAATATTCTAATAAAATAGGGATAATTTTTAGTATGATATCATCATTGACTATGATACTTACAATATTAATAAGTTTATTAGGAAGTTTTTTCTTTGGAGTGAAATTAATAGGGGAACTATTTTGGGTAACAACTTTAGTATATTCTTTATCTAAGTTTAAGAAAAAAGTTAAGATAAGTTATAAAAAATAAAACTGGATTTACCAGTTTTTAT
>NZ_HE611051.1:142165-150515 GCF_000285575.1 Clostridium senegalense JC122 | reverse complement strand
AAAACTGGATTTACCAGTTTTTATTTTTTATATACCTTTTTATTTGATTTTTTTGAAAGAGAATTTTTACTATTGTTTCTTTTTCCTTTAACCTGTTTATCAGCCTTTAAATTCTTTTCAATTTTTGCTACATTTTTATTTTTACCTTGATATCCCTTACGTTTAATTGGTCTAGGACCTATAATACAATCTTGAGTAAATCCAATTAAATCTTCTCTGTTAGCTTTAATAAGTGCAGATTTAACTATACTATGATTATCAGGGTTTTCAAATTGTAATAATGCTCTTTGCATATTTTTTTCTTTTTGAGCCTTTGGGACATATACATTTTCCTCTGTTATAGGATTTATACCAGTATAATAAATTGTAGTTGAAAGACTACCTGGAGTAGGATAAAAATCCTGTACTTGTTCTGGCATGTGTCCCATAGTTTTAATATATTGTGCAAGAGCTATAGCTTCATTTAGTGTACTACCTGGATGACTAGACATTAAATATGGAACAACAAATTGTTTTTTCCCTAATTTAGTATTTATATCATTATATTTTTTCCTAAATTTATCATAAACTTCTTGTTTAGGTTTTCCCATTTGAGCTAATACTTTGTCACTTATATGCTCAGGAGCAACTTTTAATTGACCACTTATGTGATGTTCACAAAGTTCATGGAAAAATTTTGTATTTTTATCTTCAATTAAATAATCATAACGTATTCCAGAACGTATAAATACTTTTTTTACTTTAGGTAAATTTCTTACTTTTTTCAATAAACTAAGATATTCAGTATGGTCTACAATTAAATTTTTACAAGGTGTAGGGAACATACATTGTCTATCTTTGCAGACACCATGTTTAATTTGCTTTTTACAAGCTCTATGTCTAAAGTTAGCTGTAGGACCACCAACATCATGTATATAACCTTTAAAATCTTTATCTTCAGTTAGTGTTTTAGCTTCTTTAATTATAGATTCTTGACTTCTGTTTTGAATTACTCTCCCTTGATGATATGTTAGTGCACAAAAAGAACAACTTCCAAAACATCCTCTATGACTTGTTATTGAGAATTTAACTTCATTTAAAGCTGGAATACCTCCCATAGGTTCGTATATAGGATGATATGTTCTTGTATAAGGGAGGTTATAAACCTTATCCATCTCATCTTCACTTAATGGTTTTTGTGGTGGATTTTGAACTACATATTTATCTTGGCAAGGTTCAACTATAGTTTTTCCCCACACATAATCTTGTTCCTTAGAGTAAAGTTTATAGCTTTTAGCATAAGATTTTTTGTTTATTGAAACATCTTCAAAAGAAGGCAACATTATATAATCATTAAGATGATCAATACTTTTAGCAACATAACAAGTTCCTCGCACATGAGTTAATCTTTCAATTGAGCTTCCATAACTTAAAAATTTGGCAACTTCTATTATTGGATTTTCACCCATTCCATATATTAATAAATCCGCTTTAGAATCTAGTAAAATACTTTTTCTAACTTTATCATCCCAATAATCATAATGAGAAAATCTTCTAAGACTTGCTTCTATACCACCAATTATTATAGGAACATGTTTATAGGCTTCTCTAGCTCTATTGGAATAAACAATTACAGCTCTATTAGGTCTATGCCCAGACTTACCACCAGGAGAATAAAAATCATCATTTCTTTTTTTCTTTGCAGCAGTATAGTGATTAACCATAGAGTCAATGTTTCCGGAATTTATTAAAAATCCAAGTCGAGGTTCTCCTAATTTTTTAAAATCATCTACAGAATTCCAGTTAGGTTGAGCTATAACCCCTACAGTATAACCTTCTGATTCTAAAAGTCTTCCGATTATAGCTGTACCAAAAGAAGGGTGATCTATATATGCATCACCAGTAATTATTATAAAATCTAGTTGATCTATATTACGTTTTTTCATGTCATTTTTACTTATAGGTAAAAATTCATTGTTTAAAGTCATAAAATCCTCCAATCTAATTAGAATTCAAAAGTACAAACAATTTAGTTTGTTAAAATATTTAAGAAAAAAGCTATTTCATATGTATTTATATAAATTCTAATTTTAAGTTCGGTACTTTAGAAAATATTACAAAAAATTGTATATGTAATTATTTTAAATGCATTATCAATATTAACATAACATAAAGAAAATATAAATAAAAATAATTTTTACTGTTTAGTATTTTAATAAAAAGGTGTTTTAAAATTATATGTAATTTTAAAACACCTTTTTATTAAAATATATGAGTTATTATTATAGTCTATTTAACTTCTTCTTGAACATAATTAAGAATTAAATCTATAGTAGCTAATATTGAATCCATATGAGTTCTTTCATATCCGTGAGATGCAAATATTCCAGCACCAATTAAAGCGGTTTTTATATCATATCCAGCTCTTAATGCAGCAGATGCATCAGATCCGTAAGACGGATATGTATCTATTCTATAGTCTATATTGTTATTTTTGCAAAGATCGGTTAATCTTACTCTTAAGTCTAAATCGTATGGACCAGAGGAATCTTTTGCAGCTATACAACATGCAAATTCTGTAGAATTTTGATCAAGTCCTGGACAACCCATATCAACAGCAATAAATTCTTTTGTATTAGCCGGTATTCCAGCACAAGCACCATGACCAAGTTCTTCATAATTACTTATAAATACATTTATAGTATTAGGAAGTTCTATTTTATTTTCAACGATATATTTTAAAGTATATAGTAAAATTCCAACGCTAGCTTTGTCATCTAAATGTCTTGATTTTATAAAACCACTTTCAGTAAATCTAGTTCTTGTATCAAAGCAAATAAAATCTCCAACATTAATGCCTAGTTTTTCAACATCCTCTTTAGAAGAAACTTTTTCATCTATAACAACTTCGTAGTTTTCAGCAACTCTTTTAAGTTCTTTAGCATCTCCACCACTTATATGTACAGATGGTTTTATGGTTTGAATTGTTCCCTCAAAAGTTTTACCATAAACAGTTTCTATTGTGCAGTTTTCTCCTTCAATAGAATTCATCATGAACCCGCCAAGTTGAGTTAATGAAAGTGTACCAGTTCCTTTTATACCGCAAATCATTGCACCTAATGTGTCAACGTGAGCAGATAATGTTTTTTGATAGTTATCATTTTTCCCTTTTATAGTAGCAACTAAGGCTCCTTTATTTGTAAGTTTATATTTGATACCTAGTTTGTCCAATTCATTAGCAATATAAGGCATGATTTTTTTTGAATAACCAGTTGGACTAGGAATTGTTAATATATTTTGTAAATATTCTTTAATTACATCTATGTTATGCATAATATCACCTCTTAAAATTAATATAAATATAAAAAATATTGTTAAGAAATTGTAAACATATTTTCTATTAATTTCAATATTAACATAAAATAAATTGAAAATCTAGTATTTTAAAAATATTGAGAAAATTTGTCTTTAATCTAAAATGATAAAAAGTATTATATAAATAAATTATTAATATAAATATATTAGTAACAGTAAAAATAGTGCTGTGGTGAATATTGTTTAAAAGGGAGAAATTTTAATGTTGAGTATGTTTAAGAAGAAATATTTATTAATCGCTGTAAGTATAATTATTATTACAATAGTTGCAATCAACATATATGTAAAAACATTTGAAAAAGTTGTATACCCAAATGTATATGTGGAGGATATATATATTGGAAAATTAAATGAAGAAGATGCAATAAAGAAAATACATATAAATTTTGAAAAAAAGATATTAGATAAAAATATAATTATTCAAGTTGAACAAGAAGAGTTTAAAATAAGTTTTAAGGAATTAGGAATTGAATATGATATACAAAAAGCTGTAAAGGAAGCGATAAATTATAGCAAAGATTTAAATGTTTTAAAAAAGTTTATAACTTTAATTAAAGGTGATAAAAATTACATTAATATTGATTTAAAGTATAATGAAAAGGCAGTAGATGGTATTATTTATTCAATAGAAAGTGATGTTAATATAAAACCGTTAGAAAGTGAAATAAAAATAGATTTTAATGGCGTCATACAAATAACTGAAGATGCTACAGGGATTAAGTTAGAAAGTGAGCTTTTAAAAAAGGATATTTTAAAAGAAATAGAATCAAAACAAATAGAAGAAAAATCATATATAGTTGGAAATTTAGTTACATGGTATCCTAAAAAAACTAAAGAAAAGTTAAAAACTATAAATAGAAATATAACTGAATTTTCAACTGAATTTATGAATTCAGCATATAGTAGAAAAAAAAATATTAAATTGGCTACTGAAGCTATAAATGGTAAAGTGCTTATGCCAGAGGAAACATTTAGTTTTAATGAGGTAGTTGGACCTAGAACAGCAAGTAAAGGATATGAAAGAGCTAATGTTATATCTGGTAATAGATATATAGAAGATATAGGTGGGGGAGTATGCCAGGTGTCTACAACATTATATAATGCTGTATTAAAATCTGATTTAGACGTTTTAGAAAGAAGAAATCACAGTTTAAGAGTTAAATATGTTCCATTAGGATTGGATGCAATGGTAAGTTATGGTGCCTCGGACTTGAAATTTAAAAATACAACGGATTATCCTGTATATATTTATGGTGAAGCAAATGAAAATTATGTTACATTTAAAATATATTCTAATAATAGTTTGGCAAAAAAACATTTTGAAATTGAAACGAATATAGAGGATATAATTAAGCCTAAAAATTTTATTAAATATAATTCTAGTATGGCTAAAGGGGAGAGATATATAAAAAAAGCAGGTAAGCCAGGGTACAAAGTTAATAGTTATAAAAAAACATATGTAGATGGTAAACTTGTGGAAAAAAAACTTATATCTAAAGATATATATAAGCAAGTAGAAAATATAGTTATTGAAGGTAGATAAAAAAATATGAACTAAAAGTTAAATTTTTATTAAAAAACAATTTCTAAAAACTTATATATATGTTATAATTTATCATGTTATTTAAAATATTCAAAATTAAGCAAATAATTCGATAAAAAGGAGATAAGTTTTTATGATTATATTAGCAATAGTTACAGCAATATTAATAGCATTAGTTGGTGTACTTATAGTTTGTAAAATATCTATTGAATTAGATAAGAAAAAGGGAATACAATTTAAAACAAGAGATTTAGATTATATAGATGGGTTTGGAGAAATTAATAATAATGTTGAAACTAGAATGACATTATATTTTACTAATTTTACATTGGATTTTAAAGGCTTAGAGGATAAAAAAAGTTCAATAAATGTTTTAAATGTAAGAGATATAAAAATTTATGATGAAAAAGAGGAATTAATATCTGATATAAAATATCATAAAATAAAAAGCACAAAAAAAATTCAAACTAATATGTTAACAAAGAAAAAACAAATAGTTATTAAAGTTTTTGATAAGGAAAAAGAACTTCATTTAATATTTAGTTCAAGCTTTCCAGAGCTGATAAAAGGAACTTTGGAAAAAGCCATAGAACAGGAAAAAACAATTAAAATCTAAAAATGAGATAGTATCTCAATAGAATAGTTTCATAATATATTGGTATAAGAAATAAGAAGAATCTTATTTCTTATTTTTTTTGAGTAAATATGCTAAAATAATAATAGTTAAAAATTTGAAAAAGAGGTGTTTATGTGGAAAAATTAGATATTATAGAAAAAATATTGACTAATGTAAATAAGGTTATTATAGGTAAAAATAATGAAATTTTAAATATAATTAAAGGAGTATTAGCAGATGGACATATTTTAATAGAAGATATTCCAGGGGTAGGAAAAACAACATTAATTAAAGCGCTAACTAAATCATTAGGAATGTCTTATAGTAGAATACAATTTACACCTGATTTATTGCCATCAGATATAATAGGTGTGTCTATATATAATAATAAGATAAATGATTTTGAATTTAAAAAAGGACTAGTTTTTTCAAACATAATATTAGGTGATGAGATTAATAGAACTACAGCAAAAACACAATCAGCTTTATTAGAAGCTATGGAAGAAAAACAAGTATCAGAAGGTAATATAACTTATAAATTAGAAGAACCATTTATAGTTATGGCTACAGAGAACCCTATAAAATATGAAGGGACATTTCCACTTCCAGAGGCTCAGCTAGATAGGTTTATAATGAAGGTTAAAATAGGTTATCCTATGGAAAATGATGAAATTAATATATTGCAAACGTATAAGACAAGCAATCCTTTAGATGATATAGAAAAAGTAGTTTCAAAAGAAGAAATACTTAAACTTCAAGAAGATGTAAAAAATATAAAAATAAAAAATGAACTTAGTGAGTACATTGTTAAAATAGTATCGGCAACTAGATATAATAAAAATTTAATTTTAGGAGCTAGTGTAAGAGCATCATTGGCATTACAAAGGATTGCACAAGCCACTGCATTTATTAAGGGAAGAAGCTTTGTTATACCGGAAGATATAAAGGAGAATGCTAAACTTGTTTTATGTCATAGAATAGCACTCACATCTAATAGCAAAGCTAACAAAGTTACTGAGGAAAAAGTTATTGACGATATATTAGAATTAATTCAAGTTCCAAAGGTGATTAGTAATGGTTAAATTTAAAAAAAGATACATGATTTTTCTTATAATATCATTTATAGTTGCTAAGATGTTTGGTGGAACTCTGCCTTATGGAATTTTTTATACTATAATGTTGATTGGAATATTAGCATTAATATATATACCAATTTCAATAAAAAATATTGATGTTTTATTAAAAAAAGATTATGAGGAATTTGGAAAATGGAATGAAGAGGGATTAACATATGTTGGAGATAAATTTACAGTTAATTTAGTTGTAGAAAATAGTAATGTTTTACCTATACCATATATAAATATTAGTAATCCTATATTTTCAAAAATTGAAAATAATTATAATGGTGATTTAATATATTTGAAATCTAAAGAGCGCTATTGGTTAAAAAAAGAAATGGATTTTAAAAGGAGAGGAATATATGACTTTGAAACAACTACAATTAAAGTAAGTGATTGGTTTAATATAGTAACAATAAAAAAGAAAAAAACATTTTAAAAGCATTAATATATACCCTAAAATTTATAAAATTTCAAATTTTACTGTGGATTTCAATAATAAATTAGAAAATTTAAGTAAAAAAATAATTAATGTTAAAGAAAGAGATATTGTTAGAGATGTAAGAGAATATAGAGTAGGGGATAATGTAAAAAATATACATTGGAAACTTAGTGCTAAACAAAATAGGTTATATGTAAAAAATTATGAAAAGTTAACAGGGAGAAAAGCAAATATTATAGTTAATATGGAAAAATTAAAGAGAGTCATACATATAATGAAGAAGATGAGGAATTAATGATAGATATAACATCATCATTAATATATAATTTTTTAAAAAAGATATTAAAAGCAAAATCAATATTAAAAATTTTGTAAATAAATCATTGAGTATATATAACTATGATGATTTTCAAGGGCTATTAGAATATTTCCTAAGAAATGATAGTAATGGTCAAGATGAATTTGATAGATTTGTAGAAAGAAATATAAAAAATGAAAAGAATAAATGTTCCAATATAGTAGTAACAATGTGCATAAATGAAGAATTGAAAAATGTATTAATTAATATGATAACATTAGGTTATTCTATAACATTGTTACATTGTGATAAAAATTTATATGAAAATAAATTTTTAAAAGAATTAGAAAATTTTAATATAAAATGTTTTAATTTAAAGGATATAATAAATTAAAATTATTTTAAACCAAATAATTTATTTATGGTGTAAAAGTAGGTGTATCATGTGGAAAAATCTAATAGAGAGAGAAAATATAAAGAATATATATACGATATATTTTTAGTTGTCATAAATTTAATGGTTCCTATTGAACTTATTAGAACTGGATATAGAATAGAGGATTTTGATTATAAATTTGTAATGTTGATAATTATTTTCTCAATAGTACTATATATTTTTTATTTTGAAAGTTATATAAAAAAATTATATAAATTCTTACCGATTCTAATGTTATTTTTTTATTAACAGTTTTTTGTTTAAAAGACTTTCAACTGGTTATTCAATTTGTAGATAAAAATATAATATCAGCTGCAATTAAAATATGGCCTAAAATAATGAAGAATGCAGAAACAAATTTTAAAGACTATAAATGTATCTTATTAATAATTTTACCTATAATAATATTATTATTAATAAGATTAACTAAAAAGAAGAAAAAAATTATATTATTTATAAATTTTATATTTGTTATATTGTTTTGGTTTTTATATAACAAAGAAACATTAAAAATAATTAAAGTATATTTATTTATAAATCTTA
>NZ_HE611051.1:120855-141774 GCF_000285575.1 Clostridium senegalense JC122 | reverse complement strand
ATTTATTTATAAATCTTATATCCATATTTATAATAAATCATTTAAATACAAGGAAAAACTTTATAAAGAAAAAGTAAATATAAGAGATAGTAAAATATTATATTTAGTTTATGGTTGTGTTATATGTATTTTTATAGTAACGCTTGTAGATGTAATACCTAAAAATTATGAAGGAATAAGTGGAGATAAATACAGTAAAATCGTGAAAAACACCTTTAATGGAAATTTGTCAATAGCAATGTCTTTAAATAGTAGATATGATTTAATAAGTTCAGGCTATGATGAAAAAGATAAAAACTTAGGGGGACCTCTTAAAATTGATAAAACTCATGTTTTTGATGTAAAAGCTATTGAGCCATATTATCTAAAAGGAAGTATAAAGGAAATATATGATGGTAAAAAGTGGACAAGCAAATATGATGCCGATAGTTTTATCGAACTCAAAAAGGATCAACAGTATAATCCTATCAAATTTAAAAGGAAGGATTCACTTAATAATTTAAGTCTAAAAAGTATCCGTATAACCCCTAATAAAAACTTAAAGACTACAAGTTTCTTTATGGTAGAAAAAACCATAAAAATAAGAGGAGCTTTAGATAAAATATATTGCAACGAAATTCCTTTATTTTTAAGTTCTAAAAAAATAAATAATCCATATAATGTTATATTTTATACTAATCCTTTTGAAAAAGAAACTTTTAAAAGTGTAGAAGGATATAGTAATGAGGAATATGAGAGTTATAATATATTACCAAGAAAAAAATGGGTAGATAAAAGTATATTAAAAGTTGCATTAAGTCATGTAGATAGCAGTGAAGATTTACCAGGCAACTATATTATAGGTAATGATTATATTGATTACTTATCTATTCCATCTACAGTTCCAAAAGAGGTTTATGATTTAACAAATCAAATAATAGAAGGTAAATATTCTAATTCAGAAAAAATTTATGCTATAAAAGATTACTTAAATAAAAATTATCCTTATAGTTTAGAGGTATCGAATATTCCTAAGGATGAAGAATTCGTGAATTACTTTTTATTTAAGGAACAAAAAGGATATTGCACATACTTTGCTACTACGACCACCATTATGTGTAGAATTGCTGGAATACCAGCAAGATATGTGGAAGGCTTCAAAATAGATGAAAAAAGTAAAAATAATAATGGAGAATATGAGGTGACTAACGGAGAAGCGCATGCATGGTGTGAAATTTTAAGTAATCCAAAAGACTATACATGGAAAATTGTAGACTCTACATCAACCCCAACAGAATGGGAAAGAAGCAAAGAAAAAGAAAAAAGTAAAATTAATATAGAGAGTAAAGATAACAATCAAAAAAATGTTGAAAGAATAGATAAAAATATTAGTACTATTGAAAGTTTAAAAACTGATTCCAAGAAAGTGTATAATTTATATGATGAAAAAGTTGTGAAAAACATATTTCCTGTAATTTCAATAGTACTTTATATTTTTATAAAAATTATCAAGTATATCAAGTGGAAGAAATACATTTATTCCTGTGAAAGTATTATTCCACTATATAATTTTTATTTATTTAGACTTGGTTCAATTGGAATAAAAAAACAGGATAGTATTGGAGATTTAGAATTTGTAAAATCTTTAAAGGATGATGAACTAAGAAAAAGGATGAATTTTTTAGTAAATGAAAGTTATAAAGAATTCTACGGTGAATTAAAATATGAAAAAGTAAACAAAATAGAGTATATTAGATTTATAGAAAATTATATAAAAAATAGAGAAGGAAAAAGCCTATACTGGTTAAGAAGATATTTTTCAAAAATCTAATGAAATATTATTTGTAAAGTAGGTGCCACCTTAAGCTTTGTTGTTAAGGTGGTGTTTATATAATAGATGTTTTTTTATATTGTATTTAGCAAGGGAGATGATTATGTGAAATATAAATTACTTTGTACAGATATGGATGGTACACTTTTAAATAATGATAAAATGGTAAGTGAAGGTACACTTGATGCTATAAAAAAAGCACATGATAAGGGAGCTAAAATTGCTATAACTACAGGAAGAATTTTTACATCGGCACGATATTATGGACATTTGTTAGGTATAAAAGCACCAATAATAGCATCTAATGGAGCATATATCAGAGAAGGGGAAAATGTTATATATAAATGTGTTCTTGGAATTGATAATTGCATAGAAATTTTAAATATATTTAGAAAACATGATTTAGTACCGCATTTTTATACAGCAAATGGTATTTTTGCAGGAGATACAAAATATACTTCTAGATTTTATGCAAAGTCAAATCAGGTTGTTCCAGATGAATTTAAAATAAATATAAAAAAAGTAAGCCAGTGGATAGGTATATTTGATAATTATGAGGAGGAAATTTTAAAAGCTGTTGCAATAGATGATGATCTTGAAAAACTAAAAAAAGCAAAGGATGAAATAAGAAGTTTAGGAAAATATGAAGTTGTAAGCTCCTTTTCTAATAATTTTGAAGTTATGAATAAAAATGTATCTAAGGGCAGAGCTGTAGAAATGCTTACAAAACATTTTAATATAACTAAAGATGAAGTTATAGCAATTGGAGATAGTGAAAATGATTTATCCATGATAAGTTATGCTGGATTAGGTATTGCTATGGAGAATGGAGAAGATCTAGTTAAAGATGTTGCAGCTTATATAACTGATAGTAATGATAATGAAGGAGTTAAAAAAGTTATAGAAAAATTTATATTAGAAGATGTGAACTAGAATATTATATAGTTTTAAGTATAAATGAATTTAAATGGTAGACTGTTTTAACATGTATGGCTATGAAAATGAAAAAATCATAGCCTTTATTTATTTAGTTATATAAATTTATATAATTAATATTAGTTTATAAAGTTTAAATAATTTTATTCAAATATAATAAGAAGAAATACATACTATAAAAATCTGTCTAAAAAGCGTATAATTTATAGAGGTATAATGGAATTTTAATAATTATCTAAATATGTGTGCTATTAAGTTATCATTAGTATATGTACTGTAGAGTTTGTTAAGTGGTAAACTTTACTATAGAATATATTATTTAATATGTTATAATATATTATTATTTTATTAAATGTAGAGAAGGCTAGTATAAATATTTAAAAATAAAGGAATAGTTATATTTTAATAAAGGGTACAATTTATTATTAAAGTATTAAACTTTATCAATAAATAGAGATTTAGCTTGTTTCATCATACATGTAAGGGGTATAATTTTAATTATACTGTATTTTAGAAATTATATATTTTATTAGAATTATAAAAAGCAGAACCTAGTATGGAGTTTTATTGTAAAAGTTTTATTTTAGTATTTATACTAGGTAAATTAGGGAGGAAAAAGTATGAATTTAAATATAGTATTGTTTCAACCTGAAATTCCTCAAAATACAGGAAACATAGGAAGAACTTGTGTACTTACAGATTGTAAATTACATCTTATAAAACCATTAGGATTTAGTTTAGATGAAAAAAGTTTAAAAAGAGCAGGATTAGATTATTGGCCATTATTAGATATAGAAATTCATGAGTCATATGAGGCTTTGAGGGAAAAATATAATAATGGTAATTTTTATTTTTGTACTACAAAAGCTACAAAATTTTATACTGATGTACAATTAAAACAAGGAGATTTTTTAGTTTTTGGAAGAGAGTCTAGTGGATTACCAGATTATATAAGAAATGAAAATGCAAATAACTTAATTAGGGTTCCAATGGTTGAAACTACTACAAGATCTTTAAATTTGTCAAATACTGTAGCAGTTATTGCATATGAAGGATTAAGACAAATCGGATTTAAAGGAATGAAGTAGGAGGGAGTTAAGATGAAAGAAAAAATAAAAATTATAACTGATTCTACTTGTGATATACCAAAGGAAATAGTAGAAAAATATGATATAGAGGTAATACCTCAAATAATTAATGTGGATGGACAATCATACTTAGATGGAGTGGAAATAACATTACCTACATTATTAGAAAAAATGGAAAAAAGCAATGAATTTCCTAAAACAGGTCAAATAAATCCACATAGATTTGTAGAAATATATGAAGGTTATTTAAAAGAAGGATACAAAATAGTAGCTATACACATGTCTTCGAAAATGAGTGGAACATATCAATCGGCATTAGTTGCCAAGGATTTATTAGAAACTGAAGATGTGTTTATTATAGATTCACAAGCAGTTTGTGCAGCGCTTGGAGTATTAGTATTAAAGGCGGCTATTTTAAGGGATAAAGGTTTAACGGCTAAGGAAATTTACGATGAAACTTTAGATACTGTAGATAAGGTTAGAAGTATAACATGTTTTCAATCATTAACTAATTTAATTAAAGGTGGAAGATTATCAAAAACAGCAGGAGCCATAGGAAGCTTTTTAGGAATAAAACTTTTATTGACTATAAAAGATGGTGAAATGACTGTTATGGAGAAAATAAGAGGAAATAAGAAAGTTCAAAGATCAATACTTGAATATCTCGAAAAATATGATCTTGATGAAGAATATCCTGTTATTGTTATAGAGTCAGACTTCAAAGAAGAAAATGCTTCTATATATGACAGTTCAAAAGAATTTTTAGGTAGCAAAAATGCTAAAGTATATGAATGTCCACCAGGATGTTCTGTTGGGGTACATTCAGGAAACAATGTATTTGCAATATTTTTTATAGAGAAGTAATATATATAATAATAGAGAATATATAAATAATAGAGATTTAGTAATCTCTATTTTTTTCTTTGAATTTATAAGAGAATATTGAAAAATGTTTCTATTTTCTTATTTAAATATTAACAAATTTTAGAACTATATAATCCGAGTAATAATATAATATTAGTAAAAAGGTATATATAAAGGTCATGTTATAAAAATAACAAGAACTATAAGGGTTTTTAGAGAAATATAAAGAAAAATGTTAAAAAAATAGTGAAAAAAATAGATAAAACTGTAAATTATTTAAAAATTCTAAATTGTTTATAGGTATTTCAAATACAAAACATTCTAAAAATTATAGAAATTTATCTTACGATGGTATATACTTAACTTGTAAGTTAAATTTCAAACAAATCTAAAAATTCAATAAATTATGGATGATATTTTCGAGAGATGATTTTATATATTTCAAAAAATAATATAAAGTAGCCGAAGAAGAAAGAATAAATTTTAGCCAAATTTAATTCGAAACTTTCAGGCAAAAGGATCGAAAATGGACATAACTCTGGAAAGCATGGGCACCGAAGGAGTAAAACTCTCAGGTTAAAAAGACAGGGCATAGGCAAGATTATATTTAATTTTGCATATGTCCTTTTATAGTTTAGGAGGTAATTAGGTGATAAAGCCATTATATATAGTTACAAACAATCCATTATCTAAAGAAAAATTTAAAAATAAATTTAAAATAATATATTTAGAAAAAAAAGCAGCTATAGATGTATTAAAAAAAGTTAGGGATGAGATACATTTAGGGCATGAGCTTTTAACTCACCCATTGATGAGTAGTGTAAAACCTAATGAAACTCCATATAGAACTGTTTGCTTATCAATAGAAAAAGGGTGTTTGGATATGCAATCACTAGATATAATTGAAGGAGCAATACACACAACAGAAAAGTTTTTAAGAGATTTCAAAACTCCAGATTGGAGTGAAAGAATATTACAAGATTTTCAGGTTATAGATTGCGATTTGATACATCACGCAATTGAATAAGGAGGGTAATTCATGGAAAAAAAGATTTATGATACGATTATTATCGGAGGTGGCCCAGCAGGATTAGCAGCAGCATTATATGCAGGAAGAGCTAAAATGAGTGCTATGCTTTTAGAAAGAGCTAAATTTGGTGGCCAAGCAGCTACAACTTCTGAAATAGAAAACTACCCAGGATCAATAAAAGATGAAACAGCTCCACAAATAGAAAGAATGAGACAACAAGCTGAAAACTTTGGAACAGAAATTGTTAAAGATGAAATTGTTAAAGTAGAATTAGAGGGAGAAATTAAGAAATTAGTAGGAAAATTAGGAGAGTATGAAGCAAAAACAATAATAATAGCTACAGGTGCTAATCCAAGACTTGCAGGATTTAAAAATGAAGTAGAGTTAAGAGGAAGAGGAGTTTCCTATTGTGCTACGTGTGATGCTGATTTCTTTGAAGAATTGGATGTTGCAGTAGTAGGTGGCGGAGATTCAGCATTAGATGAAGCTATATACTTAACAAAATTTGCTGAAAAAGTTACAGTAATTCATAGAAGAGATGAATTTAGAGGAAATAAATCAGTTCAACAAAGGGTATTCGATAATGATAAAATAGAAGTTCTTTGGGATTCTGTTGTTGCAGAAGCGATAGATGATGATGGAATACTTGGTGGATTAAAAATTAGAAATGTTAAAACAAATAATATAAGCGACTTGAATGTTCAAGGATGTTTTGTATTCGTAGGATATGATTCCAATACAAAAGTATTTGAAGGAACTAATTTAGCTTTAAGTGATAGAGGGGAAATCTTAACAGATGAAGATATGAGAACTAATATAGAAGGAGTTTATGCAGCTGGGGATGTTAGAAAAAAATCATTAAGACAAGTTATAACAGCAGCAGCAGATGGGGCTATAGCAGCAACTCAAGCAGAACACTATATTGCAAATAAATAATTCAGAAAATAAATTTTTTATATAATATTAAATATATTTTAAAAATTTAAATAATTAAATTAAAAGTAGGAGGAACTAAAAATGTTAGAAATCAGTAAGGATAACAAAGAATTATTTGAAACAGAAGTTATAGGAGAAAGTGAAAAACCAGTATTCGTTGACTTTTGGGGTGACAAATGTGAAATATGTAAACAATTAATGCCATCAGTTCATGAGTTAGAAGAAAAGTATGGTGATAAAATTAAATTTGCCAGCTTAAATATAACAGGAGCAAGAAGACTTGCTATAGCACAAAAAGTTTTAGGACTTCCAACAATGAAAATATACAAATCTGGAGAATGTGTAGAAACAATAACTCCAGATAAAATATCTAACATAGCAGATGTAGATAGCTTTATAAAAGCTTACTATGAAACATTATAATCTGAAAAAGTTAGTTATATTTGGTAGGCAGCTTAGCTGCTTACCTTAATATAAAATAAAAAATGAAAAGTTATATTAACTTTATATATTCTAGGAGGTGAATGTTTTGCGTCTAGAGATTGGAAATATTATTATAAAAGATCTTCAATTTGGACCAGAAACAAAAGTTGAAAAAGGAACTCTTTATGTTAATAAAGAAGAGTTGCTAAAAGAAGTGGGTGGAGATGAAAGAATAGAAAGTATTGACTTCGATATCGCAAGACCAGGTGAAGAAGTTAGAATTATTCCTGTAAAGGACGTAATTGAGCCAAGAGTAAAGGTTGAGGGAACTGGTGGAGTATTCCCAGGATTTATAAGTAAAGTTGATACAGTTGGTTCAGGAAAAACACATGTTTTAAAAGGTGCAGCGGTTGTTACAACTGGTAAGATTGTTGGGTTCCAAGAAGGTATCGTAGATATGTGTGGAGAAGGAGCTAAGTATACACCATTCTCCAAAACTAATAATTTAGTTGTTATTTGTGAACCAAAATCAGGGGTGAAGCAACATGAACATGAAGAAGCTGTAAGAATGATAGGATTCAAAACAGCTACGTACCTTGGAAAAGCTGGAAAGAATGTTGAACCAGATGAAGTCAAAACATTCGAAACATTACCACTATTAGAACAAGTTAAGCAATATCCAGATTTACCAAAGGTAGTATATGTGTATATGCTTCAAACACAAGGTTTACTACATGACACTTATGTATATGGAGTAGATGCTAAAAAAATAATACCAACATTTATTTATCCAACAGAGGTATTTGATGGTGCAATAGTTAGTGGAAACTGTGTATCTGCTTGTGATAAAAATCCATCATATGTACACATGAATCATCCAATAATAGAAGATTTATATGAAAGACATGGAAAAGATTTTAACTTTATTGGATGCATAATAACTAACGAAAATGTGTATCTTGCTGACAAAGAAAGATCTTCAAATATGGTTGCTAAATTAGTAGAATTTGTAGGAGCAGATGCAGCTATAATTTCTGAAGAAGGATTTGGTAACCCAGATGCAGATTTAGTTATGAACTGTAATAAAATATCAGCTAAAGGAGTAAAAACTGTACTTTTAACTGATGAGTATGCAGGACAAGACGGATGTTCTCAATCATTAGCTGACTCAACTCCAAAAGGAGATGCTGTAGTAACAGGAGGAAATGCTAATGAATTAATAGTACTTCCACCAATGAAAAGACTTATAGGACATGTTGAAGCAGCAGATATAATTGCTGGAGGACACGTTGGAAGTTTAAGAGAAGATGGATCAATAGAAGCTGAAATCCAAGTTATAACTGGAGCAACAAGTGAAGTAGGATTTAACTATTTATCAGCTAAAGGATTCTAATTTTAAAATATGATTTTGAAGATAGAGATTATAACAAATTAAGAGTAATTACGAAAGGAAGATGAAATTATGTTACAAGGAAAAAAGGCTATATGTATAGGGGATAGAGACGGAATACCAGGACCAGCGCTAGAAGCTTGCGTGAAATCAGCAGGTGCAGAAGTAGTTTTTGCATCAACAGAATGCTTTGTCTGAACAGCTGCAGGTGCAATGGATCTGGAGATCCAACAAAGAGTTAAAGATTTAACAGAAAAATTTGGTGCAGAAAATGTAGTTGTAATAATCGGTGGAGCAGAAGCAGAGGCATCAGGATTATCAGCAGAAACAGTTACAGCTGGAGACCCAACTTATGCAGGTCCTTTAGCTGGAATAGATTTAGGGTTAGCAGTATTCCATATAGTTGAACCAGAAGTTAAAGATGAATGTGATGCAGGAATATACGATGAACAATGCGGAATGATGGAAATGGTTTTAGAAGTAGATGAAATCATTGGAGAAGTAAAATCAATAAGAGAAGAGTTTAGTAAGTTTATTTAATTATTAGAGTATGTATAGTTAATTAATAAGAAAATAGATAATTTATAAATAAGAAGATAAAAGAAATAGAAATTGATAATCACCCCAAGGAGTACGGTGCTTGGGGGGATTCCCAATGAAGGGGGGATAACCATGATAAAAATAGTTCATTATATAAATCAATTCTACGCTGGAATAGGTGGAGAAGATAAAGCTGACTATAAACCAGAAGTTCGTGAAGGTTTTGTTGGACCAGGAATGGGACTTAACGGTCTATTAAAAAAAGAGGGTGCAGAAATAGTTGCAACTGTAGTATGCGGAGACTCTTATTTTGCCGAAAATACAGAAGAAGCTAAAAAAGAAATATTAGAGATGGTTAAAAAGTATGAACCAGATATGTTTATAGCTGGTCCAGCGTTTAATGCAGGTAGATATGGAGTTGCTTGTGGAGACGTGTCAACAGCAGTTAAGGAAGAATTAAACATACCAGTTTTAACTGCAATGTATGTTGAAAACCCTGGCGCTGATATGTACAAAAAATATGTGCACATAGTATCTACTAGAAATAGTGCAGTAGGTATGAGAGCAGCACTTCCTAAAATGGCTAAATTAGCACTTAAATTAGCTAAAGGTGAAGAAATAGGATCACCAGATGAAGAAGGATATATCGAAAGAGGCGTTAGAAAGAACTACTTTGCAACAGAAAGAGGTTCTAAAAGAGCAGTTGAAATGTTAGTTAAGAAATTAAAAGATGAAGAATTTGTAACGGAATTCCCAATGCCAAACTTTGATAGAGTTGAGCCAAATCCTCCAATAGTTGATATAACTAAAGCTAAAATTGCTATAGTTACTTCTGGTGGTATAGTTCCAAAGGGAAACCCAGATCACATAGAATCTTCAAGTGCATCAAAAATAGGTAAATATGATATCGAAGGAATCATGGATTTAACAAGTGAAACTCATGAAACAGCGCATGGTGGACACGATCCTGTATATGCTAATGATGATCCAGATAGAGTAATACCAGTTGATGTATTAAGAGAGATGGAGAAAGAAGGAAAAATAGGTTCACTACACAGATATTATTATTCAACAGTGGGAAATGGTACAGCAGTTGCTTCTACTAAAAAATATGGTGAATATACAGCTAAAGAATTAATAGCTGATGGTGTAGATGCAGTTATACTAACTTCTACGTGAGGAACTTGTACACGTTGCGGTGCAACGTTAGTTAAAGAAATAGAAAGAGCTGGATTACCAGTAGTTCATATGTGTACTATAACTCCAGTATCTGTAACAGTTGGAGCCAATAGAATTGTTCCAACAATAGCTATACCTCATCCACTTGGAAACCCAGCATTAAGTAAAGAGGATGAATATAACTTAAGAAAACATCTAGTGGAAAAAGCTTTAATAGCACTACAAACTCCAGTAGATGGTCAAAAAGTATTTGAATAATTAAAAAAGAGCAATTAGGGAACAATTGTTCCCTAATTACTCATAAATTTAATCATAGATAATGCAAAATGAACAGGAAATATCACTTGTTTATTTTGGATTATCTATATAAAGGTAATCTTATAAAAATTAAGTTAGATATATATAAAGGAAATAATAATAAACAGGTTCAAGGATTTATTTAATTAGATATGTCTTACTAAATAGTTAGATAAATTTATTGTGAATTTAATTCACATCTTTATAAAGGGAGGTTTTAGAATCATGAATTTTCCAGTATTAAAAAAAGCATCATATATTTTAGTGAACGCTCCAGATATGGTAATACATAATGGAACAACACAAACATCAGAAAGACAAACAAATCCAAACTCAGAATATTTAAAGGTATTAAAAGATCACTTAAGACCTTTTGATGAGGTTGTTGCATATGCACCAAATCAAACTTATATAGGAAATTTAACTCCAGAACAATTAAGTGAAATGCCAAGACCTTGGTTTGGAAAAAATGTGGAAAGTGCGAATAGGTTTGGTAAATTCGGGGAAGTTATGCCACAGGATGAATTCTATGGATTAATGAAAATATGCGATGTTTTTGACTTAGTAATATTAGAAGAAAATTTTGCAAATGGTGTAAAAGAAAAATTGGCTAAACACCCATTAATAGCTGATAAAGCAGAAAAAGTTGTTGGTGAAGGCATTGAGAAAATAAAAGAACTAGTTAACAATGTAGGTGCAGAAGGGTTATATGAAAAAGGTGAATTGGTAGGATGTGTAAGAAGAGCGCATGAAATGGATCCAAATTTATCAGCACATTATATGTTAGAGAATTTAGCAGTTAAAGCTTCCGGTGTTTTAGCTGGAATACACCTTGTAAATAATTTAGATATACCAATAAATGAAATAGAATATATAATAGAATGTTCAGAAGAAGCTATTGGTGATATGAATCAAAGAGGTGGAGGAAATATTGCTAAATCAATAGGAGAAGTTGTTGGTTTAACAGGAGCAACAGGTGCAGATATGAGAGGCTTCTGTGCAGGTCCATCTCATTCATTAATTACAGCAGCATCACTTGTTAAAAGTGGAATATATAAAAATGTTTTAGTTATAGCTGGAGGAGCTACAGCTAAACTTGGAATGAATGGTAGAGACCATATTAAGAAAAATATGCCAGTACTTGAAGATTGCTTAGGTGGATTTGCAGTTTTAGTTTCTCAAAATGATGGAGTAAGTCCAATCTTAAGAACTGATGTAATAGGAAGACATACAATAGGACATGGAGCTTCACCACAAGCAGTGTTAGAAGCTTTAGTTTTAGATCCATTAATATCAAATGGAATAAAAATAACAGAAGTTAATAAGTTTGCTCCTGAAATGCAAACTCCAGATATAACAGAGCCAGCTGGTGCTGGAGATGTTCCAACACAAAACTATAAAATGATAGGAGCATTAGCTGTTAAAAAAGGACAATTAGAGAGAAAAGAATTACCAAATTTCGTTAAAGAACATGGATATCCAGGATTTGCACCAACTCAAGGACATATTCCATCAGGTGTACCAATAGTAGGACATGGAATAGATCATATTAAAAATGGTATTTTAGATAATTTCATGATAATTGGTAAAGGAAGCTTATTCTTAGGAAGAATGACCAACTTATTTGATGGTGTTTCTATATTGGTAGAGAAAAACACTGGAGTAGTTGAAGAAAATTCAGGAATAAGCAAGGATGAAGTTAAATCAATGGTTGCAGATGCAATGAAGGATTTTGCAACATTCTTATCAAAAGATATGGAATAATAAAATATAGATGCAGTTCCTCAATTTGAGGGACTACATCTTAGAAAAGGGGTGTAAATATGAGCCAAAACTCAACTAAAGTAATGATAGCTGAAGTATTTAATGATATAGCAAATGGAATCAAGAGTGGACAATTTAAGAAAAGAGTAAGAATCGGTTTAACTATATTAGGCTCAGAGCACGGCGTTGAAGAGATGGTTAGAGCAGCTGAGCTATGTAAAGCTAAATATGGCGATTTTGATATAGTTTTAATAGGATCAAAAGTTGATGCTGACTTTGAAGTGATTGAAGTAGCAACACCAGAAGAAGGTCATAAAAAAATGACTGAGATGCTTGAAAAAGGAGAATTAGATGGTTGTGTTACACAACATTTTGATTTCCCAATAGGGGTTTCTACTATAGGGAAAGTTCAGACTCCAGGTTTAGGAAAAGAAATGATATTAGCAACTACAACAGGAACTACTTCAACAAATAGGGTTGAAGGTATGGTCAAAAATGCTATATCTGGTATAGCTGTTGCAAAAGCAAATGGAATTAAAAATCCGAAAGTAGGTATATTAAATTTAGATGGAGCTAGACAAGTAGAAAGAATATTAAATGAGACTAAGGTGGCTGGATATGACTTTGAATTTTCAGATTCATTAAGAGCAGATGGTGGAGCTATTATGAGAGGAAACGACTTATTAGCTGGAACTCCAGATGTTATGGTTTGTGACTCTTTAACAGGAAACTTATTAATTAAAGTTTTCTCCTCATTTACAACAGGTGGTAACTATGAAACTGTTGGAGCTGGCTATGGTCCTGGTGTAGGGGAAGATTATGATAAGCTTGTGAACATAGTGTCAAGAGCTTCAGGTGCACCACTTATAGCAGAAGCGTTAAGGTACTGTGCAACTTGTGCAGAAAATAAAGTTTTAGATATAGCAAGAGAAGAATTTAAAAGTGCAAATGAAGCAGGACTTCAAGAATTCATAGATAAGACTGCCAAAAAGGCAAATAAAAATGAAAGTGCAGAAGAAAATGTAAAAATGCCGCCTAAGAAGGTTGTTACGTTTTCAATTGCAGGAATAGATATTTTAGAGTTAGAAAATGCATGTAGAACTTTATGGAAAGAAAATATTTATTCAGAAAGTGGAATGGGATGTACAGGTCCTATAGTGTTAGTAGCAGAAGAAGAATCTGAAAAGGCTATAGAAATTTTAAGAAAATCAGAATATTTAGGATAATATTTTGTAGAGATAATTAGGTTGTCATATCAATAAAAGATTAGTAATTAAATGTATAATTGATATTAATAAGCTATAAATAATGAAATTTATAGCTTATTTTATTCCAGACTAGAAAAAATGAATTTATATGGAAAAAATATTAAAATTATTTAAACAAATCCCTGTAGAAATATGTATTAAATTTAGACTGAATTAAATAAAAACTTACATTATTCAGAAAAAATTAAACATATATTAAAAAAATACAAAAAAAGTTTGAACAATAAATTAATTTTAACCTAATTAAAAAAAACTTGTATAATTGAAAAAATATAGTATATTACATATGTACTTTGAGTGTAGTACATACTGTTTGGAGTATATACTATATATAAAAAAAACATAAAAAGCACTATAAAAAACTAACAAAAACATTAAACATATTATTAAATATGTTATAAATTCATTTATAGTGTATATTTGTAGAGTAAATTTAAAAAATTAAAAAAGTAGTTGAATAAATATATAGTTTTTAATTATAATAATTAGGGGAAGATTATATATAGTAAAAACATTAAGTTAATTAAAAGAATTTTTACTTTTTATATAATTAAGTGTAATCTTAGGAGGTTAGTTTTATGAAAGCAAAAAAATTAGTAGCGATACTAATGTCAGCGATGTTAACAGCTTCAGTTTTAGTTGGATGTGGATCATCTGCTGGTAACGGAGAGGGAAAAGATAATGCTGGATCAGAATCAAAAGTTATGATTGGACTTGCTACAGACGAAGGTGGTTTAAATGACAAGTCTTTCAACCAATCAGCTGATACTGGTGTTAAAAAAGCTCAGGAAGAATTTGGTTTAGAGTATAAACCAATAGAATCTTCAAAGAAAGAAGATTATGAACCAAACTTACAAGCATTAGTAGATGAAGGAAGTACTTTAACTTTTGCAGTAGGATATCAATTATCAGAGGCTATAAAAAATATAGCACAAGCAAATCCAGATAGCCATTTTGCTATTATAGATGAAAATGTTGAAGGTGTAGATAACATACAATCAATAACATTCAAAGAGGAAGAAGGTTCTTTCTTAATGGGAGTTATTGCAGGTAAAATGACAAAAACAAACAAAATTGGTTTTATTGGAGGAAAAGATGTTCCAACAATAAATAAATTTGAAAGTGGTTTTGTAGCTGGGGTTAAAGCAGTTAATCCAGAAGCTGCAAAAGGATTAGAAAGTCCAGATGGAGAAAAAGCAGGATCTACTATAAAATATGCAGACTCATTTAATGATACAAATAAAGGATATGAGCTTGCAAAATCATTATATGATTCAGGCTGTGATGTTATATACCATTCTTCAGGAGGAACTGGAACAGGTATGTTTAAAGCAGCTAAGGAATTAAAAGACAAAGGTAAAGAGGTTTGGGGTATAGGTGTTGATATGGACCAAACAATAACTCTTCCAGAGTATGCTGATGTAATTCTATCTTCAATGATAAAGAAAGTTGAATTAGCAACATATGAAGCAGCTAAAGATGCTAAAGATGGAAAATTTGAAGGTGGACATAAAGTTTTAGGAATTAAAGAAGGCGGAATAGATATTGCTGAAACAACAAGTAAAAATACTCCAGAAGATGTTGTAAAGCTAGTTCAAGAATATAAAGAAAAAATATCTAAAGGTGAAGTTGTAGTACCAGCAGATAGAAAAGGTGCTAAGGAATTTAAAGCTGAGTAGCTTATAATACACAATGAAAGCTAGGTGTCTAGTTACATCTAGCTTTTGTTAGTAAAATACCTTTTAAATAGTTAAATTATATTAGATAAATTATAATAAAGTTAGAGGTTTGGGTTTACTAATAAAGAGGGAAGTTATTAGTATAAGGAGGAAAAGGAATGAACAAGGTAATAGAAATGAAAGGTATAACCAAGATTTTTCCTGGAACTATTGCCAATGATAATGTGGATTTTGAGCTTTTAAAAAGCGAAACTCATGTTTTACTTGGAGAAAATGGTGCAGGTAAAACTACACTTATGAATATATTATATGGATTATACCAACCTGAAAAAGGTGAGATATATGTAAAGGGAAGTTTACAAAAAATAACTAGTCCAAATGATGCTATTAAATTAGGTGTAGGTATGGTTCACCAACACTTTATGCTTGTTGAAAATTTTACAGTAGCAGAAAATATAATTTTAGGTACAGAACCTAAAAAGGGAATAAAGCTAGATATTGACTCTGCAGTGAAAAGTGTTGAAGAAATATCAAATAAATATGGATTTGCTATAGATCCCAATGCAGTAATAGAAGATATTTCTGTTGGTCAACAACAAAAGGTTGAAATTTTAAAAGCTCTTTATAGAGGTGCTGAAATTTTAATATTAGATGAGCCTACAGCAGTATTAACACCACAAGAAATTGAAGAATTAGGTAATATTATAGAAAATCTTAAAAAAGAGGGAAAATCAGTAATATTAATAACTCATAAGTTAAAAGAAGTTATGAGTATGAGTGATAGGGTTACTATTATAAGAAGAGGAAAAGTAACAGGAACAGTTTTAACTAAGGAAACTAATATAGATCAACTTGCTGAATTGATGGTTGGAAGAAAAGTTAACTTAGTGGTAGAAAAAGATGAGTGTAATAAAAAAGATAAAATTTTAAATATAGAAAATTTATCTGCTATAGACCAAAGAGGCGTTGAGGTAATAAAAAATATAGATCTTGATGTATATGGTGGCGAAATATTAGGTATAGCAGGTGTTGACGGTAATGGACAAACAGAACTGTTAGAAGTAATAACAGGACTTAGAAAGCCTAAAGATGGAAAGATATCCGTAAAAGGAAAAGATATATATGGTAAGACACCAAGAGAAATTGAAAAATCAGGTGTTGCGCATATTCCAGAAGACAGGCATAAAAGAGGATTAGTTCTTAAATATTCATTGCTTGAAAACTCAATTCTTGGTATTCATAAGAAAAAGCCGTTTTCTAATGGAATAGTGATGAACTATAAAGCTATTAAAGAACACTGTAATAAATTAATAGAAGAATTTGATGTTAGAACACCTAATAATTCTGTTAATGCTTCTTCATTATCTGGAGGAAATCAGCAAAAATTAATAGCTGCAAGGGAAATATATAAAGATCCAGAGCTACTAATAGCAGCTCAACCTACAAGAGGAATAGACGTTGGGGCAATTGAGTATATACATAAGAGATTAGTTGGGGAAAGAGACAAAGGAAAAGCGGTTCTATTAGTTTCTTTAGAATTAGATGAGATTTTAGCTCTATCAGATAGAATAGCAGTTATGTATGATGGGAAAGTTGTTGCGGTGTTAGATAGAAAAGACGCCGATGAACAAAAGCTAGGTATACTTATGGCTGGAGGATCAATAGATGACATGAAGAAAGGAGCTGAAAAATAATGTTACAGAAACTAAAAAAAGCTTTAAAACCTATATTATTTCCATTTTTGGCAATATTTCTTTCTTTATTTGTTTCAGTATTCTTTGTTATGTGGGCAAAGGGATATTCTATAACACAATATTTTACAGCAGTTAGTGATTTAATTGGAACAATTTGGAATGGTAGCTTTGGAACTGAAAGAAATGTCATGAATACTATTGCAGAGATGAGTCCACTTATATTTGCAGGGGTTGCCAATGCAGTGGCATTTAGAACAGGACTATTTAATATAGGTGTAGCTGGACAATTTGCAATGGGAATGATTTCAGCTGGTATCATAGGAACGATTCCAGGACTAAATCCTGTGGTTCATGTTATATTAATTATACTTGGTGGTATTTTAGCAGGTACTATATGGGGTGGAATTCCAGGATTCTTAAGAGCAAGATTTGGAACTAGTGAAGTTATAAATACTATAATGCTTAACTATATATCAATGTTCCTTGCAAATTATATTATATTAAAAACTAGGTTTGGTGTTCCAGGAAAGGCTAGAACTCCAATAATAGAAAAAAGTGCACAGCTTACAAGGTTCATGCCAAGTGCACCAGCTAATATAAGTATATTTATAGCAATAGCAGTAGCAATATTTATATTTTGGTTATTATGGAAAACAACTATTGGCTATGAAATAAGAGCAGTAGGTATTAATCCACATGCTGCAGAGTATGGTGGTATAAGTGTTGCAAAAAATGCAATACTTGCAATGGTTATATCAGGTGCTATAGCAGGACTTGGTGGAGCTTTACATGTAGCAGGTGTAAATCACATGGTTCAAGATTTTATGGCTGTTCCAAACTATGGATTTGATGGAATCGCAGTAGCACTTTTAGCTAAAAACAATCCAATAGGATGTATCGCTTCAGCTGTATTATTTGCAGCACTTAATACAAGTGCAAGAGCACTTCAATTAAATGGAATACCAAAAGAAATTGTATTCTTAATACAAGCAATAATAATTATATTTGTAGCAACAGATTATATTATGAAATACTTTGAAGAGAAAAAGAAGAAAGGGGCGATAATAAATGGATAATGTTAATATACTTTCATTAATAACGTCTACTTTAAGAATTGCAACGCCTCTAATTTTTGCAGCACTTGGTGGAATGTTTTCAGAAAGAGCTGGAGTAGTAAATATAGGACTTGAAGGTATGATGACCATGGGAGCATTCTTTGCTGTGTATGTTACACATATAACAGGAAGCCCTATCATGGGTATTTTCGGTGGAGTGTTGGCAGGTGGATTACTTGCATTGATACATGCAGTTTTAAGTATAAACTTAAGAGCAGATCAAGTTATATCAGGTACGGCTATAAACTTATTTGCAACAGCACTTTCTAGTTTCTTAATTATGAAGCTTTTTGGAAAGGGTGGTCAAACAGACCTAGTTAAAGGATTGCCATTTCATGTTCCAAAAGCAATTTCTAATTTGCCAATCATAGGAAATCTCTTAAATGGGATTAACTGGTTCGTTATATTAGCTATAATTTTAGTATTTGTATCATACTTTGTAATGTATAAAACAGCATTTGGTTTAAGAGTAAGAGCTGTAGGTGAACATCCAAAGGCAGCAGATACATTAGGAATAAATGTTTATAAAACAAGATATATTTGTGTTGTAATATCAGGAATGTTAGCAGGACTTGGTGGAGCTGCACTATCATTAGGTATTACACCAATGTTTAAAGAAAACATGGTTGCAGGAAGAGGATTTATAGCACTTGCAGCTATGATATTTGGTAACTGGAAGCCGTTTGGAATCTTAGGAGCATGTTTATTATTTGGTTTTGGAGAAGCATTCCAAATAACAGCTCAAGGTTTTTCATGGTCATTACCAACAGAGTTCTATTCTGCGATACCATATATATTAACAATGTTAGCATTAGCAGGATTTGTTGGTAAAACTCAAGGACCAGCAGCATCAGGTGAACCTTACGAAAAAGGATCAAGATAGACAAAAATGGTATTAGACTAAAGTCTAATACCATTTTTATTTTTTAGAAATATAAAAAATAAAATTTAGATTTTATATAAAATATCCTATAAAGTTATTATTTTTGTATAAACTAAGTAAAGAAAATGTTAAAAACATTGTAAAGTATTAAAAATATATTACAAAATAGAAAAAGTATAGTATAATTATAGTGCTAATATTTTAAAAATTTAGAATTTTCTCATGAAAAAATATATACTAATATATAGTATTAAAAATTATTTGCTTTGAGTTGAATAAGAAAATGTAATAATGAAGAATTGAATTTTAAAAATAAGATTATTATAAAGAAATGACCTTATATTTAAGGGGATTTATAAAATTGTTTTTATTATTAACTAAATATAGGTATAACTATATTTAGTTAATAATAATTTAAACTGGAGTCAAGTTTTTTAAAATTTAGCAATATGATTTGATTTGCAAATTTAGATAAAATATAAAGATTAGGATTAGAATTATTAATTCTTAATTGAAAGAGAAAGTTAATTTCTCGCTTGATAAATGAATAACTTTAGAATTTTTTTTATAAAACTATATATTGTATAGATTTTATGTTTTGATATTTTCATTATTAAAAGTGAAAATGTTAAAATTAAATGATAAGATGCTTTTCAGATTTATAATATGAAAGGCTATAAAAACTAATCATGTGAAATGGATAAAATGTTAGGGGGTTGCTTTGTGAATAGGATAAAAAGTATTTCAGGTCCAAATAAAGAGGAGGTTTGGGAATGGGTAAGTGACAAAATTAATGGGAAAATAACTGTTTCTGCAAATAAAGGTAGAAAAATAGAGGCTAAATATAAAAAATGGCCTATTGTAATGGAATACTATACAATGATGGCAGGAAACATACCTATAAGTTACACTAGAGTCAGAGCTACTTTTACTAATATAGATGGTTTCAAATTTAAAATTACAAATAGAAATAATTTAAATACTATCGGTGAAGATTTAGATATGAAAAAATTTACCGAATTAGATAAAGAATTAATAGAACAATTTATAATAATGACAAATAATGTTCAAGGTATTAAACCTATATTAGAGAATAAATATATAATGGATACATTATCAAGTTATAATAAATTTGTACTAGAAATCAAGGAATTAGATGATTGTGGAAAAAGCTTAGGTGAATATTCTAATGAAATTGTGTTTAGAACTTCAGGAATTATTAAAAATGGAGAACAATTAAAGCAATTATACAATACTGTTTGTAAAACACTAGACAATTTAGCATAGCAATCATAAAAAATAAATTACAGTAATAAATTAGAAAGGAAAAGAATATTAATATAATGTTCTTTTCCTTTTTTATGTGTAAAAATTGAATTGAAATTTATATAAATAGTATGATAGGAGGAATTTTATGAAAATAGTAGTTATTAAGGAATTTGATAATACAAGTGAGCGAATTGAAGAAATAAAAAATGAAATTGAAAAAAAGGCATTATTAAATAAGGAAGATAGTAAAATATCAGATAAAGATTTCATATTTACAACTGAAGAGCATCATTTGGAAGATAGTAAAGAAATAATAGGAACTATGGTTCTAAAAAAAGTAGATGATAAAGTTTATAAAATAAATAAAATTAACTTATTAGAAAATAGAAGGAATTTAGGTTTAGGAGGTGCTATGGTAAAATATGCATTAGAGGTAGTAAAGAAAAATTGTGGAAAATCTATAATTGTAGATGATGATAAAATGTTAAAAGATTTTTATATTAAATTAGGTTTTATACAAGATAAGAATAATAAATTGATAATGAATATATAACATTTAAAATTTTAAATTATCTGTTTGTTAATCAATAAATTTCATAACTAATTAAAACCTTGTTTAAATAAAGAATTTATGTGAGAAGTGGTGTTTTGTTTTAATATAATTATTATATAAATAAAGTCGATTAAGATGTAGTTAACTCTACTCTTAAGTCGGCTTTATTTCATATATAACATTGTTTAAAAGAACAGGTAA
>NZ_HE611051.1:98359-120461 GCF_000285575.1 Clostridium senegalense JC122 | reverse complement strand
GTAATTTATGAAATATTAAAACAAGTATGATATAATTGAATTAGTATTGTTATATAAATATAATGAAATTAAAAATAATTTTATAAATAAAAAAATTAATATAAAGAATAATTGGATTTTAATAAATTTTTTAAATTATAAAGAATTATCACTAAAAAAGTTATTCAATTTATATAGTTAAGGTTAGTCTAATAAGATGCTAATCTTATTTAATTTAATAAAGTAATTTTAAAACTAATATAATACCAATAAAAACAAACGTAACATTCAGAAAATTTAATTTAAAGTTTATATCTTTATAGGGAAACAATCCCCAATTTAAATTTATTCAATAACTTTAAGATATTTTCATACAAGATGCAGTATTGAATTCTAGGTGATTTAAAGCAGGTCTTACTATTTGGGGTATCCAAGTTTTGAAATGGATAATTTTTAAAGTCAACTTAGAACCCTATATAATACTTAAGTAAAATTATTTGATAAGGATTGTGATGAAATGAATTTAGGTTTTGATTTGAAGCTTTCTATGGAACAGAAGCTAGTTATGACTATGGAAATGCAACTTTCTATAAAACTTTTACAAATGTCTACCTATGATTTGATGACATACATAAATAAAGAGTTAGAAGAAAATATAGCTTTAGAATCTAAAGATGATAATAAATTAGAAGAAATAGATTTAAAAAAGTTGATAAATTTTTTAGATGATAATAAAAGAGGAAAAGATTATGATTACTATAAGGAAAAGGAGGAAGAAATATCTCCATTAAATTTTGTTATAGAAAAGGAATCTTTGAAAGATTATTTAAAGAAACAACTTATAGATTTTAAAATGGACAAAACTATTTTTAGAGTTTGTGTATATATAATAGAATCTTTAAATCATAAAGGATATTTTGAAGAAGATATAGATGAAACAGCAAATAGAAATAAATGTTCAGTAATAGAAGTAAATAAAGCATTAAGTATAATACAAAGTCTAGAACCAGAAGGAATTGGAGCAAGAAATTTAAAGGAATGTTTAAAAATTCAACTAAATAGGAAAAACATTAAAGATGAAAAAATATATATAATAATTGATAATCATCTACAAGACATATCTAGAGGGAAATTATTAAATATAGCTAAGGAGTTGAAAATAGACAGTGAAAAAGTTCAGTATTATATTGATTTAATACGAACTCTAGAACCTAAACCATCCAGAGGTTTTTTTACTGGAGATGAAACTAATTATATAATTCCAGATGCAGTTATAAAGAGAATAGATGATGAATTTTTAGTAATTATGAATGATTCTATATTACCTAAACTAAATATCAACAATACCTATAAAGAAGTTCTTAATAATTGTGATGAGCAAGAAACTGTTGAATATGTAAAAGAAAAAGTTAATAAAGCAATTTTTTTAATGAAGAGTATAGAAAGTAGAAGAAATACATTACAACTTGTTATAGAACAGATAATAAAGATTCAAAAGAAATACTTTTTATATGGAACATCCTATTTAAAACCTATGACAATAAGAATTATAGCAGACAAATTAGAGTTTCATGAGTCAACTGTTAGTAGGGCTATAAAAGATAAGTATATTGCATTACCAACTGGAAAAGTTATAAGGATAAAGGATTTGTTTACAAATAGTATGACTACAGATGGGGAGGATATATCAACTTATAATATTAAGAAAAAAATCGAGGAAATAGTAGAAAGTGAAAATAAAAAGAAGCCACTTTCTGATTCTAAAATATGTGAAATTTTAAATGATGATGGTATAAATATATCACGAAGAACTATAGCTAAATATAGAGAAGAGCTAGGAATATTAAGTTCGTCAAGACGAAAAAGACTATAATTTTAAAATTAAAATAAACTTAACAAAAAAAGCTATTCACAAGAATAGCTTTTTAGTATATAATAATGAATAAAGAGGGACAAAAAACCACCTATGGACAAAAAGTGTCCCAAAGGAGTGCTAATTATGCAAGAACTACTAAAAATACAAGTAAAATTAGTACCAGAAATTCTAGAGGTTCTGGAAATGAGATATAATATCTTAACTAACATATATTATAGTCAGCCAATAGGAAGAAGACTTTTAGCTACTAACCTCAAATTAAGCGAAAGAGTTGTAAGAAGTGAAATAAATTTTTTAAAGGATCAAAAACTTATAGAAATAAGTAATCCAGGAATGACTATAACAAGTGAAGGTGAAGAAGTTCTTCAAGGATTAAAAAATTTTATAAGAGAAATGAAAGAATTCAAATCTTTAGAAGAAGGTATAAAAAATAAATTAAATTTAAAAGATATTATTATTGTTGCTGGAGATATAGATGAAGATAGTTCAGTTTTAAATGAATTAGGAAAGATTACAGTTAATTATATAAAAAAGATACTACAAGATAATATAATAATTTCCCTAACAGGTGGAAATACTGTTAAAGAAGTAGTGGATAACTTCCCTAATGTCCAAGGCTTCGAAAATATATTAGTATTACCAGCAAGAGGTGGTATAGGAAAAGACATAGAATGTCACTCAAATACACTAGCGGGAAGACTGGCATCAAAATTAAATGGTAATTATGAAATACTTCATATACCAGATAATTTAAGCAGTAATACTTATAAAGCCCTTTTAAATGAAGAGGGCATAAAAGAAATTTTCAATAATATTGCAAAATCTAATATAGTTATTCATGGTATAGGTAATGCAAGTGAAATGTCTAAAAGAAGAGAATTGAAAAAAGCAGCAATGGAAAAAATACAGCATTTAGATGCTGTAGGTGAGGCTTATGGACATTATTTTGATTACGAAGGAAAAATAGTTCATTCAATGGAAACTATAGGAATACAAAAAAATCAAGTTCCATCAATAGAATATATGATTGCAGTAGCAGCTGGTAAAGCGAAAGCAAAAGCTATAATTTCAGTAGCAAGAGGTACTGAAAATGAGGTACTAGTTACTGATGAAGCTACAGCAAGAGAAATTTACGATATATTAATTAAAGAGTAAATTAGAATTTCATTATAACAAATTATCTTAGGAGGTAAGATATTATGATTAAAGTTGGTATAAATGGATTTGGAAGAATAGGAAGAAATTTTTTTAAGGCATTAATTAACAAATATAATGATGATTTAGAAGTTGTAGCAATCAATGATTTAACAGATGCAGACACATTAGCTCATTTATTGAAATATGATTCACTATATGGACAATTTGAAGGCACAGTAGAAAATACTGAAAATGAAATTGTTGTTAATGGTAAATCTATAAAAATATTTGCAGAAAGAGATCCACACAATATTCCTTGGGGAGTATTAGGTGTAGACATTGTAATAGAAGCAAGTGGAAAATTTACAGATGGGAATAAAGCAAAGGCACATATTGAAGCAGGGGCAAAGAAGGTTTTAATTTCAGCACCAGCTAAAAATGAAGATATAACAATAGTATTAGGTGTGAATGAAAGTGAGTATGATTCAAATAATCATAATATAATTTCAAATGCATCTTGTACAACTAACTGTTTAGCACCATTTGCTAAGATTTTGGATAGAGAGTTTGGAATAGTAAAAGGTCTTATGACTACTATTCATTCATATACAAATGATCAAAAAATATTAGATGCTCCTCATAGTGATTTAAGAAGAGCAAGAGCAGCAGCAGAAGCTATGATTCCAACAACAACAGGAGCTGCAAAGGCAGTATCTTTGGTATTACCTCAATTAAAAGGAAAACTAAATGGTATGGCTGTAAGAGTCCCTACTCCAACAGTATCAATTACAGACTTAGTATGTGAAATATCAAAAAATGCCACTGTTGAAGAAATAAATGATGCATTTAGAAAAGCAGCTGAGGGTGAGTTAAAAGGAATACTTGGATATAGTGAAGAACCATTAGTATCAATTGACTATAGAGGAGATGAAAGATCTTCAATAGTTGATGGATTATCTACTATGTTAATATCAGACAACATGGTTAAGGTTGTTTCATGGTATGATAATGAATGGGGATATTCAAATAGATTAGCAGATTTAACAAAATATGTTGCTGAAAGACTATAATTAGACCTATAATATTATCCATATTTTATAATAAAAATCTAGTTCTTAAGCAAAATAGAACTAGATTTTATTTTTATCAGTTAAAATCAGAAAAGTTAAAAAATTAATTTGAAATTATTTTATAAAGAAGAAAAAGGTAAAAAGTATACATTATTTAGCTAAAAATTAAAAATAATGTATCACAAATACGAAAAAAGTGTTAAAATTATTAATGGAAAGACAAAATTATATAAAAAAGTCTTTTTATTAGTTTAATAAAAAATTAATTTATATATAGTATTTAAACAGTATTTGATAGGTGCTGAAAAGTATATTTATTGAAAGGGGTTTTAACGTGATATTCAATAAGAAAACTATAGAAGATATAAATATAAAGGGTAAAAAAATATTAGTAAGATGTGATTTTAATGTACCTTTATCAGAAGGAAAAATAACAGATGAAAATAGATTATTAGGTGCGTTGCCAACAATAAATTATTTGATAGAGAATGGTGGAAAAGTTATCCTTTGTTCTCATTTAGGAAAACCAAAAGGCGAAGCAAAGCCGGAATTATCATTAAAACCAGTAGCAGATAGATTATCAGAACTTTTAAACAAGGATGTAAAATTTTTAAAAGATGATAATGTTATATCAGAAAGCGTTAAAAAGGAAATTGAACAATTAAAAGATAGTGAAATTGCCTTATTAGAGAATACTAGATTCAGAAAAGAAGAAACTAAAAATGATGAAATTTTCTCAAAAGAGTTAGCTTCAGTTTGTGATATATTTGTAAATGATGCTTTTGGAACTGCTCATAGAGCGCATTGCTCTACTGTAGGGGTAACTAACTTTGTTAAGGATTCAGTTTGTGGATACTTAATACAAAAAGAACTTAAATTCTTAGGTGATGCAGTTGAACAGCCTGTTAGACCATTTACAGCTATATTAGGTGGCGCTAAAGTTTCTGATAAGATAAATGTAATAAATAATTTATTAGAAAAAGTTGATAATTTAATCATTGGTGGAGGTATGGCATATACATTTTTAAAAGCTAATGGATATGAAGTTGGAAACTCCTTAGTGGAAGAGGATAAATTAAATTATGCTAAAGATATGATGAAAAAAGCAGAAGAAAAAAATGTTAAGTTTTTAATTCCTGTAGATCATGTAATAGCTAATGAATTTTCTAAAGATGCAAAGGCAATAATAACAGAGGAAAAAAATATAGAAAAAGGTTATATGGGACTTGATATAGGACCTAAAACTGTGGAATTATATAAAAAGACAATATTAGAGTCTAAAACTATAGTGTGGAATGGACCAATGGGAGTATTTGAATTTAAAAATTTTGAAAATGGAACTAAAACTATAGCTAAGGCTTTAGCTGAAAATAAAGAAGCAACTACTATAATTGGTGGTGGAGATAGTGCAGCAGCAGTAAATATGTTTCAATTAGGTGAGAAAATGACACATATATCTACTGGAGGTGGAGCTTCTTTAGAATTTTTAGAAGGAATAGCACTTCCAGGTATAGTAGCTTTAAATGACAAATAGTTGATAATTTTGATATAGTATATTTAAAAGAAATTATAACTAATTTTATGGAGGAAAGTTATGAGAAAAGCAATAATTGCAGGAAATTGGAAAATGCATAACACTATAAAGGAAGCTTTAGAGTTAGTAAATGAATTAAAACCTTTAGTTAAAGATGCAAAATGTGATGTAGTGGTTTGTCCGAGTTTTATAGCATTATCATCAGTGGTAGAGGCTGTTAAAGGAACCAATATAAAAGTTGGTGCTCAAAACATGCACTTTGAAGAAAAAGGAGCATTTACAGGAGAGGTATCTCCAGGTATGCTTGAAGAATTAGGTGTGGAGTATGTTATTATCGGGCATAGTGAAAGAAGACAGTATTTTAATGAAAGTGATGAGACTGTTAATAAAAAGCTAAAAGCTGCATTTAATCATAGCATCTTACCAATACTTTGTGTAGGGGAAAGTTTAGAACAAAGAGAAGGTAACATAACAGAAAAAATATTAGAAAATCAAGTAACTAAAGCTTTAGATGGATTATCAAAAGAACAAGTAGAAAAAATGATAATTGCCTATGAACCAATATGGGCAATAGGTACAGGAAAAACAGCTACAGCTGATGAGGCTAATGATACAATAGGATTTATAAGAAATGTAGTTAAAAAACTTTATGATAATAATATAAGTAATAGTATAAGAATACAATATGGTGGTTCAGTAAAACCTTCAACAATAAAAGAACAAATGTCAAAAGAACATATTGATGGTGGATTAATAGGTGGAGCAAGTTTAAAAGCAAGAGATTTTAGTGATATTGTAAACTATTAAATTTTAGCAAAGGGTGATAGAATGTCTAAAAAACCAATGATGCTCATGATATTAGATGGATTTGGTTTAAGTGATAATTTAGATGGTAATGCAGTAAAAATTTCTAAAAAGCCAAATTATGAAAACATAAAAGCCAATTATCCAATGACAAAAGTAAAAGCTTCAGGTTTAAGTGTAGGGCTTCCGGAAGGACAAATGGGAAATTCAGAAGTGGGCCATTTAAATATAGGTGCAGGTAGAGTTGTATATCAAGAGCTAACAAGGATAAGTAAAAGTATAGACGATGGAGAATTTTTTGCAAATAATGAATTTTTAAAATGTATAAAAAGTGCAAAAGATAATAGTTCATCAATGCATATTATGGGGCTTTTATCAGACGGTGGAGTTCATTCACATATAAATCATTTGAAGGCTCTAATAAGTTTGTGTAAAAAAAATCAATTAGAAAAAGTTTATATACATTGTTTTTTAGATGGAAGAGATGTTCCTCCATCTTCAGCATGTAATTATATTAAAGAATTAGAAGAATACTTAAAAGAAGAGAATATTGGAAAGATTGCTACGGTAAGTGGAAGATATTATGCCATGGATAGAGATAATCGTTGGGAACGTATTCAACTTGCTTATAATGCTATAGTTAAAGGTGAGGGTGAAAAATCACATAGTGCATTAGAAGCAGTAGAAAAATCTTATCATGACAATAAAACAGATGAATTTGTAATTCCTACAGTTATAGTAAATGGAGAAAATGAAGCTGTTGGAAAAATACAAAATAATGATTCAGTAATATTCTTTAATTTTAGACCAGATAGAGCAAGAGAGATAACAAGAGCAATAAATGATAAAGTTTTTGACAAATTTGATAGAGAAACTTTGAATTTAAACTTTGTTACTATGACTCAATATGATAATACTTTAGAAAATGTAAACATAGCATTTAAACCTCAGCAATATAAAAATACTTTAGGCGAATATATAGCATATAAGGGATTAAAACAACTTAGAATTGCAGAAACAGAAAAATATGCACATGTTACTTTTTTCTTTAATGGAGGAGTAGAACAACCTAACAAGAATGAAGATAGGGCGTTAATACCTTCACCTAAAGTTGCAACATATGATTTAAAACCAGAAATGAGTGCAAAAGAGGTAACAAATGAAGTATTAAGTAGATTAGATACAAAACAATATGACCTTATAATATTAAATTATGCTAATCCAGATATGGTAGGGCATACTGGTGTATTAGATGCAGCAGTTAAGGCAATAGAAACTGTAGATGAATGTCTTAAAAAAGTTGTTGATAAGGTTTTAGAATTAGATGGAACTGTATTTATAACAGCAGATCATGGAAATGCAGAACAGATGATAGATTTTTCTACTGGAAAGCCAATGACATCTCATACAACAAATGAAGTTCCATTTATATGTGTATCAGGTAATAAGATGAAATTAAAAGATGGTGGAATATTAGCAGATATTGCACCTACAATATTAGATGTTATGGGAATTGAAAAACCAAAAGAGATGACAGGAAATTCCCTTATAGAACATTAACTTAGTATATAAAAAATTATTAATAAAAAATCGATTTTATGATATTTTTAGGAGGATTATATTTATGAAACAATATGTTGAAATTATTGATGTTTATGCAAGACAAATATTAGATTCAAGAGCATTTCCAACAGTAGAGGTAGAAGTAACATTAGATGATGGTACAGTAGGAAGAGCAGCAGTTCCATCTGGTGCATCAACAGGTATGTTTGAGGCAGTTGAATTAAGAGATGGTGATAAAGCTGTTTATAATGGAAAAGGTGTTTTAAAAGCTGTAGATAATGTAAATGAAATTATAGCAGAAGAATTAGTAGGAATGAATGTATTTGATCAAGTAGCTATTGATAAATTAATGATAGAGCTTGATGGAACTAAAAATAAAGGAAAACTAGGTGCAAATGCAATGCTTGGAGTTTCTCTTGCTTGTGCTAAAGCAGCAGCAGAATCATTAGGTCTTGGATTATATCAATATATAGGTGGAGTTAATGCTAAAGTTTTACCAGTTCCAATGATGAACATATTAAATGGTGGAAAACATGCAGATAATAACGTTGATTTACAAGAGTTTATGATAATGCCAGTTGGTGCAAAATCATTTAGTGAAGCGTTAAGAATGTGTGCAGAAGTATATCATACTTTAAAATCAATATTAAAGGAAAAAGGATTAGGAACAGGTGTTGGTGATGAAGGTGGATTTGCACCAAACCTAGCTTCAAATGAAGAAGCTATAAAAGTTATAATGGAAGCAATAGAAAAAGCAGGATATAAAGCAGGAGAAGAAATTTTCTTAGCGCTAGACCCAGCATCATCTGAATTCTTTGAAGATGGAAAATATAATTTATCAGGTGAAGGTAGAATATTGACTCCAGAAGAAATGGCCGATTACTATGTAGAGCTTGCAAATAAATACCCAATAATCTCAATTGAAGATGGTATGGCTGAAGAAGATTGGGAAGGATGGAAACACTTAACAGATAAAATTGGTGATAAGGTGCAATTAGTTGGAGACGATTTATTTGTTACAAATACAGAAAGATTAGCTATGGGATTTGAAAAGGAAGTAGCTAACTCAATTCTTATAAAATTAAATCAAATAGGAACATTAACAGAAACTATAAATGCTATAGAAATGGCTTCAAGAAAAGGATACACAGCAGTAGTATCTCATAGAAGTGGAGAAACTGAAGATACAACAATAGCTGATCTAGTTGTTGCAATGAATGCAGGACAAATAAAAACAGGTGCGCCTGCAAGAAGTGAAAGAGTTGCGAAATATAACCAATTACTAAGAATTGAAGAGGAATTGGGAGATATGGCTGAATATAGAGGAATGAATTCTTTCTATAATATAAAAAGATAGTGATTAATTCTATATTAGAATAATTTAAAAAGGATATCTCAATTGAAAACTTATAAAGAGATATCCTTTTAATGTACTTAATTTTATGCAATTAAGTACATTAGATTATTTTAAAATAAATATTATATAAAATATCGTAATTGTAACTATAATAATAATATGTTAATATTAATATATTAATGCTTTATGGTATAGGGAGGTGTGTGTGTATGAAAACTGCACTAACTGTAATACAAATATTGTCAGCTGTTTTGCTAATGATAGTTATATTATTACAGCCAAGTAAAGGTAACGGATTGCAAGGATTAGTTACTGGTAGTTCAGATACATTCTATTCTAAAAACAAAACAAAAACTAAAGAATCATTTTTAATAAAACTTACAGTATTTTTTGCAATAGTATTTGTAGGTTCAGTAATATTAATAAATGCTTTGTAAGATTAAAGTGGCTAGTCTACTTTAATCTTTTTTTATATAAAAATATGGCAGTGAATTTCTAATAGTACCTTTTAAAACTGTACAACAATAAATTATTTAAAGGTTAATATCTTTACGGGAGCATGTAGTATATGATATAATTTATTCAAATAGAGCAAATTTTGAGAAAAGTTTTAAGATTTTAAATTTACACTTTTGACATTTAAAAACTCATTTAAGATACTGACGTTAATGAACTAAGGGGGATACTTATGGGGGAATACAAATCAAGATTAGAAAATAAGGATATGGATTTTTTAATAGAATGCATACAATCTTTAAAAACAAAAGAGGAATATTATAGATTTTTTGAAGATGTTTGTACTGTTTATGAAATAAAAGCAATACAGCAAAGATTACAAGTTGCTAGGATGTTAATGGAACGAAGAACATATTTGGATATAGCAAGCACAACAGGGGCTAGCACTGCTACAATAAGTAGAGTAAATAGATCTTTAAATTATGGAAATCAAGGTTATAAAGTTGTATTTGATAGAGTAAATTGGAAGAATAGATAAGATATAAATAAAAATACTTTATTTGAATTTGGTAATAAATATAGCTGAATTCAAATAAAGTATTTTATTTTTAATATAATTATGAATTGAAGGTAAAATAACAATAGGATTATTAAATTTTCTTATATATTATTAATCTGTGGTATAATAATAGGACATTATTATATGGAAATTACAGGATTGAATGTAACAATTAATTTATTATTTATTTTTAATTAATAAAGATTGTAGATTAAAGCTTAGAATATATAATTAAGTTTATTTGTTTAAAAAGTATTAAATTAGCAAATTATTTAAACAATAGTATATGCAATAACAAAAGTTTAATAAATTTATAAATAAACTTAGAAGAACGTTAGATTAGGAGTGATAAAATGGATTTGAAAAGTTTACTTAATAAAGAACAATATGAGGCAGCATCTACTGTTGATGGTCCAGTTTTAATATTAGCAGGGGCTGGTTCAGGAAAAACAAGGGTTTTAACTTATAGAATTGCACATATGATAGAAGATTTAAATATATATCCTTCACAAATATTAGCTATAACATTTACAAATAAAGCTGCAGGTGAAATGAAAGAAAGAATTGCTAAATTAGTTGGAGATGTAGCTGAAAGTATGTGGATATCAACATTTCACTCTAGTTGCGTAAGAATTTTAAGAAGAGAAATAGATAAGCTAGGATATAATAAGAACTTTACTATTTATGATAGTTATGATTCTAAAACATTAGTTAAGCAGTGTATCAAGGAGCTAAATATAAATGATAAGGATATAACTGATGGAGAAATATTAGGTAAGATTTCTAATGCAAAAAATGACTTAATAACTGCAGATAAGTTTAAAAGTGAAAATCAAAATGATTTTAGAAAAAACAAGATAGCAGATGCTTATCTTTTATATCAAAAGAAACTTAAAGCTAACAATGCATTAGATTTTGACGATTTAATATTTATAACTGTAAAACTTTTAAAAGAAAATCAAGAAGTAAGGGAATTTTACCAAAGAAAATTTAGATACATAATGGTAGATGAGTATCAAGACACAAATAGAGCTCAATATGAATTAGTAAAATTATTAGTTGGAGTAGAAGAAAATATCTGTGTAGTTGGTGATGATGATCAATGTATATACCAATGGAGAGGTGCAGATATTAGAAACATATTAGATTTCGAAAAAGACTATCCTAAGACTAAAATAGTAAAACTAGAACAAAATTATCGTTCTAAAGGAAATATATTAACTGCTGCTAATATGGTAATAAAAAATAATGCACAAAGAAAAGATAAAGTACTAAGAACTGAAAGTGAGCCAGGGGAAAAAATAAAGTTATATAGGGCCTTTAGTGATATAGATGAAGGAAATTTTGTAGCTAGTGAAATCAAAAGATTAATGAGAGAAGAAAATAAAACATATAAAGATTTCGCTGTTTTATATAGAATGAACTCTCAATCACGTATTTTGGAGGAAGCTTTTAGAAAGCAAGATATACCATATAAAATTGTTGGTGGGTTAAAATTCTATGACAGAAAAGAAATTAAAGATATAATGGCATATTTAAAACTTATAAATAATCCATTAGATGATGTAAGCTTAAGAAGAATTATAAATGAACCTAAAAGAAGCATAGGTGATGCTACAGTAGCAAAGGTTCAAGAAGTTGCCAATATGGCAGAAGATTGTTTGTATAATACTTTGTTAGATGTAGACATGATACCAGGACTTACAACAAAAGCAATAAATTCTATAAATAGATTTACAGGTATCGTGAATTCATTGATGGCAAGAACAGATGACATGTCAATATCAAAGATAATATTATCAGTTATAGAAGAAACAGGTTATATGGATATGCTGAAAAAATCAAAAGCTCCAGAGGATGAAACAAGAATTGAGAACTTAAAGGAATTAGTTTCTGATGCTGTTGATTTTGAAAAAACTAATGAGGATAAATCTTTATCTGCATTTTTAGAAAAAGTAACACTTGTATCTGATATAGATAATTTAGAGGAGAAAGAAGAAACTACTGTTATGATGACTGTACACAGTGCTAAGGGCTTAGAATTTCCTGTAGTATTTTTAGTTGGTATGGAAAATGGGATATTTCCAGGAATGTCATCATTAAACAGTTTCCACGAGATGGAGGAATCTAGAAGATTATGTTATGTAGCAATAACCCGTGCAAAAGAAAAGCTTTATGTAAGTTCGGCTGAAAGTCGTATGGTTTTTGGTAGAACAGTAAGCTATGAAGTTTCAGATTTTGTAGCGGAGATTCCTCAAAATTTAAAAGAAATAGTTGGAGGGGCTAAGGCAAGAGGTGTTAATACATTTAAGAGTCAAGCAAGAAATGGAATGTATAATAATCCTCATTCTTTGAGAAATAATCAAAAATCTATGTTTAAGAGCTCATCAACAGCTAGTTTTTCAAAAGAAAACGAAAAAATTGTAAATATAAGTGAAATTTCTCAAGGAAGAAAAATAAAACATAAAGTTTTTGGACTAGGTACAGTCATAGCAGTTTCTGGGAATGGTGAAGATATATTAGCTACAATAGCTTTTGATAATCAGGGTATAAAAAAACTTATGATATCTAAAGCACCTATAGAGCTTTTATAGACTAGATAATTTAGAAAAAAATATTTTATATAGATTTTAAAATTGCTCACGTTGACTTAGGGGTAAAATAAAACTTATTTAATTACATAATATACCTAATATATTATAGATGGGATTTATTGTTTTATACACCTAATTGCAATGATGAGCAATTTTGGTTGAAAAACTTACTGTTTTAAATTTTATTGTTAACTTTTAATTGTGCATGGTTATAGGGAAATAAGCTCCCATTTAAATTTATTCATAAAATTTTTGTTATCATTTGAGAAAAATAAGTACAAATGTAGTTAGTTAAGAATTATACTGTTAACTATTCACTTTTAACTAAAATAATCTGTTAGTTATTGATAAAATATTAATTTGAGTTTTCTCATTTGCTAAATGAATAACTTAAAAACTTAACTTGTAACCCTATATATAGGTAAATGTAAATTTGAAAATATGTGTGCTTAAAGGAGCGATTAACTTGGAGAAAAAAGAAAGAATGTTAGAACTTGTTGAATTGTTAAATAAATATGCTTATAACTATTATGTTTTAGATAATCCATCTGTGTCTGATAAAGAATATGATAAATTATATGATGAATTAGTAAAATTAGAAAAGGAATTAGGTTATATAATGCCTTATTCACCAACTCAAAGAGTTGGAGATATTATACTTCCAGAATTTAAAAAATATACTCATAAAGCTAGATTGTGGAGCTTAGATAAAGCACAAACGATACAAGAGATAAAAGATTTTCATAATAGAAATTTAAAAGCTATTAAAGAATACAATTTAAATCATGATGAAAAACTTCCAGAATTAAGTTATGTAGTAACAAAAAAATTTGATGGTCTTTCAATAAACCTTACATATGATGAAGATGGAATTTTAAAAGTTGCAGCATCAAGAGGAACCGGTGAAATTGGGGAGGATATAACAAGTCAGGTTAAAACTATAAAGTCTGTTCCATTAAAAATAGGTTATAATTCAATCATGGAAGTACATGGAGAGGCTATAATGACAAAAGAAGCATTTGAAAAATATAATGCTACATCAGAAATACCATTAAAGAATTTAAGAAATGGAGCGGCAGGTGCATTAAGAAATTTAAATGTGAAGGAAACTGCTAGAAGAAACTTATCAGCATTTTTTTATGATATAGGATATAATGAAGGTGAAAATTTTGAAACATATATAGAAATGCTACAATTTCTTATAGAAAAAGGTTTTCCGGTTGATACATATTTTAAAGTATGTAAAAGTATAGAAGAAATTGAAGACGAAATAAAGTATGTAGAAAAAATAAGAAGCGAATTAAATTATGATATAGATGGTGCAGTTATAGCTATAAATGATATGAAAACAAGAGAGCTATTAGGGTATACAGTTAAATTTCCTAAATGGGCTATTGCATATAAATTTGAAGCGGAGGAAACATCAACAGTATTATTAGATGTTGAATGGAATATTGGTAGAAGTGGAAGAGTTACACCAACTGCTATTTTACAACCAGTAGAACTTGGTGGCGTAACTGTGAAAAGAGCAACTTTGAATAATATTGATGATATAAATAGAAAAGGTGTAAGAATTGGTTGTGAAGTTTTTGTTCGTAGATCAAATGATGTTATACCAGAAATTATGGGTGTAGTAGAACAATCCTTAGAAAATTCAAGACCTATAGAAGTACCAACAGTTTGTCCGAGTTGTGGTAGCAAATTAGTACAGGATGGAGTTCATTATTTTTGTGATAACACTCTTTCATGTAAACCTCAAATGGTTAAAAGCATAGTTCACTATGCAAGTAGAGAAGCTATGAATATTGAAGGGTTTAGTGAAAAAACTGCAGAAGCTCTTTTTGAAAAGTTAAATATAAAATCTATACCATACTTATATAAAATAGAAAAAGAACAACTTTTAACTTTAGAAAAGTTTGGTGAAAAAAAATCTCAAAATCTTATAAATGCAATAGAAAAAAGCAAAGTTTGTGATTTACCATCATTTATATATGCTCTTGGTATTCCAAATGTAGGTAAGAAAACTGCTAAAGATTTAGCAAAAGAATATAAAAATATAGATAATTTGGTAAATGCAACATTTGAATCTTTAGTAGCTATACCTGAGATAGGAGATATAGTTGCAAAAAGTATAATAGACTTTTTTAATTCAAATGAAGTAAAGAAGAATGTAGAAGAATTATTAAATTTAGGAGTAAAACCTAATTATCAAGAAGTTTCTATAACTGAAAATGTTTTTGAAGGAAAGACTGTAGTAGTAACTGGATCTTTAGAACATTATTCTAGAAGTGAAATAAAGGATAAGTTAGAATCTTTAGGAGCGAAAGTTTCTAGTTCTGTAAGCAAAAAAACAGATTATGTTTTAGTCGGAAAGGAACCGGGATCAAAATTTACTAAAGCACAAGAGTTAGGGATAAAAATTTTAAGTGAAGAAGAATTTAAATCAATGATATAAAGAATTAAAATAATTATTTAAATGATTTCTGTATTTTGCAGAAATCATTTTTTATATTAAATTAGTAAATTATTATATAGATATTGTATTTGACAAAGAATTATTATTTACAGTGTTTATAATAATAATTAGAAATTATGACTAAATTAAAAGTATAGTTGTCATTAAAAAATATGTTAGATAAATTAGTTGAACTGTTTATAACAAAAATATTATGTTGTTTAAATAATTATAAAAATGGAAAGAATTTATTGTATATACGATTTGAAAATTAGCTTATTAATATGAATGTTAGCAATAGATAATATGGAACTGTTAAAAAAGATACATAGTTATAATAAGGGAGGAAAAAATGTGAAAAAGATAATTTTATTAACATTAACAATATTAATTTTGTTATTTTCTTTTTCAATAGAGGGTAATGATGAAAATAGTAAGTCTAATCAAAAAAATAAATATGTAATATACAATATGGAACAAAGACCTAAAAATCTTATTATGACTGATAATAAAAATGTACGAGAAAAAGATTTAATTGTATCTTTATTTGAAGGACTTGTATCTTTAAATGATAAGGGTGAAATAGTACCAGCTTTATGTAAAGAATATAATGTAAGTGAGGATGGAATACAATATACTTTTAATTTAAGAGAAAACATAAGGTATAGTAACGGTGAAAAGATAACTGCAAATGATTTTGTTCAGTTTTTTGAGGAATTCTTATGTGATGAAAAAAATATATATAGAGAAGATTTAAATTGTATATTTGGAGTAAAACAATTTATAAATGATACAGAAGATTTCTCTAATGTAGCTATAAAGGCAATAGATGAAAAGACACTAGCTATAAGATTGAATAATCCTTGTGAAAATTTTATATATATGTTATCAAAACCGGTTATGTCTCTTAGAAAGTATACTGCATTAAAAAATGAAAATACCATAACAAAAGATACATTATTTACAGGACCATTTATAATACAAGATATAACACATGATAATGAAATTGTAATATCAAAAAATAAAAATTATTATAAAAATAATTTAGTTACAAATGAAAAATTATTATTTCTTTTATTAATGATAAAGAAAAAGCATTAGCTTATTTTGAGGAAGAGGAAAGTAAATTAGACATAATGATTGATCCACCTATAAATGAATTATCAAGACTTGAAGAAAAAAACTTTTTACAAGGATTTGATGGAGATTCTTCTGTATATATAAACTTTAATTTAAATAAGGATTTAATAACTACAGATTTAAATTTTAGAAAAGCAATAAATGAAAGTATGTCAAAAGAATTTTTTATCCAACAAATATGTAAGGAATTTGGAAATGTTGCATCTTGTTATGGAGTTGATCAATGTGGTAAGTTTTCTTCTTATGGAAATAATAATCTTGCATTAAGATATTTAAAAAATAGTAAATATAATGATGAAGTTATTACTTTTTTATATAAGAATAATCCTATAGAAAAAAGAATAGCAGAAGATTTATCAAAAGACATTAAAGATGATTTAGATATTAATATAAAATTAAAAGCTTATAATAATGATGAAGAACTAACTCAAAATAATAAGTTTCATATGATATTAGCACTAGATAACAATAGAGATAAAGATAAATATTTTTTGAATTTGTCAAGTGAAAAATATAAAAAGTTTTATGGGTTTGCAAATGAAAAATATGATAAATCGGTACAGCAATTATTAGGAGAAAAACACAATAAAGATAAAATTGAAATATATGATCAATGTGAAAATCTTCTAAGAGAAGAATTACCTATTATACCAATATACAATTTAAATACTGTGTTATGCAAAAAAAACAATATAGAAAATATTTATATTAATAAACACGGTAATATAGTCCTTTGTAATTTAAAAAAATAAATTTAAAAGAGTAGAAAGATCCTAAACATCAGGATCTTTCTACTCTTTTACTAAATAATATAACATAAAAAATCAACATGTTTTTATAGGCATCAAAAGTTAACTTATTAGATTTTAATGAATTTTTTCGTATATTATAAGTTACACATTTCGAAAAAATTGGTGCCAAACCGTTTGTTTCAGCTGATTGGAGTGAAGACATTCTAAAATACTCTTCCTGTAATAAATCTTCGGAGTTAGAAGAAAAATTTTTATATCTCTCAATATCATCTAAACTAGGACAATCAGGCCAACTTAATACTAAGTCCCATCCAATAACTTGGTTTCTATAAACATTATTTACCTTAGAATTGTCACTTTCCTCTCCATCAGATTTTTTCATATCATTATGCAGCATCATTGCATAAAGATATAAAATAATTTCATCACAATAAATTTTATTTTCCTTTTCTTCAATGTCCTTTAGAAATAAGCCTTTATTAGAATCGTATAAACTTTCTAAGACAGAATATGCTTTTTCACTAGCCTGTTTAAATTTTTTGATTTTAGTTTCTTTATAAATAAACATACAATTTATATATAAAAGAGCAGTTGTATCTAAATTATCTTTTAAAGCAGTTGGTGGAATATATTTTAAATTTTCAAGCATCAAATCAGCAAAATCTAGAAGTAAATATTTAGCTTCGTCTATATGTGAATACTTATAAAAAGTAATAAAAGCAAAACAAACTTTTATTAATTCATCTTGAGGTATGTTATATACCTCTTCTTTAAAATCTAAAAACATATTTAATATGTCTAAAGAAAAATTTTTATATTGATTATTGTAATTAAATTTATCATATGTTGAAAATTTATAGTATGCTGACATAAAAAGTGCTTGAGTTGAAAATTTAAATTTAGTATTTTTATCATAAAGATTATATTGTCCAGCAATAGCTTCAGTTGTATCAACTTTATCTACAAAAACTCCTTCATTATTTCTGCAATATAAAGCGTAGAATTCTAATTGTTCAGATGCTAAATCTAGATATTGATTTTTCAAAGCATACTTATTTTCATCTATATCCAAAAATTCATTATAATAATCTGCAAGTTCTAATATAGATAAAGTCATAAGAGCATTAGAAGCAATATTTATTTCTTTTTAAATTTTTTTTCATTCCATTTAAGCTGAGAATCTGTAGTTAAAAGTTTTCCATTAGCCTTTCTATAAAGGCTAAGTAGTGGAGAATTTGCATCGTTTATGATATCATCAGTTGTGGGTAAGATTTTATTTTTAGACCTTAAATTAGGTGAAATAATTCCACAGCCTGAACTAAATACTATGTTAAAAATAGAGTGTTTTGATAAATGAAAAAGTTGACTTTTTATGTTTTCATTATCTAGTATATTAATTCTTAGAAAAGGACCTATATATCTCAACGTAACACCACCATAATATTGATTATATTTAATAATATGATTGTAAATTGGAAAATGTGCTTAAATCTGAAATAAATGTTATTTAATTAATAATTTTATTGTAAATTAAATTTTAATACATAATAATAAATCGGTTTTAATATATAATATGTTTTTATAAAGAGGATTATGAACCAATTATAACTATAGGGAAACAAGCTCCAATTTAAATTTATTCAATAACTTTAAAATATTTTCACACAAGATACAGTGTTGAATTTTAAGTGATTCGGAGCATGTCTCACTATTTTAGGTATCCAAGTTTTGGAATGGATAATTTTAAAAGTCAACTTGGAACTCTATAAAAGTGTAATGGGATTAGTGGAAAAAAAGGAGATGTACTTATGAAGGTTGGAAAGCTTAATTGGGATGATTTAAAAGAAATTATAGATAATAATAAAAGTGTTAAAAGAAAAGACGTTAGAATAAGTAATGGTATAGGAGAAGATTGTGCCGTTATAAATTATGGCGATTATGAATGTGTGGTTTCAACAGATCCGGTAACAGGTGCAGATGAAAATATAGGTAAAATAGCAGTTAATATAAATTGTAATGATATAGCATCTTGTGGAGTAGAACCAGTAGGCATACTTGTAACAATATTGGTACCACCTACGGCTACATTAGAAGATATAAAAAAAATTATGATGGAAATAGATGAAGAGACTAAGAAATTAAATGTAGAAATTTTAGGTGGACATACAGAAGTAACAGAAGCTGTAAATAAGATAGTGGTTTCTTGCACCGCTTTAGGAAAAGGAAAAGCTTTATCTGCCATATCAACAAGGGGTGCTAAAATAGGTGATGATATTGTAGTTACAAAAAGATTGTGTATAGAGGGAACTAGTATACTAGTTAATGATTATGAACAGCGTTGTAGAAAAGTACTTACAGATGAAGAAATTAAGCTTGCAAGAGAATATGTAAATGATATAAGTGTTGTAAAAGAAGGAATAATAGCAGGTAATTATAAGGTTAATGCAATGCATGACATTACAGAAGGTGGACTATTAGGTGCACTTTGGGAAATGGCAGAAGGCAGCAATTTAGGATTCGAAATATATAAAGAAAAAATACCTGTAAGTGAAATAACAATGAAATTATGTAATGAATTTAAAATAGATACCTTAAGATTTATATCCTCTGGAAGTATGGTTATAATTACAAAAAACGGAGAAGAACTTGTTAGAAAACTAAAAGATGAAAATATAGAGGGTGCTGTAATAGGAAAAATAACAGAGGCTAAAGGAGTACTAATAGAGAATAATTGTAAGATAGAAGTTAGACCTCCAAAAAGAGATGAACTTTTTAATATTAATTAAAATATAGTTAAAAAAGATAAAAGTGTATATTAATGATAAATATATAAATAAAAAGTTAACAATATAAAAGGAGAATGACATGAAAAAAATAATAGTGGCAAGTAATAATAATCATAAAATAGAAGAAATAAAGGAAATGTTGAAAGATTTTTCGTATGAAATAATAGGTCTAAAAGAAGCAGGGATAGAAATAGATATTGAAGAAAATGGGAAAACTTTTATGGAAAATTCATACATAAAAGCTAAAGCTATATATGACTTATGTAAAGGAAAAAATATGGTTTTAGCAGATGATTCTGGATTAGCAGTAGATGCTTTAAATGGCGCTCCAGGAATATACTCAGCTAGATATAGTGGAGAACATGGAAATAGTATAGAAAATAATAAAAAACTTATAAGAGAATTACAAGGTGTTCCTTTTGAGAAAAGGGATGCTGCATTTCTTTGTGCTATGGTATTAATCGTTAATGACAATACTGTAGTAAAAGTAGAAGGCAAAGTTGATGGTAAGATAACTGAAGAATATAGAGAAATAGAAGGTGCATTTGGATACGATCCATTGTTTTATGTTGAAGAATTAGAAAAAACCTTTGGAGAAGTGTCTAGTGATGTTAAAAATGCAATGAGTCATAGAGGAAGAGCTTTAGAACAATTAAAGAAAGAATTAAACAAAATATAAAAAAATAGTGCTTTGAAGAAATATAAGTTAAAATTTGGTATTTAAAATAAATATATCTCACTAATAAATTTTTATTGGTGAGATATATTTTTGCAATAAGTTTTTATTAGAGAAAGGGTAGTATAGAAAATGTTAGTTGGGATTATTAGTGATACTCATAGAAATAAAGAAAATATGGATAAAGCAACAGAAAAAATTAAAAAGTGTGATCTTGTTTTCCATTTAGGTGATAATTATGAGGATATTGATTATATAAAAGGAATTTATAAAGGAAAAATAATAGGGGTTTGTGGTAACTGTGATACAATGAAGAAATTATCAAAAGAAGCTATATACACAATAAAAGGCCATACAATATTTTTAACTCATGGTGATTGTTATAGAGTTAAATTAAATACTTTTAATTTAAAGTATAGGGCAATGGAAATCGGTGCTGATATTGTTTTATATGGACACAGTCATATATCATCTATAGAAAAAGATGGTGGGATATTATTTATAAACCCAGGTAGTGTAGGTGAACCTAGGGATAGAAATCCATCTATAGCTATAATGGATATTAATGAAAATAGTATAGAGTGTGAAATTATAAGTATTTAAGTATAAATATATGATAAAAGGGGAATTATATTAATATTTAAAAAATATTAAGTGTAATATTTAAAATATTTTTTAAGGTGATAAATAATTAATAGAGAATAAAAATATTGTTATTTAAAAGAAATAATAGTATGGATAAAAAGTAAAAAATACATATTACAATACTGTAAAAAAGTCATAAAACATATGATTTTTTATGGCTTGTAAGGTAGTGATTTCAATAGTTGGTAATATTTCTGCAAAAAAAATAAACTTTTTCAACAAAAAGTGTTGACTTATTTTGCAAGATAATGTAGAATAACTATTGTCGTTAGGAGATAAAACAAGTTCTTAGCGATAAGCAAGTAAGCTTATCGGGGTGTGGCGCAGATGGGAGCGCGCGTGGTTTGGGACCATGAGGTCGCAGGTTCAATCCCTGTCACCCCGACCACTTTTTAAAACTTGCGGGTGTAACTCAATGGTAGAGTGCTAGCCTTCCAAGCTAGTTACGAGGGTTCGATTCCCTTCACCCGCTCCAAGTATGCGTTTTTAGCTCAGCTGGATAGAGCAACGCCCTTCTAAGGCGTGGGCCAGGGGTTCGAATCCCTTAAAACGCACCATTATGGTGGCCGTAGTTCAGTTGGTAGAGCACCAGGTTGTGGCTCTGGGTGTCGTGGGTTCGAGTCCCATCGGCCACCCCATTAAAAAGTTTTAAAAAAGTGTTGACAGGTTATAATTAACATATTATAATAAATAACTGTCAAAACAATGTTGGGATATCG
>NZ_HE611051.1:91102-97732 GCF_000285575.1 Clostridium senegalense JC122 | reverse complement strand
CAAAAGGATAAAGGATTTTAAAAGGAACAGATGATGGACTTTGTAATAAGTGCCATTAGCTCAGCTGGAAGAGCACTTGACTCTTAATCAAGGGGCCCAGGGTTCGAAACCCTGATGGCGCACCATTTAAACAAAAGATAAGAGATTGAAGTGAATCAACACAGTGTGTGCCATTAGCTCAGTTGGTAGAGCACTTGACTCTTAATCAAGGAGCCCAGGGTTCGAGACCCTGATGGCGCACCATTTAAAACCAAAATATCGGGGTGTGGCGCAGATGGGAGCGCGCGTGGTTTGGGACCATGAGGTCGCAGGTTCAATCCCTGTCACCCCGACCACTTTAAAAATATGCGGGTGTAACTCAATGGTAGAGTGCTAGCCTTCCAAGCTAGTTACGAGGGTTCGATTCCCTTCACCCGCTCCAAATTGTTTAAAAAGATTACTAAGTTAAAGTTTTACTTTAGTTTAGTAATCTTTTTGTTTTTCTTATTTATAAACATATACGTTACTTATTTCAATAATATTTACATTGTATAATTATATAAAGGTTACGAATAACACATAAGCTTGAAATTAATACTACAAACTAAAGTATTTTAATATGTTTACGATTATAAAAATAGTAAATAATAAATAATGTAAAGATTATTAGTTTACATAAATATTTATAGGAATTATTAGTATTTTACATTGTAGCTTTATCAATAGAAGTTTAAGAACTAATATTACAATGATAATGCATATAAAGTTATTAAATTATACATAATTATTAAGCAAGAAATATATATATAATAAATAAGCACCTATAGCTCAGCTGGATAGAGCGGTGGACTTCGAATCCAATTGTCGCAGGTTCAAATCCTGTTAGGTGTACCATAAATATTGAAAATAGGGCATTTACAGAGATGTGAAAAGCTCTATGGAAAATACAGTTGATTGTTTAAGTAAAAAATTACTTAGAAATTGGCTGTATTTTTTTAAGACAAAAATTACACAAGGCTTGAGTTAACGTACTTTGAGGGATTATAAACTTTATAAAAAATATATTGATAATTATTTTCAAGAGTACAACTACTTAAGGTGAAGTATTTTATAGAGTATATGACACATATAAAATTTAACTAATAAAATTATTACTGTAGAAGCAGATAACAGTAAAACAAATGAATTAGGATATCTTCTATTGAGTGGGAATGTGATAAGCCTATTGAGATGATTAAATAAAAATTGATTCATGGGGGTTGAGCGTAATCTACACAAATTATTAATATAACACACTTTATACAGTTTAAGCTAGTTAAAAATGTTTACAATTGTCAAAATTTTAAGTATAATTAAAAATGTGCAAAAAAATAAACTTACGTAAAAACACGACATAAGTTTGATTCGAAAATTAAATTATTTTGTTTTTTAAAATTAATATTATTCTAATATATATTCTAAGTAGTTGTAAAATTGTTTTTTATTATATATTAAATATATAATAAAAAACAATTTGAAAGGGTATAGGTGGATAATTATTACAAAAATACGAGATTAAAAGAAAGTTTAAATAAACAAAGGTGGTATTAACATGTCAATTATACATCATATTTGTATTCAAACAGATAGGTACGAGGAGTCGCTTAAATTTTACACTGAAATTTTAGGGTTTAGATTAATTAAAGAAACAAAAAATTTTCATAGTAGAAAGTTTAATTCCTGGTTACAATTAAAAGACTTTATGATTGAACTACAAACGGAAAAGACTGGAGATAAATTAAAAGATTGGAGTTCATTAAATAAAGGAATAGTCCATATGGGCTTTTTAGTTAATGATGTTGAAAAAGAATACAATAGAATAAAAGAATTAAATTATAATAAATTTAAAATTAAAAATGGCAAAGAACTATACAAAGTTGAAGATGGCTATTTATTTAAAGTAAAAGCACCCGAAGGAACAGAAATTGAGATAAGAGATAAAAAAATATAACAGTTTATACATTTCACATTAAAACTTGGGAATATTAATGAACCTAACCACTGTATAATTATTTATATAAATATGAGTTAAATATATTAAAGATATAATATGATAAAATGACTTAAACAGTAATTTTTAGGAGTATATCTGCTTTGAATGAAGTTACATTTATCAAATCCTGTTAGAGGTGTGCCATAAATATTGAGAATATGGAATTTACAGATGTATAAAAAGCTCTACAAATAAGACTGATAGTTAATTTATATGATTAATCATAAAAATATCAGTCTTTTGTGTTATAAACGTTTAAAAACAAATAGCTTTAAAAATAAATTTAAAATAACATGTCTTTATTTATGAATTTCAGAAAAGTAAAAGCTACTTGTAAAATATGTTATAATTATCAATATAATAATATAAGAATATAAGGGGATAGAAAATGAATTTTAAAAAACAAATTGAAAAATTTACACCTAATAATGAACAAGAAATTCAAGATAAGAAGATAATTCTTCAGTACATAGAAAAATTCCCACATAATATTTTAGTTAGAGAAAATGAGTTTGCACATATTACAAGTTCAGGTTTTATATTAAATGAGAATCTAGACAAGATGTTGATGATACACCATAATATAAGAAAAACATGGTCTTGGACAGGAGGGCATGTAGATGGCGATAAAGATTTTCTACATGTTGCTATAAAGGAGGCAAAAGAAGAAACTGGAATTAATAATGTAAAGCCTCTTGGAAGTGAAATTGTATCATTGGATGTTTTACCAGTAGATGGACATATAAAGAATGGGAAATATGTTAATACACATGTACATCTATCTATAGCATATATTCTTATTGCAAGTGAAGAGGAAAGATTAAAAGTAAAAGATGATGAAAATAGTGCTGTAGCATGGTTTGAAATAGATAAACTTAATGCAAAGTATTTTAGCAATAGGGATATATATTTATACAATAAATTAATTAATAGGGCTAAAGATATTAATAGAAATAATGAATTTAATATAGGAAAGAATAAGTAACTTAAAAAATTTATGATAAAGAACTGAAAATTTTAATGAATGTATAAAAATAGGACTTTAAAAGTTTACTTTTTTAAAGTCCTATTTTTATTAATATATAGTGAGTTACATTACTAAAATTAATATATCGAATAAAAGATTGTCCTGTGCTTCTACATTAGTTTTTTTGTTTTCTTTGAAGAAAAAAATATATATTTTTAAATAAATAATTCATAGCAACCTAAAAATATAATTATTGCTCCAGATATAAGTGAAGCATACTTTCCAAATAATTTAGAGAGGTAACTAGTACCAATTAAATATCCTAAAATAATAAATAATAAGCTAAATATAAATGTAAAAATAGTAGTTAGAAATATATTAAGACCGGTTATACTTGCACCAATTCCAACTCCTAAGTTGTTTATGGTAAGGGCAAATGCAAGTAATATTGATTCTTTAACATCTATACATGAAGAATTATCGCTATCGACTAATTCAGGATTGTCTAAAATATTTTTGTATTCACCTATCATATTATCTAATTTATTTTTTTCTTTTTCTTTTGAAAGTAGGATTTTATAAAAAATTCTAATATAAACCATAATCCTAATAATATTAATATAGCACTTCCAAGTATATTTGCTGTCTTAGCTGAAATGAAATGAATTATAGCTTTACCTAAAGACATAGAAAGAAAAGTGCCTAAAGCTGATATTATAGCTATTAAAAAATTACTTAATATATTAATTTTAATTTTTTAATTCCATAAGCTATTCCTACAGCAAAATTATCTATATTTGCTGAAATAGAAAATAGTAGTGAAGATAGTATATGCATTATATTCCTCCAATTAAAAGCTATGTTTGTAGTATATTCATGAAAATATGACAATGTTCCACCTTATGAATTTTAAGTTAAATTTATGAAATATATTTAACTTAAAATATATTTATTAAAATTTCCATGTAAAGTTATTTTTTTATTTTATTAATATAACTTTAGGACAATATTTTGTATTTTAATAGATAAAAATACTATAAAAAACACAATAAATTTTAAGAATTTGTTAAGGAAAAAAAGTATAAAAATGACATTTAGATTAAAATATATTGCAAAAAATGCAAAAAATAATAATAAAAATACATTAAATTACATTAAAAATTAAAAAAATAAAATTTTATTATAAAATTGTTTCAAAATTCATAAAAATAAAACTTGATTAGATTTAATTAAAAATATAATCTATTAAATAAGAAATATTTATATAAGTGAACTTATGACAAAAAGGGGGACGTTATCTATGAAAAACAAAAAGTTAATTGCAACTATATTAACACTTTCATTAACATCATCAATATTAGTTGGATGTGGAAGCAACACTGAAAAGGATGGAGATAATGCTAATTCACAAGAAGTTAAAATGGATGAACAGCAGTATTTAAATACTGTACTTCTTGCTGAACCTAAAACGTTGGATCAATCTAAATCAAGTGACCTTTATTCCTCTGTAATTTTAACTAATGTAGGTGAGGGGTTAACTAGACTTGAAAATGATGAAAATGGAAAAGAAGTTGTTAAACCTGCTGGAGCTGAAAGTTGGGAACAATCAGAAGATGGATTAAAATGGACATTTAAGTTAAGGGATATGAAATGGTCTGACGGACAACCAATAACAGCAAATGATTATTATTATGGAATAACTAGAACATTAAATTTAGAAATTGGATCACCATATGCTTTCTTATTATTCCCAATAAAAAATGCTTCTGCATATAATGCAGGAAAAGCAAAAGTTGAAGATGTTGGAGTTAAGGTTATAGATGATAAGACTATAGAATTTACTTTAGAAAATCCAACACCATATTTCTTAGATTTAACATATTTTAAAGTAATGCAGCCTCAAAGAAAAGATGTAGTTGAACAAAGTGGTGAAAAATATGGTAGTGAATCAAACACTATGGTATTCTCTGGACCGTTTATTATAAAACAATGGATTCATAATAATATGGTTGAATTAGAAAAGAATCCACAGTACTGGGATGCTGAAAATGTTAAATTAGAAAAAGCAACATTTAAAATTATAAAAGAAGAAACAGCTAGAATGAACGAACTTTATAATGGTTCACTAGACATGGCTGGAGTTACAAAACCAGAGTGGGTTAGTAAACTTGATGGAAGTGGACAATATGAAGTAATAAAAGGATATGATGCATCATCAGCATATATGTTTTTTAATCAGGATGATTCATATTTTAAAAATGAAAAAATAAGGAAAGCATTTATACTTGCAACAGATAGAGAAGGTATGAGTGAAACATTATATAAAGGTCTAGCAGAGCCTGCATTAGCTTGGTGTCCACCAGCTGTTCAAATTGGAGGGGAAGAGTTTAGAAGCAAAGTTAACTATAATCCTGTTGAAGAATTGGCAAAGGAAAATCCTGACCCGAAAGCATTATTAATAGAAGGATTAAAAGAAGAAGGTATGGATCCAGACCCATCTAAACATACAATAAAGTTTTTACAATCAGGTACAGATGCTAAATCAAAGGAATTTGCTGATTTTGAACAGCAAAATTTTGAAAAAGTATTAGGAATAAAAATTGAATCTGAATTTACTGAGTGGGCAGTATTTCAGACTAGAGAATCAACTCAAGATTATCAAATGGCTTCTATGGGATGGACAGGAGACTATAATGATCCTATGACATTCTTTGATATGTGGGCTAGTACAGCAGGGGTAACTAATACTGGATGGTCAAATGAAAAATATGATGAAATGATAGATGAGATTAGTAAAACAGTTGACCAAGGTAAGAGAACAGAGTTATTTAAAGAAGCAGAAAAATTGTTAATACATGAAGATGGTGTAATAAGCCCAACGGTTTATAGATTTAAGAATACATATGTTCGTAATTATGTTAAAAACGTATCTAATACAACATTTGGAGTTGGAGCATCAGACCTTAAATATGTGTACACTGCAGGACGTTAAAAAGTGTATTAAAGTTAAAAAAAGACTAGATTTTAGGTTTTAATAGATTTATTATAAGGGGCACTGAAAAGTGCCCTTATTTTAATTGAAATGCACTTATTAAAATAATACTTCAATACTTAATGAGATAGAATTAATTTTAAGAATAAAATATAATATAACAAAAGTAATAAAAAAATAATAATTGTATAAGACTATTATTATAAATTAGCAGATTTAATTAAAATTGTGTAGTGGTATAGGGAAAATAAAGAATTATTAATTAATAATCAAATATTAATTTAAGTTTTTTAACTTGATAAATGAATAATTTTAAAACCTTATATATAGGGAAACAAGCTCGAATTTAAATTTATTCATCAAATTTTTGTTATCAGTTGAGAAAAATAAGTGCAAATATATTTAGTTAAGAATTATGAATTATGAATTTAGGATGAAAGTGACAACCACTTTCTAAAAAATGATTTTAAAAAATCTATTAATATAATTTGCTTTGCAAATTTATAAAAAAGTACGTTGAGAATTACTAGGAACGAAGTGAGTAGCAATAACCACAACTGTTCACTATTCACTCTTAACTTTTAACTAAAATAATTTGTTAGTTACTGATAAAACATTAATTTGAATTTTCTCATTTGATAAATGAATAAGTTTAAAATT
>NZ_HE611051.1:19625-90835 GCF_000285575.1 Clostridium senegalense JC122 | reverse complement strand
TAGTTACTGATAAAACATTAATTTGAATTTTCTCATTTGATAAATGAATAAGTTTAAAATTTAATTTGGAACCCTATAGCACATTAAGTAGTTGTATATGAAAATAATAGGGAGATAGCAATGAATATTTTTACAATTGGTCATTCAAATTATACGATGGAAAAACTGATAAATATGTTAAAATACTTTAAAATTGATTGTGTAGTAGATATTAGGGGAACTCCTTACTCTAAATATAATGTTCAATTTAATAAAGAAGTTATAGAAAAGTCTTTAAAAGATGCAGGGTTTATTTATATTTATATGGCAAAAGAGTTAAGTGCAAAAAAGAGAAAATAAAACTTCATATAACAAAGAAGGTTATGCAGATTTTGAAAAAGTTATTTATGAAGATGAATTAAAAAAAGGAATTGAAAGATTAAAACTAGGTTGTGAAAAAGGATATAATGTTGCAATTTTAGGTGCGATGCAAGATCCTATAAGGTGTCATCGCAGTATATTAGTTGGCAGAGCTTTAAGAAAAACAGGATTTAGTGTTAAACATATATTAGATGATTATTCCTTGGCAACTCAAGAAAAAATAGAAGAAAAGTTATTAGAAAAATATTTTCCTAATAGAAATCAAATAACTATAGATTCACTAATTGGAAAAAGTATTACAAAAGATGATATGATTTATGAAGGATATAAATTAGCTAATAAAGAAATAGGATATAGAATAGAAAATTTAAAAAATAATAATGATTAATTCGGATTTTATTAGTTAAACATCAAAGGTCAACCTTTGATGTTTTTTTATAAAATAATTTTTGTGAAATTTTATTAAACATATTGACTAAAATAATTATAGGAGTATAATAGTTTGCATAGGAACTATTTAGTTCTTATGCGAACTAAAAGGAGGGCATTTTATGAGCGATAATATGAATTCTTTTCAAATAGCCATGTTGATTAAAGAAATATATTCAATGACAACTAATAGTATTAGTAATAGTTTAAAACCATGTGGACTAACACATCAACAGATTATGGTAATGAAATTAATAGGTCACAAGAAAAAGATTACTATTTCTCAATTATGTGAGGAAATGTCTTTAGCAAAAGGAACTGTTTCTGGAATTGTACAAAGGCTAGAAAATGCAGGGTATGTGAAAAAAACTAAAGATGATAAAGATAAAAGAAATACATATGTAGTTTTTTCAGAAAAAGGATTAGAATTTGCTAAAGAATTTAGGACATCTATAAATAATACTTTTGATAAATTATTTGAAAGTTTAAGTATTGAAGAGCATAAAAAAATAGAAGAAGCTCTTAAATTATTATCTAAAAAAATGAAAGAGAGTGAAGAATAATGGATATAAAATTAGTTTTTGCAATAATAACAATTACATTGGCATTAGTATTTTATACTACAGGTGTATTTGGGGAAAGAAAGTCTAAAATGCTTCAAAAAAAGCATGTGGTTATATTTTGGTTAGGATTAGTATGTGATACAGTAGGTACATTAACCATGGGGCAGATAGCCAAATCTCAAACAAACAGTATCTCAACAATATCTCAAAACATACATGGCATTACAGGGGCTTTAGCTATATTTCTAATGTTATTTCATGCTTTATGGGCAACATGGGTCTTATATAAGGATGATAAAGATAAAAAAGTATCATTTCATAAGTTTAGTATATTTGTTTGGTTAGTTTGGTTAGTACCTTATGTAGTAGGCATGGTTATTGGAATGAGTAATTAAGTGTACATATAGGTGTTTAAAATAATTGTAAAATAGAATTATATTTTAAATCTCATGAAAACTATAATAATTAATATTAAAGCTAAGAATCATATAAAAAAGGATTCTTAGCTTTATATTTGTTAATATACAAAAATCAATATTTTTAACTTATAGATAATAAATGTATAATAAATATATGTTAAAATTTATTGTAATAAATATAGGGGGAACTTATGAAAATACTAAGTGTAAAAGATGTGCATTACAAAAGAGAAAATACTAATATACTTAACGGAGTAACATTTAATGTGGAAAAAGGGGATTGTATATCGATTATAGGATCATCAGGAAGTGGAAAAAGTACATTGCTTAAAATTTGTGCGGATTTATTACCGATAAACAAAGGTGAATTATATTTTAAAGGAGAAAATTATTTAAATTATAATCCTTTAGAAATTAGAAAACAAATAAGTTATTGTGTTCAGTTACCATATTTGTTTGGCATAAATGTTTATGATAATTTAGAATTCCCATTTAAGGTGCGTAAAGAACCTTTTGATAGATATAGAGTTATAGAGCTACTTAAAAAATTTAATCTAGAAGAAGAGTTTTTACAAAAAGATATAGTTAATTTATCTGGCGGAGAAAAGCAAAGGGTTTCAATTATAAGAAATTTAATTTATACACCAGAAATAGTTCTATTAGATGAAGCTACATCAGCTTTAGATAAAGAAAATTCTAAGTGTGTTGAAAATTACATTAAAGAATTAAATATTCAAGGGGTAACTGTTTTATGGGTTACTCACAATTTAGAACAAAGTACAAGCATTTTTAATAAAAGAATATTAGTTTCAGAAGGAAAAATAGATAGAATGGAGGTTATTAAATAATGAGTACAATGTCACTTATTATAGCATCATGTTTAGTTGCAATACCTATATTTATATCTTATAAAGAACACTTGAATTTAGAAAAAGAAATATTAGTAAGTATTTTAAGAGCAATCATTCAATTGGTTATAGTTGGATATATTTTAGATATAATTTTTGGTTTAGAAAAGCCAATGTTTACGATTTTGTTAATACTAATTATGATTATAAATGCAGCTGTAAACACTAAAAAAAGAGGAGCAGGAATAAATAATGTAGTTTTAATATCTTTTATATCCATGGTTTTAGGAACTATAGTAACTATTACTGTACTTGTAGCATCAAAAGCTATAGCATTTAGACCTAATGAAGTTATACCTATAGCAGGTATGGTAGTAAGTAATTCAATGGTGGCTATTGGATTAAGTTATAGAAATTTAATTAATTCTTTTAATCTAAAAAGAGTAGAGGTAGAAGTTAAATTATCCTTAGGTGCGGATATTAAAGAGGCATCTAGAGACATATTGAGAGAAAGCATAAAAATGGCGTTATCTCCAACTATTGATTCAGCTAAAACTTTAGGAATAGTTTCATTACCAGGAATGATGACTGGACTTATTTTAGCAGGAACTGCTCCACTTATAGCAATTAAATTTCAAATAATGGTTACTTTTATGATTCTATCTTCATCATCGATAGCTACAATGATAGCTACATATATGAGTTATAAGGATTTTTTTAATGATAGAAAACAATTAAAGATATAGTTATAAAAAACTGTTTTAAAGGAAACTTAAAAAGTTACTTTAATACAGTTTTTCTATTATAATAAATTTAAAATTAGAATATAGTTTGATAAATAGATTGCGTTAAGGTTTGCAAAATAAATTAAATAAATAGTTTAAAATAGTAAATATATGTTAATGATATAAATGAATATATATTATAAAGGGGATGAAGTCCATGAAAATAGTTGATTTAAGAAAATATGACTTCTACTTTGGAAATGTGACAAAAGCAAATGATAAAGAATTTATATTTGGACATATGAATAAAGAATGTGGAAATGTTTATCTTCATTTTTATAAATATGATTTGATTGAAGATAGTATTATAAAATTAAATAAACACGGTATACCTATGTATGATTTTACAACTACATTAAGTACTATTATAGAGGATGGATATATTTATACTAATGTTTTAGGCATGTCTAGTTATTATGATTTTTATAAAATTTCTATTCAAAATGGTACCGTAGAAAAGTTATACAGTTTTGATAAAAGTGGAATAATAAATATGTTAAATAGTAGATATGTTTTAGCTTATGGAGAAGAGTATAAAGATGACGAAGATATGTATGAATCTATATATAAAGAAGATGGAATTTTATATTTAATAGATTTAATTGAAAAAAATACATATGTTATAAAAGATAATATAATTAGGCTTGAAGATGGAGGATATTTTAAAGTTTATAAGTATAACAATGAGGAATGGATAGTTTTTGAAACAGATCAAAACATAAATAATAATTCAGTAAAATTACATATTCATAAAGATGGTTATGGTGTTAGTTTAATGAGAGTAAAGGTGAGTCAATTAGTAGAAGATGTTAAAAATAATGAAGAGAGTTTAAATATAATACCTATAATGGAATGTACAGAAAATGTTGGAGTAAGATTTTTAGAAATAGATAATGACAACATTTATTTTAAAGCTACTGATTTTAAAAATAATATTGAAAAAGTTTATAAAATAAGTAAAGAAAAATTTCATATAAAGAAGATTAAAGAGTATGACTTTCAAGTAGATGAAGAAGGTAGAAAATCTGTAGTTTATGATATTAATAGTAAACAATTAATTTTTAAAAAGTTAGAAGCAGAGAATGTTTTTTATTGTGAGAAAAATAATAAAAAAGTAGCATCTAAAGGGGAGAAAGAAGAGTTTATAAAAATTATAGATAATAATATGATATTAGAATCTGTATATGAAGATAAAATAAGAGTTATAAATTTAGATGATTTAAGTGAAAAAGAATATGAAAATAGTTATGAAGTAATAGGAAACAACCTTATACTATTTGAAATTATTTAAAACCAAATAACATGTTTTAAGGATAAAAGAAATATACTGTATTAAGTATATTTCTTTTATTTTGAGGTGATATTATGAAAAAAATAAATGTAAAATTAATTTTATGGATAGTATTTTGGATAATAGCAGGAGTGTTTGTATACACTGCTTATAATGTACTTATAGGTTTTACTATTTAAAAAATAGAATTATATATAATTAAGTTTATGATATAATGTTTTAGATAATTTAATTAGTATATACGGAAGATGAGGAGTTGAACAAATGAAGAATAAGTGGAAATTTAGAACTATAGTAAGCTTGTTATTAGTGTTTTTAATAAGTTTTTTAATGATTGGTTGTGAAATAGAAGGGGATATTTCAGATAACAAAAATACTAAAGAAAATAATTTAGTTGTAAGTTTTATAGATGTAGGACAAGCAGACAGTATTCTAATACAATGTGGAAATGAGAATATGTTAATTGATGCAGGTAATAATGATGATGGAAAAATAGTAGAAAATCACTTGAAAAAGATGAATGTATCAAAAATAGATTATTTGGTAGGAACTCATCCACATGAAGATCATATAGGGGCGTTGGATTATGTGATAGATAATTTTAAAATTGGTACTGTTTATATGCCTAAAAAGACAGCTACAACTAAAACTTTTAAAGATGTTGTAAATTCTTTAAATAAGAAGGGATTAAAACCTATAGCACCTAAAGTAGGAGAAACTTTTAATATAGGTTCAGTGAAAGCTACAATTATTGCACCAGCAGAAGATTATAAAGATGCCAATGAGTCTTCTATAGTTATAAAAATTCAATATGAAGATACAAGCTTTTTATTTGCTGGAGATGCAGAAACTCTTTCAGAAAATGATATGCTTAAAAGTGGAATAGATTTAAGTGCAGATGTTTTAAAGTTAGCACATCATGGATCACGTACTTCTTCTAGTGAGAAGTTTTTGGATAAGGTAAACCCTAAGTATGCAATTATAAGTTGTGAAAAAAACAATGATTATGGTCATCCACATATAGAAACTATAAATAAAATGAAAAATAGAAATATTGTATTACATAGAACAGATGAAGAAGGAACAATAATTGCCATAAGTGATGGTAAAAATATTAGTTTTGATAAAGATAATGGAACTTATAATGAAGGTGAAAAGGTTAATATAGAACAAAATGATGAAAAAGATATAGAGGAAGATAGTATATCAAAAAATAAGAATGAAGATGATATGAAAGTTTATTTTACTGAAAAAGGAAAATCATATCATTTAGATAAAGGTTGCTCTAGTCTTAAAAATAGTAAAAATATATTAATGGGAACATTAAAAGAAGCAAAAGATAAGGGTAAATCTGATCCCTGTGATAGATGCGCATTATAATATAAATAAAGAAACAGAATGACAAGTAAAAAGTCATTCTGTTTTTTTATATTGAATTCTTATTATCTAAGATCTTTTTAGTTTTAGTTTCTTTTGTAAAGTCCCAAATGTTAATAATTAAAACTTTAAATATATTATATATAGGTACTGCAACAAATGCTGCAAAAAAACCTCCAAAATATACACTAGCAGTAATAACAATTATAGTTGTTAAAGGATACATGTTAAGTTGGTTTCCTGTTATATTAGGAGTTATTACATTTCCTTCTAATTGCTGAACAATTATCGCTAATAGTACTACTTTTATAACCATAGGGAAACCCATACCTAATGCTAAAATTAGTGCTGGAAATACTCCAAGTACTGCACCTAAAAAAGGTATAAATGAGGTTATAAATGAAAAGAAAGATAATACGAAAGCGTTAGGCATTCCAAGTATTAAATAACCAATAAACATTAAACTGCCAAGTATAAATGCTACCATTACTTGAGCAGAAATATATTGTTTTAAAACAGTATCAATGTCTTTAAGAATTTTTATGATAAATGTTTTAGATTTGCTAGGTAGAAAATTACAAAGGGAATTATATATCTTATATTCATCTTTTAATATGTAAAACATTATTATAGGGATTAATATAAGTTGTGCAAAAAAGTTACCTACAGAGCCGACTACAGAAAATGCACCCATACTAATATCTAAAAATGAAGTTGTTATAAATGATGATAATCTACTTAACATATCATTAAATTTAAGAAAATCATTTAATTGTGGAAATAAATAGCTGTATTTATTAGCTAAATTTTCCAAAGTTTGATTTAAAGATTCTATTAGTGAAACTCCCTCATTAGCTACAACTGAGCCTGTAAATATACTCATCATAACAATTAAAACTATTATGGAAACTATAGTTATAATCGTTGCTAAAACATTAGGTACATTATGAGCTTTTAAAAATCTATTTATTGGTCTTAGAATATAGTAAAGGAATATAGCTAATATCATAGGTATAAGCATAGCATCCTTTAAGCTTACAAGTGGAGTTAATATGAAATTAACTTTCGTTAATAAAAATATACCTAATAATATTAAATTTAAAATTACTAGATAATATATAGGTTTTTTATTTACCAATATGTACACCTCCTTATAAAGTTTATTAGATAAATATAGAGAAACAATCTCACATTTAAATTTACTCAATAATTTTAAAATATTTTCATACAAAATGTAGTGTTGAATTCCAAGTGTTTCCGAGGAAGTTTCACTATTTTGAATATCCAAGCTTTCAAATAATTATTTTAAAAGTAATTTTGTAAGAGGATATTATACCAATTATAGCAAAAGCTTTTTATAATTTAAACTGCTTTTAAGTTATAAAAGTTATTTATCTTTAAAAATTAATTATTTTAAGGATAAATAACTCTTATAATTAACTAAAACATATCTTTTTTATTGAAAAGTAGTGCTACACATACAGTAATAACTAATATTATTAATACAGTAATAAAAAAACCAAATTTACCATCAGTGAAAGGAATTCCACTAACATTCATACCAAATACACCAGAAATAAGAGTTGGTATAGAAAGTACAATTGTAACAGATGTTAAAAATTTCATAACCATATTTTGATTGTTAGAAATAATAGAAGCAAAAGTTTCTGTGGTACTACTTAAAACATCACTATATATGTTACACATTTCAATTGCCTGACGGGTTTCTATTATTACATCTTCTAATAAATCAGTATCTTCATCATATTTTTTTAGCATTTCTAATTTAAGTAACTTTTGTAATGTAGCCTCATTAGATTTTAAAGATGTTGAAAAATATACTAGTGATTTTTGTAAAGATAAAAGTTGAAAAAGTTCCCTATTTCTTATTGATTTATAAAGACTCTTTTCTACTAACAGGCTCTTTTTATTTATTTGTCTTAAATATAATAAGAAATATTTAGCTGCTCTAAATAAAATTTGCAACATAAATCTTGAACGTTTAAAGGAATAAAAAGATTGGATTTTTCCTTTTTCAAAATCACATATTATATTACTGTCTTTAAGAGATACAGTTACTATATTATCTTTTGAATGTATGATTGCCAAAGGATAAGTATCATAAGTTAATGAGTTATCATCTATATCAGTAATAGGAATATCAATAATAACTAAAATACAACCATCTTCAATTTCAATACGAGAGCCTTCTTCTTCATCTAACGCTGCTTTTAAAAAATCTAATGGAATATTAAGTTTATTAGATACAAAATGAGCTTCTTCATCAGTTGGATTAATCATATTAATCCAGCATCCATTTTGAATAGTATTTATTTTATTTAAATTACCGCTAAGCTCACTTTTGTAAATTGAAAGCATAAATTAACACCTCATCATTAAGAGCCTAGGAAAATTATATACTTTTATTATATTATTGACAATAATTACTCAATAAATCATAATAATTATTATTATAATAAATATACATATATATATATGTATATAGGGATACAAGTTTAAAGGACAAATTATAAATTAAAATTTTTATTTAAATTAAGAATAATAAAAAACTAGTCACTAATATAGTTTTTTATTTATATAAAGATTTCTAGAGTGATAAAGGTATATAATAGAACTTTAGAGCAGAGCCTTATATACGTAGTTTTTCATGTTTACTAATTAATTAAATGGAGGCTTAGATGAGCATTATTCAACTTGTGTGGATAGCCATTGCTGTTGGATTAGATGCATCAGCAGTAGCATTTGGAATTGGTTTAAATGAGAAGGTAGAAATGAAAGATAAATGCTGTTTAACATTATCCTTTGGGTTCTTTCAGTTCTTATTTTCTTTTATAGGTGGAAGCCTTGGAAAAACTTTTTCAGATAATATAATAACAGTACCAACTATTATAAGTGGAATGGTTATAGCTATAGTTGGTATAATGATGATTAAAGAGGGCATGGAAAACCAAGGAGAATATCCACTACTAAGTGGAAAAATATACTTTATAATTGGAATATCAGTGAGTATAGATGCAATGGTTGTAGGTTTTATAACCTTAATAAATATTACTTATGGTATTTTAATGATATATAGTTTAATTATTGGAAGCATTGCTTTAATTATGAGTATAATATCCTTCATAATTTCAAAATATTTAGGCAGAATAAATTTAATAGGTAAATATGCAAACTATATAGGTGGGGTGATATTAATTTTATTTGGATTAAAGATGATTTTTTTATAAGAGAGGATGAAAAAAATGATTAATGAATTAAAAGGATTAAAATCTTATTCAGCATTTAAGTTTTTTAAAGAAATGAATGAAATTCCAAGAGGGTCTGGTAATGAAAAAGCAGTAAGTGATTGGCTTGTAAAATTTGCAAAAGAGAGAAATTTAGAAGTTATTCAAGATGATGCTCTAAATATAATAATTAAAAAACCAGCTACAAAAGGATATGAGAATTCAAAAGGAATAATACTTCAAGGTCATATGGATATGGTTTGTGAAAAAAATAAATCTACAGAACATGATTTTGAAAAAGACCCTATTGCTTTTATTGTTGAAGGAGATATTTTAAAGGCAGATGGAACTACATTGGGGGCTGATAATGGAATTGCAGTAGCTTTTGGGTTAGCAATATTAGATTCAAATGAAATACAACATCCACCAATAGAATTAGTAGTAACTACAGAAGAAGAAACTGGCATGGGCGGTGCTATGAGTTTAAACCCTGAAAATTTAGATGGAAGAACACTTATAAATATAGATTCAGAAGAAGAAGGTAAATTTTTAGTAAGTTGTTCAGGTGGTGTTAGAGTAGATATTTCAATACCAGTTAAAAAAGAAGAATTATGTAGTGAGAAAGAATTGCTGAAAATATCTGTAAAAGGATTAAAAGGCGGACATTCTGGAATGGAGATTAATAAAGAAAGAGGAAATTCTAATAAATTAATAGGAAGATTTTTAATGGATTTAAATTCTATTATAGATTTCAAATTGGCTGATATAAATGGTGGAGCTAAGATGAATGCTATTCCAAGAGAGGCAGAAGCAATTATAGAAGTTTCTAAAGAAGATATATCTAAAATACAAGTTAAAGTTTCAGAATGGCTTAAAGTGTTTAAAAATGAATTCCAAGGAATAGATGATGATATAGAATTAACTTGTGAAAAAGCTAAAGAAAATATAGAAAAAGTTTTTGATTTAAATTCAACAATGCAAGTATTAAGAATGTTATTTTTAATTCCTAATGGGGTTAAAACAATGAGTATGGCTATAGAAGGTCTTGTTCAGAGTTCAACAAATGTAGGTGTTGTTACAACTGAAAACAACTCTGTTAAATTTGACAGCGCTGTAAGAAGTTCCGTTAAATCATTAAAAAAAGCTATATGTGATGAAATGATAGTTTTAACAGAAATGTTAGGTGGAACTATTGATTTTCAAGCAGATTATCCAGAATGGCAATATAAATCAAAATCAGCAATAAGAAATATATTTACAAAAGTATATAAAGAAATGTTTAATAAAGAAGCAGAGATAACAGCAATACATGCTGGGCTTGAATGTGGACTAATAGGAGATAAATTTAATGGAGAATTAGACCAGATTTCTTTTGGCCCAAATATATTTGATGTTCATACACCAGGTGAACATTTAATTATATCTTCAACAGAAAGAATGTTTAATTTCTTAGTGGAAGTATTAAAAGAAGCAAAATAATTATAACTTATATAAAGTAAATTGTATTTATATAAGATAAAATTGAATATTGAAAATGTTGAATTTAATTTAATTTTTCTTATATTTTTTAATAATTTTAAAATAAGGTTAATAAACTTTTTTGTGATAAAATAAGTTAGAATTTCATTATTAAAATTCTAACTTTTAATTAAAAAAGATAATGGTTTAAACTATTATCTTTTTTAGTTAGTGGAGTTTTATAAATTATTAAAAAATATAGGAGGTATTTTTATGGTAAATATTTTATTTGGATTAATTGCTATAATTTTATTATTAGGTTTAGCTGTTTTATTTTCAAATAATAGAAAAGCGATAAAATATAAAATAATTATTCCAGGGATTTTAGTTCAAGTGTTTTTAGCAATTTTTGTATTAAAAGTGTCAATAGGGCAAAAGATTTTAATGGCAATAGCAAATGGACTAAATAGTATATTTAACAATGGATTTGAGGGAATAAAATTTGTATTTGGAGATTTATCTTTAGGATTTGTATTCGCCATTAATGTATTAGGACTAATAGTATTTACTTCAGCACTAGTTTCTTTATTATATTATCTTAAAATTCTACCAATTATAGTTAATATAATTGGTAAAGCAGTATCAAAAATTATGGGTACAACTTTAGGTGAAAGCTTCAATGCAGTAGGTAATATATTTTTAGGTGGTACAGAAGCACCTATACTTATAAAACCTTACTTGAAATCTATGACTAAATCTGAATTGTTTGCTGTAATGGCAGCTGGATTTGGCAGTGCATCAGCAGCTATACTTGGAGGATATTCTATGATGGGGATAGATTCGAAATATCTTCTTATAGCTATATTTTCTGTTCCTTTCAGTACTCTTATGGTTTCCAAAATATTATATCCAGAAGCAGAAGATATTGAGATTAAGGATGTAAAAATAGAAAACAGTACAGCAAAAAATGTGTTTGATGCGATAGGTGAAGGAACCGGTCAAGGATTACAATTAGCATTAAATGTTGGTGCTAGCCTTATAGCTTTTATAGGATTAATGGCATTAATAAATAGTGTTTTAGGAGTTGTGGGATTAAGTATAACATCTATATTAGGATTTTTATTAAGACCGTTAAGTATATTGTTTCACATTCCTTCAAGTGAAGCAGCAAGCTTTGCTTCTTTAATTGGGACTAAGATGGCAGTAAATGAATTTGTTGCATTTAGTGATATGTCAGCTATAATAAATACACTTTCACCAAGAACTATAGCTGTATTGTCTGTTGCATTATGCAATTTTGCTAATTTATCATCTATAGGTATCCAAATTGGAGGATTTTCAATCTTAGCACCTGAAAGAAGAGAAGAAGTTACAAGAAATGGATTAAGGGCGTTGCTTTCGGGAACTATATCTACATTAATAACTGCATCTATAATAGGAATGATAGTATAAGTACATATAATAATAACTGTTTTAAAGTAGAGTATATAATTCTATTTTGAAACAGTTTTTTATTGATATTTTTTATTAGAAAGAAACATAATAATTTATAATTATGGAATTTGTTGTTTAGTTAGAGAAAGATGTGTAAAATATATTAATGAATATAAGTTATAACCTTATATAATGTAAAATAATACATTAATGACCTTTGAAGTTTTGTGCAATGTATGTTTAAGAGTATATATTAAGGTATTGATAATTTTTATTTACACAAATATAATTGGAAATTTTCAACTGTTATTTTTTTAATATGTCTAAAATGATATAATTATTGTAAGTATATTATTTAAATAATATATTTAAAAAAGAATTAAGGTGATATGTTGGATGTATGTAAAAATCTTAAAGAAAAGAATTTAAAAGTTACAAAGGCTAGAGTTAGTATATTAGAGTTGCTTTTTAAATCAGATAAATGTTTATCAGCTAATGAAATATGGGAGAATATTAGAAAAACATTAATAGGTATAGATTTATCAACTGTATACAGAAATTTAGATGTATTAGTAAATAAAAATATAATTGAAAAGGATATTTTAGATAATAATATATATGTTTATTCTATTCAAGAGGATATTCATATGCATACTATAATTTGTGAGAGATGTAATAAAGCTTTTGAGATTGAATGTCCTATGCCGAAGCTTAGAGAATACATTAGATTAAAAACAGGTGTAATAATTACAGATCAATGTATAGATGTGAAAAATGGAATATGTAAAGAATGCAATAAAATAAGTAAAAAGTAAAAATTACTTAAGGAAGATAGTATTGCACTATCTTCCATATACCATTTTTATTTAGTTGAAGTTCTAGTTTATATTCAACAATGTTATAAGGTGCTTTATTAATGATTCCAGTTACTTTAACAATTGCAATATGATTGTCTATAAACTCTATAGTGGAACTTTCAAGTTTGAATAGTTTATATTTATTAAACAGACCTTTAGTGGTATATTTTTTTATGGCGTAGTTTATATCTTTGCAATTATTTTCACAATAATTATTATAAATAGTTAATGAAAGAACTAGGATTACAATTAAAAATAATGTTATAAATATATATTTATTTAATTTATAGCTTTTATTAAATTTGAGACGTATAAAAATCACCTCTAATATAATTTTTACATTAAATATAATATTAAATAGAATACAAAATATGCATAAAGGAAGGTATTTTAAATGGAATTTTCATCTTTAGTACTTATGGAAAGAGAAAAAGAAACAAATTATCTAGTTAAGGAATTAGGAAGTTATGAAGTAGGAGAAGGAGCTGAATATGTTACTAAATTATTTTATGATGGTGATGCAATAAATTTATACTTTGATACCCAAAAGGATGTAGAAGAATGGGAATATACAGCAATATATGATGTTTTTAATGAAGATAAATTTGAAGAAAAAGGGTTCAATATAGATGTGTATGATGAAGAATATAACCCTACATGGATAATTAAATTTCAATATGATGAAGAACATACAGTAATAAAAGAAAAATTAGAAACAATATGTTTATTAATAAAACAGGAAATGGAAAGGGCTTTTAATGAAATAAAAAATATAAAAATAGATTAAAAATAAATTTAAAGGTGTTAGGGTAGGGGAAAGATGCGTTTAGAGTATATTGGAAATGTAACCGACTCGGAGATTTTAGGTAAAACTGTATTTGATAATGATGGTAGAATACTATTAAAGTCTGGAGTTAAATTGACAAAGAGATACATAAAGAATCTTGAAAAATTAGGAGTTTATTATATATATATTGAAGATAAAAGATTAGATGATGTGGATGTTGAGGATTATAAATTAAATGTATTAAAGCAAGACACAGTCAAATCTTTGAATAAAGTTATGAACAATGTAGGAATGTTTAATAAGACAACCACAAAAGAATATTTAAATAGAGTGACAGATTTAATTAATTATATATTAGATGATGGGGATATAAATAAAAGTTTATTTGATGTTAAGACCTATGATAACTACACTATGATACATAGTGTAGATACTGGTGTAATGGCGGCATTTATGGGAATTGGCATTGGCCTTAAAAAAAATGAATTAAATGATTTAGTAGTAGGTGGTATACTTCATGATGTTGGAAAAGTAAAAGTTCCAATATCAGTAATAGATAAGAAAGGCCCCTTAACTTCAAAAGAATTTGAAGAAATAAAAAAACATCCATTATATGGTATAGAAATTCTGGAAAAAAATATGGCTATACCAGAAAGTGCATTAAAAATCGTAGAGCAACATCATGAAAAAGTTAATGGAAAAGGTTATCCATATGGATTGAGAGATTTACAAATAAATAAAAAAGCTAAAATTGTATCTGTATGCGATGTTTATGATGCTGTAAGTAGTGATAGGAGCTATAGAAAAAGATTTTCACCTAAGGATGCGTATGAACTTATATTATCTGATTCTGGAAGAAGTTTTGATGAAGAGGTTGTAAGATGTTTTAGAAAGGTATTTTCTGTTTATCCATTAGGGAGTTGTGTTAAATTATCTGATGGAAGAGAAGGGTATGTAATAAAACAAAATGAAAATTTTCCTGATAGGCCAATTATTAGGATATTATATGATTATAAAACAAGAATGCCAATTAAATTTTATGAAATTAATTTATTAAAAGAACTAAATTTAGTTATTGTATCTGTGGTTTAGTTATGATGTTTTATTGAAAAACATTTATACAATGAGTTGACTATAATATCAAAATTTAGGAGTGAGTGTATGAAAATAAACAAGGAACAGGTCCTAGAAAATTTTAAAAAGGGTCCTAGTGTAACATATTTTTTAATAATGATAAACATTATTATGTATATTATCACTGCATTTACATCTTTTTATTATTTTCATGGTGGTATATTAAATATAGATACAAGAGCAATTATTGTACTTGGTGGTATGGTGAACCTTTTGGTTAAAAACGGAGAATATTATAGACTGTTTACTGCTGGATTTTTACATGCATCAGTATTACATTTAACATTAAATATGATTGCATTGAATGCTATAGGAAGTATTGTTGAAAAAGTATTAGGAAAAGGTAAATTTATAATAGTATATATTTTATCTTTGATTTTTGCGTCATATGGAAGTTATGTAGTTGCTAATGTAAAACTTGGAATAGGTATATCAGTAGGTGCGTCTGGAGCTATATTTGGACTTTTAGGTTCTTTATTAATTATTGTATTTTTAAATAAGAAAGTCTTTGGAAAAACTGTATTGAGGGGAATAACAGAAGTAATAGTTGTAAATTTATTAATAGGTTTTTTTGTTCCCAATATAGATATAACAGCTCATGTGACAGGTGGTATTGCTGGAGCTATAATAACTTTTTTAATAATTATCATTGAGAGAAAAAAGTTAAGAAAACAATAATAAAATAATTGTTAGACATAATATATTAGACAATAAAAGATAGTAGAGTTACTGCTATCTTTTACTATTTTAAATTTGTTAAATATGTATGAATATGAGTAGGGGAATGGTATGCGTTTTGAGTTAATAACCAATGTGAAAGAAAATGAAATATTAGGGAAAAGCATATTGGATACAAGTGGAAGAATTTTATTAAAATCAGGGGTAAAACTAACAAATCAATATATAAGTAGACTTGAATCTTTAGGAGTTATATATATATATGTAAAAGATGAAAGGTTAGAAGATATAGAAATAGAAGATACAATGTTGTGTGGGTTAAAACAAGATATAATTAAGTGTTTAGGGAAGGTTATGAAAAATGTGGGATCATTAACCCAAACACATGTCAAAGAATATGTTGCAAGTGTTAAAGAAATGATAGACTATATAGTTGAATTGAAAGATATAAATAAGAGTTTATATGAAATAAAGACACATGATAATTATACTATGCTACATAGTGTAGATACAGGTGCTAATGCTGCATTTATGGGGCTAGCATTTAGAATGAATAGGGATATGCTAAATGAATTAGTTATAGGAAGCACATTACATGATATAGGAAAAGTAAAGGTTCCTATAAATATAATAGATAAAAAAGGTCCATTAACAAAGGAAGAATTTGATGAAATAAAAAAGCATCCTATATATGGTGGAGAAGCTATAAAAAAAAGTTTCAATATATCCAATTCAGCTCTAAGGGTTATATTAGAACATCATGAAAAAATAGATGGATCAGGATATCCATATGGGTTAAAAGATGAACAAATAAGTATATACAGCAAAATAACAGCAGTTTGTGATGTGTTTGATGCGCTGACTAGTGATAGAAGTTATAGAAAAAAATTTAATCCAGCAGATGCTTATGAAATGATATTATCAGGATCAGGAACAAGTTTTGATAAAGAGGTTGTTAAGAAATTTAAAAATGTATTTTCTATTTATCCTTTAGGTTGTAGAGTAAAACTTTCTAATGGTTATAGCGGATTTGTAGTAAGACAAAACCAGGGGTTTCCGGATAGACCAATAATAAGAGTTATGTGTGACAATAATGAAAAAATGTTAGGAAGTTATTATGAAATAAATTTATTAAAGAAAACTGATGTAATTATTATTGGAGCTTTTATTTAAATATATTAAAATAACATATAGAAAATGTTATAAGTAAGGAGCTAGAATATGGCAAAAGTAAAAAAAGTATATGCAATTAAACATGGATATGATAACTTGAAAAATTGTGAAGTGAAAAATATCATAGTAGATAATTGGAATGAATGTTCAAGGTTAATAAAAGGGGTAAAGGGAGCGCAGTATAAGAGTTTTGAAATATTACAAGAAGCAAAAGATTATTTGAGTAATGATAAAAGACTTTTAAAAAAAGGTTTAGATAATTACCCAATGGATATATTACATATATATGTAGACGGAAGTTATAATTCAAGTAATGAAAAGTTTTCTTATGGTTTAGTAGCAGTTAAGGATGATGTTATAGAATATATGGAAAGTGGTGCATCAAATGATACATCTCAAAAACAAATAAGACAAATTGCAGGAGAATTAAAGGCTACTATACAAGCAGTTGAATATGCTAAATCAAAGGGAGAGAAAAAAATAGTTATATTTCATGATTATGAGGGAATATATCATCATGCATTAGGCACCTGGGAAAGAAAAGATGTATCGTCTAAAAAGTACTATGAAACTATAAACAAATATATTAATGAAGATAAAATAGAAATTATATTTGTAAAAGTTGATAGTCATACAGGGGATATATACAATGAAATAACTGATAGCATAGCTAAAAAAGCAATTGGAGTGCCATTAACTGATGCAGTAAATAAATATATAAAAGAAAATGAAATAGTTGTAAATGGAGTAGAAGAGGAAGTAAAATTAAAAGGAATAGTTAATGAAAAGTATTATTCCAACGTGAAAAATATTAAAGAATCATCTAAAGAAAATAAGGTGGAAATAGAAAATCTAATCGATGTGTTGGATAAAAATGAGTTAAAAGTTAGAAAAAATGAAATAAAAGAAAATTATTTTAATTTAGGTGAAGATAAATTAAAGTCAAAACTTAATAGGTTAAAAAAACAAGAGTTAATTGATTTACTAATAGAATTTGCTAAATTAGATAATGAATAATAAAGTTATAAGGGGATGGGAATACATGAATAATATAGATTTAAAAAAGTTGATGGAAAAAATAATTAATGGAGAAAATATAGTTATATTAGATGTTAGAAGCAAAGTTCAATATAATGAAGGTCATATTGAAGGAGCTGTAAATATTCCCATGTCTAATTTAGCAATAGAGATGGACGATTTAGATATGAATAAGGAAATTATAGTTTATTGCAATAGTGGAAAAGTTAGTATCGGAGCAACACTTTTTCTTTTAGATAAAGGATTCAATGTGAAAAATTTAAAAGGCGGATTTGAAGAGTATAAAAATTGCCAATTAGACATTACATAAAGTTATTAATTTATACTGGATTTAATGAACTAGGATATTATTAATTTTAAATTTTATTTATCTAGGAATTAATTTGATAAAATTGTACAAAATAGTACTATTAGATTTAATATGTATTAAATTTTTTAGGAGGGATAAAATTGAAATTAATAAGAGTGATGGCAAAAATGGTTTTGACTGCAACAGTGATTATGGTAGCTATAGAATCTATGAAACCTAATATAAATAGAAGAACAAAGAGAAGAATAAAAAGATGTATGAAAGTTACCAAAAGTATGATTGATACATTTTATAGTAATGCTATGTTATTATTGGATTAAAAATATCATATTTAGTAAAAATACTTTTAAATTTTAAATTTAAAAGTATTTTTAATTTTAAGCATATTAACAAAAAGTTAATAAAATAGTTTATAATAATAAATATAGTAAATAAATTATAATTTAATTATAATTTGCAAAAAAATATAAAAAAAACTAAAAAGTTAGTATAATTAATTTGAGAATCTTAAAAATGGATACAATATTTTGTGTTACTATAATACTTTATGTAATAAATACTTTATTTTTAATATATTTATTTCATAAAATAATAATTTATCTATAAATTTTATGAAAAAATCAGATGTTTCTTTATAAAAATATAAATTTAAAGAATAAGTTCAGAAAATCTACAAAAATTGTTAAAATTTCTATATATTCTTAGGAAATCTTTTATACATATGTTATAATTAAATATGAAAATTTATAAAATTCAATAAATTATAAAATTGATATAAAATAACTAAAAATTATGTTAATAATGGTCAATTAACAATAATAAATTACTTGTAAAGGGTGCGTGATTTATGAAGATATTATCTTTGGGAGAGAAAGTTAAACTTAGAAGAAAACAGCTAGATTTAACATTAAAGAACTTAGCAGGGGATAGAATAACTGCAGGGCAAATAAGTTTAGTAGAATCAGGAAAGTCTAATCCAAGTATGGATTTATTAGAATATTTAGCAAGTGCTTTAGATGTAACAGTAGAGTATTTAATGGAAACAGAGGAAACACAAGCTCAAAAAATATGTACCTATTATGAAAATATAGCTGAGTCTAAAATATTAATTGGAGAATTAGAAGAGGCTCAAAATCATATAGAAATATCTATAAAATATGCAGAAGAATATAAATTAGAAATGCAAAAAGGAAAAAATTTATATTTAAAAGGCCTAATTCATACTAAAAAGGGTGAATATGATAAAGCTCAAGAGGATTTGCTTACTTCAAACAATATTTTTATAAAAAATAATTCAGTAGATAACATAATAGCTACATTCATATTATTAGGTAAAATAACTTTAGAGTTAAAGGCGTATCATTCAGCTTATAGTTATTTTCAACAGGCAGAAAAGGTATATGAAGATAGTAATATAGGTGATGATTTTTTAATTGGAGAGATTAATTATTATATATCATTGACATACTTTAAAATAGGAGAAATGGACAAGTCTTATGAATATGCTTTAAGAGCTGAAGAAACATTTAAAAATTTAGATAATAAGAAAAAGTATGGTAAAAAAATGTTAGAGTTAGCACAACAATATTGTGAAAATAACAATATTAATGAGGCTATTAAATATTCAGAGTATAGTTTAAAAATATTTAGCGGGCTAAAGGATAATTATTACTTTTCAAAAATAGAAAATAATTTAGGAAAGATATTTTCAGATTTCAATAGTTTAGAACAATCTTTTGATCATTTATATAGAGCAAAAGATATGAGAGAAAAGACTAAGGATTCTAAAATAATAGAAACACTATGCAATATTTGTGATAATTATATAAAATTAAAAAATGAAACTAAAGCAAAAGAAACTTTAGATGAAATATTAATGCACATAGAAAAGGGTGAGGAAAAATCTTTATGTGATTACTACTTATTAAAATATAAGGTAGAATTATTAGAGGGAAAATTAGAAAGCGCAGAAAATACATTAATTCAAACTCTTAATTATGTAAAGAAATTAAACTTCTTAAAAGAATATGCAGAAATATCTTTAATATTAGGAAAATTTTATGTGGATAATGGTCGAGAAAATGAAGCTGAAAAATGCTTAAATGATGGTATAAAAGTTTTAAATGAATTAAATTTTTTAGAGAATTAGTGAGTAGGTGAGAAGATGACATCAGAAATATTATCTATAGGAGAAAAAATAAAAAGGTCAAGAATATATAAAGGGTTAACTTTAAAAGAAATTTGTGAAGAAAAAATTTCAGTTTCTAAAATGAGTTGTATAGAAAATAATAAAGTAGATGCTGAAGACTGGATATTGGAATATATAAGCGAAAAATTAGAATTAGATATTAATTATTTAAAGCATGATGTAAAAAAACAATTAGTAGACAATGTTGAAGTTTTTCGAAGATGTAAAGAAACTAATAGTTATTATGATGATTATTTTGACGATGTTGAATATAATTTAGAGTATGCTGAAAAATATTCTTATTATGAGTTATGTTGCGAAATAATGCATTTATTTTTTTCTGCGCATATATTTAAACGTAACTTTGATGAATTAAGAAAACTTATACCACGATATTATGATTTTTGTAAAAGAGCGCACAATGAATTATATCAACTAAAATATTATGTTGATGTAGGTGTGTATTTATCTCTAAATGGAGAACAAAGACAAGCTATAAGTTATTATAATAGTGTAAGAAATAGATTAAAAGAATTAAATGTAGAAGATAAACTAGAACTTATAAGAACAACTTATAATGAAGGCTCAGCGTATATGATGCTAGGTGAATATGAAAAGGCATCAGAAATTTGTGAAGAATTAAAATCTATGATTAAGTATTGCGAAAATGAAAAAATTGAAGGAGCAATATATAATTTATGTAGTTTATTAGCATTACATTTAGAAAATTATGATGAATTTGAGGCATATAAAAATAAAGTTTTTAAGCTTTACAAAAATGATTGTGAGAAATATGCTAGTTGTTTGCATAATTTTGGAGAGGTTTTAATAAGAAATAAAAAAATAGATTTAGGAGAAAATTGTATTAGGGAAAGTTTGAAAATATTTCCAAGAGAGAATAAAGAAAAGTTATGTATATTTTTGATAGCAAATTTAGAAGCATTAATTGAAAATAAAATGTTAGGATTGGCAAAAGAAGTTTCAAATGAACTTTTAACTTATGCTATAAACTTAGATAGTTCTAAATTTATAGAGAGTGCATATTATTATAAAGCTATATTATTGCAATTAGAAGGGGACTATGCTGCTTCAGAAACATATATGAATTTATCATTAGATGCGTTATTGAAGTGTGGGTATAAAGATAAAATATACAAACGATATTTGCAAATGGGAAATATGTATCATAAGTTAGGAGAAGTGTCAGAAGCAATAAAATTTTTAAATTTAGCAATGCAATTAGAGAAAAAAATTTAATTAGAAAAAGCTATGAAATTAAATTAATTTCATAGCTTTTTATTATTTATTTAATTCTCTATCAATAATAAATTTTTTAGCTTTAATTTCGAAAGTATCATCTAATTTTGTTAAAGCTACCTCTGCATCTTTATATTTATTATCTAAAGCAATTTTAAGTAGTCTGTCTGCAAGTTCAGGATTTTTTGATAATAAACTACCATGGAAGTAAGTGCAATATGTGTTTTTATAGATGCAACCTTCTTTTTTATCATCACCATTATTACCATAACCAGCTTTTACTGAACCAAGCGGTTTTAATCCATTTGTATAAGTTCTTCCTGAGTGATTCTCAAATCCTACATAGGTTTCATCAAATTCTTCATTATATATAACTGTATTGCCTATAAATCTAGTATTACCAGCTTCTGTATATATATCTAGAGCACCTAGACCTTCTAATTTTTCACCTTCAGGTGTTGTATAATATTTACCTAAAAGTTGATAGCCACCACAAATACATAAGAATACTTTACCATTTTCTATATAAGACTTAATGCTATCTTTTTTATAATTAATTAAATCGTTGGATACAATTGATTGTTCATAGTCCTGACCGCCGCCAAAAAATACTATATCATATTTATCTTCATCAAATTCATCTCCAACAGAAACATTTATTATGTTAACTTTTATGTTTCTTTCATTAGCTCTATGCTTTAAAATTAAAACATTACCAACATCACCATAAACATTCAATAAATCAGGATATAAATGACATATATTTAGTTCCATTAAATCACCTTGCCTTACCATATTTTATCGATATAACCTTTGCTATGAAGAGTTTTTCTTATATTAAGCATAGCTGTGTAAGTAGCTAAAATATAAGTAGTTTCAGTATCTGAAGATTTTATATGTTCTATTAATGTATCTCCATCATCGCATAATGTAAATTTATTAGTATCAAATCCAGCTATTTTTAATCTTACAGCCATGTCATATAATCTAGTTCCAGAAATTAAGATATTATTTATAGCTAATTCATTTAATTTTTCAAAGTTTACATCCCATATCCAAGAAACATCTCGACCATCTGCATATTTATCATTAAGCAATAAAGCAAGATTAATTTTCTTTTTGTCTAACATTATTGTATTTACTGCTTGATCATATCCAGCAGGATTTTTAACTAAAATTATTTTAACTTCTTTTCCATCTATGTTTATTGTTTCTTGTCTTCCAAAGCTTGTAGATTGATTTTCAAGGGAAGAAAATATAACTTTATCAGCTATACCTAATTCTTTTCCTATAGAATAAGCACATAGACCATTATAAATATTATATTCTCCAGCTTGATTTATAGTAAGTTGATTATTGTTTACAATAACTGTAGAGCCCTTTGGACTTAAATCTAACACTTCTTCAACTTTATATTTTAGTTCAGGACGTTTATATCCGCAATTTTCACAGTAGTAATATCCTAAATGATTATAAGTTACAAATTCATATTTATAAGGTGACTTACAACATTTACAAAATTTATTATCGGAGTTCATAGAAATAGTTGTATCTTTATTTATAGGAATTTCAAAACCATAATAAACAACGGTATTTTTCACATCTAATTTTCCAAAGAGAGATTCATCACCATTTAATACTAAAGTAGTATTAGGGGTCTTCTCAACACCGTTAAATATTTTAGAAAATGTAGTATGGATTTCACCGTATCTATCTAATTGATCTCTAAATAGATTAGTTACAGTTATAATTTTAGGTTTAACATCTTCAGTTACTATTGGCACATAAGCTTCATCAACTTCGATAACAGCATATTTACCTTTATTGTTTTTAAAAAATTTATAATTATCAATAAAACAAGATGTAATTCCAGCAACCATGTTAGCACCTGTACTATTAGTTATAACATGATTGTTATCACCTTTTATTATGTTATAAATCATATTAGTAGTAGTTGTTTTACCATTTGTGCCAGTAACTAGTATAACAGTATAGTCCTTAGCCACTGTTTTTAAAATATGTTTGTCAAACTTTAATGCAACTGCCCCTGGAAAGTTTGAACCACCTTTAGAAAGCAATTTAGAAAGAAATTTAGCGGTTTTCGCTGTAATTATACTTAAAAAAGAATTAATCTTAATTTTCAACACTCCCTTAACTTAAATTATCTTTAGATTACAAATTATATTTGTCTTTTAGAATATACTATTTTAAAAAATATGTAAATAATAAAATGTGAAATTTTAAAATAAAATACTAATAATTGATAATTAAATTATATATACGAGTATTATAACATTTTATAAAAAGCTTTTCTATACTACGAAGTTTTTGAAAATATTTAATAAGAATCAAAAAAAGAATAAAAACATAACTGATGCATTATTATGGAAAGTTAAACAAGTGGATTTTTTTATGTAGCTTTGGTAAAATAATGTTGATTTAATGTTTATAAGGAGGTTTTTTATGAGTAAAAAGCTATATGGCAATAAAAATATGCTACTCGTTGCTATAATAGGCCTATTAGCTATATTAATCGTATTAATTTTAAAAAATAAAACCGATTTAAAAAATATAGTGAAAAAGGAAATGAATATTTTTATTCATCTAACTTTGAAGAATCCATAAAAGTTTATGAGTCAATAAATAAAACTGATAAAAGATCAGCAATTTGGCCAGCAAAAATAAGTGAGTTATATTTACTACAAGATGATAATGAAAATGCAGAAAAATACATGAAAATTTCAATGGAAAAAGAAGATAAAAATGGAGAAGCTCACTCAATTTTATTAAATAATGAATTTTTAAATTTAAAAGAAAAATTTGTTGAAAATAGAATTAATGAAGATGACTATACAAAAATTTATCAACATGTAAAAGAAGCGTTAGATATGTATCCTGAAAATAATGAGATAAAAAGAATAGCTTTTGCTATATACTTATTTCATGGAGATGGGACAAATGCAAAAAAAATATTAGATAGTTATGCTACTAAAAATTTTACAGCATCTGAACTTTGTGATAAGGCTATGATGTATTTTCAAATGAATGATTCAAAAGCTGCGTATTCAACGTTAATTAAAGCTTATGAGTTAGATAAAAATGAGATGAAAATATATGATAGTACATATGAAGCATATATGTCTAATAAAAACATTTTAAATGAGCTTATTGATTTAGCAAATGAAAATGATAGTGAACTATTTTATAAGTTAGCATTGACTAAAATATATGTATCAAATGTTGATTTAAATAAAGGTGAAGAATTATTAAATGAGATAGGAAGTACGAAATTAGAAAATAACTTTATAATCCCTCAATTATTAATGGTAGAACTTTTAAATAATAAAAACCAACTAGATAAAGAATGGGATATAATTTCTGACTTATTAAATAATCATAGCGATGATTATAAAGTGAACTATTTAACATCTTGTTATTGGTTAAGTAAAAATGATATAGAAAAGGCAATTAAATATTTTAAAATTGCAATAAAACAAAATAAAAACTATTTACCATTATACACCAAGTTGGCTCCGGACATATTAGAGATGAAAGGTGAGCCTAATAAAGCAATTCCATATTTGCATTATGCACTGTATTATTCACCTTATAATTCTTTAACATATGTTAGTAATGGTTATTATAACTTGTATAGTATGAATAATAGTGTTAATGCTTTAAAACACTTTAAAATAGCTCAGATATTTAATGAAGATGATTTAGAACTTAAATATCAGACAGCATTGGTATATTTATCTAATCATAATTATAATGAGGCTATAGAGATGTTAAATAAATGTATTAAAAAGGATAGTAAGAATATAAAATATCATAGAACATTAGGAACCACTTATGTTATAGCAAAAATGCAAGATGAGGCTATAAAAGAAATTAATATAGCTTATGAATTAGATAAAACTAATATATTAACATTAAACAACTTAGGATGCTATTATATCACTGTAGAAGGAAATATTGAAAAATCCTTTGAAAATATAGAAAAATCCTTTAAAAGTTTAAAAGAAGAGCATGATGAGTATACAATAAAAACAATAACGGAAAATTATAATAAAATAACGGACTTGAAGAAAAAATATGAAAAAGGGAAAGAAAATGAAGTTATAGAAATACCGGATTTTGTTATGTTTTATTAACTAATTAAAATTTAAGAAAAGCATCTTAAAATAAAGGAGTTTATTTTAAGATGCTTTTTGTTAAATAAATACAATGATTAACAAAATAAATAATTTTCTGTTAATTTAAGGAATACATAGTGTTATAATTAAATATAAAGTATATTTTGAAAATTATATTTTGTATTTGGAGGTTAAAATGAATAAAGAATTTTTTAAAAGAAATAGGAAAGAACTTTTAGGTGGATTAAGTGATAATTCAATAACAGTATTATTTTCAGGAGATTCTCCCTTTAAATCGGCAGATTATAAATATAGATTTGAACCTAGTAGAAACTTTTATTATATTACTGGTTTTGAAAGAGAAAATGCAATCTATATGGTGTTAAAAGAAAATGGTAAAATCATAGAACATTTTTATATTGAAAGACAAGACCCAGAAATGATTAAATGGATAGGTAAAAAACCTACTATAGAAGAAAGCAAAGAAATAACAGGAATAGAAAATGTTAAATATAATGATCAATTTAAAGAAGATTTTTCTAGAATAGGTCGTGTAACTAGTTGTTGTTATGAAACAGTTTATTTAGATTTAGAAAAAAGAGAATATGATTCAATGCCTACGAAATCAAATGAATTTGCTATAGAACTTATGAAAAAATATCCTTATCTTAAAGTGAAAAATGTATATGGTAAAATAGCAGAATTGAGAGTTGTTAAAAAACCAGAAGAAATAGAATTGATAAAAAAAGCTATAGAAATTACTAAGGAAGGTATATATTCTATATTTAAAAATAGTAAAGAAGAAATATCAGAATGCGAATTAGAAGCACATTTTGATTATGAATTAAGGAAAAGAGGAATAAGGCATACTGCATTTGATACTATTATAGGCTCAGGTATAAATGGAACTATACTTCATTATGTGGAAAATAATTGTAAAATAGAAAAGAATAGTTTGGTATTGTTAGATTTAGGGGCACAATACAAATTATATAATGGAGATATCTCGCGTACTTTTCCAGCTAATGGTAAGTTCACAGAAAGACAAAAGGAGGTTTATAATGCAGTATTAAGCGCAATGAAGAAGGTGGAGGCCACCGCTAAGGCAGGAATAAAAATGTCTGATTTAGAAAAAGTAGCTATGGATGAACTTGGAAATGGGTGTGTAAAATTAGGGCTAATAAAAGATAAATCAGAAGTAAGAAAATACTATTTTCATTCAATTGGACACTACTTAGGGTTAGATACTCATGATGTAGGATCATATGACAGAGTCTTAGAAGAAGGTACAGTTATAACAAACGAACCAGGGATTTATATAGAAGAAGAAGGAATAGGGGTAAGAATAGAAGATGACTTATTAATAACTAAAGAAGGATGTATTAATTTATCTAAAGATATAATAAAAGAAGTAGAAGAAATTGAAGAATTCATGGCAGAAAATAAGCAATAAAAGGGAGGGAAAGCTTCCCTTTTATTGCTTTAAATTTATTATTTTACTTTTTAAATTGATAGAAGATCTTATTTTTTCATATTCTTCTTCAATTGCATGGAACATTACAGTTAATGTTTCAAAAACTATTTCTGCATTAAAATTATTATTAAAAGGTATGCAAGCTTTAGCATTAACTACGTTATCATTTTCATAAAATGATATATATTTATATGTTGAATTTAATTCATTAAATAGCTTATAAAGTTCAATTTTGTTATCTTCTTGTGGGATACTTGTGATATGAAATATATAAATATCAGCTAAGGTATCATCATCCGTTAATGAAATAACAGCTCTTTTTTCAACTCCGCCACCTAAAACTGGTCTTTCAACACCATTTATATTTAATTTTTCCGGAAAAGAAAAAATAGTTACATTATCTATATTCATTCCTTTATTCATCGGTATTTTTCTAGCCTCAAGAAAATCTTCGAAGTCTTTAGAATTATTTCTCATTAATAAAATCCCCCTTAAATGTAGAAATAAATTATGTGATTATTCAAAAAACAGTCCATATTTATATCATTATCTCATAAAGAATAAAATAAGTAAATATATATTATATTATAAAATATTAAAAAATATTACCAAAATGTGGATAAAACTGTTGATAATGTGGAAAACTTAAATCAGTAATTAAAATAAAAAATAAAGAAGCATATGCTTCTTTATTTTTTATCGAAATTCACTTTAGAAATCAAGTAATTTTGTAATTCAGTATTTCTTTCTTTATCCATTGGGGGAACACCCTCAAGTTTATATTTTATACCTAATACTTCATACTTATTCACTCCAAGAAGGTGATAAGGTAAAAGATCTATTCTGTCTACATTAGGTATTTCCTCATTTATTATTTTAGCTAATTTATCCATGTGTTCTATGGAATCAGTATATCCAGGAACTACAACATGTCTTATCCAAACTCTACAATCACTATTTTTAAGTGCTTTTATAAATAAATTAACCCCTTCAGTATTAGATCCAGTTAAGGTTAAATATCCATCACTATTTTCATGTTTTAAATCAAGTAAAACTAAATCAGTATACTTTAAAATTTCTTCATAATTTCCATCGCCATATCCAGCAGTGTCTATTGTTGTATGTATTCCTTTAGCTTTACATTTTTTTAGAGCTTCTAGCAAGAACTCTGGTTGAACTAGAGGGTCTCCTCCGGAAAATGTAATGCCACCACCAGATCTTTGGAAAAATGGTTTAAATCTTTCAACTTTAGCTACTAAATCATCAGCAGTCATTTCTTCTCCACTATTTAAAGTCCATGTGTCTGGATTATGACAATAAGCACATCTTAATTTACAACCTTGCATAAATACTACAACTCTTATACCTGGACCATCAACAAGTCCCATACTTTCGATTGAATGAATTTTTCCTTTTACCATAATTATTCTTCTCCTTATAAGGCTTTATTAGTTTTATATGTCTTATTAAGATATATTAAAAAAATTATTAGAATATAGAAACCTTTAAAATATTATAGGGATAAATAGTAGTTGTTTATACATAAACATATAAAAATTTTAAAAAATAAAAAGCCATTTTAACTTAAAAAGTATCTAAGTTTTTAGCTTCTGTATATAATAACTTTTTTAATATATCAGAGTTGCTTATATTTAAAGCAACCCTGATAATAGTCATAGTAATATTAAATTAGATTGATTTGTGGAATGTTCTGCTTATAACTTCTAATTGTTGAGCTTTAGTTAATCTATTGAAGTTAACTGCATATCCAGAAACTCTGATTGTTAGAGTTGGGTATTTATCTGGATTTTCCATAGCATCTAATAGAGTTTCTCTGTTTAATACGTTAACGTTTAGGTGGAACGCACTTTGAGAGAAGTATCCATCCATGATTGATGCTAAGTTGATTTTTCTTTCTTCTTCAGTTTTTCCAAGTGCATCTGGAATTATAGAGAATGTATTAGAAATACCATCTTGGCAAGCATTTCTGTATGGTAATTTAGCAACTGAGTTTAATGATGCTAAAGCACCGTTACAATCTCTTCCGTGCATTGGGTTAGCTCCTGGAGCGAATGCTTCGCCAGCTTTTCTTCCGTCTGGAGTAGCTCCTGTTTTCTTACCGTAAACAACGTTAGAAGTTATTGTTAATGCAGATAAAGAATGTTCAGCATCTCTGTAAGTTGGGTGTTTCTTTAACATTTCAGAGAATACGTTTAATAATTCTACTGCTAAATCATCAACTCTATCGTCGTCATTTCCGTATTTAGGGAAGTCTCCTTCGATTTCGAAGTCGATAGCTATTCCTTCTTCATTTCTTATAGGTTTAACTTTAGCATATTTTATAGCACTTAATGAGTCAGCAACAACTGATAATCCAGCAACTCCGAATGCCATGAATCTCTTAATATCAGTATCATGTAATGCCATTTGTCCAGCTTCGTAAGCATATTTATCATGCATGAAGTGGATTGTATTCATTGTGTTTACATATAATTCAGCAATGTATTCTAAAACATTGAAGTAAGCAGGTTTGATTGTTTTGTAATCAAGTACTTCATCAGTTATTTTATTTAATCCTTTAATTACAACTGTTCCTTTTTTCTCATCAATTCCACCGTTGATAGTGTATAGTAAAGCTTTAGCTAAGTTTACTCTAGCTCCGAAGAACTGCATTCTCTTACCAATTTCCATAGCAGATACACAGCAAGCTATACCATAGTCATCTCCATATATTGGTCTCATTATATCATCATTTTCATATTGGATTGCTCCAGTTTGAATTGACATTTTAGCACAATATTCTTTGAAGTTCTTAGGTAATTTTTCAGACCATAAAACTGTCATGTTTGGTTCTGGTGCTGGATCTAAGTTAGTTAATGTGTGTAAGTATCTGAAAGAGTTTTTAGTTACTAATGGTTGACCATTTACAGATACTCCAGCTATAGATTCAGTTATCCAGTTAGGATCTCCAGCAAATAATTCATTATATTCTGGAGTTCTTAAATGTCTAGCAAGTCTTAATTTGATTATGAATTGATCAATTATCTCTTGAGCTTCAGCTTCAGTTATAATTCCAGCTTCTAAATCTCTTTCCATGTATATATCAAGGAATGTACTTGTTCTTCCTAAAGACATTGCAGCACCGTTATTTTCTTTTATAGCAGCTAAATATCCAAAGTATACAGCTTGAACTGCCTCTTTAGCATTTGAAGATGGTTTAGATATGTCTACTCCATAAGATGCAGCCATAGCTTTTATTTCATTAAGAGCTCTTATTTGCTCATTAACTTCTTCTCTTTTTCTTAATAATTCTTCTAAAGCAGGTCCTACTAAAGCATCTAAGTCAGCTTTCTTTTGCTCTATTAAGAAGTCTATTCCATAAAGAGCGATTCTTCTGTAGTCACCTATGATTCTTCCTCTACCATAAGCATCTGGAAGACCAGTTAATAAACCAACACTTCTAGCAGCTCTTGTTTCTTTGCTATAAGCATCAAAAACACCTTGGTTATGAGTTTTTCTATATTTATTGAAGTATTTTGCAATATCTTCATTTAATTTATATCCATATGCTTCTAGTGATTGCTCAACCATTCTGAATCCTCCGAATGGGTTAACAATTCTTTTAAGTGGAGCATCTGTTTGTAATCCAACAATTACTTCATTATCTTTGTCGATGTATCCTGGTGCAAAATTGTTAATTCCAGAAACTTCATTAACTTCTACATCAATTATACCTTTTTTTATTTCTTCTATTATTAGAGCATGAGCTTTTTCCCAAACTTTTTCAGTTTTTGGAGTCATTCCAACTAAGAAAGACTCGTCTCCCTCATATAATGAATAGTTTTTTTGAATGAAATCTCTAACATTAATTTCTTCTTTCCAAAGCTCACCTTTGAAATTTTCCCATTGTTTAAACATTTACTATTCCTCCTTAATATATTACAAGTGATTACGTTTTAAAACATTATATTTTAAAGAGATAAAAAATAATGATAATAACTTTTTTACTGTAATTTATATTTAAGTTTTGCTTCTGTTATAATTGTATTACTAATACAGAAATAAATCAATATGTTTTGAAATTGTCAGAAAAAATAAATTTAAATATTCATTATTATTTAATGTAAAAACAATGTAAAAGTTTAGGTAAATAGGGAAAAATGGAGTAAAATCTATATCAGATTTTATTAAATTACATCATAAACAAGGAAAAAATGTTTTTAAATGTAAAAGAATAACTTTATAAATGAACATATTGTTAAAAAAACGCAATAAAAAATATAACAGTTTTAAAAAACTAATACAGTTAATGTAACAGTTAATAATTATCTTTTACAATAACTTTTAATCTAGAATTAAGCATTACCTTGAAATCTAATGATAAATTAAAAATAATATAACATTTAAATGGTAATTTTATTAATTTTAAAAGAGATAACAGTTAAAAAAAATAAGAAAATAATAACATAATAGAAATGATTTAGTAATAAGTATTAAATATACTAATATTATTTTGAAATTTTTTGAGAATAAAATAGTGCAAATATAAAATTTTAGACATAAATATACTAATTATATTAAAATAAGGTATAATAAGAAAAGAAAAGTTTAAAACTTAAATAGAGGCATTGATTAGATGAGTGAATAATATGAATATTTAAATAAATTTTAAATATTTCTTAGGAGGTATTAAAATTGGGTAGAAGAAAGCCAAGTATGTTTAGTAGAAATTATGAAAAAGAAATGAAGAAAATGAAAAGAAGAAAATACATAATTTTAATATTAGTTGGTGCTTTTTTAGTTAGTGCAGTAATTTTTTTTAGCACACCTATAAAAGATAAATTTGTTAATATAATAAGATCCAATATTAATGTATCTAAAAATGAAACCAACAATGTAAAAGAACCTGTAGTTGAAGAAAATAATGATTCTAATAAAAACATAAATAAAGAAGAAAATTCTCATAATGAAAAAGAATTAATAAAAGATGTATTAATAGAAGGAAAAAATTTAAAATTAAACTTAGATGATAAAAAAGAAAAAATTATTTCTTTTGAAGGTGTTGAAAGTTTAAAAGGAGATATAAGTCCTAATGGTAAAAATATGATTGTTTTAAATAAAGATAGTCAGAACATGTATTTAGTTGATTTGAACGGAAGTACTAAAGATGTAACTCAAAAGGAATATATTTCTGATGAAAATATGACTTTTTCAAAAGATAAAGTTATTACAGAAAATCAAGGTTATATTTGGGCAGATAACCCTAAATTTATAAATGATAATTTAATAGCATATACAAGTTATCTACCTTGGATAATTTCAGAAAAAAATCAATATATTTGGACTTTAGATATTAATTCTCTTAATAGGACCCCCCATTATGAAATTTACGGTAAAGATGTAAAAATGGGAAATCTTCAAGAAAAAGGCTTAGTTGTAAACATAGATAACAATGTTTTATTTATAGATTCACAAGGGAATATAGTTTATTAATAGGAAAAATTGTAAAAAATCTTGTAATTAGATATAGAAATATTGTATAATTTGAAAAAGCTTGATAAATTTCAAATTATAAACTATGATTGAAAAATAAATAGAAATATTTAGTTTGTTATAATTAGCACAAGTTAATAATTAATCTACCTAATTTGAATAATATGTGTTATAATTTATTAGGTTAATATTCATTTATATATAGTAGGAGGAAAAAGAAAAATGAACGTTAAAGTGGAAAATTTACCAAAAAGCGTTGTAAAACTAACAGTAACAGTAGAAGCAGAAAAATTTAATAGCGCTGTAAAAAAAGCATTTGCAAAAAACTCTAAGAAGTTTAATATACCAGGATTTAGAAGAGGTAAAGCACCTTATGCAATAGTAAAAAAATATTATGGAGAGTCAGTTTTATTTGAAGATGCATTAGATATAGTTTATAGAGAAACATATCCAGTAGCATTAAGTGAAAATAAAATAAATCCAGTTGATTACCCACAAATAGAAATAGAGCAAATTGGAGAAGGAAAAGATTTAATATACATAGCTAATGTACCAGTTGCTCCAGAGGTAAAACTTGGAGAATATAAAGGATTAGAAGTTAAGAAGAACGAATATAAAACAACAGATGAAGATGTTGAAAATAAAATAAAAGAAATGCAACAAAAAAATGCTAGAGTAGAAGTTAAAGAAAAAGCTATTGAAAAAGAAGATATAGCTGTTATAGACTTTAAAGGATTTGTAGGAGAAGTTCCATTTGAAGGTGGAGAAGGAAAAGACTATGAATTAGAAATTGGATCAGGTACTTTTATAGACAACTTTGAAGATCAAATAGTTGGATTAAAAGCTGGAGAAAATAAAGAAGTTCATGTAACATTCCCAAAAGAATATGGAATAGAAGAATTAAATGGAAAAGAAGCAAAATTTGAAGTTACAGTTAAAGCTGTAAAAACAAAAGAATTACCAGCAATAGATGATGAGTTTGCAAAAGAAGTTTCAGAATTTGAAACTTTAGAAGAATTAAGAAATGATATAAAAGCTAACTTAGATAAATCAAACGAATTAAGAACTGAAAGAGAATATGAAGAGGCTGTTATATCTGCAGTTGTTGAAAATGCAACAATAGATATTCCAGAATCAATGGTAAATAGAGAAATAAGCGGAATGCTAAAAGATTTAGAAACAAGATTACAATATCAAGGATTAACTCTTGAAAAATACTTCCAATTCACTAATACAAATGAAGAAGAGTTTAGAAATCAAATGAACGAAGTAGCTACAAATAAAGTTAAAACTGAAATGGTAATAGATAAAATTGCTGAAGTAGAAGAAGTTAAAGCTACAGAAGAAGAATTAAAAACTAGAGCAGAAGAAATAGCTAAAATGTACTATGGTGCAGAGGATGCTGAAAAAACAGCTGAAATGTTAATGGAAAGCCAAAAAGTATATTTAGAAGTTCAAGTCCTTGCTGAAAAAGTAAGAAAAATGTTAGTTGAAACTAGTAAAGCTACTAATTAATAGAATAATAAATTTTGTTAAAATATGATTAATTGCCAGATTTTTTTTCTGGCAATTAATTTTAATAATATATAAATATATAAATTATAGTTTAAACATTAAATTTATGGACAGAATTAGTTAGTGTAGTATTTGTATTATAAATATAGTACAAAAAGGAGGAAGTTGTATGAGTTTAGTACCAATGGTAGTAGAGCAGACTAATAAGGGTGAAAGATCTTATGATATTTATTCTAGACTTTTAAAAGAAAGAATAATATTTTTAGGAGAAGAGGTAAACTCTACTACTGCAAGTTTAATTGTTGCTCAATTATTATTTTTAGAATCAGAAGATCCAGATAAAGATATTTATCTTTATATAAATAGTCCTGGAGGATCAATAACAGACGGAATGGCTATATATGATACTATGAACTATATAAAGCCAGATGTTGTTACAATTTGTACAGGATTAGCTGCATCAATGGGAGCATTTTTATTATCATCTGGAGCTAAGGGAAAAAGATTTGCTCTTCCAAATAGTGAAATAATGATACATCAACCATTAGGTGGATTTAAAGGGCAGGCTACAGATATAGATATACATGCAAAACGTATAATAAGAATAAAAGAAACATTAAATGAAATATTAAGTGAAAATACTGGTAAGTCCCTTGAAGTAATTAAAAAAGATGTTGAAAGAGATTACTTTATGAGTGCAGAAGAAGCAAAAGAATATGGATTGATTGATGAGGTAATAATTAAAAAGAAATAGCATTTTAGAGAGGTGTAGACATGCCAAGAAATGATGAAAAGAAAAAATTCAAATGTTCTTTTTGTGGAAAAAATGAAGAACAAGTAAAAAGACTTATAGCTGGACCAGGGGTTTATATATGTGATGAATGTATAGAATTATGCTCAGAAATTATAGTAGATGAAAGAGAAGACAGTGTCCAAATGGATATGGAAACTCTTCCAAAGCCAGCAGAAATAAAAAAATATTTAGATCAGTATGTTGTTGGACAGGATGAAGCTAAAAAATCTTTATCCGTTGCTGTCTATAATCACTATAAAAGAATAAGTTCTAATGTTAGTGAAGGGGATGTTGAACTTCAAAAAAGTAATATTTTATTATTAGGACCAACAGGTTCAGGAAAGACATTACTTGCACAAACTTTAGCTAAAATGTTAAATGTACCTTTTGCTATAGCTGATGCTACTACATTGACAGAAGCTGGATATGTAGGCGAAGATGTTGAAAATATCTTACTTAAATTAATTCAAAATTCTGATTATGATGTAGAAAAGGCAGAAAAAGGTATAATATATATTGATGAAATAGACAAAATAGCAAGAAAATCCGAGAATCCGTCTATAACTAGAGATGTATCAGGTGAAGGCGTACAGCAAGCATTATTGAAAATTTTAGAAGGAACAGTAGCATCTGTACCACCTCAAGGCGGAAGAAAACATCCACATCAGGAGTTTATACAAATTAACACTTCAAACATTTTATTTATATGTGGTGGAGCATTTGATGGCTTAGATAAAATAATATCAAGAAGAACTCAAAAATCATCAATGGGATTTGGTGCAGATGTTCAAACTAAAGAAGTTAAAGATATAGGAGCATTATTAAAAGAAATAATGCCAGGAGATTTGTTAAGATTTGGTTTAATACCAGAGTTTGTTGGAAGATTACCTATAATAGTAACTTTACAAGCTTTAGATGAGAGTGCATTGGTTAGTATATTAAGTGAACCTAAAAATGCACTAGTTAAGCAATATAAAAAGCTATTTGAAATGGATGATGTGTTATTAGATTTTGATGAAGAAGCATTAAAACAGATAGCTAATGAAGCAATCAAAAGAAAAACTGGAGCAAGAGGTCTTAGAGCTATAATAGAAGAAACTATGAAGGATATTATGTTTGAAATTCCTTCAAGAGAAGAAATTGAAAAAGTTATAATAACTAAAGATACAATAAAGACTAAAGAACCAGATGTTGTTATAGCTGAAAGTGGAAAAAGAGAGCCGTTGAAAATTGAATCAAAAGGTAAATCTAAACGAGGTTTAGAACCAGCATAATGTTAGAAAATAATGTTAAATATTTTTAATATATAAAGGCACTATATGTTTTATAGTGTCTTTATTTTTATGCAATTATTTTAACTTATATTTTATCCTTATGATTAAGTAAGAATTTTATTTAGTGAATAAGAATATTAAAGGAAAATGTGAAAATAATAGTAGTATAAAGGGGAAAGTATGTACTTTTATATAATATAAAAAGCTAATATTCCCTAAATAAAGATTTATGGAGGATAATGTATATGATTATGGAAAATTCAACGATTTTTCTTATTTTAACTGTTCATTCTATAATTATTTTCTCATTAATAATTTATATATTTTCAAGTAAGGGTAATATAAAAAACTCTTCATCAAATATTAATGAAAAAAAGGAAGATGCTAAAAGACTAGAAGAAATGAAAAGTATATCATTAACTATGCCACTTTCGGAGAAAAGCAGGCCAACGAATTTTAATGAAATAATAGGTCAACAAAAAGGTATAAGAGCTTTAAAAGCAGCTATATGTGGACCTAATCCACAACACGTTATAATTTATGGGCCACCAGGCATTGGTAAGACAGCAGCTGCAAGACTAGTTTTAGAAGAAGCTAAAAAAAGAGAAAACTCACCTTTTGGTGATTATTCTAAATTTGTAGAAATAGATGCAACAACAATAAGGTTTGATGAAAGAGGAATTGCTGACCCGCTTATAGGTTCGGTTCATGATCCTATATATCAAGGTGCTGGACCATTAGGTGCAGCTGGGGTACCACAACCTAAAATGGGAGCTGTATCTAAAGCTCATGGTGGAGTTCTATTTATAGATGAGATTGGTGAGTTGCATCCAATTGAAATGAATAAGTTATTAAAAGTATTAGAAGATAGAAAAGTATTTTTAGATAGTGCTTATTATAACTCTGAAGATAATAATATGCCACAATATATAAAGGATATATTTGATAATGGGTTTCCAGCAGATTTTAGACTGATAGGTGCTACAACAAGAAATCCAGAAGAAATACCTCCAGCTATAAGATCAAGATGTGTAGAAATATTTTTTAGGGCTCTAACACCAGAAGAAATAGAAGTTATAGCCAATAATGCTATGAAAAAATTAGAATTAAATTTAGAAGAAGATGCAGCAAAGTTAGTGGGATTATATTCTTCAAATGGAAGAGATGCAGTTAATTTAATTCAATTGGCATCAGGAATAGCTATAAATGAAAATAGAAAGTATGTAAGTGTTGAAGATGTTGAGTGGGTTATTGAAAATGGTCATTATAGTAAAAGACCTATAAAGAAAGTAAAGACTGCGCCTATGATAGGAAATGTAAATGGGTTGGCAGTGTATGGAGCTAATATAGGAGCATTGATGGAGATTGAAGCAACGGCGATGAAAGTTAAATCTCGTATGGGAAAAATTAAAATAACAGGAATAGTTGAAGAAGAAGAAATTAAAGATAACAACAAGAAAATAAAGAGAAAGAGCACAGTAGCATCATCACTAGAAAATGTAATTACTGTCATTGAAAAAACTTTTTCATTACATGTAAATGAATATGATATACATGTAAATTTTCCAGGGGGAACTCCAGTAGATGGTCCATCAGCAGGAGTAAGTATAGCCACTGCTATATATAGTGCTATAACTGGAAATAGAGTAAACAATAAAGTTGCTATGACTGGTGAAATATCTATTTATGGACTTGTAATGCCAGTAGGTGGTGTAAGTTCTAAAATTCAAGCTGCTATGAAAGCAGGTGCTACAAAGATAATTATTCCTAAAGAAAACTGGCAAGAGAGTTTTAGTCAGATTGAAGGTGTTGATATTATACCAGTAGGTCATATAAAAGAAGTGATAAAAATTTCAATAGTAAATCAAGAGTATGAAACATTGGATGTGAATGTTAAAGGTGACTTAGATATACTAACTGCAAAATCTATATAGTTAATAATATATAAGAGTTGTTTAATTTAATAATATTTTTTATTTAATATTTAAAGGAAATATGTTAAAAGAATATATAATTAGAGTGACTTATTAATTGAAAAAAATCTTAATTATGGTTATAATATATTAGTCTATTTATATACTTTTTTAAATCATAAGCGATAAAATAACATTAATTTATAGAAATGAGGGGAGAAAATGGAGAATAATATAATAAAACTTCCTTTAATACCTTTAAGAGGATTAAGTATTTTCCCATATAATGTATTGAATTTTGATGTGGGAAGAGAAAAATCTATAGTTGCCCTTGAGACTGCTATGACTAAAGATCAGAAGATTTTTTTAGTTTCACAAAAAGATGCTAAAGTTGAAGACGTAGAAAAAGATGATATACAACAAATAGGAACTATATGTACAGTAAAACAGTTGGTTAGGTTACCTGAAAATTACATAAGAGTGTTAGTTGAAGGTGAATGCAGGGGGAAATTAATAGATTATATAAAAGATGAAAGTAGTATTTTAGGTGAAATAGAAGTTATAGAAGATAAAATACCTAAGGAAGATATGGTAGAGTGTCAAGCTTATGTTGCATCTATACTAGAAAGTTTTCAAGACTATTTAGAAGTTACTAATCAGTCAATGGATGTAATGATAGATTTAGATGAAGAGGAAGACCTTGGAAGAATATGCGACACTATAGCATCGTATATGTTATTAAAACAAAGTAAAAAACAAGAATTATTAAGTTTAATTAATATTAAAGAGCGTTTAGAAAAGTTGTTGACAATTATAAAAGGTGAATTGGAAATTGTAGCACTGGAAAAGAAAATAGGCATAAAAGTAAAAAGTAAAATTGGAAAGGTACAAAAGGAGTATTATCTTAGAGAACAAATAAAAACAATTCAAGAAGAATTGGGAGAAGATGATGAAGAGTTAAAAGAACTTAGAGAATATGAGTCTAAGATGGTAAAAGCGAAACTTCCTAAGGAAGCGAGAGAAAAGGCTTTATATGAGCTTAAAAGGTTAAAAAGTAGTGGAGCATCTTCTCAAGAAGGTCTTAATACAAAAACTTACTTAGATGTTCTATTAGGTTTACCTTGGGGAACAATAACAAAAGATAATTTAGACATAAAAAATGCTAGAAAAGTACTAGATGAAAACCATTATGGAATGGAAGACGTTAAGGAAAGAATAATAGAATATTTAGCGGTAAGAAAAGTTAGTAGAGGATTGAAAGCTCCAATACTATGTTTGGTTGGACCACCTGGAGTTGGGAAGACTTCTATAGCTGAATCTGTTTCAGAAGCCTTACAACGTAAATTTGTAAGAATGAGCTTAGGTGGAGTAAGAGACGAAGCAGAAATAAGAGGTCATAGAAAAACTTATGTAGGAGCTATTCCAGGTAGAATTATAAATGGTATGAAAAAAGCAGGATCTAAAAATCCAGTATTTCTTTTAGATGAGATAGATAAAACAGGAATGGATCATAAGGGAAATATAGAAGATTCACTATTAGAAGTTTTAGATCCAGAACAAAACAATAGTTTTAGGGATCATTACTTAGAATTAGATTTTGACTTATCAAAAGTATTATTTATAACAACAGCCAATTCACTTGATACTATATCTAGACCACTTTTAGATAGAATGGAGATTATAGAAGTAAGTGGATATACTTTAGAGGAAAAATTTAATATAGCTAAAAGGCATATAGTTCCTAAATTATTAAAAGAACATAATGTTAAAGAAAGTCAAATTAAGATACATGATTCTGCAATAAAAAAAGTTGTAGAAAGTTATACTAGAGAATCAGGAGTTAGAAGTTTACAAAGAAAATTAGCTACAATGATAAGAAAAGCTATAACTGAACTTGTAGAAAAGGATAAAGAAAAAATAGCAATTACATCTAATCATGTAACTAAATACTTAGGCGTAGAAATATTTAGCTATGATGATATGCAACAAGATGATAAGATAGGGGTAGTTACTGGTTTAGCATGGACAGCATATGGTGGTGATACTCTTCCTATAGAAGTAATGGTTATGGACGGAAATGGAAAACTTGAACTTACTGGTAAGTTAGGTGATGTGATGAAAGAATCTGCAAAAGCTGCATATAGTTATGTAAGATCTAATGCAAACAGATTTAGTATAAAAAATGAGTTTTATAAGAACAAAGATATTCATATACATGTACCAGAAGGGGCAGTACCTAAAGATGGCCCATCAGCGGGGATAACAATGACTACAGCTATGGTATCAGCGTTAAGTAATTCAAAAGTAAAACATAATGTTGCAATGACTGGCGAAGTAACTTTAACTGGAAAAGTGTTGCCTATTGGAGGACTAAAAGAAAAAAGTCTAGCTGCATATAGAATGGGTATAGATACTATAATAATGCCAAAAGACAATAAAAAAGATATAGATAAACTGCCTAAGAGCGTTAAAAATAAGATAAAATTTATACCAGTAGAAAATGTAAATGAAGTACTAAAGAATGCTTTAGTTATTGGAGAGATGAATAATGGAAATTAAACAATCAGAATTTGTTATATCAGCAGTGAAACCACAACAATATCCTATTGATAATAGAGTAGAATTTGCTTTTGTTGGACGTTCAAATGTTGGAAAATCATCACTTATAAATACTTTAACAAATAGAAAGAAATTGGTTAAAGTAAGTGGTACACCAGGAAAAACTAGATTAATAAACTTTTTCTTAATAAACAATGAGTTTTATTTTGTAGATTTGCCAGGATATGGATATGCAAAAGTATCTAAAAAAGAAAAGGATAGCTGGGGAAAAATGATGGAGAAATATTTAATAGATCGTCCACAGCTAAAAAAAATAGTGCTTTTAGTTGATTCTAGACATAAGCCTACTAATGATGATGTTATTATGTATAATTGGGTAAAACATTATGGGTATAATGTTATAGTGGTAGCTACAAAAAGGGATAAATTAACTAATAATGAGGCAGCCAAAAGTAAAAAACTTATAAGAGAAACTTTAAAAATGGATAAGGAAGAATCAATAGTTTTCTTTTCATCATTAAAAAAAGAAGGTAAAGAAAATTTATTAGAAGAATTAAGTAAAAATATAGAATTGGAATAGTTAATAAGTGTTTATGATTATATAAAATTAAATATTTATTAATAACTTAAAAATTCAAATAAATATAAAAAACACATACTTTATAAAAGTATGTGTTTTTTTGAGTTTAAGATAGTTTACTAATAAAAATTAAGGTAGTAGTAATTAAGTTCATCATCATATGAATAGATACAGAATACCAAAAACCTTTATTATGCATGAAATAGCATGTTAGCAAACTAAGAGTAAATAACGTTAAAAATGCACTTAGGCTAAAATGCATGAATGCAAAAATTAAACTTGTTATTATAGCAGAAAGTATTGGATGAATAAACTTATTTAAGAATTTCTCAAAGAGAAGGTATCTAAAAACAAATTCTTCTAAAATAGGAGCAAAAATAACTGTAGATGGAACGGAAATCAAAAATTTAAGAAGTGTATAATCTGATAATATTTGTACTACATCTTGTTGTTCAGTGGTTACTCCCATAAATTTTAAAATTATATCCCAAATTAAAGCAGCTACGATTGAAATAGCATAACTGAAAAGTGCATATTTAAAAGCTAATATGAAATTAGTATTTCTAATACTAAAATTATATTTAAAATAATCTTTATCATGTTCATTTTTCATATACATAATCGCTAATACTACTGCAAAAAAAGGCAATGTGTTAGCGTGCATTGGAGGTAGTAATAGTACTATTATTGTATAAATGATAATTGCGCCAATGGATTTGAAAGAAAAAATAGAGAATTTTTTATAATCAAATACTAATTTATACATAAAAAATACAAATGGAAAAAATACACTAATATTATTATAAAAATATCAATAATTAACGGTAATAACAATAAAAACACCCCTTATGTAAATATTAATTGTGCTAAATTTTATGGAATAATAAAAAATATTGATTTGTTTTTAATTCTAGGGTTCCAAGTTAACTTTTAAAAGTATCCATTCCACAACTTGTATACCCTAAATAGTGAGACATGCTCCTAATTACTTAAAATCCAATACTACATTTTGCATAAAAATATTTTAAAGTTATTGAATAAATTTAAATGAGAGCTTGTTTCTCTATAAATATAAGAAAATTAAAATTAAATCTATAATATATTGTAGCATTAATATATTAACCTTAGAACAGATATTTTAATTCAATTTTTTCTAATTACAATATTTATTATAAAAAATAGTAATATTATGTAACAAAATATGGTCTATGTAAATAGTATATTATTAGAAAACAGAAGAATTAATTGATAAACAAATGAATGTAAAATTAACAAAATAAATATAAATTAGTGTCAAAAAAGGAAAAAAATCATAAGATGTAGTGTACAAAAGAAATAAAAAATATATCTAAAATAAAAGGAGGACAATATTTTATGGATATGAATGCTTTATTAAACTTGATTTCTAGTTTAAACAATGGAGAAAATACAGAAAATAATGCAGAAGGATATAGCTCAAGCTGTGGATGTGATAATGGTGGATCTAATAATAACTGTGGCGGAAACAATAACGGATGTGGCTGTGGTAATAGAAGAGGAAATGGTATTTGGATATGGGTATTCTTATTAATTATCTTCTGGTGCTTCTGTGGATGTGGCGGAAATGGATTCGGATGTGGTGGAGCTCAACCAATGCCTCAACCAATGCCTCAACCAATGCCAAACCCATGTTGTAACCCATGTTGCGATCCATGCGCATGTTGTGAACCATGTTCATGCTGCTGTGATCCATGCTGTTGCTGTAGTGGTAAAAAATCTAAAAAATCTAAAAAAGAATATGTTTGTTGCTATATTCCACAACAAATACTTCCACAACAACAAGTTTCTAATTATGGATACGGATTCGGCTGTGGAAATGGATGCTACGGCGGATTTGGTGGTATGTGGTTCTGGTGGATAATAATAATATTCTTCCTATTTTGTGGATGCGGATTTGGTGGAAGAAGATTCTGTTAAAATATAAAAATAGTTTAAAAGGAATTAGACAAAATTTAACAAGGAGGGATAAGTATGTTTGGATGTGGAAATAATTTCGGAAATTCTAATAGCTGTTGCAATCCATGCATTATATTATTGATAATATCAATATTTTATTATCAAGGATTGTTAAATACTAGAAACTGTAAAGACAACTCATCAAGAAATGCATTAGTATTATTATTCTTGTTCTGGTTGTGTTCAGGTTGTTGTGGCAATAACTCCAATAACAATATGAATAATAATGTTAGACCATATATGCCATACAGACCAGCTGCACAAAATATGTCATGTATTCCAGTTTGTTGTGTAGAAAGACAAAAACCTAAATGCAAACCTTGTTGTTGTTGCTGCTGTAGATAATTTAGCATCTGTAAATTCAGAGTAAAAGGGGTAGATACTATGAGATGCAATAATGGCATGGGGTTATTCTTACTATTATTAGTAATAGTAATACTAAACCAAGGAAATCTATTAAATACCAATTGTAGAGATGGAAGGTCAACAATGACCATAATTTTATTAGTATGGCTATGGATGTGTTTTTGCGGACGTTCAAGTAATAATGTAGCATATAGCCCATACAGAACAATTTGCTGTTGTTAATATTTTACAACTAAAGATAAAATATAAATTGCGTTAAAGCCATGGCCCAAGGTGGGGGGTTTTGCAGAAAGATAAGATTTTTAGCAGTCCATGTGAATACATGGATTGCTTTTTAAAGTAATAATACAGTTACAAATTATTACAAAAATATACATAAAACTTAGCCTAATATTAAATTTGAAATATATAGTATGGAGTTTCATTATAAATTTGAATTGAAGTGTTTGAGAAGTAAAGAGGTGATTGTATGGGTAAACATAAAAAAAGAAGAGGAGAAGAAAAATATTCAACTAATTATAACAATTATGAAGGTCCTATAAATCAACAGATGCACATGGGAGTTAACCCAAATATGGGAATGAACCCAAACATGGGGATGAATCCAAATATGGGCATGAATCCAAATATGGGAATGAATCCTAATGTAGGAATGAATCCAAATATGGGGATAGATCCTAATATAACACAGGCAAATAATGAACAGATAAGTGGTACAAATCCTCATATGAACCAATGGAATAATGTAAATAGTCAAGGATATAATATGAATTCTCAAGGAAATCCTCAACAATTTATGCCACCTAATCCATTTTCAAATTTCTTTGGAGGTGGACTAAATCAAGGAATAATGTCAATTTTGTCTGCTTTAACAGGGTTTGGCGGTGGAGGAGCACAACCACAAGGAGATTTTTTATCTAATTTAATATCTACATTTATTGGTGGAGGAGGAAATCAAGGAGGATCAAACTTTAATAATAATGATAATTCCAATCAACCTAATATTCAAAATATGATGCCACCGGGATTTAACTTTAACGAAATTGTTAAAATGGTTAATAGTTTTATGAATCAAAACGAACCTCAAACAGATCAAAACAACCAAAATAAACAAAAGAATTCAAATAATCAAAGTAATAATAGTTCTATGAGAAAAGAACAAAATAATATGCAATCAGAATTTGAAAGTATGTTTAATAATATATCAGAGAATGATGTAGCTGCATTTCAAGGGATAATATCAAACTTTTTTGGTATGGCTAGAGATACTATAAATGAAACTATGCCAAATATAGAGGAGTTTTTTCAGGATGCTGATATAAATGAAGTATTGAATACTTTAAATAATAATGATATAAAAGATGTTGATTTAGATGGTTTAGATTTAGAGTTAAATAATTTAAGTTTAAATTCTCTTAATGAAAATTTAAATAGTAATGGTGAAATTATAGATGTGGAAGATGTAGTAGAAGTAGATGAAAAGGAGAAAAATTCAAAAACTAAATCACATATATCAAGAAAATTTAGTGAAGATGAACTTTATGATATAATAAAAATACTTATTCAATTAATAGAACCATATAAATTAGATTTATTACAAAAGTTTTTAAGAGAAAATAAAAAATAAAAGTGAATAAAAATTATAAGGATGGGTAATATATATAATGTAATAGGAGTTAAAATCTCCATTAACTAAAGATATTATATCTTTAGTTACCCCCCATCCCCCTTGGGACCTTGAATGGTCCCAATTTTTTTGTGTAAAATTAGTAACTTAAGTCTAAAGAAGTAATTTTGTAATCAAAAGAATCGTTTAATCTTGTTACTATAATATCAAATGTAAAATTTCTAATTTTTTTAGGGCTATTTGAATCAATTCCCTTAAAATTTAAAGTCCAACTAACATCTTTTGGTAGTCCCTTTTCATCATAAGTTATATCTTTAAAAAAGCAATCTTGAAAGATATAGTTTAAATTGTTATTGGCAACAGTATAAATATTGGTTATAGAACTATCATCTAATGTAGGGCTAAAGTAGTTAGGAATTTGTAAAGAATCATAAGGAAAACTTTGAATCAAGTTTATAAAATCGCATACAATGATATCACCTATATAATTTTTTTTATATAAATAGGGAAATTCTTTTAAAGAATTGTTTGATACAATATAACTATGCAAATCCATATACCCACTACTAAACTTACCACTTATAATTTTAGGAGTTTTATTATTTGAATTATCTATAAGACCTAAAATGTTATTTTCCTTTGAAAAGACATTTTCATAAGAACCATCTTTAAATATGAAAATGCTTTGAAGTGGATTTTCTCCAATTGAACACTGAGTGAATAATTCTTTAGTGTTGTTTCTAGAAACATCTGCTATAGTAATTCGCATAGGCCAATAAGTTTTATGCTCGCCTAAAGTAGAAAATTCTTTTGAAGGGTTTAGGCTTAGACTATTTTCTCCATTTAAATTAATTTGAATTAAATAATTTTTATCATCAGTTTTGATGTATAATGCATCTTTACTACCATTACCATCTAAGTCTTCATTAATAACTGAATTGTTTATAGTAGGAGAAAATGTGGGTAATGTAGTATCATTATTGTTTAAGGTTAGTAAGTATATAGAAAATATAGAAAACAATCCTATACATATAACACATAAGCATAGAATCTTATTTTTAAAGAGCCTTTTTAATCTCATAAAATGTCCTCCTAAATAAAAATAGATTTTACAGTCCTATTTATGAATTATATGAGTTTTAAAAAAATATATGCAAAAAAAACTGATAGCTTTAAGCTATCAGTTTATTTTGTTTCATTTTTTTCCTCTAACTGTGCTGAATTTTTACATTTACTACATAAACCGTAAAAGTAAACTTGGTTTAAAAGAACTTCATAATCTGTATAATCTTTTATATCATCATTTAAGTGTACAAAAGATATTCCATTGACATCATCAACTCTAGAGCATTTAATGCACTGTATATGAGGATGTGGACAAATAGATGCATCATATCTGAAGTTTCCTTCTCCTACATTTAACTCTTGAACAAGATTTACAGACACTAAAACTTTTAATGCTTTATAAACAGTTGCAAGACTCATAGTAGGATAATCTTCTTGCAGAGCTTTATAAATAGTTTCTGCAGAAGGATGCTCTGTAGTAGAACATAAATATTTATAAACAGCTATACGTTGAGGTGTAAGTTTTAATTTCTTTTCTTTGAAGATTTGAGTAAAATTTATCATAACTATCAACCTCGTTTTGTGATTAATACTATTATATAATAAAAATTATTAATTATCAATAAGTATTGAATAAAAATATTTCAAAATTAAAAGAAAATAATGTAAATTTTATTAATTTACTAATTATAAATATTTTTAAAGAATACAATGATAAAAATAAAAAATAAAGCTTGTATTTATATGTATAGTAAGTATTATTTGAATAAGTTTAATATATTATGCTTTTAAAATTGTAAAAAACAACAAATATAATAATATCATATATATGTAATATAAAAAATACTTTTTGTAAACTAAATAATAATTAGAAAAGTTACAAAATTGAAAAACTAATAATATTACTGTAATTTAAAAATAAAATTTTTAAAATTAGCTTATAATATATTCATTTATTACAAAACTCTCATATATTAATAATATATGAGAGGAGGGGCATATACTGTGAAAAAGACCTATGTATTAGATACTAATGTTATATTATATTCATCTTCAGCTATATTGTCTTTTGGAAAAAGTAATGTAGTAATACCGGAGGTAGTTCTTGAGGAATTAGACAACTTTAAAAAGGATAAAAGTGATTTAGGCGAAAATGCAAGACATGCAGGAAGAATGATAGACGCCTTAAGAAAAAAAGGTTCTTTAATAGAAGGGGTTGAATTGCCTAATGGTGGAAAAATAAGAGTGGAGATGAACCATCATGAAACAGAAATACCACCTTCATGGAACAAATCAAAAGCAGATAATAGAATAATACAAGTATGCAAAGGGTTAAAAGAAAGCGGAGAAGAAGTTATATTAATAACTAAAGACATATTTGAAAGAATAAAAGCAGATACAGTAAATATAAAAAGTGAAGATTTTTATGATACAGAGGTATCAGAAGACAAACAATATACAGGAAGAATTGAACTTTATATACCATCAAGTAAAATAGAAGAATTTTATAAAAATAGAGTTATGCCTAAAGATGATTTCCTAGCATATGATGAAGAAAAAGAAGATTATTATAAGCCAGAGTTATATATTAATCAATTTATATTAATGCATGCAATGGAAAATTCAAGGCAAACTGCATTAGGACGATTTGATGGAAAAAATATAGTTCCACTTTATTATAAAGATGTAAAGCCAATGGGGTTAAGTCCAAGAAATATAGGACAAAAATTTATGATAGAAGCATTATGTACAGATAGTTCCAAAGCACCATTAGTAATAATAAAGGGTCCAGCTGGAACTGCAAAAACATTATTTTCTTTAGCTGTAGGTTTACAAAAAATTTTTGAGGAAAATAAAGGTGAGTATAGAAGAATATTAGTGTGCAGACCTAATGTAACAATGGATGAGGAAATAGGTTTTTTACCTGGAACAGAAGAAGAAAAAATAGCTCCATTCATGAGACCTATATTAGATAACTTAGAAATATTAGTTGATTCTGATGAAGTTGAAAGATATAAAAATGAAAAAGAACTTCAAGATAAAGTAAGAGAAATATTTGATCGTAGAATAATAGTAACAGAAGCAGTAGCTTATCTTAGAGGTAGATCTATAGTGAAAAATTGGGTTATTATAGATGAGGCTCAAAATTTATCACCTAAGCAGATTAAAGCTATAACAACAAGAATTGGTAGTGGTAGTAAATTGATTTTAGTAGGGGATCCAGACCAGATAGATCATCCTTTTATGAACTCTAGATCAAATGGGTTATGTTATGCATCAGAAAGAATGAAAGGTAGTGAACTTTGCTATCAAATAACTTTAAAATTTGATGAATGTGAGAGATCTCCATTAGCATTTGAAGCTGCTAAAAAGTTATAGTATAAAAAGTTCGATTACAAGATTTTTAAATTTTGTAATCGAATTTTAATTGATTTTTTTTATTTCTACGATATTATATTAGTGTTTTACAATATTATTAAACATTGACTATATAATATTTTAAAAGGAAGATTATAATGGAAAAAAACAAAAACAAGAACAAAAACAAGAACAAAAACAACAACAAGTCTAAAAAGTCTAGAAAAGTTATAAAAAAGAAGAAAAAATTTAAGCGAGTAATTGGATTTTTAGTTTTTCAATTAATATTTACATGTTCAACAGCACCTTACATAGCGTATTATGGGCCATTTGAAAATGTTAGAAACACATTAGTTACCACAGCAATGACTACATTAAGTCACCAATGGATTGCCACCAAGTTTTTAAGTGAAGAAAAAATAAATGAAATTTTGAAGGACCAGGCAATTACAACTTTAGCTCAAAATAAAAATGATAGTAGTGTCAAAGTAGAAAATAAAAATGACCAGACTATATTATTAGAAGAGGTTCAAACAAGTAAGTATAAGGGATATTTACTAACAATAAAGGACCCAACTAGAGTTAAAGTAGGATTTAGCTCAAAACTTAGCACAGAAGGAACTACAGAAGGACAATTAACAAGTGAAATAGCAATGAATAATAATGCTATTGCAGCTGTCAATGGTGGTGGCTTTACAGATGAAGCTACAGGGTCACTTTGGACAGGCACTGGAGGAATTCCTACAGGTATAATTATGAGTGGTGGAAAGACACATTTTAATGATATAGAAGATAATAACTTACAAAGAGAAGTTGTAGCTATAACTCAAGAAGGTGTATTACTTGTTGGAAAATATAGTTTTAATGAGCTTTTACAAAAAAATGTAACAGAGGCTGTAAGTTTTGGACCAGCATTAATTGTAGATGGACAAAAGGCAATAAACTCTGGTGATGGAGGATGGGGAATTGCCCCTAGAACTGCTATTGCTCAGAAAAGAGATGGAACAATATTATTGTTAGTAATAGATGGAAGGCAGGCTAATAGTTTAGGAGCCACGCTAAAAGATGTACAAGACATACTATATGAATATGGGGCATGGAATGCAAGTAATTTAGATGGTGGATCATCATCAACAATGTTTTACAATGATGAAATTATAAACAGTCCATCAGATTCGTTAGGAGAAAGATCTGTTCCATCCGTTATATATGTAGAAAGATAGGACAAGGAGAAGTATATGAAAGCGATAAAAAAATTAACACTTTGGATAGTCATTTCTTTATTTGTTCAATTTTTGGGCTTTTATTATGTAGATAGTAAGTTTTTAAGCTCTGCTAGTAATGTAACTATAAAAAAATAGAAGATTTTGATGCAGATGAAAAAGAATATGAAGATGTTGATGTGAAAATATCTGATAATGCAAGTAAAATCCAATTTTCTCATAACTGTAAATATCTATCTTATATAGAAAAAAATCATTTATATGTACAGGAAATAAAGTCAGAAAAAATAAAAAAAGTACAGTTAGAAGATAATTCAGAAATTAGTTATTATAAATGGTTACCGGATAGAGATAGAATGCTAATTGTAGAAAAAAACTCTGGATATAATGGAATAAAACTAATGGTATCCTCTTATGATGTAAAAAAGGATGAGAAAATATTAATTAAAGATTTTAAGGTTTATGATGAAAATATACAAGTTAGCGATATAGAATTATCGACACTTACAGGACTTACATACATAAAAACTGTGGATAGTGATAATGTTAGTAGTATTTATAGAATTGATAGAATGGGAGAAGGCTCAAAGATTGAGACTGTGCCTAAATATATAAGCAACATGTCATTATTAAGAACAGAAGATATTTTATATTATGAAGGTGAAGTATATAACAAAATATATTCATCTCAAGATAATAAAGAAATAAATATAGACGGTGTGGATAAATTAACACTTCTAGGTACCGATAATGAAAAAAATATATATGTTGGTAGTTTGAAGAATGATTTAGTTGAAAGTATATATTATAAAACAATAGAAAGTAAACAAAATTTATCTGAAGAGATGGATGTAGAGAAGTTAGAAGATGAAAAAAATGAATTTGTTAATGATTATGAAAATGACTTTACACAAATAAAAATGACCAGCCCATCAAAAAGTGAAAATATATTTATAAATAGTGAAGGAAAAATTTATGTTCATGATAAAACAAGAAAAACTGTGACAAATGAAATAGATAAAAGTGTTACAACATATAATGGTGAGTTTTTATCATTTAGAAACGATGGGATAATGGTTAAAAATGGACAAAATATTTATGTAATAAAATATAAAAAATAATAATATATTTAATATTAGTTTATTTACAATAAGAGTAAGATGGTTAAATCTTACTCTTATTTTTAAATTCAATTGTAAGAACATAGTGAAAAGTACTTTGAATTATAGAATTTTTAAAAATGATATACCTACATAAATAGGTGGCTAATTTTTTTTAGGTGATTATTGAAATGATTAATTATAATATGATAACATAAGAATAATTAGCTAAATGTTCAATAAAGCTTGAAGGAAGGGGATGAAAATATGAAGGATGAATTATTGAGAATTGTACTAATGCTTCCAGCAATATTAGTAGCTATTACATTTCATGAATATGCTCACGCTAAAGTAGCAGTTATGTTAGGTGATGAAACTCCTAAATATCAAGGGAGATTAACTTTAAATCCATTTTCACATATAGATTTTTTAGGTTTTCTTATGATGATAATTATTGGTTTTGGATGGGCAAAACCTATACAAATAAATCCTAGTGCACTTAAGAATTATTATAAGGATGATTTAAAAATATCAATAGCAGGACCTTTGGCAAACCTACTTTGTTCTATAATTTTTATGTTGCTTTTAGTATTGGTAATTAAATTACCTATAAAAAATGAAGATTTACACTTAATATTAAATACTATAGTATATAGAGTTTCATATTATAATTGTTTATGGATGTTTTTAAATTTAATACCTATACCAGGATTTGATGGGTTTCATATAATAAGGGATTTATTTCCTAAACAATTTTTAAAGATTCCTAATCAATTTTATAGATATCAAAATATAATTTTTATATTATTAATAATACCTATATTTGGAGGTAAATCTATATTTAGTTTTATAGTAGGTTATCCTACAGAAATAGTTATGGAAGCAATAAGTAAATTAGCGTTCTCTATTTTATAGATAAAAGGATCGATTGCATAAATATTGTTATTGATCCTTTTTTATAAAATAATATAAGTGAAAAATGACATTAAGATAAAAAATAAGGAGAGATAAAATGAAAATAGCAGTAATAGGAAGTGCCAATGCAGATTTAGTAACTAAAACTAACAAATTACCTAAACCAGGAGAAACGTTAATAGGAGAGGGTTTTTTTATAGGTGAAGGAGGAAAGGGTTTAAATCAAGCAGTTGCTGCATCACGAATAGGTGGAGATGTAAATTTTTTTGGAGCTATAGGAAAAGATACTCATGGAGAATTTTTATTAGAATCTATGAAAAAGAATAACTTAAAGGTAAAGAATATTAAAATTTGTGAACAAATTAAAACTGGAATAGCTAATATTATGTTATGTGATGGAGAAAATTCAATAGTTATAGTTGCAGGTGCTAATAGTAAGTGTAATATAGAATATATAAATTCCATTAAAGAAAAAATATTAGAATGTGATATTATAGTACTTCAATTAGAAATACCTTTAGATACAGTAGAATTTATTATAAATCTTGCATATAAAAATAATAAAAAAATAATTTTAAATCCAGCACCAGCAATTAAACTTTCAAAAGAAATTGTAGACAAAGTAAGTTACATAATACCTAATGAGCATGAGTATAAAGTTGTATTAGATACAGAGAATGCTATGGAAAAAGAATTAAAAAAATATCCAAACAAACTTATAATAACTAATGGTGAAAATGGTGTTTGGTATTTTGACGGAAAAGAAGTAATAAATATACCTGCAAAGAAGGTTAAGGTTATAGATACAACAGGAGCAGGAGATACTTTTGTAGGAACTTTTGCAGGTGCTATAGCTAATGAACTTGCATTAAAAGAAGCTATAGAGTTTGGTGTTAAGTGTTCGGGAATCTCAGTAACTAAATTAGGTGCACAAGGTGGTATGCCTTATTTGAAAGATTTATAAAAATAAAATAATGGGATAAACTTTAAGGTTTGTAACATAAGTTACAAACAATAATTAAGTAAAATGGTATAATAAAAGTAAATTTAATAAAACTAATAATAAGTTAAAAATATATTCTAAAGGAGTACTGTAAGATTATGAGTAGTCATTATGGTAATTTACAAAAAATAAGAGATGGAAAAAGAACATATGCTATTACTCCTCATATACCAGGTGGATTTTTAACTCCAAAAACTTTAATGAAAATTGCTATTGTTGCTGAAAAATATAATGGAGTTTTAAAAATAACATCAGGTCAAAGAATTATGATTACTAATTTGAAAGAAGATGACTTAAGTAGCATTTGGAACGAATTAGAAATGGAGCCAGCAGTTAAAAATCAATATTCAGTAAAAAATGTAGAAATGTGTCCTGCAGGATTCTGTAAAAGATCTAAGCATAATACTATAGGGTTAGGAATGAAAATTAGCAATGAATTCCACGGCGCTGATATGCCTAATAGAACTAAAATTGGAGTAGCAGGATGTAGAAATGCATGTGGTAGTGTGTATTCAAAAGATATTGGGGTGTTAACGGATTATAATGGGAAACTTATAGTTTCAGCAGGTGGATCCTCAGGATATCATCAAAGATTAGCTAATATAATAAAATCAGAGCTTTCAGAGAATGAAGCTTTCGAATTAGTTAAAGCCATATTAGATTATTATAAAGAAGAAGCTGAATTTGGTGAAAAGTTAGGATTTTTTATAGATAAAATAGGTGTTGAGAATTTTCGAAAAGCAGTTATAAATAAGGCAAATTTAGAATATACAAAAGAAAATAATATTATTTAAAATATAAAAACTCAGGATAAGTAGAAAAAAATTCACTACAGTATCCTGAGTCTTTTAGCGCTTTCCTTTTACTACAAGAACTATCACAAGAACTAGTACAGAAACAAGGGCAATTGTTCCTCCCGGCGCGCAATTCATAATATAAGAAAGAAATAATCCGGATATTATATCTATAAATCCAAAAATTATAGATAATATCATAGTTTTCTTAAAGCCACTATGATATTGAAGAGCAGTAGCTACAGGTAGTGCAATCATAGAAGAGATTACTAAGATACCCATAACTCTAATGGAAACAGAAATAGTAGCTCCTACTAATAAAGCAAATATATAATTTATTTTAGTAACATTTATATTATTTATCGATGCACCTTCTTCATCAAAAGTTATATAAATAAGTTTATTATAAAGCTTATATAAGGTTATTATAGAAATTATGCTTAATATAAGCATAGTGAATAAGTCTTGTTTAGTTACTGTCAATATGCTTCCAAAAAGAAAAGAATTTATATTTGTGTTAGTTTTTCCACTACTAGATAAGGAAATCCCAATTCCCACACTTAGAGTTAATATTATAACTAAAATTAAATCTGCCTGTTTTTTGTAATAATTTCGTAGAACTTCTATTAATATAGCACAGCAGCTTGTAAATATAAAAGCACATAGTATAGGGTTAAAACCAGTTACAAGACCAATAGCAACACCTGCAAATGAGCTGTGAGCAAGTGTGTCGCCCATCATAGAATAGCGTTTTAACACTAAAAAAACACCTACTAGAGGACAGAGTATAGATATAAATATAGCTGCAATAAATGCATTTTGCATGAATTCGTAATGAAACATTTTAATCCTCCAAAATAATAAAATTTATGTATAAATATTATACGTTGTAATATAAAGTTCAAACTAAGGTTAATTTGTTAATACTATAAATTAAGAGTAATTTCAAAGTTTATGATAAAAAATTAAGATTATCCTTAGTTGAATGAAGTGATGCTTTTCCATCTTTAACATATAAAATATGAGATGAATTTTTAATAGCCATCTTAATGTTATGTTCTATAGATAAAATTGTCACTGATTCTTCTGTATTTAGCTTTGTGATAATAGAATATAAATCTTTTGTACTTTGCTCATCTAATGCAGTAGAAGGTTCATCTAAAATTATCAAATCACTTTTACTTATTATTGCTCTTGCAATAAGGATTTTTTGTTGTTGACCTCCAGATAAACTACCAATTAAGCAATCTTTAAAATTATACATATTTACTGATTTTAAAGCGTTAATTATACAATCTTTATCTTTAATTTTAAGAACTTTTCTATGAACATCTAAAACCTCATAAACAGTTATAGGAAAACCAGCATTCAAGTTAGTTATTCTTTGAGGTACATAAGATATATTTTTACTACTTAAAGAAACAGAACCCTTACTAGGCTTTATTAAATTTAATATAAGCTTAATTAATGTTGTTTTTCCACTACCATTTTCACCAATTATAGAAACATAACTACCACTTTTTATATTTAAATTTATATCCTTTAATAAATAATTCTTATTACAGTTATATGAAAAGGATAATGAATTTATTGAAATCATAAAAAACCTCCAAACATTTTATTAAAAAACATAATCATTATAATTATATCCAAAATATGTAATAAAAAACGAAAAATAAAAATAACTTTGAAAAATAATACTTCAATTGAATAAAAATAAATCTTTTGTACAAAATTTATAATGAAATTTTATTTAACTTAAATTTATAAAAAACACTATTGGAATATATTAATACAAATGTTATAATAATATAAACGCAAATGATTTGCAATACCTATTGAAAATTTGTAATTAATAATTTAGTGGAGGATTTTAAAATAAATGTTTAAGAAAGTTATATCGTATACAATGATTATAATAATAACTTTATCACTAATAGGGTGCAGTGGTAAAAAAGAAGAAATAGAAACCCAAAATGGGAAATTAAATATTGTAGTAAGTTTTTATGCTATGGAGGAGTTTGTAAAAGAAATAGGTAAAGATAAGGTTAATGTTTATACTATAATTCCTGAAGGTGTAGAGCCACATGATTTTGAACCAAAAGCTAAAGATTTAAGAAAATTAGAAAATGCAGATATGTTAGTATTGAACGGTGCAGGAATGGAACATTGGAGTAAGGATGTTATAAAAGCAGTTAAGAATGAAAAATTAAAAGTTATAGATACATCACAAGGAGTTAATCTTATAAATATATCTGATGAAAATAGTAATAGTTCACATATAGAATCAGAAAATACTCATGAAAATTTAGGTGTAGACCCACATTTATGGTTAGGTTTGACTACTGCAAAAATTCAAAGTGAAAATATAAAAAATGCTCTAGTTGAACTTGATAATGCTAATAGTAAGTATTATGAAGAAAATTATGCTGCTTTTGCCAATGAATTAGATAATTTATATAAAGATTATAAAGTTAAATTTGATTCAATAGGTAATAAAAATTTTGTTACAGGGCATGCAACTTTTGCATATCTTTGTAGAGACTTTAATTTAAATCAAATTAGTATTGAGGGGGTTTTTGCAGAAGGAGAACCGTCACCTAAAAAAATGAAAGAGTTAACAGACTTATGTAAAGAGAAAAATATAAAAACTATATTTATGGAAAGTCTAGTTAGTCCTCAGGTATCAGAAACTTTAGCAAAAGAAGTAGATGGAAAAACTGCTACTATTTATACTTTACATAGTAAAGAAGATAATTTAAGTTATTTGGAATCTATGAAGTCAAATTTAGATATTATATATAATAGTTTAAAATAAATAATAAGAGCAATATGATTAATTATAATTATATTGCTTTTGTTATTTATATAGGAAAATAAGATTCAATTTAAATTTATTCAATAACTTTAAAATATTTTCATACAAGATGCAGCATTGAATTTAAAGTGATTCGGAGCATGTCTCACTATTTTAGGTATCCAAGTTTTGGAATGGATTGTTTAAAGAGTCAACTTGGAAACCTATATATAATAATAAATTAAAGTTAGAGATTTTTTACTATATCGTTCCTTGTTTTTTATTAGAAAAAACAGTAATATAAGATATGTAGGGCAGTTTTAAAATTAAAGTTTATAATCTTAAAAAATAAACTAATACTAAAAAGTTTTAAGTACATAGAAGGTGATAAATTGAATATATATTTAGTTAGACATGGAGAAACTAAAGAAAATAAGGATGAAAAATTTTATGGTGATATAGATAATGGGTTGACCGATTATGGAATATATCAGTGTGAAAAACTAAGAAATTTTTTAAAAGATAAAAAAATAGATAAGGTTTATGTAAGCGAAAAAGAAAGAACAATTCAAACTGCAAAAGAAATATTATGTGATAAGTTTAATTATGATGAGATTATTAGAGATTCTAGATTAAATGAAAGAAATTTTGGAGCATTTGAAGGTAAAAAGTATGATGAGTTAAAGTCAGAATATACAAAAGAATGCGATGAATGGGGAAAAGATTGGATTGGTTTTAAACCACCTGAAGGTGAAAGTTATAAAGATATGTATTTTCGCGTAAAAAGTTTTTTTCAAGAGATTATAAAAGAAGATGATGAAAATGTTTTAATAGTTGCCCATAGTGGGGTAATTAGAAGTATATATTGTTATATTGCTGATGATAATATGGAATTGTTTTGGAAATTTGCTTCTAAAAATGGAGATGTTTCAATAATTAAATATGAATATAACAATTTATTTATTGAAGGAATTATACCCAATAATGTTTTGTAAAATTTATTTAAATAATTAAATATAAATATTTTAAGGTAGGTGTAATTTATGGGAAAAATAGTCTTAGTAACTGGTGGTAGTAGAAGTGGAAAAAGTGGTTTTGCAGAAAGTCTACTTAAAGATACTGATGATGTTTTATATATAGCTACAGCTATAGTTACAGATAAAGAAATGGAAAATAGAATAAATAAGCATATTCAAAGAAGAAATAGTAAATGGAATACATATGAAGGATTTAAAGACTTACATATTGCTATAGAAAATAGTAAAGAAAAAAACATATTATTAGATTGTATTACTATAATGGTTACAAATTTAATGTTTAATGAAAAAACAAATTTTGATGATTTATCGTTAGAAGAAGCAGAACATATAGAAGATGTTATAAAGATTCAAGTAGAAAAGTTAATTATAAAAGCAAAAGAGTGTAATAAAAATTTAATAATGGTTACCAATGAAGTTGGTAGTGGACTTATACCAGAATATAAATTAAGTAGAATATATAGAGACATAGCAGGATCAATTAATCAGTTCATTGCAAAATTATGTGATGAGGTTTATTTTGTAGCTTGCGGATTGCCTTTAAAATTAAAATAATTAGGAGAGTATTATGAAGAATTATATAAAAAAATATATGAATGATTTTTTATTATATGTTCAATTTTTTACAAGAATACCTATAAATATTGAGTTAGAATGCACAAATGAAAATTTTATAAGGGGATCTATATTTTTCCCAATAATAGCTTTAATAATCGGTCTTATAGAGTACGTTGTGTATGTAGTAATGATAAACTTTTTCCCTCCAACAATAGTGGCTATCTTAGTATTAATAACATCGGCTATACTAACAGGTGCATTACATATGGATGGGTTAGGTGATGTATGTGATGGTTTCTTCGCATTTAGAGGTGGAAAAGGAAGAATTATAGAGATAATGAAGGATAGCCAAATTGGAGTTTATTCATGTGTAGCTATAATCATGGATGTATTGCTTAAGTACAATTTAATTAGTTTAGCAATAGAAAGTTCTATTCCAGAATTAATAATAGTTGCACCAGTTGTAGGAAGGTTGGCTATAGTGTTTATTTCTACAATAGGAAAACCAGCGAAAGAAAATGGTAGTGGAAATATATTTATAGGAAAAATAAAAAAAAGTCAATTAGTATTAACTATAATATTAGTTATAGCCTTAGAGCTGATTTTTATAAATGTTAGAGAGGCTTGCACAATAACATTAGCAGTATTAATAATGGCATATGGATTTAATTGTTTTTGTAATTCTAAAATTAATGGGTTAACAGGAGATACCTTAGGGGCTGTTAATGAATTAGCAGAGGTTTTAGCATTAATGGTATTTTTTATGATATAAAAGGAGTTTTTTATGAATAAAAAGAGAATAAGCTTTTGTACTTGTAATGCAGACTTTGAATATGTAAAGGAAAGAATAGATAAAGAATTTCCAGAGCATGAGACAACAATAAATAAATGCATAGGAGCTTGTGATAAATGTAGTTGGGATTTTATAGCTAGAGTAGATGGTGAGCTTATAGTGTCAGAATCAAAAGAATCTTTATATGAAAATATAAAATTAGTTTTGAAAAAATAAGTAAATTTTAATAGAAAAAATTTATTTAAAGTAAATTTTCAAACAAATTTATTCTAAAGTATAGACTTTTTGGTGAAAATAGTTTAGAATTTGCCTTAAACAAGTAAATTTATTATATTTAATTTAATGTGTTAAGATGAAGGTCATAGTAATTATATATTGCTGGGGCCTTTGTCTTTTTGTAATATAACAAGTATTTGAAGTATATCAGTAGTGATGGTTATCAATAGTGCTAATTATCACTATTGATAATTAGGTATAAAATAGTATATAATAATTATAGGTAAAATAATATAAATACTATTAGGAGGACTTTTATGAATAAAATAGCATTAATAACAGATAGTGCATCTGATATAAGAAAAGATGTAATAGATAAATACAATGTAAAAGTATTACCCTTTAGAATAATTATAAAAGATAAGGATTATAGAGATGGAGTAGATATAACTTTAAATGATGTTTACAAAGTTTTAGATACAGAATCACCGACATCTTCATTACCATCTATGAAAGATATGGGAGTACTTTTTAATCAGTTGGAAAAAGAAGGATATACACATGTGATAGCAGTTACAATATCAAGTAAATTGTCAGGATTAAATAATGCTTTGAGGCTTGTAAGTGAAGATTATCCAACAATAAAGACTGAAGTAATAGACTCAAAGAGTATATCATGTGCAGAGACTATTATAATAAAAGAAGCTGGAGAAATGATAAATAGTGGACTAGAATTTGAGAAGATTGTAGAAAAGTTAATAGAAGTTAGAAGTAAGATAAAAACATTTTTTATAATAGGTACATTAGAATATTTAAAAAAAGGTGGAAGAATAGGAAAAGTTGCAGGTGTAATAGGTGAATTATTGAATATAAAGCCTATAGTTCTTGTTGATGAAGAAGGAGAATATTCTACTTATGATAAAGCAAGGGGAAGAAAACAATCTATAAATAAAATGTTAGCAATAGGTAAAAAAATATTAGATGATAAAAAGTGTGATGTATATATAGGTAATGGTGGTGCTGAAGAAGAGGCAGAGAAGTATTTGCAGGAAATATCAAATCACCCTAATATAAATAACATATTTTTTAGTGGGGACATAAGCCCAGTTGCAGGATTACATTCAGGACCAGGACTTTTAGGAATAGCTTTCTATGAGGTTTAGTGAATGGCTACTATGAAGGATATAAAAGAGGAAGAACGTATATTATATGAGGAATATAAAAATAAATTGAATGAGCTAAAAAAAGTTCAGCAGGAAAAAGAAGCTGTAGGTCAAGTTTTTACTAAAGGTTTATTACCAATATATGTATTATACATATTGAGTATTGGTGCAACTAATGGGAATGATATATCTAATAAAATTGGTGAAAGAACTAATGGAAAATGGGTTCCTAGTACAGGTGGAATTTATCCTCTATTAAAAAAGTTAGAAAAGAAAAAACTTATAGTTGGGAATTGGGATGATTCAAAGAAAAAGATGCAAAAGATATATAAATTAACAGAAGATGGGGAAAAAGAACTTCATCATAAGAAATATTTACTTAAAGATAGGATAGAAGAAGCATTAGAAGTATTTAAAATAATATATAAAGATTTATATGAGTAATAAAGAAACACTAGTAACACATTTAATTTTGTATTATTAGTGTTTTTTTATATAATTTAGGTAAATATAAAAAAATAAGACCTTTGTAAGGTCTAAATTATAAAATAATATTAAATTAAATAAATTTTTTATGGGGGAAATTCAAACTGTTATAATCAGTTTGAAAGATACTTGCTTAAAAACTTTACATATCTGAATAATGATTCAAATATGTAATTCCATCTAATGGAATTAGACCTTCAACACCTGGTTTAGCACCTAATTTTCCTACTAAATATAATGTGTAAAATTTAGAAGGTTTTAAAAGTGCATTAGGTATATAAAGCATAGTAATGTCTGTGTTTTGAAATTTCACATCAAAACTATATTTTTTTGGAGGAATTTCTTTGTAATTTTCTACCTCCATATACATTAAATCATTGAAAGTTATTTCATTACTATTAAGTGAAACATCTAAATTTGGACTTTCTGGTATTAAATTTACTATTCTTATTTTTACTTCATTATCATTATAAGGTCCATTATAGTTTTCTATAATTGGATATAATTCAAAATCATTTGGGAATTTTCCAATAGCAGCTATTGTGAAAATTTTATTTTCAGGAATATCCAATATAGTATCATATAAAGTTTCACTAGGATTACTACTTTTAATAATTTTAATATTATATTTTCCAGGTAATAGTTTAACGTAATTTGTGAATTCTTTATAATGAAGATCCTTTATTAAAGGTAAATTATTTACGTAAACATCTACTGGTGGCGCATCAGGAGATGCGTGTAATAACCTTACAAAGGTTAATATGTTACTTTTATTATTTAAATTATCTAAATTACTCCTAAAATACATATCGCACCTCATTAATTAGTGTTTCTAAAATCATTATATGTAACTTACAAAAAATGGTGATTGTAAATGAAAAATATTTATGCAAAAAATAATTTATTGGTTTATAATTTTAGTATATAAAAAATAAAATAAAGTTTAAGAAAGGAATGAGATTTATGGTTTTATTTAATAATGATTGGGATGAGTTATTAAAAGAAGAATTTGAAAAAGAATACTATAAAAAACTTAGAGGGTTTCTTGTTTTAGAATATAATAATCATATAATTTATCCGGATAAATATAAAATATTTGAGGCGCTAAAGCTGACATCATATAAGGATACTAAAATAGTAATATTAGGCCAAGATCCATATCATGGACCTAATCAGGCACACGGCTTAGCATTTTCTGTGGAAAAGGGAGTTAAAACACCGCCGTCGCTTTTAAATATATATAAAGAATTAAACAATACGTTAGGATGCTACATACCGAATAATGGTTTTTTAGTTGATTGGTCTAAGCAAGGGGTATTATTACTTAATACATCATTAACTGTAAGGGCTGGAGAGGCAAATTCTCATAGAAATAGAGGATGGGAAATATTTACCGATAAAATTATAGCTATTTTAAATGAAAGAGAAGATCCTATTATTTTTATATTATGGGGAAATAACGCAAAGGAAAAAGTTAAATTAATAACTAATAAAAATCATTATATATTAAAAGCGGCACATCCAAGCCCATTATCAGCCAATAGAGGATTTTTTGGATGTGATCATTTTAGAAAAGCAAATGAAATATTACTCTCACTAAATAAAGAACAAATAGATTGGCAAATAAAAAATATTTAAAAATATAAATTTATATATTAAGGGGAAGGGTATTATGAAAGTTTTAGAAAATACATTAAGGTGCATCGAACCTAGTTATAAGGATGTAATGATAAAAACAAAGGAAAGATTAGATGCTTTAGCAAAACCTATAGGAAGTTTAGGGATATTAGAAGAAATAGCAGTAAAAATATCAGGTATAACAGGTGAGGTTTATAATACATTATCTAAGAAAAATATAATAATCATTTGTGGAGATAATGGAGTAGTAGATGAAGGTGTAAGTACTTGTCCACAAGAAGTTACTGAAACTGTAACTTATAATTTTGTTAAAGGAATAACGGGTGTATGTGCATTATCTAAATTTACTAATACAGAGCTTACAATAGCAGATTTAGGAATAAAATGTGATATGCATAGTGAAAAAATTTTAAATAGAAAAATCTCTTATGGAACTAAAAATATGGTAAAAGAGCCTGCAATGACAAAAGAGCAAACAATTAGAGCTATAGAATCAGGAATTGAAATTGTAGATAAATTAGCAAAAGAAGGATATAAAGTTCTTGGAACTGGTGAAATGGGAATAGGAAATACAACTACAAGTGCAGCAGTTTTAAGTGTGTTATCAGGACTAGATGTAGATAAAGTGACGGGAAAAGGTTCTGGACTTACAGAAGAACAATTAAATCATAAAAAAAATGTAATTAAAAAAGCTATAGCAGTTAATAAACCTGATAAAAATGATATAATAGATGTTATTGGAAAAGTTGGAGGATATGATATAGCTGGCCTTTGTGGATGTTTTTTAGGGGCTGCAAAACATAGAATTCCTATAGTTATAGATGGATTTATAGCATCAATATCAGCACTTTGTGCACAAAGATTGAATAAAAATTGTAAAGACTACATGTTTCCATCTCATTTATCAGCAGAGCCAGGAGCAATATATATTATGAAAGAATTGGGGTTAGAGCCTATATTAAACTTAAAAATGAGATTAGGTGAGGGGTCTGGATGTCCGTTAGCATTTAATATAATGGAGGCAGCATTATATACTATGGAGAATATGGCAACTTTTGAAGAAGCAAAGATTTGCAAAAGTGATTATATTGACATAAGGGAAGAGAACTCTATATAGTTATAACTTATAATGGGTAATTGACTAGATAAAAATATTAAATTAAAATTTTTATTACTATCATAAAAACACTACATATTTAAGTTCTGTGATGACTTATTTCATTAGAAGAATAGTTTAAAATCTAAATATATATGTTATAAAATCATTTTGCTATGATGTTTTTAGGTTAAAAAATATAGAATAATATTAAATTTAAATAGAAATAAAAAAACGCTACATGAAAGATGTTAGCGTTTTTTAATCATCATAAATATCAGAAAATGCAATATTTATTTGATTAGCATGATTAGTATGAATAACTCTATTTATTTTATCTAAATCATTTTTTGTAGTTTTAACTAATGGAAAGGTGACAATAAATTCACTACCGAAATTTTCTTCACTAATAAGGGTTATAGTGCCATTATGGGTTTCCACCAAAGATTTAACAACGGAAAGTCCAATGCCACTTCCTTCAGTAGTTCGTGTAAAAAGGGGATCAACTTGGATAAATCTATCAAAGACTTTAGATTGTTTTTCTTTGGAGATCCCAATACCATTGTCTTTTACTGATAAAGTTACATAATTTTCCTTTATGGATAATGATACATCAATAGTTCCACAATCTTTTGAAAATTTTATAGCATTAGATAAAAGGTTAAGAATCACAACTTCAAGTTTTTCTGAATTTCCTTCTATTATTGCAAAAGGAACAGATGTAGTAAAGTTTAAAGTTAAATTTTTTTTAGAAGTATATTCTTCTACTGATGAGCAAATTCCAGAAGTTAAAGCAACTAAATCTAGTTTGTAGGTGTCTAGATTAACTATACCAGCATCAAACTTGGAACATTCTATTAAATTATTTATAAGTCTGAGTAATCTAAAACAGTTTTGTTTCATTATTTTAGAATAATAAGAAATTTTACCTTTGAATTGTAAATCATTTTGATTCTTTATATATAAATCAAAAAGTTGCAGTGAAGAATAAATTACATTTACAGGTGTGCGCAATTCATGGGAAATATTGGCTATAAATTCATTTTTGATTTTTTCCCATTCTTCTCGATCCTTTAGCTTTTTATCATTTTCGCTTAATTTATTTTCTATAATTTTAGTTGTTGTAATATCTTTAACAACTCCCCAAAACATTCCAGTGTTTAAGTATTTATCTTTTATATAAAATAAAGTGGTAGTATTTAATCTTACAGATCCATCTTTATGATAAATTTTATAATCAACTAATTCTTGAGGTTTACCAGTTTCGATAGCTTTTTTTCTTAAATTAGTTAATATATCATTAGTAGCAGCATCTGTAAAAATACATTGATGTTGTCCTATTATTTCATTAACAGTATAACCTAAATATTTAAATGCGTTAGATGAACAAGAAGTAAAATATCCATCTTCAGACATTGAGTAAACTATTTGATAAGAGTTGTTAATCAATTCTGAGAAAAGTTTGTCTGCAAATTTTAATCTCATCTCATAGTATTTTTCCTCTGATAAATCTCTAATAATACCTGAATATTTAATTAAGTTATTATTATTAAATATACCCTTTCCACTTGCCTCTACGTAACGAATAAATCCAAAATTATCTACTAGTCTAAACCTAAGTTTAAATTTAGGTTTAGAAGAAGTTATATTTATAGAATTTATAAGAGTATGGTCATCTTCGTGTATGTAATTATCCATAAATTCATCAAAAGAAAAATTATTAGTATTTTCTATAGATAAAATAGAACATAACCCCTTTGAAAGTACAAATCTATTTAAAAGAACTTCATATATAAAGAAACCCATTTCGTCTAAATCGTCAATAGTTTCAAATAAATCCGATGTTTCGGTTTTTATATAATCATTTATCATAAATCCTCACCTTAAATCGTAATAATATAAAATTATATCAAAGTAATAGTGAAAAAAATGTAAAATATTGCGACAAATAAATAAAAAAAATCATTATAAATTTAAATAAATGTTATTACTCTTAAAAATAAGTATAATAATTCAAAATTTCATTGTAAAAAATGTAACAAATACTGTTGTTGTTTAATATAAATATATAGTGAGTAGGTATGTAAAAACAATAATTAATTTTATGTACAAACTAAAAATTTATTAGGAGGGTATGTATGTATAAGGAAGTAGAAGATATTTTAGTTTGTCCTATATGTGGAAGTAAGATTAATATAAGAAAAATTTATTTAAAAGAAGGAGAAGAAATAATTGAAGGAACTTTAAATTGTGAAAAGAATCATAAATTCTATATAAAACATGGGATTATAGATTTTCATTATAAAGAAAATAAAAATTTACCTAACCTAGCACAATTTTATTTCGAAAGAGATTTTGAAAATATCAATTTAAATATTGAAAATAAGACTCCTAACAACTTAAAAAATTTCAAGATCTATCGAAGCAATATATGAATGCTATCGTACAGAAAAAAAATATAAAAATATATTAGACATAGCTTCTGGTAGAAGTATACTTCTAGAAGGAATGGCTGAGAAGTTTTCCCATAACCCTAATATAGTATCATTAGATTTAAATTTTGCTGCTTTAAAATATAATAGAAAAAAGATAAAAAAAATTAATCCTAAAGCTAAAATTACTTATATTGCATGTGATTATTTAAATTTACCCTTTAAAAATAGCGCTTTTGATTGTATAACATCATATTATGGATTTCCTAATATGGCACAATCATCACCTAGGGTTATGCAAGAAAGTTATAGGATTTTAAGACGGAAAGGATTAGTATTAGACACTAGAATTTTAGTGTCAGATAAAGATGAATATTATAATCAATTGAAATCTATAGCTACAGCTAATATGAATTTTCCAAATCCAGAAATTGTATCTGTAGAGCAATTGATTTTGCAAATATATAAAAAAATAGGCTTTTCTGAATTTAAAAATGAAAAAATTGGAGAATCAATTGGAGAATTCAATGAACTAGATATAATTCCTATGCAAGGTCAAAAGTTTAAATCATCTGTACTAATAATTAAAAAATAAAAAATGAATTAATTTATAAATTTTTATTATAATTATATTAAAATAATTATTAACTTAGAGGTGATTTAAAGTGATTATAAATTATGCCCATAGAGGAGCAAGTTTTATATATCCAGAGAACACTATGCTTGCATTTGAAAAAGCTTTAGAAATGGGGTGTACTGGAATAGAAACGGATATACAAAGGACAAAGGATGGAGAATTAGTTCTTATACATGATGAATATGTAAATAGAACTACTGATGGTATAGGATTGGTATGTGATTATACTTACAAAGAACTTAAAAAATTAGATGCTGGTAAATTTAAGGATAAAAAATATAAAAATATAAAAATACCTACATTAAAAGAATTTTTAAGTTATGTCAAAGATAAAAATATTAAAATAAATTTAGAAATAAAAAATTCCATAATTCCATATAAAGGAATAGAAAAAGAGATATTATTTGAAATATTAAATGCAAAAGTTGAAAACAATATAATTATCTCAAGTTTTAATCACAATTCAATGGTTGAATTTAAAAAAATCTATCCTAAAATAAAAATTGCTGCTCTTTGTGAATATATAGTTAGTGATTTGGAAAAATATAAAATAGATAAATTTGAATATATACATCCTAATTATATATTTGCAGACAAAAAGGAAATATTAAAATGTCATAATAAAAAAATGGGTATAAATTTATATACTATTAATGATGAAAAAGACATGGAAAGATTTATAAAATATAAAATTGAAGGGATAATAACTAATTGTCCAGACAAACTAAAAGAGGTAATGAATAAAAATAAATTTTAATATAACTTGATAGTGTGTATTGACATAAAATAAATATGATTATAAAATATAAAATATAAAAAATAAATAAAATGTTTGTACAATGATGTGCAAACTTAAAAGAGTAATGATGCTCCTTAAGAATTTTCTTAGGGAGCTTTTGTTTTTTTAAAATAAATTGTTAGGAAGTGAAAATATGGGTAACTTTAAAGTTGGACCAAATGTATATTTCGGAGTTGGAAAATTAGAAAAACTTCGTGAAATTAATTGTAAAAAAGCGTTTATAGTAACAGACCCTTTTATGGTTAAATCAGGAGCAATAAATCAAGTAACAGATCATTTAGATGCAGCAAAAATAAATTATAAAGTTTTTTCTGATATAGTTCCAGATCCACCGCTTGAAATAGTATCTAAAGGAATTAAAGCAATGGATGAGTTTCATCCAGAAGCTATAATAACATTAGGTGGAGGATCTGCAATTGATGCAGCAAAAGCAATTAGTTATTTTAGAAATATGATAAATAAAGGATTAGACTTAGAGAAAACAGACAAAAAAGTATTATTTATAGCAATACCAACTACTAGTGGAACAGGTTCTGAAGTAACATCATTTTCTGTTATAACAGATAAAAAATTTAACGTTAAGTATCCATTGGTTGATGAGGCTATGGTGCCGGACATGGCTATATTAGATGCTAATTTAGTAAAAACTGCTCCGAATTTTATAACAGCAGATACAGGAATGGATGTATTGACTCATGCTATAGAAGCATATGTATCCACAGAAAGTTCAGATTATAGTGATGCTTTAGCTGAAAAAGCTATTAAATTAGTTTTTGGGTATTTAGAAAGAGCATATAAAGATGGAAATGATTTAGAAGCAAGAGAAAAAATGCACAATGCATCATGTATAGCTGGTATGGCATTTACTAATGCATCATTAGGAATAAATCATAGTATGGCTCATATAATAGGAGGAAGATTCCATATTCCTCATGGAAAAGCAAATGCTATATTGCTTCCTTATGTTATAGAATATAACGCAAATTTAAAAGAATTCAATAGAAATGAGTATAGTGATACAGCTAAAAGATATGCTGAAATAGCTAAATTCTTAAATTTAACAAGTAGTAATAATGTTAGAGAGGGAGTTAAATCTTTAATAAGAGCTATATGTACATTAAGAAGAAACTTAAATATACAATCATCATTAAAAGAAGCCAAAGTTGAAAGAAAAGATTTTGAAAGTAATTTAGAGGATATTGTTAATATAGCAATAAATGATGGATGTACTAAAACTAATCCAAGATATCCTAATCCAAACGAACTTAAAGACGTATTTAAAGTAGTTTATGAGGGAAAATAATTTTAGTTTTCCAATTAAAGAATATTTTCGAAAAATAATTGACAATTAGTTTTTAGAATTATATAATAATAACATAAATTAAATAAATTTTGATTGTGCAATGGCGTACAATTTTTATTAAGAGCAATGGAGCTCCTAAAAAATACAATGTTTGTAATTTTTTTAGGAGCTTTTTATATTTTTTTAGGAAACGGAGTGAGATGGTTGGAAGAAAAACAAAGAGTTATACAGGAATATGTACCAGGTAAACAGGTAACATTAGCTCACTTAATAGCACATCCTAATAAATCAATATATAAGAAATTAGGGCTAAGTGATGAAAATTGCGAGGCTATAGGAATTTTAACAATTACTCCAAGTGAAGCAGCTATAATTGCTGCAGATGTAGCAACAAAAGGTGCTGGAGTAGAAGTAGGATTTTTAGACAGATTTAGTGGTTCTTTAGTTATTACTGGAGATGTTTCAAGTGTTGAGGCGGCATTAAAAGAAGTTTGTGATACACTTGAAAATATATTAAGTTTTACAACAACTAAAATTACTAAATCATAGGAGAGATATTAGTGAAAAAAATAATGCTTATAGGTTCCATTGGAGCTGGGAAAACAACATTAACTCAAAGTTTAAAAAATCAACTTATAGAATATAAGAAAACACAATCTATTGAGTTTAATGATTTTATAATAGACACTCCAGGGGAATATATAGAAAATAGAATGTATTATAATGCTTTAATAGTAACATCAGCAGAATCAGATGTTATAGGGCTGCTTCATGATTGTACAAATGAAAATATTAATTTTCCACCAGGGTTTGGAAATATGTTCAATAAACCTGTTATTGGAATTTGCACTAAAACTGATTTATGTGATAATGAAAATAAAATATTAAGAAGCCATGAGTTTTTAAAAATTGCAGGTGCTGATAGAATATTTAATATTAGTGTAGTAAACAATAATGGAATAGAGGAATTAAAAAAATATTTAGAAATATTTTAAGGTTTTTATGGTAAAATAATAATATATATTATTGTTAAATCCAAAAGAGGTGGAACATATGACAAAACGAATTGTAATAGCCGATGATGAACCTATTACAAGAATGGATATAAGAGAAATGTTAGAAGAGGAAGGTTACGATGTTGTAGCTGAAGCTTCAGATGGCTTTGATGTTATAGAATTAGCCAGAAAACATTCTCCTGAACTTATAATAATGGACATAAAAATGCCATTGTTAGATGGCTTAAATGCTACTAAAATTATTTTGAAAGAACAATTAGCCAATGCAGTAGTATTATTAAGTGCTTATAGTAATAAAAGTTTTATACAAAAGGCTAAAGAAGTAGGTGCTATGGGATATTTGGTTAAACCTTTAGATAATAAATCTTTAATAGCAACTATTGAAGTTTGCTTATCAAAGGCAACTGAGTTTAAAAATATGCAGAATACTGTTAAAACTTTAGAAAATAAGCTAGAATCAAGAAAAGTTATAGAAAAAGCTAAAGGAATACTTATGAAGCAAAGAAACATTACAGAAGATGAATCATACAAGTACATAAGAAATCTTAGTATGAAAAAAAGAGTGACAATGGATGAAATATCAAAAATAATAATAATGAGCGAAGAGGAAGTTTAAAGCAGTGAAAAGTAATATGAACAATATAAGAGAATTATGTTTAAAATATACTTATTTAAGCGATAAAGATATAGAAGCTATACAAAGTATATCTAAAACACTACAATTCATAGCAGACTCTTCAAAAGCAGATGTTTTTATAGATTGTTTAAGCAAAACTAAAAATGATTCAGCAATAGTTGTTGTAAGTGCTAAGCCACGAAACTCACAATCACTTTACAAAGAAAGTGTTGTAGGAAAACTTGCAATAAGAAAAAATGAACCAGCAGTAATAAGAACATTACAAACAGGGATTCCATCTAGGGATATTAAAGCTATAACACAAGAAAATATAATTGTTAAACAAAATGTTGAACCAATAAAAAATGAAAAAAATGAAGTTATAGCAGTGATAATATCAGAAAAAGATGTTACAGAAGATGTCAAGGAAAATAAGAAGCTTGAAATATTAGCAGAAACTAATGAAGAATTAATTTCACAAATTGAAGGTAAAAAGATAAAGTATGGAAATGGAGATATTGCTTATCATGTAAATGATGCTATATTGATATTTGATGAGGATGGTATATTAAGGTTTAAAAATCCAGTAGCAGATGAGCTCTATAAAAAACTTGGATATAATCAAGAATTAATAGGAATGGATTTCTCAAATTTATCATTATCAAAGTCAACTTTATCACAAATAATAGAAAAAAAATCTATAGAAGTAGAAGAAATAGATATAGGGGATATGTCTTTTCAAATAAAATATATATCTCAAGGTAGTAAAGTATTAAAACTTGCAATGCTTATAAAAGATATTACAGATG
>NZ_HE611051.1:0-19445 GCF_000285575.1 Clostridium senegalense JC122 | reverse complement strand
AAGGTAGTAAAGTATTAAAACTTGCAATGCTTATAAAAGATATTACAGATGTAAAAGAAAAAGAAAGAGAACTGATTTTGAAATCAGTTGTTATAAAAGAAATACATCATAGAGTTAAAAATAATCTTCAAACAATAGCTAGTTTATTAAGGCTTCAGTCAAGAAGAATACATAGTGAAGAATTTACAATAGCTATAAATGAGAGTATAAATAGAATACTTAGTATAGCAATAACTCATGAAATATTAGCAAAGCAAGGTATTGATGAAGTTAATATAAAAGATGTAATAAATAAGATAAAAAGATTTATGGTTACATTAGATAAACGAGATGATTTAGATTTATCAATAGAAATAGAAGGTGATGACCTTATTATTAGTTCAGATAAATCTACAGCAGTTGCATTAGTTGTAAATGAAGCTATACAAAATTGTATAAAACATGCTTTTGTAGGGAAAAATAGTGGAAAAATTGTTGTAAAAATAGAAAAAGGTAATTCTTATTCTACAGTTTCAGTAAAAGACGATGGTATTGGATTTGATGTTAACTCAATATCTAATAGTAGCTTAGGACTTATGATAATTAATAGTTTAGTTTCAGATAAACTAAAAGGAAATTTAAATATACAATCAAATGAAAATGGAACAAATCTTTTATTTGATTTTAAAAATTAAATAGAAAATCATATTTACAAGGATGTAAATATTAGTTAAGGCAATGGAGCCCAGAGAGTTATTAAGTATAATTTTTATACTGATAATTATTCTGGGCTTTTTTATTTCAAAATATATAAATTTAAATTTTAAGAAGTGAACTAAAGTTGGAAAGGAGGCAATCCGTATTAAGCACTTAAAGTTACAGAAAATTAAAGCTTTATAACGGTTAAATGATATGAAAGAAACAATTTTAAGTGTAGGTATAGATATAGGGACTTCTACAACTCAATTGGTATTTAGCAACATTACTATTGAAAATGTGGCAAGCAATTTTACTGTACCAAGAGTAAATATAGTTGATAAAGAGATTATATACAGAAGTGCTATTTATTTCACACCTTTGATCACTCAAAATAAAATAGATAAAGAAAAAGTAAAAGAAATAATAAGAAGTGAATATGAAAAAGCAAATGTAAATATAGCAGATGTTAAGACTGGTGCTGTAATTATAACAGGAGAAACTGCAAGAAAAGAAAATGCTAATGACGTACTTCAAACATTAAGTGGATTTGCAGGCGATTTCGTTGTAGCAACAGCAGGACCAGATTTAGAATCTATTATAGCAGGCAGAGGTGCTGGTGCTGATAAAATATCAGATGAAGAAAATGCTTATGTAGTTAATGTTGACATAGGTGGAGGAACATCTAACTTAGCACTATTTAAAAATGGTGAACTTATAGATACAGGATGTATGGATATAGGTGGAAGACTGATAAAAATAGATGTTGAAACTAAAAAAATATATTACATTTATCCTAAAATAAAGGAGCTAGCATCTTCAATAGGTGTAGATATAAATGTTGGAGATTTAGCAGATATAGATAAGATAAGAAAGATAGCTAAAAAAATGGCAGAAATCTTAGAAGAATCTGTATGTATAAAAGAAAGAAGTGAAATGTATAACTTACTTCAAACAAACAAAGGAATAAAAGATGGCTACAAGATAGAATATGTAACTTTTTCTGGAGGAGTAGCTGATTATATATATAAAGATGATTATAATGATTACTTTAAATTCGGTGATATGGGAGTAATTTTGGGAGAGGAAATAAAAAAATCTAATTTATTGTCAAAGTTAAAGCTAAAACCGGCTATAGAAACAATAAGAGCTACAGTGGTAGGAGCAGGATCTCATACTACAGATATAAGTGGTAGCACAATTACTTATACAGATGATTTATTTCCAATAAAAAATTTACCAATATTAAAATTATCACAAGAAGATGAAGAAAATGGATTTGAAAAAATAGAAAATGCAATAAGAGAAAAAATAAATTGGTTTAATGTAGAAAATGAAAATCAATTAGTTGCAGTTGCTTTAAAAGGAATGAAAAATCCTTCCTTTATAGATATACAAAACTTAGCTACGTCAATTATAAATGGGATGAATGAATTTATAAAAAACAATTATCCATTATTTGTAATTGTTGAAAATGATATAGCAAAGGTCCTAGGACAAACTATTTATGCAAAACTCAATAGAAAGAATAATGTAGTTTGTATAGATAGTATCAAAGTTGAAAATGGTGATTACATAGATATTGGAAAGCCATTAGTAAATGGGAAAGTTGTACCAGTAGTAATAAAAACATTAGTATTTAATTCATAATTTTTAGAGAGGTGAATGATAGTGATACTTAAAACTAAGTTATTTGGAAAAGTGTATCAATTTAAAGATGTTAAAGAAGTTTTAGCAAAAGCTAATGAGGAAAAATCAGGTGATAAGCTAGCTGGCGTAGCTGCATCAACTGCTCAAGAGAGAGTTGCTGCAAAAGTTGTGTTAAGCAATTTAACAGTAGCAGATATAAGAAATAATCCAGTTGTACCATATGAAATGGATGAAGTTACAAGAATAATCCAAGACGCAGTAAATGAAAAAATATATGGAGAAATTAAAAACTGGACAATTTCAGAATTAAGAGAATGGATATTACAATCAACTACAACAGGGGCTGATTTAAAAAGAATATCTAGAGGATTAACAAGTGAGGTTATCGCAGCAGTTACTAAGCTTATGTCAAATTTAGACTTAATATGTGGAGCTAAGAAAATAAAAGTAACAGCTCATTGTAATACTACAATAGGAGAAACTGGCAGATTATCAGCTAGACTTCAACCAAACCACCCAACAGATGATGTTGATGGAATAGTTGCTTCTTTACTAGAAGGATTAACATTTGGTATTGGTGATGCTGTTATAGGATTAAATCCAGTTGATGATACTGTTGGAAGTGTAGTAAAAGTACTTAAAAAGTTTGAAGATATAAAACAAAAATATGAAATACCAACTCAAAACTGTGTATTAGCACACGTAACAACACAAATGGAAGCTATAAAACAAGGTGCTCCAACAGACCTAATATTCCAAAGTATAGCAGGATCTGAAAAAGGAAATGAAGCATTTGGACTTTCAGGATCTTTAATAGAAGAAGCAAGACAACTTGCATTAAAAGAAGGAACAGCAGCTGGTCCAAACGTTATGTATTTTGAAACAGGACAGGGATCAGAATTATCAGCAGATGCTCATCATGGTGCAGACCAAGTAACTATGGAAGCTAGATGTTATGGATTTGCTAAAAAGTTTGAACCATTCTTAGTTAATACAGTTGTTGGATTTATAGGACCAGAGTATTTATATGATAGTAAAGAAGTTATAAGAGCTGGTCTTGAAGATCACTTCATGGGTAAATTAACAGGAATACCAATGGGTTGTGATGTTTGTTATACAAACCATATGAAAGCAGATCAAAATGATGTAGAAAATTTAGCTGTTCTATTAGCAGCAGCAGATTGTACTTACTTTATGGGAATACCTCATGGAGATGACATAATGCTTAACTATCAAACTACAGGATATCATGAGACAGCAACATTAAGAGAATTATTAAACAAAAGACCTATAGCTGAATTTGAAGGTTGGCTAGAAAAATGGGGCTTTATGGAAAATGGAAAATTAACAGCAAAAGCAGGCGATGCTTCAGTATTACTTAGAAAGTAGGAGGGTAAGTACTATGTTTTCAGAAAATGATTTAAAGAAATTAGTAGAACAAGTATTAGTTGAAATGACATCTAAGCAAGGTGGAAGCGCTAACGTAGCAACACAAAAAAATGAGGAAAATATATCAATTGATGAGAATGGAATGATTCCAGATATTACAGAAGTTGATATAAGAGAAACTCTATTAGTAGATAATCCAGCTGATGCAGAAGCGTATTTAAAAATGAAAAAACACACTCCTGCAAGAATCGGTATTGGTAAAGCAGGAACAAGATATAAAACAGAAACAGTGTTAAGATTTAGAGCTGACCATGCAGCAGCACAAGATGCTGTATTTACAGATGTAAATGAAGAGTTATTAAAAGAAATGAATTTGCCAATAGTTCAAACTATGTGTGAATCTAAAGATGAATTTATAACTAGACCAGACCTTGGAAGAAAAATATCTAAAGAGGAATTATCAAAATTAAGTTCACTTAAGAGAAATCCTCAAGTTCAAATTTTTGTTGCAGATGGATTAAGTTCAAAAGCAATAGAAGCAAATATAAAAGATATTTTACCAGCTTTAATTCAAGGACTACAAGGTTATGGAATATCAGTTGGAGATCCATTCTTTGTAAGATTAGGAAGAGTTGGAACTATGGACGTTATATCAGAAGAATTTGGAGCAGATGTAACTTGTCTTTTAGTTGGAGAAAGACCAGGACTTGTAACTGCTGAAAGTATGAGTGCTTATATAGCTTATAAGGCAACAGTAGGAATGCCAGAATCAAGAAGAACAGTTGTATCAAACATTCATAAAGGCGGTACTCCTTCAGTTGAGGCTGGAGCTTATATAGCAGATATAATCAAATTAATGCTAGAGAAGAAAGCAAGTGGATTAGATTTAAAATTATAATTCAGGAGGAATAACATTATGAAAAATGATCAACTTCGTGCATCAGTTTTAAGCGTTAAGATAATACCTAACGTTAATCCTGATATGGCTAAGGAATTAAATTTAAAACCTGAACATAGAAGTATAGGAATATTAACAGCGGATTCTGATGATGTGACTTATACTGCATTAGATGAAGCAACTAAGGCAGCAGAAGTAGAAGTAGTTTATGCAAAATCATTCTATGGTGGAGCTGCAAATGCGAATAGTAAATTAGCTGGTGAAGTTATAGGAATAGTTGCAGGACCAAGCCCAGCAGAAGTTAGAAGCGGACTAAATGCAGCAGTTGATTTTATAGAAGGTGGAGTTGCTACATTCTATAGTGCTAATGAAGATGATTCTATAGCGTATTATGCACAATGTGTATCTAGAACAGGTTCATATCTTTCTCAAGTAGCAGGAATAAAAGAAGGGGAAGCATTAGCATATTTAATAGCACCACCAATAGAAGCAATGTATGCATTAGATGCAGCTATGAAGGCAGCAGCAGTTGACTTAAAAGCATTCTTTGGACCGCCATCTGAAACAAATTTTGGTGGAGGATTATTAACAGGAAGTCAATCAGCGTGTAAAGCAGCATGTGAAGCTTTTGCAACAGCAGTAAAATTTGTAGCTGATAATCCAAAAGAGTACTAATAATAGGTGGATAAAATGAATAAATCCACACTGGGTTTTTTAGAAACTTATGGTTTTGTTGGTGCAGTAGAAGGGCTAGATACAGCTTTAAAGTCTGCAAATGTTGAACTTGTTAGCTGTGAATTTGTTACCGGAGGAATAGTCACTGTTATAATTACAGGAGATGTTGCCTCTGTGAAAGCTGCTATAGAAAGTGCATGTACAGCAATTGAAAGAGTAGGAACTTTAAGAAATGCTCATGTTATAGCAAGGGCAGATAATGAAGTTTTAAATATATTCAATAAAAAAAGAAGAATCAAAAGAAGAATCAAAAGAAGAATCAAAAGAAGAATCAAAAGAAGAATCAAAAGAAGAATCAAAAGAAGAATCAAAAGAAGAATCAAAAGAAGAATCAAAAGAAGAATCAAAAAGTAATGACATAGATAAAGATGAAAAAGAAACAAAGTATGAAGAGAAAGAGAATGATGAGAAAAATCAGCCAATAGGAATTGAGCAATTAATGAAAATGAGTAAAGAAGAACTTGAAGCGTTAAAAGTTCAAGAACTTAGAACATTGGCAAGAAAATTAAAAGAAGAACATAAACTTTCTCTAACTAAGAAACAAATTAAGTTTAGCAAGAAAGATCAATTAATAGAAGCTATACTTAATGAGCAGTAGGAGGCGAAATAAATGGAGCTTTTAGATAAAGATTTATTATCATTACAAGAAACAAGAAAGCTTATAAAAAATGCTAAAAAAGCTCAAGAAGTTTACAAAACATTTTCTCAAGAAAAAGTTGATACAATAGTTAAAGCTGTTGCAGAAGCAGCAGAAAAAGAAGCTGTAAAATTAGCAAAAATGGCATTCGAAGAAACTGGTTTTGGTAAATGGGAAGATAAAATAGTAAAAAATACTTTTGCAAGTAGAGTTGTTTATGAAAATATAAAAGATTTAAAAACAATTGGAATAATAAATGAAAATAAAGAAAAAAAATATTTTGAAGTAGGTGTTCCAGTAGGGGTGGTTGCAGGATTAATTCCATCAACAAATCCAACATCAACAACAATATATAAAACTTTAATTTCATTAAAAGCAGGAAATGCAATAGTTGTGTCTCCACATCCAAATGCTAAAAAATGTATCATTGAAACTGCAAGAATATTAAATGAAGCAGCTATTAAAGCTGGAGCACCTGAAGGACTTATAGGATGTATAACAATCCCATCTCTTCAAGGTACTAGCGAATTAATGAAACATAAGGATACAGCATTAATACTAGCAACAGGTGGAGAAGCTATGGTAAAAGCTGCATATAGCTCAGGAACTCCAGCAATAGGCGTAGGACCAGGAAATGGAGCTGCATTTATTGATAAAACTGCCGATATAAAATTAGCAGTAAAAAGAATAATAGATAGTCAAACTTTTGATAATGGAGTAATTTGTGCATCTGAACAATCAATAGTAGTTGAAAAATCTATGAAAGAAAAAGTAAAAGAAGAGCTTGTAAGACAAGGTGCTTATTTCTTAAATGAAGAGGAATCTGATAAATTAGGTAAATTTATATTAAGATCAAATGGTACAATGAATCCTCAAATTGTTGGAAAGAGTGTAGAAAAATTAGCAGAAATGGCTAAGTTAAATGTTAAAGCTGGAAGTAAAGTTTTAATATCAGAGCAATGTACTGTTGGAAAAGATAATCCATATTCAAGAGAAAAACTTACACCAATCTTAGCATTCTATACAGTAGAAGATATGGAACATGCAATAAATCTTTGTACTGATATATTAATGAATGAAGGTAAAGGTCATACTTTAATTGTTCATTCTAATGATGATGAAGTTATAAGAACATTTGGATTAAGAATACCAGTATCAAGATTATTAGTTAATACTCCAGGTTCATTAGGTGGAATAGGAGCTTCAACTAATTTAGTTCCAGCACTTACATTAGGTTGCGGTGCTATTGGAGGAAGTTCAACTTCAGACAATATAGGACCTTTAAATCTGATGAATATAAGAAGAGTTGCATGTGGTGTAAGAGAAATTGAAGAACTTAGACCAAAAGAAAATTTAAATAACACTTCAAATAGTGGTATGTCTCAAGAACAATTAGAATTAATAATTAAAAAAGTTGTTGAGCAATTATCAGCACTTTCTTAATTAAAATAAATTATAAAAAATTTAAAATAATAAAGGTAAATTTAAGGAGGAACTTAAAATGGCAAACATGAATGCATTAGGAATGATAGAAACTAAAGGATTAGTAGGAGCAATAGAAGCAGCAGACGCAATGGTTAAAGCTGCAAATGTAACTTTAATAGGAAAAGAGCAAGTTGGTGGCGGATTAGTTACTGTAATGGTAAGAGGAGACGTTGGAGCTGTTAAAGCTGCTACAGATGCTGGAGCTGCTGCTGCTGAAAGAGTTGGAGAGTTAATATCTGTTCACGTAATTCCAAGACCACATAGTGAAGTTGAAGTTATACTTCCAAAAAGTGAACTATAATTAAAAATTTCCTAAAAAATTGTGACATTTACTTTAAATAAAAGATATATATAATTTATCTAACATGCCCATGAACTTATAATTCAATAATTATTACAGGTCATGGGCATAGTTTAGGTAAAATAAGTTAATCTATAAAATTTAGATTATTTTTATATTTTAGGTTATTAAATTAACCTAAAACATCTTGTTAGAGGATGTGAAATTATGAGTGTTTTAACAGAAAGCGCTTTAAGAAGCAAATTAAAAAATCAGAATATTAGTGAATATGTAGTTGAAAGGGGAGTTATAGTTACTCCATCAGCTAAACAGTATTTACAAGATAAAAGTATAAAATTGATTTATAAAGATGATGTGAATTTAAATAATAATACTAATCAATTGATTAAAAAAGAAGAAACCATTGAAAATAAATTTCTTCCAAGATATGAAGGGTTAACTGGTGGATTTTTTGAAAAGAAACCAGAACATATGACTCAATTGTATGGAAATAAATTAGTATTGAAAAATCATAAAAGAATAGTATTAAGAGGAAGATTAGATTCACTTCAGAGTAAAATATTAAACGCACAAATAATATGCAAGAATTTAAATGAAAAAAAAGTTATAAAAGATTTAGAAGAAGTTTTAGCATATGTAAGGAAGATATTAGAGTGCGAGGTAACAGAAAAGTCGTTACCAGAAGTTTCACTATTAGGATTAAATGAAACAGAATTAAGATCATACTCTCATAACCCTAAGAAATATTTAAATACAGATCATATAATATTTGCAAATTATGAAATGGGTGATGTAGTTATTGAACTTAATAGTTTAAGAACTGAAAGTAGAGAGGTTGAAATAGTGGCCTTTAATGCTTTTAAAACAGAAGATGGAGAACTTTCAAGAAATGATATAGCACTAGCAATGAATAGATTGAGTAGCTGTTTTTATGTAATGATGTGCAAATACGTTTCAGGTAAGTATAAATAAGAGGTGAAAAAATTGGCAATATCTAATGTAGAAGTCAACTATATTGTTGAAGAAGTGGTAAAAAGATTATATGGGAAAAAAGGTATATTAGTTGAGGCATCAGGCAGACATATTCATCTTTCAAAAGATATGGTAGAAACACTTTTTGGTAAAGGATATAAACTTACTAAAAAAAGAGATTTATCACAACCAGGACAATATCTTTGTGAAGAAAAAGTTACTATCATAGGACCTAAAGGTGTAATGCAAAATGTATCTGTATTAGGACCAGCAAGAGAACATACTCAAGTTGAACTTTCAAAAGGTGATGCTGTTTCTATAGGTGTTAATGCACCAGTTAGAATGTCCGGAGATATTAAAGGCAGTGCACCAATAACATTAGCAAGTAAAAATGCTGTTGCTAGGTTAGAGGAAGGAGTTATAGTAGCTAAGAGACATATTCATATAACTCCAGAAGATGCTAGTAAATATGGTGTAAAAGATAAAGAGAATGTTATGGTTAAAATAAATGGAGAAAGAAGTTTAATTTTTGATGATGTAGCAGTTAGAGTAAGTGATAAATTTAATACAGTTCTTCATTTAGATTATGATGAAGCTAATGCCTGTGGATATACTAAAGACACTTATTGTGAAATAGTAAAGAGGTAGGTTATGAAAAATCTAAATAGAGTTGATGAGCTTATACAAGCTGTTGAAAATTCAATAAATAATCCTAAGAAAATTTCAAATGATGAAGAGCTTTATGTAGGAGTAGACTTAGGAACAGCTTATATAGTAATAGTAGTTCTAGATAAGGATAAAAATCCTATAGCTTGTGAAATGAAGTTTGCTCAAGTTGTTAGGGATGGTTTAGTTGTAGATTTTATTGGCGCTACTAATATAGTAAGAGAGCTTAAATCTAAAATAGAAAATAAATTAAAAATAGAACTTACTAAAGCAGCAATAGCCGTTCCACCTGGAACTGGAGAAAGAGACATAAAAACTCATATCTATGTAGTTGAGGGTGCAGGTATGGAAGTTGTGTCAGTAGATGATGAACCAACTGCTGCAAATGCTGTACTTAATATTGAAAATGGTGTAGTTGTAGATGTAGGTGGTGGAACTACTGGGCTTTCAATATTTGAAAATGGAAAAGTTATATATACTGCTGATGAAGCTACAGGTGGAACACAACTGTCACTAGTAGTAGCCGGTGCATATAAAATTCCTTTTGAAGATGCAGAGGAAAAAAAGAAAAATGTTAGAAATCAAGAGGAAATTTTTCATATTGTAACTCCAGTAATCCAAAAAATAGCATCTATTATAAAAAATCATATAGAAGGATTTAATGTAGAAAACATATACTTAGTTGGTGGAACTTGTTGTCTGAAAAATTTTGAAAAAATAATTGAAAAAGAGACAAAAATAACAACAATAAAACCATTAAATCCATTCTTAGTTACTCCTTTAGGCATAGCAATTAATTGTGTTGATAAAAAAGAAAATTAAATTTCTAAATTATCAAAAGAAAGGGAGCCTAAAAGATGAATAATGAAAAGTTAGTTGAATTGATAACTAAAGAAGTAATTCGTAGAATGAAAGCTATTATTGAAGAGAATAATTCAATAAAAAATAAAATTTTAATTTTAGAGCATAATGAAAATATGTGCCCAATAGTAAAAAAGAGATTAGAAGAAAATAATATAATAGCAGATTCTATAGATACTATGAAAGATATAAATGAATATAAGTGTATATTAATACAAAATATTTCAAACAATGAACTTAGAAATATCTCTCAGGGATATGGAAGTTCTAAAAAGGAAAAATTAATTGTAGATTTAATTTTAAAAGGTGAAAAATTATATGCTTTAGAAAAAGGTGTAGAATTTGAAGAATACAAAGATGTGGCACCTAAAGTATTAATAAATGTTTTTGAAGAATATAAAAATAAATTAGAATTATTTGGAGTTGTTTTTACATCTTTAAAATCTATTATAAGTAATACTAATAAGGTTGAAAAAACTATAAAAGAAGTAGTTAAAAAAGAAGAGAACATAAAAAATAATATGGAAAGTATAGTTAATGAAAAATGCTGCATAGGAAATGAAAGAGTATTAAATAAAAAATTAATTTCAGAAATGGATATTAGAAATTTAAAAAAGAAGGAGTAAGTGAAATTATAGTTGCTAAGAAATCTATAATTACTCCATTAGCAAAAGATTTTGCAAGAATAAATAATCTTGTAATTAAAGTAGAAAGTTAAGAAAGTTCGTAGGAGAAGGTAGGTAAAGATATATGATTATTGGAAAAGTAACGGGAAATTTATGGGCTACAAGAAAAGATGAAAATCTTAGTGGACTTAAATTTTTAGTAGTAAGAACCATAGATTTTAATGGTGAGTTAACTAAAGATGTGATTATTGCAGTTGATTCAGTAGGTGCTGGAATTGGAGATCAAGTACTTATTTCAAAAGGAAGTTCAGCAAGATATGTATTTGATAACAATAAAGCGCCAATTGATGCAACTATAGTAGGAATAGTAGATTCTTTAGAAATATTTAATGAATAAAATAATACTTAGACATGGAGAAAAGATATGAAAAAAGCTTTAGGAATATTGGAATTTAGTAGTATTTCAAAAGGGTTTGAAGTTAGTGACATACTTTTAAAATCTTCTTTTGTTGAAGTTGAAATACTTAGACATATATGTCCAGGAAAATTTTTAACAATAATTTCAGGTGATGTAGAAGAGGTTAGAGAAGCATTAGAGAAAGTTAATAAAGATGATGATAAAAAAATTGTAGAAACTAATATTATATCATCTGCACATGAAGAATTATTAAAGGGATTAAAGAAAAGACCTTTAGTATTGCAATATGATGCAATAGGTATAATGGAATGTTCTACAGTAACATCTATGTTGGTAGCATTAGATGCAGGTCTTAAGGCATCTTCTGTACAACTTGTTAAATTAGTATTAGGTAATGGAATTGCAGGAAAAGCTTATTTCATATTTACAGCATCTGTGTCAAGTGTTGAAGAAGGTATTAAAGCTAGTATGAAGAGTATAGATTCTAAAAGAATTATACATCAAACAGTAATACCTTCTCCTAGTGAACTTCTTTTAAAAAATCTTTAAATTATATAGTTATTAATAGAGTGAGCTGTATTTTGTATTTTATAAGTTATCTATTAAAAAATGAGTGAGGTGTAATATATGAGTATTAACGAAATTATAGTATATATTATGATGGTTTTCTTAGTTATAGGGGCAGTTGATAAACTTTTAGGAAATAAATTTGGATATGGAGAACAGTTTGAAGAAGGTATTATGGCTATGGGTTCTCTTGCTTTAGCAATGGTAGGAGCTATTTGTTTAGCACCAGTTTTAGCAACACTTTTAAAACCTATAGTAGTTCCAGTTTATAAAGCATTAGGAGCAGACCCTTCAATGTTTGCAACAACTTTACTTGCTTGCGATATGGGGGGATATCAATTAGCAACACAATTAGCTGAAATTCAACAAATTGGACCTTTTGCAGGTTTGATTCTAGGTTCAATGATGGGACCTACAATAGTGTTTACTATACCAGTAGCATTAGGAATTATAAAAAAAGAAGATCAACAGTATTTAGCTAAAGGAGTTTTAGCAGGTATTATAACTGTTCCAATAGGGACTTTTATAGGTGGAGTTTTAGCAGGAATTTCTCCATTGTTAGTTCTTAAAAACTTAACACCTATAATAATAGTTGCAGCACTTATAGCTATAGGATTAAAACTTATACCAAATGGAATGATAAAAGGATTCACATATTTTGGGATGTTTATAACAGTAGTAATAACTGTAGGATTAGTAGCAGCAATACTTGAAAAAACAACAGGTCTTGTTTTAATACCAGGAATGGCACCAATTGAAGAAGGGATATCAGTAGTTGGAGATATAGTTGTAATATTAGCAGGAGCATATCCACTAGTTCATTTTATAACAAAAGTATTCAAAAAACCACTTATGAAAATTGGAGCATTACTTAAGATGAATGATGTAGCAGCAGCAGGTATGATAGCATCACTTGCAAACAGTATTCCAATGTTTGGAATGATGAAAGACATGGATGAAAGAGGAAAAATAATCAATGTAGCTTTCGCAGTAAGTGCAGCCTTTGTATTTGGAGACCATTTAGGATTTGCAGCTGGAGTAAACCCAGATCTTATAGCTCCAATGATAGTTGGTAAATTAGTAGGTGGTGTAACAGCAGTAATAGTAGCTGTTATGATGACTAAAAATATTGTAGCGAAAGAAGCTTAAAGGAGAGATTTAAATGGAAAATTTAAATGAAACACTTATAGAAGAGATAGTAAGAAAAATAATAAACGAAAAGTTAGGTCAAACAACTGAATGTTCAAAATGTGATTTTGAAAAAGTTGTTGATGAAAGTGGAGTTATAGCTATAAAAACAGAAACAGTTAAACCTGAAAAGTTTGATACAGGAAAAGCTGGGGATAAAGTTTATTTAAAAGATGTAGTTACATTAGAAGAAAGTCCAAGACTTGGTTGTGGAGTTATGGAAATGGATGAAACTAGTTTCGCTTGGACATTAAAATATGATGAAGTAGATTATATAATTGATGGAACTTTAGAAATAGATATAAATGGTAAAAAAGTTGTAGGAAATAAAGGTGATATAATATTTATACCTGCAAACTCATCTATACATTTTACAGTACCTAACCATGCAAGATTTGTTTATGTAACTTATCCAGCGAATTGGGCAGAACAACAATAGAAATAAAGCAAAATACCCTGCATATTACTTGTAGGGTATTTTACTTTATATAATTAATTATTAAAGTGGAATTCGCGATAATACTAAATGTTTATTTTTCATATTATAAAGTTGCTCTTTAGTTATTTCTTGTATGGTTGTTACTTTATTTATATTATGAATAGTACCTAATCTAATTTTAGCATCTTCTAAGTTTTTTGCTAAAAGAGTACCACAATAAATTGCTTGCTCACTACTGATATTAAATAGGAATATCTTTAAATCCTCTATTGGGACTACATCTTTTTTTAAAAATTCATCATCGAATTCAACCTCTGTATCAGGAGAAATAAGACCATTCTGAACTATCTGCTTATCCCAACCCTTATATTCACAAAGTCTTCCCCATAGGCCAAGGTTCATAATGTTTCTTACTGTTAATTTAATCATCATAAAAGATCACACCCTCTCTAAATAATCAGTATATTTAAAAGATTTTGAATATTTTAAATATAATATTGTAAATTTATATTTAAGTATAAATAAAAAAGTAAAATAAATTTTACTTTCAAGTAATAAATATTGATGGTTATTATTACTATTATACAATGTTTAAAATATAAAAGCAATGGGAAAACAAATAAAAAGATAATATGTGAATTGTAGTTATTAATTACAATTATATACATATATAATTAAAAAAAATTGAATAATATATAAATTTTTAATAAATTAAATTACCAAATAGATAATATTTAAAATAAGATATAGTGTTCCAAGTTGATTTTAAAGTTACTGATTACTAAATTTGATGCTCAAAATAATAAGAAAGGTGAAAGAAAATTTTAAATTCAACACTATATGCTGTGTGAAAAATTTAAAATATATTGAATAAACTTGAATAGGAGTTTATTTCCATATATTAAAATGTACATAAGTATTATATGTAGAAAATATTGTATTTAACAATATAAAAAAGGGGGAATTACCCCCTTTTTTATCTATATAATTTTAAATATATAATTTCTAAATTGAAATATATAAATAGTAGATAAAAAAACTTAAAATTAAATAGAATCAGTATCTTTGTCTTTATTGTTAGTATTTTCTTCAGAAGAAGTGTTTACCTCATTCTCACTATTTAAGTTTTCAACATTATTATAAGAATCGTCTATATTTGAATCTTCACAAGAATTCTCAGTACATTCACAACCTGAGCAGCCTTCATTATCTTTTTCTACAGTTATTGTTGCATAATTTTCATTGATGCTATCTCCACAATCACAGTCTTCTAAATAATCATCATCAAAATTTTCTTCATAGCGATCAAAGCATTGCCTTATTTTATTATCACGATTTTGAACAAATTTTTCATATAAAAATATTGAGGTTGCTGCTACGCCAGTTATAGCTAATGCAATTTTAACTGCGCTTTTATTATTTTTAGATTTTCTTACCATAATATTCACTCCTTTAATATATTAAAATATAATATAAATTTTAAAATTAGATTTACAGTTAAATAAAGTGAAACAAGATTTAGATAATAATTGAATAATATTATAATAATATTATTAAGTTATTTTTCAGTATTCGGTCCCATATTTAATGTAAATAATTTAAAATTTACACTAACAATGTAGTATTTCTTAATATAATATAAAAATTTCATTAAAATTTATTTTGAATTTTTTATGTATAGTTTTAGTAAGATAATTTATCATTAAGAGAATCTTCTTTTATTTGCTTTCTCTTAAGAATTTTAAGTTTTTTCATTATTTCCTCTAAATGAAACATATATGTTTGAACTTTATTTATATTTTGACTATAAGGGAAAGAATTATCCATGATAGAATTAAAATAGTAGCTTTCTATATCTGTTAATCCATTCAAAAGTTTGCTTTGATTATTAAGATTTAAAGAATTATAAGTTTTTAAAATATCCAAATTGAATTCTTCTAAATTCTTATTTATTCTTTTAGCTTTTTGTAAATAATTTTTTTTCCCATAATAGAAAAATATAAAAATTAATACTAAATAAAGTATACCCAGTGTCATAAATTTTATCCTCACTTCATTTCTATATAATTTACTTGACTTTAAATTAATTATAAGTATTATGTTCACATTTGTGAAGTGCATTAGTTAAATAAGTTAAAATCTTCAAATGTTCTTCAATTTTAAAAGAGAAAAACCAAGTTGATTTTAAGAGCTATCAATTCTCGATGTCATAGACATTGGATATTTAAAAAGTAAAAAATTAAAAACACCTGAAATTTAACATTACATTTTGCGAAATTTTAAATTTAGTAAATAAATCTAATTTAAAAGGAAGTTTATTTTATTAGAGTATTAATATATTTTAAACTTAAAAATTTAAAAATACATTTTAAAATATGTAAGTTTAGTCTTTAAATAGATTTAAATATAATATTACTAAAATTTTCAATATAAAATCCTATAATAAAAGGAAAAGATTCAGACTATGTTGAATTAGATTATATATTATAAAGTTTTTATAAATCTTAACAAAAGACTATTTTAAACTTAGAAATTTAGTAAAAATGGTTCATTAATAAAATTTAAAATAAGAGTACTACTTTAATAAAATCTAACATAAAAATAAGATATCAATATAAATTATAGAATATTATAAGATATAAGATGAAAATTAAATTTACTAAATAATTTTAAAATATTTTCAACTTAAAAAATTATAATAGTTATATTTTAAAAATATATATTTTATTTTCAATAAAGGGGGAAAAATTGTGAGTAAAATTTATTATTGTGTAGATTGTAAGAGAGTAGGAACAAATAGTGATGTATGCTTATATTGTAATGGAACATATTTAAAACCTATAACTCAGGGAACATCTGTAAATATCATAGGGACAAAGAAAAAGGAAAAGTTTTAAAAGTTAAACAAAATGAAGTTTTATTAATATTAGTAGACGATATGAATAATAAATTTGTTAAAGAAGTCCTAATAGAAGATATAAGAAAAGTGTTATAAAAAATAAAAATTAAGGATTGATTTTAAAATTTTATATAAAAATTAAGTTAATTAAAAGTATTTAAGAAAGTTTTTAAAAAAATGCATGGACTCTAAGAGCTATGACATTAAAACATTCTTAAATACTTTATTATATTACATTAAAGTAATAAGCATTTTTATGGCAACAGCTAAGGACATAGTTATAAATATAGGTTTGATTATTTTAGAACCTTTATTTATTGCAACTTTAGTACCTAATTTTGCACCGAAAACCATAAATATTGCTACAACGAATCCTAGTTTATAGTTTATAGAATTATTTAAAGCAAATGTAATTAAAGCTGCAATATTACTTATAAAATTTAAACACTTAGTATTTGCAGTACTATGTAAAAAATCAAATTTAAATATTTTTATTAGTCCAAAAACTAAAAATGATCCAGTGCCTGGTCCAAAAAATCCATCATAAAATCCAAGACAAAAAGCAAAGATAATTCCTAAAGATAAGTTCTTACTATTTAATCCTTGAAAGTTATCATCTGCACCAATATTTTTAGAGAAGATTGTATATAATCCAATAGCTAAGATAAGTACTAAAACTAACACATTTAAAAAGCTTTCATCTAAAAGTAGTACAGTTTTTACACCTAAAATAGAACCTACAAGAGTAAATGGTGCTAAAATTTTAATAAGTTTAAAGTTGACAAGACCGGATTTGGCAAAGTTATAGGAACTTGTAAAAGCTCCCATAGTTGATGAAAATTTATTAGTACCTAAACTAAGATGTGGGGATACTCCTGCCATTAAGTAGGCAGGCATACTTATAAGACCACCCCCACCGGCTATAGCATCTATAAATGCTGCAAAGAAACCAGCTAAGGCTAAAAAAACTAATTTTAACATGATAAATAACCTCCTAGAGTAAATTCATTGTAAGCAAAAAATATATTATATAGAAACAAAAATATAACTTAATTAATAATATATGAATGTAATTTAAAAGTATTATTAAAGCTAAAATACTTTTTAGATAAATATATATAAATTTTCTATTAAGTAATTAAGAAAATTAACTTGTAACCATATATAATTTAAATATTAAAAATGTTAAAACAATTCCATTGAAAGAAATATGAGCTATTTACATAAAATTCAAGTGAAAAATTTTACAGGTTTTATTTATATTTTAAACTATAATGTTAATAAATTGAATAGAAATATAGAAATATAGATGCATAGATTACAGATTTAACTTGTTTATTAGTAATTTGAAGAAATGATGTATTCTAATATAGGAAATGTTTATTTAAAATACAGGGGATTTAATAAAAGGTGGAAGTATAATTATATTCTTTAAATTATTTTATAATTAGTTTTTTAATAAAACAGTAGGTAGCAATTTTGTAAAATTACTAAAAATAGATATAGAATTATTGTAGATATAAATACTTACAATATTTGTATGGTTGAAATAAGAAAGAAGTGTTATAATTTATTTGAAAAATCAGAAAATTTTTAAAAAAGAGGTGTAATTATGGGGTTGAAAAAATTATGTGATGCATTTGGAGTTAGTGGATATGAGAAAGAAATACGTAGTGTAATAAAGGAGGAAATTAAAGACTTAGCTGATGAAATTTTAGTTGATGATTTAGGAAATCTTATAGCTTTTAAAAAGGGTCATGGAAAAAATAAAAAAAGAATAATGGCTTCTGCGCATATGGATGAAATAGGATTTCAAGTTATAAAAATTGATGATAAAGGATTTATAAAGGTTAGAGGATTAGGTGGAATTCCTGTTATACAAAGCATAATGAATAGAGTTAAATTCAAAAATGGAATGTATGGTATTATATCTAATGGAACTGATATAGATGGAATAAAAAATAATATAAAAAAATTATATATAGATATAGGAGCAACATCTAAGGAAGAAGCAGAAAAATATGTAAAAGTAGGAGATATAGCTAGTTATGTAGGTGATTATATAGAGTTAAAAGGAGATAATGTAACAGCTAAGGCTGTAGATGATAGAGCTGGATGTTATATTCTGATTGAAGCACTTAAAAAAATAGAGAATCCATATAATGATGTATATTGTGTATTTTCTGTTCAAGAAGAAGTAGGATTGAGAGGTGCAACAGTAGCTGCTAATAGAATAAAACCAGAAATAGGAATAGCTATAGATGTAACGATAGCTAGTGATTATCCAAATTCATCAGAAGGAAGTAATAAACTAGGTGAAGGAACAGCTATAAAAATATCAGATGGTAGTGTTATTTGTGATGAATATTTAGTTGAAGAAATGATATCTTGTTGTCAAAGGAATAATATAAAATATCAATTAGATGTAATTGATGGTGGAGGAACAGATGCAGGAGCGATAAATAAATCTAATTATGGTGTTAAATCTTCAGGAATATCAATAGCAACTAGATATGTACATGGACCAAATGCATTTGTAAATATGAAAGATATAAAGGCTTCAATTGAACTTTTATATGAATATGTAAATTTAGAGTTTAGTTTTAAAGAATAGAATAAAAAGAGCTATTACAAAACTAACTAAAGGTTAGTTAAGTAGTAGCTTCTTTAATTTTGTATAAAATATGTATTTATAATATATATCATATATGAATGAATTAACTTTAAAGATTAAATGTAAAATTAGAATAATAATGTGTATTGATTATATTAAAGTTTAGAAATATGATTAGAAACACAAACTTAACCGTGTGTGTCAATAGATGAAATTTAAAAGAAAAATGTAGTATTTAAAAGAAAAATAGGAATAATTTAATTAAACAAGGTAAATAATAATAAATGTGGCTTAAAAAGTTTAATATAATAAATCTTGTCGCTGAGGGGCAACGCCGAAAGGTAAGCATTCTTAAAGCGAAAAAGTTTTTCAAAAACAACTTAAAAAAGTTGTTGACAAGGGAAAAACAAGATGATAAACTAATT
>NZ_HE611050.1:1543881-1625200 GCF_000285575.1 Clostridium senegalense JC122 | reverse complement strand
CTCAGTTGAAGGACAATGGATACTTGTATTATCAGTTATAGATATAGATGGATATATAGTAGGTGTAGTATGACTTATAGTTCCAATACCTAATGAATATTCCATAGTTTTAGGTTCATCTATATTTATTATTCCGCATTCCTTTAAATTGTGAGAAAAAATTCTAGATAAAACAGTATTAGAAATTAATTGCTTACAAGGTAATTCATATAGGCATACATTATATTTTATATCTAACATAGAATCTAAATTAGTAAAATAAGTTCTTATTTTATTTTCAATTATTTCTGCCTCTTTAATACAAGGAGATTTTAAATGAAATTTAAAGGTTTCATTAATTAGTTTATCTTGAATTTTATTATTTATATCTATGTTTAACTTATCTATATAACATTTATCACAAGAGCTTCTAACTATTTGATTTAAGCTTTGCAAATTAAATAATGAAAACTCTAAGGATCTATTATCTGTTTTATTTAAAGTATAGTCTATTTTTAGAGGTATAGAGGCCATAGAAGTTCCACTTTCTGAATTTGCGTTGTCTACGTGTGGTGCGATTATTAAATCAACGTCTTCAAATACATTTTCATGAGTCATCTTTGTTTCACTACCATTTGAGTATAATCCAGGACAACCTATTATAATTATAGTTCCATTCATTTTATTTAATATTTCTTTTAAAGCAATGCCAGCGCCTATAGAAATAGCTGCATTTGAATTATTCCCATAAATATGACCTAAAGTTTCATGCGCACTATATTTGCAGATATAACATATTTTAGGATAACCCTGTCCATAAGTAGCTTTAAAAGCAGTATTAATATCTAAAAAGTTTTCAGTTATACTAAAATCATGATTTTTTAAAATATTTATTAAGTATTTACAAGAATTATATTCATGAAATGGTTTTTCAGGGTTATTATATAAAAAACTATTTATTGAAAGAATTTCATTTTTTATAGTTGATAAATAACTTATAACATTTTGTTTCACAAGAAAATCTCCTTCCAATTTTAAAAATTTTATATTATATATAAACAATTATTATTATACCCATTAATAATATAAAGTATTAAATACAAGACCATTTTATATATGGGCAAATTAGCTTGTATATATGGCTATATTCAAGTCAATAATTAATAAGGATGAATAAGTTTATTAAAATATTACTTAGTATATAAAGCTAATTTGGGGAGGATAAAATGTGTAATTGTATAATATGTAATAAGTCAAATGATGGTATAATAGTTTATGGAAGAAAAATATGTATGGAGTGTGAAAAAAAATTATAAATACAGATCTGAACACAGATTTTTATTTATTTTATAACAAATGTATTAGAAAAAAATTAGTTAAAGGATATATAAGAAATATATTATAGTATAAAAATAAGTTTATTTATAAAAATAAGGAACTAAAAGAGGTGAATATCAATGACAAGTACGCCATTAATAGATGGTATTTTAAAATATATAAATGAAGATAATGTTCCTTTATCTATGCCAGGCCATAAATGTGGAAGGGGCTATAAAATTACTAATGAAGGATTATTGTTTTTAAATAATTTAATAAAATTTGATATAACAGAGGTTGATGGAGTTGATAATTTACATAGTCCAGAAAATATAATAAAAGAATCTTTAGAACTTCTGTCTAAATTTTATGAAAGTAAAAAATCATACTTTTTAGTAAATGGAAGTACAAGTGGTAACCTAGCTATGATATTTTCATCTTTCCAAGAGGGGGATAAGGTAATTGTCGAAAGAAATTGCCATAGATCTGTATATAATGGAATAATAATGAGAAAATTAAAGCCTATATATATAAAAAATAATATAAGTGAGATATATGATGCTCCGCTATCAATAGATATAGACAATCTTTATAAAACAATAGAAGAGAATCAAGATGCTAAAGGTATAATTTTGACATATCCTAATTATTATGGAGTATGTTATGACTTAAAGACCATAGTTAATAAAGCCAAATTATATGGTATGAAAGTAATTGTAGATTCTGCACATGGAGCACATTTTAAAGCAAATAATAGACTACCTAAGGATGCACTGGAATTAGGTTGTGATATGGTTGTTGAAAGTTCTCATAAGACTATACCAAGTTTAACACAGACAGCATTTTTGCATGTAAATGAAGGTGTAGATTTAAATGTTGTAGATTTTTATGTTTCAGCATTTTTAAGTACAAGTCCTTCATATATATTAATGGCATCTATGGAATATGGAAGATTTTTTCTTCAAAAATATGGGGAAAAATTTTATAATGAATTATTAGATTTATGTGATAAATATACTAAAAAAATAAATAAGTTAAGTATATTTCATATAATTTCAGAGAAAGATTTAGATAAAGGACTAACTTTAGATAAAACAAGGTTTATAATAAATGTAGATAAGGGATATAGTGGTCATAAGCTATTAGATTATTTAAGAGAAAAGGGTATTCAGTGTGAATTAAGCGATTGTAGAAATGTAGTTGCTATATTTTCTCCATTTAATACAGAAAAAGATTTCGAAAATCTATATAATGAATTAAAAAATTGTGATGTAACTATATTAAAAGAAAAAAATATAAAGGCTTTAGAATGTCATATACCGAATATTAAATTATATCCTTATGAAGTTCTGCATAAAAAACAAGTTCTTAAAGATTATAAAAAATGTCAAAATAAAATATGTAAAGAGGCTGTAGTTCCATATCCTCCAGGTATACCATTAATTATGCCAGGAGAGATAATAGATAAAAAATCTTTAGACATACTGCAGTATTATATAGATAATAAAGTTACTATACTAGGTTTAGAAAACAATAATATAGCTATTATAGAGGAATAGTAAACTGGAGGAATATATGAAAAAGGGATTATTAATAGCATTAGAAGGGCCAGATGGAAGTGGAAAAAGTACACAAATAAAAATGCTTTCTAATTATTTAGAAAATAAAGGATATAAAGTTTTAGTTACAAGAGAACCTGGAGGAACTAAAATAAGTGAAAATATAAGAAATATAATACTAGATAATAACAATGCAGAAATGAGTAGTGTATGTGAGGCATTACTATATGCAGCATCTAGAGCACAGCTAATAGAAGAAGTAATAAAACCAGCATTAGAAGATGGAACAATTGTTTTATGTGATAGGTTTGTATATTCTTCGATTGTTTATCAAGGAATTGCAAGAGGTATAGGGGTAAAAGAAGTGCAATGTATAAATGATATAGCTTTAAATGGCATTAAAGCAGATTTAACATTAATGATAAATGTAGAATATGAAAAAGGTTTAGAGCGAAAATGTTCACAAAGGAAACTAGATAGATTAGAAAGTTGCGGTAATGATTTTCATAAAAAAGTTTATAATGGCTATCAACAATTGGCTAAAGAATTGAATAATATAGTTACTATAGATGGAAATAATACTTTAGATTATGTGCATAATAAAATTGTTAATGAAATAGAAAGTTTTCTTAAATAATTATTTAAAATTATAAATTTATATAGTAGGTATGATAAAATCATAATAACTAGAATAAAATGGAAAACAGAAATTAATAGACTATAAAAATTCCTATATAAATTTACATTTTGGTTATTAATATAAAATTTAGATGGATATTTTTATAAAGTCTAAATAAAGGGGAGATTGTTATGAAACTAGTAATTGCAATAGTTCAAGACGATGATGCACCAGACCTTATTGATGTTATGACCGAAAATGGATTAAGAGTAACAAAACTAGCAACAACAGGTGGTTTTTTGAAAGCAGGAAACACTACATTGATGTGTGGTGTAGATGATGAAAAAGTAAATTTGGTATTATCAATAATAGAAGATATATGCAAAATAAGAAAACAAATAGTATCATCACCTTCACCAGTAGCAGGATCTACAGGAGTATATGTACCATATCCAATAGAAGTGGATATTGGAGGAGCAACTATATTTGTAGTAGATGTAGATAAATTTTTAAGGGTTTAAAATGTAAAAATAATTATTGGTTAAAATATAATATATGTTTAACAAGACAATTTTCTTTTAAACAACTTAAATTAATATGTGCAGTAAAATAAAATTTTACTGCACATTTATTTTAGGAGGAATTAGTATGAAGAATATAATAGGACATGAAGATATGATAAGTAGTTTTTATAATGCAATAGATTTAAAAACTATTTCTCATGCTCATATATTTTGGGGAGAAGATGGCATAGGAAAAAGTGTAGTATCTAAAAGTATAGCAATTAAACTAATTGGCAAAAGTGAAAATAGAGATTATGTAGATATAGTTGAATTTAAATTAAAAGCTGGAAGGTTATCTATAGGAGTTAACGAAGTAAGAGAATTGATTGAAGAAATAAATAAAAAGCCTTATGAGTCAGATAAAAAAGTAGTTATAATTCACAATGGTGATAAAATGACAACTCAAGCGCAAAATGCATTGCTTAAAACCATTGAGGAACCACCTAAAAATATATTTATAATAATATTGTGTGAGGAATTAAACAATATTTTAGAAACTATAAAGTCTCGTTGTCAAATACATAAATTTATACCATTAAAAGATGAAGAAATGTTACAATATTTACAAGTTTTTTATCCAGGATTAAAGGAAGAAAATGAAAACTTTCTTTTAGAATTTAGTAGAGGTATACCTGGAAGGGTGGATATGCTTTTAAATGATGATGAATTTAATGAAATAAGAGATAAGGTTATAAATATAATAAATACGTTAGACCATTTGGATATAGAAGATACATTTGCCTTAGAAGAGTTTTTTACAAGTAATGTGAAAAGATTTGAATATATAGTTGATATTATGATAAGTTTTTTAAGAGATGCAATAATATATAAAGAAATTGGTAATAAAGACCTTATAATAAATAAGGATAAATTCGAGGAAATAAAGATGTGCGCAAGTATGTTTTCTTTTAAACAATTAAATGATATTATTAGTATAATAAATGCTACAAGAGTTAATTTAGACAAAAATGTAAATAGCGCTTTAGCATTTAATGTTATGTTATTAAAGTTGCAGGAGGTGTAATATGGTTACTGTAATAGGTGTTAGATTTAAAAAAGCTGGGAAAATATATTATTTTAATCCTGGTGAGTTAGATATAAAATGTAGTGATTTTGTAGTTGTAGAAACAGCTAGAGGTGTAGAATTTGGTGAATGCGTTATAGGTAGAAGACAAATTTGTGAGAAAAAAATAGTTTCTCCACTTAAAGATGTAATAAGAAAGGCGACAGAAGAAGACATTTTGAAAAATAAGGAAAATAAAGAAAAAGAGGAAGAAGCTTTTAGTGTATGCATGGAAAAGATAGAAAAACATGCATTAGATATGAAACTTATAGATGTAGAATATACATTTGATAATAATAAAGTTATATTTTATTTTACTGCAGATGGAAGAGTTGATTTTAGAGAATTAGTAAAAGATTTAGCTTCTGTATTTAGAACAAGAATAGAGTTAAGACAAATAGGGGTAAGAGATGAAGCAAAGATGAAAGGTGGCTTAGGTCCATGTGGCAGACCACTTTGTTGCTCAACATTTTTAGGAGATTTTGTACCTGTATCAATAAAAATGGCTAAGGAACAAAACTTATCATTAAACCCTACAAAAATATCTGGAATATGTGGTAGATTAATGTGCTGTTTAAACTATGAACAAAAAACTTATGAGGAAACTAGAAAGAAATTACCTAAAGTAGGATCAATCGTAAGTACAGTAGATGGTGAAGGTGAAGTTATAAGCAACAGCGTAGTTAAAGAAAGCGTTAGGGTTAAAATTAAAGTTGATGGTTCAGATGATGAATTAAGAGATTTTAAAATAGAAGATATAACTTTAGTTAAAGGTAGCTATGAAGATATCATTAATGAAGTTGACATAAAAGAACTAGAGGCTGAGATAGAAGATCATGAACATGATATGATAAAAGAATTAATTAAAGAAGATTAAAAAACAGGTGTAGTTATACACCTGTTTTTATTTTAAATACTTGAATAATGAAGTATAAAATAAGCTAAAAATGCTAATGCAATTATATACATAGGCATAGAAACATCTTTATGTTCCTTTTTAAAGAGCTTCATTAAAGGATAGGTAATAAACCCAAAGGCGATACCATCAACTATACTATAAGTTAAAGGTATTAAGGCGATAATTAAAAATGCAGGTAACCCTTCTGTAAAGTTATTAAAATTAATATTTTCTATGTTTTTCATCATTAAAGCACCAATAATTATAAGTATTGGTGATATTGCTGCATCTGGTATTATTTTTATAAATGGTATGAATAGTAAAGATAGTAAAAATAATAATCCAGCTATTACAGAAGATAGTCCAGTTTTTCCACCAGCAGCAATTCCAGCTGCACCTTCAACTGTTGATACAGAGGGACTAGTACCGAATATACCACAAACTATAGTTGAAATAGAAGTAGCTTTTAATGCTGGTTTAAATTTATAATCTGCTTTCAACATTCCATTAATTTGACCATGTAAAAGTCCAATGTTTTCAAAGACTAAAACAAGAGTTAATGAGAATACTGCAATCCAAAATGAAGAATCAGATATTTTAGCAAAACTCATATTAAAAAATATTTGTTTATAACTTCCTAAATCTATTCCTGTAAAAGATAATCCACTTAAATCAACAATTCTAAAGCCAATACATATTAAAGTACCAACTATAATGCTTATTAAAAAACCTCCGGGAACATCCCTTGAAAATAAATAAAGAGTTAATACAAAAATTATTAAAAATGCTAAAACTGAAGGTGAAGTAAGATCTCCTAATGCAATTAAGGTTGTCTCATTACCTACAATAAGTCCGCTTTTTTGAAGACCTATAAAAGTAATAAATAATCCAATTCCAACAGAAATAGCTTCTTTTAATGATTGAGGTATTGCATCAGCAATTATAGTTGATAGCTTTGTAAAAGCTATAATGGAAAAAATTATTCCAGAAATAACTACTGCACCTAATGCTTCATTAAAGGATAAGCCCATAGATTTAACAATTGTATAAGTGAATAGTGCATTAATACCCATACCAGGCATTATTAACAATGGGGCATTACTTATGAAAGCTACAAGCAATGTTCCGATAAGTGAAGACAAAGCAGTAGCTATTATTAGCCCTTCAAGTGGCATGCCAGTATCACTTAATATACTAGCATTAACTATGATTATATATACTGCAGCAAAAAAAGAGGTTACGCCTGCTGTAAGTTCGCCTTTAAAACTTACATTATGCTCTTTAAGTTTAAATAAATTGTTCATTTTACGACCTCGTTTTATTTTCCCTCGCCCACCCACATCTATTAAAGATGCATTAAAATTATATCACAAAATAACTTTAAATTTATAATTTTTAATGTAATTATAAATTTAATATTATAAATTGAACTTGAATATATTATGTACACTCAGAGAATAATATAAAAGGATTAAAGTATAAAGGAGTGTTAAATAATGAAGAAAGTAGCTGTACAAAAGGGTTTAAATCCAGTAAAAAGCTTTTTAAATCAAGAAGGTTATACAGTTAGAGAATTTGATGGAGCTAAAGAAAATACATCTAAATTTTTAAATAAATTTGACGCTGTAATAATTACTGGTGAAAATGAAAACTTTATGGGTATAGAAGATACTGAAGTTAAGGCACAAATGATTAATGCAGATGGAATGACACCACAAGAAATAAAAAATCAATTAGATAATAATTAAAAAAATAAGAACACTTAGACTTATTCTAAGTGTTTTTATTTATATTTTAAAATAAAATAAATAAAAATATGGTAAAAGTGTATAAAAAAAATATTTTTGTTAATTATTTAAATAGAATTTATAATTTAGAGAGGTGTAATAAATATGAAATTAAAAAAGGGGTTAATAGCAACAACAACATGCTTAGTTGTTTTAGTAGGAGTACTAGTAACTGTAAATTTTATTGGTAAAAATGAAAAAGAAATAGTTATTAATGAATCCAAAAATGTAAAAATGGAAGAAAAGCAATCAAAAGAAAATTTACAAAAAGAAAATGAAAAGAATAAAAATAACTTAGAAAATAAGAATAATTCTAAAGCAAATGAAGAACAAAAAGAAAACAAAAAACAGGAGAAAAGTACAAGTAAAACAGAAGAAGTTAAAGAAGGAGTATACACAATTAAGAAGAATGATACTTTATATAGTATAGCTTCAGCATATATGCCAAGTTTTGATACTAAAGAAGTAATTGATACTATTGTAAAAAGAAATGATTTAAAAAATAGTACTAGTGTAATTTCAGGACAACAAATAGTTATACCTTATGAAGTAGCTTTAGAAAGTCAAAGTACAACTAAACAAAGCAGCGATAATAAAGATGTAACAGGAATGGAATATAAAATTAAAAAAGGTGATAGTCTTTATAGTATAGCTCAAGAAAAGATGCCGAATGTAGCTGTAAAAGAAGCTGTAAAAGAAATAAAAGAACATAATAACATAAAAGATGAAAATGCTATAAAAGTAGGAGACGTACTTGAAATACCATCTAAATAAAAAAAGAGCCTTACTAATAAAATTAGTAAGGCTAAATTTTTAATATTTGTACAGATGATGTATCTGCATATAGAAAATCACTATCTAAAGTTAAAAGAAAATTAATGTTATAACATTCGGCAGCGGCTAATATAGTAGCATCATTAACTGCAATATTATGAGTCATCATCAATTCTTTTGTTTTAATCATGCAAATATCATTAATATCTAGATAATTAAATTTTAATGTATGTTCTAATTGAGTATGCATATTAACAGCTGTTTTATAATATATGTTAAGCAAATTTTTTCTCAAAGCATTTTTAGATAAGTTATCAAAATATTTTTTATAGGGTATATCCACAACTTTAGAAGCTCGTTTTTCTTTTAATGATTTTCTATCATATTTATTAAAAGTAGATATAATACATTTAATATTATTTGGAGTATTAAATGGAGTAGCCTTTGTTATTTTATACTGCACATCTATCATAAATACTTTATACATAATCTGATTTAAAACCTCGCAAGAGATTATTGAAGTTATATAAAGGGTACTTTTGCCTAACATAATTTTTCTTAGAACCTCTATACACTCTGAGTGTTTTGGATCATCATCATATACTAAACTTAGTAAAAATGAAGCATCCAAAAGTATAGAGATGCTTTCATCAAAGACTACACCTTTAAAAGGATATAAAATCATTTCCATAAAATATACCTTCACTAATTATATAGTATATTTTATTCATATTAAATTAAGTGTTAACTTATTACATAATTAAGTTAAATATTTTTAGTATAATAGGACTAAGAAGAACTGTTATTAGTCCTGCGATTCCAATAGAAAGTCCACTCATGGCGCCTTCAACTTCACCCATCTCTAGTGCTTTACTTGTTCCAAGGGCATGCGCAGATGTTCCAATACCAAGACCTATAGCAACGCTATGCTTTATCTTACAAACATTACAGATAACAGGAGATAATATAGCTCCAATTATTCCAGTAATTATTATAGCTGATATTGTTATAGCAGGTATACCTCCAAGTTGTTTTGAAACTTCAACACCAATAGGTGTAGTAACTGACTTAGGTATTAATGATAATGCTATATTTCCACTTATTCCAAAAATTTTACATAATACAATTATAGAAATCATTCCAACAAAAGTTCCTACAGTTATTCCAATAAATATTGGAAGTGCATGTTTCTTCAATAATTCTATCTTTTTATATAAAGGAACTGCTAAAATTATAGTTGATGGTGTTAGAAAAAATGTTATCATGCTTGTACCATTTTGATAATCTTCAAGAGGAATCTTAAAGATTATTAGTACAGCCATTATAATAACCATAGATATTAATAATGGGTTTAATAAAACTAATTTAGTCTTTTTTTGTATATATTGTGCAAATATGTATGTAGATAGTGTTAAAAACATAACAAAAATTGGTGTTGATAATAGTTCTTTCATTATATTATTGTTCCTCCTTAATGATATTTTTCTTTTCTAATACTTTTGTAAGTAGTTGAACTGTGTAAGCAGTAACAATAAGAACTAAACTTGTAGATATAACACATACTAATAAAATTTTTATAACACTGCCTTTTAATATATCTAAACAACCTAGTATTCCAATACTTGCAGGCACAAAGAAAAATGCTAAGTTATTTAAAAGATAATTAGAAACCTCTTCGATAGCTTCCGTTTTTAAAATATTGGTTAGTAGTGCAACTAATAAAAGAAGCATACCTATTACATTACCTGGAATAGGTAAATGAAGTAATCTACTAACAGCTTCACCTAAAAATGTAATAAAAAATATAATTGCTAATTGTTTTAAGATTTTCAAATTTATCACGCTCTCTTCCGTAACATATACAGTAAATACAATACCATGTATATTCTATTACATTTTTAAATAATATACTAATGGAAATAAGAGAAGTAATTTATAATATTATAGAAATAATGTAGTTTAATTTAGAAAAAACGAATGTATTGAAACTTTAAAGAGGAATTTAGACTAATTATGCGAATAAATGATATGTAAACATTTTAATTTTGAAATTTAAAATATAAATTTAAAATTAAATTTAAATTTATTAATATTATTTTATAAATTAATAGATTTAATGTTAAAATATTTATTTTAATACTAAAATAGATATTGACTAAAAAGCATATTTTATTAAAATATGGTATGTTGTATGTATACATAATATAAAAGTATATAATGACTAATTTAAATTAGAAATGAGGCTTAAGTATGGATATTATAAAAAGTGATGAAACTTTAGATGATTTGCAGTTAAAGGGAATAAAGGTTATACAGAAAAAAGAAGGCTTTAGATTTGGTGTAGATGCAGTGATGTTAGCAAATTTTTCAAAAGTTAAGAGGAATCATAGAGTCATAGATTTGTGTACAGGAACTGGAATAATACCTTTTATAATATCTGGTAAAACAGAATGTAAAAATATATTAGGAATAGAGATTCAAAAAGAGTTTGTAGATATGGCAAATAGAACATCTAATTTAAATAACTTAAATGATAGAGTTAAATTTTTAGAAGGTGATTTAACAAATATAAATATGCTTAAAAAAATAGAAAAAGCAGATGTAATTACTGTTAATCCACCTTATAAGTTATTTAATTCAGGTATTGTAAATCCTACGGATAGATTAGCTATAGCAAGACATGAGGTTTGTTGTAATCTAGAAGATGTTATAGTAGCTGCTAGAATTTTATTAAAGGACAATGGAAGATTTTTCATGGTACATAGACCAGATAGATTGGCTGATATATTTACAGTTATGAGAAAACATAAAATTGAACCTAAAAGAGTGAGAATGGTACATCCTGTACCTAATAAAGCTCCTAATATTGTGCTAGTAGAAGGACAAAGAGATGGAGGAGCTTTTTTAAAATGGGATGACCCACTAAATGTTCATAATGCTGATGGAACATATAGCGATGAAATTATAAAGATGTACAATAGTGATAGTATTTGATTAAAAAAGCAAAGGGTGATAAAGATGAGTGGAAAATTATATTTAGTTCCTACTCCCATAGGAAATTTAAAAGATATGACATTTAGAGCTGTAGATACATTAAAAAATGCAGATATAATAGCTTGTGAAGATACAAGACAAAGCTTAAAACTACTTAATTACTTTGGAATAAAAAAATCTTTAATAAGTTATCATAAGCATAATGAAAATGGGAAAAGTGAAACTATAATAGATATGCTAAAAGAAGGTAAAAATGTAGCTATAATAAGTGATGCAGGAACTCCAGGAATATCAGATCCAGGAGAAGTTATAGTGAAAAAATGTATAGAGGAAAATTTAAGCTTTGAAGTTTTACCAGGAGCAACAGCTATAACAACAGCTTTAGTATATTCAGGACTAGATACTACTAAATTTTTATTTAGAGGTTTTTTACCAAGAGAAAACAAAGAAAGAAAGCCTATAATAGAAGATTTAAAAGATAGAACAGAAAGTTTAATATTTTATGAAGCACCTCATAGACTATTAAATACCTTAGAATTTTTATGTGAGCATTTAGGAAATAGAAAAATATCTATATGTAGAGAGCTTACTAAGTTATATGAGGAAATAATAAGGTTACCATTAGAAGATGCTATTAAATTTTATAATGAAAATTCTCCAAGAGGTGAATATGTTTTAGTGGTAGAAGGAAAAAGCAAGGAAGACATAGAAAAAGAAGAAATGTCTAAGTGGGAAGACTTATCTATTGAAGAACATATAAAATCATATATAAAGGAAGGCTTGAGTAAAAAAGATTCTATAAAACAAGTAGCCAAAGATAGAAAATTAAATAAATCAGAAGTTTACAAACATTCCATAGATATATAAAAAATTACAAAACAGTATATTTTTTATTGGATTAAATGGCTTATTGTACCATAACAATGAAGAAAACGTAAAGTTTTTGTAACAAAACAAAACAAAAAGATTGAGAAATGTTGAGTTATTGATAGGTTTAATGGTATAATTAAAAAGAAATTTTATAGGGGAGGGATCTTGATTTGAATAGAAAAATAGTAGCAATAGCTACAGCAATGGTCATTGCAACATCAAGCATGAGTAGCATAGCTATGGCAGCACCAAGTGATAGTGAAATAAATGCTAAAGCTAATGAATATAAAAGTGCTCAAGAAAAGTTAGACCAAATAAATGGACAAATTCAAAAACTAGATAACGAAATATCAAACTTAATGGTGAATATAGACGAAACTAATAGCAAAATAGAAAAGACAGAGAAAACAATAAAAGATACAGCTGCTAGTGTTGAAAAAACAGAAAAAAATATGGCTGAAGAAGAGGATCTATTTAGAGAAAGAATGAGATCTATGTACATGAATGGAATGGATACGTATGTAGAAGTTCTTTTAGACTCAAATGGATTTTCAGAATTAGTTTCTAGACTTGAGAATATAAAGCAAATAATAAATTATGATAAAGAACTAATGACAGAGTTAACTTCTAAGAAAAATGCATTACAAAAAGAAAAAGATACATTAGAAGCTAAACAACAAGAATTAGTTGCATTAAAATCAGAAAATGACCAAAAAATGAAAGAATTAGAAACTCAAAAGAGTGCTTATAATGAAAAATCTCAAGCCGCAAAAAAAGAGCAAGATAAAGCATCTGCTGAATTAGAAAAGCTAAAATCAGATAAGGAAGCATATGAGTTAGCTTTAGCACAACAACAAGAACAACAAAGAGTATCAAGAGGAGGAGAAACATCTTCTCAAGGTTCAGGAAATAATGGTGGATCATCAAACAATGGTGGAAGCTCTAATAATGGCGGAAGTTCTAACAATGGTGGATCATCAAATAACGGTGGAGGAACAGAAATACCAGCAAGTGCTACTGGACAAGCTATAGTAGATTATGCTATGCAATTCCAAGGAGTTCCTTATGTTTGGGGTGGAACTACTCCATCTGGATTTGATTGTTCTGGATTTACACAATATGTTTATGCTCATTTTGGTATAGATATAACAAGAACAACATACACTCAAATTAACCAAGGTTCACAAGTAACAGACTTAGCTCCAGGAGATTTAGTTTTCTTTAGCTATGAAGGTGGCATAGACCATGTAGGTATATATGTAGGTGGAGGACAATACATACATGCACCTCAAACAGGTGACGTTGTAAAAATATCTACATTAGGATTTGGTTATTGTGCAGCAAGAAGAATAGTATAATTTTATAGAATATAGATTATATAAATAAGAGTCATTTTAATAGTGACTCTTATTTATTATATTAAAGGATTTGGTATATTTGCTTAATTAAATTGTACTATTTAATAATAAGAATAAAGTTAAGAAAAGATTACAAAATGCAAATTAATTTGTTAATAATATGTAAATAATAAAAAGCACTAGAAATTCTAGTGCTTTTTATTATTATTCTGATTTTAACGCATTTAAGCAGTTTTTACAAATGTTTTTAGATTTATAATTTATAACGTCTCTAGCATCTCCACAGAAAATACAAGCAGGCTCATATTTTTTTAATATTATTTGCTCACCATCTACGTATATCTCTAATGCATCTTTTTCACCTATGTTTAAAGTTCTTCTTAATTCCACAGGTATAACAATTCTTCCAAGTTCATCTACTCTTCTTACAACTCCAGTTGATTTCATAATTAAGTTCCTCCCAACGTAAATATTCGACAAAAAAATCATATATATTGAAAAATCTATGTATATTTAGCAGAGAATGTCGATAACATATTATTATAAAGTTACAAAATTTCTACTAAATTCCATCTATAGTTAATATACTACCATATTATACAAATGTCAATATGCTTTCAAATGAAAAATATAAATATTTGAATTAGTAAAAACATTGGTATATAGGCATTTAAAGAGTTTATTATTAATTCTAATTGAAAGTAAAGAATAAATAAATGTAAAAAATAAAAACAAATGTAATAAGATGTATATTTACGTGAAAAATGTCGAAAAGAAAAGAATAATAGAGAAAGAATAAGATTAATAAAACAAGAAAATCCTTAAAAAAATAAAAATTTATAAAAAATAAAAAATAAAAATATTATGTAAATATTAATTTAAGTTATAGGAATTTAAAGTAAATTATTTTATTAAAATAAATATAAAAAAACTAATAATAATTATTTAAGAATTGAATATATTTATCATAGAAAGGTTAAGTGAAATTTATTTTTAATCAATAATAAATTAATCGTCTTTTATTAAAATAAATTAATATATAAGTAATAAGATTATAATAGAATTTTAAGTATACTTTATTATTTAGTTTATCTTGTTATATTTTGATTTTAAATATAAAACATCATTGTACATAAGTAAAATAAAATATTGAAAAGGTAAATTAAAAAAGTCAACCTTAATTATATGAAATGTTATAGAATGTATTTAATTTATTCGACAAAATCAAAATTTATATCATAATATGAAGTATAATGCTATGTATAATATATAGAAAAGACAATTTATACAATAAATTGACGGAGGAATTTCAATTATTTCCACAAAAAAATAACAACTTATACACAGGCATATTGTGGATAATGTGGATTAAAAAGCAACTTTTTCCACATGCGTTTTACAAAGTCTTGGATAATGGCTTAGATATTAGAAAAGTTATCAACATATTTTGTTGATAACTTGTTAAGAATAGTGGATAAGTATGTAAATAACTATAAATCAATTAAACAGTAAATAAATAATGAAATAAATTATTTCCTAGGATTCAATTTGTAAAAAAATGTAGTAAATTAAAATATTAATACTAAAGTCATAAGTATACAAGTTATAACCTTAATTCATTCAAAAACTAAAAAATAATTTAATACAAAATACAGTATTAAATTTAAAATTATGGAAGTTCCATATTTAGTGGTTGAAAATAATTTGTAATAAGTTTAGTTATAACATATAATATGATTACAAAGTGGAAAGTAAACAAAATAGAGGTGATAAAATGGAATATGATAACAAAAGAATTGGCGAATCAATTGTAAAAGATGTTTTAGATAAAATCTCAAAACTATCTGAAGAAGTTTCAGAAAAAAGCATTATATCATATGAGGATTTACCACAATATGATTTGTTTTTATCACAAGTTAAAGATTATCTTAATGATCAATTTGATGATGATAATTTTACTAATAATATACTACAAAATTATATAAAAAGTGAAGTTATTTCAAAGCCTGAAGATGGAAAAAAGAGGGGATATACTAAACTGCATTTAATACAACTTGTACTTTTGAGTTATATGAGACCAATACTTACAACAGAAGAGATAAGAAGTGTATTTAGACTTGCATTTAATGAGATTAACGATAGAGAAGATGACATATTATCATGGGAAGAGACATATAAGGTTTTTTCTGATATGCAAAAAAATAGTTTTAGCAATCTATTAATAAATGATAGATTTGGAGATAAAGGACAGTTGATTTCATATTTTAAAGATAAGGAATTTAAAGAAGATGAATATGAAAGAATTATAATATTTTTAATAGTAATGACATTGGTAGCAGAAGCAAGTACTATTAAAAAGTTAATTAGAAAAATTGTAAATGAATATACAGAATAATCTATAGTTATGGATAAAAACAGCTTTTATAAAACAAACTAAAAGAAGGTAAAAAAGTTTTATAGGAGTTGTAATTATGAATAATGAAAAATTGATTATTAAAAATAATATAAATGAATCTATTGATGATATAATGAATAGTTTAAAAAAATATCAGAGCTAGAATTTAAAAATCCACAAATTATTGAACTAGATAAATATTTTTTCCATAACAAAAATTTTTTGATAAATTTTCAAAAATCTATTGGTGGGAAAGAGCACCATGTTTACTCAGGTGGCCTTGCAAAACATACCTTAGATGTTATGGAAATTACAAGAAATTTATGTTATAGGTATGATTGCAGTCATAAAGAGATTGCTATATTATCGGCAAAGTTGCATGACATAGGTAAAATTTATGAGTATAACCAAGACTTTAGTACAACTCTTCGCGGTGAAATGGAAGGTCATATAGTAATAGGTATGAATATGATAGAAGAAGCCTTAAATTCAAAAACAGAATTTTATGATGAAGATTTAAAATGTAGAATAAGAGGGTGCATTGTTCAACATCACGGAGAAGTTAAATATGGTTCTCCTAAATCGCCAAATAGTCAAGAAGCCTACATAGTTCATCATGCAGACTATTTAGATTGTATAATGAATAAAATAAAAACAATAAAAGCTGATACACAAATAGGTAATTGGACTGAATTTAATGAAAAAATGAGATGTAAATTATATGTTTAAATTTAAAATAAAAGCTTTTGCTGTTTAGCAAAAGCTTTTAAAATTAACAACTACTTTGAGGTATATTTTTAGCTATAACTTTAAAAGTTTCGCCAAAAAGAGTTCTTGAATAAGATACAACACAATCTTTAAAAATTTCAGCTTCATCATTATCAACAATAAAGTTAATTCCATCAACAACTTGCGCTATATCATTTTCAGTCTGTTCATCCAGAACAGCACCTAATGTAGGGCCACCTCAGCCAAAACCTTTTATCATTAATCTAAATGATTTATTATCATTTTTTTCAAGTTTTTTTAATAAAGCAGCTTTTGTTTTATCATCAAAAGAAATTTTCATGAAATTTTCCTCCTTGTATTTTAATATTGGTTATATTATTGGTTATATTTTTAGTGTGCCAAAATATAAAGAAAAAACTTTATAAAATTTTTGGCAGTGTTTCCTTTAAGTATTTTAATTATAGCACAATTCAATCTATATATCTATATATTAAAATATACAAATTTTAGAAAAAGGTGAATATTTATTATTAAATTTAAATAAAATATATTGACAATTAGTTAAAGGTTATATATAGTTATTTTAAAGATAATAACTTTATGTCCTTTTAAATTTGATCCAGAGAGATCAGAAAGGGAAGAAAATAATATAGCTATATAAGTGTAGCTAAAATTAGCTATAGTTATATAGTTGTAATTAAAATGCTTTCCTTTGGGAAAGCATTTTTTATTGCAAAAAATACCCTTTAAATTAACCCAGTGAGGTAAAAAGGAGATGTTTTATATGTTAAAAGGAAGAAATTTAATAGAACCAATGGATTTCACATTAGAAGAATTAGAACAAATATTTTTATTGGCAGATGAAATAATAAAAAATCCCACTCAATATGCCAAAATGTGTGATGGAAAAATACTTGCAACATTATTCTTTGAACCAAGTACAAGGACAAGGTTTAGTTTTGAAGCAGCTATGCTTAGATTAGGTGGTAATGTTATAGGTTTTTCAGAAGCAAACTCAAGCTCAGTTGCAAAGGGCGAAAGCATTTCAGATACTATAAGAACTGTTTCTTGTTATGCCGATATTGCTGTTATGAGACACCCAAAAGAAGGAGCAGCACTAGTAGCATCAGAAAGTTCACATATACCAGTTGTTAATGCTGGAGATGGCGGACATCAACATCCAACACAAACACTTACAGATTTATTAACTATAAGAAGAGTTAAGGGAAGACTAAAGAACTTAACTATAGGATGTTGTGGAGATTTAAGATTTGGAAGAACAGTTCACTCATTAATAAAGGCATTATCAAGATATGAAGGAAACAAATTTATATTAATATCCCCACAAGAGTTAAAAGTACCAGAATATATAATAAGAATTTTAAAAGAAAAAAATATAGAATTTAAACAAGTAGAAAAAATGGAAGAAGTAATAGATGAGTTAGATATTCTTTATATGACAAGAGTACAAAAAGAAAGATTTTTTAACGAAGAAGATTATGTAAGGTTAAAAGATTCTTATATACTATGTAATGAAAAAATGAATTTAGCTAAAGAAGATATGATAGTGCTTCATCCATTACCAAGAGTGAATGAGATAGCATATGAAGTTGATGATGATCCAAGGGCAGTTTATTTTAAACAGGCCAAATACGGTATGTTTGTAAGAATGGCTTTAATATGCAAACTTTTAGGATTAGCGTAATTAAAAGATGAGGGGGATTTTCTATGTTAACAATAAATAGTATAAAAAATGGAATTGTTATAGACCATATAGAATCTGGAAGAGGAATGAAAATATTTAATTATTTAGGATTAGATAGAGCACAATATCAAGTTGCTTTAATTATGAATGCACATAGTGAAAAGTTGGGGCGAAAAGATATTATAAAGATAGAAAATGTTATGAAACTAGATTATACAGTTTTAGGATTAATAGATAGAGGTATAACTGTAGATATAATAAAAGATGAAAAAATAGTAGAAAAAATAGACTTAACCCTTCCTAAAAAAGTTGAAGGAATCATTAAGTGTAAAAATCCTCGTTGTATAACGTCAATAGAACCGTATATAACTCATACACATTATTTATTCAATGAAGAGAAAAAAGAATATAGATGTAAATACTGTGATGAGATTATAAAAGTAAAGGAAATACGTTATAACTAAGGAGGGTTAAATTTGTGGAATTATTAATTAAAAATGCAAAAGTTGTAGACTGTTACGGAAGTTATTTAAGTGATGTTTATATAAAGGATGGCATTATAAATAAAATTGGTAGAAACTTAAGAAAATCTTGTAAAACTATAGATGCAAAAGGTTATGTCCTTATGCCATCTTTTGTAGATTTACATGTACATTTTAGAGAGCCAGGATTTACCTATAAAGAAGATATAGAATCAGGTTCAAAGGCTGCAGTTAGAGGTGGATATACAATGGTAAATCTAATGGCAAATACAAATCCTGTATGCAGTTCTATGGAGACGGTAAATTATGTTAGAGGTAAGGCGAATCAAATAGGTTTAATAGATGTACATCAAACAGTTTCTATTACTAATAGTTTTGATGGTAAAGATATAAGTCATTTGGATAGGATAGATAATTCCATAAAAATTATATCAGAAGACGGAAAAGATGTAATGAATAGCAAAATTATGTTAGATGCTATGGTTAAAGCTAAAGAAAAAAATTTAATACTTATGTGTCACTGCGAAGAAGAAAATCTATCAAAATATGATATGAGAATAGCGGAAAATATAATGACTTTACGTAATTTAGAATTCGCAAAGATAACAGGCGCTACTGTTCATATAGCACATGTAAGTACTAAGGAAGCTATGAAATACATTATAAGATATAAAGATGAAGGGATAAAAGTTACTTGTGAAGTTGCACCACATCATTTGTTTTTAGGAAATGAATGTGACTATAAAGTAAATCCACCAATAAGAAAAAAAGAAGATGTAGAATTTTTAATTAAAGCTATAGAAGATGGGTATGTAGATGCTATAGCGACAGATCATGCACCACATAGTAAAGAGGATAAGGAAGGTGGAGCACCAGGTATATCTGGAATAGAAACAGCATTTAGTTTGTGTTATACAAAACTAGTAAAAGAAAACGGAATATCTTTAGAAAAATTAAGTGAAATTATGAGTAAAAAACCTAGTGAAATATTAGATGTTAAAAAAGGAAAAATTGAAATTGGATATGAAGGTGACTTGGTTTTAATAGATTTAGAAGCTAAATATGATATAGATTCAAAAAAATTTTATTCAAAGGGAAAAAATACACCATTAAATGGTGTAAAGGTATATGGAGATATAATAAAAACCATAAAAAATGGTGAAATAGTTTATTCAAATAATAAATATGAAATTTAGATACTTAAATCTAGAATGAGAGGGCGTTTAATGATAATAGATAAATTATTTAATACAGTTAAAGAAAAAGGACATGTATGTTTAGGTCTGGATACAGACCTAAAATACATACCTAATGATTTTTTAAATAAATTTTCATCAATATCAGAAGGTATATTTCAATTTAATAAAAGTATTATAGATGCTACTTTAGATGTTGTAGCTTGTTATAAACCTCAAATAGCATATTACGAAGCATTAGGATTAGAAGGACTTATAGCGTATAAAAAGACTATAGAATATATAAAGAAAAAAGGCGGAATTGCTATAGGAGATATAAAAAGAGGGGATATAGCAAAAACAGCTGAAATGTATGCAAAAGCACACTTTGAGGGAGATTTTGAGGTTGACTTTATAACATTAAATCCATATATGGGCTTAGATACTATAGAGCCATATATACCATATATTAAAAAAGGTGAAAAAGGAATTTTTGTATTAATAAGAACATCTAATAAAGGGGCAAAAGATATACAGTATATAGATACATTAGATAATGAAAAGGTATATTCAAAAGTTGGACATAAGCTTAACAAAATAGGAGAAAAGTTCTTAGGACAGTGTGGATATAGTTCTATAGGTGGAGTTATAGGATGTACTCATACAGAAGAAGGAATTATGTTAAGAAAAAAATTAAATAGTACATTTTTCTTAATACCTGGATATGGAGCACAAGGTGGAACGGCAGAAGATGTAGCTATGTATTTAAAAGATGGAAATGGTGGAGTAGTTAACTCATCAAGAGGTATACTTCTTGCATATAAAAAACATGAAGACGGTGAAAAATATTTTGATAAATATGCAAGGGAAGAAGTCATAAGAATGAGAGATGAAATAAAGTTAGCTATAAAAAACAATACAAGAGGGTAAGGGGTAAGTTTTTTCAAATCTTATATATGAGGATGGTTTTATGAATTTAAATAAAGAATTTACAATGAATAGAGTGTTAGAAAATAAAGAGGTTTCAACGGGAATCTATAAGATAAAAGTATCAGGAAAATTCAAAGCGAACCCAGGTCAGTTTTATATGATAAGATGCTGGGAAGACGAGCCAGTTTTATCAAGACCTATAAGTGTTCATAACGTTGGAAAAAATGGAGACTATATTGAGTTTTTATATGCAGTTGTTGGCAAAGGTACAGAATTAATAAGCAAGTTAAATCAAGGTGATGAAATTAAAACAATGGGACCACTAGGAAACGGATTTAATGTAGAAGAAGTTAAAGGAAAAAAGATTGCAATAGTAGCAGGGGGAATAGGTATAGCTCCAATGAAATATCTTTTAAGTTTATTAAAAGAAGAAAATATAGATTTATATGCAGGGTTTAAAGACTTAACATATGCAATTGAAGATATGAAAAATATTATTAAAAAAATATATGTATCAACAGAAGATGGAAGTTGTGGTCATAAGGGTTATATAACAGATATATTAAACACAAATAAATATGACTTAGTATTATGTTGTGGGCCAGAAGTTATGATGAATAAGGTAGTAAAAATGTGCAAAGAAACAAACACAAAGGTCTATATATCAGAAGAAAAAAAGATGGCCTGTGGAATAGGAGCTTGTTTAGTGTGTACTTGTAAAACTAAACAAGGAAATAAAAGAACTTGTAAAGATGGACCAGTATTTTGTGGTGATGATATAGAAATTTAATAAAAATATATAGGGCTTTGAAGATTAGTACATGAGGTGATGATTAATGATGAACGTGAATATATGTGGAGTTGAACTGAAAAATCCAGTAATAGCTGCATCAGGTACATTTGGTTTTGGACAAGAATATAATGAGTTCTTTCCAGTTTCTAAACTTGGTGGAATAAGCTCTAAAGGATTGACTATAAACCCTAAGGATGGTAATGATGGAGTAAGGATGCAAGAAACTCCATCTGGAATGTTAAATAGCGTTGGACTTCAAAATCCAGGCGTAGATAAATTTATAGAAAAAGAACTGAAAAATATGGAAGAGTTAAATACAGTAATAATTGCAAATTTAGGTGGGGGTTCTATAGAAGAATACATTAAAGGTGTTAAAAAATTAAACTGTAGTAGTGTAGATATGATAGAACTTAATATATCCTGTCCTAATGTAAAAACTGGTGGAATGGCATTAGGGATTAAATCATCTATAGCATATGATGTAGTTAAAGAAGTAAAAAAATATTGCAGTAAACCACTTATAGTAAAATTATCACCTAATGCTGAAAACATTCAGGAGATGGCAATAAGCTGTTGTAAAGCAGGAGCAGATGCACTATCATTAGTCAATACTTTTAAAGGCATGGCAATTGATATATATAATCAAAGACCTGTCTTTGAAAATATATATGCAGGACTTTCAGGTCCAGCGATAAAACCTATAGCCCTTAGAATGGTGAATGAAGTAAGTAAAGTAGTAGATATTCCTATAATAGGATTAGGTGGGATAAAAACATGGCAAGATGCTATTGAATTTATAATGGCAGGAGCTTCGGCAATACAAGTAGGAACTGCTAACTTTATAAAACCAGATATTATGCTAGATATTATAAATGGGATGGAAAATTTTTTAAAAGAGAGAAACATAAAAAATATAAATGATATAAGAGGAATAATATAAGGCATAATAAAATAAATTTGACTTGGAGGAATTATAATGGAAAAAATGATTATAGATATATTAAAAGAAACTAATGCATTATTAGAAGGACATTTTTTATTATCATCAGGTAGACATAGTAACAAATACTGTCAATGTGCTAGACTACTTCAATATCCAGATAAAGCAGAAAAAATTTTAAAAGTTGTTGTAGATAAAATAAAGGATATAGATTTTGATATTGTTGTAGGACCAGCTATGGGTGGTGTTATAGTTGCCTATGAAGTAGCAAGACAGTTAAAAAAACCAGGGATATTCACAGAAAGAAGAGATGGAGTTATGACTTTATCTAGATTTGAAATAGAAAAAGGAACTAAGGTAATGATATCAGAGGATGTTGTAACTACAGGAAAATCAACTATGGAAGTGTGTAGATTATTAGAAAATTTAGGTGCGGAAGTTGTTGGGGTCTGCTCAATTGTTGATAGAAGAGGCGATGTATCGGAACTTAAATTACCATTATATAGTGCTATAAAACTAAATGTAGAAAACTTTGAAAAAGAAGAATGTCCACTATGTAAAGAAGGTATTCCATATGTAAAACCAGGTAGTAGAAACATTAAATAGCTTTAAAAGTAAGAAAAATTTATTCAAAATTAAAGTTTAAATAAAGGTTATAAGATATATATTTATAAATCATATCTTATAACCTTTTAATTTTAAAGGTCTAAAAATGTAATAAATAAAATGCAAATAAAAATTTACAAAAAATATACATTTACATAAAAATTCAAATATATTGTATATTCCATTACTAGTAATTAAAAAAATATATAATATGTATTCTATAATTTAAAAATATCTTGTTAAGGTATAATATTAAAAGGAAGAAAATAGATTAGTTTATTAATTTATTTTTTAAATAATATTATTATATTGTAATATAAATATTATTAATTTAAGATAAAAACAATATTTTCACAAAAAAATAAGAAAAAAGTAATAAATAATATTTAATTTTATAAAAATAAATTAATATAAATATAATTAATCGTTAATAAGTTATAAATTTATATTTATTAAAAAAATGTATAGCAAATGAATATACTTTATCATAGTAAATTTGACATAAAATAGAAAATTATTTACTATGATAGTACTTTATATTAAAAACATCTTATGAAATTACTGCATAAAACATCATGTTAAACATAATTTTAATACTAATGAAACAAGTCTATTAGATATAGAGCACATGACAATTAAAAATTCAACAAAATTAATTGATATTGATATTATAAATAATTATTTTAAATAAAAAGGGTGCTGGGGAAAGAATTAAAAAATATTATAAAAATAAATATGTTTTTAAATGGGGGGATATTGTGAAAATAGTATTAGCTTTAGGGGGTAATGCACTACAATCAAATCCAAAGGATAAAAGTGCAGAATCACAATTAAAAACATGTAAAGAGACAGCTAAATCTATTGTTGATTTAATAGAAGATGGACATTCAATTTCTATAGTACATGGGAATGGGCCACAAGTAGGCCAAATAGTAGCTACAATTGAAGATGCTATAAAATATAATAATAAAAATATTTTATTTCCATTTGATGTGTGCGGAGCATTTACACAAGGATATATAGGTTATCATCTTCAAAATGCAATAAGTGAAGAATTAAAATATAGGGAAATTAATAAGTCGGTAGCTACAGTAGTAACTCAGGTTTTAGTAGATGAAAATGATAGTGGCTTTAAAAATCCTACAAAACCTATAGGTTCATTTTATTCTAAAGAAGAGTCAGAAAATTTAGAAAAAAATCAAGGATATATTATGCGAGAAGATGCTGGAAGAGGATATAGAAGAGTTGTAGCTTCACCAAGGCCTGTAGATATAATTGAAAAAGAAACTATAAAGGATTTAGTTAGAAATGAAAAAGTAGTTATTTCTTGTGGTGGTGGTGGAATACCAGTAATAAAAAAAGGCAATACAATAAAAGGTGTTGCAGCAGTTATTGATAAGGATTTTGCAGCAGAAAAATTAGCAGAGATATTAGATGCAGATTGTTTGTTAATATTAACAGCTGTAGAAAGTGTATGTATAGATTATAACAAAGCAACAGAGAAAAAATTGAAGTCTGTTACTATAAAAGAAATTGACAAATATATAGAAGAGGGACAATTTGCTCCGGGAAGTATGCTTCCGAAAATAGAAGCATGCAAAAAATTTGTTCAATTTGGTGATAATAAAATGGCAATAATATCATCATTATCTAAAGCAAAGGAAGCGTTAAAAGGGGAATGTGGAACTAAAATAATTAAAAAGTAGGGGGCGATACTGGATGGAACAAAGAGGGGTGAAAGTTTATTCTGAAATAGGTAAATTAAAGACCGTTCTTTTGCATAAACCAGGTAGAGAAATAGAAAACTTAACACCAAGATATTTAGAAAAGTTATTATTTGATGATATACCATACTTAAAAATTGCACGTGAAGAACATGATAAATTTGCAGAAGTGTTTAAAATGAATGGTATAGAAGTTTTATATTTAGAAAACTTAGTAACAGATTCAATAAAAGATTCAAATATAAAGGAGCAGTTTGTAGAAGATATATTATTAAAAAGTAATTTAATTGATAATAAAATAAAGGGAGAACTAAAAAAATATCTTTTAAATATGTTACCTAAAGAAATGATTGATGTTATTATGGCTGGAGTTAGAAAAGAAGATATACTTTTAAAAGAAAGTAAAAGTGAATATCCTTTTTTATTGGAACCAATGCCTAATTTATATTTTACGAGAGATCCATTTGCGTGTATAGGAAGTGGAATATCTTTAAACTCTATGAGAAAAGTTGCAAGAAAAAGAGAAACTCTTTTTGGAAAATATATATTTAAGTATCATCCATGGTTTAAAGATACAAATGTGAATATATATTATGATATGGACAACCCTTCATGTATAGAAGGCGGAGATCAGCTAGTATTATCAAAGGAAGTATTAGCTATTGGATGTAGTGAAAGAACAGATAAAGAAGCTATATTAAAGCTTGCAAGCAATATTTTTAAATCAGGAGAAAGCTTTAAAAAAATATTATTATTTAATATACCAAAAATAAGAGCATTTATGCATCTGGACACAGTATTTACTATGGTGGATTATGATAAATTCACAATACATCCAGAAATAGAAGATACATTAAGAGTAATAGAAATAAGTTATGATAAAACAAACCAAAATGTGCTTGCAAAAGAGTGTGAAGAAAGTCTTGAAAGTATATTAAGTAGAGCTTTAAAAACGGAAGTTACGCTTATAAGATGTGGTGGTGGAGATAAAATAGCAGCGGGAAGAGAACAATGGAATGATGGTTCTAATACCTTAGCTATATCACCAGGAAAAGTAATAACTTATGATAGAAATTATGTTACAAATGAACTTTTAGACAAACATAATATTGAAGTATATGCTATTAAATCTAGTGAACTTTCAAGAGGGCGTGGTGGTCCAAGATGTATGTCTATGCCATTTGTAAGAGAAGATATTTAGCTTAAATTGAAAATTATTATAATATATTTTAAATAGTTTTGGGGGTATTAAAAATGTATAATTTAAGAAACAGAAACTTTTTAACACTAATGGATTTTTCACCAAAAGAAATAAACTTTTTTTTAGACTTAGCACAAGAATTAAAAAGAGCAAAATATGCAGGGGTAGAACAACCAACTTTAAAGGGAAAAAATATAGTATTATTATTTGAAAAAGATTCAACTAGAACAAGATGTGCTTTTGAAGTAGCGGCTCATGATCAAGGGGCACATGTAACTTATTTAGGACCTACAGGAAGTCAAATGGGAAAAAAAGAGTCTATTGCAGACACTGCTAGAGTTTTAGGCAGAATGTTTGATGGAATTGAGTACAGAGGATTTGGACAAGAAGTAGTAAATGATTTAGCTAAGTATTCAGGGGTGCCTGTATGGAATGGTCTTACTAATGAAGATCACCCAACACAAGTATTAGCAGATTTTTTAACTATAAGAGAACATTTTACAAAACCACTTAATGAAATAAAATTTGTTTATGCTGGAGATGGAAGAAATAATATGGCAAATGCTCTTATGATTGGAGCAGCTAAAATGGGAATGGATTTTAGAATAGTTGCACCAAAATCATTATTTCCAGAGGAAGAGCTGGTAAAAAAATGTTTAGAAATTTCAAAATGTACTGGTGGAAAAATAACAATAACAGATAGTGTAGGAGAGGGCGTTAATGGCGCAGATGTAATTTACACAGATGTATGGGTTTCTATGGGTGAAGCAGATGAAGTTTGGGCGGAAAGAATAAAACTTCTTCTACCATATCAAGTTAATTCAAAAATGATGGAGTTAACTAATAATAAAGATGTTAAATTTATGCATTGCCTTCCAGCATTTCATGATTTAAAAACGAAAGTAGGAAAAGATGTTTTTGATAAATTTGGTATAGATGCAATGGAAGTGAGTGATGAAGTTTTTGAAAGTGAAGCATCAATAGTATTTGATGAAGCTGAAAATAGAATGCATACCATAAAAGCTGTTATGGTAGCTACTTTAGGAAAATAATTTTTAATTTTAAAGGTATCTTAAAAATAGTTTTAAGATACCTTATTATTTTTTATGTAAAAATAATAATTTAATAAATTAGGTTAAAAAGTAAAATTTGATTTAAAAGTTTAAGAATGTAGATTATTCATAAAATATTAATCATAAATATAAGGGTTTCTTAATATTATATATCATTGACACAGGGAATTAAGACAATAAGGACAACAATAAAGTTTACTAAAGGGAGAGAGATGCTATGATTAATGAGATTCCAACAATGATATATGATAACTTAGGAAATCAATTAAAAGTTGTTAGAAATAATAAAATTTTTTTAAAAATAAAAATAAATATGGATATGTATTTCATGTTGAAAAAGCTGAGAAAGTAAGCACTGTAAGTGAATTTGAGCTAGAATTTAAAGATGGAAAATATATATTAAAAAGAGATATTTTTTTAGAAGTAATATCAGTATAAAATTAATTTCCTAAAATTATAATAAAAACTATTGAAGTTGAGCACAATAGTATAGAGAAATAGATAATAATTTTAGGAGGTATTTAAATGAATAAAAATTCTAAAAGACTTATGGCATTAGTTCTTTCAGCATCACTTCTTGCAATGCCATTAGTTGGATGTACTAAAAACACAACTGACAATACAACAAATAAAAATGGTATGACAAACAATAATGGTATGACAAACAATAAAGGAAATGCAAACAATGCTACAGGTAATGAAAAATCAGCTGAGCTTGAAAGATCTAAAGTTATAAGAGAAAAAATAGCAACAATAGCTGGTGTAAAAGAAGCCAGTGCTGTTGTTCATGACAATACAGCTGTAGTAGGTGTAGCATATAATGATGACATAACTTCTAAAACAGAAGTTAATAAAGCAATAGAAGATGCTATAAAACAAACAGATAATAAAGTAACTACAGTTAAAATTAGTGATGATACTGCAATGACTGTAAAAATTAAAAAAATGTATGAAGACTTAGGTAGTGGAAAAACATGGGAAGATGTAAAAGGTGACTTTGAAGGATTTAAAAAAGACATAATGTAATTATAAGATAAAAAACTCTACTAAAATATGTAGAGTTTTTCTTTTTAAAAAGAAATAATTTTAAAAATTAAGCAAGAATAAAAACATATATTGTTGGGAATTTTATAATTAAACTATAAATAAAAAGTGAGGTAATTATATGATAGCAAAAGTTGATAAAGCAACATGTATCAGTTGTGGTAGTTGTGCAAAACTATGCCCAGAAGTTTTTGAAATAGGTGTTGGTGATAAGGCTTATGTTAAAGTAGAAAAAGTTCCAGTTATAAATGAATTCGATGCAAAAAAAGCAGAAAAAAACTGTCCTGTTGAAGCAATAAAAACATGTTAGTTTATTTTAGATAATATAGGGGGATAATTTAAATTGCAAAATGTTTTATATAAGCTAGTTTTTATTTGAAATACCAAAATAATAGTTAAAATTATTTTGATGTTTTTTTATGATTAAATATAAATTTGGGTAGATTTGTAGCAATATAAAGGTCTCTAGAATATATATATAATAATAAAATATAATTTGGAGGGGAATTTATGGAGGCTTTTATGCAAAATGGTCTAGTTCAAGCATTGCTTATAATTTTAGTTGTGTTGGCAATTGGAATACTTGTAGGACTGTTGAAGAAGAAAAATATAATACCAGATGATAAATTCCTAAATTTCGGATATACAATTATTGATATGTTAGATGAATTAGGAGTAGCAGATGAAAATACGAAAAAGATATTGAGAATAATAATGGATGGAGTTAGATATGTTGAAGAAAACTTTAATAACATGTCTAATCCAGTAAAAGAGGAAACTGCATTAAATGTGGTAAAAGAAAATCTTGAAAGTATTAATGGTATAGAAAAACTAACAGAAGAAGACATCAAGACACTCATAAGACTTTCTGCAATATTATTAGGTGAAAGTGAAAAGAAAACAGTTGAATAATTGATTCATAAAGAAAAGGATGCAAAAGCATCCTTTTAAACTTTAAATAAAAATTTTATTTACATAATAATTAATCTATAAGTAAACATATACTTTGAGAAGATATACCTTCTCCAGTTCCAGTAAATCCTAAACCTTCCTCAGTTGTAGCTTTCACATTAATTCTATTACAATCTATATTAAGTGAATCACTTATGTTAGATACCATTGTAGCGATATAAGGAGCCATTTTAGGTTTCTGGGCTATTATAGTGGCATCTATGTTACCTATAGTATAGTTATGTTTTTTTAATAAATCACCGACATGTTTTAAAAGTTCCATACTAGAAATTCCTTTGTATTTTTCATCTGTGTCAGGAAAGTGCTTACCTATATCTCCTAGAGCTGCAGCTCCTAAAAGACTATCCATAATGGCATGAATAAGTACGTCTGCATCAGAATGACCTAAAAGACCTTTCTCATAAGGAATAGTAACTCCACCTAATATAAGTTTTCTGTTATCTGTAAGTCTATGTACATCATAACCTAGTCCGATTCTCATAAAAAACCTCCAAACAAATATAGAATTATCTATAAATGAATAATTTAATATTTTTTAAAATATTAAATTATAATTATAAAATAGATTTATCCTTAATATTATTTATTATACGAAATATTAGGAGAAAGTAAAATAAGTATAAAATATTTATAAAAATAAACAGTCAGTATAATTATTAAATACAGGGTATAAAATAATCATACTAACTATTATTTGAAATTAAATAATATATAGAATTGTAAAATTATATATAAACTTATATTTTAAAAGTTTTGTATATCTATGTTTATAACTGATTTTTATAGTTATAAATTTTTAATCTCATATTGTAAGGTTTATTATTTTTATTTTCTTTAGGATTTTTATTGTTAAAAAAGATTTGATTTTTTTTATAGAAAAAAACTAGATAATTTACTATGATTTTTAATTTTTTTCTAGATTTAAAGTCTACATAAATAACGTTATTAGACATTTTATCAACCCCCAATGTGCTTGTGGTATGGGAAAGAAGTAAAAACATTTGATAAGAAAATTATACCATAAATTACAGAATATTTTAACAATTCAAATTTTAATTGTTTTTAAATAATATTAATTATCAGTTAAATTTTTGAAACAATAAATAATATAAAACTTATCCACAAATTATAAACAATCATGTTGATAATGTGCATAAAAAATAATTTAAAAATAAACAGTGTAAGTACATCTATATTATTTTAATTTTCATTAAAATTATTCTAGAAAAATTAAAGTATAAATAAGTATTAACAATAACTCAACAGATTATCAACAAGAAGTCTGTGGATAATGTTAATAACTTTTTCAAGAATATAAGAATATTTACAAATTTTTCATAAGAACTGCGATTTATGTGATAAAGTTGTTAATTGTTTATAAAAAAAATAATTAAAAATATTAAGATTATTTTAAATATTGAAAAACTTTTAAAAAATTGATATAATTGAAAAAGAGCCAATTGGAAAAAATAACTAATTAAATTGGGGGTTATGAAATGAAAAAGGTATTATCAATTGTGTTAGCAGCAGTTTTAACATTTTCATTAACAGCATGTGGAGCTAATACAACTAATAAAAATGATACAAAAGAAAATACAACAAACACAGAAACTACTAATAAAAAAGATGAAAATAAAAAGGATGAAGAAAAAACTGAAGAAAAAGCTGAAGAAGTTAAATATGAAGAATTTGGACAATTATTAAATGCTGTATCTGAAAAAGATTATTACTATGATGATATAGGTACTATTAAGATATTAAATGATGTAAAAAAAGAAGTAAATGCTGCAAAGAAAGAAGAGTATATTAAAAAGACAAAAGAAATTATAGATAAAGAGATGACAGATAAAAAAGTAGATTTAAGTAAAATTAAAGTTTATGATTACTATAAAAACGCCAATGGAGAAAAATCACAAAAATCTTATGTGGTAGTTTATGGTGATGATAAAGTACCAACTACTGTTTATGAAGTTATGTTTGATATTTCAGAAACTGATGAACCAAGCTTAAAAGAGACAAAGGAAAATAAAGAATTAATTAATGATGATTTTAAAACATTATTTAAAGCTGACCTTGAAAAGCCAGCAGAAAAAGAAGAATAGATTTTTTATAATAATAAAAAATTCATAAATTAAAGGTGATTTTAAAACTTAAAAATCACCTTTAATTTTTTTATATATAAGTAGAATTTTCAAAGTACGTTCCCATAACAAGTTAATTATAAAGAAGCATCTTCTGTTTTTACAGAATCTTTTACAAGAGAGTTTATAACACCCATTTCCTTTTCCGTTAAGTATCTCCATTTACCTACAGGAATATCTTTTAGTGTAACATTCATAATACGAATTCTTTCAAGCTTTACTACGTCATATCCTAAATAATCACACATTCTTCTTATCTGTCTATTTAGACCTTGAGTTAATATAATTCTGAAAACAGAAGTACTTTCTTTTTTTACAAAGCATTTTTTTGTAATTGTATCTAATATAGGTACGCCATTAGACATAGATTTAATAAAATTATCAGTAATTGGCTTATTAACAGTAACTAAATACTCTTTTTCATGATTATTTCCTGAACGTAAAATTTTATTTACAATATCTCCATCGTTTGTTAGAAAAATTAATCCTTGAGAAGGTTTATCTAATCGTCCTATATGAAATATTCTTTCAGGATAATTTATAAAGTCAACTATATTTCCTTTTATAGATGTGTCTGTAGTACAAGTAATTCCTACAGGTTTATTTAGTGCTATATAAACCTTTTTACTTTTAGGTTTTACAGTTACTCCATTTACAGTGACAATGTCATTAGGTAGGACTTTAGTACCGATATCAGCTTTTTGTTTATTTATAAAAACTATACCTTTTTCAATTAATCTATCTGCTTCTCTTCTAGAACAGAATCCACTTTCACTTATGTATTTATTTAATCTGATGCCTAAAGCGATTTTTTTATCCATATACATCGTTCCTTTTCTAAAAATATTATAAGTATATATTAATATTATATACTTAAAAACTAAGTATAAAAATTAAATATAATATTTTTATATAAATTACTGTATCTTCTTTCACTATATAACTATACAATATAATTTAAATTTACAAAAATATAAATAAATATACAAATTAAAGGAATCATCATGTATAATTTAAGTATGCTTTATAAGCTATTGTCTAATGATTAGTGAAATTGTTTTTAAAAGAAAATAATATTTAAATTTATAACAATACTTCATTAAAATTGGACAAGCAATATTAAGAAAAGAGGGGGAAAAATGAAGAGAAAAAAGAGGTTTTCTATTATAAGCGTATTTTTATTAATAATGGCTACTATGATTATTACAACATCAAGGGTACATGCAGCAGTAGAGCCTAAAGTTTTTGACCATAAATTAAGTGTTTCAACTAATAAAGTTTGGAGTATATGCCTTAATGATACACTAAATGATAGTGCTATTAATTCACTAGAAAGTTCTATTAAAGTTACAACAGTAAATGGTGGCGTAAGCCAACCTATATCTATTAGCTATGATGCTAACAATAAGGTTATAAATGTAAACCCTCCAGAAGGTGGATATGACCCTAATACTATTTATAGTTTATTAGTAAGTAGTTCAATTACAAATTCAATTGGAAGCGGACTTGAAAATAATTATGTTATAGATTTTACTACTGAAAGAAACACAGATACTATTAGTGTTCCAGCGGGAAGCACAGTTGAATATATAGATTATCCATTCACATTAGATGATTTTGTACAAAGTCAATCAGGAAAATTAATTAAATTTTTAAGAAACTCACCGTTTACATCTGATGGAAGTTTATTAAATGTTAAGGCTTTTGCTGATTCAGAGAATTTATCTTTAAATAGTACTCAAGTTTATCAATTTTTAAGTTTAAAATATATAGATGGTATATCACCAGAAGTTTTAAATAGGGAGATAAATACAAAAGGTATTATAAAAGATAAAGGTTCAGTGTTTATAGAAGCGGGAAAAACATATGATATAAATCCTGTATATTTAAATTTACATTGTGCATTAGAAACAGGGGTTGGAACATCTCAGTTAGCTAATGGAGTAGATTATAAAACTCCAGATGGAAAGACTGTTAAAGTATACAATATGTACGGTATAGGAGCAGTAGATAGCGATCCTATAAATGGAGGAGCAAAAACTGCATACGAGCAAGGGTGGACAACTCCAGAAAAATCTATAATCGGTGGTGCTAAATGGATTGGAGAAAGATATATACACTGTTCACAAGTGACTGATATGGATGATAAAGATACATTATATGAAATGAGATGGGCTATAGGAGAATATCCAAGTGGATGGAAACAATATGCTACAGATGTATCATGGGCATATAAACAGGCCGCTAGATATGAACGAATTTTAAGTCAGTGTACAAGCGCTAAGTTAAAGTTTCAAATTCCTAGATTCGTTAAATAATAGATGAAAATAAGAAGCAACTTAATAAATATTAAGCTGCTTTTTATTGATCAAAATCACCGGTATTATTATTTACAGTTACTACAAAATTATTTTTTTCCGCATGACTTACAAATGTATTAAGGTCTAATGGTAATTCTGTCTTATTATTTGATACAAATACTAAGACTTTTCCAATGTAATACCCATTAGGGATTGAAATCTTTTTTTCTTTTAAAGCTTCATCAAATAGTATAATAAGGCCATCATTTAATGTATTTCCAAGCACGTTGGTATTGTTAATTAGTTCTATTCCTTCAGCATCTTTAGAAGATACATTAGATATTTTACCAGAGGATGTAACTTCAAATCTCACATTAGAATTAAAATCAGCAATTACAACATATTTAGTAGCAAATTGAGTATAAGTTAAAATACTAGCTGAAATTATACCTATTAAAAGAAAAGATATAAGAAGTTTTTGAACTAAAGTTTTCTTTTGAATTACAGTTCCTGTATATATATTCCCCATTTTAGGATTTATGTTATTTTTTTTTACAGTTATAAATTCTTTATCTTTAGTAAGAAGATATACTTTATTTTTTTCAATATTAATTATTTTACCTGTTCTTTTCATAGATAAATCCTTTCAAATTTATAAATTAGAATGTTAATTTTGAATTAACTAATTATAATAATATCATATAATTGAACATATATAAAACAGAGAGTATAATAAAAGTTAGAAAATACAGAATTTTGAAAATTTGGAGGCGGGGAGATGAAAAAAAGGAGAATATATATAGGAGGGTTAGTATTATTAACGGGGATAATTTTGATTCTAAATTATATAACAAGTTTAGGATATTATAAGAGTCCTCCATCTAAAATTTGGAGTAAAGAAGTAATTGTGGGCGAGGGAGTGATAAAAAATCCAGCTCCAATTCTAAAAGATGAAGAGAAAGTAATAGTTGGATATGACGACAAGGATAAGTTGAAGATTAGCATTACAGATAGTGTAGGAAAAATTATTGATGAAAAAGCTTATGATATAGATGAAGATTTTATAATGGGCACATCACTTTGTAAATCTAAAGATGGTTATTGGTTTAGTTTTACATCAACTAAAAATTCTGTAGGATATATGGAAACTTTAATTTTAGATGAAAACTTTAATAAAAAAGATAGTAAAAAAATTGAAGATATAATAGAAATGAAACAACTGGATGATAATTTAATTTTAATTTGTACAAGTGATAAAATAGAAGTTATAAATACAAAGACAGAAGAAATAAAAGAGTTAGATGAAAAAGGCGTATCTATGATATCTTCTGTAAAGTTAAAGGATAAATATCTTATAACTTTTTTAGAAAAACAAACTAATTTAAAAGCGGTTATATTTGAAAATAACCAGTTCAATATAGTAAAAGATATAAAAGAACTTCCTAAAATGCAAAATGTAGTTTATTCTAACATGGCATGTTCTGCAGATGATAAATATGGATATATACTACTAGAAGAGGAAACTAAAGGTGTTTTTTCAGGTTCAAAACTTATAAAGTATGGATTAAATAATAATGAAGTTGATATATCTAAATTAAGGGTAAATAACAGTGAAGAAGTATATTATAACAAAGGTTTCTATTCAGAAAAAGGTGCAAGATTTTTAGCTACTACTCCTAGATTATTTGGTAAAAAAGATTATCAAGAAAATATAATAGATTATATTATAAATGATGGAAAAGTAAAAGAATTTTCTTACGTAACTAGACTTAGAGAACTTTGTATTTATCCATATATAAATGGTGATATTGCGTCATTTGTAAGTTTTAAAAATGATAAAAAATTTAATATAAATATAGCATCTACTAATGAAGATTTCAAAAAAATTAATAATGAGTCAAGAAAAGAGGAATATTCTCAGGCGTTAATAGCAACAGTTCAAGGAATAGCTTATTCATTTTCATATTTATTTGTATTAGCAATAAAATGGTTGATACCGGTTTTTGTAATTGGTGGTATAGTTAGCTTTTTTGATTATAGCTTTACAAAAGAAAAGAGAGCTAAGAGTTTTATTGTTTTAGCATGCTTTGCAATCATTGCTAAATGCTATGCAATAATAACAACAGTGTATGGATCCTATAAAATGTTACTTCCTCAATTTATATCTAATACTATAGTTGGAACTATAGTATGCTTAATTATAGGTGCTTTAAGTTATGGATTAGGTTATAACTTTTATAAAAAGGACACAGAAATACTTACTTTAATACCATTATCAATATCTTTAATTATTGATTCAATTATAACATTGCTAATATTTGTACCATATATGACATAAAATAAGAAAAGGTATAAGGCTTATAAAAACCTTATGCCTTTTTATAGCATAGGTGCTAATAGTCTAGAAATTGCTTCTTTAACTTTTATTATTAAAGGACGTTCAGCATAATGTTTATTGGTAAGGTACGTAGAACTTTCGATATCTTTTAAAAATATTTTTTCTAAGTCTTTAGTAGAATCCTCATCATAAATCATAGCATTTACTTCAAAGTTAAGTTTGAAACTACGCATATCTAAATTTGCAGTACCAACAGTACACAACTTGCTATCTATAGCTATAATTTTACTATGAATAAATCCATTATTATATGTGTAGCAATGCACACCTGCTTCCATGAGTTCCCATGCATAAGACTTAGTAGCCCAATAAACAAACATATGGTCTGGTTTACAAGGAATAATAATTTTAACATCAATTCCGGAAAGAGCAGCTAGTTTTAGAGCTGTAAGAATACTGTCATCAGGAATTAAATATGGAGTTTCTATATATATATTTTTTTCAGCTCTACTAATCATTTTTAAATATGAGTTTCTTATAGCTCCCCATTGAGAATCTGGTCCACTAGATATAATTTGAATGGGTTTATTACCTATATATTGGTTTTTAGGAAAATAATTTTTACTCATAGAAAAATCATCTTTGTTAGATGCAAATCTCCAATCAAGTAAGAATCTAGTTTCTAATGTAGCTACAGCATCACCTATTATATAAAGGTGAATATCACGCCAAAAACCTATATTTTCATCTTTTCCTAAATATTCATCACCAATATTTAATCCACCTATAAAACCTTCCACACCATCAATAATACATATTTTTCTATGGTTTCTGTAATTTAGTCTTAAATTTATATAAGGGATAAATGGTGGAAAAAAACAGACCACTTCTCCACCAGCTTCTATTATCGGGGTGAAAAATTTTTTAGGGAGCCATATACAACCCATTCCATCATAAAGCACTTTTACTTCTACACCGCGTTTAGCTTTTTCTGTTAAGATACTTACAATTTTATTTCCTATTTCATCATCACGAAAAATATAATATTGGATGTGAATAAAATTTTTAGCATTTTCTAAAGAAGTAATTAATTTGGGGAATTTTTCTTCACCGTTATTTAATATTTCAACATCATTATTATGTGTAAATATAGCATTGTCAGTAGTTAGATTTAATTGAATAAAATCTCTATACTCATTTAAAAAATGATTATTTTTTACTAAATAGTCATTTTTAAGTATGGTATGTTGAGCTTGAATTGTTGGTATTAAAGCTTCTTCTTCTTCTTTTTTATAGTGGAAAAACTTTTGTTTTCTTAAATCTTGACCTAAAAATAAATAAAGAATAAAACCTAAAATAGGTATAAAGAACATAATCATTATCCATGTCCATGTGCTATTCGGGTTTCTTTTTTCAAAAATTATAAGAAGTATTGCTAAAAAAATATTTATTATATATATGAATGTTATTATGTTTTTAAAAATAGCAACAAAGCTCATAAAAAACCTCCTTTAAATATTATTAATATAAAAGTAGAAAAGTAGTTATTCTATCTAAAAACAGTGACTATTTATTAATATATAGCGTTGAATTATGAAATTTAAATATATAAGAGGTATAAAACTTTTTAAATTATCTAGTAAATTAAAGATTACTTGATTATAAATCATACTATAATATAGTTTAACTCTATTATAGCTTGAATATAATTGAATTTGAACAAATTATAAATTATTTGATAAATGAATAACTTTAAAATTTAGATTAGAACTCTATAGTATATTCAAAAAAGTATATTTGTCTATTGACAAAGTAGTAAAAAAAGTGATAAAAATATGAAATGCACTAGAAATTTTAAGATTATTAAAAAAATAGTGACTTAAAAAAATAATTTAAATATTTAAAAATGATAATGTTTACATTGCTTAGCGAATATGTTATAACAGATGAGGGGTTTTAGATGGAGGGAAAACGTATGTTAAAATTTATTGAAAAACAAGACATTAAAGATTACTTAAAAATAATGATAGGAATTACATTAACAGCAATTGGAATCAATGTATTTTTCAAACCTAATCAATTAGTTATAGGTGGACTATCAGGACTAGGTATTGTCATAGAACATGTGGCGAATATTCCTATATCGGTAACTAATATTTTAGTTAATATACCTTTATTTATTTTGGCAATAAAGCTTAAGGGGAAAGCATTTGCAGGAAAATCAGTATTCGCAGCACTTTATTTATCTGTGGCACTTACATATACAAGCTATTTACCACCACAAGAAGGTTTAGATATGATGCTTGTAAGTATATTTGGATCTGTTTTACTAGGGTCTGGAATAGGAATTGTATTAAAAATACCAGCAAGTACAGGGGGATCAGATCTTACTGCAGTTATAATTAATCATTTCTTTAAAAGTATTCCAATAGCTAAAATTATGGCTTGTTGTGATACAATAATAATCATATGTGGTATTATGGTTTTTGGTATAGAAAAAGGATTGTATGCAATAATAGCAGTGTACATAATTTCTACGGTGGTAGATAGAATAGTAAGCGGTGGTAGCGCTTCAAAGACTGTTCATATAATTTCACAAAAGTCACAAGAAATTTCAATTGCATTAATGAAATCATTGAATAGGGGGGTTACGGGACTTCAAGGTACAGGTATGTATACTAACGAAGATAAAAAAATACTATTTGTAGTTTGTGATCAAAAGGAACTTGTAATTCTTCAGAATATTGTTAAAGAAATAGACGATAAAGCATTTTTAACAATTACAGATATAAAAGAGGTATATGGTAGAGGTTTTACTCAGCCTAAATTTGAAATTGAAAAATAAAGTTTAAAATAAAAAGCACAAATCTATCTTGAGATAAGTGCTTTTTTTATTTGATTAATCATCAGAATCAATATCTTTTTTGAGATTGATATAACAACAAAATTTACTAAAGAAATAAAAAAGTTAAAGACGTATTAATATTATTTATATACAAACATAGCTAATACTAAAAGTCCAAGAGTAATAATAAATGTTAGTGCTACAAGTTTCCATACAAATTTTAGCCATTTTTCATAGGGTACTTTGGCTATAGCTAATGCAGCCATAATAACTGGGCATGTTGGTGCAAATAAACTTAGTATTCCATTTGCAGATTGATAAGCAGTTATTACTATATGTCTTGCTACACCAGAAAAATCTGCTAAAGGTGCCATAATTGGCATAGTAACAGTTGCAAGACCAGAAGTTGATGGAATTAAAAATGACATTGGTAAATAAAATAAATAAGTGAATATAGTGAATCCTACAGAACCTTTTCCTTGAAGACAAACTTCACCTAAATGTAAAACTGTATCAGAAATATGTCCTGCATTCATTACAACAGTAATACCTCTTGCTAAGCCTATTATCAAAGCAACCCCTAATAAATCACGTGCACCGTCTATAAAGATATGTACAAATTTTGACTCTCCGTTTTTGGCTATTACAGAAATAAGTATACTAGACACAAGGAATAGTCCTGAAAGCTCACCAAACCACCAGCCTAATGTTGGAATCAATGTAATACCTAAATCGCTAAATGGAATAATTCCAATTACCATTATTAAAAATGTTAATCCGAATATAGCAAGTATAAGTTTTCTTGTACCTGTTAATTCAGGAATTTCTCTTTCTGTTTCATCACCAAGGAAATGTTCTTTATGCTCATCATATAAATGATAAATCAATGACTTAGTTGGATCTTTTTTTACCATTTCAGCATATTTCATAGTCCAAAACATACCTAATCCCACAAGGATAATAAGAAGAGCTATTCTAAGTCCAATTCCTTCTCCCATGGAAATACCAGCAAATTTGCAGGCAATACTAACAGCAAATGGATTAGTTAAAGATGCTATAGTTGCCATTCCTGAACCTAACTTTATAACGGCAACAGCTGTAATTGCATCATACCCGGCGGCGATAAATACTGGAATCAATATTGGAAAGAATGCCAGTGTTTCTTCATCCATACCAAAGGTTATTCCTCCAAGTGTAAAGAAGAACATTATTAGAGGTATAAGCCATTTTTCCTTTCCTTCTAGTTTCTTAACAAGCCTACCTATACCTGCATCTATTGCTCCAGTTTTCATAACTGTACCTAAAAAACCACCTATTACAATAACGAAAATTATAACATCTATTGCATCAGAAAATCCAGTTATAGGAGCTAAAATGATATCTTTAAAACCCTGCGGATTTGAAGTAACTGTATGATATGTACCTGGAATAGGTTGTAAACTTGTTTCTGTAGATCCTGTATAGTTATATTGTCCCGCCGGCACTACCCATGTAAGGAACGCTACTAATAAAATTATAAAAGCCAGAATAGTATAGGCCGTTGGCATTTTGAATTTCTTTTTCATATTCATATATTTATCCCCCTGTTTTTTAAAAATTATAAGTCCAATGTTTAATAATATTAAGGTATGGTTTGTATTGTAAATTTTACTGTGGCTTGTGTTTTTCACCTCCAATATGTAAAAATATAAAAATTGATTTGTTTTAAATTAAAATTGTAGTTAAGTTATAACAATTACTAATTTATTAAAGCAAAAATCATGCCAATATAACTTATAGCTATAAATTTATTAGTTGTAAGGGTAAGCTATATAAAAATATAGCTATAAATTTATAATTTCAAGGCAAGTATTGTAAGGTTTTACTTTAAATGAAATAAAAATATTAAATGTTTCTTTGAAAAGTATATTTAAAAATTCTTAATTTGAAATTATAATTTTTTTGGTTTGGTTTTATTGGTTTATATTGTACAGTTTAACCATTTAGATTTAACCAATATTTAATATAAAATCTTTAATGATATCTTTATATTTATAAACAGAATCTATAATCACATATTCATCATCACCATGCCAATTTGCACCTGAGGGACCAAACTCTACAGCAGGTATATTATATTTAGAATAATAAACTGTATCTGCAGAACCATGCTGTCCAAATATATTAACAGGGTTGTCAGTAACTTTTTCTATAGACTTACTAAGTGCTTTAACATACATATTATCTACTTTTGTAGTTACCGGTGGATTAATTTCATGAATATGAATTTCTGTTTCAACCACACTTTTGATTTGTTTTAATATTTCTTCTGCACTTTGTTCTGGTAAAAATCTTATATCAAGGTACATTTTGCAGTAATCAGGAACTTTGTTATATACATCTCCGCCAGATATTTTTGCTAAATTAATTGATGGAAAGTCATAAAGTTCTGATTTTTCTTTGCTAAATGGAAGGTCTAAAATCTTTTCAAAACTTTTATATGCTTTAATTATAGCGTTATCTCCTTGCCATGGTCTGCTACCATGAGCTGATTTGCCGAAAAAGTCTATATTTATTTCAAGTACACCCTTTGCTTGAACTCCAATTCCAATTTGAGTAGGTTCACCACAAATTACAAAATCTCCTCTAAACCCTTTTTCAGCTAAATATTTTGAGCACTTATCTCCGCCAGTTTCTTCATCAGTTACTAGATGAAGCTCTACTTTACAAGGTAAATTTTCATTTTTCAACTCTATAAATGCGCATATCATAGAGGCTAAGCCAGATTTCATATCTGCACTACCTCTGCCATAAAGCTTTCCATCTTTTTCATAAGGGGTTAACTGATTTTCTTTAAAAGGAACTATGTCTAAATGTCCATTTAATATTATTTTTTTCGCACCTTTTCCTATAGTGCAAACTAACATTTTTTGGCCTTCATTTTCAAGTATCTCTGGAATTAAATCATTTTCTAAAAGTAAGTTTTTACAAAAATCTATAGCGTTATTTGTACCTTCTAGGGTAGAACTATCGATTTTTATAAGTTCTTTTGTAAGTTCAATACAATTCATAATATAATCCTCCTTAAATTTACATAAAATATAACGTCTTTTATACAAGCAAAAATCATGCCAAATAAAAAACAGCTGTAAATTTAAAATTTACAGCTGTTTTGGTTGTTTTATTGGTTTGTATTGTATACATTAACCATTTTGTTTTAACCATTCAACACCTTTATTTGAAATTTTCGTACCACTTTTCCCTTTGCTTTTTGTTACGAGTTCTAAATTTTGTAGTTTATCTAATTTACCTCTAATAGATTGTTCACTAAAATTAAACCCTTTTCCCTTTAATAATTCTGATAAAAATCTTCTTCCTACTATTATGTTTTTATTTTGGTTATAATATATTTCCTTTAATATAATTTTTAAATCATCATCAAGTTCATTATTAGAGATTTTATTATTATAGTTATGATATTTAATAAAGTCTAAAGGTAAATGTTCTTCTTTTATGCAACAACCGTCACAAATTTCATAAGAGTATTCTAAGGTATTTATAAGTTCTCTAACATTCCCTTTCCAATCCCTATTATTTAAAATTTCTATAACATTACTTGAAACATCTAATTTACCGCCTTTGCGTATGAAAAACTCCTCTATAATTTCAGAGATATCTTCTTTTCTATCTTTTAAAGGTGGTAAAATTATGTACCCCATTTTTAATCTGTAATATAAATCCTCTCTGAACTTACCTTCATCAATAAGTTTAATAAGATTTTTATTAGTGGCTGCAATTACTCTTACATCAATAGGTATTATTCTATCGCCACCAACTTTCATTATTTCTTTTTCTTGAAGTACTCTTAATAATCGTGTTTGCACTTCTAAAGGGGCATCGCCTATTTCATCTAAAAATATAGTTCCACCTTTGGCCTGTTCAAATAAACCAATTTTTCCTTCTTTTTTAGCACCTGTAAAAGCACCAGGTTCATATCCAAATAGTTCACTTTCAATTAGATTTTTAGGTAATGCACTAAAATTTATTGCAATAAAGGGACCATCATTTTTAAAAGAATAGTTATGGATGGCTTGAGAAAATAGTTCTTTGCCAGTGCCACTTTCTCCTTCAATTAATATGGAAAGATTTGTTCTTGCAAGTTTTTTTGATATGTTTTTGACATTGGTTATTTTTTCACTAGTACCTATAATATGTTCAAATGTATACTTTGCATAGTATCTCTTTTTTATAAGGTCTTCTTTAATATCAGTTTCTACTGTATTTAATAAAGTAGAATTTTTTATTTTATAAGAAAACTTTTTTTGAGTTTCCACTTGAAAACTATTTAAATGTAATACTACTCTTTCCAAATCTCTATGTAAAGTTAGTACTTCATTGTTTCTTACTGCTAATTTTTTACCTATTTCTATTATTTTCCTAATATAACGAGAAGAAATATCTTTCACTTTTTCATCGTAATATCCAATTCCACGCATTATTTCAATAAGACTACTCATGTCAATAAGACTACACTTTAAATCTATTATAGTGCTAACTTCACTAGGAACTTTATCAACTTCACCAGGAGTTACAGCAACATTACAAGGTTCATATTTATCTATACCTGGATAGTAAGGTATAAATTGAATGTGATCTATTCCTAAATTTTTTAAATGATCTATTAAGTTATAACTTGAGTCTTTTGCATCGTTTACAATAAGTACTTTACTTTCTTTGTTTAAAAAAAGAAGCTTATCAATATTACAATAGTTTAAAGTTTTATTAGCTATAATCCATGGAATGTTATTTAAGTTTATATTTACAGCATCATATATAGGTTTGCTAGAAAAAACAATGAGATCTCCGTAAATAGGTTCATTAATAGCCTTTTCATATATAGCATAGCTTTTAATGGTGGCAAACTCACTAAAATACTCTTCTAATTGACTATGTAAAAACATTCTTGTACTTTCTGTACCAGTAATTAAAATTATATTTTTCAATACTCTCACCTCTAAATTGTTTGATAATATATAATATTATATTATCATGAAATTTTAAAAACATTTCTTTATTGAAAATATTATATATTGTTATAATTTTATGAATTAAATAAAGGATTGTATTTATTATAATGATAATTAAGAATCATTAAAGGAATTTAAAATATTTTTAGAGAAATATATGCTTAATATAATTATTTTACTTTGATTAAAATAGAAGTATATACCTCTCATATTTGTGCATCAAAAGAGAGGTTATAAAAATTATTAGTTACTATACTATTGTTATAGGGGGATGAGCTAATGGAATGGTTAGAAAAATTAAATGAGGCATTAAAATATATTGAAGCGAATTTAAATAAAGAAATTGAGTATGAAAAGGCAGCAAAAATTGCTTGTTGTACGGTATATCATTTTCAAAGAATGTTTTCATATATAGCTGGAGTGCCATTATCTGAATATATAAGAAACAGAAGACTTACAAAGGCCGCTTTTGATTTACAAAACGGTAATAAGGTAATTGATGTAGCATTACGTTATGGATATGAATCTCCAACTGCCTTTAATAGAGCTTTTCAAAAGGTGCATCATGTATCTCCTTCAGTTGCGCAAAAAGAGGGAACATTCCTAAAGGCATATCCACCTATTAGTTTTAGAATAACAATAAAAGGAGTAGAAGAGATGAAATATAGTATAGTAAAAAAGAAGAGATTAGAATAGTAGGGGTAAAAGCTTAATTTAAAAAAAATATGGAGTAAAATTTTAAAATTTTTACTATATTATGTAAAGAAATAGTTGAAAATGGAAAGCTTAGTGATATAGTAGCGCTTATGGGTTCAGATTGCAAAGGTGTATTAGGTGTTAATGTATGTATGGATAGTTTAGATAAATGGGAGTATTATATAGCCGTTGAAACAGATAAAAAGGTATCAAACGAAATGTATGAATATATAATACCAGCATATACTTGGGCAGTTTTTCCTGGAGAGGGTACTATGCCCACTGCAATTCAAGAAATTGAAAAAAGAATAATTACAGAATGGTTACCAACATCAGGTTATGAGTATGAAGATGGACCAGATATTGAAGTATATTTAAATGAAGACCCTGCTAACTCAAAGTTTGAAGTTTGGATACCAATTAGAAAAAACTCATAAAAGTTATTTGATAATAATTTATCATAATTTTATAAATTAGTTGTGTTAAATTAATAAGGCACAAACTTTGTGCCTTTATTTATCTATTTTATTCCATCCAATTTATTTTTAGTGATTGTTTGTGAAGTAAATTGTTGTATAAAAGTGAAGAAATAAACCATATTGTAACAGATAATAAATGCATTATATAATTTGGAATTACAAATAACACAACTCTATCAAAGAAAGTTAATATAAAAATCATCAATAAAGATATTACAATGAACAGTGAAATTTCAATTGTATACTGTTTGATTAAAGGATCAAATGAGAATTTAGGCAATATAAAGATATTATAAATAGTCATTAATACACTATAGCCTATAGATACTAGTAACCAAGTTGTATCAACAGGCACTTTTTCTGGTGTTATGTTGAAAAAAATGATTCCCCATATAATCCAACAGGGAGAAATCTGATTTATTATTGAAAGTATTAATTCTTTAAAAGAAACTTTTCCATAACTATCAAGGATAGAATCGCACCAGGATTTCTCATCATTACCAATTATATTGGATAAGGTTTCATTTCGATTTTCTGCTTCTATAGCCATTCCAATTAAATCTTTTCTAATAACTTCTCTGTCAAAAGCTCCAATTTTAAATGTTTTAAAGTAACATAAAATGTGAGTCAAGGTTTTTTGATTTATTTCATTTAAATTTTCGGTATTGATTTCATTTTGAAATTTTAATTTATTTAATTCATTTTTCATTAATTTGTCCTCCTATAGATAATATTGTGTTTACAGAATGAGAAATTTCATTCCAATTTTTAATAAAATAATTTAAAGTTAAATATCCTTCTTTAGTTAAAGAATAATATTTTCTAGAAGGCCCTAAAGGTGAAGGGCGAAACTCGGAAGTAATTAAATTCTTTTTTTCAAGCCTTAGAAGGAGAGGATAAATAGTTCCTTCTTTTATTTCTGTAAAACCATATTGTTCAAGTTGCTCTACAATTTCATAACCATAAGTTGTTTTTATATTAATTATTTTTAAAATACATCCTTCTATTGTTCCACGCATTAATTGAGATTTATCATTCAAAATGAAGCACCTTCTTTCCACTACCTTGTACTATAAAGTAGTTAGCTATATTGTATAGTAAGGTAGATTTAATGTCAATATATTATAGTAAAGTAAAAATATACTATTATAAATATGTGTTATTAAATAAGTTGCTAAAATGTAAATATAGAGTTAAATATAAAAATTTATAGTTAATAATAAGTAGACAGTGAATGTTTGGAAATATTATATAATTGTTTAAACAGATAAAAAGTAATATTGAATTTATAATACTAGCATATACCTTGGCAGTTTTCCATGGAGAGGGTTTTATGATTATAGAGTGGTTATCAACATTAGGTTATGAGTATGCAGATGGACTAAAGGTTGAAGTATGTTTAAATTAAGATACTGATAACTCGAAATTTGAAGTTTGAATACAAATTAGAAAAATTCACAAAAATTAATTGATTATAAAATTACAAAGTAAAGCATAAATTAAAAAATATTTATTTTTTATAAAAATTTGATATGATATAAGTAACATAGGTTTAGTAATTTAAAATAAAGCTAAAATTTAGAACATTATAGCTATTTAATTAGATTTACATATAGCAAAAACTATTAGTATTAGAGAAAGTGCTAATCTTGCTGGATATAGTACTTTTTTCTTTGAGTTTAAATTAAGTAATTAAAATACTTTACATATAATTAAAATAATGGGGTGAATTCAATACAAGAAATATGATATCAAAGAAGATAAAAAAACAACGAATAGACATTAGTAATTTAAATGAGTTTAAAGACGCATTAAAAAAAGAAGGATATAAAATAAATGAATTTGATGAAGAAAGATTTAAAGTAGAAGTTGCAAAAATTTTTGAAGTTGATAATAGTTTAATAGAGAATTTGTATACATGTATTAGTGAAGAGGAGATCACCTATAGAGTAGATGATATTAAGGATTTAATTGACTATATAAACAAAATGATATTATTTGAAAATCAACATAATAAATTGTATAAAAAGATAAGTACAATAAAAAAGATAAACATAGATAGAATTGAATATGAAAGAGAACCTAGTATTCAAGATAATGTTGGTAATATGATGAATATAATAAAAAAATATCAAATAAGATATCTGGATTGATAAGTGAAAAAGAAAAATTAAATTAGAAAAATTAGAAAAAGAATTAGACAAAGAATATCTATACGCAAAGGATATTGAACTACTAAAAAAGATGATACTCATTAAAAAAGAAAATGTGAAAGAAAAATATAATGCTAAAACTAAAATTAAAACAATATCTATAGAAATGCCTGAAAAATAAATTGTGAGTATATTAAAGCAAAAAAAGGAACTGTAGAGTACCATGAATATTTAACTAATAACATACCAAGAATAGAACGACTAATAAAAAATATAAATAAATATATTAAGGTTGATGAAAAAGAAAAGACAACATCTAAAATAAACCAAAGTAAAACTCTACAGGATTCTATCAATATAGCAGTAGCTACATATAATGGCAAAGAATTTAAAGCAATTAGTGGAAGTAACGAGATAACAAATTATTGCAGTGCACCACCACTAGAAAAAGCAATTTTTAAAAGCAGTAAAGTTAATAAATTAGGTGAAATAGGAATAGGATATGATAGAGTTAATGATAGTGAAAAAAAGATACTTGAAGAGATACATAAACAAATAGAAGAAAAAGAATTAGAGAATGAAGGTAATCTTACTTTATATAGTAAGTGGGAACCATGTCCAAGCTGTTATTCTGTAATTAATCAGTTTATGAAAAAGCATCCTTATATAGATGTACAGGTAAAATATAGTGAAAAATATAGTAAAAAATCATAAACATATTATTAGCTAAGTGAATGAAAGATTAAAAAATATTTTTCTTAATTAAGGGTAGGAATTCATATTAGGATGAAAAGTTAAAGTGTATATGTGTACAACTAAATGTGTTATACTACTTTTAGTTTAAAAGAAAGATATGAAAGTTAGGAGAAGCAATTATGAAAAATTTTAAAATTACAATAGAATATGATGGTAGCAGATATAAAGGATGGCAAAGACTTCAAGATAATGAGAATACAATTCAAGGAAAGATAGAAAACGTGTTAACTAAGTTATGTGGACATAACGTTCAGGTTGTAGGTTGTGGAAGAACCGATGCAGGTGTTCATGCAGAAAACTATACAGCTAATTTTTATACAGATTGCATGTTAAGTGAAGAAATGATGAGTGATTATCTTTATGAGTTTTTACCAGAAGATATAGTTGTTAAAGATATAAAAGAAGTAGGTGAAAGATTTCATTCTAGATACAATGCAAAATCTAAGACTTATGTTTATAAAATAAATAATGGTAAGTTTAGAAATGTTTTTGATAGAAAATATATCTATCATATAGATGAAAAGTTAGATTTAGATGCAATGAAAAAGGCTAGTGAAGTGTTAATAGGTACTCATGATTTTCAAAGTTTTACAACTTTAAAATCAAAAAAGAAATCTACAGTTAAAACTATTAACTATATAAATATTAAAAAAGATAATGATTATATAGAAATAGAAATGAATGGTGATGGGTTCTTATGGCATATGGTAAGAATAATTGTAGGAACGCTTCTAGAAGTTGGAAAAGGAAATTTAAAACATAATGATGTTGAAAAAATATTAAATATGAAAAAAAGACAAGATGCAGGTCCAATTGCACAATCAAAAGGATTATTTTTGAGAAATGTTGAGTATTAGGTTATAAAAAACAGTTTTTCATAAAAATACAAAAATATAAAATATTTGACTAAAAGTGCAAAAAAAAGTATAATTTTGTTGACTTAATTTTACAAAATATTAATTTAAAAGCATACTTTTAAAAAAATGTATGGCTTATAAGGGGGATAAATATGTTTTGCAAAAATTGCGGAAAACAAATTAATAATAATGCTGAAATATGCATTCATTGTGGTGTTAGAGTAGCACCGAGTAGACCGCGGAGTGTAGATAATCCATCACATTTAGCGGGTATTGTATCATGCTGTTTTCCTATAGTTGGATTAATTTTATATTTTTTGTGGAAGGATGATAAACCTAAATCATCTAAACTAGTTTGTAATTGGATGTTAGCTGGTATTATAGTATGGGTTACAATTTATTTAGTTTGCTTTATCTTAAGTTTTACTATTTAAAGTGATTTTATGGAAAAAATATTAAAATATATGTTTTTTTGTCACAGAATGCCGGAGCGATCATTTTTTTTGAAAAACAAACAATTCCCTATATGTGCTAGATGTACAGGGATATTAGTAGGATATTTTATAGGAATAATATATAGCATATTAACTAAGAAAATAAATTTTTTCTTATTAGTTATATTTATGATACCTATATCAATAGATGGAATAGGTCAATTATATGGTTATTGGAATAGCAATAATATAAGAAGATTTTTAACAGGGATATTAGCTGGCATTGCAACTATACAATTTATACATATAGCTATAATTTTAGGGCTGAGAAGTGGAAATATGTTTCAAAACTATTTGAATAAAATTTAGATTTATATAAAAAGAGGCTAAATTAATTTAGTCTCTTTTTATATATTAAAAATTATTCCTAATAGTATTCATAAATAATTTATACATTAATAAATTATAAAATACCTTCTTCTTTTAATAACACTTCAATATCTTGAAGTTTTTTATTTAATTCTAAAAAATTTTTTTTTACAAAATCCTGAGAAATATTACTTGTTTTAATACTTTTTTCTAATTTTTCAATAGTATTTAGAGCTTCGTCAATATCTTGTTGAGCTAATTGTAATTTATTTTCTTTCATAAAAAATCTCCTTTAAAAAAGTCATATAGGGAAACAAGCTCCCATTTAGATTTATTCAATAATCTAAAATAGCGTTTACTCTTATAATAAAATGTTAGCATCTTAAAAATACAATTTCAAGGTAAAAGAACTTAAAAATTTTTGTATAGAAAGAGAAAATAATGAATTTAAATAAAAATTAGACATATATATTTACTATGATTTTTTTATTATTAGCGAAAAATATGAATTATAATCTTTAAAAATAATTAAGTTAGTAGTTTATTATGTAAAATCAAGAAAAGAAAGGGGAATTTTATATTGATAAATGTAATATGGTTTGTAATTTTAGCTATAGGAATTATTTTTGGATTGGCAAGTGGTGATGGAGAAATAATATCAAAGGCAATCATTTCAACTACCAGCTCCACAGTAGACTTAGTGATAGGACTTGTAGGAATGATGTGTCTTTGGTGTGGAATAATGAAAATTGCAGATAAAAGTGGCCTTACAAATAAACTTGCTAAAATACTTACACCTATATTAAAAAGAATATTTAAAGAAGCGTCAAAGGACGAAAAAGCTATGGGTGCAATAGTTATGAATATAACAGCTAATATGTTTGGACTTGGAAATGCAGCAACTCCTTTTGGAATAAAAGCTATGGAAGAAATGGACAAGTTAAATAAGGAAAAGGGAACAGCAAGCAATGACATGATTTTATTTTTAATCTTAAATGCTGCATGCATACAATTAGTTCCTACCACTGTAATATCTATAAGAGCAGCAGCAGGCTCATCGAATCCTGGTGCAATAATAATACCTGCAATAATCACAACATTTTCTGCATCTGTAATAGGGGTTATACTTTGCAAGCTATTACAAAAATATTTTTAGTTTAAAGGAGAAATTTTATGTTTGATTATATTATTAAAGCAATCATTCCTATAATAATAATATTAATAGTAACTTATGGAATGATTAAAGGTGTTAAAGTTTATGAATGTTTTATAGAAGGAGCAAAGGAAGGATTGAACATATGTCTTAGAATATTTCCTTATTTATTAGCTATGCTTATTGCCATAAATGTGTTTAGAGCATCTGGTGCAATGGATTTTTTAATTTCAATTATAAAACCAGGTGTAGATAAAGTTGGAGTACCGGCAGAAGTGGTACCATTAGTTCTTATGAAACCACTATCAGGAAGTGGAGCTATAGGGATTTTTACTGATATCATAAATCAACATGGAGCAGATAATTTTATAGGTATATGTGCATCTATTATAATGGGATCTACAGAGACTATATTTTATACATTAGCAGTATATTTTGGAGCAGTACAAATAAAAAAAATAAGACATACATTATGGGTTGCATTACTTGTGGATATGTGTGCAGTACTTATTGCAGTAAATGTAGCTAGAATATTAATATAGAATTTAAATAAAAAAGGGCCTATACTATAGCCCTTAAATATAAAAAAATTTTAAACTTATGCTTTGTTTTTGCAGAAAGTACTAAAGTTTTTCCTATAAGCAATGTATATTAAAACTGCATCTACAAACCACTGTATAACACATATAGACCAAAAATAAGTTACTGATAATTTCTTTATAAATATAAAATAAAATGTTAAAGGTAGTCTTATACACCAACCGGTAAATAAAGATATTTTAAAAGGTGTAGTTGTATTTCCTATACCTTTTAAAGCTCCACCGTAAATCATAGAAAATGCCATAGTAGGTTGTTGTAGTGATGCAATCATTAGACATTTAGTACCAAGTTTAATAACATCAATTTCTGTAGAGCCTATAAAAAGTTTTATTAATAACCCAGGTATTAATATAAATAGTGATGCAACACATAACATAACTATAAGCCCAAGAATTGCACAGTTATTTGCACATCTTTTAGCACCTTTATAGTCTTTTTCTCCAAATTTATTTCCAACCATAGACGTACAAGCAACAGCAAAACCCCATCCAGGCATATAAGAAAGAGACTCTAAACTTTCAGTTATGGTATTGGCGGAAAATGAAAGTGTTCCTAGCCTCATTATCATAAAAGTAGTAAGAAGTCGACTAATACTAAAGGCACCTTCTTGTAATGAAGCTGGGATAGATAATTTAAAAATATGCTTAAGTTTATTAAAAGTTATATCTTTAATGTAATGTAATTTAATTTTAATTTTAGATTTAGTTAATATATAATATAATGCAAATAAAAAACTGCATATTTGAGCTATAACTGTTGCAATAGCAGCACCATCAATACCTAATTCAGGAAACCCAAATTTACCAAATATTAAAGAATAGTCTAAGGTTAAATTTACAATTATTAAAATTAAAGAACCTATTAGTGGAATTTTAGTATTACCATAAGAACGTTGTATTGAAGATAACAAACTTGTTGTCATATTAAAAAACATTCCTATACAAACAATTCTAATAAATCTTTTAGAAATTAATAAGACTTCAGGAGTACAACCAGCTAATTTTAAAATTTTATCTGCAAATGTAAAAATTATTGTTATACAAAAGAAGATTATAATAATTCCTATAAAAGAACATATACTGGCATATTCTTCAGCAGTATCCATTTGTTTTGCTCCATATAATCTAGAGACCATAGAAGTTATAGCAACACAAATTCCCATAATTACAAATATATTAGCAAAAACATTAAGTATCTCCCAGGAGATACCTACAGCGCTTACAGAAAGTTGTCCGCCGTATCGTCCAATCATTAAAGTGTCTAGTACCCCTGTCATCATATACAATATCATTTCTCCAACAGCTGGAACAGCAATTTGCAAAACTTCTTTAGCTTCCTCTTTTTTCAAAAAAACACCCCCTAACTGTTTTAAAAGCAATTTAACTAATTATATCAAATAAATGGATATAAATTTACAAAATAATAAAAAAACATAATTAATTTTAAAATTTTAAAATATTTAATAAATTTTTAAAAAATTACTAAAAAACTAAGTATAAAATGTTAAATTTACAAATTATACAAAATCTTTCATAAATTTGTAACAAGTGAATAAATAAATAATATATACTTTTATATAAGGGTAGATATTATTTAAAATATTAGGTTGATTTAATATGGAGGGGGAATATGTTAGAGTTAAGGAAAGAAAAATTTGAAATTATAGGGTGTAAAGATAATCAAGAGGCATATCATAGGGGGGGACTAAGTTTTTGGTCATCTGTTAGAAAAAAACTTTTAAGAAATAAACTTTTTATATTTGCGGTTATTTTATTTATATTGCTATTATTAGCAATGATAATTTGTCCTATTTTTGGAAAGTTTGAATATATAGAAACATTTAAAGACGTATACTGCCCACCAAACTCTACATATTGGTTTGGAACATGTGCAGATGGTAGAGATTTGTATGCAGGGGTATGGCTAGCTACTAAGCACACATTAATTATAGCTGTTTTAGTAACCTTTTTAAATGTTTCTATAGGTGTAGTTTTTGGAGGTATATGTAGTTTTTATGGTGGATTGATAGATGAAATTATAGTTAGAATAATAGAAATACTTACAAGTTTACACGTAATAATAATACTAGTAGTTTTAATATGTATAACAGGTAGCCCTTTAATATCATTGGTAATGGCAATGGTTTTGTGGGGAGTTGGCAATATAGCCCTTATAGTTAGAGGACAACTGCTAAAAGTTAGAGAACAGGAATATATTTTGGCGGCTAAAGCATTAGGTGCAAGTACTTCTAGAGTTTTATGCAACCATTTTTTTAGAAATGTTTTAAGCACTTGCATAATAATGATTAGTTTAGAAATACCTTCAACAATACTTTTGGAATCAACTTTGAGTTTTTTAGGATTAGGATCATCTGTGTATTTTATAACATTAGGTGGATTGATAAGAATTAATTCAGGAATGTTATTATTTTATCCATACTCAATTATGATACCATCAGCTATTTTAGTTATATTAGCTTTAAGTTTAAATATAATAGGTGATGCGTTAAGAGATGCGTTTGATCCAGAAGAAGTCATTATAGATTAGTTGGAGGTGAGAAGGGTGAAAAAAGAAAAATATATAACTATAGGTTTTGTGATTATATTTATTATAGGCATATTTATATTTCATAATAAATTAAATAGTGATGTTATTGTTCCTAATCATACAGACAAATGGAGCAAGGCTGTTTTGGTAGAACAAGGAGATATAGAGCAGAAACCGGCAGTGTTAGATTTTAATAATAATGCAATAGTAGCGTACCAAAGTGGCAATGACTTGAAAATTAAAATCGTTGATAGTTCAGGTGAAGAATTAAAAACTAAAACTATTGAACAGTTAAATGAAATTCCTAGAGAAATTAATTTATATAAGCAAGGTAAAAAAATATATTTACATTATTCAATATATAAAGATACTAAAAGATTTATAAAAGAAATACAAATAGATGAAAGTTTAAATATAATAGATGAAAACTTAAAAGAAAATATTCAAGATTTTGTAAAGTTATCAGATGAAGCTTATGCTATATTTTATGATGGTTATGTTGAAGTTACTGATTTAAAAATTAATAAGGCGGCTAAAGTTAATATTGGCAAAAATATAAAATCAGTAGCAGGAAATTTTTATGACGGGAAGTATATAATAACATATTTAGAAAATTCTTTAGAGTTTAAATATATTACTGTGGAAAATGGAATACCATCAGATGTGAAGTTTGCATTTGGTAGTGCTGAAACTTCTAAAATAAGAATATTTGAGTCTAAGCTAGCAGTTAAAGATAATACTGGTATCTTAGTAGTTAAATATTCCCATGAAGGTGAGCCAAGTTATGAAACCCATAGTTTTGAAATAGATTCTAAAAAATCTAAGGAAGAACAAGAAATGAAACAGGTGTTTAGAGGTGAATTTGGTATAATTGTGCCTCCAAATACAGGAATATTAAAAAATAAACAAGAAGAATACCTTGCTTCAAGTGATGACTTTAGTACAGTGCCAGGAGAAAGTGATGAGTTAATTCTTAGTGCAGATGTAAGTAACTCAAAGCACAGAACTCAAAGACAAATAGTTGAAGTGTCTATGGAATATGTTGAAGGACAGCTTGAATATATGAACAAAGTAAATCCTAAATTAATAAATATTAATACTAATACCTCTAGAGATTCAATATTACCAACTAGGGATGGAAATTATATTGCATATGTGGATTGCATTAAAAAAGGTAATGCTCGATTAGAACTGATTTCAACCCATGAAAAATTTATAGAAGCTACTAAAGGTTACAGAGATGGAGATTTAAAAACCTGTATTTATATAACTATACAAAATATTTTAACAGGGGCGTTTTATATGATACCAATGGGAGCTTCATGGATTTTAATAATAATATCAATAGTATCTATAATATCAGTTATAGAATTTAAATTAAGTGATAGAGTTAGAAAAGCATTATTTATTATTTGTTATATGCTGATGATTCTATTAAAAACAGTTTTAATAAATGGATTTTTTTTCATGTCATATAAAGATATGATGCCACCTTATTTTACAGCTAAGGTTGGAACAATTATATGTCTTATTATGTCTATACCTTTAATTATATATGGATATAGAAAATATAAGTTCGATTTAGATTATTATGTTTTAGCTATTGCTATATCACCACTAATATGCATAGATTCTATGCTTACACTTATGTTATATGTACCAATTATAATGTAAAAAAAGCAGTTTTAAGATAGAGATATGTCTTTATCTTAAAGCTGTTTTTTATTTTAGTATATATTTAGTATATGTATGTTAAATTTTTTTTACATAATCTGAACATAGTTTAAACATAGTCTTAATACTGCTTTAACATTGATAATATAGTATAAGTTTTGTAAACAAGGTATATTGAATTAAAAAATAATATAAATTAAAAGTAAAATTCAATTAGAATAAAAACTTTTTTACTAGGAATACTACATAATTAATATGGATTGTTTAGGAGTGTATATGATGAAAAAAAAGAGGTTGCTTAAAGGTATAATTGCAGCATCATTGGCTATAAGTATAGTCTTTGCAGTTACAGGGTGTGAAAAAAAGACAGTTAGTAATAATACTATAAAAATATCTGGATCAACATCAGTTTCACCTTTAATGGAAAAGGAAGCAGAGTTTTATAAAAAAAGTAATAAAGACTTAGATATAGAGATACAAGCAATTGGATCATCAGCAGGAATACAAGATACTATAAATGGAGTTTCTCACATAGGTATGTCATCGAGAAATATTAAAGAAGAAGAAAAAAGTTCAGGGTTGGACGAAAAAATAATAGCTTATGATGGTATTGTAATTATAACAAATAATAAGAATAGCATTAATAATTTAAGCTTAGAACAACTAAAAGAGATATATACAGGAAAAATAACAAATTGGAAAGAACTTGGTGGAGAGGATAAACCAATAGTTGTTGTATCTAGAGAGGATGGTTCAGGTACAAGAACATCTTTTCAAGAAATTGTAGATTTTAAACCAGAAGAACAAATAGAAAATGCAATAATAACAGATGGTAATGGAAGTATTAAAAACATTGTAAAAAGCAATGAAAATGCTATAGGTTATATATCCTTTGAATATATAGATGACACTATAAAACCTCAACATATAGATGGGGTAGAGCCTACAGAGGAAAATGTATTAAAAAACACTTATAAATTATCAAGACCTTTTATAGTAATTTATAAGGAAGAAAATTTTACACAGGAAGATAAAAAGTTTTTAGATTTTATATTAAGTGAAGATGGTCAAAATATAGTTAAATCTAGTGGAGCAATAAGAATAAATCCATAATAAGACATAATAAAATAAAAATCTATGCAATTTAAAATGTGCATAGATTTTTTATTTTTAAAGTAGAAATGTTAATTATTTTTAACATGGACTAAATATTGAATTAACACAGTCTAAACATTGCTTTAACATTGACTTTATATAATATAGTTAATAACTGTTGGGCATAATAAATTAAATTATAACAGTATAAAGAGGTGTGAAGGTGAATGGATTTTAATATAAATAAAGAAAGTAATAAACGAAAATATTTTATAGAAAAGTTATCACAAAAAATATTTTTAATATGTGCATTAATATCAGTAATAAGTTTAATTTTAATTATAGGATTTATATTTTATAAAGGGTTTCAACCATTTGTATCAAAGGGATATTCCTTTACAGAATTTATATTTGGGAAAAAATGGGTGCCTAGTAGTGATAAATTTGGAATTTTTCCAATGATATTAGCATCAATTTATGGAACCTTAGGCGCTGTAATAATTGGAGCTCCAGTAGGAGTTTTTACAGCACTATTTATATCTGAAATTGCACCTAAAAAAGTAGGTGTAGTAATATCAAATGCAGTTCAGTTATTAGCAGGGATACCATCAGTTCTTTATGGTGTATTTGGATTAGCTGTAATAGTACCTACAATACAAAACTTATTTAATTTACCGAAAGGACAAACATTGCTAGCAGTTATAATAGTTCTTGCTATAATGATGCTACCTACAATAGTTACAGTAGCAGAAACATCTATAAAAGCAGTACCTAAAAGTTATAAAGAAGCATCACTAGCCCTTGGGGCATCTAAAATAGAAACTATATTTAAAGTTGTACTTCCAGCAGCTAAATCAGGAATTCTTGCAGCGGTGGCATTAGGAATCGGAAGAGCGATTGGAGAAACTATGGCAGTGATTTTAGTTGCAGGTAATAGCGTAATAATACCAAGAGGACTTGCAGATAGCGTTAGACCTCTTACTACTAACATTGCACTAGAAATGGGATATGCATTTGGTACTCATCAAGAGATGTTATTCGCAACAGGTATAGTACTGTTTATATTTATAATGATTATTAACTTAACTATTTTAAAACTTTCTTCAAAGGTAGGTAAGTAGAATGAGAAAAATAAAAGGATTTTTTCTAAATAGCTTATTATGGCTATCGGCTATTTTAACAGTAATAATATTAGGAGTAATATTAATATTTATATTTGCAAAGGGAATAGGTGTAATAAACTTTAAATTATTATTTAGCAATTATTCATCAGATGGCCAGGGTGGGTTACTTCCTATGATAATAACAACACTATATACCGTTGGATTGTCTCTTTTAGTGGGAGTGCCAATAGGAATATTATCAGCTATATATCTTCAAGAATATGCGAAACAAGGTGTAATTGTTAAATTTATAAGATTTTCAACAGAAGTGTTAGCTGGTATACCATCTATAATATATGGATTATTTGGTTCCATATTCTTTGTAACCATATTAAAAATGGGTTACTCCATATTAGCGGCAAGCTTAACATTAGCAATAATAATATTACCAGTAATAATAAGAACAACAGAGGAATCACTAAAAACTGTACCATCATTTTATAAAGAAGGATCTTTAGCATTAGGCGCTACAAAGTTTCAAACTTTATATAAAGTTGTTTTACCAGCAGCTATGCCAGGAATACTTTCAGGAGTAATATTATCAATCGGAAGAATTATAGGAGAATCAGCGGCTATATTACTTACAGCAGGAACTGCAGTAGCTATACCAGAAAATATAATGTCTAGTGCTAGAACACTTACTGTTCATGCGTACTTAGTTACAAAAGAGCAAGGAGATATAGGGTTAGCAGCAGCTATAGGAATTGTTTTAATAGTTATGGTTTTAGTATTAAATTTATTATCTCAATTCATAGTTAAAAGATTTACTAAAGGAAATTATTAAAAAGAGGTGAGTTTATGGATAACAAAAAAATTTCTGTTAGAGATTTAGATTTATTTTATGGTGAAAAGCAAGCACTTTTTAAAATTAATATAGATATATCAGAAAATGAAGTTACAGCATTAATAGGACCATCAGGATGTGGAAAATCAACTTTTTTAAGAACTTTAAATAGAATGAATGATTTGATAGATAATGTTAATGTTATAGGTAAAATAGAAGTTGATGGTAAAAATATATACAAAGATGATGATGTAATTGCATTAAGAACTAAAGTTGGAATGGTGTTTCAAAAGCCGAATCCATTTCCAATGAGTATATATGATAATGTTGCGTATGGACCAAGAATACATGGGGTAAGAGATAAAGCTACCTTAGATAAAATAGTTGAAGAAAGCTTAAAAGCAGCAGCACTTTGGGAAGAGGTTAAAGATAGACTTAAAGCATCAGCTATGGGAATGTCAGGTGGTCAGCAACAAAGACTTTGCATAGCAAGAACAATAGCTATGAGGCCTAAAATAATTCTTATGGATGAACCAACATCAGCATTAGATCCTATTTCAACATTGAAAGTTGAAGAACTAATATTATCATTGAAAGATAATTATACTATAGTAATAGTTACTCATAATATGCAACAAGCAGCACGTATATCAGATAAAACAGCATTTTTCTTAAATGGTAAATTAGTAGAATTCGATAATACAGGAAGTATATTCTCAAACCCTAAAGATATAAGAACGGAAGATTATATAACTGGAAGATTTGGTTAAAAATGAGGAGGGGATTAAATGAATGCTAATATAAGAAAAAACTTTGAAAATGAGATTTTAAAACTAAATGAGAAGTTAACTAGTATGGGGAACATTACAATAGAAATGTATAAAAGCACCGTTAAAGCACTTAAAGAAAATGATAAGGAGTTAGCTTTAAAGATAATAAAAAAGGATTCTGTTATTAATGAATTAAATGATGAAATAAATAATGAGGCAGTAATATTAATAGCAAAACAATCACCAGTAGCAATAGATTTAAGAACTATAATAACAATCATTAAAATATCTACTGAAATTGAAAGAATAGCAGATTATACTAAAAACATATCAAATTATATACTAGCTTTTAATACATCTAATTGTGAAGGAATACAAAGTTTAAATAACGAGTTTATAAAGGCAATTTCAATTTTGACAAATATGATAAATAAGACAATGGATTCTTATGAAAATGAAAGCTTAGAAGATGCTAAAATTGCAGCAACTTTAGATGATGAAATTGATAATATTTATAAATCAAATTTAAAGAAATTTGTTCAAGGAATTAAGAAAACAGAAAATGAACAAGAAATTGATCAGTACTTGCAAGCTATAATGGTAAACAAACATTTAGAAAGAGCAGGAGATCATGTAACAAACATAGTTGAAGAGGTTATGTACTATATAAAAGGAAAAAGATATAGATTGTAAAAAAATAAAGTTACATTATAAAAACTGTTACAACATAGAGAAAAGTCTATGAGTAGCAGTTTTTTTACTATATAGAAATTTAATTCTATTTAAATAAAAGTGCAAAAAAGATAACTTTACAAAATGTATAAAACTAGTTAATAAAATTCATATTTTATTTAATAAAATTATGTTTAATGGTTTTATAATGAAAAACATATGAAGTGGTAAAAATTAACTTTATATAATTTTTTTTAATAAAAGAGGGCATTTATCATGAAGAAAAAAGGAATAATCATTATAATTATTGCTATTGGAATTATTTATAACATGCCGATGAATAATGTTAATTATGTTAAAAAAAATAGTAGAGAATTAAAGCTCAATGATACTAACGATAACAAAGATTTAGATTTAATATTGGATAATATAAAAGATAAAAATATAGTTTTTACAAATGAAACCCATGGCATGAAGGAAAATACTTATATTAAAGAGAAATTTGTTAATTATTTAATGGATAATTGGAATTTAAAATATTTTTTTGTGGAGAATGGATATGCAGAATGTAGTTTTATAAATGAATATTTACAAACTGGGGATGAAAAGCTATTAAATGATATTTTTAATAATTTTTTTAATATAGTATATACTGAGGATGAAAAGCAAGTGCTTAAAAAAATTTATTTAAAAAATAAAGAATTGCCAGATGAAAAAAAGTTAAAATTTGTTGGTATTGAATCAATAGAATCATATAATGGAGTAAAATTTTATTTCAATAATATTTTAGAGAAATATAATAATTTATCTAAAGAACAAATAGCTAAAATTGAAAAAATTTTAGAGTGTAATGAGAAGGAAGAACTTTATACTGAAAGAAGTAATGAATATATAAAAGCAATTGAGGAATTTGAAAGTGATATTAAAGAAAATAATGAAGCATATATAAAACATTTAAATAAAGAAGAGGTGTTTAACATAGAATTTATATTAAATAATTTAAAAAATATGTCTCAAATAGGCAACCCAGAAAAGGGCGGACCATATGTTAATAAAGAGTTTTATGAGACAAGGGATAAGTTAAGTTATGAAAATATTATTAGTATATATGATCATTTTGGCGAAGGAAAAACATATATTGATTACGGAATAGCTCATGCATATCAAAGCCAATTTAATGGAGTAAAATTTTTAGCAAAAAATCTTAATGATGATTTGAAATTTAACGGCAAAATATATAGTATAAATACAGTATATGAAGATGGGGAGAGATTTAATAATTTTAGTTATGAAACTGAGAGGTATAATAGTATTACTACAGAATTACAAAATACTTTAAAAGATGCTGGTATAGAAAATAGTAATAGAATAATTGCATTAGATAATAAAAAAAGCCCCTACAAGAAGAAAATGTATAAAGAGTTATTTAAACTTCAATATGCATATGGAGATGAAGAAATGTTTAAAAATGATAAAGGTGTAACTACAGACTTTTTTCAAGCAGAAATTGTAATAAAAAACCCAAGGCCGATTGAATGGAATGACGAAGAGTTTTTTTAAGAGTTAAGAAAGTGATTAAAATGTTAATAAGAAAAAATTAATTAATTTAATTATATTTAAAGTTTTAATGGATATAATATAATAAATAAAACTTATATAAATATTAAAATTTATATTGACAGAATTTTTGATTTAACATATTATATTAATAAATATTGAAATAATGCTATGAAAAGAAGAGTAATGGTGATAATAATGTCCAAAGAGAGCTAGGGTAGGTGAAAGCTAGCGTCAGAAAACACTATGAACATGGCCTTGGAGCAGACTTTCTGAGCAATAGTTAGGAAAGTACGGTGGCAACCGATATATTGCAAGGTGATAAATACTTTAGGGTTGAGTCACTTACTGAGGTACTTATTGTAAGATAAGTATAAATTAGAGTGGTAACACGTGTATATTACGTCTCTATACGATTAATTTCGTATAGAGACTTTTTATTTGTATAAAATTAAGATAATTATAGGAGGAATAAAAATGAGTAAAAAACCGTTTTATATTACAACACCGATATATTACCCATCTGCAAATCTTCATATAGGAAATACTTATACTACAGTTGCAGCAGATGCCATAGCTAGATTTAAAAGACTATCAGGTCATGATGTAATGTTCTTAACAGGAACAGATGAACATGGTCAAAAACTTCAAAGAATAGCAGAAGAAAAGGGCGTTCAACCGATAGAATATATAGATGAAATAGTTGCTGGAATAAAAAGTCTTTGGACATTAATGGATATTAAATATGATAAGTTTATAAGAACAACTGAAGATTATCATAAGAAAGCTGTTCAAAAAATATTTAAGCAGTTATATGATCAAGGTGATATATATAAAAGTTCATATGAAGGACTATATTGTACACCATGTGAATCTTTCTGGACTGAAACACAATTGGTGGACGGAAAATGCCCAGACTGTGGAAGACCAGTTGAAAAGGCAAAAGAAGAAGCATATTTCTTTAAAATGTCTAATTATGCTGATAGATTAATTGAGTATATAGAAACTCATCCAGAATTTATTCAACCAGAGTCAAGAAAAAATGAAATGCTTAATAACTTTTTAAGACCGGGATTACAAGATTTATGTATATCAAGAACTTCATTTACTTGGGGAATACCTGTAGAATTTGATCCAGGTCATGTTATATATGTTTGGATAGATGCATTATCAAACTATATAACTGCATTAGGATATAATAGTGAAAATACTGAGCTTTTAGAAAAATATTGGCCAGCAGATGTTCACTTAATAGGAAAGGATATATTAAGATTCCATACAATTTATTGGCCAATAATGTTAATGGCTTTAAATATGCCACTACCAAAGCAAGTATTTGGTCATGGATGGTTACTTGTTGATGGCGGAAAAATGTCTAAGTCAAAAGGCAACGTTGTAGATCCAGTTATTTTAGTTAATAAATTTGGTGTAGATGCAGTAAGATACTATTTATTACATGAAATTCCATTTGGAGCTGATGGGTTATTTAATAATGAAATATTTATAAAGAAAACAAACTCAGACCTTGCAAATGATCTTGGAAACTTACTTTCAAGAACAGTTACAATGATAGAAAAATATTTTGATGGAGTAATACCAGAGCCACAAGTAAAAGAGTCTTTAGATGAAGAGCTAATTTCACTTGCATTAAATACTCCTAAACTTGCAGAAGAAGCTTTAGATAAATTTAATGCACCTGCTGCACTTGATCATATATGGACATTAATAAGAAGAACAAATAAATATATAGATGAAACAACTCCTTGGGTTCTTGGAAAAGATGAAGAACAAAAACCAAGACTTGCTACAGTTTTATATAATTTAGCAGAGTCTTTAAGAATAGTTTCTGTTTTAGTTTCTCCATTCCTACCAAGTACAAGTGAGAAAATAAATGAACAAATAAATGCAACAAATATAACTTGGGACAGCTTAAAAGAATTTAATGGAACAGTTTTTGGAACTAAAGTTTGCAAAGGCGAAGCTATATTCCCAAGAATAGATGTTGAAGCTAAATTAGCAGAACTTGATAAGATTGCAGAAGAAGCTAAAAAAGCAGCAGCAATTAAAGAAATGGAACCTATAAAGGAAGAAATTACAATAGATGATTTTGACAAAATAGATTTAAGAGTTGTTAAAGTTTTAGAATGTGAGCCAATTAAAAAGGCTAAAAAACTTTTAAAATTAAAAGTTGATTTAGGTGGAGAGATACGACAAGTTGTATCTGGAATTGCTCAGCATTATAAACCAGAAGAATTAGTAGGTAAAAATGTGGTTCTAGTTGCAAACTTAAAACCGGTAAAATTAAGAGGTGAATTATCGCAAGGTATGATATTATGTGCATCAACTGATGATGATAGTAAATTATTTGCTGTAAATCCTGGTGATGTTCCAGCTGGAAGTATAGTGAAATAGTATAAGTAATAAAAACTGTCTCGAAATGAGACAGTTTTTACTTTTTTAAAATTATAATTTATAAAAATTTTCGATATTTAGAAAGCGCTGTATAAGAATTATATTTAAATTTTAGGGAATTCTAATTTGTAGAATAGATTTAAAAGGAGTGTTTTTATATGCCAACTTTAAAAGGTAGTAAAACTGAAAAAAATCTTATGAGAGCTTTTACTGGAGAATCTCAAGCAAGAAACAGATACACATTTTATGCAGAAGTGGCTAAAAAAGAAAATAATGAATATTTATACCACGTTTTTACAGAAACAGCAAATAACGAAAGAGCCCATGCAAAAGTATTTTTTGATTTATTAGCTCAAGCATTGACACCAGAGACTGAAGTGTTAATAGAAGATGGAACTTATCCAGTAGCAACAGGAACAACAGAACAAAATTTGAATTATGCAGCTAATGGAGAAAATAATGAATGGACTACTGTTTATCCAGAGTTTCAGAAAATAGCAGAAGAAGAAGGATTTAAGGAAGTAGCTATAGCATTTAAGCATATAATAGAAGTTGAAAAATCCCACTACGAAAGATATAAATTACTATATCAACTTATGAAAGAAAATAAACTTTATAAAAGAGATGAGCAGATTTCATGGAGATGCATGAATTGTGGATATATATATGAAGGAACAACAGCACCACTTGCATGTCCATTGTGTAAATATCCTCAAGGATATTATGAAAGATATTATGGTACTGAACAATAATATATAATTTAAATAAAAGACTATGGAATTATATTTATAAATGTATAATTCCATAGTTTTTGTTTATATTTTTTCATATTCTATTTTTCTATTTTTAAAATGTACTGGTTTTAAATTTAAAACATCACAAAAATCAACAGCTTCTTTAAAAGATCTACCTATATTTTCAGGAACATGAGAATCAGAACCAATAGTAACAAGGGTTCCACCTAATGAAGTATAAATTGAATAAATGTCTTTTAAAGATTTAATAGCTTTATCATCGTTAAATCTTCGTGTATTAAGTTCAACTACTATATTATTTTCAATACAAAGTTTAAAAACTTCCTTTATGTAGTCACCATATTCACTTACATGCATTTCTTTATCTTCAAAAGTACAATATCTGCATATATAATCTATATGAGCTAAAATATCGATATAATTATGGGTATTAATAGAAGCTATCATATCAGTAAAATATGTAGTAAAGATATAGTCTTTAGATTTACCTTTGTATAATGATTTATCAAAAATATCTATACCATTTACAGAATGTTGAGATCCAATTATTTGGTCAAAATTATATTTTTTTGCAATATTTAAATTTTCATCTGAAAAATTTTCATCCATTCCAAGTTCAATGCCTAAAAGTAAATTATTGCTTTTATAGTTAATATAGTCGTTAAAATAACTATCTATGTCAAGCTTAAATTTTGTTTTATCTGGATAATTTAAATCCATATGATCAGTTATAGTTAACCCTAAATTTAATTCTCTAGCTTTTTTTATAGCAATATCTATATTCATTTCAGAATCGCTAGAAAAGTTAGTATGTATGTGGGTATCAAACATATAAACACCGCCTTAAATTTAATAATTAGTTTATATAGGGATACAATCTCCAACTTAAATTTATACATCAAATTTTTGTTATAAGTTGAAAATTACTAGGAACAAAGTGAGTAGTAATAACCACAACTGGTTATTATTCACTCTTAACTTTTAACTAAAATATTGATGAAATATTAATTTGAGTTTTCTCATTTGATAAATGAATAAACTTAAAATTTAATTTGGAACCCTACAAAAGTAAATGCACAATATAATTATACCACTTAAGGTACATTAATATAAAAAAGAACTATTCTAATAAAAATTAAATTCTTATTAAAATAGTTCTAAAACTTTATTTGAATTGTGATATTTTAAAATACAAAATTATTCTTAAACTTATATGTTCTAAATTCTTTTATTTAACTTTAAAACTAGCCAAAAAGGTTAGCAAATATAGCTATAATAACAGAATTTGTAAAGTCAACAAGGAATGCGCCTACTACTGGTAATATAAAGAATGCTTTTGGAGATGGTCCAAACTTAGAAGTAACAGCATCCATATTAGCCATACCATTAGGTGTTGCACCCATTCCAAATCCACAGTGACCTGCAGACATAACAGCAGCATCATAATCCTTACCCATAAGTCTAAATGTTATAAAGTATGCGAATATGAACATTAATACTGCTTGGCAACCTAGTAATATTAGAAGTGGTCCAGCCGTTTCTTTCAATTGCCATAATTGTAAACTTATCAAAGCCATTGAAAGGAATACATTTAATGCGATATTTCCTATTGCATCAGTACAAGCTGTATTGATTTTAAATTTCTTAGTTACTTCACCAAAATTTATAACTATAGCTGCAATTATCATAGCATCTATATATGCAGGTAATGTTACACCTATTTTAGTGAAGAAGATTTCTAATATACTACCTACACCCATACATATAAATATTATTGATAATGTAGTAAATAATGATTTATATGATAATTCTTCTTTTGCAGTAGTTGTAGCTGCTGCATATTCAAGAGAATCACCCTTTAAATTATTCTTTTGAATTAATTTTTTTCCAATAGGTCCACCGATAATACTACCACAAATAAGACCAAATGTTGCAGCTGCCATTGCTGTAGCTGAAGCACCAGCTAGTCCATATTGAGTTTCAAAAGTATGTCCCCATGTTGCACCAGTTCCATGTCCACCAGTCATAGTAATAGAACCTGCAATAAGGCCAAGAAGTGGATTAGCACCTATAAGTTTTGAAACAGCAACTCCCACTATATCTTGTAAAACAACTAAAGATACTGCTGCTATAAAGAACATTATAACTTGTTTTCCACCTTGTTTAATAAGTTTAAAACTAGCACCAAGTCCAATTGTTGTAAAGAATACAAGCATAAATGGATCTTGTAATGTTACATCTAGGTTTATAGTTGCAATATTATATTGTCTAAGTAGAAAGTTTATAATTGCAAAAATAAGACCGCCTATTACAGGGGCAGGAATACAAAACTTTTCTAAAAGTGAAACCTTTTTCTTTAAAAAAGATCCAACATAGTAAAAAACTATTGCTACTGCTAGAGTTTGAATCATACTTAAGTCAATAACCATTAATAATCCTCCTTTAATATAATTAATTAAAATAAAAAGTACTACAATTCAATATTACAATAATATAAAAAATTCAGTCAAATGTAAAATAAGCCAAATTTCGAGAATAATTTGTGTTAACACAATAAAATGTCTAATTTTTTCAAATATACTAGTTTTAAAATTGAAAATTATTTCATTTTTTGAATTAGGCTAAAAATACTGATAAATGAAGGAAATAGTTAAAGTTTTATCAAATATGGTGAATTTATATTTAAATGTAAATAAAAAAATGTTAAGATAAAATAATATCATATTATTTTTTAATATGAAAGAGAAAAATATAAAAAACTATGCTATATAATATATGAAGGAATTGGATAAACTAAGAAAATAGAATATAATATTTAGTGGGCTAAATGTTAATGTACTATTAAAACGTTACAAAAATTGTAATAAAAGCTACTATTAATGTTAAAAGAATATCAATACATTTATTTACAATTAAATTAAAGGAGTGATAGATTTGAAATATTTAATAGGTATTATAATAGGAGCCATAATAGGATATTTTACTAACTGGTTAGCTATTAAGATGTTATTTAAACCACATAAAGAGGTAAGGTTTCTTGGGATTAAAGTACCTTTTACCCCAGGATTAATACCAAAGGAAAAAGATAGAATTGCTAAAAGTGTTGGAGATGCTGTTGGAGACCATTTACTTGATAAAGAAACAATTATAGATTCATTATGTAGCGAAAAAATTAGCAATTCTATTAAATTGTATTTTAAGAATAAGTTTTTAAAAGTCAAAGAAAGTGAAAAAACAATTGGAAATATATTAGATACAAGTTTACAGTTAAATGTTGATAATGTTTTAAAAGAAAGTATTTCATCAACTATTTTAAACTCTGAAATTAGTGAAAAAATAAAGAGAGACGGTTCTTTGGTTATTGAACAACAACTTTTAAAAATTATAGGAAAGAATCCTAAAGAAGTATTGCTGAATAAGGATTATGATAAACTTAAAAACAATTTAATACATAAGGGTAATGAATATTTAGAAAGTGAAGAGTTAGTTGCAAATGTTAATAACATATTAGAAAAAAATATAAAAAATTTACAAGACTCAGAAGATAAAATTAAAGATGTATTACCAGAAGGATTAATAATAGCTTTAAAAGTTTATGCATGTGATAATCGTGAAAAAATAGCACAGTATTTAAAAGATATATTAAGAACCGAAAAAACAGAGGTTAAAATTAAAGATGGTATAAACAAAGCTATATTAGGAATGAGTCCTATGATAGCTATGTTTTTGAAAAGCGATATTATATATGATAAAGTCTTAGAATATGGTGATGCTTTTTTATCAAATGAAGAAAATGTAGATGATTTATCTATGTTGATAACTAATGCTATAGATAGCTTTTCGGAAAAGTCTATAAGCGAAGTTTTAAAAAGCATTTCTTTAGAAAATAAAGAGGAAATTGTAAATAATATATCAAAGCTAATAGTTACTAAAGCAAAAGACAATAATGTTGTAGATAGTTTTGTTATTAAAATTCAAAATGGATTATTTGAAAATAAAAATAATATAGAAGAAGTATTAAAAACAGTAAATATAGATTCAAAGGATTTAATTAATAAAATAATAGATATTGTTAATAAGGATATTTTAAAGGATGATATTATTAAAAGTGGTGTAAATTCAATGGTTGAAAGTTTGATAACAATAATTAAAAGTAAAAAATTAAAGAGGTTTTAGTTAGTGTTGATGAAAGGATAATTGATAATATATCAAATAATATTGTTGAAGTTTATAATAGATTTATGAAAAATAGTGGTAAACAACTTGTTGATAGTTTTAATGTATCGAGAATAATAGAAGATAAAATTAACAGCTTTGAAGTAGAATTTGCAGAAAAATTAATTTTAGAAATTGCAAGTAAAGAATTAAGAGCTATAACATGGCTTGGAGGATTACTTGGAGGAATTATGGGATTATTATCACCGATTTTAGGAACTATTCTGTAGTAATTATATAAACTAGTTAGGGGGAATTTATTATGATATTTGATTCGCATGCACATTATGATGATGCAAGTTTTGATAAGGATAGAGATAAAGTTATAAAAGAAATAAGAGACAATGGTGTTATTGGAGTTTTGAATTGTGGATCAGATTTCAATGGCATGAAAATGTCAGTGGAATTGTCTAATAAACATGACTTCATTTATGCAGCAATTGGTATTCATCCATCTTATGCTGATATTGTAGATGAAAAATTAATAGATGAATTAAGGGATATTTATAAGAATAATAAGAAGGTAAAGGCTATTGGTGAAATTGGCCTAGATTATTATTGGGAGGAAAATCCACCAAAGGATATTCAACAAAAGGCTTTTAGAATGCAGATGGAACTTGCAAGAGAGCTTAAAATTCCAGTAGTTATACATGATAGAGATGCACACAAAGATACATTAGATATAATGAAGGAATACCCAGATGTAACAGGAGTAGTTCATTGTTTTTCTGGAAGTGTTGAATTTGCTAAGGAATGTATAAAGTTAGGTTACTATATAGGGGTGACAGGTGTTGTTACTTTTAAAAATGCTAAAACTATAAAAGAAGTAGTAAAGGAAATACCAATGGAAAGAATATTGGTTGAAACTGATTGTCCGTATATGGCGCCAACACCAAACAGAGGTAAAAGGAATCAATCAGATTATATAAAATATATTATAGAAAATATTATGGAAATAAAAGGTATAAATAAAACAGAGGTAGAAAATATAACTATATTAAACACAAAAAAGTTATTTAGCATATAATCTATTAATAATTTTTACTATTGTTCCATAGAAGTAATAAATAATGAAATATTTTCATTGATATCTAAATTAAGTTATAAGTAGCTTGTTTTGTAGATGAATAACTTGGAATATATACTTTAATATGACTGATAATGAAAAAATTTAAAGGGTATTTTTAAAAGAATTTGTAAAATAATTTAAAACATTGACTTTCATAAAGTAATAATTAATTATTTTAAGTAATATATTTAATTAACATCATCAAAAAAATTTATTAAAAGTCTTCTACTAAGTCTACCCTTAAGGATTGATTTATCTGCAATTACAAGTCGTGAGGTATGATTAAAACTCATGCATTTACGGAGTCAATTCACAAGAGAATAGTTTGAAATTTGACAGGAATAAAAATCTTAGGTATAATTTCGAGGTACTCTTGTCTAAGGGAGGTATTTTTATGATTAGTAATATAAAAACAAGACTAAATAGTATTTTTAAGTCTTGGAAAAAAACTCTAGCGGTAGCGACGTGTGTTACTGTTATAGGGGGCGCAGTTACTATAGTAAATATGAAAAAAACTATATCAGTAGTTATTGATGGCCAGGAAGTACAAATAACAACATTAGCAAGTGATTTAGGAAAAATATTAGATAAACAACAAATAAAAGTAGAATCATTTGATAAGGTATCTGTAGCATTAGACAGTAAAGTGAAAGATGGAGACAAAATTTATATAAAGAAAGCTGTAGATGTTGAAGTTAATGTTGATGGCAAGGTATTAAAATTTAAATCATCAGAAGATAACGTAGGAAATATGTTAGATTCTAAAAAAATTGCAATAAATGATTTAGATAAAATATCACCAACAAAAGACGAACTTCTGCAAGATGGAATGAAAATAAATGTAACAAGAGTAGCCAAAGAAGTTAAAAATGAAGTTAAATCGTTAGAATATGCAGTAGAAAAAAGAGAAAATAATGATTTAGCGGAAGGTACTGAAAATATAGTTCAAGAAGGCCAAAATGGGGAAAAATTAATAACCTCAGAAGTCGTTTACGAAAATGGAAAAGAAGTTTCACGTAAAGTAGTAGGTGAAAAAGTTCAAAAAAATCCAGTAAATAAGATAGTAGACGTTGGTACTTTAGCAACTGTAAGAACTTCACGTGGAGCAGAGGAAAATTATACTGATATGGTGGTTATGGAATCCACAGCCTATACAGCAGATAGAGGCAATGATAATGGAATAACAGCATCTGGTACAAGTTGTGTTCGTGATCCGAACGGATATAGTACTATTGCAGTTGATCCAAGAGTGATTCCATTAGGAACTAAAGTATATATAGAAGGTTATGGTTATGCAATAGCTCAAGACACTGGTGGAGCAATTAAAGGAAATATAATTGATGTTTACTTTAATAGTTATAGTGAAACTATGAATTGGGGAAGAAGAAACGTTAAAGTTTATATTTTAAAATAGGAGCTAGGCTCCTATTTTTTCTTTTTCCCAAAATTTAGATTGTAATATTGAAAATATAATTTAATGTATATAAGTATTATTTGAAATAAGGAGTTATAAATGAATTTTAAATTTACAATAAATGAAGTTATAACAATTGTTATGGCTATGTTGGAACAGTTAGAATCAATAAATGAATTTGGTATAGAAAATGAAGTATATTTTCCTAAACCTATAAATGATAAATTGAATAGTATCGAGGGCAAAGAATATGATAATTTCATAGCTAAAGCATATGAAATAGCAGATAAGGTTTATCTTCTTAAAAGTGGAGAACTTAATGAATTGAATTTTATCCACGAAGAAATTAATAATTTAGCACAAGAACTATTAAAAGAGTATATTTAAGTAGAAATTACATTGTTTAGAGTTACTTTAAATTATTATAAAAATAGATATAAAAACTATTTAAAATAAAGCATTTATAGGAATACTAATATAAAAACTGTTATAGTGTGGCAAATAATTTATATAATAGTAGGCTTACTTTTCATATCATATATAATGAGTTATAATATTAAAGTTAGAATTCAAGTTTCTTATAAAATAAATATAAGTTTTATAGGGAAACAAGCTTGCATTTAAATTTATTCAATAGCTTAAAATATTTTATGAAAAATGTAGTGTTGAATTTTAAAGGATGCTATATAGTAGATGTTCAAAACTTAACGTAATATAGTTTTAGAAAATATAAAATAAAATTATGTAAAAAATCTTAGGATTTTATCTACTATATAGCATCTTTAATATTAAGAAAATATCTTATAAATCTTGGAGGAATGTAATGATTAAAGAAGTAATTGTTGTTGAAGGTAGAGATGATGTTACAGCTGTAAAAAGAGCTGTAGAAGCAGAAGTAATTTCAGTTAGTGGTTTTGGTATAAATGCCAATAGTATAAATAAGATAAAAGAAGCACAAAAAAGACAAGGGGTAATAGTTTTAACAGATCCTGATTTTGCAGGAGAAAAAATAAGAAAAATAATATCAAAAAGAGTTTCAGGAATAAAGCATGCTTATATAAGTCAAAAGGATGGAACTAAAGGTGATGATATAGGAGTTGAAAATGCTTCTCCAGAAACTATAATTAGAGCACTTAAAAATGCAAAGTGTGAGATGAAAGATGTACGTAAAGAATTTAATATTCAAGATATGTATTATTTTAAATTAACTGGAGATAGTAGGTCAAAAGAAAGAAGAGATTGTTTAGGAAATATACTTGGAATTGGTTATGGTAATGCTACTCAATTTGTTACAAGATTAAATAACTATGGAATAAGCAAAGAAGAATTTGTAAAGGCTATGGAAAAGGTTGGAAAGGAGATAGATAATGAGTAACTTAACTACAAAAGATATTGTAAATAAGTATGATTTTAAATTTGCTAAAAGTTTAGGACAAAACTTTTTAACAGATGATACGGTGTTAGAAGATATAGTATCAGGTGCAGCTGTATGTAAAGATGATTATATTATAGAAATAGGACCAGGTGTAGGAACACTTACTGTTGAATTGTTAGATAGAGCAAAAAGAGTTACTAGTATAGAACTTGATGATAGATTAATACCTATTTTAACAGAGGAACTTAAAGATTATGAAACATTTAATCTTATACATAAAGACGCATTAAAAGTAAATTATAAAGAGTTAATTGGTGATGAAAAAAGTGTTAAAGTTGTAGCGAATTTACCTTATTATGTGACAACTCCAATTATAGCAAATCTTTTAAATGGTGAGTATAACTTTAAATCATTAACAATAATGATACAAAAGGAAGTTGCAGAAAGAATAGATGCACAGCCTAGTACAAAAGATTATGGTGCATTTTCATTATTAGTACAATATTATTGTGATACTGCAATAATTAGAAGAGTACCACCATCATGTTTTATACCTTCCCCTAAAGTAGATTCTATAGTAATTAGATTAGATAAGTTAGAAAAGCCTAGAATAAGTGTAAAAGATGAAAAGTTGTTTTTTAATGTAATACGTCAATCTTTTAATATGAGAAGAAAAACTTTATGGAATGGTATGAAAAATATAGGCTTGGAAAAAGAAAAATTAGAAAAAGCATTTAATGTTGCAGGAATAGATCCAAAACGTAGAGGTGAAACTTTAACTATAGAAGAGTTCGGAAAGTTAAGTGATGCCATATATGATGAAAGAAATGCAAATAACATATAGTATTTAAAATTTTATAGATAATTTTAAAAGTTACAAAGTAAGTAAAACTTAATTTGTAGCTTTTTTTATATTACGCTGATTTTAAAAATAGGAATTATTTAAATATTAAAATAATAAGATAATAAAAGAGATATTAGATATATTATAAAATTATCATTTTTTATAATATAGTTTCATATATTTATAGTGTATAAATTAAATGGAGGTAGCAAAAGTGGCATCTAAAAAAAGTTATAGTAGGTTTTTTATTATTCTGCAAGAAGATGAAAAAGGTCACGGATTGACTTCGGATAAAGCGCCATCAGGTTACACGAAAATAGAAGTTAAAAATAATAAATGTAAGTTATCTTATTATGTTCAAAATTTAAAAAAGAATGATAAAGATTATTATATGGCATTAATCTGTGATAAAGATGATGTTAAAAATGTAATAAACATATCAAAGTTGAACATAGACGATAATGGAAAGGCAGATACTACATGCGAATATGATGTTAACAATATAGGCAACACAGGCATGTCATTAGATAAGATAAGTGGTTCTGCAATAATATCTCTAAGCAGTAATAGAATGAAATCTATTATGAGCGGATTTATAACTAATGAAGTATCAAAGGATTGGAAAAATTTTAGAGTAATTTCAGAGGAAAGTTTATCACGAAAACAAGATGTAGAGACTAAATTTGATCAATATGAGAAAGAAATTGAAGAGAAGAAAAACGACTTACAAAAACACGCAAATATAGAAAAAATGGAAGAAAATGTTAACTCTCAAAGTAACTTTGCAGCAGAAGAAATTATAGGTAAGGAAAATAGCTTACAAAGTGAAACTATGGGAAAAAATGAAAAAGAAATTTTAAGAAGTGAATCACAAATACAAGAAGATAGAAATGCTGCAAACTTATATCAAATTAATGATGATGAATTTGATATGTTAGGGGAAAATGAAATACAAAGACATAAGAAAAAACATGAACATGACAATGAGTGTAAAGAAGAACATAAAGAAGAAAAAAAATCAAAGAAAAAGGAAAAAGAAGAATGCCAGGAATGCCAACAATGTAAAGAATGCAAAGAACATGAACATGAAAATAAATCTAAAGAAGAGAAAGCAAATAAAAAAGAAAAGCATGATAAAGATAAAAAAGATTTACATGAAGAGTATCATAATATGGAAAATATCTTTAACTTAAATGAAAAGATGGTTAATGAAAGCCAAGGGATAATGAATAAATTTTTTAAGGATATAGTTAAAGATTTTGAGAAAGTATTAGGATATGATGAAATTAAGAATTGTACATGGTATAGAGTAAACATATATCAGTTAGAAGATATGTATTGTATAAATGATTATAAAAAATATACGGTAGTATACTACCCATTAATATGTTATTATCCATACATTTCAAAATATAAACATTGTATGATAGGTCATAAACACGATAAAAATGGTGATTTAAAGTATCTTATTTATGCAATCCCAGGTAAAAAATCTGAACATGAGCAGCCATATGGAGGTAAAACTGGATTTGTTACATGGATGCCAAGCAAAAAAACTGATGATTATGGATATTGGATGATGTTCTACGACTTTAAGAATTCAACAGTAGTAGTACCTGTGAAAAAATAAATATGAGGGGGGAGACCCCTTCATTTTTAATTATAGTTTGTAAGTACATATAGGGTTCTAAGATGAGTTTTAAACTTATTCAACTTTAAAATAAGAAAACTTGAAATTAACGTTATATAATATTTGAAAGTATATTTTATATAAATTTGCAAAGCAAATTATATTATTAGGTTAAAGGAAGCTGGACTTTATTTTTGTCCTAAACTATGAATTCTTAAATTTTAAGTATTTCCGTTCATAGTTAATTCTTTTGGGTATGCAAAATTCGAAATATATAATATGAAGTATTATTTTGAAACCCTATAAATGAAAAGCTTCTATATTAAAGAAATGTAATATAAAGTTTCATAATAAGGTAATTAACATATATAAGTAATATTTAGGGGGATAAAAATATGAGCTTAAATGAATTTGATAGAAAAAAGACTGGGTTAGCAATTATTATGGTAGGGCTTATGATAATGGTAATAGGAATAGGAAATTTTTTTCAAGATAAATTGAAAGAAACTACTTTAACACAAAACAATATATCTTCATTTAAAATATACAAGATTAATAAAAATATTAATTATAGCCTTCCTGATACATGGATTAACAGTGAAAGTAAGGGAGGAAACGATATAGAATATAATAGTGAATTTATTTCTGATGATGGAGTAATAAAAGGAAATATTAAGTTATATAAAGATGAATTTAAGCAAAATGAATTATTAAAGAAGCATAGTGATAACTTGCAGTCTTTAGGGATAAAAGAGTATGAAAAAAGAACTATTAAATTTAAAAATGGTAAAGGAACTTTGATAGAATATAAAAATAAATTATCAGATAGCAAAGTGTATAGAAATTATGATTATATAATAAATTTAAACAATAAAAATATAATTGTTAATTTTTATATGGATGATAAAAGTTATAAAGAAAATACACCTACTTTGTTAGATAAAATTGTAAAAAATATTCAGTACAATTAATGTTTGATTAAATAACATACAAGTATTATAATAAAGATATTAATAAAAGAGGAGCATTGGCTTCTCTTTTATTAATATGGATATACAGAAAATGTAAGTTTGAAAAATGTATAAATTAGATGGTGATTTTGGAATCATATATAAAAAGATAAATATATGAAAATAAATTTAAATGATTTTTGGAGGGCTAATGTGAAAAAAAATAAAAAATATTTAATAATCCTAATATGTTTTATTGCTATGATTGCCTTAAATGGATGTTCTTTAAAAAAAGATAATGGAGCATTTGGTTTTATGAAAAATAGCAATGTTATGAAAATAACAATTCAAAGTACGAGAGATCAAAGCTATAAGTTTACTGTTACGGATAAAGATGTAATAAATGATATTTATAAAATACTTTTGAAGGCAAAAAAAGTTGATGAAAAGAGTACATTGTCACCAGACTATGTTTTTGAAATATATGAAGGCCCTGAAAATATACATAAATTTAATTATATTACCGGATTAGATAAGGCTGAAGGTGCTAATTTTTATGATGGAAATAATAATTATATAGTTTCTAAAAGGTTGGATAATGATATAATAAAGAACTTTTGGAATATAAGAAAGCCTTTAGATTTTGAAAAAGTTTATTACAATTCTATACTTAAAGGACTAGATCAATATTTAAATAATGAAGGCAAAGGATTAAAAGTTGCTGTCAACTTAGATAAAGATTTAGAAATGGCTAAATTTGTATTATCAACAGATTTGCTTAAATTTGAAAAGAATTTAAATAAGCTAAATAATGTAACTCTTATTGGTGATAAAAAAGAAGAAGAGTTTGACGCGGTAATGAGTTTAAAAACAGAGGGGTATACGTCAACTAAGTATAAAGGTATAATAACATTTTCAGGAAAAGCAGGATCCAATGATCAAATTTATTATATAAATGACGTATATGAAAATGGTGGTTGGAATATTAGTATAACTAAAGAAAAACCAGAAAATTTCTAGTTTAATTATATTTAGTTCTAGAAAATTAAAAGAATCATATATAGAAATTTTAAGTAAACACTATTAAAAAATAATAGTGTTTATTTTGTTATACTAAAAAAAGTTAGACATGTTTAGTGTATCTTTTTTATTATGTAATGTAGATAAGTTTACACTATCGCCTACACTAGAGTTTAATGGTAATGAATTAAGTGGAATATTTATTATAAAACTATTAGAAATTTCAACAAAAGCGTCAGTACTATTTAAATCTATAATTTTACCAAACAATAAAAACACCTCTTTTATGTAAGTTTTGCTTATTGAAAATTTAATTTAAAAATGTAAATTCATTAATATTTTAAACAAATATTAATTTTAGTATTCATTAGAAGCATAAAAAGTATTATTAGTATTTATTAATAGCAATAACCTGTAAATAAAATAATTTACAGGTTAAAGTTTTTTATTATAGTTTAAGCATTTATTAAAATCATAATAATTTCAAATTTACAAAAATTATCATGAATAGGATCAAAAATTATAATTTACAAACATTTGTAGCTTGAGGTCCTTTTTCACCTTCAACTACATCAAATTCTACTTTTTGTCCTTCTTCTAAGGATTTATATCCATCATCTTTTATAGATGAAAAATGAACAAAAACGTCTTCTTCACCTTCTACAGATAAAAATCCAAATCCTTTTTCGGCATTAAACCATTTTACAGTACCTATCATAAAAATTCCTCCTAAATAAAACAAATTCATAAAATTTAAATTTGATACTAGTTTTTACTATTTATAAATTTTTATACTATAAATATTTAAATTTAATATTTTTTTATGATTTAATATAAAAATTGATTTATAGAATTTTATAATTAATTTAATGAAAATAATATGTACGGTACTATACAAGGGTTATATTCAATATATTAAAATAAGCGAAATAATTTGAAAATAATAAATAAGGTTAATAATTAAGCACATAATTTAATATATAAAAAATTATAATATAAAGCCAAAAAAAAACATGTCAATTTGACTACATAAGTGAAAAAGGAAATAAGAATACATTAAGATAAGAATTTTAAGTTTTAAGTCATTTTTCTATACACATTCGCTAATTGATATAAATATTTTACTAGAGTATAATAGACCGAGTGCAATATATCGTGTTTGAGGGGGTAGTTTATGCTATATGTTGTAAAAAGAGATGGTAGAAGAGCTGAATTTAACTCTGTTAAAATAACAAATGCAATTAAAGGTGCGGCAGATGAAATTTCATATAATCTACTTGAAAGCGAAAAAATAGAATTAACTCAAAAGATAATTAAAAGAATTGAAAAATTAGATGTAGAAGAACTTACTGTAGAACAAGTACAGAATATGGTTCAAGAAACATTATTAGAAAACGGGCATAAGCCTATAGGTGTAGCTTATGCTAACTATAGAAAAGAAAGAACTAGATTAAGAGAAATTAAATCAGATTTAATGAAGGCAATTGAACAAATAGGTGTGGAAACGGATAGAGATAATGCAAATGTTGGAAATAACTTTAGTTCAAAACTTCTTAGAATAGCAAGTGAATCAAATAAATGGTTTAATTTATCAACAATGCCAAAGCATTTATCTAAAGCCCACGAAAATGGAGATCTATATTATCATGATTTAGATAGCTATAACTTAACAGTAAACTGTCTACATATACCAACTAAAGAGGTATTAGAGAGAGGTTTTAATACAGGTTATGGATATCTAAGAAAAGCTAAACGTATAGACTCAGCAGCAGAGCTGTCTTGTATATTACTTCAATCAACTCAAAATGATATGTTTGGAGGACAATCACATCCAGATTTTGATAATGACTTATCTGTATTTGTAGAACCAACAAGAGAAGAATTAAGAAAAGAATTTGAAGAATTAGGAATCCCAAAAGAAAATATAGAAGTAGCAGTAGAGAAAAAAGTTAATAGAATGATTGAACAGTCTATGCAAGGGATTGTATATAATTTAAATACAATGCATTCTAGAGCAGGTTCGCAAGTTCCTTTCTCATCAATAAATATTGGAACACCTAATAATAAGGATGCGGCACTTATATGTGAAAAGTTTTTAATTGAATATGAAAAAGGATTAGGTAAAGGAGAACAACCTATTTTCCCTAATATAATATTTAGAGTTAAAACAGGTATAAATAAGGAGCCAAATGATCCATATTACTACTTATTTAAATTAGCTTGTAGAGTAGCTAGTAAAAGAATGAATCCAACATTTATGAATATAGATGCAGATTTCAATAAGGAATATTACGATAAAGGATATATGCCAGCAACAATGGGATGTAGAACATACCTTATGAGTAATTGTAATGGAGAACCAGGAACTAAAGGAAGAGGGAATATAGCACCAACAACTATAAATCTTCCAAGAGTAGGTATTCTTGCTAAAGGTGATAAAGAAAAATTCTTTTCTTTATTAGAAACTAGATTAGAACAGGCAAGTGAATCATTAATGCATAGATATAATGTATTAAAAAATTTAAGAATTAAAGATTTACCATTTGTTGCAGGACAAGGACTTTTAAAAGGATCAGAGGGATTAGGTGCAGATGATTCTATAGAACCTATTTTAAAACAAGGCAGTTTTGCAATAGGATTTATAGGACTTGCTGAAACTTTAATAGCCCTTACAGGAAAGCATCATGGTCAGTGTGAAGAGTCAAGAAAGCTTGGCGAAGAAATTATAACATTTATGAGGGCCTTTACAGACAAATTAACTAAAGAAACTAGTCTAAACTGGGGATGTTATGCAACACCAGCAGAAGGTTTAAGTGGTAAATTTATATTACAAGATAAGAAAGTATTTGGAGAAGTAAAAGGGGTAACGGATAAAGATTACTATACAAATAGTTATCATATACCAGTAGGGTTCCCAATATCAATAATAGATAAAATCCAAATAGAAGCTCCATATCACAAGCTTTGTAACTCAGGTCATATAAGTTATTTAGAAGTTGACGATTATCCATCACCAGAAGTTGTTGAGGATATTATTAAGTATGCTTATAATAACAGTAATATAAGCTATATAGGTATAAATTTTCATATTAAATATTGTAGAGATTGTGGTACGTACTTAAAGCCAGATAAATTTGAATGTCCAACTTGTGGAAGTTCAAACATCCAAGGTGTATCAAGAGTAACTGGATACTTAAGCTTAGATGAAAGATTTGGTCCAGGAAAATACCATGAAAGAGAAGATAGACTATCACATACAGAAAATCATAAAAAAATCTATGCAATAGAGGAATAATAAAATTTTATAATTAAGTAAGGGTGTTATAAAACTAACTAAAAGAAAGTTAGTTTTGTAATACCTTTTTTCGTATATTTTATCCTTTGGAATAAATAATATATAAATGTTATAATTGAAGAAAATATTAAATAAGGTGAAGATAAAATGAAAATAATATACAAAAAGGATTATGGAGAAATTTATGATTTCTTAGCTAGTCTATGGATAATAGTAAATAAAGATATTTTAGAAAAAATTTAAAAGAAAGTGAAATTGATTTAAATAAGGATATATTTAGCTTAGATGTAAATATATTTAATTTTTTATCTAATATTGAAGAGAAAAATGGTGTAAAAAAGGAAAATCTATATTTTTTCTTTTCTCAATATAATAGAAATACAGAAACTTTTAATACTATA
>NZ_HE611050.1:1484204-1543625 GCF_000285575.1 Clostridium senegalense JC122 | reverse complement strand
AATATAATAGAAATACAGAAACTTTTAATACTATAGCTCATGGTTTGCTAGGCTCATATGGCAATATAGATAATATAGAAGTGTTGTTGAATGATTTACAAGATTCAAATGAAGTATATTTAGTGGAAAAGGTTTTTAAAAGTATTATAGGGGAAAGAGATATTGAATTAAATACATTGAAAAAGATTTTAAAGTCTCAAGAAGATAAAATAGGATTTATAGAATCAATACAATGTACTACAGAGCAAAAATGGAATTTAATTTTATTTGCAAATGAACCTAAAAATATGTTTTAGAATTTTGCGAGATTATAAGAAAATATATAAAAGTGTATAAGAAAAATTTAGAAAAAATGAATAAAATAGAAGTAAAATATAATGATGAATTTGAAAAAAATTAAGAGAAAATGGATTAGATTACCTAAAGAGCATAAATGATATAATAAATTATGAGAAATTTGATGAAATAATAGTATATCCTCTTTTTGTTAATTTCTTTTCTTTTGTATATAATCTTATTGGTGATAAGTTAGAAATAGGAATAGGTTTTAAGCATAAAGAGTTTATAGATAAAATTAGGGATAAAAATTCAAATTATAAAAATTATGATGCTATTTTGAAAGTTTTGGGGGATAAAAGTAAACTAAATATAATTAAGTTATTAAATAAATCAGAAATGTATGGGACAGAAATTGCAGAAAAATTAAATTTAACAACAGCTACAGTATCGCATCATATGTCTCAATTAAGTGTTGTAGGATTAGTAACTTTAGATAGAAGTGATACAAAAGTATATTATAAGCTTAATAAAAAAAGGTTAAAAGAAGTAGTACTTTATTTAAAGAATGAATTTAATTTATCAGGTTGTTAAAATTACTTTTTTATAGAGGAGTAAGAACTAGATTATATGAAAAATAAAAATCTAGTTCTTTTATTTTAATAATATTAATGTTTTATTATTAGACTAACATCTAATAATATACTAGATATTAGTCTAACAATATAATACAATTATATTAGATATATATCTAATATATATTATGAATTTTTTAAGGAGTGGAGTATGAAAAAATATTTATTTAGGAACAAAGCATTATTAGCTTTTTCAATTTTTATGAGTATAATAATGGCCACATTAAATGTACTACTAGCTTTTATTTTCAAATACATTATAGATAGTTCAGTTAATGGTAGTAAATTAAAATTTAAATATTCAATAGAGATATTTATAATTTATCTTGTTTGTATAGTTATATTTGGGGTACTTGAAGTTATTTCTAAAGAAATGTATATAAAAAAGACAATGATAGATTTAAAAAGGGATATATTTTATAAAATCATAGAAAAAGATATAAAAAGTTTTAATGATGAAAATAGTGGTAAATATATATCTATATTATCTAATGATATGATTATGATAAAAAATGATTATTTTAATAATATATTTAAAATAATCAAAGTAAGTTGGGGTTTTATATTGGCAACTATAAGTATGTTTTTATTAAGTAAAGAAATAACTATAGCTGTTATTATATTAAGTATATTAATGCTTATTATGCCTAAAATATTTGGAGAAAAATTAAGTGAAAAGAAATTGAGATATTCTAACTCATTAGAAATATTTACATCAAAGATAAAAGATGCTTTTAATGGATTTGATGTGATAAAAACTTTTAATGTGGAAAGTAGAATAAAAAATGAATATGATAATTGGAATTCACAGGCTCAAGATTATGATTATAGATTTAATGTATATCAATCTATTATAGATGTGATAAGTATGTTTGTAGCATTAAATATATTTTCAGTAGTTTTAATACTAGGTATGTATTTAGTGATAAGAGAAAAAATAGCTATTGGGACAATGCTTGCATGCGTTCAACTATGCAATAATGTAGCTAATCCTATTGCTGAGAGCGTTAGTATTATAAACAATATAAAATCATTAAAAAGTATATCTTGTAAAGTAACAGATATTATAAAAATTGAAAAAGATGAAAAAGTATATACTAAAAAGGAGTCGTTTGATAGTAATATTATAATAGATAAATTAACATTTCAATATTATAAAAATAAAAAAGTTCTTAATGATGTTAATTTAAAATTTGAAAAAGGTAAAAAATATGCAATTGTTGGAGCAAGTGGTTGTGGGAAAAGTACATTATTAAAAATAATATTAAAGTATTATGAAGATTATGAAGGGAATATAAATATTGACGGAAAAAATTTAAAAAATATATCTACTGATAATGTATATAAAATAGCTACCATGATACATCAGAATGTATTTATATTTGATGCAACACTAAGAGAGAATATTACTCTTTTTGGTGAATATAGTGAAAAAGAAATAGAAGATGCTATTAACATTTCGGGTCTAAAAGAAGTGATAGAGAAATTAGAATGTAAATTAGAAAGTAGATTAGGCGAAAATGGAAAAGTACTATCAGGTGGAGAGAAACAAAGATTAGCTATAGCAAGAGCTATTATAAAGAAAACTCCCATATTATTTTTGGATGAAGCTACAGCATCATTGGATAATAGAACTTCTTATAAAATAGAAAAAACAATATTAAATATGAAAGATATAACAGGAGTGGTAATAACACATAGGCTTTATGAAGATATATTAAAAGAGTATGATGAAATAATAGTAATTAAAGACGGTAATATAATAGAAAAAGGAAATTTCTATAACCTTATAAATGTAAAAGGATATTTTTACAATCTTTACAGGATAGCATAATTATAAGATTAGTTAAGGAAACTATATTTTGATAGAATATAATTAAAGAATATATTATGTTTTGGAGGTTTTTTTATGAATTTAACATGGTTAGGGCATGCGTGTTTTTTAATTGAAACAAATAATGGAATTAAAATTATTACAGATCCCTTTGATGAAACTGTAGGGTATCCTATTTATAAAGGAAAGGTTGATATTGTAACTGTAAGTCATGAGCATTTTGATCATAACTATACTAAGTTTTTTAGTGATTACTCAGAAATAGTGCGCACACCAAAGTCCTTTGATTTTAAAGGTGTATCAATACAAGGTTTTCCATCATTTCATGATGAAGTTAAAGGTGCAAAACGTGGAGAAAATACTATTTTTAAAATAGAGTGCGATGGAATAAAAATTTGTCATCTAGGTGATTTAGGACATTTATTAACAGCGGAAGATATAGATCTTATAGGAGATGTAGATGTGCTTTTAATTCCAGTTGGTGATAACTATACATTAGGTGGAAAAGAAGGTGCTAAATTATCAAAAATGATAAATAGTAAAATAACTATACCTATGCATTACAAAACTCCACAATTAACTTTTGAATTAGATGGAGTAGAAAATTTTTTAACACATATGAAAATTGGAGAAAAGGTTAATGATTGTTCAATAAATGTTGAGGAATATATAGAAGAAAATAAAAAGAAAGTGCTAGTGTTAACACTCTCCTAGATAGTAATTTAAGAGAAAAAATAGATTACTAGTCAAAAAAACCTGTAGTAGAGGCTTATATTAATCTAATTTAAGCTCTACTACTTTATTTTTATTTAAACTTTCTTTTACATTTATTATTCTTTGATTGCTTGAACCTCTATATTTTAAATCGTCATCTTTCTTTGACTGATCAAATTTTCCATCAACTAAAACATCAATATTATTAAGTAGTTCATTCCAATCAGGATTTTTTTCGAAATTTTTCACAATATACTCAAATGTATACCCTGTATAACACCAAACATTTTTATTAGTTTTTTTTATTTCCTTAGCAATCTTAGCAAAAGCATTTGCTTGTTCTAAGGGGTCACCGCCACTAAATGTTACACCACTTATAAGTGGGTTTCTATTTATGTCTTCAACTATAGTATCTAGCTTATAGTCTGTTCCACAACCAAAACCATGAGTATGTGGGTTGAAGCATTCCTTACAGTTATGTTTACAACCTTGAGCAAATAGAACACGTCTAATACCAGGACCATTGTTTAAACTTTCATGTATGATACCAGCTAAATTAACTTTTTCTCCCATGATAAACGACTCCTAACTTATGTAATATTTAGTATAATACTAAGTATACTATAATATTAATGATATAAAAATACCCTTATTTTATGTATAAAATTGTATAATTAGCTACATAATATTAGGTATAGTTTAAATTAACATTAAGTTTTTGATTAATATGAGTTTTATGTAATTGACAATAAAAAAGTACTGTACTATAATTTATTTAAAATTGAAAAATTTTTTTAAAAAGCTACGAATAGGAAAAGTATTTTATCATGTAACTTAAAGAGAGTGAGGGATGGTGTGAACCTTGCAGTGATGGGTAAATGAAAATCACCTAGGAGCTGAAAACTGAATTTTAGTAAGTTTATCCGTATTTCTGCGTTAAAGAATAGAGTATTAAATTGTACTTGAATTGTTTTACCATAGGTGGTATACCGAAGTTATCTTCGTCCTATTTAGGGCGGAGTTTTTTTATTTTTACATTTAATATAAATTAGTATGTAAGTATAACTTCTATGTTTTACTATATAAAATTAGGTATAGGAAAGGAGCTAACACTATGTATAAGAAAATCGATGCTTCTAAAAGTTTTATGGATTTAGAAAAAGATGTATTAAAACTTTGGGAAGAAAAAAATGTAATTCAAAAGAACTTTGATTCAAATGAAGATGGAGAGTATTTTACTTTTTATGATGGACCTCCAACAGCAAACGGGAAACCACATGTAGGTCACGTTTTAACAAGAGTTATGAAAGATATAATTCCAAGATATAAAGTTATGAAGGGATATAAAGTTTTAAGAAAAGCTGGATGGGATACTCATGGACTTCCAGTTGAACTTGAAATAGAGAAAAAACTTGGGATATCAGGAAAACCACAAATAGAAAAATACGGGGTAGAAGACTTCGTTAAACAGTGTAAGGAAAGTGTTTTTACATATGTTGAAATGTGGAGACAAATGTCTGAAAGATTAGCTTATTGGGTAGACATGGATACTCCTTATGTAACTTTCCATAACAATTATATAGAGTCTGTTTGGTGGGCATTAAAACAAATGTGGGATAAAGAGTTAATATACAAAGGTTTTAAAATAATGCCATATTGTCCTAGATGTGGAACTACACTATCTTCACATGAAGTTGCACAAGGATATAAAGATGTAAAAGACAGTTCTGTATATGTTAAATTTAAACTTAAAAATGAAGATAAGTATGTTTTAGTTTGGACAACAACACCTTGGACATTACCAAGTAACGTTGCTTTAGCTGTTAATAAAAAATACGATTATGTAGAAGTTGTTCAAGAAGAAGAACACATAATATTATCTAAATCATTATTAGGAAAATTACAAGGTGAATATGAAATAGTTAGAGAATTTAAAGGTGAAGAGCTTTTAGGTAAAGAATATGAGCAAATGTTCACATTTGAAACTCCAAATGAAAAAGCATTTTATATTGTTCATGGAGATTATGTAACATTAACAGATGGTACTGGTATAGTTCATATAGCACCTGCATATGGTGATGACGATAGTAAAATAGGTCAGTTATATGGATTACCTATGATTAATTTAGTTGATGCAGAAGGTAAATTTGTAGATAAAGTAACTCCTTGGGCTGGAATATTTGTAAAAAAAGCAGATGAGAAAATAATTAATGCATTAAAAGAAGAGGGAAAACTTTATAAGAGTGAAAAATTCTTACACTCATATCCACATTGTTGGAGATGCGATACTCCACTTCTTTATTATCCAAGAGATAGCTGGTTTGTAAAAATGACAGCTGTTAGAGATAAATTGGTAGAAAACAACAATAAAATAAACTGGATGCCAGACAATATTAGAACAGGAAGAATGGGAAATTTCTTAGAAGGTGTTATTGACTGGGGAATTTCAAGAAATAGATATTGGGGAACTCCACTTCCAATATGGGAATGTGAATGTGGACATAGAGAAATGATAGGAAGCATTGCAGAACTTAAGGAAAAGGGAATAAATGTTCCAGAGGATATAGAACTTCATAAGCCATATATAGATAATGTGCATTTAAATTGCCCTCATTGTTCTAAAGAAATGACAAGAGTAGAGGAAGTTATAGATTGTTGGTTTGACTCTGGTTCAATGCCATTTGCTCAACACCATTATCCGTTTGAAAATAAGGAATTATTTGAAGAGAATTTCCCAGCACAATTTATTTCAGAAGCTGTTGACCAAACAAGGGGATGGTTCTATACATTACTTGCAATATCAACAGTAGTATTTGAAAAGAATCCATTTGAAAACTGTATAGTACTTGGACACGTTTTAGATAGAGACGGATTAAAAATGTCTAAACATAAAGGAAATGTATTAAGTCCATTTACTGTATTAGAAAATCAAGGAGCAGATGCTTTAAGATGGTATTTCTACACTGCTAGTGCACCATGGTTACCATCAAGATTCTATGAAGAGGCAGTTATAGAAGCTCAAAGAAAATTCATAGGCACATTATGGAATGTATACTCTTTCTATATTCTATATGCTGAGTTAGATAAATTTGATCCAACTAAATACGAAGATTTTGTATCTGAAAATGTAATGGACAAATGGATGATGTCTAAGCTAAATTCACTAATTAAATCTACTGATGAACATTTAGAAAATTATAGAATAACACAAGGTGCTAAAGAGCTTGAAGAATTTGTTGATGAACTTTCAAATTGGTATGTAAGAAGAAATAGATCTAGATACTGGGTTGAAGAGTTAACAGAAGATAAAATAGGAGCATATATGACACTTTATAGAGTGTTAACTACTTTAGCTAAGATTGCTTCTCCATTTATACCATTTGTAACTGAGGAAATCTATCAAAACTTAGTAGTTGCATTTGATAAAAATGCACCAGAAAGTGTTCACTTATGTAAATGGCCAGAATACAAAGCTGAATTAGTAGATGCTAATTTAGAAGAAGATATGGATAGAGCATATACAATAGTTAAGCTTGGAAGAAGTGCAAGAAATGGAGCTAACATAAAGAATAGACAGCCACTTGGTAAAATGTTAGTTTCTGCAAAGTCTCTTCCAGAGTATTATGGAGATATAGTTAAAGATGAGCTTAATATAAAAGAAGTAGAGCTAGGTGCAGACCTTTCTAAATATGTTAACTTTGAAATAAAACCAAATCTTCCTGTACTAGGAAAGGCTTATGGTAAATTAATACCAGGAATAAGAAAAGCTATTGGCGAAATGAACCAAATGGAACTTGCACAAACTATAAATAATGGAAACACTGTAAATATAGAAGTTAATGGAACAGATATAGAATTAAATAGTGAAAAATTATTAATAACAATGCAAGGTCTTGAGGGATATGCATTTGCTGGTGAAGGTGAAATGGGAGTAGTTTTAGATACTACAATTACTCAAGAACTTAGAGAAGAAGGTCATGTAAGAGAGATATTAAGTAAAATTCAAAACATGAGAAAAGAAAATGGTTTTGAAGTTGCAGATAAAATTAATATCTATGTTACAGGAAATGAAATGTTAGAGAATATAATTAAGAAGTTTGAAGAACAAATAGCAAAAGATACTCTTGCAGTAGAGATTGTTTATGGTGGAAATGCAAACTATCAAGAAGTTAAAGTTAATGGAGAAAATTTAAAACTTACAGTTGAAAAACTATAGTATATTTTAGGAGAGTATTTAAAATAATATTTATTATTTTAGGAGATACTCTCCTTTAAATTTTAAGTTAGTATAAAATATATAGAATATAGGAGTTAAAAATAAAATATATTAATATTAAATTTATTCTATTTAGGAGGATTTTATGGTTTGGGATAAAAATATATTTTATATAATAGTTTTATTTAACTTACCTATAATAATTATGTTTTTTGTATTTTGGAGAAATAATATTAATAGTAAAATTATTAAAATAAACTTAGAGGAAAATGAAAATTTAGATGAAGGAAAAATTATTAAATTGAATAATAAAAAGGTTATAGCGAAAGAATCTTTAAAGTTGATATTGATACCATTATTATTAATATTTTTTGATTATTACATTTGTATAAAAATGTTGGAAATTCTGTGAATGTTCCAACAAAAACAAGGTTAATTGTTAGAAAATTTAATTTATATTTAAAAGAATACAAACATATTGTTGATTTATAACATATATTTTAATTTATAGGGAAAAACTATTGTAAATTGCACAAGTATAACTTACTATAGATAGTAAGTTTAATTTATAATAGGAGTGATTAATGTGGCGGCTTCAATAAAAGATGTAGCTAAAGAAGCGGGAGTATCAATAGCAACTGTTTCTAGAGTATTAAATGGTATAAATGTGGTTAATGAGGATACTAAGAAAAAAGTGCTAGATGCTATAGATAAATTAGGCTATAGACCTAACATCTTAGCTAGGAGCTTAAAGACTCATAAATCCAGTACTATAGGGATCATAATTCCAGATATAGCAAGTGATATTTTCCCAGAGGTTGTTAGGGGAGCAGAAGATGTTGCTAATATATATAACTACAATATAATGTTATGTAATACAGATTTGGATATAGAAAAAGAAAAAGACAGTTTTAGAATGTTAAAAGAGAAGATGGTGGACGGTATATTATATATGGGAAATGCTCTTGTGAAAGAAGTAGAAGACTTTATAAATGAACTAGAAATACCTGTAGTAACTGTCGGAACAGAGGATTCTCAAAAAAAATATCCAAGTGTAACTATAGATATATTTCAAGCTGCATATGATGCAACAAAATATCTTATAGAAAAAGGTAATAAAAAAATAGCTTATATTGGATTTTTCCCTGAAATGTATGGAGGAAATTACAAACAATTTTTTGAAGGATACAAAAAAGCTGTTGAAGAAAATCTAGAGTATGATGATAATTTAGTATATTTTTCATCCTTGAATGCGCAAGAAGGATTTAAAGGTACAAATGAAATATTAAGTAAACATTCTTTTGATGCTATTTTTTGTAGCAGTGATGAAGTTGCAGTCGGTGCTATAAATGCGCTAAGGGAAAAAAATATAAAGGTGCCAGATGAAGTAAGTGTTATGGGATTTAATGATACAGATTTAGCAGCTATGTATTATCCAACTTTAACAACAGTATCTCAACCACTATATGATATGGGTTCTTTAAGTATGAGAGCTTTAATTAAAATTTTAAATAAAGATGAAATTGATACTAAAGAATTTGTTTTACCATATGAAATAGTTGAAAGAAACTCATGTAAATAAAAAAAGAGGCAAAGCCTCTTTTTTTTTATTCAGATAAATCTCTTTCTAAATCTAAATCTTTATAATCATCAATTTTAGGATTATCAATTACTGCTTTATGTGTAGATTTTGCATTTTCTTTAGCAAAAGTTGCTCTAGTAGAAAGTGGAGGTAATACAGTAGCAGCACCACCAACGCAACCACCTTCGCACATCATGCCTTCTATGAAATTGCCTTGAAGTCTACCTATACTAGCCATAGTCATAGTTTTCTTTATATCAAAAGGTCCACTTACTTTTATTGGCTTAAATTGAACATCAATACTTTCAGTTTTTATATAATTTTCAATAGCAGAAGTTAATCCACCACCAGCTGCAAAGCCACGGCCGTAAATTGAAGCATCATCAGCTGGTAGAGTTTCACAGTTCTCAGGATCCATATTAAAAGCATCTAAGAGAGCAGAAATTTCTTCAAAAGTTAAAACATAATCTATTATGTCTTTAACATCATCTCTACGCATTTCTGCTTTTTTTGCTGTACAAGGTCCAATAAAAACTATTTTAGCTTCAGGGTCTATAGATTTTATATACTTTCCTGTAGCTATCATAGGTGAAACTGTTGATGATATATTTATAGATTCTTTAGGAAATTTTTTATTTATATACGTTAAGAAAGCTGGACAACAAGAATTAGTCATATACTTGCTACCATTGTTCATTCTATGAACAAATTCATTACTTTCGTTTATTGTTACGATATCTGCACCACAAGCAGCTTCATACATATCTTTAAACCCTACATTAATAAGTGCAGCTTTAATTTGTCCTAAAGTTACATTAGGTCCGAATTGACCAGCAATTGCAGGTGCGACTACAGCATAAAGATTTTCTTTGTTTGCAAGTCTTCTTGCTACAGGTTCAATCAAGCTTTTATCAGAGATTGCACCAAAAGGGCAAGCTTTCATACATGCACCACATTCAATACAAAGTTCTTCCTTAATTAAAGCTCGTCTATCCTCCGCTACTGAAAGAGCACCAGTAGGACATACAACTTTACAAGGTCTTAGAACTTCAGAAATAGCATGGTATGGACATTGTTTTTTGCATAATCCACATTCTTTACAAAGTTCTTGGTTTATAAAAGCTTTTCCATTAACTCGTACCATTGCTTTAGTTGGACAAACTTCCATGCATTTATGTGCAACGCAGCCTCTACAGGCTTCAGTAACTGTATATTTATTTATTGGACATTTATCACAAGCGGCTTCAACAACATATATAACTTGATCTCTGTTTTTTATATCTTCAAGATGATTCATATCATCTCCTTTAGGTAAGTAACCAGCTGCTAGTTTAGCACGTTGACCAACAATTACTCTTTCTTTATAAACACAACATCTATATTGTGGTTTATCTTCATCCACTATAGTTTCATGAATTTTACTTAATTCTTCTGTCGTTAGTCTATCTTCTTTAGCTAAAATTGCAACACTCTTTAAAACATTGTGTTTAACTTTTTTTAACTGTGTTTCAAATATAAACATATGAGCATCCCCTTTAATTCATATAATTTTAAGTTGTAAAGTGAGGTAAATAAAATACCTTTCAGTAAAAAAATAGTTATGTCAATTAAATTATGTAATAAATAATAAAATTTAATTGTTAAAATATCATTTAAAAATTAATAACGTTTTAAGTAATATATGTACTGTCCAATGGTTGTTTATAGAAAAAATTTAATATATATAGTAAATGTTTACGTTGCAATATTATTATACTACAAAATGTTAAAAAAATATCCAACTTAACTTGCAAAAATTAAAAAAATATGAATTATTTAGAACATTTTTCAGAAAGGTTTAGTATAAACTAAGTAATTGTAAAAAAAATACATAATGTAAAATATATTTATATTAAAAACAAACAATTTCCTAAAAAGAACTAAAAAATAACAAAATAAGATAAAAAATTAGTGTTTATAAAGTACTCTTAAGAAGTCTAGCCATATTTATATATGGAAAAAGTAATTTATTGTGTAAAATACTAGTATAAACTATAATAAGGGATAAGAGTTAAACAATAATAAGATATCTAAAAGCAATTTTCAAAATAAAAAGTTAGGCTTCAAAATTAAGTTTTTTGATAAAAAATAATTAATCACCATAAAAAACAATCACTATATATTTTCATTTAACCTGAAAAATATTACTTAATAAAAAAATAAAACTCTAAGTTAAATTTTGTAATGTAACTGAAAATATAAATAATAGGAAAATTTATGATAAGTTAATATAAAAATATGGAGGGGTAAAATTTGGATATAAATAAAAAAGTAGAGCAAATATTTACATATCTTCTTAGTGTGAAAAATATTAATGATAAAAAATAAGAAATGTAAATGAATATGAAGAAATATTTTTTGAGTCTAGTTTATCAGATTTATTAGGAGTTAAGTTAAATAGTGAAGTTGATGAAAATTGGGTTGAAATAGAAAAAATTAACAAAGAATTATATGATAAATTTTCTAAAATATATTTAAAATTACAGAAAAATGGTGAGAATTTAGAAATAGTTTATGGTCACGGATTACTTGTAGGAAATATTGATGATGTTAATGTGAATCACCCTATACTAACTACAAAAATGACATTAAATTTTGATGAAAAAAATAGTAAATTCACTTTAAAGCCATATAATAATATTGCTAATGCTGAACTTGATTTTTTAACTGACATAAATAATATATCACTTGAAAATGTAATTAAGAATTCAGTAGAATTAAAAAACTTAGGAATTGACGTAAAAAGTGATGACGATGTTATAAAGGGTATAAAGTATATATCAGATTCTCTTAAAATAGATTTTGATGGCAATTATGGTAAGTTTACTTCTCTTTTAGATATAAATTATAAAGAAGGATTATTCTTTTACAATGAACCAATCATTATTTTTAGAAAAGTTGATACAAGACTTTGGAATGTAGAATTAAATTCTATGATTCAACATATAAAAAATGGTGGTGTAATACCTAAGACTATAGAGGCTTTGGTAAAAAATGAAGAATTAAAGGAAGATGATTTAGCTGTTGAAAAATGGAGTGAATTAGGAGAAGATTTGCTATTCCCACTACCGTATAATGAGGAACAAAAAGATATTGTAAAAAGGATTTCAGAGAACTTTGGGGTTGTGGTTCAAGGTCCTCCGGGAACAGGAAAAAGTCATACTATAGTAAATTTAATTTGTCATTTATTAGCTCATGGAAAAAGGGTATTAGTAACAAGTCAAACGGATAGAGCTCTTAGGGTTTTAAACAATAAAATTCCTAATGAAATAAGGTCATTATGTATGAGTATTTTAGGTGATGATGCTAAAGCTATGGATGAACTTGATAATTCTGTAAGGAAAATAACAGAAAATTTATCTTTAGATACATTGGAATTAAAAAAACAATTTAAGTTTTTAAGATATAAATTGAAAGAGTGCAGGGCTAATCAAGAGGCAATATATGAAGAGCTAAAGAAAATAGAAGAAAATGAAAACTTAACCATTGAATATAATGGGGATAAATATACTTTAATGGATATGGCTCAGTATATTAGAGAACATGAGGATTTAAATTATATTGATGATAATCTTTGTATAAAAGATCATCCTCCAATAAATGAGGATGAGTTAAATAACGTTATACAGCTTTTGGAAACTTTTGATAATAATGATTTAGAGTTTTACGAAGGTATAAAAGGGAATATTTCAAAACTTCCTAACTTAGAAATTGTAATAAAACTTATGACTCAGTATATAAAAGAAGTAGTTAATATAGAACATCATAATAAAGTTTTAGCTAATTGGAGTGATAAAGATATAACTAGCTATAATAATAGTCATTTAATTAATTTATTAGATGAGGGTTATAAAACTTTATGTGAAATAGAAGACACTTATATTGCAAAACTTATGAAAGTTTATCATGGCAGTGATACTTCTAAAGAGTTTTGGGATAGTTTTTTAAAGCATTGCAAAGAACAAATTAGCGAAATATCAAATTTAAAAGTTGAATTAAACAAGAGTAGTATAGAATTACCATCAGACTTAGATTTTGATAAGTTCAAAAAAGATTTTAAATATGTAGATAAAGTTATCAATGAAAAGGGAAAAGTAACAACTTTTTTTAAGATGTTACATGGAAATGTTAAGTATATATTGGAAGATATAAAAGTAAATTACAATAATATAACATCAAAAGAACAAGTAGAAATAATAAATATGTATATAAAGCTTAATGAATTAGAACGTGACTTTAAAAATTATTTTAACAATGGTATTACAGAATTAGATGGAGAAACTTTGGATATCAATGAAAAAAATTATATAGTTAAAGTAGAAGATGTAATACAGAATATAGAAATAGTTACAAATTGGGATTCTAACTATAAAGATAAAATATTAAATTTATTAAAAGCAAAACATTTTAGTAAAGAAATAGATTTATATAATAAAGATACTTTTAGTTATATAAAAGAATCACTAATAAGTTTACGTTCAGTAAAAAATATAAACTCTATAAAAAATGAAATAAATAATATATTAAAAGAACTAAGAAAGTATAGTGTTTTTGAGGAACTATCAAATAATATAGAAAAAGGTAATGTAAGATTTATAAAGACATATAATGAAAGAGTTTCTTATTTAAGAACTAATGCATATAGATTGGACAAACTTATATTGCTTAGAGATAAAATGTTAAAGGTATGTCCTAAAGTTACTAAATATATGTTTGCGTTAAGAGGGGATACTTTAAAGAATGAGTTTGTGAAGTTTCATGATGCATTTAAGTACAAGGTTTTCTATGATTATGTAATCATGATGCATGTTAATGATATTATGAAGTTAGAAAAAAATCTGCACCAAGAAAAAATAATAGAAAATAACCTGGTAAAAGAAATTGTTAGTAAGCAAAGCTGGTATAATCAAATACAAAGAACTACTGAATCTCAAAAAAGAAGTCTTTTCGCATGGATGGAATCTATAAAAAGAATTGGTAAAGGAACTGGAGCGCAAGCTATAAAATATAGAAAAATGGCTCAAAAAGAAATGGAAAAGTGTAAAGATGTTATTCCAGTATGGATAATGCCAATTAATAGAGTTATAGAAAATTTACAGGTAAATGAAAATTTATTTGATGTAATAATTGTTGATGAAAGCAGTCAAAGTGATATAACAGCATTAACAACACTTATGAGGGCAGAAAGAGCGGTCATTGTTGGAGATGAAAAACAGATAAGTCCAGAGGCTATAGGAAAAGATGCAGAAACCGTAGAAAAACTTATAGAAACATATTTAAAAGGCATACCAGATTCACAGTGGTTTGATTTAAAAACAAGTTTGTATACAACTGCATTAAGAGTATTTCCAAACAGATTAGTTTTAAAAGAGCATTTTAGAAGTGTTGAGGATATAATAGGATTTAGTAATGGAATTTCATACTCTAATGAAATAATTCCATTAAGATGTAGTAAAAATGATAACCCATTAAAAGAACCATTAAAAACTACTAAGGTAGATGAAGCATTTAGGGATGATAAAAAGTCTATAAATTTAAAAGAGGCATATGCTATAGTTGATAAAATAGAAGAATGTATAAATGATAAGAATTATGAAAATATGACCATAGGGGTCATATCTTTATTAGGAGATACTCAAGCTGAGGTTATTGAAAATTTACTAGTTGAACGAATTGGAATGGAAGAAATGGTAAAAAGAAATATTGTTTGTGGAGATGCTTATTCATTCCAGGGTGATGAAAGAGATGTTATATTTTTATCATTAGTTATTGCAAACAATGTTAAATATAATACACTTGCAAAAGAATCTGATATTAGAAGATTTAATGTAGCTGCAAGTAGAGCTAGAAATCAAATGTGGCTATTCCATTCTGTAGATTTAGAAGATTTAAATTCGAAGTGTATAAGATATAAGCTTTTAGATTATTGTATGAATTATAAAAAGCATAATAATGCTAATTATAGCAATAATATAATATTGAGTGACTTTGAAGAAGATGTATTAAAAAAATTAGAAAAAAATAGTTTTAAGGTGATGCCAAAAGTTAAAGTTGGAAAATATAATATAGATTTTATGGTAGATGCAGAAAAACGCATAGCAGTAGAGTGTGTAGGTGGAAAAAGAAGTGATAAATATTCTTGGAAAGAAACTTTGCAAAGACAACATACATTAGAGCGTGTTGGATGGAGATTTTATAAATTAAGAAGTAGTGAGTTTTACTTAAATCCAGAAGTTGCACTTGATAAGCTAGAAGAGTTTGTGAAATAGGAAAAGTGGAGAATTAGTCTCCATTTTTCTTATACATAGCTTAAAAGGGATTTTTATATAAGGTAAATGTAAAAGTTATAGAAAGTTTGTATTGCATTAATTGTGCAATAGATATTAGAATAATATATAATATATAAATGTTAGATATTGTGGTTTAAGTATATTATCTTATATATAATAAATATAAAAGTCATATATAAAGGAGTTAGTTATATGAAAAATACATATGAAAAGTTAATTTTAATGTTTAATAATAGTGGTGAAAAAATAAAAGTTGGAGAAATGTTAAAAAAAGAAACTAAATATTATTTTAAGTATAATATTGAAGGCGTTAATAAAGCTAAAGAATTTGGATTTGAAGCATTATCTAATTTCCCAAGAATAAATGCTGAGTATTTTAAAGAAGAACTTTTTACAGAGTTTAAAGAAAGATTAGCTTCTGAACATCTTAATGATGAAGAAATATTCGCTTTACTTAAAAAAACTGGTGGGAAATTAGCAGAAGATAACTTAGAATTTGTATCTGAAGATAAGAATGAAGAAGAGGAAATAGAAGAGAAAATAGAAGAGTAAAATTAAACGAAATTTTCTAATATAATTACATATATTAATATTATGACATGTGCTATTTAAAAGTTTGCATTCTATACATTTGCATAACTTATATTAAGTGTAAAAAACTTGATTCAAATTAGCACATGTTTTTTAAGTCATATAAAAAGAAATAAGAGAATAAAAATTTATGATAATACTGAGTTTATTATTTATTTGATTATGTATAAGGTAAGAAAGGAGAAAATGAATGAAAAATGATTATAAAACAAGATATGATTCATGGATGAGTTGTGAAATTATAGACGAATTAAGCAAAAAAGAGCTTATAAATATAGATGAAGATGAAATAGAAGATAGATTTCATAAAGAATTGGAATTTGGAACTGGTGGACTTAGAGGTATAATGGGAAGCGGAACTAATAGATTAAATAAATATACTGTAGGTAAAGCAACAGAAGGTTTTTCTAATTACCTAATAAAAAAGTATAAAAGTAATATTTCTGTGGCTATTGCATATGACTCTAGAAACAACTCCAAAGAATTTGCTATATGTGCAGCTAATATATTGGCAAGCAATGGTATAAAAGCATATATATTTAAAGAGTTAACACCTACACCTATATTATCTTTTGCAGTAAGAGAATTAAAGTGTAATGGTGGAATAGTAATAACAGCATCTCATAATCCTAAAGAATATAATGGATATAAGGTATATGATGACAAAGGGGTTCAAGTTACAGATAATATTGCTAAGAACATACTTGAAGAAATTAGTGTTATTGAAGAATTTAAAAGTATAAAAGGATTATATAAAACTCAGTCAGAAAAAGAATGTCTTGTAGAAGAAATAGGTGAGGAATTTATATTAAATTACCTAAATAAGGTTAAAGGTATATTAATTAGAAAAGATATAATAAAGAAATATGGAACAAATTTAAACATCGTATATACTCCACTTCATGGCACAGGAAGAAAACCTATAATTTCAATTATGAAGGATTTAAATTATACATTTCAGGTGGTAAAAAAGCAGGAAAAACCAGATGGAAATTTTCCTACTGTACCTTATCCTAATCCAGAACAGCCTGAAGTATTTAAATTAGGAATTGAAATTGCAAAAGAAAGGAATGCAGATATAATATTAGCTACTGATCCTGATTGTGATAGAATTGGTGTTATGGCAAAAGACTTCACAGGTGACTATAAAATTTTAACAGGAAATGAAGTTGGAGTACTTTTAAGTTATTATATATTAAGCAGTCTAAAGGAAAAGGATAAGCTTTTAAAAAATTCTATTATAGTAAAAACTATAGTAAGTACGGATATGGTGAAAAAGTTTAAAAACGATTTTCAATTTGATGTTTTAGAAGTGCTTACAGGTTTTAAATATATTGGGGAGTTAATAGAGAAAAATAAAGATAAAAATTTTCTACTAGGATTTGAGGAAAGTTATGGATACTTAATGGGTGATTTTGTTAGAGATAAAGATGCAGTTATTGCTTTATCAATTATTTGCGAAATGACATTGTATTATAAACTTAAAGGATTAACATTACATCAGAAACTAAAAAACATATATGAAAAATATGGGTATAATAAAGAAAAGCTATTATCCTTTGAATTTAAAGGTATAAAAGGAAAAGAAAAAATAGAGTCTATAATAAGGGAATTTAAAGATAAGTTTTATTATATAGTTAAAGAAAATAATATGGAAGTTGAAATATTAGAAAATTACGAAAATGGCGAAAGGGAAATTATAAAATATAAAAAATGTGAAAAATTATTTTTACCTAAAGCTAAAGTACTAAAATTTATATTAAAGGATGGTTCTTGGATTGTAGTTAGGCCTTCCGGTACTGAGCCTAAAATTAAATTTTATTTATCTGCAACGGGAGCATCAGAAAAAGAATGTATAGATAAAATTAATAAGTTTGAGAAAATAATTAAAAAAATAATTAATTAAAAATTATAGCCCTCATTATAAATAATGAGGGCTAGAGGTATTTTATAAGATAAATTGCTCAATTACAGAGTAAAGAGCATAAACACTGGCAATTGTAAAAAAGTTATTGAGAGTCATAAGAACCTGTTTTTACTACATTGTGTTTAAAATGTGTAATATCTTCACCATTTGCATTAGTAAAGTCTACAGTTCTTTTATAATCTAAATCAAATTTTGGATTAAGTGCAGATTTAGAAGTACTATTAGGGTCATTTTCTACTAAATTAGATGGATGTTTTAAATCATTACTATTTAAAGGACTATCAATTTCATACATATACAAAATTAACACCTCCATATTTTAAATTAAAATCTTTCACAAATATAGAATTAGTAATTTCAATAGAAAATATTCATTAAAAAATATATTTTTTATTAATATTAAATTAAATAAAAAAATGATAAAAAATATAAAAACAAATTAATTAAATGTTTAAAGAAAATTAATAAAAGATTAATAAAATTAATTAAATTAAAAAACAGATAAAAGAATAAAGGCAACAAAAAAATTGCAATATATAAAATTTGACAATATAAATAAATATAGAATTAGAGAATTGATGAAATATAATAAATATAGTAAAATAGCGATAAGTATATAAAATTTAATAAATAATGAACGAGATGTGTATATTCAGAAAATTTTATAGTATAAATTTAATTGACTGAAACAAATTCATATGCTAACATTCAAATTGTCCGAAATTTTTTCCAAATAATTAATTTAAGGACAAAATTTTCAAAAACAGAATAAATTTAGGGGGAGAACTTATGGAGGCTAAAGTCGAGAAAAGAAAAAGTTTGTTTCAAAGGTTCTTGGATGGAGTAGAAAGAGTTGGAAATGCTCTGCCACATCCAGTGACAATATTTTTTATCCTATGTCTTATCGTTATGGTTGTATCACATATATGCTATAAGATGGGTGTTTCTGTTAACTTCACAAAAATTGATAAAGAAACTAAAGAAGTTACAGATTCAGTAGTTGCAGTTGTAAGCTTATTAACACCAGATGGTATAAGGTATATATTTGAAAATGCGGTAAAGAATTTTACAAGTTTTGCGCCACTAGGAACAGTTTTAGTTGCTATGTTAGGTGTTGGAGTTGCAGAGGGGACAGGACTTATATCAACATTAATAAGAAAATTAGTTTTATCAACTCCAAAGAGCTTAATAACAGCAGTAGTTGTTTTTGCTGGTATAATGTCAAACATTGCATCAGATGCAGGGTATATAGTGTTAATACCACTAGGAGCATTAATATTTGCTAGTTTTAAAAGACATCCAATGGCAGGTATTGCAGCTGCTTTTGCAGGGGTATCTGGAGGGTTTAGTGCAAACTTGGTTATTGGAACTATAGATCCATTACTAGCAGGATTAAGTACAGAAGCTGCTAGAATGGCTGATCCAGCTTATTATGTTAACCCAATGTCAAATGTTTATTTTATGTTTGTATCTACATTTTTAATAACTATTTTAGGTACACTGATAACTGAAAAATTAATAGAACCAAGACTTGGTGAATACAAAGGTTCTACAGAAGAATTAAAATTGGATAAAATAAGTAAAGAAGAAAAAAGAGGAATGAAATTTGCTGGATTATCATTACTAGTATTAGTAATAGGAACTATAATATTAGTAGCACCAAAAGGAGCTATTTTAAGGCATCCTGAAACAAATTCAGTTATTGAACATTCTCCATTTATGAATGGAATAGTTTTTGTAATAATGATGTATTTCTTAATTCCAGCAGTAGCTTATGGAATAGGAGCAGGAACAATAAAAGATGATAAGCAAGTAGTTTCAGCTATGAGTAAAGCAATGGCAGGCATGGGTGGATATTTAGTGTTAGCCTTTGTTGCATCACAATTTATAGCATACTTTAATTATACTCAACTAGGAACAATAATTGCAGTAAAAGGAGCAGCTGGATTAAAAGCTATGAAATTTACTGGAATACCATTAATAGTGGCATTTATAATAGTTACAGGATTTATAAACTTATTTATGGGTTCTGCATCAGCTAAATGGGCTATTATGGCACCGATATTTGTACCATTATTCATGCAAGTAGGATTATCACCAGAATTAACACAGGTTGCATATAGAATAGGAGATTCAACAACAAACATTATATCTCCACTTATGAGTTACTTTGCACTTATAGTAACAGTAGCACAAACTTATGATGAGGATTCAGGAATTGGTACTATAATATCAACAATGTTACCATATTCAATGATTTTCTTAATTGGATGGACTATGTTACTTATGGTGTGGTTTGCTTTAGGATTACCATTAGGACCAGGAGCACCATTACATTTTCCAATATAGAATTAATTAAGTTTTTATATAGTGAAAATAGGTGCTAAAGTGTTAAAAATTTTGGCACCTATTTTTTCTTTTAATAAATCAATTATTAAAAAGTGAAAAAATTTTAATAATTTATACAAAATACGTTTACTTTGTTGGCAATATAATTTAAAATAATAATAAATATTATTACTATAATAATTGTAATAAAAGTAATTAAATTACATAAAATAGGAGGGTGACATGGTAAATAAAGAAAGAATATTAAATGAGTTTTTAAAGTATGTTCAAATCGATAGTGAAACTAAAAATGAAAAAGAGTTTGCAAACTTCATATTAAATGAATTAAAGGATTTAGGCTTAGAAGTTGAAATGGATGATGCAGGATCTAAAGTTGGATCTAATGCAGGAAATGTTATAGCTAAATTAAGTGGAACAAAAAAGGTACAACCTATATTATTTAGTTGTCATATGGATACAGTGTCTCCTGGTAATGGAATTAAACCAATAATAAAGGATGATGTTATATACAGTGATGGAACAACAATATTAGGTGGAGACAATAAAGCTGGTATAGCTGCAATAGTCGAAGCTTTAAGAGTTATAAAAGAAAATAATATAGAACATGGACCATTAGAGATAGTATTTTCTATATTTGAAGAAGGTGGATTATTTGGTTCTAAGAATTTAGATTATTCTAAGTTAGATTCAAAAATTGCATTTGTACTTGATAGTGGTGGAGAGCCAGGACAAATAATAGTTAAAGGACCAGCACAAGATGCAATTACAGTAACTGTAAAAGGAATTCCAGCTCACGCAGGAGTATGTCCAGAAGAGGGTGTAAGTGCAATACAAGTTGCAGCACATGCTATAAGTAATATGAAGCTTTTAAGAATAGACGAAGAAACAACTGCTAACATAGGAAAAATAGTAGCCGATGGACCAAATAACATAGTATCTCCAATAGTTGAAATAAAGGCAGAAGCTAGAAGTTTAAATAAAGAAAAATTAGATGCTCAAACAAATCATATGCGTAAATGTTTTGAAGATGCAGGTAAAAAGTTTGGAGCTGAAATTGAATTTGAAGCTACTAGAATGTATCAACCATTTAATGTTTCAGAAAGTGAAAATGTAGTTGAAATAGCTAAAACTGCATGTAAAAATCTTAACTTACCAATGGTATTACAAGGAACAGGTGGTGGAAGTGATACTAATGTTCTAAATGCCAATGGTTTAAAAGCAGTTAATTTAGGAATTGGTGAGAGAAAAGCACATACTTTAGAAGAACATCTTCATATTAAAGATTTAGTTAGTGCATCTAAGTTAGTTCTTGAAATAATTAAAACTGTATAATTGAAAATTAAGCATGGCTAAATATATTTTAAAGTATGTTTAGTGCATGCTTTTTTATATATTAACAAAAAAATAAATTAATTAACAAAAATTATGCAGAAGACTATCACAAAAAAAATAAGATTTACATAAAATAGAATTAAGCAATAAATAAAGGTGATATTTTGTTATATGCATTAATCTTAGCAGGTGGAAAAGGAACAAGATTATATCCCTTATCAAGATCAGATAATCCAAAACAGTTTTTAAAAACTGTAAACAATAAAAGTTTTCTTAGAAATACTGTTGATAGGATTAAGCCAATAATCGATAGAGAAAATATCTTTGTTGTTACTAATAAAGAATATATAGATAAAATATATGAGGAGTTGCCTGAAATAAATAAGGAAAATATATTTATGGAGCCTGAGAATAAAGAGACTGCTACTTGTATAGGTTTGTCTGCTGCAAAGCTTCTAAAAAAAGATAAAGAAGCTGTTATGGTAGTGTTACCATCTGATCACTATATTGAAGGTGAAAAGCAGTTTGCAGAAACTATAAATCAAGCAATAGAAATAGCAGATAAAAAAAGAGGGCTTGTAACAATAGGGGTAAATCCTACTAGACCAGAAACTGGATATGGGTATATAGAAATGGGAAGACCAGTTGTAGCTGCGATACCAACGTTTAGAGTGGAACGATTTACAGAAAAACCAAATTCAGAAGTGGCTAAAGACTTTCTATTGAAAGGGACTTATTTATGGAACAGTGGAATGTTTGTATGGAGGGCTGATATATATTTAAGAGAGATGCAAAGATATCTCCCTAAAATGTATGAATGTATAAATAAAATATATCAAAGTATTGGAGAAGATGATGAAGAAAAGATTATAAGCGAACAGTATCAAAAGATTGATGGTATATCTGTAGATTTTGGAATTATGCAAAAAACTAGAAAGGCATATGTTATAAAATGTGGTTTTGTTTGGGATGATATAGGAAGTTTCAATGCATTAACTAGATTTTTAAAACAAAAAAAAGGTAACAATATATCAGGGCCATCATTTTTAGATGAAAGTGAAAACTGTTCAATATTTGGTAAAGATAAACTAATTATTGGCTTTGGACTAAAAGATTTGGTTATTGTAGATGCGGGGGATGTTATACTTGTGATGGATAAGTCGAAGGATCAAGAAATGAAATATTTATTAAATTCTATTAAGGAGCAGGAAGGGTTAAAAGAATTTTTATAATATAGTTTTGATATCTATAAAAAACACTATCAATTATTTAATTGTTAGTGTTTTTTATTATAAAAATTTAAAGTAAGAATTGAGAATAAAAAATAAAAATTTATAAAGTGTAAGTTAGTATAAAGCAAGTATGTTATTATGTTATGTATAGAATTAATTATGTTGATTAGGAGCGGAGATGAAAAGATTATTTTTTATTTTAGGTATTTTATGTATAGGATATTTTTTATGTATAAATATGATTTTGGGTTACATTACTTTTAGTAGTTTTTATTTAATTATAGGTATTGCTCTTATATTATATGGAAAATTTAGAGAAAAAATATTTTCCTATAATGCAAAAAATAAAATACAAAAGGTTATAAAAACTGTTGTAATTGTTTGCATTTTGATATTTATCGTAACAGAGTCGTATATAATTTTATATCCCAAAAAAAGCATAGAACATTGTGATTATATAATTGTATTAGGAGCAGGTATTAAAGGAGAAACATTAAGCACTACACTAAAGGATAGATTAAATTCTACACTTGATTATATAAATAAAACTAATTTTGAAGGTGTAATAGTAGTATCTGGTGGAAAAGGTCCTAATGAAAATATTAGTGAAGCAGAAGGTATGAAAAGGTATTTAGTAACTAAGGGAATGGATGACAATAGGATTATTATGGAGAATAAGTCTACAAATACTTATGAAAATTTTAAGTATTCTAAGGTTATAATAGAGAATATAACTGGTACAGAAATAGGAGAAAAGGATATTACAATTGTAACAACAGATTTTCATGGCGCAAGAAGCAAAATGCTAGCGAGTCGAAATGAATATAAAAATGTTAGATTATATACTAGTAGTACTAGATGGTATTTGGTTCCAGTAATGTATGCAAGAGAATTTTTTGCTTTTGGAAAATCTATAGTTTTTGACAAATAGAAATTAAAAAATATTTTACTTTTTTATGGTAAATTTCATGTTATAATGTAAATATATAATATTATAAAAATATTTAAATAAAAGGAGTATTGATGACTGCTAAGATAAAAAGTTTTAATGAATTATCAAAAGATTTGAAAGAAAATTTATATAATTTAATTCTTCAATGTGATAAGAGTTATACTAAAACTTTTGATGAAATGACAGATTTTTTGAAAGTGATGTATTTAAATTTGGTAATCAAATTTTAACTATAGTAGATGATAGGAATATAGTAGCAGTTATTGGTGTAATAACAAAGGAAATTAGAAATTGTGGGGTTGGATATATAACTGAAACTTATTTTAATTTTGGAATTATAGAAAACTGTGAGAAACAATTTGAAGTTTTGTTAAAGAAAGCAATTGATATTTGTAGAAAAGAAATGGCAATAGAAATTTCATTAGGTATTAAATCTGACATATTTGAAATAGAAAAATTTTTTGTTAGATATGGATTTATAAAGAAATATGATGCTATTGTTATGAAATATAATGTTATAAAAAAACTTAAATATATTAAAAATAGTAATATAATTTTAAAAAAGCTAGAACTAAAAAATTTAGATACTTTTGTTGAACTGTATAATAAATCATTTAAGGGAAGTATTAATGCAGGTACTATAACTAAAGATAATGCTATAGAGTTTTTGGAAATTTATAAAGAAAACGAAAAACTTTTAGGTATAATATATGAAAAAAATATTCCAATAGGAATATATATGTTAGCAGAAGTTGATAATGTTGGTTGGATAGATAACATAGGCATTTTAGAAGAATATAGAGGCCGCGGCATTGGAAGACAAGTATTATATAAATTTATAGATGATTTTATAGCTAAAGACATATTAACAATGAGGTTGCTAGTTATGAGTTCAAATAATGGTGCATGTGAGCTTTATAAAGATATAGGTTTTAAAGAAGATTATATTTTTTCCAAATGGTATGTAAAAAATATGAAGTTATAAGTTATAGAGTATTATAGGGAAAGAAACTTCAATTTAAATTTATTTAATAACCTTAAAATATTCTTATACAAGATATAGTGTTAAATTTCAGATGGGTTGGACCATGTCTCATTATCTGTATATTAAAATTTTGGGGTAAATAATTTAAAAAGTAAATTTGAAACCTTATAAGTAATAATATATTACTTTAAAAGTTTTAAATATTTAAAATTTGTATAGGCATAAAAACTTGGAATATATTTTGAATACTAATTCGTCAAGGCATATGAAAAATATAATAGATAATTTAATCTATTAATTTATTAATTATGCTTAAATTAAAAGTGTATGAACCTTTGTTCATACACTTTTAGTTTTTTAATTTAAACAATTGTTTCATAAACAGTTTTATAAATATTTAATGTGTTTTTAGCTGTATTTTCCCATGAAAAATTTTGAGCCCTTTCAAATCCTTTTTCAGCATAATAATTTTTTAAAGTTTCATTGCTAAGTAAATTGCCTATAGCATCGCCAAGTTTATCAGAATTATAAGGATCAATCAAAATTCCTCCATCACCAACTACTTCCGGAATTGAAGTTAAATTAGATGTAATAACAGGTGTTTTACAATTCATAGCTTCAAGTGGTGGAAGTCCAAACCCTTCATATAATGAAGGATAAACAAATATTTCGCAACCATTATAAAAAATAGGTAAATCTTCATCTGGTACAAAACCAGTAAATATTATTTTGTCATTCATATCTAAACTATCTCTTAGTTTTACTAAGTATTGAGATTCATCTTTATATGAACCTACAATAACTAAATTATAATCATCATCTAAATTATTGTATATCTTACTAAAGGAAGTTATCAATGATTTAACATTTTTTCGTTCACTGAAACCACCTAAATATAATAAGAATTTTTTAGAAATATTATATTTCTCCTTTAATATATTTTTGCAAATTATTTTATCTAGGGGCTTATATTTAGCATCAGCAGCTAGAGGTGTTACAAATATCTTATTTTCATCTATAGGAAAAAATTTCAATATATCTCTTTTGCTAAATTCTGATACTGTGATTATTCCTTGAGAAGTATCTATTATATTAGGCATTTCTTTTAAAAACTTTAAAAGGTAGCCTCTGCCTACAGTTTCAGGCATTATATATGGAATTAAATCATGTATAGTAACGATTTTTTTGCAATTGATGGAACTGCTAAGACCTATACCGTTTTGGGGAACATGGTATAGATCTATATTTTGATTTTTTAAATCATAAGGAAAAAAATAATCTTGAAAAAATCTATGGTGTTTTCGAGATGTTGATATGATTTTGGTATTAGGTTTTTGATAGCATTCATAATTATCCATTGACCAATAAATGTGATAATAATTATCATTATCTATATTGATTAAATTTTTTAAAACATTTTCAGTATAAGTACCTATACCAGTACCGTTATACCAATTGATACCACGTGCATCAATCCCAATTTTCATAAAAATATCCCCCTTAAAATAGTTCTTGTGAAATTAAAAGTAAACTAAAATAGAGTGCAAATATGTTAAAAGTTAATATAAGACTAAAAAATCAATAGAATTTAGGTTATATAAGTTAATTAATTTAAATATCATTAAAATATATAAACTAATAGCAAGCACATAAATCCTATTATATTTATGATTTTTAATTATGTTTAAAAAATTTAAAAGTATATATTACTATATTAGAATAATGGAAAATATATGTTACAAATTAAAAAAATAAAACACATATTAACATAAAAATTCATATATTACATATATAAGGAATTTAGGGAGGGATACTTTTGAATAACCCCAATATAGAAGAATTTATAAAATCACAATATAATCTTAATGTACTAAATGTAGAAAAAAATAAAAATGTTTACAGAATAGAGACGGATGAAGATATATATTGTCTAAAAATTATAAAATACGATTTTGAGCATTTTATGTTTATATTAGGTGCTATAAAGCATCTTCAGAATAATAAGTTTGAACATATACCGGAGATTATAAAAACTACTGAAGGTAGTGATTATATAAAGTTTGATAATAATTATGGATATTTAACTAAATGGATAAATGTAAGAGAGTGTAATTACAATAATGTTATTGATGTAAAAAATGCTGCTAGAAAGTTAGGGGAACTTCATAATAAAAGTGAAGGTTTTGTAATTAAGCCTAATATGAATCCTAGAGTAGGTTGGTTTAGGTGGATAGAAACATATAAGATACGAAGAAATGAGATATTAGATTTTAAAAGAAGAATAGATAGTAAAGTTGAAAAGAGCGAATTTGATAGACTTTATTTATCTATAATGGATGAAGAATTAAATCGATGTGAAAAAAGTATAAATGATTTATTTAATTCTAAATATATGGAGACTATGCAAAGTCATGTGAAATCACAGGGGTTTTGTCATCATGACTATGCCCATCATAATGTATTAGTTAACCAAAATGGAATAAACATTATAGATTTTGATTATTGCATTTTAGATTCATATCTTCATGATTTGAGCAGTTTGCTTATAAGAAGAATGAAATATAGTAGATGGGATATATCCAATGCACAGGAAGTGCTCTATGCTTATATGGAAACTCATAAGTTAAATCAAGATGATATTTTTATAATGGCATCTTTTATGGAATTTCCTCAAGATTATTGGCAACGGGGAATTCAATATTATTGGGAAAACCAATCATGGGGTGAAGAATTTTTTTTGAAAAAATTAAAACTTTATATAAATGATAGAAATGAGAAACAAGAATTTATAGATATTTTTAAAGGATATAAGTTATAAAAAGATAACTGGGATGGGAGGTATTTTAAGTAATGAGAAGATTTTTTTATGACAATTTTCAAGAATATTTAAAAGAAAAAGGTGTAAAGAAAATAGATTTTATTTTAAAAGATAATGAATCTTTAAGTAAAAGAGGATTAGATGAAAGGGTATTTAATCAAATTGAAACCATAAATCAATTTCATAAAAAAGCTTGTGGTTTTAATGGTTATTTAAAATATAGAATAAACAATGATACCTGTAAAGCTGTTGAAGAATATAAGGTTCAAATAAAAAGACTAAATAAACATATGGATAAAATAAAGAGAGACGGACCGGATGGAGCATTTGAAGAGTTTTTACAGAAAAATGGAGATGAAAACTTACAAAGAGCTCAAAAATGTATTGAACACATATATAATAACAATTATCTAGAGCTAATAGCTCGAAGTATGGAAAATGTAGAAATATGTTTGACTGATGTTGGCTTTGATAATTTACAACAAAATAAGAGTATTGAAATAGTTAACTTTTATGATATATCTTATAATATGGTAGAAATGGATGGATATTTTCTTTTAAGTAAATTAAAAAGAAAAGGTGCAAATTTGAAATGGCAAGAGCATATAAAACATTTTTGTAGGATAGAAGGGTTAGGAGAAGATAGTGAAAATTTTATATTGGCGATGATGTCTTATCCTCATGAGTTTATGAAAATTTATGACAAGTATAGAAAAAATAAAAGAAATTGGAATGATGAAGATTATATAAGAAAAATGAATAAATCTATAGATGAAGATGGAGAAACTCTGATACAAATTTAAAATTCAATTAAAGCTATACTTGAAAAATATAAAATCTAAATTACAGCTTTAAAAGTGGGGTGAGTTGTCTTATGATTAGGGCTGACAGCGAAGAATGCACTTTATATGATGAGGTGATTAAAAAATATAATTATAAAGTATATGATGTTATACCAATAAGAAAAGTGTTTATTTTATTTACTGATAAAGGAAATAAGGTTTTAAAACAAATAAATTATGATATAAAGCACTTAGATTTTATAAGTAAAGCTATGGAATATTTAAAGAAAAATAAGTTTTCAAATGTTATAGAATATGAGAAAAATATTTATGGTAATTATTACACAAAACATAATAATAAATATTATATTGTTATGAATTTAATTGAAGGAAGAGAATGCGAATTTAACAATCCAATAGAGTTAAAAATGGTAGCTGCGAGCTTAGCTAAAATGCATAATGCTTCAGAAGGATTTAGATATGATAATAATGGATATAGATATAATCCTGGAACTTTGATTGGAAATCTTACAATAAAAAAAGAAGAAATAAAGATATTCAAATCCTTGGTAAGTAAATATGAGAAAAAAAGTGAATTTGATAAAATATTTTTAGAAAATGTAGATTATAATTTGAAACGTATGGATGAGAGTATTAAACTTTTAAATGAATATCAATATTTAAAAGCATGTAGTTGGGAAGATAAAATTGTGTTATGCCATAATGATTTGGTCTATCATAATATGATAATAAAAGATAATGAAATCCATTTTATTGATTTCGATTATGCAGTAATAGATTTAAGAGTGCATGATTTATGTAATTTAATAAATAAAGTTTTAAAAAATTTCGCTTTTAACTTTAAAAAAGCAAAGTATTTAATAACGGAATATAATAAATTCTATAATCTAGAAGAAATAGACTTTCAAATGTTATATGGAATGTTAGTATTTCCACAAGATTTTTATAGTATAGTGAAAGATTATTATAAAAGAAAAAAAATGTGGGAGGAAGAAACTTTTACTTTAAGACTAAAAAGAAAAGTTAGCTACAAAGAAGAACGTGAAGAGTTTTTGAAAGATTTTAAAATACATTATAATTTATAATAAAAAAGGTATCTCATGAAATGATAAATATCAAACTGAGATACCTTTTTATTATAAAAATTTTTAACCATAAATTATTTTGTTATAAGCATATAAAGTGTTTTTACCCGCATTATTCCAGGAAAGAGAATTAGATTTTTTAAAACCTTTTAAAATTAAAGAATTTCTTATGGTTTCATCACAAAGCGCTTCTTCAATTTTACCAGATAATTCGTCAATGTCTTCAGGAGTAAAAAATAGGGCAGCATCTTCTATAATTTCAGGCATAGATGTTACATTAGAAGAAATTACTGGTATGCCACAAGCCATAGCTTCGATTGGAGGCAATCCAAAACCTTCATAGAAGGATGGATATACGAATAAACTAGAACAATTATAAAGATGAGGCATATGATTCATAGATATAAAACCTGGAAATATAACATCATTTTCAACGTTGTAATCACAAGCACATTTTTTATAGATAGAATAAGATTTACCTTTGTTACCTGCAATGACTAACTTATGTTTTTCTTTTATATTATTTGATAGTTTGCTGTATGCCTTTATAAGGCCAACTATATTTTTTCTGGGGCTAAATCCGCCAACATATAGTATATAGTTGGAAGGTAAATTGTAATATTTACTAATAATGCTTTTACAAATAGTTTTATTAAGTGGTTTGTAAATACTTTCGCTAGCAAGATGTGTAACAAAAATTTTATCTTTAGGATAATTAAAATCTCTAGCTATATCTTCTTTTGAAAAATTTGATACGGTTATTATTCCATCACTGTTATCTACTATCCATTTCATTTTGCTATTAAATATAGATAAATATCTATCACCTACAGTTTCAGGCATATGAAGAGGAATTGTATCATGTAATGTTATAACAAAAGGACAATTTTTTTGAATAGGTAATCCTATACCATTTTGAGGAACGTGATATATATCAAGGTTCGTATTTGAAATGGTATTAGGAATATTTACTTGATCCCAAAATTGAGAATCTTCTTTATCGGCTACAGTTTTTAAAATAAAGTTATCTTTAAATTTTATATCATTATTATAATTGCAGTTAATAAAAAGTAAGTACTTATTTAAATCATCTATGTTATTGAGTGAATTTATTAACTGATAGGTATAGGTGCCAATTCCTGTACCTCTATACCATTTTGCAGCTCTTGCATCTATTCCAATTTTCATAATAAAACTCCTTAATAAATCAGTATGTGAATTCTTCTAATTAAAGTATATTAACTATTTATATTAAAATATGTTAATAAATAGTATTATAATCATTAAATTTTATTTTAAATTTTAAAAAAGCTTAGTTGCTAATAAAAATTTAATATATAATGGTTAGCTAAAATTAAGCAATTCTATTTATCCGTTATTAAACATATAAATTATATGGGAGGTGTTAAAAATGATGAGAGAATTTGAAATAGAGCGCCAATTTGACTTGAAAATTGAAAGCATAAAACCAAGTAAAGGCGTATACTGCTTGAAAACAGATAGTGGAACCAGATGCTTGAAAAAAATAAATTATGGCACTCAAAAGCTTTTATTTGTATATGGTGCTAAAGAGCACTTATATAAAAATGGATTTCATAACATAGATAGGTATTATTTAAACAAAGATGAAAACCCCTATGCATTAGTAAATGAAGATATTTATACCTTATCCCAATGGATAGATGGAAGAGAGTGCGATTTTAAGAATGATGAAGATTTAATTATAGCTAGTAAAAGTTTAGCAAGGCTTCATAGTGCATCAAAGGGATATGAACCACCAGAAAACAGTAAATTAAAAACAGATTTAGGAAGATGGCCACATCTTATGGAAAAAAGAATAAAATCTTTTGATAGGATGAGGGAAATGGTAAGAAGAAAAAAGACTCATAAACGTGATTTTGACATGAATTATATAAAAAATGTGGATTATTATAAACAACTAGGAAAAGAAGCATTAGCAGTCCTTAACAGCTCTAATTATTTTGAAATATGTAAAAAGGCAGAAGAAGAAAAGAGTTTTTGCCATCATGATTATACTTATCATAACATTATTATAGATGATAAAAATAATGTTAATGTTATTGACTTTGACTATTGCAAGAGAGAAGTTAGAGCCTATGATATAGCGAATTTTTTAATGAAAGTATTAAAAAGAAGAGAGTGGGATTTAAACATTGCCAAGCTTATAATAGATTCATATAATTCTGAGAGTAAAATAAAAGAGGAAGAATATAAGGTTATATATGCTTTTTTATTGTTTCCTCAACGTTTTTGGCGTCTATCCAATAGATATTATTATAATGAGGTTAATTGGATTCAAAGCACTTTTAATAAGAAGATTGAAGAGCTTATAGAAGAACAAGACAAATTTAAAAAATTTATTGAGGAATTCAAAGAACTTTATAATTTATAGCTATTATTAACTTTATATTTTAAATAATAAAGAGTTGAAAAATTTAATTTTTCGACTCTTTATTTGTTTTAAATACTAAAATATATAAATGAAAAAGTAAATATTAGTTCAAATAATAATAAAAATATTAAATTTCCATAAAGGCTAAAATTAGTAACAATAATAACATATTGTAATAAAATGGTATTAAAGCTTGAAATATGGAGATGATATATTTGAAAATAGGAGATGTTGTTGTGAGAAAATCCTATGAAGGTGATGTAGCTTTTAAAATAATTGACATAAAAAATGAAAATGGAAAAAATGTTTATGTTCTTAAAGGACTAAATATAAGAATAGAAGCGGATGCTGCAGAAGAAGATTTAGAAGTGTTAAGTGGAAGCAGATTAGGAGAGATGGATAAAGTTTTTAATAAAAAGGTCAACAATTCTCTAAAAAGAATCATAAATAAAAGAAAAGGTAATTATAGAGGTGAAGCTGCACATATATTAGACAAATCTTATTATGATTATATGAAAAGGCATAACAGTGTTATAGATAAAAAAGAATTGTTTTTTGGGAGACCAGGAAAAATACTTCATATAGATGGAGATTTAAATTATTTAGATATATGTTTAAAAACTTATAAGGAACTATCTATTGATGCAGAAGGGAGAATTGTAAAAGAGTGTGAGCAGCCTAAAGTAATATTAGATTTAGTAAAAGAAGTTAACCCAGATATAGTTATAATAACAGGTCATGATGGAATGAATAAGGGGATAAATGATTATATGGACTTAAGTCAATATAGAAATTCTAAATATTTTGTAGAAGCAGTTTCTATACTAAGGTCATATAAATCAAATTATGATGATTTAGTTATATTTGCAGGAGCATGTCAATCATGCTATGAAGCTCTTTTAGATGCAGGAGCTAATTTTGCTAGCTCTCCTAATAGGGTACTTATTCATTGCTTAGATCCAGTTTTGATTTGTGAGAAAATAGCATATACAAGTATAGATTCTATAGTAAATATACAGGATGCATTAGAGAATAGCATAACTGGGATAAGAGGGGTAGGTGGATTACAAACTAGAGGGAAATATAGAGAAGGATATCCAAAATCTCAATATATAAGGTAGAAAATAATAGGAAGTAAAATTTTTATAATAGGCGTGTATAAAGGGAGTATATAACTTATATTTAAATATAAATTATATACTCCCTTTATACATTTTAATTTAGTTAAATCATTAGAATTTAATATTATAGGCTTTTTTATGTTAACAATTTGAAAACAAAAGTAGTTAATAAGTATATAAAACTAGAAGATTACACATACTAAACTCGTTATTGTTTAATTCATAAGTTGAAAAACAAAGGAATATGGATTTATAATGAGAAAAAACTATAAAATTCAATAAAAACTCAAATATTATAGCAGCTATAAAGCATTGACAATATGGCTTGAAAATAATAGAATTAAAATTTTGCATTGAATTTTAATAGGTTTTGCGATATAATGATAATGAAAGAAGGTGTTTCCCATGCATACCAAGAATGTTCTACTTTCAATAAAACAAGACATTGAAAGTCATGTAGGTGAAAAAGTTACATTAAAAGCTAACGGAGGCAGAAGAAAAATCCTAATTAATGACGGAGTATTAGAAAAGGCATATGAGAGCATCTTTACAGTTAGGTTAGAAGATTGTGCACAAAGAACTGTTTCATATAGTTATTCAGATGTATTAACTAAAACAGTCCAGTTAGTATTTGCTAGTTAGACATTGACATAAATAGAAAAGGATACATGAAAATGTATCCTTTTTTTTATATAAAAATATTTTTATAATGTTCTATTAAATAGTTTTTCTCAATAATATTATATTATAAGAGTTATTTTATAAAAAAAATGAAAGATGGGGGATCCATCTTTCAGCTATGGTATAAAAGGGTATTGAGAATTTATGAGAGGTTATATGGTCAATAACCAATTTTATAATATAACAAATATCGACAAATGTCAACAATAAATTTAAAAAAGATAACAAGAAAAATTTTGTAATTTAGTTGTTTAATTTGAAGATAAATGTAATTTATTTTTATTAAAAAATATAAGGATTTAGGAATAAATAATATAAATTATATATATAAATTACTAGTAGGTATTTAATAGATAGGAGGGATTCTTTTATGGATTTAAATCTAGTTAAAGATAATATAGACTACGAGCAATCAATTGGAGAAAATTCTCAAGACATTGTAATAAAAGAAGAATATGTTATACCAGATACACTTCCAGATGTTTCGGACATATTGATGTTAAATGCAAAGCCTTTAGTTGTAAATAAGGAAGTTATGAATGGTAAAGTGTTAGTAGAATTTGAGGTTGATTTTAACGTTCTTTATATGAATAAAGAGGAAGATAATACAGAGGCTCATGCTGTAAACTACACAACAAAAATAAGTGCAAATGTAGATGCAGATGGAGCAACTGCTGATATGAATTGTGACTCAAATGTAGATATTGAACATATTCAATGCATGATTGTAAACGAAAGAAAAATATGCATTCAAGGAGTAGCTAATATTGCTTGTAATGTGATAAAGAAAAATACTTTTGAGATTGTTAAGGATGTTGAAAGTGATGGAGATTTACAATTTTTAAAACAACCTATGATTCTTGATAAAGTTATTGGTAGTTTTGAAGGAGAAATGATAGGTAAAACAGAACTTAAAATTGATATGGATAGACCAGAAATAGGGAAAATAGTAAAGTACTTTATTACACTAGGAAAAAAAGAAGTAAGATTATATGATGGTGGTATACATTTAGAATGTGTAGCGAACCTTCAAGTATTGTATAAAGGGAAAAACAGCAAAGAGGTCATATGTATAAGTGAAAATATACCTATAACTAAAGAATTAGAAAGTGATAAGATAAAAAATGGTATGGAACATAATACAGATTTTACAGTACATTCTTTTGAATATGATATAAAAGAAGATGATATGGGAGAAAATAGAATTTTAGATATAGAATTCTTAGTTAAAACAATAACTCATGTTATGGCTAAAGAAGAAATAGAAATGATAGAAGATGCATATTGTCCAACAAAAATGGTTAAAATGGACAAAGAAGAATTTAATATTAATGTCATCCAAGGACAAAATCAAACAGAAACATTAGCAAAAGGTGATATAGAAATTGCAAATGATATGCCTAAACCTAGTAAAGTTATAATGACAACTGCAGATGTAAATATAACAGATAAAAAGTTAATGGATGATAAAATTTTAGTAGAGGGAGTATTAAAGGCAGATGTACTTTATTCTACTGGTGATGATAAAGAATATTTAGCTTGTGCAAGTGATGAAATACCATTTTCAACAACTATAGATATAGATGGTGCTAAAATAGATATGGATTGTATTTGCAAATTAAATTTAGAGATGCTAGAGTCATCTATTGAAGCCGGAAATGTATGTGTCAGAGCTATCATAAAAGGATATGGCATAGTATCTTATCCTGTTAAGCAAAAGTTTTTAGTAGAAATGGATATAATCGAAGGAGAAATCCCTCAGAAGAAAGCAAGTGTAACTATATATGTAGTTCAAAAGGATGATAACCTATGGAAAATATGCAAGAGATACTATACTACAAAGGAGAAAATATTAAATATAAATGGTATTGAAAATGAAAAGGATATAAAACCTATGGATAAATTAATAATACCAGGCAGAGCAGTTATTTAGATTAAAATAATTAGATTATGATAATAGGCTATCTTAAAAGATGGTCTATTTTTTAGATTAAATGGAAAGTGTATATAGTATCTAAATTAAGAATTAATCTTTAAACTTTTCAATAGCTTTGGTATACTAAATTATAAAATAATTTAATTTGGTGGTGAATAACTTTATGAAAGTTAAAGCTTACGGTAAAATAAACATAGCATTAGATGTAGTTGGAAAAAGAGAAGATGGTTATCATTTATTAAAAATGATAATGCAAACAGTTGATATATATGATGAATTAGAGTTTGAAAAATGTGATAAAAATATAACTATAAATTGTAATAAGAAATATTTGCCTGTTGATGAAAATAATTTAGTGTATAAGGCTATAAAACTATTTATGGAAAAGTATAACATTTCATCTGGAGTAAAAGTTAATATAGTAAAAAACATACCGGTTGCCGCTGGTATGGCAGGTGGTAGTGCAGATGCAGCTGCTACACTTAAAGCTATGAGAAATATGTTTAAAAAAGACGTTACTGATGGTGAATTAATGGAGTTAGGACTTAAAATAGGTGCCGATGTTCCTTATTGTATAGTAGGGGGAACTGCTTTATGTGAAGGTGTTGGTGAGGTTGTAACAAAATTGAAACCATTTAAAAATAAAATACTAGTTGTAGTAAAACCTAATTTTGGAGTATCTACAAAAGATGTATATAAAGCTTTAGAGATAAATAAAATACATAAACATCCAGAGACGGAAAAATTAATAACTGCAATGAAGCAAGAAAATATAAAATATGTATCTAAAAATATGAGAAATGTGCTTGAAAATGTAACTATAAAAAAACACTTACTTATAAAACAACTAAAAGAAGAAATGATGAGAAATGGGGCTTTAGGTTCTATGATGAGCGGTAGTGGACCTACAGTTTTTGGATTCTTTGAGGATATGTTAAAAGCTCAAGATTGTTATGATAAATTAAAAGAAAAATATAGAGATTGTTATATAACTAGGACAATATAATTAATAAGAATTTAATTGAATTAAAACTTAATATTGTAATCTTATAATGTTAAGAGAAATTTATTATAAGATATAAAAAATATTAGAAATTAAAAATGCTAATTTTAAAGGGAACTTTAAAATTAGCATTTTTTTTGAATATAGAAACAAAATATTGCAAACAATAAACTGACTCGAAAAATGAGAGGTGATAATTTTGCAGCTTATTGAAAAATTTGATTTATATTTATTGATTTTAGTGATGATTTCAGGAAGTATGGTGTTTTTTGCTGATGCTAAATATTTTAAGCTTAAAGGAAATTATAAAGCGTATAAACAAGCAAGATATATTAGTGGCGGGGTCATGTTGTTAACAATAACATTATTTTTTATAAGATTAATATACGTAATCTAATAATAAGATTAATATACTATTATGTTTTCAAGATTGGGAGTGATAGCTTGGAATATAAATTAGAAAATATGGAAGAAAAAATTCATTTATCTACTAAAGAAAATATGGATTTTGTTAAAGCTGTATTTAAAAATGCTACTGATGTAGTTTTTAGAGATTTTTATGCTGGGAATAAAAAAATGGGATTAGTTTATATTGATGGGATGGCAGATAAAGATTTACTAAATGATTTCTTATTAAAACCAGCTATGTCAAATAAAGATAAAATAGATGGATTTGAAACTATGAAAAATAGTATAATATCTGTTTCTGATATTAAAGATGTCACTAAAATGAGTGATGGAATATTGTCTGTTCTTTCAGGTGAAACATTAGTATTTGTTGAAGGGCTTTCTTGTGCTCATGTAATAGCTAATAGAGCGTGGCCTAATAGAGGTATTGGAGAACCTGCAGGTGAAACGGTTATTAGAGGATCTAGAGAAGGATTTACTGAAACTATAAGATTTAATACAGCTCTAGTTAGAAGGAGAATAAGAGATACTAGATTAAAAGTAGAGTCTAAACAAATTGGAGTAAGGTCTAAAACTGATATTGCAATAATGTATATTGAAGATATTGTTAATCCGGAAATATTAGAAGAATTAAAGAAAAGATTAGAAAATATAAATTTAGATGCTATTTTAGATAGTGGATATATAGAGCAGTACATAGAAGAAAATCCTTTTAGCCCATTTCCGCAAATTCAAAGTACGGAAAGACCAGATGTAGTAGCAGCTGGTTTATATGATGGAAGGATTAGCATATTAGTTGATAATTCACCTTTTGCATTAATTGTTCCAGCAGTAATGGCTACTTTTCTTCAGTCTCCAGATGATTACTATAATAGATGGTTAAATGGATCAATTGTTAGAATAATAAGATTTTTAGCTATAATGTTAGCAATAGTGTTACCAGCATTATATGTTGCTATAACTTCATTTCATACATCATTAATACCATCAAAGCTTGCCTATGCAATGGCTAGATCTAGAGAGGGCGTTCCATTTCCGGCATATATGGAAGCTTTATTTATGGAGTTTAGTTTAGCGCTTCTTATAGAAGCTATAACAAAGCTTCCTAAACCAGTTGGTTCTACAATAGGTATTGTTGGAGGTTTAATTTTAGGGCAATCAGCAGTAACAGCAGGACTTGCAAGTCCTATAATGGTAATAGTTTTAGGAATTACAGCAATAGCTACGTTTTTAATTCCAAACTATGTTATTACCTATGCTTTTTCTTATTTTAGGGTAATAATTATAATATTGGCAGCTTTTTTAGGTTTATATGGAGTAGTTATAGGAGTCATATTTTTACTTATTCACTTAATAAGGTTAAAGAGTTTTGGAATACCTTATCTATCTCCAGGAGTAAATCTTTCAGAGAAAGATATGAAAGATATGTACGTAAGACTGCCATTTAGCATTTTTAAATATAGACCTAGATTTATGCATACTCAAGATAAGATTAGACAAAAAGAGTAATTTAAAGTTATATTGCATAAATCTTAATGGAGGTTTTAAAAATGAAAGATAAATTTATGATAAAAGACTATGGATTATTTACCACTTTGGTAGCTTCTATGGTTGGTATAGGTCTATTCTATGGTCCATCTTTTGTAGCCAGAATAGTGGAACAAGATAGTTGGATTTCAAGTGTACTTATGACAATATTTCTTTTGATAGTTTTTTATATGATACATAGTTTAATTAAAATGAATGATTATCAAGGAATAGTAGTAATATTAAGAAATACATATGGACATTTTTGGGGTAACTTAATAGCACTAGCATATTCAATAGCTATGATAATTGTTTTATCCGTATCATTAAGGTCATTTGCTGATGTTGTTAAAATATTTTTACTGCCAAAAACAGAACTAGAAGTGGTAATAGTGTTAATAATATTTGTTGGAATATATTTAGTTAGAGGCGGTTTAGCTAATTTAGTATATTTTAATGAAATAATATTCTTTTTATTATTTATACCAGTAACAATAATATTATTACTTGCCATACCAACTGCAGATTTTCAAAGGATACTACCAGTATTTACTCATACAGCAACAGAGTATATGAAAGGTGTTTTTGAGTTATTCTTTTTAGTAAATGGATTTTGTATAGCTTTTGTGCTATTGCCACTTGTAGAAAATAAAAAAAATATAAATAAAATACTAAGAAGGAGTACTATATTTATAGGTGTTTTCTATACAATTACTATAATTTTAGTAACTGCTAATTTATCTGTTGCTCAAACAGCAGAAAGAATATTTCCTACCATAACTATGCTAAGATCGATTAATGTAAGAAGTGGTGTGTTAGAAAGATGGGATGGATTGGTTATGGCTTTATGGGTTTTATTTTATTATGCAACATTTGTTAGTACATATTATTTTTCCACACATATGGTTAAAGATATATTTAATATAGAAGACGTAAAGATTGCTGCTATAATATATATACCTTTAGTTTATGCTATGGCCTTATATCCAGAGAATATGGCTCAAATATATACTGCTGGGCTTGGAATGTTCAAAATCATATTTGGAGTAGCTTTAATAATAGTTATATTCCTATCTTACTTTATAAATCTGATAAAGAAGAAAAGGAGTGCATAAGTTATGAAGATGAAAAAAATTATATTAATAATGATTATGAGTTTAATGCTAGTTGGGTGCTCAGACAGTGTAGAAATTGATAATAAAGCATTTGTATCGACTATAGCTATAGATGTAGGGCAGGATATAGAAAATAGAAATAATATAAAAGAAATTAAAACTAAGGATCCATTTACTGAAGAAGGCTTAGCATTAATAGAAGTTACGTATGGTATGCCAGATATAAGAAATATGGAACCGGAAAAAGGTTCTGCTGAAGAAATATCTATAACATCTACAGGGTATTCTATGACAGATGCGTATTTTAATGCATTATCTAAAACTAGTAGGGAATTGCATTTTGGACATAGTAAATTATTATTATTAAGTGAAAGAATTTTTGACTATCCAGATGTACTAAGTGGAGTTTTAGATTATATAAGTAGAGATTCTATTTTAAATAGGTCTATGCTTATGGTTATAACAAAAGGTGATGCTAAAGACTATGTAGGATATAAGCCTGTAACAGAAGATAATATAGAAAATTATATATCAGGACTTATGCTTAATAGCAGTAAGAAAAGTATAATAGTTCCAGTTACTCTTCATAATTACTTTTCGACTATTGGAAGAGATGAAGTATTAATACCTTATATAGGAATAGAAGGGGAAGATTTAAAGATTTATGGTATGAAGGTAATAGAAAAATTAACACCAAAGGGGCTCTTAAATAACTCTCAAGTATCTAATATTCAACTTATAAAGGGTGATATAGGAGCTACTGAAAAAATAGCATTTATAGAAGATAAAATAGTTGATTATCAAATTGATGATACTGATTCAAAACTTAGAGTTTCTTATGATAAAGAAAAAAATAAGTTGCATTTAAATTATCATGTGATTACCGAAGGTGAAATAACAGGGGCTTATATGGGTGCTAGAATGCTTGACAGTGATAAAATAAATAATATACAGAATCAGCTAAGTGATTCTATGGAAAGAGAATTTTTGGAAACTTTTAAAGTATTGCAAAAAGACTACAATATAGACCCACTAGAAATACGAGATCATATAATAAAATTTAAGCCAACGCTTTGGCGTGAGATAAAAGACAATTGGATTCAATTATATAAAGATGCAGATATAACTTTTGATGTAGAAAGTAAAATAAGAAATGTAGGGGTTTCTAATTAAATTTAATAAAAGAGATTGCTGAAAGTCAGCAGTCTTTTTTATTTTGAAGAATTATAAATATAAATTTCAATCTTATATGTATAAAATTTGAAATCGTGTAAATAATTAAAATATAAGTTGAAAGTTATAGGGGGAGTTAAAATGAAAAGTGTACAAGTTAATATAAAAAAAATAATAGCATCAGCAATGGTAGCAACTATAACCTTAGGAAGTATATTAGGTTTTTCAATATATAAAAAAATTCAAATCCATCTATAGAGGAAGTATCTAAAAAGATTATAAGATTTCATGTTATTGCAAATAGTGATGATGAAAATGACCAAGTTGTAAAATTAAAAGTTAGAGATAATGTTTTAAAATATATATCTCCAAAGTTAAAGGATTCAAAATCTATAGGTGAATCTAGAGAAATACTAAAAAAAGAAGATAAAGAAATATTAAACATTGCCCAAAACACTTTAAAAGAAAATGGATATAATTATAAACTACAAAGTACATTGTCTAATGAGTATTTTCCTGTTAAAACATATGGAAACATTACATTGCCACAAGGAAAATATGAAGCTTATAGAATAATAATAGGAGACGGAGAAGGCCAAAATTGGTGGTGTGTCATGTTTCCACCGCTTTGTTTTGTAGATGTAGAACAGGGGAAGGTAGCATATCAAGAAACAGAGAAAGAAATGAAAGAAGTTTTAGATGATAAAGAGTATGATATGGTTAATAACTTAAAAAATAATCCTACTACAAGTGATAAAATAATAGATAATACACAACAAAATGATATAGTTATAAAATCAAAAGCAGTAGAAACAATAAAAGAGATAATAAAAAAATAAATTATATAATAAAGTAGTAATAAAATTATTTGGATATTAATATAATTACTACTTTATTTTTTTATTTTAAACATTAAATGTAATAATAAAATCGATTTCATTTTTAATTACCTATATAAATCGTAAAAATAAGTATCTACATTTCGGTAGTGGGAGAAAAAACGATTTAAAACCTATATTTATCAAAAAGTAAAAAGTTTTAAAGGTTAAATTGAGGTTGAAACTATTAGGTGAGTTCATTTAAAATAAGATTACATTTATGAATATCATATTAAAAATGTAGCAATTGATAAAACTATAAACATATAAAATGGCATTTGAAAAATTCTTATCTAAATAAATAGGATAAAAATTCATATTGCAATTCTATATACATACGAACAGATTTAAAGTAAAATTTTATTATGATAGTATAAAATAGTGATTGACTTTTTAAATGAAATCTAAGGAGAGATGAATAATGAAGAAAAAAGTAGCAGTTTTATTTGGTGGACAATCAACAGAGCATGAAGTTTCTAGAGTATCTGCAACTTCTGTATTAAAAAATATAGATCAAAATAAATATGATATATATCCTATTGGTATTAACAAAGATGGAAAGTGGTTTGAATACACTGGAAATGTAGATAATATAGAAAGTGGAAACTGGGAAAATGATGAATTTTATAAGATTCCATCAGGAGAGAAAATAATATTTAATAAAGAAGTTGATGTAGTATTCCCTGTTTTACATGGTCAATTTGGAGAAGATGGTACAATACAAGGTTTATGTAAGTTAATGAATGTTCCTTGTGTTGGTCCTGGAGTTATGAGTTCAGCTGTTTGTATGGATAAAATATATACAAAATATATTTTAGAACATGCAGGTATAAAACAAGCACCATATGTTGTTGTTGTAAATAGTGAATATAATAAAAATAAATTAGAATTAATAAATAAAATAGAAAATCATTTAACTTACCCTGTGTTTGTTAAACCAGCTAATAGTGGATCATCAGTTGGAATAACTAAAGCTCACAATAACGAAGAATTAGAAAAAGGAATAGAAGAAGCATTAAAACATGATAGAAAGGTTTTAGTTGAAAAAGGTATAAATGCAAGAGAAGTTGAAGTTGCTGTACTTGGAAATGATAATCCATCAGCATCTATACCAGGAGAAATAATACCTGCAAAGGAATTCTACGATTATGAAGCTAAATATCATAATGCAGCTTCAAAATTATTAATTCCAGCAGCATTTAATGATAAAGATATAGAATTAATAAGAGATTTAGCTGTAAAAATATTTAAAGCATTAGACTGTGCTGGTATGGCGAGAGTAGATTTCTTAGTAGATAAAGATACAAATGAAATTTATTTAAATGAAGTAAATACGATTCCAGGATTTACAAGCATAAGTATGTATCCAAAAATGTGGGATGCAACAGGAAAACCTTATAAAGAATTAATAAGCGATTTAATAGAATTAGCTGTAGAAAGAAATAATAGATAATTAAACTATAAGGCACTGTTAGAGGAATCTAGCAGTGTTATCGCTTTATATAGGAAAAAACTTTTTAAAAGTATAAGTATAAGCTGAAATGATTTTGTATTGCTATATTGAAAAAAGGATAAAATAAAATTAAGGTTAGAGGTATGAAAAATAAATAGTAGAAACTGTATTTGCATAAATAAGTTTTGTATTATAATATAAAATGTAATAATTATTTAAATTTAAATGCTGTTATTATTATGTTTATAAAAAAATACATATTGAACAAAATAATAGGGACATAAACTATAGAAAATTATTATACATAATATTTAACGTATAAATAAAAAAATAAGGAGAGTATACTATATATGACAAGAGCATTAGCAATGATTTCAGGTGGGCTTGATAGCATATTAGCCGCTAAATTAATGAAAGATCAAGGTATAGAAGTTATAGGGATATGTTTTAAATCATATTTTTTTAATGAAGACAGTGCAAGAAGAATGGTTGACCAAATTGGTGTTAGACTTGAAGTTGTAGATTTTAGCAAAGAACATTTTGAAATGGTTAAAAACCCTAAAAATGGTTACGGTAAAAATATGAATCCATGTATAGATTGTCATGCTATGATGATGAGATACTCTGGAGAACTTCTGGAAAAATTCCAGGCTGATTTCATAATAACTGGTGAAGTTTTAAATCAAAGGCCTATGTCTCAAAATAGAACAGCTTTAGATAAAGTTAAAAAGGAAAGTGGAATAGGCAATAAGATATTAAGACCATTATGTGCTAAAAATCTTCAACCAACTGAGATGGAACAACAAGGTTTAGTTGATAGAGAAAAACTTCTAGATATAAGTGGAAGAAGTAGAAAAGTTCAGATGGAACTTGCGGAAAAATGGGGTATTAAAGAATATCCATCTCCTGCAGGTGGATGTAAGTTAACAGAACCAAATTATTCAAAGAGATTAAAAGATGTATTACAAAATAAAAAAGATGTGGAAGAAAGAGAAATACAACTTTTAAGATTTGGTAGACACTTTAGAGTAAGCGAAAATGCAAAAATAATATCAACAAGAACAGCTGACGAAGCTGAGCACATTAAAAAATTATTAGGTAAAGATGACACTATATTCCTAGCCAGAGATTTTAAAGGTTCTATGGTTATTGGTGTAGGAGAATTATCACAAGAAGATATCGAGTTTGCAGCAAAAGTAACAGCTAGATACTCAAAAGGAAAAGATGAAAAAAAAGTTGTTGTTAAGTATGGTAAGTATGGTAGACCATCAAATAACATAATAGAAATAGAAACAATAACAGATAAAGAATTAGACAAATATATTATAAACTAGTGGAGGGCATATGGAGAAAGAATCTATAAGAAAAGAAGCTATAATAAGTATTATAAGTACACAAGGGGATGATGGTGCAGTAGAAGTTGTTACAGCTGGGTCTTTTTATAAAGAGGATGGCTATTATTATGCTACTTATGAAGAAACAGAAGCATCTGGTATGGAAGATACTAATACTACTTTGAAGATAAATGAAACAGGATTTTCTTTAATAAGAGAAGGTTCTATAAGTACAAAGATGAACTTTGAAAGAAATAAAGAAGATGATATACTATATAGTACACCACATGGTGGATTATCTTTAAAGATACGAACAAAATCTATTAAAATTGATATAGGTGATTTTGGGGGAGAAATAAAAGTAGAATATGATATGTCTGCTATGGGTCAACCACCATTAGAAACAAAATTAACTGCAAAAATAACTATAAAAGAGTAACATGAGATAAAAAGGTGACATGGAAAATGTCACCTTTTAAAATTATAAAATGTTAATAAAAATAAAATTTTTGCAATTAGGTATGAATGGTTAGGATTTATTGAATTTTATAGTGTCAGTATGTATAATGGACTATTAGAGTTTGAAAAAATATAAAAATACAATTAAGATGCTAAAAAGAGTAATGATTTTTTCCTTTTTAACACATATTAATATTAAATTATTGTAAAAATTTATTAATAATATAAAAAAACATGTTAATTATTTGAATAATATGGATAAAATAAACTATATACGTTATAATTTATTTCAATGACGTATATTTAAATAATTTAAAAAATGTTAACATATTGTTTAAGATATAAATTTTATTATAAAAATAGTTATAATAAATTTAAAAAATAACTAGGAAGAGAGGATTGTGTAGGTGGAAAAATTAATGGAAAAGAACTTAGAAGATATGAATTTATCAGAGCTTAAAGAAGTTGCAAAAGAACTTTCTATAAAAGGAATTTCTAAGTTTAAAAAGTTAGAGTTAATAGAAGCAATAAAAAAAGTTTCACCTGTTTCAATAGAAAAATCAGGAGTAGTATTGAGAGAAAAGATTGCTCCTAAAGACAATAGGAATGATGATACTAAAACTATTGAAAGTGATGACATAGATAATAGACAAAGTCAAAATAATGGGGTAACAGAACGAGAATCTTTTGAAGAAAAGAAAGAAAGATTAAAAGAGCTTATAAGTGAATCTGGATCTTCAAAAGGTGTCTTAGAGATTAGTGACAATGGAAATTTTGGTCTTTTAAGGTCAAATAACTATTTAAGTGGTCCAGATGATATTTATGTTTCTTTATCTCAGATAAGAAGATTTAATTTAAAAACTGGAGATGAAGTATCCGGAAAGGTAAGAATACCTAAAGAAGGAGAAAAATATAAGGCTTTATTATTTGTTGAAAGTATAAATGGAGAAAATCCAGAGATAGCCGCAAGAAGAACGTCTTTTGAAAAGCTTATTCCAATATACCCAAAGGAAAGAATACAATTAGAAACTGATTCAAGTGATTTATCTTCTAGATTAATGGATATAATATCCCCAATCGGAAAAGGCCAAAGAGGCGTTATAGTAGCACCTCCTAAAGCAGGAAAAACAACACTTTTAAAGAAAATAGCTCAAAGCATATCAAAAAATCACCCTGAAATTAATTTAATTGTTTTATTAATAGATGAAAGACCAGAAGAAGTAACAGATATGCAACGTTCTATTCAAGGAGATGTAATTTATTCTACTTTTGATGAAGAACCGGAACATCATGCAAAAGTTGCTTATATGGTTCTTGAAAGAGCTAAAAGAATGGTAGAACAAGGTCAAGATGTTGTAATTCTTTTAGATAGTTTAACAAGACTTGCAAGAGCATATAATTTAACAATAACAAGAACAGGAAGAACTTTATCTGGTGGATTAGATACTGGTGCACTTTTAATGCCTAAAAAGTTTTTTGGTGCAGCCAGAAATGTTGAACAAGGGGGAAGTTTAACTGTACTTGCAACAGCGTTAGTTGAAACTGGTAGTAGAATGGATGATATGATTTTTGAAGAATTTAAGGGTACAGGAAATATGGAAGTTCATTTAGATAGAAAACTTCAAGAAAGAAGAATATTCCCAGCTATAGATATATATAAATCAGGAACTAGAAGAGAAGATTTATTATTAAGTAAAAATGAGTTAGAAATTACATATAACATTAGACAAACAATGTATAGTGATGGAAATTCACAAGGTGTTACTGAGAAATTAATAAATCTTTTATCAAAAACAAAAAATAATAAAGAATTTTTTGACATAATTGGAAAAAGTTCTGATCTATTAAAATAAATAATCAAAAAAATAGAAGCTATGAATTAAGTTTTTAATTCATAGCTTCTATTTTTATAATTTATAAAAAAATAAAAGCAAGAGAATATCTTGCTTTTTATAACCTTACTACTTAAGGTTGAATTTTTTCATGAACTTGTCAACTCTTCCGCCAGCATCAACAATTTTTTGTTTTCCAGTGAAGAATGGGTGACATTTAGAGCAAAGCTCTACTTTTAATTCATCCTTAACAGATCCAGTTGTGAAAGTTTCACCGCAAGCACATTTAACTACTGCTTCGTGATTATATTTTGGATGTATTCCGTTTTTCATGTATTTCACCTCTTTCGAATTACATATCCGTATTGTCAACTACTAAATTATATCACGGCATAAAATATAAAGTCAACAACATTAACAGTATATCCAATATTTGATAACTATAGTCTTTAAAAATGTTGAAATTAAGGGTGTTAAAAATTTTTCTTTGTTTGATTTAAAAATAATAATGGATTAAAATAAAATATACGATTTAAAATGAAGTGAAAAAATATATCTTGGAGGTGTTTTATGAGTAAATTGTATTTTAGATACGGTGCAATGAACTGTGGAAAATCTACAAATTTATTGCAAGTAGCACATAATTATGAGGAAAGAGGAATGAAAGTTCTTATAATAAAGCCAAAAACAGATACTAAAGGAGCAGATAAGGTGGTATCTAGGTTAGGTGTTACAAGAAACGTTGATTTTTGGATAGACAAAAATATAAATATATATAATTTGATAGATGATTATATGAAAAATAATGGGGATGTGAATTGTGTATTGGCAGACGAAGTTCAATTTTTCACATCAAAACAAATAGATGAGCTTTTTGAAGTAGCTGTGAAATTAAATATTCCTACAATATGTTATGGTTTAAGAACAGATTTTCAAATGAAAGGATTTGAAGGAAGTGCAAGATTACTTATGTTGGCACATAGCTTAGAGGAACTTAAAACTATATGTAATTGTGGAAAGAAAGCTCTTTTAAATGGTAGAAAAATAAATGGAAAATTTGTATTTGAAGGAGAACAAATTGCTATAGATAAAGAGGACAATATAGAGTATGAAGCATTATGTCCAAAATGTTACTTTGATTATAAAGAAATATATGAGAGTGATAAAATTTAAATTTATATTTAAGTAGGTGTTTATTATGGAAGAGGGTTTAAAGATTAAAAAAAGAAAGACTTCTGTTGGAGGGCAAGCTGTAATAGAAGGTGTAATGATGAGAGGGAAAAAGCAAATAGCTACTGCAGTTAGAGTTGATGATAATACCATAAAGGTTGATGAAAAAGAATGTAATATAGCCAGCAAGAGATTTAAAATATTATCGCTACCTATAATAAGAGGTTTTATTGCACTTATAGAGTCACTTATTATAGGTATAAATAGTTTAAATTATTCAGCATCACTATTTGAAGAGTATGAAGAAGAATCTAAATTTGATAAATGGTTTGAAAGTATTTTTAAAGATAAGAGTAATGATGTACTAGTAGGGATATCATTGGTTTTAGGAGTAGTTTTTGCATCGGTATTGTTTTTTATAATACCAACGGTACTAGCGAGTTTTATAAAAAAGTATTTAACTGCTAATACTATAATTTTAAATATAGCTGAAGGGGTCATAAGAGTTCTAATATTTTTCTTATATGTAGTGTTAATAGGAAAGCTTGATGATATAGAAAGAACATATATGTATCATGGCGCGGAACATAAGACTATAGCATGTTATGAGGCAGGAGAAGAGTTGACGCCTGAAAACGCACAAAAATACACAAGATTTCATCCTAGATGCGGAACAAACTTTTTATTTTTAGTTATGATTATAAGTATAATGATATTTTCATTAACTGGTTGGGAATCAGTATGGCAAAGAATAATATCACGATTATTATTATTGCCAGTAGTTACAGGGGTTACTTATGAAGTAATAAGATTTTTAGGAAAAAGTGAAAGTAAATTAGCAAAAATGATAGCAAAACCAGGTTTAATGTTACAAAAACTAACAACAAAAGAACCGGACTTAAAAATGTTAGAGGTTGCTATTATTGCATTAAAATCTGCTGAAGGAATAGAAGTTTCTAAAGAAGAGGTAAAAGATGAAAATAGCACAGTTATTAACTAAAGGATATGATATATTAAAAAACAATAGCATAGAAAGTTATATGATAGATACTCAATTATTACTTTGTAATGTTTTAAAGGTTGATAAATTGTATATAATGCTTAATAGAGATAAAGACGTTGAAAACGAAAAAGTAGAAAAGTTTCTAGAATTTATAGACTTAAGAAGTGAAAAAATGCCTATAAAATATATTTTAGGTGAGACTGAGTTTATGGGTATTAATTTAAATGTAAAAAAAGGAGTATTAATACCAAGACCAGATACAGAAATTTTAGTTGAGGAATGTATAAAAATTATAGAAAATAACAATCTTAAGGATATATGTGATTTATGTTGTGGAAGTGGTGCTATAGGGTTATCCATAGCTTACCATACTAAAGATACTAGTATAAATTTATATGATATTAGTGATGATGCACTGGAAGTTACTAGTGATAACATAAAAAAACTTAACATGAATAAAAGATGCCATTTAGAATTCAGCAATTTACTAGAAAAGAGTATTTTAAATAAAATAGAGTTTGATATGATAGTATCTAATCCACCTTATATAAGAAGAGATGTAATTCCTAACCTTATGGATGATGTTAAAAACTATGAGCCACACTTAGCTTTAGATGGTGGGGAAGATGGTTTGATTTTCTATAGAGAAATAGCTAAACAAAGCAAAAATGTATTGAGAAATAATGGATATATTGCTTTGGAAATTGGTCACGATCAAAAGGAAGCTGTTATTGAAATACTAGAAATAGAAGGCTTTTCAAAGATTTATAGTTTAAAAGATTTATATGAAAATGATAGAGTTGTTATAGGTCAAAAATAGTTAAATAAATCTGATTAAATTGCAAAGAAAAAAAAATATTGGTATAATGAAATGATGAAATTTATTACTTAAATATGACATTAAAAAGAGTGATTCATAACAATGGTAATAAATCTAAAAGACTGAAATATAATGAAAATTTCCTTAAGAGTTAATAAGGTTTAAAAATAAAATTTATAATGTACGGAGTGATAAAGTTATGTTAGAGAGATTGGAATTCATAGAAAATAAATATGACGAACTTTCAAATAAAATAAGCGATCCTTCTGTTATGGCAAATCAGAAAGAATGGCAAAAACTATGCAAAGAGCATTCAGATATGGAAATTATGGTTACTAAATATAGAGAGTATAAAAATGCTTTATCTAGTTTAGAAGAAAACAAAGCAATGTTAATTGAAGAAAGTGATAAGGAAATGAAAGAGATGATTCAAGAAGATATTAAAAGTCTTAATGAAATAATTGAATCATCACAAGAAGAATTGAGAATACTACTATTACCTAAAGATCCAAATGACGATAAAAACGTATTTATCGAAATAAGAGGTGGAGCAGGTGGAGATGAAGCTGCACTATTTGCTGCAAACTTATTCAGAATGTACACAAGATATGCTGAAAGAAATAGATGGAAAGTAGAAGTTATGAGTGCAAATGAAACTGATATTGGGGGTTTCAAAGAAGTTGTATTCATGGTAAAAGGTGATAAGGCTTATAGTAAATTAAAATATGAAATAGGAGTTCATAGGGTACAAAGAGTTCCAGATACAGAATCAAGTGGTAGAATTCATACTTCAACAGCTACAATTGCAGTTTTACCAGAGGTTGATGATGTAGATATAGAAATAAATGCAAATGACTTAAAAATAGATGTGTTTAGAGCTTCAGGAAATGGTGGACAATGCGTTAATACCACAGATTCAGCAGTTAGAATGACACACTTACCAACAGGACTTGTAGTATCTTGTCAGGATGAAAAATCACAGCTTAAAAATAAAGAAAAAGCATTAAAAATATTAAGAGCTAGATTATACGAACAAGCGGAAGCAGAAAGATCAGCAGGAATAGCAGAAGATAGAAGAAATCAAGTAGGAACAGGGGATAGAAGTGAGAGAATAAGAACTTATAACTATCCACAAGGAAGAGTTACTGACCATAGAATAGGTTTAACATTATATAAATTAGAAAGTTTTCTTGATGGAGATATAGATGAAATGTTAAATGCTTTAATAACAGCAGATCAAGCTGAAAAAATGAAATCAATGGGAAATAATATTGGTTAATAATTAGATAAATCTATGCTCAAAAAGTATGTTATACCTAATAATATTTAGGATTTACTTAGTATAAAAATCATACAGGATTCTAATTATGCTAAAGTTACAATTGATTTAAATTAGAATTATTATAATGGGTTTAATCAGTTTTAAAATGTATTTCAATTTAAATATTGTGAATTTTAGACATTTATAACAGTGGAATACATGCTCGTAAGCATTTTAAATTTAGATTCGAGCTTGTATCCATGTATTATACAAAAGTGAAAATGCGTTAAAATTTGAATAATGAATAAAAGTTTTTATATTTAAATTTTTTATTGGAGCGTGAGAGTATGGATATATATAAAGTCCTAAAGAAGCAAAAAAAATCTTATAAGAGATTTGTGCTGTTTATGGGCTTTATTTTTATATTATTGCCAGCAGTACTTATCTATTCAAAAATGCTTAGTGTCTTTTTTATAGCATATTTGATAATACTTGAAATATTAATATTTCAACTAATACTTATAAGATATAATGAAGAACATTTACATTTTAAACAAGTTAATAAGAAGATAGTGATAGAAGTTGGTGTATTAAGAAGAAAATATACTATACCAACAGATAAAGTAGCTATAGTACATACTGTTAAGTCTGCTAAAAGTTTTGAAATTCTAATTATAACTAAATCAAGGTTTAGAAATAAAAGGCTAAAACATGTAGATTTTAGATTTTTAGATAAACAAAAAACAATAAGCAGATATTATAATAGAGTAAGATTGGAAAATGATGATCCTTATTTTTATTTTGTAATAAGAAAAGGTGGAGTGAAAAAGTATTTATTATTAGATTTTTTATATAGAACTTGTGTTGGTGCTGCATTTACAGATGAAGCTATAGAAAAGATAAAAGAATATAGAAGTTAAGAATAAAATTAGTTTCCTTAAAATACATTGATTATGTAGGGAGTCAAACTTAAAGTTAATCTTATCATTGAAAATTTTCTAATGATAAAGTTATAAAATCAAGTTTTATACCTTATAATTTTTAATGAGTGAGGGATTTTTATGGAAACTATAATTTATATAGGTATATTTTCAGCATTAATATCTGTATTAGGAACGCTAATAGGGGCTTTGATAGGTGTTTTGTTAAAAAAGCCATCTAAAAAACTAATGGGAAGTATTTTAGGTTTTGCCACTGGAATAATGATTGCAATAATATTTTTAGAACTAATTCCAGAAGCCATAAAATATAATGGTTTTTGGATTACTCTAATATATATTCTTTTGGGCATAATAGTAATTTTAATTACTGACTTATTAAGTCAAAAAGTAAATGAAAAAAGGGATTCTCATTTAAAAGTTGCTTTTTTATTAGCTTTAGCAATGATGTTACATAATTTTCCAGAAGGACTTATAATGGGATTTGGTTTTTTGAAAGAAAGTAATTTAGGAATGAAAATGGCTATTTTAATATCTATACATGATATACCCGAAGGATTAGCTATTGCTGCACCTTTAGTTGTATCAGGGGTTAAGCCAAGTAAAATATTAAGATATGCCTTTTGGGTTGCATTTCCAACAATGATAGGTGCATGGCTAGGAATAGTGTTAGGTACCATATCTCCGTTAATTTTAGGTGGGTGCATAGCTTTTGCTAGTGGTGTTATGATATATGTAGTCTTTGGTCAAATGATGTTGGAGACAAATGAGTTAACTGATGGATTTACAGCAGGAATAACTACAATTTTAGGTATAATTATAGGATTTATAATGTTAAATACTATTTAAAAAATTATGATAAACTAAAATTATTAAATAGATAAAAAATAGAGGTGTTTTTATGGAAACAAAAGTTGCAAGATTAACAGAAGAAAATTTAGATCATGCTATATTAAAAGAAGCTGGACAAGTAATAAAAGAAGGTGGATTAGTAGTTTTTCCAACGGAAACAGTTTATGGATTAGGTGCTAACGCTTTAGATGAAGAAGCTGTGAAAAAAATATTTTTAGCAAAAGGAAGACCACAAGATAATCCTTTAATAATTCATGTTGCAGATTTTGATATAGAAAAGTATGTAAAAGAAATACCATCTGCAGCAAAAGAAATTATAAATAGGTTTTGGCCAGGCCCAATAACATTAATTTTAGAAAAAAAAGATATAATACCTGGGGTTACAAGTGCAAATTTATCTACAGTAGGAGTAAGAATGCCTAGCAATAAAATTGCATTAGAACTTATAAAAGCCTCTAATGCTCCTATAGCAGCACCATCTGCAAACATATCAGGAAGACCAAGTCCAACAGATTTAGAAAGCTGCATTGAAGATTTAAATGGCAAGGTAGAATATATATTAGGTGGGAATGAAAGTGAAGTAGGTATAGAATCTACTATAGTTGATTGTACAGCTGAACCACTATGTATATTAAGACCAGGTGGAATAACACTAGAAATGTTAAAAGAAATAGATAAAGATGTTTATATAGACCCATCTGTATGTTCAAAACCAAAAGAAGATTTTAAGCCAAAGGCGCCAGGAATGAAGTATCGTCACTATGCACCAAAAGCTCCTGTGAAAATTTTTAAAGGAGAAATTAAAAAAACTATTGCAAAAATTAACGAAATGATGTTAAATTATATAGAAAATGAAAAAAAGGTAGGAATCATAGCAACAGATGAAACTATGGAAAAATATAGTGGTGGATTAGTAAAAACTTTAGGTAGTAGAGATAGTTTAAATGATGTTGCAAAACATTTATTTAGAGTTTTAAGAAGTTTTGATTCTGAAGATGTAGATGTTATATTTTGTGAAGCCTTTGATGAAACTGGAGTTGGTTTAGCTATAATGAATAGATTAAACAAAAGTGCAGGCTTTGACATTATAGAAATTAAATAAAAAAATAGTGTGAATAAATATTGAAAGGAGAAGGATAATAATGAAGATATTGTTTATATGTACTGGTAACACCTGTAGGAGCAATATGGCGGAAGCATTGTTTAATTATCATTGCAAACTTAAAGATGTATCTGCAATTTCGGCAGGCTTATTTATTAATCCTTCCTCTAAAACCTCTTTTAATACAGGGTTTATATTAAAAGATAAGTATGACATAGATATATTGAACAGAAAGCCAGTACAATTAAATATGGAAATTATGAAGCAATCAGATTTAGTCTTAACAATGACTAAATATATGAAAACTTATATATTAAATGAAGAGCCTAGTTTTAAGGACAAGGTATTCACATTTAATGAATATTTAGGTGAAAGTGACGATATCATCGATCCTTTTGGTGGTGATATTGATATGTATTTAAAGACTTTTAACCAGTTAGAAGAAAATGTTCTATTGCTTATTGATAATTTAAAAAAAGATACTAGTAATTAACTGATATCTTTTTTTTATATAATTTGGAGGTGTTCAATTTGAGAATTGCATTAGGCAGTGATCATGGTGGATTAAGCTTAAAAAAAGAAATCATACTACATTTAGAAAAAAAAGGATATGAAATAAAGGATTTCGGAACATACACTGAAGATTCTTGTGATTATCCAGACTTTGCATTACAGGTTGCAGAATCAGTAGCAAAAAAAGAATTTGATTTTGGAATTTTAGTATGTGGTACAGGTATAGGCATTAGTATAGCAGCTAATAAAGTGCCAGGAATTAGGGCAGCACTTTGTAGTGATACTTTCAGTGCACATGCAACAAGAGAACATAATAATGCTAACATATTAGCTTTAGGTGAGCGTGTAGTTGGCAAAGGTCTTGCATTAGATATAGTAGACACTTTTTTAAATGCAGAATTTCAAGGAGACCGTCATCAAAAGAGAATAGATAAAATTACTAAAATAGAAGAAAAATATTCAAAATAGGGGGATTAAAAATGAGTAAAGTAACAATAATATCACATCCATTAGTACAACATAAATTAGCAATAATAAGAGATAAAAATACAGGTGCTAAAGATTTTAGAGAATTAGTTGAAGAGGTAGCTATGCTTATGGCATATGAAGTTACTCGTGATATGCAAGTTGAAGATGTAGAAATAGAAACTCCAATATGCAAAACAACTTGTAAAATGCTTTCAGGTAAGAAAATGGCTATAGTACCAATATTAAGAGCAGGTCTTGGAATGGTTGATGGTATGTTAAAATTAATACCAGCAGCAAAAGTTGGTCATATAGGAATGTATAGAGATGAAGAAACATTACAACCAGTAGAATATTTCTGTAAGTTACCTCAAGATATTGAAGAAAGAGAAGTAATAGTTACAGATCCAATGCTTGCAACAGGTGGTTCAGCAATTGATGCAATATGTGCTCTAAAAAGTAGAGGTGCTAAAAATATTAGATTAATGTGTTTAGTATCTTCACCGGAGGGAGTAAAAGCAGTTCAAAATGCACACCCAGATGTAGATATATACCTTGCAGGTTTAGATGAGAAGTTAAATGAGGATGGCTACATAATTCCAGGATTAGGCGATGCTGGAGATAGATTATTCGGAACAAAATAAGTTATTAAAATGATAAGTAGAACCTATCTACTTATCATTTTTTATTTGAAAAACAAATAGATAAATATCAAGTATAATAAATTTACATAATTGTTACAAATGCTTAAATTCTATGCTATTCTCTATTAAGACTATTTACAAAATAAGTTAAATAAGGGGAGATTTTTATGAAGAGCAAAAGATTTTTATGTTTTGCATTATCAGCCTTTTTAACATTAGGGCTTGTAGGCTGTGGCAATAAAAATGTAGTTGACACAAAAGGGGATTCAGCAAAAACAGAACAAACACAAATAAAAGATGGAGGAACAATGATATTTTCATCACCTACTGATCCAACATCTTTAAATCCATTTTTTCAACAAAACAGAGTAACATTTACTATAAATAGAGCACTGTTTGATCCATTATTTGTAATAGATAAGGATGAAACAAGATATTATCTAGCAGATTCTATGGAAGTATCAGAAGATAAACTTACATATAAGATAAAATTAAAAGACAATTTAAAATGGCATGATGGAGAAAAAATAACAGCAGAAGATTTAATATATACTGTTAATGTTGCTAAAGATGAAAAACAAGGAATAGAAGATAGAGAAGTCTTTATAGTAGATGGTAAGGAAGTCGAAATGAAAAAGGTTGATGATTTAACAGTTGAATTTAAGTTACCTCAACCATATGCACCATTTGATGCAGGAATAGGTTCTCTGAAAATAATTCCAAAACATGTATTTGAAGGGGAAGCGGATTTGGCGAAATCAGAAAAAAATAATAATCCAATTGGTTCTGGTCCATTTAAGTTTAAAGAGTGGAAAAAAGGAGAAATGGTTACATTAGAAAGATTTGATGATTATTATAGTGGGAAACCACATTTAGATAGTGTGGTTTATAGAATAATACCAGACGCTAATACATCTAGAGTTGCCTTTGAAAATGGTGAAATTTCAGCATCTTATTTAACAGAAGAAAGATACGAAAAATTTTCCCAAGATTCTAAATTTAATACTTTTAAATTTGAAGAAGGTATGCTAAATTACTTAGTATTTAATGAGAAGAATGAAAATTTAAAGAAAAAAGAAGTAAGACAAGCTATATGCTATGCGTTAAATAAAGAAGAGTTATTAAAAACTATGTTTAAAAATTTAGATAATACTCAAAAGGCATACTCAATTTTAACGCCAGATACTAAATATTATAGTGACGACGTTGAAAAGTATGATAATAATATAGAAAAGGCTAAAGAACTTATGAAAAGCGCTGGAGTAGATAAAATAAAAATTAACTTTCAATATATAGAGGGTGATGACAACTTAGTTATGATGGTTAAACAACAGTTAGAAGCTATAGGAATAGAGGTTGACCCTCAAAAACTTGATAAAAATACATTCTTTGCTAAAATGTTTGGCGAAGTAGAAAGAGATTATGACATAATTTATAATGGATATGTTATGGGAAATGATCCAGACGGCTATTCAAGTGCATTTACTTCAGATGGAGAGATGAATGCACAACTATATGAAAATAAAGAATTAGATGAATTATGGAAACAAGGTGCAAAAGAAGTTGATGAAACTAAAAGAAAAGAAATATATGTAAAAATTCAAAAGACACTAGCAGAAGATGCAGTTGTTTATCCTATTGAATATTCAAAGTCTTTAATAGGGGTGGATGCTAAGTTTGGTGGAATGGAAGAAGCTAAATTAGTGCCTATATATATGTTTGAAGATTTATCAAAAATTTATATGAAACAAGAATAAAATAATAAACTAGGCTCATTTACCTTTTATATAATACATTAGGTTTTTGAGCCTTTTTTAGTGAGGAAGTGAAAGTTTTGAAGAAAAAAATTTTAAAAAGAATTACGCAAGCAATACCTATGTTGTTTTTCATATCTTTTATATCATTTATGCTTATGAATTTAGCACCTGGTGACCCAGCTCAAGGTTTTATAACGCCTAGAATGTCAAAAGAACAAGCTGAATTAATAAGAGCAAGCTTAGGACTAGATCAACCAGTTATGATAAGATACTTTTCTTGGCTTAAAACAACATTAAATGGAGATTTAGGATATTCATTAATAACAAAACAACCAGTAATTAGGGAAATTGCTTCAAGAATATTGCCAACGTTAGGACTTATGGGAGCATCACTTGTTTTATCGGTAGCAATATCTATTCCATTAGGATTATATACAGCATTACATAAAAATAAGTTATTAGATAATATAGTGAATTTTTTAAGTTACATTGCTATATCAATACCGAGTTTTTGGTTTTCTATGATATTAATAACTATATTTTCTTTAAAGCTTAGATGGTTACCAAGTGTTGGAATGAGGACTATTGGTATAGAATCTGTATGGGATATAATAAAACATGGAATACTTCCTACTATTGTTCTTAGTTTTTCAAGTACAGCAGTTTTAACTAAATATGTAAAATCTAGTACAATAGGTCAACTTAAAGAGGATTATATAACTACTGCTATGGCAAAAGGATTGCCACGTAATAAAGTTTTATTCAAACATGTTATGAAAAACTCTCTTTTACCAATAGTAACAATACTAGGTATGAGTTTACCGTCACTAGTATCTGGCGCTTTTATAACTGAAACAGTCTTTGGGTGGCCAGGAATGGGAAGACTTGGTGTGAATTCTATTCAAGCGTTAGATTATCCAATGATTATGGCTATGACTATGTTAACATCAATAATGGTTCTTATAGGTAATTTGCTGGCAGATATATGTTATCTTATTATAGATCCAAGAATGCGTAGAGGTGATAGGGATGTTTAGTAATGGATGCATGGAAAGATTAAAAAGAGAGTTCAAAAAAAATAAATTAGCCAAGTTTTCTTTGATATCATTACTTATTATAATAATATGTTCGATATTTGTATTTTTAAGTCCTTATGATGCTAATAGAATAGAATTGGTTCAAAAATTTGAAGGACCAACTTTGAAGCATATATTTGGAACTGATGAGTTAGGAAGGGATTATTTTACTAGGGCTATGTATGGTACGAGAGTATCATTAATAGTTGGAATAATGTCTATGATAGTATCAGTATTTATTGGAACTTTAGTTGGAGCTTTAAGTGGATTAATAGGGGGAAAAGTAGACTCTATAATTATGAGGTTTATAGATATGCTTATGAGCATACCATTATTCTTTTTACTTTTAATTGCTAATGCTTATTTAAGACCTAGTGTAATAAATATAATAATAATAATAGGTGTATTTGGATGGATGGGTATAGCAAGAATTGTTCGTTCAGAAGCATTATCTATAAAAGAACGAGATTATGTGTTATGTTCTAAGGCGTTAGGTGCTTCGAATAAAGATATATTAAAAAGGCATATTATACCTAATGTTCTTTCTACAGTAATAGTAGCATCAAGCATAAATGTAGCAGATGCAATATTAACAGAATCCGCTCTTAGTTTCTTAGGGCTTGGTGTCCAACAACCAATGTCATCATTAGGAAGTATGTTACAGCAGGCACAGTCAAGAATGGGAGATCAAATATACTTGGCAATATTTCCAGGTCTATTAATCTTAATTATAGTAATGAGTTTTAATGTATTAGGTGATATTTTTAGGATGGGATTAGAACCTGAAAGTAATAATTAATAAAAAAGTACTTTAAAATAATTATTAT
>NZ_HE611050.1:1470348-1483687 GCF_000285575.1 Clostridium senegalense JC122 | reverse complement strand
CTTTTTTATAATTATTTAAGTTATAAATAATTATTTTTCTCTAGATTTAACATCACATAAAATATTCTTTATGCTGTTTAAATGATAAATCATATCTTCTATTTCCTCTTCTGTAAAAGAAGATAAATTTTCTTTGATTTTACAAATTGTTAAATTCTTTTGATTTTCAACAAAACATTCACCCTTACTGGTTAATTGTATATTGTAAATTCTTCTATCATCGTTATCTACAATTTTATAAACTAAATCTAAATTTATAAGATTATTGATTATTGGTGTCAAATTACACTTATTGATACATAGTTTTTTAGATATACTAGACATTGTTAAAACTCCAAAGGTATCTAAAAGACATAGGATATTTTTATGAGAATTAGGAAGACAATGATTTTCTTCTAAGTCATCTATTTTACCAAAATTTTTCATAAAAATAGGAAAAATTGAAAGTATACCTTCTGCAAAAGCTGTAAGATTTTTATCATCCATTACAATTACTCCTAACTTTTATTTTTAAAAAGCATCATAAATTTATTAAATTTTGTATCAATTTATATTGTGACTGTTATATTATGAAATGTCAATGTTTTTTACAAGAAATTACATAAAATCAATGATTTAAGAATTGATTTTTATATAAAGTTATAAACAATGAATATAAACTTTATCAACAGATTTGTGTATAAATTTATATTTAATTGTTTATAATTTATAAGATTTTTTATAAGTTTTATAAGTGATATAATTATAGAGTTGGAATGATAAAAAAGACTTGTTGTGTAAATTAAAATAAGAAATTATCTTATTAGAGAATTTAAAGTTAACTTTTAATTTAAAAATAATAAAAAGCTATGAAAGTAATAATAAATACTAAAGAAAAAATGGAGTGATAGCCGTGGATAGATATAATTTAATAGAAGGAAAAAATGAAAGAGAGATTGTTCTTCTAAAAGGTAAGCCGTGTGTGTGGGGAAGGTGTGCTTTTTGTGATTATATACATGATAATGATGAAAATGAAAAAGAATTAATTAAGTTAAATAGAATAGTTCTTAAAAATGTTACCGGTGAATTAAAAGCATTAGAAGTAATAAACTCGGGAAGTGTATTTGAGCTTCCGATGGAAACTTTAAATGATATAAAAAGAATAGTAGAAGAGAAGAATATAGAAAAATTGTTTTTTGAAAGTCACTGGAGTTATAGACATAGATTAGATGAAATTAGAGAATTTTTTAATATACCAATAATATTTAAGTGTGGAATTGAAACTTTTGATGATTACTTTAGAAATAAAGTTTTAAAAAAAGGTGCTATTTTTAGTGGACCAAAAGAAGTTAGAAAATATTTTGAGTCTATATGTCTTTTGGTAGGCATACAAGGGCAAACGAAGGAAATGATAGATAAAGATATTGAGTATCTTTTAAAATATTTTTCAAAAGGCTGTGTAAATATATTTGTTGAAAATACTACAGATATAAAAAGAAACGAAAAACTTATAAGTTGGTTTCAAGAAAAATATAGTTATTTACAAAGTGATTCTAGAGTTGAAGTTCTTTTTGAAAACACAGATTTTGGTGTAGGAAAATAAGAAAAAACAGTTTTAAGTTATGTAACTTAAAACTGTTTTGTTATATACTATTTTCCAAAGTATCTATTTAATAATCCGTTGAAAGCAGCACCATGTCTAGCTTCATCTTTACACATTTCATGAACTGTATCATGAATTGCATCTAAATTTAATTTTTTAGCAAGTGTAGCTAAATCTTTTTTACCTTGACATGCTCCGTGTTCAGCATCAACTCTAGCTTGTAAGTTTGCTTTTGTATCAGCAGCTACAACTTCTCCTAAAATTTCAGCAAATTTAGCAGCGTGTTCAGCTTCTTCAAATGCTATTCTTTTATAAGCCTCAGCAACTTCTGGATATCCTTCTCTATCTGCTTGACGGCTCATAGCTAAGTACATACCAACTTCAGTACATTCGCCGATAAAGTTAGCTCTTAATCCTTCTATAACTTCAGCATCAATATCTTTAGCGATTCCTATTCTGTGTTCATCAGCCCAAGCCATTCCATCTTCACGTTTTTCTATAAATTTATCAGCTGGAGCTTTACAAATAGGGCAAAACTCTGGAGCTGAATCTCCTTCGTGAATATATCCACATACAGTACAAACAAATTTTTTCATAATAAAACCCTCCTAGAATTTAAATAATATTTTTAAAGTATTATATTTTCATTTATAATTTTTTCCCAAATTCCTTATGACATTATTATATAACAATGGAAAGTAATTATCAATAGAAAATTATTATTTTTATTAAAATTTTTAGAAATTTAATTTAATTCCCTAATATATACTTAATTTCTTCTAAATTTAATATTTCAATAAATTTTCTATCAAAATTAATTATACCCTCATTTTTCATATTTATTAGTTCTCTAGATAGAGAAGGGCGCTGCACTCCTAAATGTTCAGAAAGTATTTTTTTAGACATATTTAATGAAAGTTTTAAAGTATCTTGCTTTTTATATTCTTCCATTATAAAGAAACAAATTTTCTGCCTTAAGTTTTCCAATGAAAGAATTGTAACTTTTTTATTCAACATTATTATTTTAGAAGATAGAACTTCCATAAAATTTTTTAAAATAGTTTGATTTAATCTACACATCAATAATACATCTTCTTTTGAAAAATAAATAATCTCAGTATTTTTATAGGCTACAACTGTTGAGGGATAATTGTGCTCTTTGGAAAATAGTATAGCTTCACCAAAAGCGTGTCCCGGATAAAGTGTACTAAGAGAAACTACTTTACCGTTAGAATAATGCTTTTGAATTTCAACTTTACCAGATAAAACAACGGCTAAACTAGTACAAGGATCTCCTTCTAAAGCTATAACACAACTTTTGCATTTTAAACAGTTTTTACATTTATCATATATTGTATAGTTTAAATTTCTAATTAAATCAACAATTTCAGTTTCTGATAAGTTTTTGAAAAGAATAGATTTTTTTAGAACTTGTGCATAAAAATTTATCATGTAATCATTCCTAACTATAGTATTAGATATTATAAATAAGAAAAATATCATTATTGTTACAAAACATGGTTGAAATTTTACTTTTATAATTAAGTATAAAATTATATCCCTATAATAAGAAAATTTAATATAACCAAGGTATAAAAGTCAAGAAAATGAAATTTTATTAACTTATTATTTATAAAATCATGATAAATTATGTGCTTTAAAAACTATTTATAAAAATTAGCGATAGTATGAAAATCCAATTTATGTTTTGGATAAGTGAAAAAATTTAAGTTTAGAAACAAAGAAGTATTAATTAGTTATAAATATATATAAAATTTAACATATAAGTTAAATTTAGATAGTGTTCACGTATAATTAATGATATTATTTGCTTACTATTTTTTTATTCTATATAATAGATAAGGAATGATAAATGATAAAATAAATTTTACAGTAGAAAAATTAATTTATAAACAGTGATTAAAAGAGAGGTTAGTATATGAACAGAATAGATAAGCATAATTATTACTTAGATATATGTGAAACTGTTTTAGAGAGGGGAACTTGCTTAAGAAGAAATTTTGCAGCAATAATAGTTAAAAATGATGAAATAATGGCAACAGGTTATACCGGTGCCCCGAGAGGGAGAAAAAATTGTAGTGATATAGGTCATTGTAAAAGAGAAGAATTAAATGTACCAAGAGGAACAAGGTATGAAATTTGCAGGTCTGTACATGCAGAGCAAAATGCGATCATATCAGCAAGAAGACATGATATGATAGGTTCTACTCTATATTTAGTTGGAAAAGAATATAATACAGGTGATTTAGTGAAAAATGCATCTCCATGCACACTTTGTAAAAGATTTATAATAAATGCTGGTATAGAAAATGTTATAATAAGGGACACAAATACTTTTTACAGAGAAGTTGAAGTTAAAGAATGGATAGAAAATGATGATTCTTTAACTGATGATATTTCTTACTAAAAGCGGACTAGGAAGGTTGAGTATGATTAAAGTTTTTCTATTAATGGTTTTAGCTGCTATAATTTCAGCATGGATAACTCCTATTGTAAAAAGGCTGGCTATAAAATTTGGGGCAATTGATGTTCCAGATGATGACAGAAGAATACATAAAAAACCTATACCTCGCATGGGGGGAGTAGCTATATATATAGCTTTTATTTTAGGTGTGATAATAAACAAAGAGCAATTTTCTATGGATGATTTGGGTCTTATACTAGGTGCTAGTGTGATTGTCTTAGGTGGAGTTATAGATGATATTAGAGAGTTAAGACCTAAATACAAATTAATATTTCAAGGTATAGCAGCTATTATACTTGTAGTTTTTGGATTGAGGGTTAATTTTATAACTAATCCGTTATATATAGGTGAAGATTATATTAATTTAGGATTTATAGGAATACCATTAACTATTATTTGGGTCATTGGAATTACAAATGCCTTTAATTTAATAGATGGTTTAGATGGCCTTGCTGCTGGTGTTGGTATAATATCATCATTAACTTTAATGATAGTATCTTTTATAAATGGAAGAGTTGATGCAGTTTTTTTAACGGCTATATTAGCAGGTTCTATAATGGGGTTTTTACCATATAATTTTAATCCGGCAAGTATATTTATGGGAGATACAGGATCTCAATTGTTAGGATTTTTACTTGCTGCAATATCTATAAATGGAGCTATAAAATCTGCTACAGCATTGGTTATAGCTGTTCCTTTATTAGCGTTGGGACTTCCGATATATGATACATTGTTTGCAGTTATAAGAAGAAAGGCCAGTGGGAAACCTATAATGCAAGGTGATAATGGGCATCTTCATCATAGATTATTAGCTTTAGGATTAAATCAAAAACAAGCTGTAATAATAATATATTTAATAAATGCTATACTTGGAGGCATTGCAATAATAGCTATGCAATTAAGTAATAAAAAGTCTTATTTTTTACTTGCTACAGTTGTTATTACTATTACTTTTATAGCTTGGAAAGTTGGATTATTAAAAGAAGATAAAAATAATTAAGGTTTTTAATAAGATATATGATTAAATGCATCTTAAAATATTTAAGGTGTATTTTATTATTTTGAAAGATATTTTAAAAAATAATGATTTTATTATAAAAGAAGAATATTTCAATGAGATTAGTGAAAAAATAATTAAAAGAGACAATATTTATTATTGTTGGTATAAAAAAATGAGGAATATATAGAAGAAAACGATTTACTTTCATGAGAACTGTGAATTTGAATTTTAAATTAACTCCAAATCAATGAATCCACTGACGGTAATTTATGAATTAATAAAAAATATTATTTCATGCCTATATAGTCATGTCATAAAAAGAAGAAAAATGTCATATTATTTCATGCTAGGCAAATCAGTGTTTCATAAAGATGAGTCTAGATTCATAAAAACATTGACAATAGATGGAATAATGTTTAATATAACAAATAGTGACTTTGTTCATAAAAAACCATTCAAAATACAGAAAATACAGAAAAATAATTATTTAGAATTTGCTGAAAAAAGAAATTTTAAATAAAAATTATTTCAAAATAACCAGTTAAGAATATGCATTTATCATTAATAGTGAATAAAAAATAAAGAAGTTATTCATAACCATTTATTTATTTTTTAAAAAAAAATTTAATAAGTTAAAAAAATGAATTAGAGTTCTGGAAAATATTTAATACTGTAGTAAAAGTGAGATAAAAAGAGTAAAACACATTAAAAAATAAATATTTTCAAACAACTAAGGTACACTATTAAATATCAAGGAATACAGTGAAATTGGGTTGTTTATTTATATGAGCACCAGGCATATAATCTTATAATGTAATTAAAATATTGAAACGAGGAAATGAAGTTGCATAAAGAAAATAAGTTGCTTTTAAAAAGTATATTTAAATATGATTTATTATTATTAATAACAGTAACTATAATAGGGTACTTTATAATAGGTGAGAGAATTTTATTTTTTACATCAGGATTATCTATAGCATTTATAAATTTAGTTATAAACACAGTTTCATTAAATAAATTTCTATCAGAAGATAATAACAATCTGCAAAGTGTACTTATGATTAGCAAACTTATTAGGGTAATAATAGTAGTAATAATATCTATACTTATTATTAGGAATACAACAAGTGGTTTTATTCTATTTATAGTAGGCTATAGCTTACAATTTATTTCTTTTATATTATATGGTAATAAGTATAAAAATAAATAAAAGAAAGGGGTGTTATTATGGAAGAAGTTTTACCGATAGTTACCTATACTATTTTTGGATTTCCAATAGATATTACAATGAGCATGGTAGTTCAGTGGGTCATTATAGGTATAGCTTTAATTTTAGGAATTTTATATAAAGCTAATATGAAAAAAATTCCTGGAAAAATCCAAGCGGCAGTTGAGGTTGCAGTTTTAAAAATCAACAGCATTGTCCTAGAAAACATGGGGGAAGGCAAAGAAGGTTTTGCGCCATATATATTTGCATTAGCTATATATATACTTTCATTAAATATGGTAGGTATGTTTGGCATAAAACCACCAACATCAGAATTGAGTGTAACCTTTGGATTAGCAGCAATTACTTTCTTCGTTATACAAATTTATACTATTAAGAAAAATGGAGTCTTAGGATACTTTAAAGGGTATGCAAGACCAATACCAGTGTTACTTCCAATAAATATAGTTGAAAGAATAATGTTACCAGTATCATTAAGTTTAAGACTTTTTGGTAATGTATTTGCAGGAACTGTAATTATAGATCTTATATATAGTGCACTAGGTAAATTAGGCTTTGTAGCGACTATAGGTATACCAATACCGTTCCATTTTTACTTCGATTTATTTGATGGAGCAGTACAAACATTAATATTTGTAATGTTAACAATGATAAATATCAAAACAATATCAGAACACTAAAACATATGAATTTTAAGGAGGATTATTATTATGGAATCAGGAGCATTTATCGCAGGAATGTCAGCATTAGGAGCAGGAATAGCAGCATTATCAGTTATAGGTGGAGGTATAGGAACAGGAAATGCAGCAGGAAAAGCTGTTGAGTCTATAGCAAAACAACCAGATGCTAGTGGTAAAATAATGAACGCATTAATAGTTGGTGCAGCGTTCTCAGAAGTTACAGCAATATATGGTTTCCTTATAGCATTATTATTAGTATTTAAAGTAGGCTAATATACTAACAAAAAAATAGGAAGGGTAGGTGAAAATCCTAACTATTTCAACGTTAGGATAGCATATGGATATAAATCCAAGTGTGATTGTGGCAGCGATTATTAATTTTTTTATATTCTTTCTAATAATTAAAAAGTTTATATATAAGCCAACAATGGCTATGGTTGATGGCAGAAGAGACGAAGTAGAAACAGCGTTAAATCATGCTAAGTCAGAAGAAGCTAAAATTGAAAGCTTAAGAATAGAACAAGAAGAAAGAATTAAAGAATACAAAGATGAAGGACAAAAATTAGTTGACGCTTATAAAGAGAAGGCTGAAAGAGTTTCAGCAGATATAATAGCTGAAGCTAAGAAAGAGTGTGATGTTTTACGTTCTAGAACTAAGCAAGAAATTGCTAGAGAAAAACGTAAAGCTGAAGATGAAATGAAAACACAAGTTGTTGATTTATCATTAAACTTAGCAGAAAAAGCATTAGAAAAGAAAATTGATGAGGATGAACATAGAAGACTTATTGATGAGTTTATTTCTAAGGTAGGTAATTAATATGTATGAATTTCTTGACAGAAGATACGCACAGGCTTTATACGACGTTTGCGAAAAGGCTGGAATTTTAGAAGAAACTCTAGAGGACTTAAATAGCATTGTAGAGAGTATGGAGCAAAGCGAAGAACTAATGAAAATAATAGAGCATCCTCAAATACATCGAGCTGAAAAAAAGGCAATATTTAAAAGGCTTTTTGAAGATCAAGTTAGTCCTGAGTTATTAGGTTTTTTAATTCTTTTAATAGATAAAGATAGAATTTTATATCTGAAAGAAAAATATAATCAATTTAGGTTAATTTACTTTGAGCGTCATAATATGTTAGAAGCTAAAGTAAAGACTACAATTCCATTAACGGATGACCAAAGAGAGGCTTTAAAAGTAAAATTAAAAAACAAATATAAAAAAGATATTGTACTTTTAGAAGAAATTGATGAAAGTTTGTTAGGTGGAATGGTCGTAAAAATTGGTGATGATGTTATTGATGGCTCTATAAAAAGAAGAATGGAATCTATGAAACAACTAATGCAAGAAAGAAAAGACATTAAAGTAGATGTTAGTGAGAAATTCAAACCATTAGTTGCTAAGGTTAAGACTGTTCAACCATTAAATGAAGAACAGAAAGAGCAAATAATAAAGAAGCTTAAAAACTACTATAATAGAGATTTTATAATAGAAGAAAGCATAGATAAAAAAATCTTAGGTGGAGTTTATATAACTGTTGGTGATGATGTTATAGATGTAACAGTAAAAGGTAAACTTATAGAACTAAGAAGAAACATGAATGGCTAAATAGCAAATTTACCATAAAGATAAATACTATGAAGATAGCAAGAATTTATAAAATTTATAAAGGCATCTTTATACAGGATTGAGGTGAGAATATGCATATAAAACCAGGAGAAATAACGTCTATACTAAAAAAAGAATTAGAGAAGTATGAAAATAAAATAAATACTGTAGACGCGGGAACAATTATCCAAATAGGTGATGGAATAGCTAGAGTTTATGGTTTAGATGATTGTCTTGAAGGTGAACTTTTAGAATTTCCAAACAATGTTTATGGAATGGCTTTAAACCTAGAACAAGACAATGTAGGCTGTGTTTTGCTTGGGTCAGAAGAGGGCATAAAAGAAGGAGATATAGTAAATAGAACTGGAAGAGTAGTTGAAGTTCCAGTTGGAGCTGATTTACTAGGAAGAGTAGTTGATCCATTAGGAAATCCAATAGATGGAAAAGGTCCAATAAATGCAGAATCTCATAGACCAGTTGAGGTTAATGCACCAGGAGTTATTGAACGTCAATCAGTAAAACAACCTATGCAAACAGGAATAAAGGCAATTGACACAATGATTCCAATAGGAAAAGGACAAAGAGAGTTAATAATTGGAGATAGACAAACAGGTAAAACAGCATTAGCTTTAGATTCTATCTTAAATCAAAGAGGAAAAGATGTAATTTGTATATATGTAGCTATAGGACAAAAACAGTCAACAGTAGCTCATATTGTTAATACATTAGAAGAAATGGGAGCTTTAGATTATACAATAGTTGTATCAGCTAGTGCTTCTGAGTCAGCACCATTACAATACTTAGCACCATTTGCTGGTTGTAGTATGGGTGAACACTTTATGCATCAAGGAAAAGACGTATTAATAGTATATGATGACTTGTCTAAACACGCAGTAGCTTATAGAACAATGTCACTATTACTTCGTAGACCACCAGGAAGAGAAGCGTATCCAGGAGATGTTTTCTATCTTCATTCAAGATTACTTGAAAGAGCAGCAAAGCTTTCTGATAAATTAGGTGCAGGTTCACTAACAGCGCTTCCTATAATTGAAACATTAGCAGGAGACGTAACTGCATATATACCAACAAATGTAATATCCATTACAGATGGACAGATATTCTTAGAGGCGGATTTATTCCATTCAGGACAAAGACCAGCAGTTAATGCAGGTATATCTGTTTCAAGGGTTGGTGGAAGTGCTCAAATTAAAGCTATGAAACAAGTAACTGGTACTTTAAGAATAGAACTTGCTCAATACAGAGAGCTTGCATCTTTCGCACAGTTTGGATCTGACCTTGATAAGGATACTAAAAAAAGACTTGAAAAAGGTAAGAGATTAATAGAAATATTAAAACAAGACCAATATGTACCAATGGCAGTTGAAGATCAAATAATGATTCTATATGCTGGTGTAAATGAACATATAATGGATATACCAGTATCTAAGATAAGATTATTTGAAAAACAATTCTTAGAGTTTATGAATACTTATCATAAAGAGGTTCCAGATCTAATTAAAGAAAGAAAGCAATTAGATAGTGAAATAGAAGAAAAGCTTGTAGAGGGCATAAAGGAGTTTAAACAAAAATTTTTAGTAGAACTATAGAGGTGAGAAAATGGGCGCAGCAGGACTTGTTGAGATAAAGAGAAGAATTAAGTCTATAAATAATACCAAGAAAATAACAAAGGCATTAGGCTTAGTTTCTACCTCAAAATTAAGAAAAGTTAGGGAAAAATTATCTTCAAATAATGATTATTTTAAGCAATGTGAAGATGTATTTGCAGAAGTAGTTAATAGTTATGAAGAGGAAAATATTTATACCAAAAGCAATAAAAGTTCCAAGAAGTTATATATTGTGCTTACCTCCGATATGGGTTTATGTGGCTCCTTTAACAGTTCTATGATTTCTCATGTTGCAGAAATTACTCGAAATGATAGAGAGAATGCTCTTATTTTAATGGTAGGAGAGAAAGGAAGATCGTTTGCTAAAAGATACAAACTAGAGACTATGGCTGAGTATGTAGAAGTTGGCGATCTTCCAACTACTAAAGAAGCTTCTACTGTATATAATGATGCATTTGAAATGTTTAGAAAAGGTGAAGTTTCAGAAGTGAATATTGTTTATGCAAAATTTATTTCTCAATTAAAGAAGCAAATTGAAGTTGAACAATTATTACCTATAGATAAGAGTAAATTTAGTAATATTGAATCAAAAGCAGAATTTGAAAATGAATCAGATATATTATTTGATAATGTAGTGAATTTATATTTTACAAGTAAGATATTAAATTCTATGATTCACGCAAAATGTAGTGAACAAAGTTACAGAATGGAAGCTATGGAAGGTGCTACAAAAAATTCTGATGATTTGTTAGAAAAACTTAACTTGAAATATAATAGAATAAGACAGAGTGCTATAACACAGGAAATTTCGGAAATAGTAGGTGGAGCAGAAGCACAAAACTAGAATTAGTTAGATTGGAGGGATAATATGTCACAAAAAATAGGAACCGTTGTACAAATTATAGGACCGGTTATAGATATAAAGTTTGAAGCGGGTTCACTTCCAAATATATACAATGCTATAGAGATAAAAATGGATGGAAGAACTATAATAGCTGAAGTAGAACAACATATAGGTGATGATATAGTAAGAACAATTGCTATGGAAAACACTGAAGGATTAAAAAGAGGACTTAAAGCTGTAGATACTGGAAAAGGAATACAAGTACCAGTAGGAGATTCAGTTTTAGGAAGATTATTTAACGTATTAGGAAAACCTATAGACGAAGAAGGTAACTTTGAGGCACAAAACCTATATACAATTCATAGATCAGCTCCTTCATTTGAAGAACAATCAGTGGAGCCAGAAGTATTTGAAACAGGAATAAAAGTAATAGATCTTTTAGCACCATATCAACGTGGTGGAAAAATAGGTCTATTTGGTGGAGCTGGAGTTGGTAAAACAGTTTTAATCCAAGAGCTTATAAATAACATAGCTAAGCAACATGGAGGACTTTCTGTATTTACAGGAGTTGGAGAAAGAACAAGAGAAGGTAATGACCTTTATCATGAAATGAAGGATTCAGGAGTTATAGATAAAACAGCTCTTGTATTTGGTCAGATGAATGAGTCTCCAGGAGCTAGAATGAGAGTTGCTTTAACAGGACTTACAATGTCAGAGTATTTCAGAGACCAAGGTCAAGACGTGTTATTATTTATAGATAACATATTTAGATTTACTCAAGCAGGATCTGAGGTATCAGCATTACTTGGAAGAATACCAAGTGCCGTTGGATATCAACCAACACTTGCAACAGAGATGGGAGCATTACAGGAGAGAATAACTTCTACTAAAAATGGTTCTATAACATCTGTTCAAGCTGTTTACGTTCCAGCAGACGATTTAACAGACCCAGCACCAGCAACTACATTTGCTCACTTAGATGCAACTACAGTTTTATCAAGAGCTATAGTTGAGTTGGGTATATACCCAGCTGTTGATCCTTTAGAATCATCATCAAGAATGCTAGACCCAAGAATTATAGGAGAAGAGCATTATGATGTAGCAACTAAAGTTAAACATATATTAGAAAGATATAAAGAGTTACAAGATATTATAGCAATATTAGGTGTAGACGAACTTTCTGATGAAGATAAGATAGTAGTTAGTAGAGCGAGAAAAGTACAAAGATTCTTATCTCAACCTTTTACAGTTGGTGAACAGTTTACTGGAATAAAAGGAAAATATGTAACATTAAAAGAAACTATAAAAGGATTCAAAGAGATATTAGAAGGTAAGCATGATGCTCTTCCAGAAGCGGCATTCTTATTTGTTGGAACAATAGAAGAAGCTATAGAAAAAGCTAAAACTTTATCAGAATAAATTCTATATAATTATGGTCAATATTTATAGAAAGGATTCCGTCCAATAAGCAATGAAGTATTGATTAGTACCTGTTAAAGCGGGGAGTTTAAGCCTTTGGAGAGTCAGACCATTCATTTTATTTATATAATAAGATGGACTTGATGAATTAGGAAGTAAGATGATTAATTTTTAACGTTTTACAATGACGGTTATATTATGGAAAATAGTTTTAAGCTTATAATAGTAACCCCAGATAAAGAACTTTATAATGGTAATGTTGTAAAGTTGAACTCAGAAAGTAGTGATGGTAAATTTGGTATATTACCAAATCATATGGCTATGGTATCCGAGGTTATTCCAACTATAGCTAACTTTCAAGATGTAAATGGTAAAGAATATAAGTGCTTTACATCAAGTGGAGTTATTAAAGTTAGAAAAAATGAAGTAACTATTTTATGTAATGCTGCTGAATGGCCTGAAGACATAGATAAAGAGAGGGCTCAATCAGCTAAAAAGAGAGCAGAAGATAGACTTAAAAATAAAAATGAAATAGATGTAAAAAGAGCTGAATTAGCTCTTAAAAGATCATTATTAAGATTAAACTTATAAAGAAATCGCCTTTAAATAAATTTAAAGGCGATTTTTTTTTCAATAAATAGAAAAGGTGGAATAATAACTTAACAAATATTAAGGATAAAGTAAATACTTTATAAGCATAATAACAATATAATTTAATAAAAAATTATATCTGTTAGGAGGAATAAAAATGAATAATAGAACTGAAAATCCAAATAAAAATATTAGAATATCCGATGCATCAAAAGTAAATTTAGTTAATCAATATAATCAAACTGTTAAGACATTCAAAGATAATACAGTTAATATAG
>NZ_HE611050.1:1414726-1470111 GCF_000285575.1 Clostridium senegalense JC122 | reverse complement strand
TACTTTAAAAGAAGTAGCTCCATTTTCATCTATGTTTACATAAAAATAATGCTATCTTGATTAAAGATAGCATTATTTTTAGATGTATATATTGTAAAAAAACACTAATATGCACAAAAAGAGGAAAAAATATATATTAATAATATATATTCAAAATTTCTATAAATTTATAAAAAAATTAAATTATAACTTTAGTTATAATCTATATATTTATTTAGTTTATTGTATAATGTTTTAAAATTACGTTTTAGCTTATGTATTGTAGATTTTGAACACCCTTAATAGTGAATGTATGCTTAAAAATCACTAATTTCATAACTGTAATTAAAAATATAGGCAAGTTAAAATTAAAGCATGTTTCACTATATTAATTAGGATAACATAAAAGATTATAGATATAAGTGTATATAAGTTATAAACATGTAATCTATAATAACCAATTATGTTATCTTATTTCTAATTTAAAAAATTAATAACGTATATCTGTGACAAACCAGTGTATAAAGCAGTAATTATTGTCAATACTTTTAAAAGTGGAGGGGTAATTATGGAGAAATTTTTAAAAAAGCTTATATCACTTTTTATGATTTTTATATTGGTTTGTTTAAATTCAATAAGCTCAAAGGCTATAGAGAAAAGAGATATAATTGGTGAAGTTTTAAATATATCTAAAGCAGAAATTATTGAAGTTGGAGTTGAAACTATATTTAAAGAAAAAAAAGATATAAATAGTTATTGTGAAGAATTAAAGAAAAGTATAAGTTTTTATGGTTATGATAAAGAAAAAGTAATTGTTAAAAATTATAATAACTATATAGAAGTTAAAATTGATAATCTTAATGTAATTATAGAAAAATTGATTATAAAGATAATATGATAAAAATGACAGTTAGCCAAAAGACAAAATATAATAATTTAGATTTTCTAAAGAATTTAACAAAGACCACATTTAAAAATGAAAAACATATAAATCAGTATTTATATGTAAAATCTAATTTTAATGGTGAAGATTGCAATTTGCTAAATAAGCATATAGTAGATTTTTTAGATGAAAATGGGGCTACAGATTTAGAAACGGTGCCTTTAGAGAATGGATTTAGTACTATTTGCAATACTAAGATGTATAATTCAAAAGAAATCTTTAGAAAAGAAATTGATTTTCAGTTTGCTATTATGAAATACAGCAAAGAAAATTATTTAATAATAGGAACCCCAGAAATAACTGTAGCTTTTTAAAATAGCACTATTTATGGAGGAGTAACATGGAAAAGTTTATTATAAAAGGTGGCAAAAGATTAAATGGCGAAGTAGAGATTAGTTCAGCTAAAAATTCAGTATTACCAATACTTGCATCAACTATATTAAGTGATAGTGTTTGTATTTTTAATAATATTCCTAAATTAGAAGATGTTAATGTTCTTTATGAAGTCTTACAATCTTTAAATGCTAAAATAATTTTAAGGAAAGATAATAAAGTAGAAATAGATACTAGAAATTTAGAATTAGAAGAAGTTAGTAATGAGTTAGTAAGAAAAATGAGGGCATCATTTTTGATTATGGGTGCTATGCTTGCAAGGTTCGGATACTTTAAGATATCTTTGCCTGGAGGGTGTAATATAGGGTCAAGACCTATAGATTTACACTTGAAAGGATTAACTGCATTAGGAGCAGATATTATAACAGAACATGGATTTGTTGAAGCTAAAGCAGATAAACTTAAAGGTGCAAAAATATATTTAGATTTTCCGTCAGTAGGAGCTACTGAAAATATAATGATGGCTGCGTCACTAGCTGAAGGTGAAACTATAATTGAAAATGCAGCAGAAGAACCAGAAATAATAGATCTTGCAAATTTTTTAAAGAGTATGGGCGCAAAAATTTATGGAGAAGGCACAGATACCATAAGAATAGTGGGAGTAGATAAGCTTATTGGAACAGAATATACTCCTATTTTCGATAGGATAGAAGCGGGAACATTTATGATTGCAGCAGCAATAACTAAAAGTAAAATAAAATTAACTAATGTAAATGAAGAATATTTAAAACCAGTAATAGCAAAAATGAAGGAAATGGGAGTAAAGATAGAAGCAAGTAAAAATACTATTGTTATAGATGGAAGTGCAGATTTAAAACCAATAGATATAAAAACTATGCCATATCCTGGATTCCCTACAGATATGCAAGCTCAAATGATGAGTCTATTAAGCGTCGTTAAGGGCACTAGTATGATAACTGAGACTATTTTTGAAAATAGATTTATGCATGTAAGAGAACTGGTAAGGATGGGTGCAAATATAAAAATAGATGGACGATGTGCAGTTGTGGAAGGCGTAAAATCTTTAACAGGTGCAGAAGTTAAAGCAACAGACTTAAGGGCAGGAGCTTGCCTAATATTAGCAGGATTGTGTGCAAAGGGAAAAACCACAATAGCAGATATATACCATATAGATAGAGGGTATGTTGAAATTGAAAAGAAATTTCAAAAATTAGGTGCTGATATTAAAAGAATAAATATAGAAGAAGAAATTTAATTTTAAAAGATAGTTACTCAAGTTTTATGAGTGACTATTTTTGTTTTAAAAATTAATTTGAAGCTCTAAAAAATAACTATAAATAAGTTGAATTTTGAATTTATAAAAATATTTTAAAAAATATGTTATATTTGATAACTCTTCTTAATAAACTTTGAATAAAAAGAACAAATAGCCTATTATTTAAAGTTTTAACTTACGAAACGAGAGGAGGATAAAATGAGAAATTTTAAAAATAAAATTAAGTTGAATACTCATAGTGTAGGTATAAGTGAAAAAATGGCATCTCAGATAATATCAGTTTTAACATTTGTAGCACTAGGAGTTATGTTTTTACTTGGGTCTACTTATTTTATATTAGGGGGTAATATTAAAGAAAAAAATAATAATATTAGTTCTTTTGAAATTGGTAAACGAGATATAAAGAAGAATAAAGTGGCTGAAAAAAACTTAGTAGAGGATATAAAGATAGATAAAGTTAAGGTTTACTTAACAAAGCAAGATAAGGTGGTTGAACTACCTATAGAAGAATATGTTAAAGGCGTTATAAGTAGTGAAATGCCAATAAATTTTGAGATAGAAGCACTGAAAGCTCAAGCAGTAGCTGCTAGAACCTATACAGTAGCCCATACAAAAGCTATAGGCGGTGGATGTAGTAAAGGGAATGGATCAGATCTTTGTGATACAACTCATTGTCAGGTATATTTAAGCAAAGAAGAGAAAATCCAGATGTGGGGCGTTAAAGGTGAAAGCAATTGGAAAAAAGTAGAAGAGGCTGTAAATGCTACAAAGGGACAGGTGTTAGCTTATGAGGGAAAGCTTGCTAGCGGAGCATACTACTTTTCTACCAGTAGTGGCAAAACTGAAAATTCAGAAGATGTTTTTGTAAATGCACTACCATATTTAAGAAGTGTTGAAAGTAAAGGTGAAGAGAATGCACCAAGATATAAAAGTGTAGTCTCAATTTCCTATGCAGATTTTATTGAAAAAGCTAATAGTCAGTATAATGCAAATATGACATTGAATAATATAAAAGATCAAATAAAAATTTTAGAAAGAACTGATGGTGGAAGTATAAAGAGTATAAAATTAGGAACAGTAACTATTAGTGGACCTAAATTTAGAAGTCTTTATGGCTTAAATTCAGCTAATTTTGAAATAAACTATTTAGATAATGACATGGAAATAAGCTGTACAGGATTTGGTCATGGAGTAGGAATGAGTCAATGGGGAGCTAATAATATGGCTAGTGAAGGGAAATCCTATAAGGATATATTACAGCATTATTATACAGGAATAACTTTGGAACAAATAAATAAAAAATAATATAAAGGATAAGGCATTAAGAAAGAATTATTTCATAAGTATCTACTAGTATATAGTTTATATAATTAAAAAAAAGTCCTTGTTTAATAGATATATAAATTTAAGTTAGAATTTGAAAGTCCATAAGAACTCATGGTTACCATGAGTTCTTTATTTTTAAAAACATATAAGAAAAAAGTCGAAAAAAAACGAGAAAAAATAATAAGAAAAGTGAATTAACTTAAAAAGATAGGACAACAATACTAGTGGAGGTGTTTTTATGGATAAGAAAACAAAATTTAAACAATTTTTTAAAAAGGAAGGATTTTATGTAATTTTATTTGTTTGCCTATGTGCAGTAGCAACAGTAACAATATTAACAACATCTAAGGATAAAAAAGATGTGGCGCAATTACCAGCAATGGAGCAAAAGACAAATAAAGAAACAAAAGAGGACAAACAAACTAATGGAGCAACTGTAGAACCTAAAACTTATAATGATGCATTACAAGTAAAAAAAGATGAGCTTAAAGCAGTTCCAGAAGTACAAGTTCAAAAAAATGCAGAAAGTCAATCAGTTTCAAATGCAACAGATAGTGAATCAGTTAAACCAGTAGATGGAAGTTTAGCTCGTTCATACACAGAAGATCCTGTTTACATGTCTTCAACTAAGGATTATAGACCACACTTTGGTATAGATGTAAAAGTTGAAGAAGGTACACCTGTAGTTGCAATGATGAATGGTGTTATTAAAAATGTAGATACTTCATCAGAAGGAACATATGTTGAAATAGATCATCAAAATGGAATTGTAAGTAAATATTCTAATCTGCAAGAAAAAGTAGCTGTAAAAAAAGGAGATTCAGTAAAAGCTTCTCAAGAAATTGGTAAAGTTGGAAACACAACTACATTTGCATATGAAGAATATGGTTCTCACTTACATTTTGAAGTTTTAAAAGATGGTGAAAACATAGATCCTAGTAAATATGTAAATTATAAAAAATAGTTAGTATTATTAAAGCCATTTTCTGAATTATTCAGAGAATGGCTTATACATAAGTAATTTATGTGGAAATATAAGCATATTTATAAATATATAAGGATTAAGGAGGCAACACGTTGAAAGACTACATTGAAGAAAGAGTATTGCAAGTTGCAAGATATATAATTGAATCACAAGAAACTATAAGAAAAACAGCAACTGTATTTGGTGTAAGTAAAAGTACTATACACAAGGATATGACCGAAAGATTACCTAAAATCAATGCTCAAATTGCAGAAGAAGCTAAAAATGTATTGGATTTAAATAAGGCAGAAAGACACATCAGAGGTGGAAAAGCTACACAGATGAAATATAAAACAATTGAAGGATAAAGCCTTTCGTATTATAATTAGACAATATAAGAGTTATTTAGTTTAAAGCTAAACTTTTAGTTAAAATACGAAAGAGCAGGAGTGAATTAAAGTATGTTTTTTTTCGGTATGGGAACAGACATGGGTATAGATTTAGGAACAGCTACAGTCCTTGTTTATATGAAAGGAAAAGGCGTTATATTAAAAGAGCCTTCAGTTGTAGCAATTGAAAAAAATGCAAATAAGGTATTAGCAGTTGGAGAAGAAGCTAGAAAAATGATAGGAAGAACTCCAGGAAATATAGTTGCTATACGTCCTTTAAGAAATGGTGTTATTTCAGATTATGATGTTACAGAAAAAATGCTTGAACATTTCATAAAAAAAGCATGTGGAAATAAGAAAGCAGCACCAAGAGTTGTAGTATGTGTTCCATGTGAATCTACAGAAGTTGAGAGAAGAGCTGTTGAAGATGCAGCAAGAAATGCAGGAGCTAAAAAAGTCTATCTAATAGAGGAACCATTAGCAGCAGCTATAGGAGCAGGACTTGATATTTCTAAAGCTAGTGGAAATATGGTAATAGATATTGGTGGAGGAACTACAGATATAGCTGTTATATCTTTAGGTGGAATGGTAGTTAGAGAATCTATTAAAGTAGCAGGAGATAATTTTGATGATGCTATAATTAAATACATAAGAAAAAAACACAAATTAATGATAGGTGAGAGAACTGCTGAAGATTTAAAGATAAACATAGGATCAGCTTATAAAAAAGATGAAGAAATTGACATGGATATAAGAGGAAGAGATTTAATTACAGGTCTTCCTAAAAATATAACTGTTAATTCTACAGAAATGAGAGAAGCTTTAAGAGAAGCAGTAGCTTCAATTGCGGAGTGTACTCATGCTGTACTAGAAAAAACACCACCAGAATTAGCAGCAGATATTGCTGAAAAAGGCATAGTTATGACTGGTGGAGGAGCACTTTTAGATGGTCTAGATAAATTAGTACAAGACTATACAAAAGTACCAGTATATGTAGCTGAAAATTCTGTTTCATGTGTTGCAATAGGAACAGGAAAAGCATTAGAATTTATAGATAAAATGGGTGATTCCTTTGGAGGACAAGACCTATCTTTTTATTAATAATTTGATTGATAAAATGACACAGTTTTTTACTGTGTCATTTTATTATTTAAAATTATGGGAAATTTAAATAAAAGATGAGTTATCAAAAGCTAAGTAATATGAATGCAAAAGAGCCTTTGTTATAACCTTAGATAATTGCATAATTAGGTTTAATCTTATATTTCTATTTGTAAATAATTCCGTATCATCACTAGAATCTATAATTCCTATTAAAGACATATCTCCTACTGGTGGAAGTAATTTTCCAACACCTTTCCCAGGGTTTATGGAAAAGTCCCTTGCCTGTATTTCGCCTATACTTGAATGTGGTCCAAGACAAGCATCAATTCCTATTATTTTTGAATTAGGATGTTTAAGTTTAATTTCATTCAACTTATTTTCTAAGTTTAATGCATGTATAGGATCAGAAATTGTTCCATAAACAGGTAAAGGGAAAAAATTTTCTTTTAAACAGGTTCCAACTAGTGGACCTAAACAATCACCTATGCATCTATCTGTACCTATACATATAATAATAGTATCTTCATCTAAATAATCTTTAATAAAAGTAGCTAAGTTGTAATAAGCTAGGGGATTTTTATAATGGGTTTTAATTTTAGTCACTGATTGCACCTCCTAGAGAATTGTGATTCATTTTAAAGAAATTTAAGTATCAACTTAAAATTGATTTATACAAAATAAAATTTAATTATTATCTTCTATAATATTTGTATAAATGTAAAAATATGAAAAATGCGCTTAATAATATATATGCAAAAAAAACAGAATGTGATTATAAACATTTAGAAAAAAATAAAAATATTTTTTATGTAAGTACACATTTGAATATGAGTCTTTGGATTTGTTAATAATTAAGTATATATAAAATTTTTTATGTTCATAATATTAAATGGGAGTGATAATTATAAAAAAAATATATTCATGTATAATAATTTTATGTACTATAATTTATAGTTGTACTATGTTGAAGGTCTATAGAAATCATGAGGATTTAGTTGTAAAAAATGAAATTAATATAGAGTATGAAAAAATTAAAAAAAATGATGAAATTGCAAAGGAAAATCAAAACAAAAGTTATTCAGATCCTTTGATTTTCAATAAGAAAAAAATAAAGAGAATACTAAAGAAGCTTTAAAAGAGAATATTGTTGAAAATAATGAGGAAAATATTAGTACTTATGATGAGGCAAGAAAGTATAAAAATAAAAAATACTTTTATGATGACATGAAAGAATTTGAGAATAATGTTGATGTTACAGTAGAAGAATTTGATTCTTACAATAAAAATAAAAAAAAATAGGTAAAGAGCTAGTGAGGGCAGAAGCAAAGGAAGTTCTAAAACAAGTATCGTTATCAGAAAAGAAAAAACTAATAACCTTTGCATATAAAGTACCTAAAAAAGAATTTAATAATATAGTTAAATATTTAAATTATGAAAATAAAGATTTAGGTGTAAAAAAAATTATATCTGTATTAGAAAAATATTTAACAGAAGAAGAAATTAAAGAAGCTAAAGAAATTGCCCAACCTTTTATAAACAAAGAAATAACTAAAGAATTTTAAAAATGATTTTAATTTAACAAAGTAAACTGATAAGAAAAAGAGAGATAAACTTAGAAAGTGAGAACAAATTTAAAATAATTACTTATAAAGGCTAAATTTGGATTTGAAAAAAATACTACAAGATTATAAAATAAACCTTGTCGAAGTTACCGACTAAAAATAACACGCTAGCATGGCTCAACGGTAGAGCAGCTGATTTGTAATCAGCAGGTTGTAGGTTCGATTCCTATTGCTAGCTCCATAAGTGGAGGAGTTCCCGAGTGGCCAAAGGGGGCAGACTGTAAATCTGTTACGTTTCGTTTCGATGGTTCGAATCCGTCCTCCTCCACCATATAACACGGTCGCATAGCTCAGCTGGGAGAGCATCTGCCTTACAAGCAGAGGGTCACAGGTTCGAACCCTGTTGTGACCACCATTAAACTTAAAATATAATAATACGCTGGCATGGCTCAACGGTAGAGCAGCTGACTTGTAATCAGCAGGTTGTAGGTTCGATTCCTATTGCCAGCTCCATAAATGGAGGAGTTCCCGAGTGGCCAAAGGGGGCAGACTGTAAATCTGTTACGTTTCGTTTCGATGGTTCGAATCCGTCCTCCTCCACCATACACTTTAGATTTTCTAAAGTGTTTTTATTTTAAAATAAATTAAATTATTAAATATATTTACCATATAAATCAAATAATATATTGTTGACAGTGATGTATTTTAATGATAATATTGTATCATAAAATTATATAATTACTCTTATCCAGAGAGGTGGAGGGAAAGGGCCCTATGAAACCCGGCAACCGGTGCGTAGCACAATGGTGCCAATTCCTGCAGAAATATTCTGCAAGATAAGAGAGTGCGAGTACGAAATTTCGACCTCTTCTTATCAAAGAAGAGGTTTTTTATTGCATAAAAATAGTAGTTACAAGGATTTTGTAATAATAAATATACCTTGTATTATTTTTAAGGCCACTCTCTTCGATTAGAACGGAAATTTGAAAGGAGATTTGAAAATGAGAAGATTATTTACATCAGAATCAGTAACAGAAGGGCATCCAGATAAAATTTGTGATCAAATATCTGATGCAGTATTAGATAGTATATTAGCAAAAGACTCTCATGCAAGAGTAGCTTGTGAAACAGCAGTAACTACAGGAATGGTATTAGTTATGGGTGAAATAAGCACAAATTGCTATATAGATATTCCTAAAGTAGTAAGAGAAACAATAAAAGAAATAGGTTATACAAGAGCAAAATATGGATTTGATTATAAAACTTGTTCAGTATTAACATCAATAGATGAGCAATCACCTGACATTGCACAAGGTGTAGATGAAGCTATTGAAAAAAGAGGACAAGAAATGGATGAAGTAGAAGCAGTTGGAGCTGGAGATCAAGGTATGATGTTTGGATTTGCAAGTAAAGAAACTCCAGAATATATGCCACTTCCAATAGCTATGTCTCATAGACTTTCAAGAAGATTAACAGAAGTTAGAAAAAATGGAACATTAGAATACTTAAGACCAGATGGAAAAACTCAAGTTACAGTTGAATATGAAGATGAAACTCCAGTAAGAATAGATACAATAGTAATATCTACACAACACTGTGAAACTGTAACACAAGAACAAATAAGAGAAGATTTAATGAAACATGTTGTAAAAGCTGTTGTTCCAGCAGAATTATTAGACGAAAATACTAAATACTATATAAATCCAACAGGTAAGTTTGTTATAGGTGGACCACAAGGAGATTCTGGTTTAACAGGAAGAAAAATAATAGTAGATACTTATGGTGGATATGGAAGACACGGTGGTGGAGCATTTTCAGGAAAAGATGCAACTAAAGTTGACCGTTCAGGAGCTTATGCGGCTAGATGGGTTGCTAAAAACTTAGTAGCAGCTGGTGTTGCTGACAAAATAGAAATAGAACTTGCATATGCTATAGGAGTTGCTAATCCAGTATCTATAGAAGCTGATACATTTGGAACAGAAAAAATTTCTAATGCAAAAATAATAGAAATAATTAAAAAGGTATTTGACTTAAGACCAGGTGCTATAATAAAACAATTAGACTTAAGAAGACCAATATACAAACAAACAGCAGCATATGGTCATTTTGGAAGAAATGATTTAAATCTTCCATGGGAACAATTAGATAAAGTAGAAGAAATAAAAAAATACTTATAATATAAAAGACACACCCAAAGGTGTGTCTTTTATATTTAGTATGAATAAATATCATGTTTGTTTGAAAGCCTAAACATTTGTCAAGTATATTAATAAATGAGAATAGTATGGCTCTATGATATAATATTCAAAAGAACAATTTTAGGAGAGATTTTTATGTCAGATATAACAGGGATACTAGAGGATATTATTTTTAAAAATGAAGAAAATGGATATACAATAGCTCATCTAAAAGATGGAAAAAAAAGACATACAATAGTTGGTGTAATACCTTACATTAAAGAAGGCGGTCAATATAAAGTTACAGGGGATTGGGTTACACATGAAAAATTTGGTGAGCAAATGAAAGTTATATCTATAGAAGAAATTTTACCAACTAGTAAACTAGGAATAGAAAAATATTTATCAAGTGGGATTATTTCAGGGGTAGGACCTGTTACTGCAAAAAAAATAGTAGATCATTTTGGAGAAAAGACGTTAGAAATATTAGATACAGATATAGATAGATTAAAAGAAATTAATGGTATAGGAAAAAAGAAAATAAAATTAATAATGAAATCATATTCGGCACAAATAGAGATTAGAAATATAATGATATTTTTTCAAACTTATGGAATGACTGCTAATCAGTGCATGAAAATTTATAAACGATTTGGAGGCAGTTCTGTAGCTATTGTAAAAGATAATCCATACATATTAACAGAAGAAATAAATGGAATTGGGTTTAAAACGGCAGATAGGATAGCTATGAGTTTAGGTGTGGAAAAAAATTCAATATTTAGAGTAAAAAGTGGAATAAAATATATAATAAATGAATTTTGTTTATTAGGTAACACATATATGCCATTAGAAAAACTTATAAAAAGAGCTATAGATGTTTTACAAGTAGATGAAGAAAATATTGATTTAGCTATAAGAGAAAATATAATTGAAGGTAAAATTAAAGTAGAAAATATAGATGGTGTTCAGTGTGTATTTACTATTCAATATGCTTATGCTGAAATGGGAGTTACAAAGAAACTTGTTCAATTATGCACTACTAAATATGATGAATTAGAGATTAATTATGATGAGGAAATAGAAAACTTTGAAAAAGAGCAGAATATACAGTTAGCTAAATGTCAAAGAGAAGCAATAGAAGGAGCTATGACTAATGGAATAGAGGTTATAACAGGAGGCCCAGGAACAGGGAAAACCACTATAATAAACTGTATAGTAAGTATATTTGAAAAAGCTGGAATGAAGGTTAATATGGCAGCACCAACAGGAAGAGCGGCTAAAAGGATGAGTGAAACTACTTTAAGAGAGGCTAAAACTATACATAGACTTTTAGAGATGGGCGCATCGGAGGAAGAAGAAGAAAGTGAATTATTAACCGACAGAAAGTTAGAGTGTGATGTTTTAATAGTTGATGAAGCATCTATGATAGATATAAATTTAATGAATAGCATGATGAACGCTATATTTACAGGTACAAGGTTAATACTAGTTGGTGATGTTGATCAGTTACCATCTGTAGGACCAGGAAACGTTTTAAGAGATATAATTGAAAGTGGTGTTGTTAAAACAGTAAGGTTAAATGAAATATTTAGACAAGGTAAAGAAAGTATGATAACTGTTAATGCCCATTTAATAAATGATGGTAAGATGCCTATACTAAATTCAAAAGGTAGTGATTTTTACTTTATACAATGTATAGATAGTAAAAATATATTAGAACAAATAATATCTTTAATAAGTATAAGGTTGCCTAAATTTAACACTAACTGGGATAAAATGAAGGATATACAAATATTATCTCCTATGAAAAAAAGTATAGCAGGAGTTGATAATCTAAATAAAGAGTTGCAATTAATCTTAAATCCACCAAGTGCTAATAAACCAGAAAAGGAACTCAAAGAAATGGTTTTTAGAATTGGAGATAAGGTTATGCAGACAAAAAATAATTACAGTTTAAAATGGACTAAAAAAGAAAAGGTTTTTGATGCGGAATGTACAGGGCTTGGAGTATTTAATGGTGATGTTGGATATGTTTATGATATAAATGAAAATAACAATCTAACAGTTATTTTTGAAGATGACAAAGTTGTTGAATATGATGATATGTATTTAGATGAATTGACATTAGCCTATGCTATAACAATCCACAAAAGTCAGGGAAGTGAGTTTCCAGTAGTTATAATGCCAATGTTTATGGGTCCTCCAATGCTTATGAATAGAAATCTTTTATATACTGGAGTTACTAGAGCAAAACAACTAGTCGTTTTAGTTGGAGATAAAAAAACAGTATCTTTTATGAAAGATAATGATAGAACTTTTGAGAGATACTCAGGCTTGAAGTGGAGAATAAGTGAAATATTTGGAGTTTAGTAAGGAGATTTATTTGAAATATGATTAAAGGAAAAGAATACGTTATTAAAGAAGTTTTAAAATATGTAAAAAATAATACCGATATAATAAATGTAATTTCTTATTTTTATAATACAGCCACTATATTTTTAGATGCAATAAATTATTGCATAAGTAATAATAAATCTGTTTTATATATTGTAAATGAAGAAAAAGAAAATATAGAACTCATAAGTTACCTAGAGAATAATGACTATGTATATTTAGATGAAAAAACTGATGAGGATAGTTCTAAGGTGAATTTTTGTGATTATAATAGGGCATTGTATTTAGATAAAAAATATGATTTGGTAATATTTGATGAGCTTGGATATATGCCTTTTCAATCTAAAAAAAATATAAAAAATATATTATCAAAAGCAGTTAAAAGTAGAGGAACAATAATATCATACTCTATTGAACCTATATTTGATAGAGCTTTATCTATATATTTTCCTTTAAATAAATATAATACTCCTCTTATAGAGCCTAGGGTAATTACTACAAAAATAGATATGGAAGAGGACTTGCCACTAGTAGCTTATGAATACATAAGTTGGACAATTGCCACAGAAAAAAAGACAATAATATATGTTCCTAGCAATGATAAAGTTATAAGTGTGTACTTATATATGGATAAATTAAGAGAAAAGCTAACAAAGGATGTATTTTATTTTATAAAAGAGAAGAAGGATAAAAGCTCTATAAAAGCATTTTTAAAAAGTAAAACAGGTATATTAATAACCGATGATTATGATGAATTTCATAATGAAAAACTTACTGATATAAACATAATGGTATTTTTTGCAGATGATAAAAAATTTAATTATAAGAACTTAGTTTATTTGGTTAGTAAAATTGAAAGAGCTAAATCGCTAATGAGAAAAGAAATAATTTTTATTTGTAAAGATGAAAATGAAGATATAGAAAAGGCTAAATCAATAATGAGAAATTTAAATAAGAAAGGTTGGGAAGAGGGATTTATAAGGCTTCAAAATATATAATTAATTGTATATTAGATATTATATATCCTGATAATAATGCATGTGTTATCTGTAAAGATTGTGCATTATCACATAATTTATGTACTAGGTGTAAAAGGGATATAGAGATTATAGATAAACCATTTTATATATATCATAATGGTGAAAAATATAAGTGTTATTCTATAGCAGAACATAAATTAGTAATGAGAGACATTGTTATGAAGCTCAAATATGAAAGTAATTTTACTTGCGGAGAAATATTAGCAAATTATATGAAAAAGTTAATTATACAAAAAAATATAAAAATAGATGTTATAACTTTTGTACCAATTAGTAAAAAAACTTATAATAAAAGAGGGTATAACCAAGCGAAAGTTATTGCGAAAAAATTATCAGAAAAACTTGATATACCTTGTAAACAACTGATAAAAAAAGTTAAAGAAACAAAAGATCAGATAGGTTTAACATCTTGGGAGAGATGGAGAAATGTAGAAGGATGCTTTAAATCAGTTAAAAGCAGTAATAGTAACTTTGAAAATGTTTTACTAATAGATGATGTAGTGACAACAGGAGCAACATTAATAAATTGTAGTAAGGCTTTAAAAGAAAATGGAGTAAAAAAAGTATTTATCTTGACTGGAACGAAAAGTGTAGTATAATATAAAAAGTAAGTTGGGTTTGTGGTTGAAAATCGATGCCAGTCGCAGGCAAAACGATCCACGTAAGTTAAACAAAGTTTTAATGATCATGGTGCGGCTTAGAAGTAAGTCCTGCCGCTATAAAGCGAGAGAGTTAGTAGTGAGAAGTTAACTCTGGGTAGCGAAATCTCCAGCAGGCGAGTGTGGGGGCAAAGACCAGGTCAGCCAATTTATGCAAATAAAGCTAATTGTAACGTAAGTTGCAATTAGCTTTTCTTTGTTTGTTAATAAAAAAATGTATATATAACCAAATAAACAATTAATTTGATAAATTTCATAAATATAAAATAACTCAATTACTCTAATTATATCATAACAACAAGAAAATAGCATATACTAAACAATATAGTAAAGACAAAAAATAATGTGGGAAAAAGTGAATGATTATAATGGTGTCTAAATTTTCAAAAAAATTCATTTGATAAATTAAAAAAATAATATTAAAATATAAATACAAAATAAATTTAATAAATTTAATAAATAAGCATAATGCTTTTGGCTCGAGAAAGGGGTTGTAGTATATGAATGTTAAATCAATGGGAAAAAACATAGAACTTACAAGTGCTTTAAGAGATGTAGTAGATAAGAAATTATCTAAATTAGATAAATATTTCTCTGAAGAAGTAAATGCAAATGCAACCTTAAGTGTTGAAAAGAATAGATGTAAGATAGAAGTTACTATACCGTTCAATGGAGTAAGGCTAAGAGCAGAGGAAAAGCATGAAGATATGTATGCTGCTATAGATTTAGTTTTAGATAAATTGGAAAGTCAAATAAGAAAGCAAAAAACTAAATTACAAAAGAGAAAACAAAATGTGGATTTAAATTTTAATAATATTGATGACTACAAATATGAGGATGAGGAACCTAAAATAGTAAAAACTAAGAAATTTGCAATAAAGCCAATGTCAACAGAAGAAGCTATTTTACAAATGGAACTTTTAGGTCATGACTTCTTTGTATTTACTAACAGTCACACATCAATGGCAAATGTTTTATATAAAAGAAAAGATGGTAATTACGGTTTAATAGAGCAAGAATTTTAATTAATTTAAATATAAAAATGATGCGATTTTTCGCATCATTTTTTTTATGAGAATCATTAACTATAAATACATTTCAAAGAGTGAAAATATCAGTGCTTAAGTTGAATGAATAAAAAATAAGTGGTATAATTTTAAAGTGAAATTTTATACTTATTTTTTAAACAAAGGTGAAATTGAGAAACAATATAATGCGTAAATTTAGAAAGAAAAATTCCAATGATATATAAAAAGATAGTAGTAAATATTTAATTACCTACAGGTACAAAATTTAATGGATGAAAGAGTGAGGAAAAAGGTATGAAACTTTTTAATAAAATTTTTGGATCTTACAGTGAGAGGGAAATAAAACGTATAATGCCAATCGTAAAAAAATAAATGATTTGGAACCAACAATTTCAGCATTGTCAGATGAAGAACTAAAACATAAAACAGAAGAATTTAAGATGAGATTAAAAGATGGGGAAACATTAGACGACTTATTACCAGAGGCTGGTGCAGTTGTAAGAGAAGCATCTAAAAGAGTTCTTGGACTTAGACATTATGATGTTCAATTAATAGGTGGAATTGTACTTCATCAAGGTAGAATTTCAGAGATGAGAACAGGAGAAGGTAAGACATTAGTAGCTACATTACCATCTTACTTAAATGCTTTAACAGGAAAAGGAGTTCATGTAATTACAGTTAATGATTACCTAGCAAAAAGAGATAGAGATGAAATGGGTAAGGTTCATGAATTCTTAGGATTAACAGTAGGTGTTATAATACATGGCCAAAGTCAGACTGAAAAACAAGAACAATATGGTGCAGATATAACTTATGGTACAAACAATGAATTTGGATTTGATTACCTAAGAGATAACATGGTTATATACAAAGAAGAAAAAGTTCAAAGAGGATTAAACTATGTTATAGTGGATGAGGTTGACTCAATATTAATAGATGAGGCTAGAACACCACTTATTATATCTGGTGAAGGAGAGAAATCAACTGAATTTTATAAAGTTGCAGACTTCTTTGTAAAATCACTAAAAGAAGAAGAAGATTATGAAAGAGATGAAAAAGCTAACTCTGTTATTTTAACTGATGAAGGTGTGGAAAAAGCAGAGAAGTACTTCCATTTAGAAAACTATGCAGACCAAGATAATATGGCAATTCAACATCACGTTGTTCAAGCGTTAAAAGCTAACTATATGATGAAAAATGAGAAAGATTATATAGTTAAAGATGGAGAAGTTGTAATAGTTGACAGTTTTACAGGAAGACTTATGGAAGGTAGAAGATATAGTGATGGACTTCACCAAGCTATAGAAGCTAAAGAAGGAGTAAAAGTAGAAAAAGAATCAAAAACTTTAGCTACAATAACATTCCAAAACTACTTTAGAATGTATAAAAAATTAGCTGGTATGACAGGTACTGCATTAACAGAAGAAGGCGAATTTAGAGAAATTTATGGTTTAGACGTTATAGTAATACCAACAAATAAACCAATTAAAAGAATAGATAGACCAGACTCAGTTTATAAAACTGTCCTTGGAAAATATAAAGCAATAGTAGAAGATATAGCAGAAACTAACAAAAAAGGTCAGCCTGTGCTTGTTGGTACTGTAAGTATCGAAAATTCAGAAGTATTATCACATATGCTTAAGAAAAAAGGTGTAAAACATCAAGTATTAAATGCTAAATATCATGAAAAGGAAGCAGAAATAGTTGCTCAAGCAGGTCAAAGTGGAATGGTTACAATAGCAACAAATATGGCTGGTCGTGGTACTGATATAAAATTAGGTGAAGGCGTAATAGAACTTGGTGGATTAAAAATAATTGGTACAGAAAGACATGAATCTAGACGTATAGATAACCAATTAAGAGGTCGTGCTGGTCGTCAAGGTGACCCAGGTGAATCAAGATTCTATATCTCATTAGAAGATGATTTAATGAGAATATTTGGATCAGAAAGATTAGCATCAGTAGTTGAGAAATTAGGATTAACAGATGAGGATGCAATAGAAAGTAAAATGGTTAGTAATGCAATAGAAAGTGCTCAAAAGAAAGTTGAAGGAAATAACTTTGATATAAGAAAAAATGTTGTTAAATATGACGATGTTATGAACAAACAAAGAGAAATTATATACTCTCAAAGAGAGCGTGTTTTAACAGGTGAAGATTTAAAAGAACAAATACAATCTATGATTGAGGATGTAATAACTCAAGCTGTAAATTCTCATATAAGTGGAGTAGAAGATACTTTTGATGAGGAACTTAAAACTCTTATAAGCTATATGGAAGAACTGTTTGTTGAAAAAGGACAATTTACTTTTGAACAATTAGAAAAAGAATCTAATGATGAAATAATTAAGGCTTATTTAGAGTACGCAACTAAAATATATACAGAGAAAGAAGAAACTTTTGGCAATGAGCAAATGAGAGAGATAGAAAGAGTTATTCTTTTAAAAGTTGTTGACTCTAAATGGATGGATCATATAGATAATATGGAACATCTAAAACAAGGTATAGGTTTAAGAGCGTATAAACAACAGGATCCAGCACAAGCATATCAAATGGAAGGTAGTGATATGTTTGATGAAATGATCGAAGTTATAAAAGTAGAAACTGTTAAATATCTATTCCATGTAAGAATTGAAAAAGCTCCAGAAAGAGAAAAGGTGGCTAAAGAAACAGCAACAAATGCTGATGAATCATTAGCAAAACAACCTGTAAGAAAAAAAGTAGAACCTCAAAGAAATGATCCATGTCCATGTGGATCAGGAGCAAAATATAAAAATTGTTGTGGTAGAGGAAAATAAAATAATTTTAAAATTAAGGCATGGTAAGAGAAGGTAATTAATCAGAAATAGATTTTAAGTTGTTCTTTTAACATGCCTTAGGCATATAAAAAATAATAGATTAAATATGGTAGAAATATAGGGAAACAAGCTAGAACTTAAATTTATACATCAACTGTTAACTATTCACTATTAACTCTTAACTAAAATAATCTGTTATTTATTAATAAAATATTAATTTGAGTTTTATTATTTGATATAAGTTTAAAATTTAATTTAAAACCCTATATTTAATTATGCCTTATACCAATAAATTGATGAAAGAAGTGAAAAAGTTGTTATTACATTTAGAAGAAATATCAAATGAAATAAATGTTTTAAAAAAAGATTTACAAGAATTGAGTGTTTCACTTTGACCTTGCTAATTTAAAATTAAAACTTAGTGAATTAGAAATGAAAATGCAGGAGCCAACATTTTGGGATGATGTAAATAAGGCTCAAGAAATTACTCAACAATCTAAAAATATAAATGATAAAATAGAAAAATTCAAATCACTTAATTTAAGAGTAGAGGATTTAGAAATTTTAACAGAGTTGAGTTTAGAGGAAGAAAATGATGAATCTTATAAAGAGATAAAAAAAGAATTAAAAGAGCTTAGAGTTATAATTGATGATTTAAAAGTAGAAACTCTTTTAAACGGAGAATACGATAGAAATAATGCTATAGTAACCCTTCATACTGGTGCTGGAGGAAATGATGCACAAGATTGGACTGAAATGCTTTATAGGATGTATACAAGATATTGTGAGAGTAAAGGCTTTAAAATAGAAGTGATAGATTATATACCAGCAGATGAAGCTGGGATAAAAGGTGTAACATTAAAAGTAACTGGTGAATATGCCTATGGTTATTTAAAAGCAGAAAAAGGAGTTCATAGATTAGTAAGAATATCTCCTTTTAATGCAAATGGCAAAAGACAAACATCTTTTGCTGGCTGTGAAGTATTACCAGAACTTACAGAAAGTCAAGATATAGATATAAAATCTGATGACTTGAAAATTGATACATTTAGGGCTAGTGGCGCTGGTGGTCAGCATGTAAATAAAACAGAATCGGCTATAAGAATAACTCATATACCAACTGGCATAGTTGTTCAATGCCAAAGTGAGAGAAGTCAGCATACCAATAAGGACTATGCTCTTAAAATGTTAAAATCAAAATTAGTTGATTTAAAAGAACAGGCACATAAAGAAAAAATAGAGGATTTAGCTGGTGAAATAAAAGATAATGGTTGGGGCAGTCAGATAAGATCCTACGTATTTCATCCATATAGTCTAGTTAAAGACCATAGAACAGGAACGGAAACTGCCAATGTGGATTCTGTTATGGATGGTAATATAGAAGAATTTATTACAGAGTATTTAAAAACTTTATAATTAAAAAAAGTATGCAAATTAGCATACTTTTTTATTTTTATTTTTTAAAACAAAAATAGTAATTAAAGTAGTAGAAGTACACAAAGATGATATGAAAATTATAGTATTATATTTAATAAAAGGATTACTAAAATAATTACCACAAAGTTCTTTTGAAATAACAGAAAAGGCTCTGTCAATAGCTTTTTTATTAATAAACTCTACTTTATCATTTGGTGTATGAATCCTAGATAAATCATTATCTATAAATGTTACTGCACTAACATCATTTTTCCTAAAAATCATATGATCACTAGAATCTTCAAAGATATAATTGAAATACACATTTTTATCTTCAAGAATTTGAGACAAACCATGGATTAAGGTAGTATCTTTAGTATCTTCTTTACCACCCATTACACATAAAGGGATACCATCAAAACTTCCAATCATATCAAAATTATATACAGTACTATTTTTTAATTGATTTTTATTGTTATTAAAAAAGTAAGTAGAACCTACACATCCAAACTCTTCTCCATTAAAAGCTGCGAAAATAATATCTCTAGAAGGTGTTCCCAAAGATTTTATGTAATTGGCAAGCTCTAATACAAAAGAAGAACCAGAAGCATTGTCTAAAGCTCCATAATATACATTTCCAATAGAATCTGTTCCAACATGGTCAAAATGACAAGAAATTACTATAGGATCTATAGAAGAATTTTTTCCTTTAATACAACCAAGAACATTATTTACAGTGGTATCTGAATTAGAAAATGGAATTTTAGCGTTAACAATACTACCATTCTCAATAGCTGTAATTAATTTGTTTAAACCGTCTTTAGTCATATAAATGGATAGACCATAATTAAAATTACTTAAAAAAGAACTTCTAAAAGAAAAGGATTCATCATTTATAGCATAAAAGAGAACATAATCCTCTTTATGTTTAACAAGTAAATAGGAATCAGTCTTTTGAGCTACATCTGATGATGAAAAGGTAATATCATTTATTCTAAAATTAGTTCCATCATCTTTATAATCTACACCATAATTAAAACTTTCTATTATATTTTTACTATTAGAATCTATAATGTTTAGTTCAGGATTAAAATTTAATTTTTTAGGATATTGAATAGAAAAACTTTCAGTATAAGAATCTTTATAAGGTAGTAGACCTAAATTTTTAAAATTATCTAATATATAGGTTTCTGCTAATTTATTTTCTGTAGTTCCACAAAGTCGTCCTTTTAATGTGTCACTTGCAAGATAATTTATATGCTCTACAACTCGCTTAGAAGAAAAATTATTTATCTTAAAATAGAATGTAATTGATAATGCTGTTATAAATATTGATATAACAGTCAAACTTATAAGTAACATATTTTTTTGTTTTTAAAAATCACTGACATAACAATCTCCTTAAAAATATAAAATTATTTAATTTGCAAAGGATTTTATGGTAGAATTATTATGGAAACTTAAGGAAACAATTTCATAATAAAATAATATGCGTTAAAAATGTAAATATGATATGGAATAACAAGTTGAAAAGTTAAATTAAACATAAAATTTAATTTGTAATCTACTATTTATAGGAGGATAAAATGGATAATATAAAAAATAGATTAATGAAAGAATTTGCACTTTCAAAGGAACAAGTAAATAATGTAATTGAAATGTTAGATGAAGGAAATACAGTGCCTTTTATAGCTAGATATAGAAAAGAAAGAACTGGTGGAATTGATGATATAGTTTTAAGAAATTTTTCTGAGAGATTAACTTATCTTAGAAACCTTGAAGATAGAAAAACAGATGTTATAAGACTTATAGATGAACAAGGAAAACTTACAGAAGAAATTAAGACATCTCTTGAAAAAGCTACAACTTTAACAGAAATAGAAGACATATATAGACCTTATAAACCTAAAAAAAGAACAAGGGCAACAATAGCGGTAGAGAAAGGATTAACACCACTAGCAGAAGTACTATTTGATGGAAGTTTCAATAGTGATATAAATGAATATGCATCACAGTTCTTAAATGAAGAAAAAGGAGTAAAATCTATTGACGAAGCATTCCAAGGTGCAATGGATATTATAAGTGAAAAAATATCTGATGAAGCAGAATACAGAAAGTATATAAGAACATTAGTTTTCAAAGAAGGTTATATAGAAACTAAAGGTGAGTCAAAAGAACCTACACCATACGAGATGTATTATGATTATAAGGAAGAGGTTAAGAAAATACCATCTCATAGAATTTTAGCTATAAATAGAGGCGAAAAAGAAAAAATTCTTTCAGTTAAAATTACTTGCGATGTAGATAAAATAATTGCTTATTTGAAAAATAAAACATTGAAGGGAAATAGCAGAACAGATTCGTATATAGAAAAATCTGTAGAAGATAGTTTAAAAAGATTAATTTATCCATCAATAGAAAGAGAAATAAGAGGAGATTTAACAGATAAAGGAGAAGTAGGTGCTATTGATATATTTAAAGCAAACCTAAAGGCATTGTTAATGATATCACCTATAAAAGGTAAAACTGTAATGGGGTTTGACCCAGGGTTTAGAACTGGTTGCAAAATTGCCATATTAGACGAAACAGGAAAGTTTTTAGAAAATACAGCAGTTTTTGCTACAGCAGGTAGCAAAGAAAAGGTTAAAGAATCTATAAATACATTAAAGAACTTATGCATAAAACATGATGTAGATGTTATTTCTTTAGGTAATGGAACAGCTAGTAGAGAATCAGAAGAAGTTTTAGCAGAAGTAATAAAGGCTGTTAAATCAGAAATAGGAAAAGATATATATTATGTTGTAGTTTCAGAAGCAGGAGCTTCGGTTTACTCAGCATCCAAGCTTGCAACAGAAGAATATCCAGATTTAGATGTAACTGTTAGAGGTGCTATATCTATAGGAAGAAGATTACAAGACCCTTTAGCTGAACTTGTTAAAATAGATCCTAAATCAATAGGGGTAGGCCAATATCAACATGATGTTACTCCTAAAAAGTTGGATGAGTCATTAAAAGGAGTAGTAGAAGATTGTGTAAATAATGTAGGAGTAGATTTAAATGTAGCTACACCATCATTATTATCATATATATCAGGAATTAATGGAACTATAGCTAAAAATATAGTTTTATATAGAGAGGAAAATGGTAAATTTACAACTAGAAAAGAACTCTTAAAAGTAAAAAGGTTAGGAGCTAAAGCTTTTGAACAATGTGCAGGGTTTTTAAGGGTTATGGAAAGCAATGAACCATTAGACAATACTTCAGTCCACCCTGAAAGTTATAATGCATGTAAAAAACTTTTAGATATATTAAATTACTCTAAGGAAGATATAAAAAAAGGTAATTTATTAGATATAGACTCTAAAGTAAAAGACTTAGGTGAAGTTAAATTAGCAGAGGAAATAGGAGTTGGAGTTCCAACATTACAAGATATAATAAAAGAAATAAAGAAACCAGGAAGAGATCCAAGAGAAGAACTACCAAAACCTATATTTAAAAGTGGTATAGTAGAAATGAGCGATTTAAAACCAGGAATGCTTTTAATGGGAACAGTTAGGAATGTATCAGATTTTGGTGCTTTTGTAGATATAGGTGTTCATCAAGATGGATTAGTTCATATAAGTCAATTAAGTGATAAGTTTGTAAAGCATCCATTAGATGTTGTAAAAGTAGGAGACATTGTAGAAGTTAGTATTTTGGAAGTAGATGAGAAAAGAAAAAGAATTTCACTTTCTATGAAAAAAAGCTAATTTCAAATTTAAAGATAGGCATATAAATATGTCTATTTTTATTTTATTTATAAGAAATTTTAATTGATTAAGGTATAAATTAATTTATATCTTTCAATAATTATATGAAAATTATAAATATAATTAAAAATAAAATATATGCAACAAAATAAAACATTGATTAATATTGAGGGAAGTAGGGTAAAATAAAGAAGAATGTCTAAAAATGATATAAAATGCAGAAATAAAACAGAATTTAATTATTGATTTTTGCATTAAATAGCTGTATTTTTATAATGTTTTAAAAAAATATTAGATTTTATAAATTAAGTTTAAAAAATAATTTATTAGTAAAAAACAAATAAATTTTAGATTTATACAGTTATTATATTTTTATTGGGAGAGAGATAATATGGAAAAGTACTTATTTGCTGGAATTTGCCATAATATAATCATATGTAAGCCAGATTTAGAAATACATAATATAGACTTAAACAAAATACAAATGGATTTAGATAAAAAAGTTGATTTAGCTTTTTATGAAAAAAAGAATCCAGTAAAGTCATATTATATACATTAAAAGAAGATATTTTACTTGAAGGGTTTAAAGACTTTATTGAATCTCAGTTAAAGATGTACAATTTAAATGATGATGAGAATAAAGAAATATTATTAAAACTGCAATCAGCAGAAGATGCTAATGACATAGTAAATATGGCTAAAAACAATGAATGCAGAGAAATAAGTTATGAAAGTGCTTTAGAACATTTATATTTAGAAGGTGGCAGGGATATTAGAATATGCTATGAGTGTATAGCATTTTTAAAAGAAGCATTTAGCACTGAAGTAAATAAAAATTTTCCTGAGTATATAGAAAATCTTATAAAAAAATCTGCACGATACAATCAAATATCTGGAACTATTAGAGTTTTTGTTGAGTAAACAACATTATATTGTTTTTTTTGAAAAATTAATATATAATTAATTTAAAGAAATAAACAATTTAATACTCTTCAGGGCGGGGCGCAATTCCCCACCGGCGGTAAAGCCCGCGAGCCTTATGGCATGATTCGGTTAAATTCCGAAGCCGACAGTACAGTCTGGATGAAAGAAGATTAATATATGCGTTACTATAAGTATGGTTATGTCGCCCTAACATTTATGTTAGGGTTTTTTATGCTATATTAATTCCTAGAAGTGTATAGTAGGAGGTATTTTAATATGAATAACCAAAAAAGATTGAACAAAATGATTAAAATTTCATTACTATCTGCTATCGCATTTATACTTATGTATGTGGAAATTCCGGTGATACCTGCATTCCCATGGTTAAGAATGGATTTAAGTGATGTTCCAGCGCTTATGGGTGCGTTTGCTTTTGGTCCTTTAATTGGAGTAATAATAGAATTATTTAAAAATATTTTAATAATATTGTTTAAAGGAACAGCAACAGGTTTAGTTGGTGAATTAGCAAACTTTTTAGTAGGAATTTCATTAGTATTACCAGCATCAATTGTTTATCACCGAAAGAAAAGCAAAAAAACTGCTATTATAGGAATGATATTAGGATTTTTATCTATAGAAGTAGTTGCTATACTAGTAAATATGTATATATTATTACCGGCTTTTGGAATGCATATGGCAGGAAAAGAATTAATTAATTATATAGTATTTGGATTAATACCTTTTAATGGAGTAAAAGCAATAATAGTTTCATTTACAACATTTTTATTATATAAAAGGTTATCTGTTACATTGTTTAAGGTAGAACCAATGCTTGGAGGACCTAAAAAAGTTTAATTATAGATATAAAAGCAGATTGAAAATCTAATCAATCTGCTTTTTATAATATTATAAAATTATTATATATCATATTTCCACATTATATAGCCGTCTTCTTTAGGATTATCATAATAATTTTTCCTAATTCCTTCAACTTTAAAGCCATATCCTTCATATAATTTTTGTGCGGCAATATTTGAAGCACGGACTTCTAAAGTCATAGAATTGGCTCCAGCATTTTTACATTTTTCTAAAAGTGCATCCATAATAATATGGCTATAACCTAAACCTCTATAGTTAGGATGAATAGCTATATTAGTTATATGGGCTTCATCAAAAATAACCCATGCACCTGCAAAACCTATATGTTTATCCTGTAGTTTTAAAACTACATAATTAGCATAGGTGTTAGAAAGTTCTTTTTTTATAGATTCTAAACTCCAAGGGCTATGAAAACTTAATTTAGAAATTTCTTCTATACCAAAAATATTATTTTCATTAATATTTTCAACTGATAAATTATCCATTGTTTTTCATGCGCTCCTCATATTCACGTTCAGCTTGAGAAAGTCTTAAATAAAGCGGTGCTGAAGTATATATATCATCGGTTATTCCTTTATTAAGAAGGTTTAATCCTACCTCACCTAAAGAAGAAGCTTTTGCAACATTTAAATGACATGGTGCAATATAACAATTTGAAATAGAACTTAATAATTGATTTTGATATTTAAAAGTTCCATCACCTATAAAATAAACTTTTTTATTTTTCTCTTTAATCTTTTGTATAAGATCTTCTATAGATAAAATCATTGGCTCTGTCAAAGCCTTTAGATTATTATTTTCAAAATTATAAAGAGCAGTATATACGTTGCCACGTAACGCATCCATTATAGGACATATAAGTCCATCAGCAAAATATAAATTATTTGCAAGTCCATCTAAAGTTGAAACAGATACAAAAGGTTTATTTAAAGCTTGTGCTAATCCTTTTATTGTAGACATTCCAACTCTAAGACCAGTAAATGATCCAGGTCCTTTAGAAACAACAAATCCATCAACATCATTTAATGTTAAATTTGTGTTTTTAAAAAGTTGATCAATCATCGGCATAAGAATTGATGAATGCTGTTTCTTATTATTAATATTAATTTCACCAATTATTGCATCATTTTTTAGTAATGCTGCTGTAGCGCATTCTGTTGCACAATCTAAGCTAAGAATTATCATAGTGTTAACTCCTTTATATAATCATATCTTTTACCTTGATATCTAATAGTTACTTTTCTAAATGAAGATCCTAATTGAGGTACTTTTTCAAGTAATATAGTTAAGTTGTCTTGAGGAATTAATTCTTCAATGTAGTTAGCCCATTCTATAACACTAACGCCATCTCCAAATATATACTCATCAAAGCCAATAGCAGCTATTTCATCAGGATCGTTTACTCTATAAACATCGAAATGATAAAATTTTAATCTTCCATCGTCATATTCGTTAACAATGTTAAAGGTGGGACTAGTTATACTTTCATTTATTTCAAGACCTAGGGCAATTCCTTTAGTTAAATGAGTCTTTCCAGTTCCTAAATCACCAATAAGGCAAATAATGTCCCCACTATTGCAAAGCTTGCCAATTTGAATACCGAGTTTTTGAGTTTCTTCTACAGTATTAACGATAAATTCCATTACGTTCACCTCATATAATATTTTAGCCCAAAAATAATAAAAAGAAAAGAAAATACACAAACTCTTAATTTTTTGTTATTTTTACAATATATAAAATTTGTATATATTATATTTATAAAGTAATAAAGTAAAAATGTTACAGAATAAGTTTATTTAAATATATATTTTAGTAAAGATTTTAGGCTGATTAACATAAGCTAAATAGAGCGATAAATTTAAAACAACAATAAACACTTAATATTTATATAATTTAGAAAATAATGTATAATTAAATAATATATAATATTTTGGATAAAATATAAAAAATAATACTAGAAATATGAAGGTACTATTAAAAAGTGTTATTAATATAAATTTAAACTATAAGGTAGTATTTTATACAATAATTAATGAAAGAATATTAAGAAAATATAATTGATTACGAAAATTACCATAACTATCCATTATACATGGTTTCAACTAACTTAAAAATAAAAAATATGTTTAGTATTATTAGGATTATAGTGAGTAATAATTACCATAACTCTTAACTAAAATAATTAGAAAATTTGCATTCTTATAGTGAAACAAGCTCGCATTCAAATTTATTTTTGAAATGAAAAAGCTTTTGTCTAAACATACTGTTACACTTAAGCTATTTACGAGTGAGTATTCACTTTAGGGGTATTCAAAACCTATAAAATAAGATTTTGAAGCCTTATAAAAACTAAAAATAAAATAGTGATAGGGAGGAAAAAAATGTTTGTAAGTAACTTGATGTTAACCAGAGATAAGTTAATAACGGCTTTACCTAAAATGACTATAGGTGAAGCGTTGGAACTTATGGAAAAACACGGATTTCTATCAATTCCAGTAGCAGAAGGGGATAAATTTCTAGGTGTCATATCAAAAGAGAAAATCTATACTTATTATTATGAAAAAAGTGTAGAAAGAGAATGTCTTTTATCAGATTTTTTAGTGGAAAATGTAATGAGAACTGATGTTCCAGTTATAAAACCATTGGAACAAGTTGAAGAAGCAGCATATTTTTTAGAAACAAAAAATGTTTCTTTTTTAGCGGTAGTAGACAATAGAGAAGTATTTAAAGGCATAGTAACTCATTATGGAATATTTCATCAATTCACAGAATTGTTTGGTTTAAATAAGGGTAATCGTTTAGCTGTAATAGCTCATGACATTCCAGGTCAAATATCAAAATTATCTAAAATAATAACAGAAAACAAAGGTGACATAATGAGTTTTGTAGTAGTTGACCCTAAGAGCAAAACAGAAGTTAAAGAAATTGTAGTAAGACTAAAAACAGATAATTTTGATGAGATATTATCAAAGGTTAAGTCAGCTGGGTTTAAAATTTTATAGTTTAAACAAAATCATACCTAAATTTTAGGTATGATTTTATTTTGAAAGTATATTGACAAAACAATAAATATTATGCTAAAATATTTATTGTTATAGGGGTATAGCTCAATTGGTAGAGTAGCGGTCTCCAAAACCGTTGGTTCCGGGTTCAAGTCCTCGTGCCCCTGCCATGAAATCAGTAGCAAAGCTACTGATTTTTTTTATGGAGAAAAATAAATAAAATTTAACTATAAAACATTAGTCACTTACTTCATTTTAAAAATTTTAAAGTTATAATTCTATAAGATAGCATTTAAAAATTTTAGTACATCCGAATGAACATCATCTTTATTTATTTCATTTAAAAGCTCATGTCTTGCACCAGGATATAAAATCATATCTACAGAATTTATCCCATGATTTATTAAACTCTTTTGTAATTTTTCAACACCCTTTCCCATAAGCCCAACAGGATCATCACTTCCACTTATAAGTAATATAGGTAAAGATTTAGGAATCATAGATAAATTATCACTTTTATGATTATGTTTTAATCCCTTTAATAAGTAATAAAAATATGAGTTGGAATGTATGGCTCCACATAAAGGGTCATCTATATATTTATCAACTTCTTCTTTATTTCTAGTAAGCCAATCAAAATTTGTTCTTATAGGTTTAAATTTATTATTAAAATTACCAAAACTTAACTTATCCATAAATTTAGCAGGGGTTTTCTCACCATGTTTTTTCATTTGATGTTTAGCTAATTTTTCTGCAAAAGAAAATAATAGTTTTTGATTCCCATTACTTCCACACAAGATTAAGCCATTCAATTCTTTTCCGAAAATCTCAGAATATCTAAGAGATAAAAAAGAACCCATACTATGGCCAAAAAGAAATATAGGAAGATTAGGATTTTCTTTTTTTATTAAATTAGTTACATCCTTTAAATTATCTACCATTAACTGAAAAGCATCACCTTTCCCCATATAACCTAAACTATTAGGACTAGTTTTACCATGGCCACGATGGTCATTTGCATAAACAATAAATCCATTATCATTTAAAAACTTAGCAAAATTATTATATCTAAGTCCATGTTCTGCCATACCATGAGAAATTTGAACTATTCCTTTAGGAGAAGAAACATCACAGTCCCATTTATAAATATGAATATTTTTATCTTTTTTATCCTTTATAAAAAATGTACTTAAAGTCATAATATCAATCCTTTCTATAGTTTTAATACTAATAATTTTATGATCAATTATATTAGAATAAACCAATTATCTCAATAGATAGATATATATACAACTAGTTAATTAAATTTTTATATTAATAAAATTTTTAAGTGTATAAATTAAAGCTATAACGTGCACCCTATATAATATACCAAAATATATTAAATTTAATAATCATAGGTAAATAAAAAGTATATTAAAACTAATTATATAGTATAAAACTACACATAATATAATAAAGTTTACAAAAAGTTAGTTTAAAAAATCAGAAAATTTGATATAATATAAATATAGAAAAAATTATACAAAATTTATGATGTAAGCGTTTTTTTGTAGTACATAAATAAAGTTTATAACATATAATACATAAAGTTTACCGCTGATTAGAATACAGAATTAATCATTTAGTATAGGCGAGGGGGAAGTGTTATGCCTGACAATTTGATAGACTATAAGGACTTTAGAGAAAGGTGTTTTTCAATATTTCCAACTATGGAAACTGAAAGATTTCTATTGCTAAAATGTGATAAGGCCTATGAAAAAGATTATGAGAGTTTATTATCAGATGATGAAGTTATGAAATACTCAGGAACTGAAATTTTTGATTTAAAAAAACAAATAAAATTATATTTGGAGCATTTAATAAATGATTATAACAATAAAAAAGGTATACATTGGGTAATCATTGATAAACTTCATTATAAATTTATAGGAGAAATAGGAATATATAATTTAGATTTGTATTCTAATAGATGTGAAATAGGATATACCATATTAAAAAAATACTGGAGAAACAAGATAGCTACTGAATGTATAAAAAGGGTTTTAAAATTTGCATTTAAAGAACTATATATGCATAAAGTTGTAGCAATCATAGATATTAACAATGATCCATCTATTAAATTAGTAGAATCATTAGGCTTTAAAGAAGAAGGAATGCTTAAAGAACATTATTATAACTACAAAGAAAAAAGTTATATAAATGTTGAACTTTGGGCTATGATAAGAAAAGAAGAACTTTATAGCAAAGTAATGTAATAAAAAAGAGATTTAAAAATAATTTATTTTTAAATCTCTTTTTTATTTAGTATAAACAATAAAGAAAATTTAATTTCTACAGCTATAGGTTTATACATTGTAAAAAAATTTAAAAAGTAAAATAATAGACTTTATATACAATGAGATTATAAAGAATACACAGAAGTTTTTAAAAAATCTATAAAATAAAATTTCAAGCTTATACAAAAATAACAGATTAAAATATATATCTTAATCTGTTATCTTTAAATTAATTACTAGAATTGTCATCTTTTCTATTTGAAGAAGATTTAATGCTAGAACTTTTTTTAACTTTTATATGACTAATATCAACTTTATAATTATCAATGGCGTCAACTAACTTAGGGTTTTTACTGGTATATTTATTTAAATATCGTTCATAATAAATTTTTAAAGCTCCGGCTATAGGAATAGCTATAAGCATACCTATCATTCCATAAAGCTTTCCACCAACACTAAGTGCAAGTAAACAAGCTACAGGGTTTATACCAATACTATTAGATGACATTTTAGGTCCAAGCCAATTTCCATCAATTTGTTGTAACACAAACAGCCAAATTAAAACTATTAAAGCAGTCATTGGATTGAAGAATATGTTTAGTACTACACCAAACACTATACCAACAAAAGGTCCAAAGTAAGGTACCATATTAGTTATACCAAATACCACTGAAATTAAAACTATATATTGAGATTTTATAAATATAAGACCTATAAAACAAGCTATTCCAACTATAGTAGATTCTACTGCTCTGACCCATAAATAAGTACCTAACATATAATTCACAGCGTGGAAAAATTCTAAAAGTTTTTTGCCTAATCTTTCTCTAAAAATTATAAACAACCATTTTCTTGAAGACTTAACAAATGTTTCTTTATAAAATAAATAATAAACAGCTATAATCAATGCAAATACCCAATTAACTATAGATAAAGTAACAGTTACTAATGATGCTAAAGCTGTATTAAAGAAAGTTGTAGACCAATTACCAAGGTTTTCTAATATATTAATTTTATTTGCAATTTCCATTGTGAGTTCACTATTTATAGCATTATTAAACCATTTTTCTGAAACTCTAACCATCTCAGGTATAGAGTTAATAAGAGTTGTAATATTAGAAACTATTCCTGGAATTAGGTAAATTGCACAAAGTACTAAAACAAGGGTTACAAGAATCAAAGTAGAAAGTAAACTTAGTCCTCGTGATAAATTAAGTTTATTCTCAAAGACTTTCATTATAGGATTAAGCACATAAGCAATTATTGCAGCCAATATAAATGGCCAAAGTATGCCTAATAATAAATCATATAAGTTAAACAATATATAATAATTATCTATAATTTTAACGCCTATGTATGCACATAAAATAAGCAATAATATATAAAGATTAGCATTAAATTTTTCTTTTAAATCTTTAAATTTGTTCAAAATCAACCCACCTTTAAATTTTTTCGAATATTAAAAACTTTAATTATAATTAAAGTTGATTACAATTATATCATCAATGTAATTAAAGTTGAAATTATAAGAAATATTAATTTGAATTAAATGTACATATAGCTACTTAAAACTATTTTGTATGTAAAACTTAATATTTATACCAATTTATATTTAAATTTATATTTCTTATCTAAAACTATAATAATACAAAAGGGAGTTTTATTCTATACAAAAATAAATTTACTTAATATTGACATAATCTATACAAAATGTTAATATAACAAATGTGCTAATTAATATAGGGGTATAGCTCAATTGGTAGAGTAGCGGTCTCCAAAACCGTTGGTTCCGGGTTCAAGTCCTCGTGCCCCTGCCATAAAAATCAGTAGTTTTTACTACTGATTTTTTTTATTTACTAAAAATTAAAATTAATAGTAAAAGTAGATTAAATTCTTATAAATTAGATATGTTATAATACTGGTAGTAAATTTTATTCACAAATATGGGGGGGTTATATGAAAATTAGCATAAGGTACAAAACAATTCCTAAAATGATTGACATATGTAAAAAACATAAGGCTTCGAAATTAGATAGAGTAGAGTTAGAAAATTTATTAGAGCATGAAGATTATAAGGTAGAATTTGATAGGTATAATAATATAGGTGGACCTCGTGGTGGATTTACAAAAGAAGAATATATAGATTTTTTTATGAATTTTTTTAAATTAAATTTTAAAGAAATTAAAAATGAAAGATTAAAATTAAGATATGAAGATTTAAAATACTTTTTTGATAACTTAGATTTTTATGAATCACAGTTAGAAAAAATATATGATTTGGATGAGAAATATGTTTTAGAAGCATTAGAGTATACATTTAAAGGTTTACCAGAAAGCGTAAAATTTGAAAGTTTAGATTTTATTTTTTCTGTAGGATTAGGTAATTCTGGTGGATGGTTTTATAACAATTGTTCTCATTTTGATATAATTCAATATTTAAAAAATTTTGATTTAGAAAATATTAAACATATTATTGCTCATGAAATACATCATGTTGGATTTAATATGTTTGTTGATAAATTAGGAATAGAAGAAAATTTACCAAATGAAGAAATATTATTTTTATTTTTAGCTTTTGAAGGATTAGCTGTTAAATATTGTAATAATGGAGAGGAAATTTTAACAAAGGGAATTTATGGAAATGAAACTAAAAATATTGGTTTAGATAAAGTTACATGGAATTATTTAAATAGTAATTTTAATAGTATTTTTGATGAATTTAAAAGCCAGTTAGATAAAATTAAAAAAATGAAATTGATATAAATGAATGTATTTCACAATATTGGTTTTCACTGTATACGTCAGAGCAAAACAAATTAGAATTACCTAAACTTAAACATTCAAGAAATTATTCATTAGGAAATGATTTATGGGGAGTAATACATGATGTATATGGAAAAGATAAAGTGTTTGAAGTTATACAAAATCTTAGTAAGTTTCCAGAAGTTTTAAATTCTGCTTTAATAGAAATTGGTAAAGGTAATTTAAAAATATAATTATGTTTGTTATACAAAAAATAATTGCAAATTTAATATATTAAAATCAGTAGTTTTTACTACTGATTTTTTATGCAAAAAAAATATAACAAAAAGAAAATAAATGTAGAATTTTATTTTCGCTTTTGCTATAATCAAAAGTAATGATTTTTATTAATATTTAATGGCATTTAAATGTTATATGGTTTATTTAAATTCTACGTACAGATTTAGACATAGAATTTAAATTGTAGACTAAAAGGAGTCAGATAAAACAATATTTATTTTAAAAATCAAAAATGTCTTAAAACTAAATATATTACATATGCTATATATAACTAAGACTATGGATTTTAAATAAATTTAAGTTTAAATTTTACAAGTAAATTTTAATTTTACAAGTAAGTTTTATTTTTTATAATAGGTATATTTACTAATATGGAAAAATTGTTGCAAAACAATAAACCAATTATTAAAAATAGATACGAGAAGGGGTTAATTATGTTAGGTTAACACTTTAGAATTTATTCTAAATTTATAAATTAGTTCATAATCAATTTATATTAGCTAATGCTGAATAAGTTATGAGTACTAATATCCCCTGCAATAAAAATGCAAGGGATTTTTATTTTGTTAAGAATTAGGTATATTAAGGAAAAAGTGTTATTTCCGGTATATTCCTTAAAAAATATATAAATGAAAAATATTAGAAAGCAGGGGTGATTTTCTTGATTGATGTAATGGTTCAATTAAAAGGAATAAGCAAAGGATTTTTAGAAAGCGATTTTTTGGCAGTGGATAATATCTCCTTAAATATAAGAAAGGGTGAATTTCTAACTGTTCTAGGACCTAGTGGCTGTGGCAAAACTACTACACTAAGAATGATAGCAGGATTTGAAAATCCTACAAAAGGTGAGATTTTTATAGACGGAGAGGAAATTTCAAAAGTACCACCATATAAGAGATGTGTAAATACAGTTTTTCAAAGTTATGCACTATTTCCACATATGAACATTTATGAAAATATAGCATTTGGACTAAGAGTTAAAAATGTAAAAGATAGTGAAGTGAAAGAAAAAGTGCATGAAATGCTGAAAATGGTTCAACTTGAAGGCTTTGAAAAAAGGATGCCTAGCGAACTTTCAGGAGGTCAAAAACAAAGGGTTGCAATAGCAAGAGCGGTAATAAATAATCCGAAAGTATTACTTTTAGATGAACCTTTAGGAGCTTTAGATTTAAAGTTAAGAAAACAAATGCAGCTTGAATTAAAACAGCTTCAAAGAAAACTTGGAATAACATTTATATATGTTACTCATGACCAAGAAGAAGCGCTAACAATGTCAGATAGGATAGTAGTAATGAACAATGGTGTTATAGAACATGTGGGAACACCTTCAGAAATTTATGAAAAACCTAGAACAAAATTTGTGGCAAACTTCATTGGTGAAACGAATTTATTTGAGGGAACTGTGTTAGAAAGAGGCGAAGAATTATATCTTGTAGATAACAAATTTGGAGAAGATATTCTCATAGGACACACTGAGAATTCTATTACAGAGGAAATTTGTTTAGCTATTAGACCAGAAAGAATAAAACTTTCTAACAATATAGATAATGGAATGGTCGGAATAAAAGTAAAAGTAAAAGAAAGAATTTATAATGGTTCTGTAATAAAAACTGTTGTTACAACTGAAAATGGAACAGAGTTTATTGTAGCAGAGCCTATAAGTCAAGTTTATTCATTAGAAGAGCAGAATAAACCACATATATTTGCTATATGGAATCCTAAACATGCAGTGGTGGTTCAATAATGTTAAAGAAAACAAAGGAAGTTAATAAGCTTCACAAAAATAGAAATAAACTAAAATCACTATTAGCTACAGTAGGACCCGTAACTTTGTGGTTAGTGACTTTTTTTGTTGTGCCACTTACAATTGTATTTTTGTTTAGTTTTCTATCAAGAGGTGAATACGGAGAAGTTCAATTACCTTTAACAATAGAAAATTATAAAAGACTGTTATCGCCAATATATTTACAAATACTTTGGAAAACAGTTTTAATAGGAATTTTAACAACTGTTGGATGTTTAATTATAGGGTATCCATTTGCATATTTTATTGGAAGAGCGAAAAAAAAGTATAGGTCTATATTATTACTTTTAGTAATATTACCATTTTGGACAAATTCATTAGTTCGTACTTATGCATGGATAATACTTTTAAGGACAGAAGGGGTAATAAATACATTATTACTAAGGATTGGAATGATATCATCACCAATCCAAATGTTATATACTGACGGAGCTGTACTTTTAGGTATGGTATATATTATGTTACCTTTTATGATACTTCCTATATATACATCAATTGAAAAATTAGATATGAGTTATATAGAAGCAGCTAGTGATTTAGGAGCATCACCAGTTAAAACTTTTAAAGATGTAACATTACCGCTTACAAAACCAGGAATAATAGCTGGATGTATGCTAGTGTTTATACCAACTTTAGGATATTTCTTTATTTCTGACTTGATGGGTGGAAGTAAAACAATGTTAATATCTAATTTGATAAAAAATCAGTTTTTAACATCTAGAGATTGGCCTTTTGGAGCAGCTATAGCAGTAGTATTAATATTACTTATGTTAATAGCAATAGGACTATATTTTAAAGCAACAAAAGGTAAAAATGCCTCTAAGGAGGTTTTATAAATGAAAAACAAAATAAGTATAATATCAAAAATATATACTACATTAATATATATGTTCTTATACTTACCAATTGTAGTACTTATAGTATTTTCTTTTAATAGCTCAAAATTAAATGCTACATGGACAGGTTTTACACTAGACTGGTATAAGAAGTTAATTACAAATGATCAGATATTAATGGCACTAAAGAACAGTTTAATAATAGGATTCATAAGTACTTTTTTTGCTGTTATAATAGGGACTTTAGCTGCTATTGGAATGTATAGATATAAGTTTAAGGGCAAAAAGGCTATAGAGGGACTTTTATATGTTCCTGTAGTTATTCCTGAAATAGTAATGGGAATATCAATGCTTGTATTTTTCTCTATGTTAAATTTAGAAGCAGGATTAACAACACTAATATTATCTCATATAACATTTTGTATCGGATACGTAGTAGTTGTTGTAAGAGCAAGATTAGAAGGATTTGATAATTCTATAGAAGAAGCAGCATTAGACTTAGGTGCTACGCCTTGGCAAACATTAACTAAAGTAACTTTACCTATAATATCACCAGGAATAATAGCAGGAGGATTACTTGCATTTACACTTTCTTTAGATGATGTAATAATAAGTTTCTTTGCAGCAGGTCCTGAAAGTAATACATTACCATTAAAAATATTTTCTATGGTTAAATTTGGTGTAACACCAGAAATAAATGCATTATCTACTGTAATGATGGTATTTACATTAACTATAGTTATAGTTGCTGAAGGTATTAGAAGAAATGTATTAAAGAATAAAAAAATAAAGAAAGTTATAACATTTATTGCTATAGTACTAGTAATTTTTGGAGCTGGTTTTACAATGTTTTCAGGTAAAACAGTTACGCCAAAAGAAACTTTAAACATATTTACCTGGTCAGAATTTTTGCCTGAGTCTGTAGTAGAAGAGTTTGAAAGAGAATATAATGTAAACGTAAATTACATGACATTTTCATCAAATGAAGAAATGCTTGCAAAGCTTATGGGTGGAAATGTTCCATACGATTTAATAATAACAAGTGATTATGCAATTGAGGTTATGATAAAACAAAATTTAGTACAAGAATTAGACAAAAGTAATATACCTAATATGTCTAATATAGATAACAATGTATTGAATTTAGATTTTGATCCAGGCAATAAATATAGTTTTCCATATATGTGGGGTGGAAATTATATAGTTGTGGACAGAAGCAAAATAGATAAAGATATTACATCTTTTGAAGATATGTGGGATTCACAGTTTAAAAATTCTATGGTAGTTTTAGATGATCCAAGGGTTATGATAGGAGTGGCACTTCAAAAAAATGGCTACTCTATAAACACTAAAAATCCACAAGAATTAGAAAAGGCGAAACAAGACTTAGTAAAATTAATGCCAAATATAAAGGCTTTTGATAGTGAATCACCAAAAACACTATTAATAAATGGAGAAGCCTCAATAGGATATGTTTGGGGAACAGAAGCATATCTTGCTAAGTTAGAAAATCCTAATTTAGAAACAATACTTACAAAAGAAGGTGTTGTTCCACAATATGATAACTTTGTAGTTCCTAAAACAGCAAAAAATAAAGCATTGGCTGAAAAGTTTATAAATTATATATACGATCCACAAGTAAGTTTACAAGTTTCAGAAGAGTTTCCATATGCAAATCCTAATAAAGAAGCTCAAAAACTTATGTCAAAAGAAAAGCTTGAAGATATAGCTGTCTATCCACCAAGAGAGGCAGTAGAAAAAAATGAGTTAATAAAAGATGTAGGTGAATCAACTAAACTTTATGATGAAATATGGACGCAAATAAAAAATAGTAAAAAATAAAAATATATTTTGTTTAACACTTTATTTTATAAGAATTAGTAGCTTTCAAATTATGAATTTGAAGCTACTATTTTTTAAGTTTTCTTTAATAATCATTAATATAAACATATTTATTAAATTTTCTATATTAGAATTTTAAAAATTTAAGTTGTTAAATATTAAATCCTTTAACCTATTAAGTGGAAGAGATTAAATATATATATTATAATTAATGTATATATTTAATCTTAAGTTTGAAATTCTATAGGGAAACAAGCTCCAAGTTTGGGAATGGATAACTATCAATTCTTCAATAATATAGTTTTATTTATATGAAAATATTTTATTTAATAAGGTATAAATTATAACTGTATAGTAACTTAGTTATTTATAATTATAGAGGTGATTTTGTGAGGGAATACGATTTAATAGTAGTAGGTGGTGGCATTAGTGGAATAACTGCTGCATTAACTGCAAAAGAAAATGGTGTAGAGAATATTTTAATTCTAGATAGAGAATTTGAACTTGGGGGAATTTTAAATTGTTGTGTTCATAGTGGATTTAAAAATAAATATTCTGATGAGGTATTAACAGCTCCAGAATATATATATTTATTACAAACAAAGATAGAAGAATATAATATAGATTATAAAACATTAACAAATGTTATAGAGATAGATAAAAGTGATAAGATTATAGCTATAAGTCCAGAAGGAATATTAAATTTTAAAAGCAAAGCAATTATATTAGCAATGGGTTGTAGAGAACGTCCATTAGGATATAAAAATATACTAAGTCATAGATGTGCAGGAATAATTGGTGCAGTTTCAACATTGAAATTAATTAATAATAAAGGAATACTTCCAGGAAAAAATGTTATTATATTAGGTTCAGAAGATACAGCTATATTTGCAGCAAGAAGCTTGATTTTAGAAGGTGCAAATGTAAAAGGTATAATAGAAACAACTAATAAAATAAAAGCAGTTAGTAAAGAAGCTAAAACTTTTATAAAAGATTTTAATATAAACATAATGACAAATACAAGAGTAACGAAAGTTATTGGTAAAGGACGAGTAGAAAGCGTTCAAATAACTAAACTTAACGATAATAAAAAACCAATAAAAGACACAGAAAAATTAGTGGATTGTGATACATTAATATTATCTATATATATGAAGCCAGAATCTTTAATAGCAGAGAAAATTGGAATTAAAACTAAAGAATTTGGCGAAATAATAGTAGATAAAAGTATGCAAACTTCTGCAAAAGGAATTTTTGCTTGTGGCACTGTAACAACAGGATATGAAACAATGGATAAAGTAATAAAAAATAGTGAAAAAACAGCACATGCTGCTTTAGAATATTTAAATAGTTTATAGATTATATAGGGAAACAAGCTCCAATTTAAGTTTATTCAACAATCTTAAAATATTTTTACACAAGATGTAGTGTTGAATTCTAAGTGATTCGGAGCATGTCTCACTATTTTGGGTATCCAAGTTTTGGAATGGATAATTTTAAAAGTCAACTTGGAACCATATATAAGTTTAAAATGGAACTTAAACTCTTAATTATTCACTATTAACTTTTAACTAAATTAAGGATAGGTTAATTTTATGAATGATAAAATAAAAAAAGATTTAAAAAAATATATAAACTCTATAGGAATAGAACTAGTAGGTATAACAGACTGTAGAGTTTTTAATGAACTAAAAGAATACTATACTTATAGAAAAAACAATGGTTTTTATGTGGAATTTGAAGAAGAAGATATAGAAAAAAAGATAAATCCATTTAGTCTTATGGAAAATGGTAAGAGTATAATATCTATTGCTGTTCCCTATTGCTATAAAGAAAGTGAAGGAAGTAAATATTTTTCTAAATATACACAGGGTAAAGATTATCATGAAGTAGTTAAAAGTTATCTACAATTGATATGTGATTATCTAAAGAGTATGGGGATAGATTCTAAAGGGTTTGTGGATAATAATCCATTACCAGAAAGATATATAGCATATCTTTCTGGCTTGGGTTTTGTAGGGAAAAACAATACATTTATAACTGAAAAATATGGGTCCTATGTATTTTTAGGAGAAGTTATAATAAATTTAAAGTTAGAACCAGACACACCTATAAGTAAAGATTGTGGAAGGTGTGAATTATGTTTAAAAGCATGTCCAACTAAAACATTAGAAAAAAATAAAATAGATAATAATTTTAATAAATGTTTATCATACATAACTCAAAAAAACATTTATCAAAGGATGAATTAAGATATATTGAAGGAAAAATTTTTGGTTGTGATATTTGTCAAAATGTATGTCCTTACAACAAAGAAATACAATATTCTAATATAGATGAATTTAAACCCTTTGATTTTTTTAAGAATGATAGTTTATTAGATATTATAAATTTAAATAATAGTGATTTTAAAAATAAATATAAGAATTGTAGCTGTGGATGGAGAGGAAAAAATACATTAATACGAAATGCAATGGTTACATATAAAAGTATAAAAAATAAAGACATAGATAACATATATAAAACTATAAACTCCCCATACATAAAGGATTATTATGATAAAATATTTAAAAATGAGAAAGGTGAAAAATAATGAGTATAAAAAGCCAAATGACTATTGTAGGCAAATTACCAAAACCATTAAGAAGTAAGGTAATAAGAAAAAAAGTAAATGAGTATATAGATAAATATGCCAACTTAAAAGTAGAAGGTAAAGAAAACTTAAAAGGCGTAGAAGGTCCTATAATATTTATATCTAATCATTTAAGTAATTCAGATGGTATATTTATAAATAATGAATTAGAAGAGTATAAACCTGTTTTTGTAGCAGGTGAAAAACTAAGTCATAATAAATTTACAAGCTTAATTTTAGAATTAATAGAGTGCGTTATGATAAAGCCTAATTCTGCGGATAAGGATGCGATAGCAGCTGTAATAAATAAATTAAAATCAGGAAGAAATATAATGATTTTCCCAGAAGGAACAAGAAGTAGAGATGGTAAAATGATAGAAGCTAAAAAAGGTATAATACTAATAGCTAAATTAACTAAAGCAACAATAGTTCCAATAGGGCTTACAGATACAGAAAAGTTTTTACCTATAAATCCAGAAGGCTCAATGGAAGAAGAAAAAATTTGCAGTGCTAATGTAACAATGAAAATAGGAAAACCATTCAAATTACCAGCTAAAACTAAAGAGGAAACACGAGAAGAATATCATACTCGAGCTATGTGGGAAATAATGACTTCTATATCAAAATTATTACCAGAAGAATATAGAGGGTATTACTCATTATAGTTAAAAATTAAAATTAAAAATTAATAATTTAAGATGAAACTTAAGTCCAGTTTCTTTTAATTTAATAATATGATTTGCTTTGCAAATTTATATAAAATAGAAAAAGTTCCGTTAGAATTATTAGGAATATAGTGAGTAGTAATTATATTATAACTATATAAAAAAACATAGCTAAATTTTATTTTAGCTATGTTTTTTATTAAGCTGTATATTATAGGGTTCCAAGTTTACTCTTTAAATTATCTATTTCAAAATTTGGATACCCCAAATAGTGGGACATGCTCCGAATTATTTAAAATTCAACACTATATTTTGTATGAAAATATTTTAAAGTTATTAAATAAATTTAAATTGGAGCTTGTCTCTCTATAACTATAAGTTAGTATCTAAATTTATACTTTTTTTAGGGCAAGCATATACACATTCATTACAGTGTATACATTCTGTATTTGTTATATGTGAATTCTTATATTCCTTTGCTGATATGCCCATTGGACATTTTTTAGCACAAAGGTTACATCCTACACAAGAACTATCTACCTTAAGGGCTACATTTTTTCCACGTACTTTAGCAACTAAAGAAGATAAAGTTCCCATTGGACAGAAGTTGCACCAAGTTCTGTGAGAATAAAACATACTTAAAATTATTCCAACAATACTTGTTATAACAATAATTCTATAGAAAACCATGCCGATACCAGCTGGATTCCCCCAGTTTTGTTTAACGCCCATTGAAAACATTCCTATAAGGAAAAATACCATGAAAGTTCTAAGTATAGTACTTTTAAAAAATTTAGGTACTTCTTTTTTAGGTGAAACTTTTTTCATAATGTTATCATAGAAGTTACCACGTGGACAAAAGTTCCCGCACCAAAATCTACCTTTGCCTAGTAAAGCTAAAATAACTGGAGCTATCATACAAATTACTGCAATGCTAGCTAATGCCATATTAAACAATGAAAGTACTAAAAATGCTAAAAATATAATGTAACCATATTTTTTATAAAAATTCATTCAATCTACCCCTTCTTATGTGTTATTTTAAATCCTAAAATTATTATTATGTTTTAAAAAAAATATATATTCTATGTGTGAGTTCTATATCATTATATCTATATATTACGATATAGTCAATGATAAAAGTAAGATATTTTATTGGTAAATAATTCTTAATTGATTTATTTGAATTTAGAATAAATTTATTAAGAGGTAATGAATTTTAAATATTTTATGAGAATATAAAATTAAATATAAAAAAAATATAAAATAAATGGTTTAAAAGAAAAAATAATTTAAAAATTAAAACTATTCAAAAAATAAAGAAGGAGTTCCTAAAAAAATGTAGAAAATCATAAATGATTAATAATAAATATTAGCTTGTCTATTTGAATTATTAATTAATAAATATATAATATGAAAATAAAATTTATAGATTTAATTTATACAGAAAGTATACGAAAATTCAAAGGATTTTTTACCTATATATTTTGTTTTCAATACGTGTATTTAGAAATATTAATTAACTAAGAGTTTTTTATGAAATATAAACTCAAAAATTAAAACATGCATTTAATTTATAAATTAATAATATAAATTAAAACTAAATTTAAAAAAGTTAAGTATTGGAGGGTTAAAAATGGGAAGTAAAGCGTTATCAAGTTTTTTAAAAACAAATTTACAAGACTTAAAAAGTAAAGGTTTATATAATGAAATAAATGTAATAAATGGATCTAATGGACCTATTATCAATATAGGAGGAAAGGAATTAATAAATCTTTCTTCTAATAACTACTTAGGTCTTGCAACAGACCCTAGAATGATTAATGCCACAATAAAAGCAACTGAAAAATATGGTGCAGGTGCAGGTGCAGTTAGAACTATAAATGGAACATTAGATATACATGTTGAACTAGAAGAAAAATTAGCTAAATTTAAACATACAGAAGCAGCTATAGCATTTCAATCAGGATTTAATTGCAACATGGCTGCTATATCAGCAGTTATGAATAAAAAAGATGCTATACTTTCTGATGCCTTAAATCATGCATCAATAATAGATGGATGTAGATTATCAGGTGCAAAAATCATAAGAGTAAATCATTCAGATATGGTTGATTTAAGAGAAAAAGCAAAGGAAGCAAAAGAGTCAGGACTTTATGAAAAAATAATGGTTATAACAGATGGTGTATTTTCTATGGATGGTGACATAGCAAAACTTCCTGAAATAGTTGAAATAGCAGAAGAATTTGATTTGATAACTTATGTTGATGATGCTCATGGCTCAGGGGTTCTAGGTGAAGGTGCAGGAACAGTTAAGCACTTTGGATTATCAGATAAGATAGATTTCCAAATAGGAACATTATCTAAAGCAATAGGTGTTGTAGGTGGTTATGTAGCAGGATCTAAAGATTTAATCGATTGGTTAAAGGTTAGAGGAAGACCATTTTTATTCTCAACATCACTTACTCCAGGAGCATCAGGAGCTTGTATAGAAGCTATAAATATATTAACTGAAAGCACAGAACTTAATGATAAACTATGGGAAAATGGAAACTATTTAAAGAAAGGTCTAAAGGGACTTGGATTTAATATAGGAAATAGTGAAACACCAATAACACCTTGTATAATAGGTGAAGCTGATAAAGCTCAAGAATTTAGTAAAAAATTATACGAGGAAGGTGTATATGCAAAATCAATAGTATTCCCAACAGTACCATTAGGAACAGCAAGAGTAAGAAATATGCCAACAGCAGCACATACAAAGGAAATGCTTGATAAAGCAATTGCTATATACGAAAAAGTAGGAAAAGAAATGGGAATAATTTAAGTTAAGAAGAAAATAAAAGATATACTAACAAAAAATAGGGGGCACAAATTATGAAGAAAATTTTGGTCACAGGATGTTTAGGTCAAATAGGAACAGAACTTGTAACAGAGTTAAGAAAGAGATATGGAAAAGATAATGTAGTTGCAAGTGATATTAGAAAACCTGAAGGCAATGCTATTGTAGAAGGTGGAATATTTGAAATAATAGATGTACTTGATAAAGAAAAAATGCTTCAAGTTGCTAAAAAATATGAGGTTGATACTATAGTTCATTTAGCAGCATTACTTTCAGCAGTTGCAGAAGCAAAACCTCAACTTGCATGGAATATAAATATGGGTGGACTTGTAAATGCGTTAGAAGTAGCTAGGGAATTAAATTGTAAGTTCTTTACACCAAGTTCTATAGGTGCCTTTGGACCAGATACACCAAAAGATAGTACTCCACAAGACACAATACAAAGACCAAAAACTATGTATGGAGTAACTAAAGTTTCAGGCGAATTGTTATGTGATTATTACCATACTAAATTTGGTGTAGATACTAGAGGAGTAAGGTTCCCAGGATTAATATCTTATGTAGCTCCTCCAGGAGGCGGTACAACAGATTACGCTGTAGACATTTATTATGAAGCATTAAAAAATGGTAAATATACTTCATATATAGATAAAGGAACTTATATGGATATGATGTATATGCCAGATGCAATAAATGCAATAATAACTCTTATGGAAGCAGATTCTTCAAAATTAAAGCATAGAAATGCATTCAATATAACAGCTATGAGTTTTGAACCAAGTGAAATAGCAGCAGAGATAAAAAAACACATACCTGAATTTGAAATAGAATTTAAGCCAGATCCGATAAGACAAGCAATAGCAAATTCTTGGCCAAATTCAATAGATTGTACTTGTGCTAAAGAAGAATGGGGATTCAAGGCAGAATATGATTTAGCTAAAATGACAAAAGATATGCTAGAAAAACTGAAAGAAAAAGAAGTCTAATAAATTGTCATATTGATTTTAAGATTAGAATAATATATATTAATCAAGCAATACGAGGGAATTTTAATGGGCTATAATGATTTTCAAGGAATGGATCCACAAACATTTATAGTTATTGCAGAAATGATAGGTAATTTCATAGGTGGAGATACTCCATTTAATGTTCAAAATGCAATAGGAAATTGGTTAATGTTAATCGGCCAGGCAATAGTAACATACAATGCTCAGCAACAATATTTTGAAGGTGGACCGGGAAGGTGTTTTGATTGCAATAACTTTAATATAAATAATCCTGATGTTAATCAAGAGAATAATAATGTTAATCAAAATAATAATAATGTTAATCAGAGTGATAATGGAAAAAATTATGATGAAGAACTTATTATGATTACTAAAAAAATAAATGAATTAACATTAGAGATAACAAAATTAAAGAAAGAAATTGAATTGATAAAAAAAGATTAATCAATAAATTCCTATTTAAATTATTATAGCTTTGTAATATAGTAAATAAGCTTTTAAAAGAATTTATAAAATTGATTATTATAATTAAATAAAAATATAATCTTAAAAAGATAAAGAGGGAACTTAAAGTTCCCTCTTTTCTTTGGTATCTGATGAGATTTTCTTTAGTTTCTTACTGAAATAATCTTTTGTAAAAATAAGATTTTCAAATCGTTTCAATATTTATTATGGATAAAAAACATAAAAATATACATTATATTTTATAATTTAATAAATAAATTTAAACTCCAACTTGAAGTTGCATGGTTTCTCCAAAATCAATTTTTTCTAAATCAAATACATAATAAAAAGATGTTATTCGTTTTAAGTTATTATCTGAAGCTTTAAAAGTTGGCTCTAAAGAATAGGCTGCCCTATAATGATTATTAGCAAGCTCGAGATTACCATTGATTTCTTCGATAATACCAAGTAAATTATGTGGCTTAGCTGAAGTATCATCTTCAGACATGGCTAGGTGTATATATTCAGTTGCTTTAAGAAAATTTTCATTTTTAATTTCAATAATAGCTTTTTTAATTAAATCATCAAATCTCATATAGTTCTCACCTTTCAAAACATATTTATCATATTTAAATTAATGAATAATAAAAGTTTATCCTGTAATAAGTAAATTTTAGCAACTTTAACATGAAGATAGGATTAAGAAATTACCAATTAGTATAAAGAAAGTATAAATATTTAATCTGAATTTTAGTTAATTTATAATCTTTATACAATCTTTATATAGCATAAGAAATCTTAATGCTAATTTTATATAGGCAGTGCTAATATAAAATCCATAGAGAAATTTACATACTGAAAAAAGCTAATATAGTTTTTATCATGTTAACAAAAATTAGTGGAGGAATTAGAAAATGATGGATTTGGTTTTTAGTGCTAGCCTGTTATTAGCATTTTGTTCAATAAGTTTTTTTACAACTTGGTGTAAAAAACAAATTAATAGAAAGTACAAATAAGGAGGAACTTTTATGTGGATTTTAATAATAACATTAGTTCTGTTATTTATATATTTGTTTTACGCACTTTTTAATCCAGAAAAATTTTAAAATCTATTAGGGGGGAGACTTATGGATTGGATTCAAATATTTTTGATTTTATTAGTATTTATTTTATTGATAATACCAATGGGAAAATATCTATATAAAGTAATTACTGGTGAAAAGGCTTTTGGAGATAGGATTTTTAATAAAATAGATAATTTAATTTATAAAATATGTGGAATAGATAAAGATGAAGATATGAATTGGAAACAGTACATCTTGACACTTATAGTAGTAAATGGAGTTATGGTTCTTATTGGATATATCATATTAAGAACTCAAAAATTTCATATCTTAAATCCTAACAATGTAGGAGCAATGAAAGAAGATTTAGCTTTTAACACTATAATAAGTTTTATGACCAATACTAATCTTCAAGATTATGCAGGAGAGTCAGCTCTTTCACACTTTAGTCAAATGGCAGTTATTATTTTCATGATGTTTACATCAGCAGCTACAGGATTTGCGGCAGTCGTAGCATTTATGAAAGGTATAACAGGAAAAGCAATGGGTAGTTTTTATGTAAGCTTTGTAAGAGTTATAACAAGGGTGTTATTACCATTATCAATAATAATAGGGCTTGTTTTGGTTTCACAAGGAGTGCCACAAACTTTAAAAGGTATAGAAACAGTAACAACAATAGAGGGTAAAATGCAGGATATAACATTAGGGCCAGTAGCAGCATTAGAATCTATAAAACATCTTGGAACAAATGGTGGTGGTTTTTTTGCATCTAACTCAGCACATCCTTTTGAGAATCCTACAATTATAAGTAATACAATAGAAATGTTATCGATGATGCTTATACCCGGAGCATTAATATATACTTTTGGATTAATGCTAAAAAACAAAAAACAAGGATTTGCAATATTTTTAGCAATGTCAATAATATTCATTTTAGGATTAGTAATCTGTTATAAATCAGAAATGGCAGGTAATCCAGCATTATCCCAAATAGGTTTAAATCAGTCTATGGGGAATATGGAAGGGAAAGAGGTAAGATTTGGTGTAGGTCAATCTACTTTGTTCACTACAATAACAACATCTTTTACAACCGGTAGTGTAAATAATATGCATGATTCATTAATGCCATTAAGTGGTGCAGTAGCACTTATGAATATGATGCTTAATGTTGTTTTTGGTGGTGAAGGCGTTGGATTTATGAATGTAATTATGTACGCAATACTTGCAGTATTTTTATGTGGACTTATGGTTGGAAGAACACCAGAGTTTTTATCAAAAAAAATAGAGGGAAAAGAAATTAAATTAATAGCATTAGCTATAATGATACATCCATTTTTAATATTAATTTCTTCAGCTTTAGCATTTATAACATCAAGTGGAGTTTCAGCCATATCGAATCCATCATTTCATGGATTAACACAGGTAATTTATCAGTTTGCATCTTCTGCAGCTAATAATGGTTCTGGGTTTGAAGGATTAGTTGATAATACACCATTTTGGAATGTCATAGCAGGAGTAGTAATGTTTTATGGAAGGTATTTATCTATGGCAATACTACTTGCAGTATCAGGTTCTTTGTTAGCTAAAAAACCGGTAAATGTGAGTTTAGGAACTTTAAGAACAGATGGAGTTGCTTTTTCTATAACATTAGTGTTTATCATACTGATAATAGGAGCACTTACATTTTTGCCAGCATTAGCATTAGGACCAATAACTGAACATTTAAATCTTTGGTATTAATGTTGAAATGTAATTTTGGGACCTATATAGGAAAACAAGTTAATATCTAAGTTTATTCGTTAAGTTTTCTCACATGATAAATGAATAACTTTAGAATTTAGTTTACAACTCTATATAAGTTATGAAAGGACTTGTAATTATGGATAGTAAAGAGAAAAAATCTAAATTTATAACAAAGGATATTTTTAAAAGCTCTATAATTCAAGCTTTTAAGAAATTAAATCCTAAATATATGATGAAAAATCCAGTTATGTTTGTAGTAGAAATAGGATTTGTTATATCAGTATTATTAACAGCTTTTCCAAATTTATTTGGAGATAGTGGAAATAATCTTAGAATGTACAATGGTATAGTTTCAGTGATTTTATTAATAACAGTTCTTTTTGCAAATTTTGCAGAATCTGTAGCGGAAGGTCGTGGAAAAGCACAAGCGCAAGCATTGAAGAAAACTCGTAAAGATACTACAGCAAAGCTGTTAGATGATAAGGGCACAGTGAAAGTTATAAGTGCTTGCGACTTAAAAAAAGGAGATATAGTATTAGTTGAAAATGGAGATATAATTCCAAGTGATGGAGAAATTATAAAAGGGGTTGCATCCGTTGATGAATCAGCTATAACAGGAGAGTCGGCTCCTGTTATAAAAGAAAGTGGTGGAGATTTTTCATCAGTAACAGGTGGAACAAAGGTTGTTAGTGATTGGCTAAAAATAAAAATAACAACATCTTCAGGAGAATCTTTTTTAGATAAAATGATTGCATTAGTAGAAGGCGCATCAAGACAAAAAACTCCTAATGAAATAGCACTTAATACTGTACTAGTAAGTCTTACTTTAATTTTTTTAGTTGTAATTGTAACACTGTATCCTATAGCTAATTATTTAGGAGTTAAACTTCCTATTGCAACACTAATAGCATTAACAGTATGTTTAATACCAACTACAATAGGTGGGCTTTTATCCGCTATAGGTATAGCTGGAATGGATAGAGTTACAAAGTTTAATGTTATAGCAATGTCAGGGAAAGCAGTGGAAGCTTGTGGCGATGTAGATACTATGATATTGGATAAAACAGGTACTATAACTTTTGGAAATAGACTAGCAGCAGATTTTATACCAATAGAAGGTGTAAATAGAAATGAATTAATAAAATATGCGGTAATATGTTCTTTGAAAGATGATACTCCAGAAGGAAAATCAATAGTATCTTTAGGAAATAAATTAGGAATTAAAATTGATGAAAATTTATATAAAAACGTTCAATTTATAGAATTTACAGCTCAAACAAGAATGAGTGGAGTAGATTTAGAAAATGGAATAACTATTAGAAAAGGTGCATTTGAAGCTATAAAAGAAAGGGTAAGTGAATTTGGGGAAACTGTACCAAAAGAAGTAGAGCATATAGTAAATAGAGTTGCAAAGCTAGGGGGAACTCCTTTAGTCGTTGTAGTAGATGAAAAAATTTACGGAGTTATTTATCTTAAAGATACAGTAAAACCTGGTCTAGTAGAAAAATTTGAAAGGCTTAGAGAGATAGGAATAAAAACTGTAATGTGCACAGGGGATAATCCATTAACAGCAGCTACTATAGCAAAAGAAGCTGGAATAGACGGGTTTATTGCAGAGTGCAAACCAGAAGATAAGATAAATGCAATAAAAAAAGAACAAGAAGAAGGAAAAATAGTAGCAATGACTGGTGACGGAACAAATGATGCACCAGCATTAGCTCAAGCAGACGTAGGACTTGCAATGAATAGTGGAACAATAGCGGCAAAAGAAGCAGCTAACATGGTTGATTTAGATTCAGATCCAACTAAAATACTTGAAGTTGTAGAAATAGGTAAGCAACTCTTAATAACTCGTGGAGCATTAACAACTTTTAGTATTGCTAATGATGTTGCAAAGTATTTTGCTATAATACCAGCAATTTTTACAATAGCTATACCTAAAATGCAAATATTAAATGTTATGAAGCTATCAACACCAAACAGTGCTATATTATCAGCATTAATATTTAATGCGATAATAATTCCAATTCTTATTCCAGTTGCAATGAAAGGTGTAAAGTATAAGCCAATGAAAGCAGAGGCTATGTTATTAAAAAATATGTTGATATTTGGATTAGGTGGAATAATTGTTCCGTTTTTAGGAATAAAAATTATAGACTTAATGATATCTCCAATAATAACAATTTTAAGTTTATAAGTATTATAGAGAAACAAGCTCCAATTTAAATTTATTCAATAACCTTTAAATATTTTTATACAAAATGAAGTGTTGAATTGTAAGTGATTCGGAGCAGGTCTCACTATTTTAGATATCCAAGTTTTGGAGCGAATAACTTTAAGAGTCAACTTGGAACACTATAACAATTATTTATAGGTAATTTAAAATAGAGAGAATTTTATAGTGATTAATGTATAAATTGTTTAAGGAAGGTGGAATATTTAAAATGAAAGTATTAAAAAAAGCAGTTCTTTTAAGTGTAGTTTTATTAATATTATGTGGATTTATTTATCCGCTGTTACTAACAGGAATAAGCCAACTGGCTTTTAATAAAAAAGCTAATGGAAGTATAATAAAAATAGGAGAAGAAGCAGTAGGGTCAGAATTAATAGGACAGGACTTTACAGATTCTAAATTTTTTAAAGGAAGAATATCCAGTGTAAATTATAATACCTATTCCTCAGATACAGATTATAAGGGACCATCTTCAGGATCAGAAAATTTAGGTGCATCAAATAAACTTTTAACAAAAAGAGTTGAAGAGGATATAGAAAAATTTTTAAAAGAAAACCCAACAGTTAAAAAGGAAGATATCCCTACAGATTTGTTAACGAGTTCAGCATCAGGGTTAGATCCTAATATAACTGTTAAGTCAGCAGAAATCCAAATACCACGTATTTCAAAGGTATCAGGTATAAGTGAAGAAAATCTAAAAAGAATAGTTGAAAAGTCAACAGATAAAAAATTATTAGGAATATTTGGAGAAGAAAAAGTAAATATTCTTAAAGCTAATATAGCAATACAATCAGAACTTAATAAAAAATAGTTTTTGTATATATTAATTAATTAAAAAGAAACTGGAAAACCAGTTTCTTTTTATGTAAAAAATAGTTAATATTATGATTATAATTTAAAGTTTTAGCTTATTTCATTAAAATAAAGGAATATATATATATTAAGTTTTTAATTATAAATATATAAACTAAATTTATAAGGATTGGATGTGAGTTTTAAAATGGATTACGAAAGACCAAATCCAGAGTACCTTTTAAATCAAATAGAAAAAGAAGAAGAGACTTCTAATAGAGGAAAATTAAAAATATTTTTTGGATATGCAGCAGGTGTAGGCAAGACATATTCTATGTTAAGGGAAGCTCATGACTTAAAGGCATTAGGAAAAGATATAGTTATTGGATATATTGAACCTCATGCAAGACCAGAAACTATGAGTCTTATATATGGACTTGAAAATATAAAACCTAAAATAATTAATTATAAAGGAGTAAAAATAAGAGAGTTCAATTTAGATGAAGCGCTACTTAGAAAACCAGAGATAATTTTAGTAGATGAACTTGCCCATACTAATGCAATTGGAGAAAGACATAAAAAAAGATGGCAGGATATAGATGAGTTATTAGACGCAGGAATAGATGTATATACTACATTAAATGTTCAACATATTGAGAGTTTAAATGATGTAGTTGAAGATATAACAAATGTTTTTGTTAGAGAAACAATACCAGATAAAGTGTTTGATGATGCAGATAAAGTAGAGCTAATTGATATAGAGCCAGATGAACTTTTAAATAGATTTTCTGATGGAAAAATTTATAGCAAGGAACAAACTCAAAAGGCTTTTAATAACTTTTTTAAAAAGAGTAATCTTTTTGCATTAAGAGAAATTGCGTTAAGAAGGACCGCAGATAGAGTAAATTATGAGGTTGAAAGTGTAAGACTTTCAAAAGGTCAAATTACAGTACTTGCTACAGTAGAACAAATACTTGCGTGTATTAGTCCTTCACCATCTTCATCTAAAATAATAAGAAGTGCAGCAAGAATGGCTGAGGCTCATCATTGCAAATGGATAGCTATATATGTAGAAAATACAGAATGTGAAAACTTTAGTAAGGAAGAAAAAAAATCTTTAAAAGATAATTTTAACTTAGTAGAAGAATTAGGAGGCGAAATTGTAACTGTTTATGGTGAAGATGTTGTAGAACAAATAATTGAATATGCTAAGTTTAGAAATATAACTAAAATAATAGTTGGTAAAAATCATGTAAAATCAAAAAGTATATTCAAGTTTTTTAAAAAAGATATTTCCCAAAAAATAATAGATTACAATGATTGTATTGACTTATATATAATTCCAAGTTCAAATGAAAAAAAGAATATAAAAAAAGTAAAAGAAAATTCTAAAATAGACTCACAAGATTTAATAAAAGAAGTTTTAAAAGCTAGCTGTATTATGACTATTGCAACAATAATTACTTTGTTTTTTGACTATGCAGGTCTTTCAGAAGCCAATTCTATTATGGTATTTACATTAGGCGTTATATTAATATATATTGTAACTACTGGGCATTTAATAGGAATAATATCTTCAGTAATAGCAGTTATGCTCTTTAATTACTTACTTACTCAGCCACGATTATCGCTACATTTTTATGATAAAAATTATTTAATCACTTTTCCTATTATGTTGATAGTTGCATTTATAATAGGAATGTTAACTAATAAAATACAAAAACAAGCAATTAACTCAGTGGCAAGAGAAAAAAGAACCCAAATTTTATATAGAGTAAGTAAAAAATTATTGAGTGCTAGAGGAACAGCAGATGCTGTATCAATAGGTATAAAATATATATCACGACTTACTAATAGAACTGTTGTATGCTATTTAGTAAATGAAGATACACTTTCAACACCTTTTATATATAAGATTGATGGAAAAGATGGTAATAGTGAAATATTAACAAGAAATGAAGAAGCAGTTGCATATTGGACTCTTCTAAATGATAAAGAATCTGGTTCAGGAACTAATACCTTTTATGGTGCAAAAGGATACTATATACCAGTAAAAGGACATAATAAAGTCTTAGGAGTTATAGGTGTTTCTTGTAGTGAAGGGACATTAGATCCAGAAGAAAAATTTATAGTTGGAACTGTAACTAGTGAAATAGCAATAGCAATAGAGCGTGAGATATTTTTAAAAGAGCAGGAAAACTCAAAGATGGAAATTGAAAGAGAACGATTAAGAAGTAACTTATTAAGAGCTATATCACACGATTTAAGAAGTCCCTTAGCTGGAATAAAAGGTTCCATTGGTACTATAATTGAAAATGGAAAAGATATTTCAGAAGAAACTAAAGGTACACTTCTTCAAGGGGTTTATGAAGATACACAATGGTTAATAAGATTAGTTGAAAATTTACTTAGTATGACAAGGGTAGATGAAGGGAAAATGCAAATTAAAAAAGAAGTGGAATTAGTTGAAGAGGTAATATATGAAGCTATTCAAAGAAGTTCCAAGTACTTTAAAGATAATAAAATTGAAGTTAAGCTTCCTGAAAATATAATATTATTACCTATGGATAGAAACTTAATTCAACAGGTTCTAATAAACCTTATAGATAATGCTGTAAAATTTTCAAAGAAAGACGGTATAATAAATATTAATTTATATGAAAAAGAACAGTATGTGTTTTTTGAAGTAATAGATAATGGTGCAGGAATATCAGAAGATATATTACCATATATTTTTGATAGGTTCTTTACTGATGGGAAAAAGGCTTCTGATTCAAGACGAGGTGTTGGATTAGGACTTGTTATTTGTAAATCTATAGTAGAGGCTCATGGTGGTACAATAAAAGCAATTAATAAAAAAGAAGGTGGAGCTATATTTAAATTTAGTTTACCTAAATAGAAAATAAGTTAATAAAGGGTGGTGTTGATATGGATAATAAACCTTATATACTTGTAATTGAAGATGATAAGCCAATAAGAAATTTTATTACTGCATCTTTGGAAGTTCAAGGATATAAGTATATTGAAACTGATAAGGGATTTGAAGGAATAGCTCTTTCTATGTCACATAATCCAGATCTAATAATACTAGACTTAGGACTGCCAGATATTGATGGACTAGAAGTTATAGAAAAGATAAGGGAATGGACAAAAACCCCTATAATAATTGTTTCAGCGAGAGATAATGAAAGACAAAAGGTAGAAGCATTAGATAGAGGTGCTGATGACTATTTGACAAAGCCCTTTGGAATAAGTGAGTTATTAGCAAGAATAAGAGTATCACTAAGGCACAAACAAACTATGGAAGATAAGAAAGAGGTTATGAAGAGTTTCAAAGTGAAAGACTTAAATGTAGATTTTGAAAAAAGAAAAGTTACAATAGAAGGAAAAGAAATCCATCTAACACCAATAGAATATAAATTGATTTCACTATTATGTAAACATGCAGGAAAAGTTTTAACTCACAATTTCATAATTCATGAGGTTTGGGGCGGAAGTATTGGGAATGAAACACAAACCCTTAGGGTATTCATGGCAAGTTTAAGAAGAAAAATAGAAAAAAATACAATGAATCCAGAATATATTCATACAGAAGTAGGGGTAGGATATAGGCTGGTAGATGATTAAAAATAGTAAGTGGTTGAAACTGGAGTTTAGTTAGTTAAGAGTCCCTATTGTGATGGAGGCAGAACTTTGAGTGATTGCTTGCTTAGTTGAGGTAGAGAGTTTGGAAAAATTGACAATGGACAAAGGACAATTGACAATGATGGAGGAAACTGGGCTGCCAGTTTCTTTCAACTTAAGGGAGTAAAAATTGAGTTTTAGAGACAAAACAAACTAAAACTATATTCAAAATGTACAACCGTAACAAATGGGATAGGCACGAATGGTTTATCTATATAAAAATAAAAATCAGCTCTTTGGATTTAATTACCATAAATAAAAAAGGTTAGCCAGTCCCCAGGTAGCTACTATGTAGCGTAGTTGTTCGGGACTGGCTTTGATGTTTTAGATAGAAGTATAAAATTATGAGAGCATCAAGTGGTAGCGAAGAAAATAAATTTACCGTGCCTGTCCCATTTGTTATGGAGCCAACACCGTAATTTATTACTTATTTAGATTTTGTTAGCAAAACTAGATTTAAAAATACAGTTAGCATTACTGAGAGCATAGCGAATAGTAATAACCACGGACGGC
>NZ_HE611050.1:1374827-1414047 GCF_000285575.1 Clostridium senegalense JC122 | reverse complement strand
GACAATGATAGATGAAACTGGATTACAGTTTCTTTCAACTTAAGGGAGTAAAATTGAGTTTTAGAGACAAAACAAACTAAAACTATATTCAAAATGTACAACCGTAACAAATGGGATAGGCACGAATGGTTTATCTATATAAAAATAAAAATCAGCTCTTTGGATTTAATTACCATAAATAAAAAAAGGTTAGCCAGTCCCCAGGTAGCTACTATGTAGCGTAGTTGTTCGGGACTGGCTTTGATTTATTAGTTGAAAAATATAAAACTAGGAGAGCATCAGATGTTAGCGAAGAAAATAAATTTACCGTGCCTGTCCCAGTTGTTATGGAGCCAACACTAGGAGTAATTGCTTATTTAAAGATTTCACTAAAAACCAAATAAGGGTACTGGTTCTTTGCTTATTTTGTTATGGAAATAAAATAAAAAAATTAAGGATTAAGAATTATAAATTAGGAATTTAGGATGAAAGTGGCAACCACTTTCTTTTAATCTAATCATACAATTTGCTTTGCAAATTTATAAAAAGTACGTTTAGCATTACTAGGAATAAAGTGAGTAGTAATAACCACAACTATTAACTTTTCACTCTTAACTAGAAAAGTCCCTATTGTGATGGAGCTAATACTTTGGATAATTGCTTAATTAGGTTTTGTACTTTATTTAAATTATTTAATAGGATTAATTTTCTCTTTAAGAGATAAAACTAATAAAAATAGTGATCAATAATTGATTTACATAGAAAACTAAATTATCATAAATATGCTATAATATATATTAACAAATAAAAATTATCGATTAAATTTATAATCTTAAAATTATATATTAATGAAAGGATTAAAATTATGAATAAAAAAACTAGAGACGAAGTTTTAAAAATATTAAGTGGAGTTTATAATGGTGCTACTTGTGGATTAGCTTTTAATAGCCCCTTTGAATTATTAATATCTACTATATTATCTGCCCAATGTACTGATGAAAGGGTAAACATAGTTACTAAAGAGTTGTATAAAGACTACAATACTCCAGAGGCAATATTAGAACTTACAGAAGAAGAACTAGGTGAAAAAATTAGAAGTTGCGGATTTTATAGAAATAAAAGCAAAAATATAATTGGTTGTTGCAAAATGCTTATGGAAAAATATGATGGTAAAGTGCCAAGTGAAATGGAAGAACTTATAAAATTACCTGGAGTAGGAAGAAAAACAGCAAATGTAGTTATGTCAAATGCATATGGAAAGCCAGCTATAGCAGTAGATACTCATGTATTTAGGCTTTCAAATAGAATAGGTATAGCAAAAGGAAAAAATGTAGAAGAAGTTGAAGAAAAATTAATGAAAAACATTCCTAAAGATATGTGGAGTGATGCTCATCACTACTTAATATGGCATGGAAGGAAAATATGCAATGCTAGAAAACCAAAGTGTGAAACCTGTCCAATTATTCAATATTGCGAATATTACAATGGAAAAAGTAATTAGCATAAGTTATAATTTATATAGATAATAAATTTTATTTTAACCTATAAAATAGGAATCTAAAATCAACCCTTAAATCACAGCTGGAAGATTTTAGTTCTTAGAAATTTGATGACAAGCTTATAAATATTTCAAGTTGACGTATGATTTAAAAAGTTAGCTTGTTTTACTTAATATATCATAAGGGGTGTTTTAAAAATGTCTATAGCAGAAGAAGCTTTAAAAATACACAAAGAAAAAAGAGGAAAACTAGAAGTAGTTGGTAAGATGAAAGTTGAATGTAGCAAAGATTTATCTTTAGCTTATACTCCAGGTGTTGCAGAGCCTTGCGTTCAAATTGCAAAAAATAAAGACGCAGTTTATGACTATACAATTAAAGGGAACACAGTAGCAATAGTTTCAAATGGTACTGCCGTTTTAGGACTTGGAAATATAGGGGCAGAAGCTTCTATACCAGTAATGGAAGGAAAGGCTTTACTTTTTAAAGAATTTGGAGGTATAGATGCATTTCCGATATGTTTAGATACTGAGGACCCAGAAGAAATTATAAAAACTGTAAAACTATTATCACCAGTTTTTGGAGGTATAAATTTAGAGGACATAAAAGCGCCTGAGTGTTTTTATATAGAAAAAAGATTAAAAGAAGAATTAGATATACCAGTATTTCATGATGATCAACACGGAACAGCAGTAGTAGTTCTATCAGGAATATACAATGCATTAAAAGTTGTAAACAAAGAATTAGAAGATGTTAAAATAATAATAAATGGTGCAGGTTCAGCAGGTATAGCTATTTGTAAGTTACTTTTAAATGCTGGAGCTAAAAACATAATTATGTGTGATAGACATGGAGCAATAACAGAAAATCAAGATTTTATAAATGATGCTCAAAAAGCAATAGCAAAAGTTACTAATAGAGAAATGGCAGAGGGTGAGCTTAAAGATGTAATAAAAGGTGCAGATATATTTATAGGAGTTTCAGCACCAGGAATATTAACAAAAGAAATGGTAAGTTCAATGAATAAAGATTCTATAGTATTTGCTATGGCAAATCCAGTGCCAGAAATAATGCCAGATTTAGCTAAGGAAGCTGGTGCAAAGGTTGTAGCAACAGGACGTTCAGATTTTGACAACCAAATAAATAATGTTCTAGTATTCCCAGGAATATTTAAAGGGGCATTAGAAGTTAGAGCAACAGAAATAACAGAAGAAATGAAACTTGCTGCAGCTAGAGGAATAGCAGGATTAATAAAAGAAGAAGAATTAAGTGAAACTTATATAATACCAAAAGCTTTAGATAAAAGAGTTTCAGATTCAGTTTCAAAAGAAGTAAAAAGAATAGCAAAAGAATGTGGAGTAGCAAGAATTTAATAAAATTATTTTCTTGAAATTTATGAATATAAAAAAATAAAAAGGTAATAATATAATTACCCATCTTAATTACATTGGGCATATAAATTATAACTTTTTAAAGTTCAAGATAATTTATATGCCTATATGAAATAATTTAATAATTTCCAATTTTCTCAAACTACCCTAAAATGTCTATTTATATGAATAGGCATTTTTTATTTTTTAAACAGTATTTAAAAAAATGAGAAATATATAAATTTATACAAAATATTTACAATAAATAAACAGAATAGTATACTTAAAGTTAGTTTAGAAAATTAATATAATAAGTGGAGGGAAAAAATGAGCTTAATTAAATGTATAGACGATTATGGAATACATAGTAGCAATAAAATGGCCCATATAAGTGAAGATAACTCAATAACTTATGGCGATTTGAAAAAGTATTCTGATGCATTAGCAAATTACTTATTAAAAAATTATGGCAATGAGAACACACCTATATTAGTTTATGGTCATAAAGAAAATGAAATGCTTTATAGCTTTATAGGTATTGTGAAATCTGGACATTCTTATGTACCTATTGATAGTTCACTTCCAGTTGAAAGAGTAAGGGATATAATTGAAGTATCTCAGCCACATATAATTATATCCATTGAAGAAATGCCTTTTGAATTAGAAAATATAAAAATAATAAATTATAACACTCTTATAGAAATATTTAAAACTAGTGAAGTGGAAAGCATATCGGAGGAGTACTACGTAAAAAAAGAGGATGTATATTATAGTATATTTACATCTGGAAGTACAGGTAGACCTAAAGGAGTACAAATTACTTTAGGATGTCTTGAAAGTTTTGTTAAGTGGGGATTAAGTTTATGTAATGATAAAGAAAAGGTATTCATGAACCAAGCTCCATTTTCATTTGATTTATCAGTTATGGATACTTACTTAAGTTTAGCAAGTGGTTCAACACTTTATAGTATAAATAAAAAAATGATAAGCAATATGAAAGAGCTTTTTAAAAGCTTTGAAACATCTAATATAACAACGTGGGTATCTACACCATCTTTTGCTGATATGTGCTTATCAGATAGTAACTTTAATGAAAAGCTGTTAGATAAATTAGACACTATGTTATTTTGTGGAGAAACTTTAACTAATTCCACAGTTTCTAAAATAAGACAAGCATTTCCTAAAGTAAAAATATATAATACTTATGGACCAACAGAGTCTACAGTGGCAATAACTTCTATAGAGGTTACTGATAAGGTAAATGAGGATTTTGCTCCACTACCTGTAGGATATAGCAAAGAAAATACATGGCTATATATTATGGATGAAAATAAAAACATATTACCAGAAGGTGAAAAAGGAGAAATCATAATAGTTGGAGATAGCGTAAGTATAGGGTATATGAACAACGAAGAGATAAATAAAAAGTCTTTTGGAACTATGGAAATTGACGGTAAAAAATATAGAATGTACAAAACTGGAGATAAAGGATATATAAAAGATAACCTTTTATTTTATTGTGGAAGACTAGATTTTCAGGTAAAACTAAATGGATATAGGATAGAACTTGAAGACATAGAGAACAACATAAAAAATATAGACTTTATAGATAATACAATAGTATTACCACATGAAAAAGAAGGCAAAATTCAATATTTAATAGGTGTAGTAACATTAACTAAAAGAGTTGAAGAAAAAGATTTTAAAATAGTATCTAATATAAAAAACAAATTGAAAGAATATATACCAGAATATATGATTCCAAGAAAATTTATAATTAAAGAAACATTACCAATGACTCCCAATGGAAAAGTTAATAGAAGAGCATTAATGGAGGAAATGAAATGATACCATTTGATGGATTACTATTCTTTTATATTGTCTCTTTATTAATATTACCTATTATAATTATGGGACTCAAAGGTAAAAAAATCACTAATTACAGTATGTTAGTAAATCTTATAATGATAATTATGATTTTTTCAAGTTCCAAAAAGCAATTAGGACAGTTAGTTATATTTTATATATTACAATTATTATTAGTTAAAAGCTATATTGTAATACGTAAACGTAACGATTCAAGAAAAATACTTTGGGTAATGATAATTTTATCATTATTACCATTAATTTTAGTAAAATGGGGACATGTTATATCAAGTCAACCTAAAGGATTTTTTGGATTTTTAGGGGTTTCTTATTTATCATTTAAATCATTACAGATGCTAATGGAAATATATGATGAATTAATAAAAGAGGTTAAAATATTAGATTTTACTTATTTTATGTTATTTTTTCCTACAATAAGCTCAGGGCCTATAGATAGATCAAGAAGATTTACAGAGGATATATCAAAGCCAATTGAAAAAGATGAATATAAACTTCTTTTAAAAGAAGGTATACTAAAGATTTTTCTTGGGGTTTTATATAAATTCGTAATAGGTGCTCTTATATATAGTTTATGGATGAGTAAAATTGGTGAAGATAAAAATTTATTTAATATAGCAAGTTATATGTATGCCTATAGTTTTTACTTATTCTTTGACTTTGCAGGATATAGTTTAATGGCTATAGGATTAAGTTATATTATGGGGATAAAAGCTCCAGATAACTTTAATTTACCGTTTATAAGTAAGGATATAAAAGATTTTTGGAATAGATGGCATATGTCTTTATCTTTTTGGTTTAGGGATTATTTCTATACAAGATTTGTAATGGCTGCACTAAAAGGTAAATGGTTTAAAAGTAGGTACACAGCATCTTACATAGGATTCATATTAATAATGACTACAATGGGAATATGGCATGGAACTGAAATCTTTTATATAATCTATGGATTGTATCAAGGGTGTTTAATAGTCTTAACGGATTATTATCAAAGAAAGAGTAAATTTCACAAGAAAAATAAAAAGAAAAATTGGTATGTATGTTTAACAACATTTATAACATTCAATTTAGTTTGTTTTGGATTTTTAATATTTTCAGGATATTTATTTAAATAAGATATAAAAACTTTAATTTTAGGAGGATAATGAATATGAAAGAAAAAATATTAGATATAATGGTTGAAATTACAGGAGTAGACGAAATAAAAGAGGATTTAGACATTGAACTTTTTGAAGAAGGAATTTTTGATTCTCTTGCAATAGTAGAATTTTTAATTGAAGTAGAGAAGCAACTAGGTCTAAAAATTGAGCCAACAGAAATTGAAAGAGAGGATATAGAAACTCCAAATAAAGCAATAGAGTTTATTACTAAAAGGAGTTAAGTTATGAAAAACGCTGTAAGAACTATAATTGGTATAGGATTATTTTTTGTTTTATCCATAGGTTTTCTTACTGGTAGTCAAATTTATTTAAAGTCAAAATTAGAATCAAAATATAATGACAATGTAGATAAAGCACTAGCTAAAGATTTATCTGTAGATAAATTCCAAGGGATATATATACAAAATAAGGAACTTCAAAATAACAATTTAATGTTATATGGTTCATCAGAACTATCAACAACATTTATACCACAGCATCCAAATAACTTTTATATAGATAAAGAAAGTAACTATAATATTAGTGTTATAGGAAGAGGACATTGCCAAAGTATTATACATGCTATCAACACAGGTGCTTTAAATAATACTTCTAGCAATAAAAAAATAGCATTTGTACTATCACCACAGTGGTTTACAGAAGATGGACTATCTAAAGAAGGATTTGAAGCTAATTTTTCTGAACTTCAATTTTATAAATTAATGAATAATAAAAATATTAGTAAAGAATTAAAGTTAAAAATATGTGATAGAATAATCCAGTTTACTGATGAATCCTCTAACTTAAAAAACATAAAATTGTATTCAAAGCTATACTCTAACAATAATGTTATTTCTAATATAGGTTTAGGACTTTTAAAACCATATTATTATGTTAAAGAGGAAGCATTATATACTTTAGATTTAAAACAAAGCTTAGATAAAATAAATGAAGTTAAAGATGAAGAATCTAAAGTTAATAAAAAGCCAATAAATTGGACAAGCGAATTAGAACAAGCAGTAAAAGAAGGGGAAAAAGCTGCAACTAATAATGAATATGGTGTTTATGATAGTTATTTTGAAAAATATATAAAAAATGATTATGAAAAACTTAAAGGATCATATAAGACATTAAAATATACAGAATCACCAGAATACAATGATTTAGATTTATTGATAGAAATATGTAAAGAAACTGGTGTGAAACCATTATTAATATCTGTTCCAGTACATTCTAAGTGGTATGATTACTGTGGATTTGATAAAAATAATAAAGAAGAATATTATGAAAAAATAAGAGAAATAGCTCTAAAAAATAATATACAACTATTGGATTTATCTAAAAAGGAAAATGAAAAATATGTGTTATGTGACATAATGCATTTAGGCTGGAAAGGATGGGTATACATAAATGAAGAGATTGACCAATATTATAATGAAAACTAAGTCAATTATTTTAAACAATAATATATACTTATCTATATTTTGTTCTATGGTAATAGTAAGTTTAATGTGTACATTCCTAATATTAGGTGTTCAAACAGGTGAATATATATATAGCCAGTTCTAAAAAGTGTAAAAGAGTTTTAACTTAATGTTAGAACTCTTTTATTTTTATATCTATAGTATTATTTCAAGTAAATCCTTTTCTATTAAATCATTAAATTTACCATCTCTATAATCATTAATAAGAGACTCTCTTTCATCTTTAGATAATTTTATCATTTTTTCAGTAAGTTCTTTTGGAATTTCAACATATGCACCTTTAGGTGTCATATCTTTATCAAAAGTGATAACTGTAGGTATAGATTTTCTTCCTACAGCTTCCTCTAAAAAATCTTCATATCCAGTCCTAGGTAGGTAATGAACTTTTAAGTTTTCATTTTCTTCACTAAATCTTTGAATAAAAGGTACTGTAACTATACAGTCAGGACAGAAACCTTCTGTAAAAACAACAACATTAACTTCTTCATCTAAAGATTTTATGCTGTCTTTGTAGTATTCTGATAAAGATGTATTCTCATAGGCTGTATTTTGAATGTCCCCATAGTTTTCTTGGGATTTTTTTAAATATTCTTTAAAGTTTAGAGATTTTGATAAATCTAGCATAAAAAGCGCCTCCTATAAAATTAGTTACAAAAATATTATCATATTAAATTTGAAAATTAAAGAGCAAGAAAATTAATTACGATAATGATTATATGATACAAATTAAATATAATACATAATATGAAGAATATTAAAAAGTATTTTTTATAATTAAGGGGGAATTTTTGTGATAGTTTCCAAAAATGATATTACTAGCTCAGTTAAGGTAGCTAATCATATGAAAAAAAATAAAAATAAAATGAAGCCATTACAAATGTTAAAAGACAATATGAATAAAATTCATGAAAAAGTTATGGAAGAAAGTATAAATAAAAATAATTCTAGAGGTTTTAATTCAAATAAATTTCAGTATGTTCTAGAGATGGGATATGTATGTGTATACACTACCGATAAGGAAGGAAAGAAAAAACTAGTTGATAGAATTTCATTAAAAAAAGCAAGTCCAGAGGTGCTATCAAAAGTTGAAAATATTAGTATGATGGATATACTAATTCTTAATGATATGAAAAAAGAAGATATGGTCAAGGAAAACAAAAAGAAGAAAATAAAAAATGATAATATGAATGATATTGAAAGTAATAACAATGTTAATGTTGGAGGAGATATAGGAACAAGTGAGTGTGGGGAAGTATAAATTAAGTTTGAGATTGTATCCATGCTGTAATTCACAATATAAATATAGAATAAAATTTGAATTAATAGAGAAAATATAATTGAGGAAAAATGTTAAAATTTTATGAAAAGAATGTATTTTTTGTAAAGCAACAATACTTTAAATTGTAAATCTATCATGTTATAATAATAGAAAGTATTACAAATTTTGATAAAGGTAGGGAAAAATAATGTCTAAATTACTAGAAAGATTTTTAGGTTATGTTAAATATGATACTCAAAGTGATGAAGCATCATCAACACTTCCAAGCACAAAAAGTCAATTAGAATTTGGAAAAGTTTTATTAGAAGAATTAAAGACAATAGGTATGAGTGATGTTAAGGTTGATGAGATGGGGTTTGTTACAGCAACATTACCATCAAATATGGAAAAAGAAGTTCCAACAATAGGATTTTTAGCTCATATGGATACAGCACCAGATTATTCAGGTAAGAATGTAAATCCTCAAATAATCGAAAATTATGGTGGAGAAGACATAAAACTAAATGAAAATACAACATTATCAGTTAAAGATTTTCCTGAAATCAAAAAGTATGTTGGCAAAACAATAATAACAACTGATGGAACAACATTATTAGGTGGGGATGATAAAGCTGGTATAGCTGAAATAATGACAGCTATGGAATACTTAATAAATAATCCAGAAATAAAACATGGAACTATTAGAGTTGCTTTCACACCAGATGAAGAAATAGGAACAGGATGTAATAATTTTAACGTTCCAGCCTTTAATGCTGATTTTGCTTATACATTAGATGGTGGTGAAGTTGGAGAAATATCTTATGAAACTTTCAATGCAGCTGGAGCAGTAGTTACATTTAATGGAGTAAACGTACATCCAGGTTCAGCTAAAGGAAAGATGAAACATTCTGGAATAATAGCTATGGAGTTCTTTAATGAGTTACCAGAAAATCAAAGACCAGAAACTACTGAAGGTTATGATGGGTTCTTTATGTTAACAGATATGAATGTAACAGTTGAAAAATCTGTTCAAGAATATATAATAAGAGACTTTGATATGGATAAATTCAAAGCTAAAAAGGCTACAATGGAAGCTTTAGTTAAAAAATATAATGAAAAATATGGTGAAGGTACAGTTGTTTTAGATATGTCAGATACATACTATAATATGGCTGAAAAAATAAAAGAGCAATATCATATAGTAGAAACTGCAGTAGAAGCAATTAAATCATTAGAAATAGAAGCATTAGTATTGCCAATAAGAGGTGGTACTGATGGATCAAAACTTTCATTTAAAGGACTTCCAACTCCAAACTTATTTACTGGAGGCCATAACTTCCACGGAAAATTTGAATACATTGTAAAAGAATCAATGGAAAGTGCAGTTCAAGTAGTATTAAAGATAATAGAATTATATGCTAATAAATAATAAATATAAAAAAGATGACTAAATTTGGTCATCTTTTTATATTTATATAGGTATTATAAGACTTGATTAAGATAATAATATAAATAGAATTTAATTCAGAGATATAGGAAAACAAGCTCCATTTAAATTTATTCATCAAATTTTTGTTATCAGTTGATAAAAACAAGTACAAATATAGTTAGTTAAGAACTATTCACTCTTAACTTTTAACTAAAATAATCTGTTAGTTATTAATAAAACATTAATTTGAGTTTTCTCATTTGATAAATGAATAACTTTAAAACTTAACTTGTAACTCTATAATATAGAATCTTGTCTTTAAACTGTCAAATAGAAGTCATTAAACTGTCAATTATAAGACACAAAATTGACATAAAATTGAACTAAAATTTAGTCATAAGGTTGAAGTGAGGGGTTGATAACATGAACGATACAAATGAAAACAACTTAAACAATATGGAAGTTAAAAATAATACTAATGAAGAATTAGAAAAAACATTTATAGATAATGCACAATATACAGTAAATGATAATGACTATTCATATAATCCACCACCAAAGAAAAAAAAGAAGAAAAAAAGAGGTGTTGGACCTTATATAGCAATAGGGCTTATATGCTCTACTCTAGGTGGCGGAATTGGAGGCGCAGTTACTTATACAGCGTTAAGACATAATAATCAGTCACCAACAGTTCAAGAAAAATCAAATAATAATGTTTCTACAACTCCTATAAGTGCAGGCGATTATATGAACATACCAGATGTTGTTCAAAAAGTATCACCAGCAGTAGTAGGTGTTGCAACAAAATCTTTCCCAAAAAACTTTGCAGGGTGGCAAACATCTCCTCAAGAAGGTATAGGGTCAGGATTTATATTTAATGAAGAAGGACTAATATTAACTAACTATCACGTTGTTGAAGGTGCAAGTGAAGTTAATGTAATACTTAGTACTGGTGAGGAAGTTTCAGCTAAAGTTGTAAACTATAATGAGGATGCAGATTTAGCAGTTGTAAAAATAACTAAAAAAGATGTGAAAATACCAGGAGTTTTAACATTTGGAAACTCCGATGATATAAAAGTAGGAGAACAAGTTATAGCTATAGGAAGTCCATTATCTAAAGATTTCTCTGGTTCAGTAACAACAGGAATTATTAGTGCTGTTAATAGAGAAATGCAATTTGAAAATGGAAAAACATTAAAATTAATACAAACAGACACAGCTATAAACCCAGGAAATAGTGGAGGACCACTACTGAACTCAAAAGGTGAAGTAGTAGGAATAAATACAGCAAAAATACAAGCGCAAGGTGTTGAAGGATTAGGATTCTCAATTCCAATAAATGCAGCAAAAGAAAAGCTTGATATCTTAACAAAACCAATATTAAAACTTGGAATACAATGTAAAGATATCGATGAAGCTTTATCCAAACAATATAATATCCCACAAGGTATTTATATTGCAGGAGTAGAAGATTTTAGTGCGGCTCAAAAGGCTGGAATACAACCTGGAGATGTAATAGTGAAATTTGATGGAAAAGATGTCAAAACAGTAGCTGAAATTAATGCACTAAAAGAAAAACATGAAGAAAATGATACAGTCCCTGTAGAATATATAAGGGACGGAAAAACTATGAAAGCTAACATAAAGCTTGAGGCTTAACTTAAACTTTATGTTTTGCCTAACCAATCCATTATTTTACGACGATGAGTTAACAAAAGATCCCCCTTAATCTATTGTTAATAGACCAATAAAATTCCTTGATAATGGATAGGTTAATATATATTATAGGTTACAAAAATTAACCTCATCTCCCTTTAACTTATACAAACCCAAAAAAAGATAGCTAATTTAGCTATCTTTTTTAGTTATTTTAATTCTTTAATTAAACCTTTCCTATAGGCAATAAGAAGTTTTTCAAGTTCTGATATTTGCTCAATAAGTTCTTTACCAATATCTGTATCTATCACTCTTTTTCTAGTTTTAGTAGTTTCAAGTATAACAGATGAAGATAGAATATCTTTACCTTCTTCTATAGCTTTTTGTGTAGATTCAAAAGGTTCATGAGATACCAGTTGTAATCCATAGGAATTATATATTAAAGTGTAACCAGCAAGTCCAGTTTCTCTTTGATATGCTTTAGAAAATCCTCCATCTATAACTAAAAGTTTTCCACCAGCTTTTATAGGACTTTCCCCTTTCACAACTTTAACAGGCACATGACCATTTATTATATGACTATCTAAAGGATCAAGTCCAAATTCAGTTAAAATCATATCGCAAATTTCTTCTTTATCTCTAAACTTAAAATAAGCATCTTTACATTCAGTATGAGTTGTTTTATCGTCAACAAAATATCTTTCAAAAGTAGCCATTTTAGTTTTACCAAACAGCGGTGAATCCTCACCACACCATAAATACCAAAGAAAATCTAATGAATATAAATCTTTTTCAGAATTACCTTTATTAAAGTAGCCTTCTCTAGCAAGTCTATCAGCCATATCTAAATATGCTTTTCCAGAGTATTCTTTTCCAGAAAGCTTAGCTTTTCTAAAATTACCATGTTCATCTAGAGGAATACATGCATGATATAAAAGATTAGAATTACAAACAAGATATAAACTACCTTTAGAATATAAGTATCTAACATGCTTTTGTAATTTATCACTATTTATAAAAGAAGATTTTAATCTTAAAACTAAAGAATGTTCTTCCTTAGTAAGTTTATAAGGGTCTTTCATATCTATTGTAGGGAAGTTAGTATCATTAAGAGCATATTCTTTTCCATCTACAAGCACAGTTCCTTTTTCCAAGTTCATTTTATCTAAAAGAAGTCTATGTTCCATATTAAATGAAGGACGTCTTTTAATAACTTGACCTTCTAACTTGAACTGAATAACAGAAATAGCTTTATGCATTTGAGCCATAAGTTTTAAATCTGTTTCTTTATAACTTCCAGCGGTTATTTTAGGTTTAAATGATTTACAAGGGTCATTTCCATAGGTATCCATTGCAAAAGTTGCCAGTGGAAGTAAATTAATACCGTAACCATCTTCCAATGTTTCAAGATTAGCATATCTTGTAGAAATACGAATAACATTAGATATACAACACTCATTTCCAGCAGCGGCTCCCATCCATAAAATATCATGGTTTCCCCATTGAATATCAATAGAACTATATCTCATAAGACTTTCCATAATTATATGGGCTCCAGGACCTCTATCATAAATATCCCCAACAATATGAAGTCTATCCACTGTCAATCTTTGAATTACATTGCATATGGCTATAATAAATTCTTTAGCACGACCAATTCTAATAATTGTGTCTAAAATTCCATTAAAGTATTCTAGTTTATTTGGTCTAGTTTCTTGTTCATTTAAAAGCTCATCTATAATATAAGCAAAATCAGGTGGTAGTGTTTTTCGTACCTTAGATCTTGTATATTTTGAAGAAACTATTTTACAAATTTCAATAAGTCTATATAAAGTGATTCTATACCAATCATCAACTTCTTTTTCTTGATTTATTATAAGTTCTAGCTTTTGCTCAGGATAATATATTAAGGTACATAATTCTTTTCGTTCACTTTCTTTTAAAGTATTACCTAAAATATCATTAACTTTCCTTTTAATAACTCCAGATGCATTTTTAAGAACGTGGTTAAAAGCCTCATACTCACCATGTATATCTGTAAGAAAATGTTCAGTACCCTTAGGTAAGTTAAGAATAGCCTGCAAGTTAATTATTTCAGTACATGCATCTGAAATAGTAGGAAATTTATGTGATAAAAGTTTAAGATATCTTAAATCATCTTCAAGCATATCGACACTTATTTCATTCATAGCTAACATAAGAAAACTCCTTTCGAATTAGACAAATTTATAGTCAGAAAAATTTATAGTTTAAATTGAGTATTAAAATGAATAAAATTAATTTTCATTTGTCCTCAGTAAATTTCATGATTTAATTATAGGGTTCCAAGTTGATTTTTAAAATTGAACCCAAAAAACAGTGAGCATATGCTCAAAGTATCTTAATTTCTAAATAAATTTTAGTTTATTAAATTGATTTAATCCTATTTTACTATAAGGATGTTAAAGTCATCTTTTATTTTATGCATTATAAATTTCAAACATCCCAAATTCACAACTATAGTAAATTGAAGTATTAAAACATCTTAAGTACAATAAAAGACATTTAGATTTGAGCTTGTTCACTATATAACTATATTTAAACACAATAATGTATCATTTATATTAATAGTATATAACATATAGTCAAATAATGTAACATTTATTTTTGGAAAATAAGTAATTATTTATATGGTAAACAATCTAATTGAATAAATTATTTAAAACTAAGAAAACCTATAAGTAAAAATACAAAGGAGAAATTAAAATGGTTGATGAAATGTTACAGTTAAAAGTTTGGGCTGTAGTAGGTGCCTCTGATGATGAAAGTAAATTTGGATACAAAATTCCTAAAAGATTACGTGAAAAAGGGTATACAGTTTATGGAATAAATCCTAAAGGTAAAGCAATAGATGGAATTGAAGTATATCCACTGATAAGTGATTTACCGCAAAAACCAGATGTTGTTAATATGATAGTAAATCCTAAAATATCATTAAGTACTTTAGATCAAATAAAAGAAGCTGGAATAGAAAACGTATGGTTTCAACCAGGATCATTTGATAAAGAAGTATTAGATAAAGCAAGAGCTCTTGGATTAAACATAGAATTAAATCATTGTGCATATGTAGAACTAAATAACATATAAAAAATAGCTAGTCTCGAATTAGCAGCTTTGCTACTTAGTTGTTCGGGACTGGCTTTGGTGTTTTTGTTAAGGAATACAAAATTATAAGAGTAACAAATATTAGCGAAGAAAATAAACTTATCGTGCCTGTCCCATTTGTGATGGAGATGATACTTAGAAATATTGATTGCTAAGAAGTCTAGCTAAAACTGTAGTATTAGGGACTGACTTTGAGTGTTATTTGAGAAAAACTAAAATCAACAAAAGCATCAAGTCTAAAGTATAGTAAAGTAGCCAATTACGCGTCTGTCCCTCTTGTAATGGAGTTAGAATTTGGAAAAAAGTGATTGGTTAGTTGAGGTAGAGAGTTTGGAAAAATTAACAAAGGACAAAGGACAATTGACAATGTTGGTTGAAACTGGACTACCAGTTTCTTTTAAATTAGAAGGAGTAAAATTTGAGTTTTAGAGATAAAACAAACAAAAGCTATATTCAAAAGTGCACAGCCGTAACAAGAAGGACAGGCGTACCTAAGTATATTTTCCATAAGTTATTTTTACAGTGAAATCATAATGTTATCAATAAAACCTAAAGTAATCAAAGCCAGTCCTAAAAAATACGTTGAGAATTACTAGAAGCAAAGCGAATAGTAATAACCACAACTATTAACTCTTAACTTTTAACTAGCAAAGCATTACAACTTTTAACTAAATATTTAAGAAGAATAAATAAAAATTTAAATTTATGTTTAAAATTATATATATAAGCATAAAATATATAGGATTAAAAAGTGCAAATTAAACTATACACTGCATATTTACAAGAAAATTGTAAATATTACTTTTCAAATTCTGAAAAAAGTATATAATAATATCTAAATATAAAAAAAGGATGGGATTTTATGAAAAAGAAATCGATGAGTATAGTTATAGCAATACTAGTAATTATAGCTATTATAATTTTCCCACTAGTATCAAGCTATAATAACTTTGTAAGTTTAGAAGAACAAGTAAACACTGTTGCATCTGATTTAGATGCTCAATTACAAAGAAGAGCGGATTTAATTCCTAACTTAGTTTCAACTGTTAAAGGATACACAACACATGAGGAAGAAGTATTAACATCTATAGCAGATGCTAGATCAAAGCTTGCAGGTGCAGGAACAATGGAAGAGAAAGCAGCTGCAGATTCAGAACTTTCTAATTCCTTATCAAGACTTTTAGTCGTAGTAGAGAATTATCCAGAATTAAAGGCAAATGAAAACTTTAAAGATTTAACAGTAGCTTTAGAAGGTACAGAAAACAGAATAGCCATAAAGAGAGAAGATTATAATAATGTAGTTTCACAGTATAATAAAAAAATTAAAAGGTTCCCAGGCAACATAGTAGCATCAATGTTTGGTTTTGAAGAAAAACAATATTTCAAAGCAGCCGAAGGAGCAACAGAGGTTCCTAAGGTTGACTTCAATAAGTAGTGAGAAGTTAATATGAAAAATTTAACTAAAAAGATATCAGCATTTTTAATTTTTTTATTTGTGTGCATAGCTCCATTAAGTGCATTTTCAATAGAATATGAGAGTCCAACAAAATATAAATATATAAATGATTATGTTGGAATAATGGATGAAAAAACAAGGGATGAAATTATTTCTATAGGCAAAGAATTAGAAGATAAAACTTCAGCACAATCAACTATAGTAATAATAAACTCATTACAAGGAAATTCAATAGAAGATTATGCAAATAAACTTTTTAGACAATGGGGAATAGGAACAAGTGAAAAAGATAATGGACTACTAATACTAATGGCAATAGAAGATAAACAATATAGAGTAGAAGTAGGTAGAGGATTAGAAGGTGCAATAACTGATATTTATAGTAATAGGGTAATGGAAGGTGAAGCAAAACCTTATTTCAAAGAAGGTGATTACTCAACAGGATTATTAAATGTATATAAAGTATTTGCACAAGATATTGCAACAGAATATAATCAAACATTATCCTATGATTATTCTCCACAAGAAAATTATAAAAAAAGTTCACAATCTGATGGTGAATCAGCTATTTTAATAGGTATAATTGTTTTTATCATATTAGGTGATGCGCTTTTTAATAAAGGAAGATTAATGTCTTTGCTTTTCTTAAGTAGAAGAAGAGGACGCTATTATGGAACAGGACCAATTATAAGAAATAATCGTAAAGATGATGATGATGATGACTTTTTCGGACCTTTTGGTGGCGGAGGCGGTTCATCAGGTGGTGGATTCGGAGGCTTCGGTGGAGGAAGTTCAAATGGTGGAGGTTCTTCAGGAAGCTGGTAAAATGAAAAGTTATGAAAATAGGAATCTATTTTCATAACTTTTTTTATGTTAATAAAATTTTATTGATACATCATATCCTAAATTTTTGAAAAAATCTTTTAAAAATTTTTCAGTAGATATATTTACTTCATCAAGAAAGCCTTTATCAATAATTTCATTTACTTTTTCATTTTTAGATTTACAAATTTCATTAAAGATTTCATTACTTTTTAAAGGATTAAAAAGTGGATTTTTTTCATTTAAAATAGAAACTGTATCTTCAATTACTACATTATCTAAAATCTTTGAATTAGGGATGGAAAGAGTAGCTCTATCACCATTTATTTTAAGTTTACTTTCTTTTAAAGAAACTCCAGCTTTTATATATCCATCATATTTTAAAACAAAAGACTTCTCAGTAAAGGGGATATCTATATCATTAAACTTTAGATTATCCTTCACAGAAATAATATTAGAATAATCGTACTTAACAGTAACAAGCTCATTAATGTTTACAAGTTGCTGAAATATTGTTTCTGTAGAATCTTTTCTGTGAGATTTTAAAGGCGTTTTAAAAGATAAAATAAATAAAAGAACAACTATAACAATTATTAAAAGCCCTATTATTTTGGATTTAAAAGAAACTTTCTTGATAAAAACACCTCCTTAAATATTAAATAAAACTTCTTAACTTATATTATTAAAGTTTAGTTGTCAATTGAGAAAAAATAAATGGTAAAAATCATTGAAAATATTGATTTAAAAGAACTTTATTAATTTAATAATTATCAGTTGATAAAGTTATAAATTAAAAGCTTAGATTGAAATCCTACATATATATATATGAAAAAAATTACAAAAAATTACTTAATGGTAAAGTTTTTATAAAATATGGATAGAGAGGTTTACACTTAACGAGGATAGTGATAAATTTAAATTAGCACAATTAACCATATAGCTTTAAGTTTGGAATGTTTAAAAGTTTTGTCTTGAATTAAACATTTCTAAAAATGGATAAAAACAAAAATAACACCAGTTAAACTGGTGTTATTTGTTTATCTCTGTCCTAATTTTAAATTTGGAATTGCATTTAATGTTAAATCAGATGTTCTTCCACAAGTATATTCAAAATATGCGGCACTTCCTATCATTGCAGCATTGTCTGTGCATAATATAGGTTTTGGGAACAGAACTTTTATTCCTTCCTTTTCGCATTCACTTATCATAGTTGCTCTTAAACAACTATTAGAAGCAACGCCTCCAGCTATAGCTATTTTATCAACATTCTTTATTTTACAAGCTTTAATAGCATTTTCAACTAAGACTTCAACTACTGACTTTTGGAAAGATGCAGCAACATCTGGTATATTAATTTCTTCATTTTTCATTTCAGCTTTATTTAGATAATTTAAAACTGAAGATTTTACTCCACTGAATGAAAAATCTAAGCACTCCTGATGAAAGTTAGCCTTAGGAAATTTTATTGCATTATTATTTCCTTCTTTAGCTATTTTATCAATTTTAGGACCACCAGGGTAACCAAGACCTAAAGCACGAGCTACTTTATCATAAGCTTCACCGGCAGCATCATCTTTTGTTTCACCCATAACTTCAAATTCACCGTAATCTTTCATATGTACTACAAATGTGTGGCCACCTGAAACAACTAGTGTTACAAATGGAGGTTCTAACTCTTTATATTCAATAAAGTTAGCACTTATGTGACCTTCAATGTGATTTACTCCTATTAAAGGGATATTAAGAGCATAAGCTAAAGATTTGGCATACTGAAGACCAACAAGTAAAGCACCAACAAGACCAGGTCCGTAAGTAACACCAACAGCATCTATTTCACTTAAAGTAACATTAGCTTCATCTAAAGCTTCTTGAACAACGGCACTAATTGCTTCAATATGTTTTCTAGAAGCAACCTCAGGAACAACACCACCAAATTTTTCATGGGTAGAAATTTGTGATGCTATAACATTAGACAAAACTTCTCTACCATCTACAACAACTGCAGCAGAAGTTTCATCACAACTAGATTCTATAGATAATATCTTAAAATTTTCTTTCATAGCATAAACACCTCATTTTTATGACAATTCAATTAAGACACATTTAATTAAATAAAAAGTTTAATTATAATATTTTTCTTTATGTGTCTAATAAGAGAAACTCTATTATGATTATATACTTTTATAAGCTTTATAATCAAATATTAGAACAGTTTTTTAAAGCATTTTTTACAAAGAATAGTTTTTCCTTTATTTGCAGATATAGCATTTTCCTTAGATACTGACCTTTGACATATCTCACAACATAAAACTTCTTTGGAGACAGGCTTTGAAGATGTAACTTTTTTTAGTTGATTAGGGCTTTTAGTTTTTGAGTTAGAAGGAGGATTATATTCTATAGGTTCATCCTTTATATGAAGTTCTTCTATTGAATAGTTCATCTTATATGTACTTTCACCAAATAACTCTAGTTCAAATCTAGGATTTTTCTCGTCATAAAATTCTTCTATAATTAATCGTCTAACTTGAGCATCATTCACTATAAGACCACTTTTTTCTACACCATCAAAAATGCTTTTAGTTATGTTGTTGGTATCAGGATGACGTTTTTTTGATTTATAAAAAACTTTTAAAACTGCAATTAAAGCCTCAGACAAAACAATGCCAGGGTTTTGAACTCTACATTCATATGCAATTTCTTCCTCATAAAGTGCATATCTATCATGGTACTTACCAGAATTATAAGGGAGAATAGCCCTACCATTCATATTAAATAACTTAAAATTAGATTTTGAAATAGGGGAACCCTTAACTATAACTTTTGCATAACTCATAAAATCCTCCAAACTATAATTAAATATACGTATGTAACTTATATGTATAGTTTAAAAGTAAATCTTAAATTTTTCAACAATCCACAAAACTTACTTTTAAAAGAATTGAGGAGTTAAGAAGGAAACTGAACTTTAGTAAATTAACAATGAGCAAAGGACAATCAATTAGGAATTGACATTTGACAATGGACAAAGGACAATTAAAAAAATTAAGGATTAAGAATTAGGAATTAAGAATTTAGGAGGAAAGTGTCAATCACTTTCTTTGAAATTGTTGGGGACTGGCTTTGAGTTATTGTGTTAGTAATATAAATTTAGGAGAGCATCAAGTATTGACGAAAAAAATAAACTTACCGTGCCTGTCCCATTTGTGATGGAGGCAGAACTTAGGGGATTAATTGGTTAGTTGAGATAAGTAGTTTAAAAAATTGACAATGGACAAAGGACAATTGACAATGTTGGTTGAAACTGTACTACCAGTTTCTTAGAATTTAACGGAGTAAAATCTGAGTTTAGGATATAAAACAAACAAAGTTAGATTCATGGTTCACAGCCGTAACAAATGGGACAGGCACGAATGGTTTATCTATATAAAAATAAAAATCAGCTCTTTGGACTTGGTTACCATGAATAAAAAAAGGTTAGCCAGTCCCCAGGTAGCTACTATGTAGCATAGTTGTTCGGGACTGGCTTTGATTTATTAGTTGAAAAATATAAAATTAGGAGAGCATCAAGTGTTAGCAAAGAAAATAAATTTACCGTGCCTGTCCCATTTGTGATGGACCCAACACTAGGGGCAATTGCTTGTTTGAGAATTTTACCAAAACCCAAATAGGGTACTGGTTCTTTACTTATCTTGTTATGAGAGTATAGTAATTGTGGAATCTACAGTTAAGCGAAGAAAATAGCCACAAATGAACCTGTCCCACTTGTTATGGAGCTAATACTGTAAGGATTTGATTGCTTAGGTGTGTTGCTAAAACTGAATAATGGGGACCGACTTCGAGCAGTATTGGAGAAAAACTAAAATTAACAAAAGCGTATATCCCAAAGTATAGCAAAGTAGCCAATTACGCGTCTGTCCCTCTTGTGATGGAGGCAGAACTTTTGGTGATTGCTTGCTTAGTTGAGGTAGAGATTTAAAAAAATGTACAATGGACAAAGGACAATTAAAAAAATTAAGGATTAAGAATTAAAAATTTAGGAGGAAAGTGGCAATCACTTTCTTTAAAATCTATAAATATAATTTGCTTTGCAAATTTATAAAAATTACGTTTAGAATTACTAGGAATGAAGTGAGTAGTAAAAACCATAACTATTAATTATTAACTCTTAACTAGCAAAGCATTACAACTATTAACTCTTAACTTTTAACTAACAAAGTATGCTTTGCAATTGATGTATAACTTAGTATAATTTTTTTGAATTTAATAATGTAATTTGTTTTATAAATTTATACAAAAAGTTCTTTATTAAAGCTATCAATTTCATTTACATAAGTTGTAAATTTTGTTAACATATATTTATAATCATTAAGGTATAAAAGGGGTGGATGAGTTATGAAAAAAAAGATAACTTATTTGTTGATAAGTGCTATGGTTGCAGGCGTTTGCTCTACACCTATTAATGTATATGCTGCTAATAATAGAGTTAATAGAATAAATGGCAGTGATAGATATGGAACATCCATTGAAATAGGGAAAAAATTTGTAGGAGACGAAAGTGTAGATGCTGTAATACTTGCAAGTGGAAAAGATTATCCAGATGCATTAACAGGTTCCATACTTTCTAAAAAATATAATGCTCCTATAATTCTAGTTGATTATGATCCTAAAGTTAGTATGGAACAAATAGCATTTATTCAATCAAGATTAAATCCTAATGGAAAAGTATATCTATTAGGTGGAGAAAAAAATATAAATAATAATTATATTAACTATTTAAAACAAATAGGATATAAAAACATAGAAAGAATTGGTGGAGCAGATAGATATGAAACCAATACAAAGATAGTAGAAAAAGCTGAAATAAAAGAAGGTACACCAGTTATAATAGCTAGTTCAAAAAGCTTTGCAGATGCATTAAGTATGTCACCGATATCAGGAGCTAAGCAATATCCAATATTGTTAACAGAAAAAGATACGCTAACAAGTAGTGCAATCAAACAAATAGAAAAAATAAAACCTAAAGAAGTATTCATAGCTGGTGGAATAGGCGCTATAAGTGATGAAGTACAAAATGAAATTAAAGATATAATAGCCAATACAAAAGGAAATGAAGTTATACGTTTATCAGGAAAAGATAGATATGAAACATCCATGGAAATACTAAATCACTTTAGTAAAGAATTAAAAGATGAAAGTATTTTTATAGCTAGTGGAAAAACTTTCCCAGATGCATTATCAGGAAGTGCATTAGCATCAAAAACAGAATCACCTATACTTTTATCTAATTCACAAACTATTGTTGAATCAAAACCAGAACTAGATAATTATAAATCAGTTAATATACTAGGTGGTAAATTTTCAGTAGAAAAATTTACAGAACAAAGATTAAATAATGAAGAAAGCTTCTTATTTTATATAAATTCCGCATCTAAAGAAGATGAAAAGAATTATATTGTTGGAAATTTTGAAAAGTTTAGCACAGATATAAAAGAAGTAGACGAGTATTGTAAGTATTATAAAATACCTACGGCTATAGTTAATGAAAAGGGTGGAAAAACCTATATACTTGATGGAGGACAAGATATACCAATTAGTACTTCCGTAAAAATAGAAGTTAGTGATGATGTAGATATAAATGTTATAGATTGGAACAAAATAGGTGATGGAAATGTAATGGCTACTAAAAAAATAACATTTGACAACCTAAAAAACAATCAAGGATTTAGAGGAAGTAATATTTTTAATATAGAATTTAAAGATAATAAAATAGTAAAAATAACACAAGAATATAGACCTTAAAAAAATAGAGAAGATGGGAAAAACCCGTCTTCTCTATTTTTCAGTATAGCCTTTACCACCACATTCAGGGCAAGCATGTTGACCAGAACCTCCGCAGCAAGTACAATGATTTTTAACACAGTCAGTTGTGCAATCACATTTAACTAATTTTTTCCCAGCGCATAAAGAACAAACTTGTTTACTCATAAAAATACCTCCTTAAAATCAAAATAAAAGTACAGTTATATACTACTGTACTCTCTAATTAATATCCAAAAATAAAAATAATAAACATAAAATGAAAGAATACGAAGAAATTATTTAAAAAAATTAAAAATAAATAAAAAACAAAAGAAATAATAAATGATATAATACATAATATATAAATTGCATTAATTATTTAGGAATTGACAATGTCGGTTGAAACTGGACTGCCAGTTTCTTTAAAATTGTTCGGGACTGGCTTTGATTTATTAGTTAAAAAATATAAAACTACGTTTAGCATTACTAGGAACGAAGCGAATAGTAATGACAATAACTTTTAACTAAAGAATCCCATAACTATAAAAATGTTTTTATTATTAAAATGAAATTATAATACATATGGCTTAAAAGGTGGTGTTAATTTGAAAATAGGAAATAGAACATTAAAAACAGCTATAGGAACAGGTATTTCAATGCTTATTGCTCAATTTCTAGGGTTAAAATTTTACGCATCAGCAGGTATTATTACAATACTTAGTATACAAAATACAAAACGTAAATCCTTTAAAGTTGCTTTGCAAAGGATAGGAGCTTGTATTATAGGATTATTAATATCAGGGATATTAATGGAACTTTTAGGGTTTAATCCAGTAGTATTTGCTCTTTTTATGCTTATATTTATACCTGTTGCAGTAAAATTAAACATTTCAGAAGGCATTGTAATGAGTTCAGTTTTAGCTACACACTTTTTAGGGGAAGGAGCTATAACTAAAGAACTAATTATAAATGAATTAGGATTAATAGCTATAGGTGTTGGTGTAGCTTTATTATTAAATTTGTACATGAAAAACATGGAAGAATACATAATAAGAGATAAAAAATACATAGAAGATGCATTAAAAGATATATTTATAGATATGTCTAGGGCATTAAGAGAGCTTTCAGTTTCACTGCAAGAAGATAAAAAATTTAATGATTTAGAAAAAAAATTATATGCAGCTAAAAAGAAAGCGTACATAAACTTAAACAACTATTTTATGTCTGATGAAAGTTATTATCTTGAGTATATGGAAATGAGAATAAAGCAGTTTAAATGTGTAAAAAGAATGCGTTCACATTTTGAAAAATTCTTTATGACCTATGAACAAACTGAGATGATAGCAGATTTCACTAAAAAAGTAGGCGAAAATTTAGCAGAACAAAACTCCTGTGAAATGTTGTTAAAAGACTTAAAAGAACTAAGAGAAAAATTTAAAGAAAGCGAATTACCAACAACAAGAGAAGAATTCGAAAATAGAGCTATGCTATATCAATTTTTGAATGACTTGGAACAATTTTTAGAAATAAAAAATGAATTTTACTATGAACAACCATAAATATATATTTGTTTCTTTTGAAGAACCAGTACTTGAGTAAATCTGTTAGGTACTGGATTTTTCTTATTCTGTTGTGAAAATAAAATAAGAAAAAATTAAGGATTAAGAATTTAGGATGAAACTGAAGTTTAGTTATTTAGAAGTTAAGAGTTAATAGTTTAGGATATAAAACAAACAAAAGCGATATTCAAAGTGCACAGCCGCAACAAGAAGGACAGGCGTACCTAAGTATATTTTCCATAAGTTATTTTCACAGTGAAGTCTAAAAGGTATTAACAAAACCTAAAGTAATCAAAGCCGGTCCTAAAATAGCAGCTTTGCTACGTAGATGTTCGGGACCGACTTCGAGTTCTATTGGAGAAAAACTAAAATCAACAAAAGTATCAAGCCTAAAGTATAGCAAAGTAGCCAATTACGCGTCTGTGCCTCTTGTGATGGCGTAAAAATTTTGGATAATTGCTTATTTAGATTTTTAGATAACTTTTTAAAAGATTGACAATGGACAATGATGGACTCATAGGCGTCCGTGGAGGAAACTGGACTGCCAGTTTCTTTTGAATTTAAGGGAGTAAAATTTGAGTTTAGGATATAAAACCAAACAAGAGCTAAGATCTAATTTTACAGCCGTAACAAATGGGACAGGCACGAAAGGTGTATCTCTATAAAATAAAAAGTAGCTATTACAATTTAATTACCATAAATGAAAAAAGTTAGCCAGTCCCTAGGTAGCTACTATGTAGCGTAGTTGTTCGGGACTGGCTTTGAATTTTTAGATATAAGCATAAAGTTAGAAGAGCATCAGATGTTAGTGAAGAAAATAAATTTACCGTGCCTGTCCCATTTGTTGTGGAGCTAATATTGTAAGGAATTCATTGCTTAGGTGTGTTACTAAAACTGAATAATTGGGACCGACTTCGAGTACTATTGGAGAAAAACTAAAATCGACAAAAGCATCTATCTCAAAGTATAGCAAAGTAGCCAATTACGTGTCTGTCCCTCTTGTAATGGATATGTAACTTTGAGTGATTGTTTACTTAAATTTTGTTAGTAAAACTAGATTTTAAAAATACGTTTAGCATTATTAGGAGCAAAGCGTTACAACTCTTAACTAAAAAGTACCACAACTTTTTACGTGAAAATAGTTAATATTTTATAAAAATTCCTCCAAATATTGCAAGTATTTTTTCACAGTGATACGATATATTTATAAATGTAAGATTATGCCTAATAGAAGGGGGAAGTTTTATGGAGTTTAAATTTGACAAGGAAAATTATAATTTTACGGTAAAAGAAATATCTGAAATTGCTAATAAACAATATAAAGAAGAGCCAAAAAAATTTATAAAATTTTTACAAAGCCAAGCAAGGTTTGCAAGTAAAATGTGTAACTTAGAAAAACAATTAGATAACAACTATTTTAATAAACCATTTGAAGAACTTTTAAAAGATAATCACAAGCTTTATGAAGATATAATAGGGGAAAGGTACAACACTAGTTTTTGTAATCCTGTTTATGCAGTAAAAGTTTTTGGTGAAGAACTAGGGAAAATAGCTACTTTTTTATACAATATATCTAAAAAATATATAACATATGCATTTTCACACAACTTAAAAATGATGCATTTTTATAACGAACATTTTTTAAGTATTTATAATTTTGTTGAATATAATAACAATGAAAACCCAGAAGATATAAAAGCACTATTAAAAGAATTAAACTTAAATAATCAAGAGTTTTTATGTAAACACAACTTAAAAGACAAACTAATAAATAAAGAAAGTCATGTTAAAAATATAATAGAAACGTCTAACTTAGATGATTTAAGATATCTTTTTAAATATGGTTACTATATAAGTGATAATGAAATAAAAACAGCAGAGTTTTTAAATAAATATGAAAATATAGATTTAATTGCAGATACTGTATGTAACGGTTATATAGAAGGATTTAAAAGAGACAATAAAGATTATAACAACAAGTCTACCTCAAGAATTTTTGCTAACGTAGGACAAGAAAGAATTATAAAACTTCTTATAGAAAGACTAAGAAGGTACTCATTAGAACCTATAATAGACCAACTTGTATATACATCACCAAATAAACAATTTGATTACGACCATAGATTCGATATAGGATTATTTTACGATGAAGAAATAGGCCAATCTAAACTAAAGGCTAATGAAAAGCTATTTGAAAAATATAAAAAAGAGTTAAAGCAGTATAGTGGAATACTTTATTTCGAAAAATTTGGAGAAACTCCTTTTGCACCAGAAAGCAAAAAAGAAGCATTAAAATTAAATGAAAAACAAGGTAAAATATATCAAAAATATCAATCAGCAATGGCTATCAAACAAGATAAATACATTCCAATGTCAGAAGTTAGCTTTACAATAATAGCTTTCCCAACTCCAGAAATAGGAGAGAATTTTGAGGAAATATTTGAAGATACATTAAAAATTAATTTATTAGACAGCAAACAATATGAAAAAATACAAAAACGTATAATAGATGTTTTAGATAAAGGTGACTATATCCATATAAAAGGTTTTGGAAATAATAAGACTGATATAAAAGTAAAAATGCATGAAATCAAAAATCCAGAAAAAGAAACTAATTTTGAAAACTGTGTAGCAGATGTAAATATACCAGTAGGTGAAGTATTCACATCACCAGTATTAAAAGGAACAAATGGATTACTTCATGTAGAAGAAGTATATTTAGGTGATTTAAAATATAAAAATTTAAGCTTAACATTTAAAGATGGATATGTAGAAGAATATAGCTGCACAAACTTTTTAGATGAAGAAGAAAATAAAAAATATATTGAAGAGAATTTACTTTTCCCACATAAAACATTGCCATTGGGAGAATTTGCTATAGGAACAAATACTTTAGCATATGTAATATCTAAAAAGCATCAAATAGTTAATATATTACCGATTCTAATAGTAGAAAAAATGGGACCACACTTTGCAATAGGTGATACTTGCTTTAGTCAATGTGAAGATGTAAAAGTATATAACTCAGATAGAAAAGAAATAATAGCAAGAGATAATGAAAAATCTATATTAAGAAAAACTGATATAGAAAATGCATACACTAGTTGTCATACGGATATAACACTTCCATATGATGATATTGAGTTAATATCAGTAATAACTAAAGAAGGAAAATCTATAGATATAATAAGAGATGGAAGATTTGTAGTAGAAGGAACAGAAGAATTAAATAGACCATTAGAAAATTAAATATAAATAAAAAAACTGGTTATTCCAGTTTTTTTTATTTTTATTATAGGGTTTCAAGTTCACTTTTAAAATTATCCATTCCAAAAACTTGGATACCAAAAATAGTGAGACATGGTCTGAATCGCTTAGAATTCAACACTACATTTTGTATGAAAATATTTTAAAGTTATTGAATAAATTTAAATTCGAGCTTGTTTCTCTATAAAGATCACAATTAGAACCTAAAAATTTTTAAATTTATTGGAATAATTTATGAATTAAATTAATATATTTAAAATGATGAATAATGATTTAAGGATGGTTGATTGTGAATAAAAAAATAACTTGTTTACTTATAGGTGCTATGGTTACAGGAATGTGCTTTGCACCTATAAATGCGTATGCTGCTAATGATAGGGTTACTAGAATAGGTGGAACTGATAGATATGAAACATCTATTGAAATTGCTGAAAAATTTATAGAAGATGAAAAAATAGATGCGGTAATTCTTATAGAGGGAGATGATTATCCAGATTCATTAACGGGATCAATACTTTCTAAAAAATATAATGCCCCAATAATTTCACTTAGGTATTCTCCTAAAAATAGTGTAAAGCAAATAGAATTTATTAAAACGCACTTAAAAACTGATGGAACAATATATTTATTAGGTGGAGAAAAATTACTAACAAATAGTTATGTTGATGAATTTAACAAACTTGGGTATAAAAATATAGAGAGAATTAGTGGTAATGATAGATTTGAAACTAATAAAAAAATAGTAGAAAAAGTTAAGGTAGAAGAAGGAACACCTGTTATAATAGCAAGTTCAGAGAAATTTGCAGATGCACTAAGTATGTCATCTATATCAGGAGCTAAGCAATATCCTATATTGTTAACAGAAGAAGATATTTTATCACCTAGTGCAATTGAACAAATAGAAAAAATAAAGCCTAAAAAAGTATTTATAGCTGGTGGTTTAGAAGCAATAAGTGACGAGATACAAAATGAAATCGACTATATGATAACAAATATAGAAGGAAGTGAAGTCATACGTTTAGCTGGAAAAGATAGATATGAAACATCTATGGAAGTGTTAAATCACTTTAAAGAAGAATTAAATGGTGAAAATATCTTTGTTACTGGTGGAAAAAGTTTTTCTAATGCACTACTAGGAGCTAGTTTGGCAGCAAAAACAGAATCACCAATACTTTTATCAGAATCACAAAGTATAGTTAATTCAAAACCACAATTAGATGATTATAAATCGGTTAATATATTAGGTGGAAAGTTTTCAGTAGAAGTTTTTACAGAGCAAAGATTAAACAATGAAAAGGAATTTTCATTTAAAGCAACATCATTCTATGAAGAAAATGGTAAAAAATACATGACAGGAACATTTAATAAGTTAAGTAAAGATACTGAAGAAGTAGAGGAATATTGTAGCTTCTATAAGTTACAATCTCATGTAATATATACAGAAGATAGAGAACCATGGATTCCAGATTGCGGTCAGGATATACCAATGAGTACTCCTGTAAAAGTAGAAATTAGTGATAATGTAGAAATAAAAGTAATAGAGGATGAAAAAATAAGTCCTAATAATTTACTTGGAACTAATCCAATAACTTTTGATGAATTAAAAACTAGAACTAATTGGAGTGGACATCCACTATTCCAAGTTGAATTTGAAAATAATAAAATATCAAAAATAACACAAGACTATAGACCTTAAAATAAATTATTAAGAAAAGAACCAGTACTTGAAATGCAAAGAAGCATATCAAGTACTGGCTCTTTTCTTATTTTGTTATGGGAATAAAATAAGAAAAAATTAAGGATTAAGAACATTATATAATTGACATTTGACAATGGACAATTGACAATTTAGGTTGAAACTGGACTACCAGTTTCTTTGAATTAGAAGGAGTAAAATTTGAGTTTTAGAGATAAAACCAAACAAAAGCTAAGATCTAATTTTACAGCCGTAACAAATGGGACAGGCACGACTAATGTAGTTCCATAAAATAGATAGTAGCTCTTACAATTTAGTTATATAAATAAAAGAAGTTAGCCAGTCCCCTAAAATAGTTAAGAGTTAATAGTTCAGGATGAAACTGGCAACCACTTTCTTTGAATTGTTGGGGACTGGTTTTGATCTATTGTGTTAGTAATATAAATTTAGGAGAGCATCAAGTGTTAGCGAAGAAAATAAACTTACCGTGCCTGTCCCATTTGTGATGGAGGTAGAACTTTGAATGATTGCATATTTAGTTGATGTAGAGATTCTTAGAAAATTGACAATGGACAAAGGACAATTGACAATGATGGAGGAAACTGGACTACCAGTTTCTTTTGAATTTAAGGTAGTAAAATCTGAGTTTAGGATATAAAACAAACTAAAGCTATATTCAAAGTGCACAGCCGTAACAAGAAGGACAGGCGTACCAAAGTATATTATCCATGAGTAATTTTTTCAGTGAAATCGAAAGGTTATCAATAAAACCTAAAGTAATCAAAGCCGGTCCTAAAATAGCAGCTTTGCTGCGTAGATGTTGGGGACCGACTTCGAGCAGTATTGGAGAAAAGCTAAAATCAACAAAAGTATCTATCCTAAAGTATAGCAAAGTAGCCAATTACGCGTCTGTCCCTCTTGTGATGGAGGTAAGACTATAATTTATTGCTTACTTAAATTTTGTTAGTAAAACTAGATTTTAAAAGTACGTTGAGAATTACTAGGAACGAAGTGAGTAGTAATAACCATAACTATTAACTATTAACTCTTAACTAAAGAAGTCCCACTTGTTATGGAGCTAATACTTTAAGGAATTGATTGCTTAGGTGTGTTGCTAAAATTGGTGATGGGGACCGACTTCGAGCAGTATTGGAGAAAAACTAAAATCAACAAAAGCATCTATCCCAAAGTATAGCAAAGTAGCCAATTACGCGTCTGTCCCTCTTGTTATGGAGGTAGAATTTTGGGTGATTGCTTACTTAAATTTTGTTAGTAAAACTAGATTTTTAAAATACATTGAGAATTATTAGGAACGAAGTGACTAATAATAACCTCAACTATTCACTATTAACTGTTAACTCCTAACTGATAAAGTCCCACAACTGTTAACTCTTAACCGACAAAGCGTTGAAAAGTCTCTATCGTCAGTTTTGCTTTAATTTAAACTAATTATTAAACAGTTTAAATGATAGGTTAAAAGAATATCTTTAACTAAATTAAAATTTTAGTTAAATACTAAAGAAATAAATAAAATGAAAATTAAATAGTTCTTTAATAAAAATATTAACAAAATAGTAAATATATACTATAAGTTTTAATTACATATCCTAGTAATTTTTGGATTATGGCTTTATCATGCTAATTTATTAACAAAAATAAATTGTTAACAAAATTTGAACTGAAAAGGAATTTTGAAAATCATAAAGAATATTTTTATATAGGGTTATTAGTCATAAAATATAACATTTTAATTCAAAATGTGTGTTAAGTATATTTAATAGGATAATATTTAAATATTCTTGTCAAATTTTGCATGATACATAATTCTGAAAAAAATACTAAATATTATTCTTTATACAAAATATACTGAATCTTTTTAATATTGATTCGAATATGTCCTATATGTGGGGAAACTTTTACTAAAGGATATAATATTTAAATTTATTTATCATATACAGACTAAATTTTAAGGGGGTTATTTTATTATGATGGAAAATTTTAAAATAGAAGATGCAATGGTAATCAAATTAGATGACAAACTACCAGAAATGCCTAAATTTGTAGAAGGAATAAGAAGAGCTCCAGACAGAGGATTTGATTTAAACGAAGCAGATGCAAAACTTGCTGTTAAAAATGCTTTGAGATATATACCGGAGAAATACCATGAACAAATGGCTAAAGAATTCATGGAAGAGCTTGTTACAAGAGGAAGAATCTATGGATATAGATTCAGACCAGAAGGAAAACTTAGTGGTAAACCTATAGATAACTATAAGGGTAAATGCTTACAAGGTAAGGCATTCCAAGTAATGATAGATAATAACTTAGATTTTGATGTTGCATTATATCCATATGAACTTGTTACTTATGGAGAAACAGGACAAGTATGTCAAAACTGGATGCAATACAGACTAATAATGAAATACTTAGAAAATATTACAGAAGAGCAAACATTAGTAGTAGAAAGTGGACATCCATTAGGACTATTTAGAAGTTCAAAAAAAGCACCAAGAGTTATAACAACTAATGGACTTATGATAGGTATGTTTGATAACGCTGATGATTTCCACAGAGCAACTCAATTAGGAGTAGCAAACTATGGACAAATGACAGCTGGTGGTTGGATGTATATAGGACCACAAGGAATAGTTCATGGAACATTTAACACATTACTAAATGCAGGAAGATTAAAATTAGGCGTTGCTGATGATGGAGATTTAAGAGGAAAAATATTCGTAACATCAGGACTTGGTGGAATGAGTGGAGCTCAGCCAAAAGCTATAGAAATAGCTAATGGTGTAGGAATAGTTGCAGAAGTAGACTATTCAAGAATACAAACAAGATTAGATCAAGGTTGGGTTGCAATGGCATCAGATAACCTTGAAGAAGTAATAAAAGTGGCTCAAGAAAAAGCTGCAAAAGAAGAAACTATATCAATTGCATATCATGGTAATATAGTGGATTTACTACAATACATGGTAGATAACAATGTAAAAATAGATTTATTATCAGACCAAACATCTTGTCATGCCCCATATGATGGAGGCTATGCTCCAGTAGGAATAAGCTTTGAAGAAAGAACTAGACTATTAAAAGAGGATAGAGAAAAATTCAAAGAATTAGTAGATGAAACTTTATTAAAACACTACGAATTAATAAAAATATTAGTAGATAGAGGAGTTTACTTCTTTGACTATGGTAACTCATTTATGAAAGCTGTATATGATGCAGGTGGAAAAGACATAGCTAAAAATGGAGTAAATGAAAAAGACGGATTCATATATCCATCATATGTTGAAGATATAATGGGACCAATGTTATTTGATTATGGATATGGACCATTTAGATGGGTATGCTTAAGTGGTAAAGAAGAAGACTTAATAAAAACAGACCATAAAGCAATGGAATGTATCGATCCAAATAGAAGAGGACAAGACAGAGATAACTACATCTGGATAAGAGATGCAGAAAAGAATAAATTAGTAGTTGGAACTCAAGCAAGAATACTATACCAAGATGCTGGTGGAAGAATGAAAATTGCACTAGAATTCAACAAAATGGTAAGAGAAGGACTAGTAGGTCCAATAATGCTTGGACGTGATCACCATGACGTAAGTGGAACTGATTCTCCATTTAGAGAAACATCAAATATAAAAGATGGAAGTAATATAATGGCAGATATGGCAGTTCAATGTTTTGCAGGAAATGCAGCAAGAGGAATGAGCTTAATAGCACTTCATAACGGTGGTGGTGTAGGAATTGGTAAATCTATAAATGGTGGATTTGGACTTGTTCTTGACGGAAGTGAAGAAGTTGATGTAATAATAAAATCAGCTATGGCATGGGATGTAATGGGTGGCGTAGCAAGAAGAGCATGGGCAAGAAATGAACACTCAATAGAAACATCAATGGAATATAACCAAGACAACAAAGAAACTGACCATATAACAATACCATATATAGCAGATGAAGACTTAGTAACAAAAGTAGTAAAAGAAGCTTTAAACAAATAAATAAAGCTTTAAAATAAATTCTCACTATGAAAAAACTGGCTATTAGCCAGTTTTTTTATAATTTAAAGGCATAAATTACAAGTTTAAATTATAAAACTAGCAAAAGCTAAATTCAAGGTTTGCAGACTAACAAATTATATAATGGACAATTGACATTTGACAATGTTGGTTGAAACTGGAGTGCCAGTTTCTTTGGAATTGTTGGGGACTGGCTTTGAGCTATTGTGTTAGTAATATAAATTTAGGAGAGCATCAGATGTTAGCGAAGAAAATAAACTTACCGTGCCTGTCCCATTTGTGAGGGAGCCAACACTAGGGGTAATTGCTTGTTTGAAAATTTTACTAAAACCCAAATAGGGGTACTGGTTCTTTACTTATCTTGTTAGGGGAATACAGTATTTGTGGAATCTAAAGTTAAGCGAAGAAAATAGCCAAAAATGAACCTGTCCCACTTGTTATGGTGTGAAAACTTAGAGATATTGCTTACTTAAATTTTGTTAGTAAAACTAGATTCAAAAATACGTTGAGAATTATTAGAAACGAAGTGACTAATAATAACCGCAATTATTCACTCTTAACTAAAAAAGTTACATCAACAAATGTGACAATCTTCTAAAAATCTTATCTTTTCTTCTAAGTAAAGTTCTATAGTTTACTCCTTTAATTTTAGCAAGGTCTTTTATTGTTGCTTGCTCTGTCACATAACAATAATATATCAAATTTCTATCATCTTTAGGTAAATCATTTATCAAATCAACAAGCTGTTTACCTCTACATTTATTTAAAAAATTCTCTTCTAAATCAAAAGAATCAATAACAGTATCAACTAAAGTTACACCTTCACCAATTGGTGAAGATAAACTGCTTATAGAATTATTTTCAGCTTCCTTTTTTATTAGGGCATTAAAATTTAGTTTAATAGCTCGCATAGTATAGTTTAGGAAAGCCCCTTGACATGGAGTGAAAAATTTAATACATTTAAGCACACTCTCATACCCAACCATGATTAAATCCTCAAGTTCATAACCTTTTATAAAAACACCTTTAGCTAAAGTTACAATATAAGGTTTAAATCCTAATATTAGTGTTTCCTTTGCTTTTTCATCACCTTGTTGAGCAGATTTTAATAGGTTGTCCAATAATTCTTTATTTTTTAATACCTCTATACTTTTGTGATATTTTGCAGAACCATTGTTTTCATTAGCTGCTTCCCTAAACGCCTCCTTAGTTAGTAAATCTTTATCATTTTTACTCATAATGAAATACCTCCAAGAATTTATTTTAGTTGACTAACTAATAAATTAGAAACTTATAAAAGTTATTGTCAAATAAACCTTTATTGTGTTTCTTTATGTATACCTTATCACAACATAATCTAATACTTAATAAATAATTAATTAAAAAACTGTAAATGAAAATTATTACACAATTATAAAGAACAATTAAAGAAAAATAAAAACTTTAATATAAAAAGATATATATTTTTAAAATACTATATAAAGGTAAATTAAATTTAAAATAAAATTTAATTCTATAAAACATTAAATATAAAAATAAAAATCAAATCAATAAATAGATTAAAATTGAATAAATGGAATAATAATGTAAACTTATAGCATTTATACAGTTGACTTTTATATAGCTGCTAAAATATAATGTTTTTTGTCGTGAAAAGATTAAATATGACTAAAAAATAACATTAAGAAAATACTGTAAAACAATACTTATGAATGATTAATAAATAAGTTTTGAACAATATAAATAAATTATTAAAAAAGTTGCAAAACTTAAAATAAAATACAAACAAATGGATAAAAATGTATTAAAAAAGGGGGCAGAAAAATGAGTAAAAATATGTTATCGCCATTGGAAGTAACAGAATACGTTGAAGAAGTAGGAGTGAAAAAAGCTAAGAACAAATCAATACAAACTTTATTCTTAGGAATTTTAGCAGGTGCTTATATAGCATTAGGTGCTTTTGGTTCAGCAGTAGCTTCACATAGCGTTACTAATTTTGGGTTACAAAAGACTGTAGCAGGATTAGTTTTCCCAGTTGGATTATTACTAGTTTTAATTTGTGGTGCGGAATTATTTACAGGAAATTGTTTATTATCAGTTGCAGTAGCTCAAAAAAGAATATCAATAAAGGATATGGCTAAAAATTTACTTATAGTTTTTATAGGTAACTTTATAGGAACAGTATTAATAGCACTTCTTGTTTATGGAGCAGGATTATTAGATTTTAATTCAGGGGCAGTTGGAGGATATGCAATAAAGGTTGCCACAGGTAAAGTTAATCTTACAATAACTCAAGCTCTATTTAGTGGAATACTATGTAACATAATAGTTTGCTTAGCAGTTTGGGGTTCTTATACAGCAAAAGATATTTCAGGAAAAGTATTAATGGGATTCATTCCTATATTTGTATTTATAATATCAGGTTTTGAACACTGTGTTGCCAATATGTATTACTTAACAATAGGTTTATTAGCAAAAGGTAACCCAGTGTATGTAGAAGCATCACATCAAACAGCAGAAAAGTTAGCGAACTTAAATGTGATAGGAGTAATTCATAACTTAATACCAGTAACAATAGGAAATATAATTGGTGGTTCTATTTTAATAGGACTAACATATTGGTTTATATATAAGAAATCTGAAAAAAATAAAGAAATAGTAAAAGAAAATAAAGTAGCATAAAAAACTGGCTAATGCCAGTTTTTTCTTTAAATTTTTTTAGTTCTGTATCTATTTTGTAACAATACTGATATGTATATGAATTATAATTAATATAATGGGAATATAGATATAAAAATGTAAAAAAATTCAAAGGTGTACATATGTAAAAAAGTTCAAAAAATATTAACATAAATTTCCTTAAAAAAATTGTAAAAAATGTTTTTTTCTTTATTGAATGTACAATACTAAAGGAGTATAATTATCTAGGTTATTCTCGTAATTTGGTAATTTACATATAGTATGAATAAGTTTTCATATGCCTAAAATAATTACATATTAGAGACATTAATCTTTAATAAAAGAAATTATTTTTAAAATCGTTTGTTCGGGGGTTGGAAGTGAGAATGAATATTGGAAAAGGACTTAGAAAAAGAATATTTTCAAAAGTTACATTGCTATTAATAGTGATGATAACATTGCTTTTAGTTGGGTGTAATAGTGCAAATGTAAGCCTTTCCGATAAAAAGCACTTAAAAGCAGTATTTGAAAGGCAAAATAAGATTTACTATTATGATGAAAAGAAACAAGAGATAAAAGAATTAGGTGAAAGTGGTACACTTAAAGAATTATTATCAGTAAGCCCCAATAATGAAAAAATTGTTTATCAAATTAAAACAGACGATACTTCCAATAAACAGCCAGAAATTGTTGTAGAGAACTTAAGAAATGGAAAAATAGAAAAACTGCCAATAAACAATGAAGAATTTAAAATAATAACTGACATAAAATGGATAAATGATGAAAGAATATTAATAAAATCACATATAAATCCGTCAGTACTTGCTTATGGCGTTTATGATGTAAATACGAAAAAAGAAGTGAATTTTGTAAAAGGAAACTCGCTAAACACATATAATGATGGAGATAAACTGTTATATACTAAAGAAGTTAAAGATACAGAAGGTACTAAATCATATATATACATAAATGATAAACTTGTTTATGAATTAGAGAATGCAGATGAACAAATACAAGAAACAGTTCTTTCAGAAGATTTTTCTAAACTTGCATTTAAAACATTTAAATTTGATATAACAACAGGGGAAGTAACAGATACTATTTACTTGGCTGATTTTGATAAAGAATATAAATTATCAAATATAAAATCAACTACAGTACCACAAGTTATAGTAGGTTCATTAATGTTAGATAAAAATCAATTATATTTATCAAACCATGATGTAACTTATAAAGTAGAAAATGACCTATTCACTGAAACAGATCTAAAGAAACCAGAACTAAATACAGAAAAACCAAAAGAAGAACAATTAGCAAAATTTAAAGAAATTTTAGCAAAACAATTTCCAAAGGAATTTGTAGCTGATTATTTAGAATTAGAAGAATTACAAATATATAATATAAAATTTTTCTAAAATAAAATAAAAGAAGATAAAAGATAATTTTAAAGATTATCTTTATAAAAACTGGCATTAGCCAGTTTTTTTATTTTAAAAATAATCCACAAAAATAAAACAATTTTTTGAATTATCAACAAAAAGCACATAAAACAAAAGCAAATTGGGGATAAAATTTCAAAAAATACAAATTGAGTGAAAAGTTATTAAATAATATGTGGATAGTTTTAAGTGGATTTTTAGAAATCCACAATGAACAAAGGATATTTGACAATGGTGGAGGAAACTGGGGTTTAGATAGTTAAGAGTTAATAGTTCAGGTTGAAACTGGACTACCAGTTTCTTTAAATTTAAGGTATTAAATTTTAGGTTGGGAAATTAAACTAGTCAAAGCTAAATTCAAGGCTCACAGCCGTAACAAGAAGGACAGGCGTACCTAAGTATATTTTCCATAAGTTATTTTTCGGTGAAATCGAAAGTTTATCAATAAAACCTAAAGCAATCAAAGCCGGTCCTAAAATAGCAGCTTTGCTGTGTACATGTTTGGGACCGACTTCGAGCAGTATTGGAGAAAAACTAAAATCAACAAAAGCATCTATACCAAAGTATAGCAAAGTAGCCAATTACGCGTCTGTCCCTCTTGTGATGGAGGCAGAACTTTGAGCGATTGCTTGCTTAGTTGAGGTAGAGAGTTTGGAAAAATTGAAAATGGACAATTGACATTTGACAATGATGGAGGAAACTGGGCTGCCAGTTTTTAAAAATTAGAAGCAGTGAAATCTGAGTTTAGGATATAAAACAAACTAAAGCTATATTAAAGGTTCACAGCCGTAACAAATGGTACAGGCACGAAAGGTGTATACCCATAAAATAGAGATAAGCTCTTTAAAATTAATTACCATAAATGAAAAAAGTTAGCCAGTCCTCAGGTAGCTACTATGTAGCGTAGTTGTCCGGGACTGGCTTTGATGTTTTAGATAGAAGTATAAAATTATGAGAGCATCAAGTGTTAGCGAAGAAAATAAATTTACCGTGCCTGTCCCATTTGTGATGGAGCTAATACTATAAGGATTTACTTGCTTAGGTGTGTTGCTAAAATTGGTGATGGGGACCGACTTCGAGCAGTATTGTAGAAAAACTAAAATCAATAAAAGCATCTATCCTAAAGTATAGCAAAGTAGCCAATTACGCGTCTGTCCCTCTTGTGATGGAGGCAGAACTTTGGGTGATTGCTTACTTAGTTGAGGTAGTTCTTTGGAAATTGACAATGGACAAAGGACAATTGACAATGATGGAGGAAACTGGAGTACCAGTTTCTGTGAATTAGATGGAGCAAAATTTGAGTTTAGGATATAAAAAAAACTAAAGCTATATTCAAAGTGCACAGTCGTAACAAGAAGGACAGGCGTACCTAAGTATATTTTCCATAAGTTATTTTTACAGTGAAATCTAAAAGGTATTAACAAAACCTAAAGTAATCAAAGCCAGTCCTAAAATAGCAGCTTTGCTGCGTAGATGTTCGGGACCGACTTCGATTACTATTGGAGAAAAACTAAAATCAACAAAAGCATCTATACCAAAGTATAGTAAAGTAGCCAATTACGCGTCTGTCCCTTTTGTGATGGAGGCAGAACTTTGGGTGATTGCTTGCTTAGTTGAGGTAGAGCGTTTGGAA
>NZ_HE611050.1:1362726-1374198 GCF_000285575.1 Clostridium senegalense JC122 | reverse complement strand
GACAATGATGGAGGAAACTGGGTTACCAGTTTCTTTTGAATTTAAGAGAGTAGATTCTAATTTTGTGATATTAAATTAAACAAAGTTATATTCAAGGTTTACAACCGTAACAAATGGGACAGGCACGAAAGGTGTATACCCATAAAATAGAGATAAGCTGTTTAAAATTAGTTACCATAAATAAGAAAAGTTAGCCAGTCCCCAGGTAGCTACTATGTAGCGTAGTTGTTCGGGACTGGCTTTGATGTTTTAGATAGAAGTATAAAATTATGAGAGCATCAAGTGTTAGCGAAGAAAATAAATTTACCGTGCCTGTCCCATTTGTGATGGAGCTAAGGCTATAATTTATTGCTTATTTAGATTTTGTTAGCAGAACTAAATTTATATAAAAAATACGTTTAGTATTATTAGGAGTATAGCGAGTAGTAATAACCACAACTATTAACTTTTCACTCTTAACTCTTAACTAGCAAAGCATTACAATTCTTAATTGACAAAGTCCCATTTGCTATGGAATAAAGACTTATAATTATTCATTACTTAGATTTTTAAATAACTTCTTAGAAATTAAAAGTGATGGTTAAAATTGAACTTCAATTTCTTTTAAATTTAATAGATTTTCTTCAATTAATAGAAATAAGGAATATGTCGAATAATGTCTTGCAAAAACGAGTAAAATGTCGAAAAACATTAAAATATTAAAAAATAATTAAAAAACAATAATTAAATTTAAAATATTCTGTAAACACCATTGACAATAGATAAAAATTCTGCAAAAATACAAAATATACAAAAAAATAGATAAATTTACGTATAAATATAAATTTTTATAAATAAATATTCATACAAAAAGATTCTAAATATTATAAAAAAAGAATTGTAAAGTATATAAAATTTCCACTAGGCTATGGTATGGTTAATTAATTCTTAGGCATAACTATTAGAGTATAACTATATATTGTGTTAAAAATTTAAAATTCTAGGATATTGTTGTAAAGATTATTCAACATGAAAAATCATAAGGCTATATTCTATGTGATGCCAAGAATATTATATAAAATAACAGAAAAGGGGAGTAAAGAGAATGAAAAAAAGTTCAAGAGTAGTTTCAACTTTATTACTTGGTGCTACAGTTGCATCTGCAAGCACAGGAGTATTCGCAGTTGAATCAAACAAAGTAATTCAAGAAAAATTAGCTGGAGAAACTAGATTTGAGACAGCAGTTCAAGTTAGTGAGAAATTTGGAGAGGCAGAAACAGTAGTTTTAGTTAACTACACTGGAATAGCTGACGCATTAGCAGCAACACCACTTGCTAAAATGAAAAATGCTCCAATATTACTAACAGAAGCAGGAATCTTAACAAAAGCTACAGCTGACCAAATAGAAAAATTAAAAGCTAAAAACATAATAATCATTGGGGGAACTACAGCAGTTTCAGAAAATGTAGAAAAGCAATTGAAAGAATCAGGAAAAACAGTTGAAAGAATAGCAGGGGAAGATAGATATACTACAGCAGTAGAAGTTGCTAAAAATATGGGTGATGTTGAAAAAGTTGCTGTTGTTAATGGAATAAATGGTCTAGCTGATGCACTATCAATAGCAGCGCCAGCAGCAAAAGAGGACATGGCTATAATTTTATCTAATGGACAAAATGTAGAAGAAGGAAAAGAAATTGTAGACAAAGCAAAAACAAAATATGCTGTAGGTGGACAAACTGTTCTTTCAGATGAACTAGTTAATAAAATTGGTGCAGAAAGAATAGCAGGAGACAATAGAAACGAAACTAATGCAGAAGTTTTAAATAAGTTCTATAGTGAAACTGAGTTAGATAAAGTATATGTTGCTAAAGACGGTGTAGGAAGTGCAAATCACACTAGTTCATTAGTTGATGCACTAGCAGCAGGTCCATTAGCAGGCAAAGAAGCAGCACCTGTAATGTTAGTTGGTTCTGAATTAGCTAATAGTCAAGAAGCATACTTAAAATTAAGAACAGCTCAAACATTAGTAGAAGTGGGTAATGGAATAAATCAAAACTCAGTACAGGCTATAATAAAAGCTCTAGAAGTTAAAGATGTAGAAGAAGAAGCAAAAATAGTATCTGCAAAAATTATAAATGCTGGACAAATTCAAGTAAACTTTAATAAAAATGTGGATAAAGATTCAGCTGAAACAATAGATAAATATACTTTAAAAGGTAGTGAAGACGGAAATCTAGTAGTTAAATCAGCTAAAGTTAAAAATGATGGAAAAGCGGTTGTACTTACTTTAGATGAAGGTAAAACTTATAAGAATCAACAAAACATTGATATAAAAGTTGAAAATATCTTAGCTGCTGATAAAATAGAAAAGTTCCCTAAATTTGAAACGACAGAAAGATTACTTGATACAGAGGTGCCAGTAATAAAGGAAGTTAAACAAGTAGGACCAAGACAATTTGATTTAGTATTTAACGAGCCAGTTAAAGAAGGAGCTAAATTCGATATACAAATAAAACAAGGAAACAATGTATACACAGTAGCAAATAAAGAATTTAATTATGCTGAAAACACTGTAACAATAAATACAGGAGTAGACTTAGCAGATGGAGCTTATAATTTACAAGTAGGTGAGGGATCCTTCGTAGATTTTGTAGGACTAAAATCAGATGCTATGGAAAAAGAATTAACAGTTAAAAAAGATACTTCAGAAGTAGTTATGAGTGAAGCAACTTCAATTGGAAACATAGCAGCTATAAACTTCAATAAAAAAGTTAAAAACTTTACAAATGCTAATGTAAAATATTACTTAGATTATGTAAATGAAGCTAATGAATTTGTTGGACAAGTTCAAACAGCAGAAGGAACAACTGATAAAATAGATGTTAAATTTAATAAATTAATAACTCCAGGAAAACATAAAGTTATTGTAAAATATGCAGATGAAAATGAAGTTAAAATAGAAGACTTATGGGGAAACAAATTAGCATCTGGACAAATAGCATTTGAAGTTGAAAATGATACTAAAGCACCAACAGTATCAAAAGTTGAATATAAAGATAGTAATAAAATAGAAGTTGACTTTAGTAAAAATGTTAAAGGTGCAGATGATATTAGCGCTTATGAACTTAAAAACTCTAAAGGTGAAAAAATAGCTATATCAAATGTTAAGTATGATGCAAGTGCATATAAGGCAACTTTAACAGTTGGAAAAATTGAAGGAGTTCACAATTTAGTAGTAAAAGGTGACAAAATCACAGATACAACAATAAATGAAAATAAATTAGCAGAAGTTTCATTTGAAATAGTAGCTCCAGATAAAACTCCAGCAACAATTAAAAAAGCTGTAATCGGTGGAGAAAATCAAAATAAAATGACTATAGAATATAGTGAAGCTATGAAAACTAGTGGCTCAGGTTCAATACTTGATAAGTCACTATATGAAGTTAAAATTGAAGGACAGTGGATTAACTTAAATACAATAGATGATGCTAAAATCGAATTAATAGGTTCAGATTCATCTAAAGTTAAAGTAACGTTACCAGAAGAAAAACAATTAGACGTTACAACACCAGTAAGAGTAGGACCAGTTCAAGACTTAGCTGGAAACACTGCGCCAATAGGTGAAACAGTAACAATAGAAGCTGTGGAGAAAGATGCAGTAACTATAGAAGATGAAGCTAATGTAGTAGATAAAAATAAATTAGAAATAATCACAGAAGCAACTATAAAAGACGTTTCAAAAATAAAAGTTACAAAAGATGACGATACACAATTAAATATAGCAAGCTATGATGTATCTAAAACTGATGAAGGAAAAACAAAATTAACTTTAACATTTACTAAGGTTGATAATAATGATAACTTTACAACTAATCCATCAGGAAACATAAAAGTTAAATTTGAGGACGGAGCAGCTATTACAGAGCTTGGAACAAGCAAAGGATTTGACGATTTTAAAGCATTAGCTTTAGTTGATAAAATATCTCCGGAGTATGTAAAAGATTCTGCAAAAGCTATTAAAAATGCTGAAGGAAAATTAGAAACAGTAGAATTATCATTCTCTGAAAAATTAAAAGGCGTAAATGAATTCTCTTTTGAAGTAGAAGGATTCAAAGTAAAAGAAGCTGCATGTGATGAAAATGGAAAAGTTATATTAACTTTAGACACTAAATCACAAGAAGAAGCAACTAATTTAGATAAAGTTGTTGTAAAACAAGTTGCTAAAATAACTGATGCTAATGATAATGAAATAAAAGGATTTACAGCAGAAGCAAAAGTTGAAGCAAAAACTGAAGAAGCAGTAGTAACTAAAGTAGAAGTTGCTGGACAAAGTAACGTAACAATTCCAGGAGCAGATAATGTATCAGAAACATATATTGCTACAGTAAAAGATCAAAATGGAGCAGCAATGACTGGACAAAATGTAGTATGGTCAGTAACTTCAGCTACTGGAGTAACAATTAATCCATCAACAGGAGAATTAACTGTAGATAATACAGCTATAGCTGGAACAGTAACAGTAACAGCTACAGTAGGAACAGTTACAGGAACAATCACAGTGACTTTAGTATAAAAGCCTATAAACTTACCATAAATTTATCATAATTAAAGTTAACACAATATCCTATTAGGTTTTACTCCCTAAAGGGTAGTTATTAAATATAATAAATAAAAAGAAGCCCAATGATTAAAAATCATTGGGTTTCTTTATGCTGGAAATAATTATGAAGGAAGTTGGAGGTTGATTAGTTAAAGGTTAAGAGCTAAGAGTCCAGTTTCTTTTGAATTAGAAGGAGAAAAACCTGAGTTTGAGAAATAAAACTAACTAAAACTATATTTAAAGTGTACAGCCGTAACAAATGGGACAGGCACGACTAATGTAGTTCCATAAAATAAAAAGTAGCTCTTATAATTTAATTACCATAAATAAAAAAAGTTAGCCAGTCCCTGAGATAGTTAACAGTTAAGAATTAATAGTTAAGAGTTCAGGATGAAACTGGATCACCAGTTTCTTTGAAATAAAGTAGCTTTGCTGCGTAGATATTCGGGACTGGCTTTGAACTTTTAGATAGAAGTATAAAGTTAGAAGAGCATCAAGTGTTAGCGAAGAAAATAAATTTATCGTGCCTGTCCCATTTGTTATGGAGCCAACACTAGGGGCAATTGTTTGTTTGAAAATTTTACTAAAACCCAAATAGGGGTACTGGTTCTTTACTTATCTTATTATGGGAATACAGCAATTGTGGAATCTACAGTTTAAACGAAGAAAATAGACACAAATAAACCTGTCCCTCTTGTGATGGAGGTAGAACTTTGAACGATTGATACTTAGAAGTTTTATTTTTGTAGATTCAAAAATGTTTATATATTAGAGTTTAAAGTTAAAGAGATAAAACAAACAAAAGATATATTCAAAATGTAGAGCCGTAACAAGAAGGATAGGCGTACCAAAGTATATTATCCATGAGTAATTTTTTCAGTGAAATCGAAAGGTTATCAATAAAACTTAAAGCAATCAAAGCCGGTCCTAAAATAGCAGCTTTGCTGCGTAGATGTTCGGGACCGACTTCGATTTTTATTGGAGAAAAACTAAAATTAACAAAAGCATCTATCCCAAAGTATAGCAAAGTAGCCAATTACGCGTCTGTCCCTCTTGTGATGGAGGCAGAACTTTGGGTGATTAGATATTTAGCTGAGGTAGAGAGTTTGGAAAAATTGACAATGGACAAAGGACAATCAATTAGGAATTGACATTTGACAATGGACAATTGACAATTTAGGTTGAAACTGGATTCCAGTTTCTTTTTAATTAAAAGAGAGTAAAATTTGAGTTTGGGAGATAAAACAAACTAGAACTAGATTCAGGGTGTAGCACCGTAACAAGAAGGATAGGCGTACCAAAGTATATTATCCATGAGTAATTTTTTCAGTGAAATCGAAAGGTTATCAATAAAACTTAAAGCAATCAAAGCCGGTCCTAAAATAGCAGCTTTGCTGCGTAGATGTTCGGGACCGACTTCGATTTCTATTGGAGAAAAACTAAAATTAACAAAAGCATCTATCCCAAAGTATAGCAAAGTAGCCAATTACGCGTCTGTCCCTCTTGTGATGGAGGCAGAACTTTGGGTGATTAGATATTTAGCTGAGGTAGAGAGTTTGGAAAAATTGGCAATGGACAATTGACAATTTAGGTTGAAACTGGATTCCAGTTTCTTTTGGATTAGAAGGAGCAAAATCTGAGTTTGAGAAATAAAACAAATTAAAACTATATTCAAAATTCGCAGCCGTAACAAGAAGGACAGGTTCATTTAATTGTACCACCATAAAAAACTCTAGTACTCAATAAAAAGGCTAGATAAAATAAATTACTGAGCAAAGAATCAGTACTTGAACTGCAAACTATACTATCAGTTTCTTTCAATTGAATGGAGTAAAGTTTAATAGATTTTCTTCAATTAATAGAAATAAGAAATATGTCGAATGATGACTTGCAAAAACAAATATATTGTCGAATAATAATACAAAAAGGAATAATTTGAAGAAAATAATATATAAATTAAAATTAAATCAAAAATAATACGAAAAATCGTTGACAATGAAAAAAAAATCTGTGAAAATACAAAATATAGGAATGGTTAGCTATAAAATTTAGTTATAAAAGTAAAATTTTATAACTAATCCAATACGCAAAATAATATTCTAAATATTAAAACTTTGGAATAAAAAAATAAGTAAGTTTCATAATTTCAAAATTAGCTAACATAATTTCTAGGTATCAATATAGAACATAGCTAGATAAATCAGGTTTAGGGAGAATTAAATTCTAGGATATTGTGTTAACGAATAAATGTGAAGACTCTAGCCCTATGTTCTATATAATGCCAAGAGCATTATATAGAACAGTAGAAAAGGAAGTGAGCCTAGTGAAAAAAAGTTCAAGAGTTATCTCAACATTTTTAATAGGTGCTAGCTTAACAAGTATAAATGCTAACGTATTTGCACTTGAATCCAATAAAGTTGTAAGAGAAAAATTAGCAGGAATAGATAGATTTGAGACAGCAGTTCAAATTAGTGAAAAATTTGGGAGTGCTGATACTGTCGTTTTAGTTAATTACACAGCTATAGCTGATGCATTAGCAGCTACACCCCTTGCTAAAATGAAAGATGCTCCAATATTATTAACGGAAGCAGGAAGCTTAACAAAGGCTACAGCTGACCAAATAAAAAAATTAAATGCTAAGAATGTAATAATCGTTGGAGGAACTACAGTAGTTTCTGAAAACGTAGTAAAAGAATTAAATGCTATGGGAAAAACAGTTAAAAGGATATCAGGAACTGATAGATATACTACAGCTGAAGAAGTTGCTAAAAATATGGGTAACATTCAAACCGTTGCTGTTGTTAATGGAATAAATGGTCTAGCAGATGCACTATCAGTAGCAGCACCAGCAGCAAAAGAAAACATGGCTATAATTTTAACTGATGGACAAACTATAGAAGCAGGAAAAAAATTTATAGATAACGCTTCAACAAAATATATAATCGGTGGAGAAACTGTTATTTCTGAAAACTTGAAAAATCAAATAGACGGTGAAAGAATAGCAGGATTAAATAGAAATGAAACTAATGCAGAAGTGTTAGAAAAATTTTATAACCAAAGTGAATTAGAAAAAATTTATGTTGCTAAAGACGGTGTAGGAAGTGAAAATCACACTAGTTCATTAGTTGATGCATTAGCAGCAGGTCCATTAGCAGGTAAAGAGGAAGCCCCTGTAATGTTAGTTGGCTCTGAGTTAGATAATGGACAAGAAGCCTATTTAAAAGAAAGAACAGCTGGAAAATTAATAGAAGTAGGAAATGGAATTAATCAAAATGTTGTTGAGGATATAATAAAAGCTTTAGAAGTTAAAGATATAGAAGAAGCTAAGATATTATCTGCAAAGGTTTTAAATGGTGGACAAGTTCAACTAAAATTTAATAAGAATGTAGATAAAGATTCAGCAGAATCTATAGATAGATATACTTTAAAAGGTAGTGAAAATGGAGAACTAATAATAAAATCAGCTAAAGTTAAAGAAGATAAAAAAACAGTTATACTAACTTTAGATGAAAAAAAATATTATAAGAATCAACAAAATGTTGATATAAAGGTACAAAACATACTAACAGAAGATAAAGCTGAAAGATTTCCTAAATTTGAGGCTACAGAAAAATTACTAGATACAGAAGTACCAATAATAAAAGAAATTAAACAAGTAGGGCCAAGACAATTTGATGTTATATTTAACGAACCAGTTAAAGAAGGTTCTAAATTTGATATAGAAATAAAAAAAGGTAGTAACATATACACAGTAGCTAATAAAAAGTTCAACTACGAAGATTGCACTGTAGCTATAAGTACAGGAGTAGATTTAGAAGATGGAGTTTATAACCTAGAAATAGGGGAAGGATCTTTTGTAGACTTTGTAGGATTAAAATCCGATACTATGGAAAAACAGCTAACAGTGAAAAAAGATACTTCACCAGTAATAATCAGTGAAGCTAAAGCAAATATGTATACTGCAAAAGTAAAATTCAATAAAAAGGTTAAAAACTTTACAGATCCTAATGTTAAATACTATTTAGACTATGTAAATGAAGCTAATGACTTTACTGGTGAAATAGAAACAGCAGAAGGTGTAACAGATGTAATAGAAATTAAATTCAATAAAATAATAATACCAGGAAAACATAAAATTATTATTAAATACCAATATGATAATGAAACTAAAATAGAAGACTTATGGGGTAATGAATTATCATATGGAGAAATAGAGTTTGAAGTTGAAAATGATACTACAGCTCCAAAAGTATGGGAAGTTGAATATAAAGATACTGATAAAATACATATTATCTTTAGTAAAGATGTAAAAGGTGCTAATGATAAAAATGCCTATGAGTTAAAAAACTCTAAAGGTGAAAAAATAAATATATTAAATGCATCATATGATGATACTCAGTGTAAAGCAACTTTAACTGTTGGAAAAATTGAAGGAGATTACACTCTATTAATAAAAGGTAACAAAATTACAGATACCACTGTAAATGAAAATAAACTTTCAGAATGTACCTTTAAAATATCAGCTCCAGATAAAACTCCAGCAATAATTAATAAAGTTATACTTGGTGGAGAAAACCAAAACAAAATGATATTAGAATATAGTGAAGCTATGAAAACTAGTGGCTATGGTTCAATACTTGATAAATCATTGTATGAAGTACAAATAGCAAATAAATGGGTTAACTTAAATACCATAGAAAATGCAAAAATAGAGCTTATGTCAAATGATAACTCTAAAATAAAAATAACATTACCAGAAGAAAAACAGTTAAACTCATTAGAGCCACTAAGAGTAGGACCAGTTCAAGATTTAGCTGGAAACACTGCACCAATAGGTGAAACAGTAATAATAGATACAATAAAACAAGATGCAGTAACTATAGAAGACAAAACTAATATAATAGATAGAAATAAAATAGAAATAGTTACAGAATCAACTATAAAAGACGTTTCTAAAATAAAGGTTAGAAAAGATGATGATAAAGATTTAAACATAGCAAGCTACGATATAACTAAAAATGATGATGGAAAAACAAAACTAACCTTAACATTTGCTAAAGTTGATAACAACGACAACTTTACAACTAACCCATCTGGAAACATAGAAATTAAATTTGAAGACGGGGCAGCTGTAACTGAACTTGGAACTAACAAAGGTTTTGATGATTATAAAAAAGTAGCAGTAATAGATAAAGTTGTACCACAGTATGAAAAAGATACAGCAAAAGCTATAAAAAATGAAGAAGGTAAACTAGAAAAAGTAGAATTCGCATTATCAGAGTCTGTAAAAGGTGTAAATGAATTTGCATTTGAAGTAGATGGTTATAAAGTAAAAGAAGCTAACTGTGATGAAAATGGAAAAATCACATTAACTTTAGATATTAACTCACAAAAAGAAGAAACTAACGTAGATAAAGTTGTGATAAAACAAGTTGGAAAAATAACAGATAACAACGACAATGAATTGAAAAACTTCACAGTAGAAGCAAAAGTAATAAAAAAAGCAATAGAATCTATAACTAACCCAGAAAACATAACAGGTAAAAAAGCAGAAATAAAACTGCCATCAGAAGTAGAAGTAACATACAACGATGGAACCATTGGAAAAGTGGATGTAGCATGGGATAAAACAATAGATGAACTATTAAGTGGAGAAAACACACTAACTGGAACAATAAAAAACACAAGCAAACAAGCTAAACTAAAAGTTACCATAACCGATAAAAACTAAAGTAACTAATTCAAATAAACTAAATAATATTAAAACGAAAGAACCAGTACATGATTACATATCAGGTACTGGTTCTTTCGTTTAAGAAGTTTCATTAGAGCTAAGTGAGGATTAGTGTATATAATTGATAATGGACAATTGGGTTAGAAATTGACAATGGACAATTGACATTTGACAATGATGGAGGAAACTGGGCTACCAGTTTCTTTTGAATTTAAGGGAGTAAAATCTGAGTTTGAGAAATAAAACTAACAAAAGCTAAGATCTAATTTTACGGCCGTAACAAATGGGACAGGCACGACTAATATAACTCCATAAAATAAATAGTAGCTCTTATAATTTAGTTATATAAATAAAAAAGTTAGCCAGTCCCCAGGTAGCTACTATGTAGCGTAGTTGTTCGGGACTGGCTTTGAACTTTTAGATAGAAGTATAAAGTTAGAAGAGCATCAAGTGTTAGCGAAGAAAATAAATTTACCGTGCCTGTCCCATTTGTGATGGAGGTAGAACTTGGTATAATCGCTTACTTAGTTGAGGTAGTTCTTTGAAAATTGACAATGGACAAAGGACATTTGACAATGATGGAGGAAACTGGATTCCAGTTTCTTTGAATTTAAGGGAGCAAAATTTGAGTTTGAGAAATAAAACTAACAAAAGCTAAAATTCAGTTTTACAGCCGTAACAAGAAGGACAGGCGTACCTAAGTATATTCTGCATAAGTTATTTTCACAGTGAAATAGAAAAGTTATCAATAAAACTTAAAGCAATCAAAGCCGGTCCTAAAATAGCAGCTTTGCTGCGTAGATGTTCGGGACCGACTTCGATTTCTATTGGAGAGAAACTAAAATTAACAAAAGCATCTATCCCAAAGCATAGCAAAGTAGCCAATTACGCGTCTGTCCCTCTTGTAATGGAGCTAAGACCATAATTTATTGCTTACTTAGATTTTGTTAGTAAAGCTAGATTCAAAAATACGTTGAGAATTACTATGAACGAAGTGAGTAGTAATAACCACAACTATTAACTTTTCATTCTTAACTCTTAACTAAAGAAGTCCCTCGTGTGATGGAGGTAGAACTTGGTATAATCGCTTACTTAGTTGAGGTAGTTCTTTGGAAATTGACAATGCACAAAGGACAATTGACAATGTTGGTTGAAACTC
>NZ_HE611050.1:1346226-1361000 GCF_000285575.1 Clostridium senegalense JC122 | reverse complement strand
GAACTGGACTACCAGTTTCTTTGAAAAAGAACCAGTACTTTAAAAAAAGTATTGGATAATTATGTAACACTTCTATTCGCATTGGCATACTATGTATTTTGTTTAGGGGATTTATTAAGTTTCAATTAATAATGTAATATTTCTGTTTAATTTTTAAATTTCATAGTTAAAAAATAGAGAAATGAAATGTTTGCAAAATTTTAAATATTTTAATAAAGATGTAACTTGTCGAAATGTAAGGTAAATAAATGTGAAAACCTATTTATTTTAAAAGTTAATTTTAACTAAATTTAATAAAAAAAATAAATCAAAAAAATCTTTCAAAAACATGAAAAAAACTTAAAAAAACAGTGGTAAGGCTCTTAAAATATACAACAACTAAATGTATAATAAGAGAACAGATGGACAAGTTTTTTTATAGAATATTTTTAAGCATAAAAAATTATTACAAATATATTTATTAATATTAAAAAAATAAATATAGATACATAATAAAAAAACCATCATTAAATTTAATATACGTATAAAGATAACTTTATAAATTATTTACAAAATAAAATGTATTAATAATGTATTAATTAGGTTATATTTTAATATTTTGTGAATATATTTAACTTAGACATTAATTAGACATTAATTAGACATTCAAATAAAATAAAAAATTAAATGATATTATCTAGTGTTCAAATCTCAGTATGATTATGGAACATATGTAATACAATTACCTAGATTAAGAATTGTTTGCTTAAAAATGCATGGAGCAGAAAAAACGAAGTACATTAGGTTCGGAAACTTCATAATAATTTGAAGATTGTGAATTGTCATGTGCTTAATTTAATTTGTTAACCATTATGGACAAGCGTTTATTTAGGCGGCTTTTATTAAGATAGGATTTAATAAGGAACTTTATAAGCTTTCTTAAAAACTAGGATATGTGTATTAATCTATGTTCTATGTTCTATAAAATGCTGAGATGCATTTAAGAACATTAGACTAATATTAGTTTTACTAAATAGAAAAGGGGAGTAAAAAGAATGAAAAAGAGTTCAAGAGTAGTTTCAACTTTATTACTTGGTGCTACAGTTGCATCTGCAAGCACAGGAGTATTCGCAGTTGAATCAAAAGAAATAATCAAAGAAAAATTAGCTGGAGAAACTAGATTTGAAACAGCAGTAGAAGTTAGTAACAAATTTGGAAAGGCTGACACAGTAGTTTTAGTTAACTATACTGGAATAGCTGACGCATTAGCAGCTACACCACTTGCTAAAATGAAAAACGCTCCAATCTTATTAACAGAAGCAGGAAGCTTAACAAAAGCTACATCTGATCAAATAACTAAATTAGGAGCTAAAAAAGTTATAGTTATTGGTGGAGAAACTGCAGTTTCTAAAAACGTTGTTAAACAATTAGAAGAATTAAAATTAGACGTTGAAAGAGTTGCTGGAGAAGACAGATATGCAACATCTGAAGCAGTAGCTAACGAAATGGGAAAAGACGGAAAAGTTGAAAAAGTTGCTGTAGTTAACGGAATAAAAGGATTAGCTGACGCATTATCAGTAGCTGCACCAGCTGCTAAAGAAGGAATGGCTATAGTTTTATCTGATGGAACATCAGTAAGAGCTGGTCAAAAAGTTCTTGATGAAGCTAAAACAAAATATGTTATCGGTGGAGAAACAGTTGTTTCTAAAGAATTAACTGAAAAATTAGATGCAGAAAGATTAGCTGGAGCTAACAGAAATGCTACTAATGCAGAAGTTTTAAACAAATTCTACGATGCAAAAGAATTAGACAAAGTTTATGTTGCTAAAGATGGAGCAGCTAAAGAAAATCAATTAGTTGACGCATTAGCAGCAGGTCCACTAGCTGGAAAAGAAGGAAACCCACTAGTATTAGCAGGTTCTGAATTAGATAAAGCTCAAGAAGCTTACTTAAAAGACAGAATAGCTAAATCTTTAGTAGAAGTTGGAGAAGGAATCAACCAAAACACAGTTTCTGCTATAGTTAAAGCATTAACAGTTAAAGAAGAAACTCCAAGCGATAAAGCTGAAGTAACAGGCGTTAACGTATTAAATGCTAACCAAATAGAAGTTAAATTCAATCAAGCTATAGATAAAGATAGTGCTGAAGATATAACTAACTATGAAGTTAAAGAAGATGGAAAGAGCGATAATATATTAAATAAAGATAAATATCAAGCAACATCAGGTAAAGGAGATAAAGCAGTAAATGCAAAAGCTGAAGTTCAAGATGATGAAAAAACAGTAGTAATTACATTACCACAAGCTTATACAGAAAGTAATTTTTATAATCAAGAAACTATAAGAGTTAAAGCTGAAAATATAATGACAGCAGATAAAGGTAATGTATTTGAAAAATATGAAAACAAAAATGTTAAATTATTTGATAATACATTACCAGAATTAAAAGAAATTAAACAAGTTGGACCAGATGTAGTTGATTTAGTATTCTCCGAACCAGTAACAGCTAAAGACAGTTCAGCCATAGTTTCAGCTATTAGAATAGATAATGGTTCTTATAGTGTTAATGCAAAAACAAGAGTAGATAGTGAAAAAATAGATGCAAATGTAGTTAGAGTAACAACTTCAAAAGATTTAGAAGATGGAAGTCATACATTAACTATAAAAGAAAATAAAATAATGGATTATGCTGGATTAAAACTTGAAGCAGTAGAGAAAAAGTTTGAAGCTAAAGAAAATAAAGAAGATTTTACAGCTTCAGTTTATAAAACTTCAGGTAAAACAGTAACATTAGATTTTAATAAAGAAGTAGATGAAGAAACTGCAACATATGAAGATAATTCAAATGTTGAATATTATTTAGATTATGAAAATAGTGATTATATAGCAAAAAAAGCTGAGATGAAAGATGGAAAATTAGAACTTACATTTGATAAAGAGATTCCATCAGGAGATCACAAAATATTAGTAGTTTATAAAAGTGATAGCAAAAATAAAGACAAGGTTAAAGATTTATGGGAAAATGATCTTAAAAATACAAAAATAGACTTTACAGTTGCGAAAGATACAATAGCTCCAAAAGCTACAGTAACTTATAACAAAGGTGATAAAAAAATTGAAATAAAATATAGTAAAAAAGTAGATAAAGATGAAGCTAAACAAGCGAGCAACTATCAATTAAAAGATGAAAAAGGTAATTACAAAACTGTAGAAGTAAAACAAAAAGATGATAAAAATGAAATAGTATATCAAATAGAAGCTAAGAATCTATCAGGAAAATACACTTTAACTATTAAAGGTAATAAAATTCATGATACAAGTGTAGAAAGAAATGCTGTAGAAGAATGTTCATTTGAATTAGATACATTAGATTCTAAAGCTCCATCAGTAGCAGGTATAAGATATGGTGGGGACAAAGATACCAATAAAATTTATGTAGAATATAGCGAAGATATGAAAACTGAAGGTGAAGGTTCTATACTAGATAAATCTTTATATCATTTAGACTATAATCAAGATGTTAAAGGTGATGAAAAAGTTGATAAGACTTTAGATGAAATAGATGATGCTAAAATAGAATTAGTTGATAATAAGGCTGTTATAATAACAGTACCAGATAATATAACAAATGAGCCAACAGTTAAAGTTGGAAGAGTTTGTGATGCTAATGGTAATTTTGCTAAAATAGATGGAATAGAATATATCCTTGGTGCTACTAATAAAGCAGTATCTGATAAAAAGGTTGATTTATTAAATGGAGATCAACTTGATGAAGATGATATATTAAATAAAGAAAAGAAAGTTAATGCTAACATTTTAGATACTAATGAAATAGAAGTATATCTAAAAGGAAAGGTAACATCTGCAGTAGCTAGTAAAATAAAAGTTGATGGAAAGTCAGCTAAAAAAGCTACATTAGATGAAGTTACTTTAAAAGTTAATGAAGGACAATATGTAAAAGCTACAAAATTAAAATTAGAGTTTAATGATGATATGGACTTTGTAGGTAAAGAAATAAAATTTGACGATGAATCATTAACAACTAATTTAGAAACAAAATGTGAAGGTAATGATGCTATAGCATTAGTAGTTGATAAAGATAAATCAGATAAATCTGTTGCTGATTATGTAGATGATTCTGCTAATATATATACAAATGAAAATAATATAGCAACAAAAATTGTATTTGAATTAACTAAAGAAGTTAAATCTATAAGTAAATATACATTTGATGTGGATGGATACAATGTTGATAGTGCCAAAGTTGATGGAAAAATAGTAACATTAACACTTGATGGAAAGAGCACTTGTGTTGCAGATAAAGATGGAAAAGTAGATATTGATGTAACTCAAAAAGAAGTAATTTATGATTTACAAGATAATAAGGCAGAAGGAATAGAATTCACAATAGAATCAATAGTTACTAAAAAAGGATTAGAAGATAAAGTTGCAAAAGCTGAAGAAGCAGTAAAAGAAAAAGCTAGTGCTTTAACAAAAGCTGAAGAAACAGCAACAGAAAAAGCTAGTGCTTTAACAAAAGCTGAAGAAACAGCAACAGAAAAAGCTAGTGCTTTAACAAAAGCTGAAGAAACAGTAACAGAAAAAGATGATGCTTTAAAAGTTGCTGAAAAGAATTTAGCTGATAATACAGAAGATGCAAAAAAGATGAATTAACAGAAGCAGTTAAAGTAGCAAAAGCTGAAAAAGAAGCAGCAGAAAAAGCAGTTGAAACAGTAAAAGCTGAAAAAGAAGCAGCAGAAAAAGCAGTTGAAACAGTAAAAGCTGAAAAAGAAGCAGCAGAAAAAGCAGTTGAAACAGTAAAAGCTGAAAAAATATTAGCTGAAAAAGCATTAGAAGATGCTAAAAAAGAATTAGAAGGTTTCAATAAATAATTAATCAAAGTTAACACAATATCCTAGTTAGGTTTACTCCCTAAACGGATAGTAGAATTAAATATAATAAATAGAGAAAAAAGACCAAGCATTTTTGCTTGGCTTTTTTCCTTAAATATTTTCAAGTAATAATTTTGAAAAAATAGTTAACTTTTGAGAAATATATTGAAATATATTTACAAATTAGATAAAATATACTTATGAGGTAAACTTTTAATGGTGGCAAGTTAAAAATTTTTACGAAATTACTTTGCCAACTAACATTAATCTTAGATAGTTAATAGTTAAAAGTCTTTAAAAATTGACAATGGACAATCAATTAGCAATTGACAGTTGACAAATGACAATTGACAATGGTGGTTGAAACTGAATCAATCAGTTTCTTTGAAATGATAGTGTAATTTGCTTTGCAAATTGTAATGTGATAGAGAACTATGTTTTCATAACAAATTACATTAATTAGACTTTCAGTTTGGTAGAAAGTTATTTAGTTGAGAATTATGGTTGAGAATTATGGTTGAGAATGAACAATTTAGTTAGGAATGGACAGTTGACAAAGGACAATTTAATTAGTAATTGACAATGGACAATTAATTAGTAATTGACAATGGACAATTAATTAGGAATTGACAGTTGACAATGGACAATTGACAATTGTGGTTGAAACTGGACTCCAGTTTCTTTGAATTTGAAAAAAATAAGTTTTAGTTATGACTTTTATGAGGGAGGATGGTTTGATGAGAAGTTCGAGAGTGATTGCATCAGTACTTTTGGCTACTATGATATCAACATGTAGTAATTTTACTGTTTTGGCTGCTAATAACTCTGATGATGCTATTAGAGATAAGATAGTAAACATCTCAGGTCAAACAAGATATGAGACAGCAGTTGAAGTAAGTAAAGAGTGGGAAAAGGCAGATACAGTAGTTTTAGTTAATGGGTATAATATAGTTGATGCTCTTCCAGCATCACCTTATGCATATGAAAATGATGCACCTATATTGTATACAGAAAGCAATAAGTTAACACCTGCAACAAGAAACCAAATTAAAAAGCTTAAGGCAAGTAAAGTTATAATAATTGGTGGTACAGGGGTTATAAGTTCGTCTGTTGAAGGTGAGCTAAAATCTATGAGTCTTACTGTAGAACGTATCGGTGGTAACGATAGAATAGAGACAGCTGTGGCTATTGCAAAAAAAATGGGCAAAAAAGATGAAGTAGCTATTGTTAATGGTGTAAATGGTATGGCAGATGCCTTATCTATGGCTGCACCAGCAGCTGTTAATGGCATTCCAATACTTTTAACCAATGAGAGTGGTGATAGCCTAGGAGCAGGTAAAGAAATAGCAAATAGCAGCAAAATGCAATATATAATTGGTGGAGAAGGGGTTGTAAAATATTCTTTAGAAAATACCCTTCCAAATTCTGAAAGAATAGCAGGATCTGATAGAAATGAAACTAATGGAGAAGTGCTACAGCAGTTTTATGGAAATGGTGAATTTGATAATTTATATTTAACTAAAGATGGAACTAAAAAGGATTCAGATTTAGTTGATGCTTTAACAGTATCACCATTAGCAGCTAAAAATGAAGGCCCTGTTATGATTGTAGGGAAATCACTATCACCTAAACAAGAAAAATTCTTAAAAAATGTTACATCAGAACAAATCACTACAGTTGGTGATGGAATAAATAAATTTAATGTTCTTAGGGTTTTTAAAATATTAGAAGAAAATAGAATTATATCTAATGTAAAACCTATATTCCCAGATTTGGATGATGTAGAAGCTCCAACAATTGAAAGTGTTCAGTATGGTGGAGAAGATTTAAATAAAATATTTATAAACTATGATGAGATGATGAGAACTTCTGGTAAAGGTTCTATAACAGATAAAAGTCTTTATGAAATAAATGTAGATGGACAGGGATTTAAACCTGTAAGTAAAATATCAGGAGCTAAAATTTCTAGTAGTATAGGTAGTAGAAAAGTTACTATAACATTACCTCAATCAGTAAACAAAACTATTACAGGAAGTAATGAAAAAAGTAACTCAGGTAATTTACAATTAAAAGTTGGTAAGGTTAAAAATGCTAAAGGCAAAACACTAGATACTAGTGCTTTAGATAAATCAATATTAGTTGAAAGAGACGGAAAAATAACTATAAATTCAAGACAACCAGAAGTTATGGATTCTAGAACTATAGATATTTATATAAATGGTGAATTTATAGGTGTTAACAGAGTTGATTTATCTAAGATATATTTTGATTTAAATAATGAAAATATAACAAGTGGAATAATTGGCGATAGCAACAAACCAGAAATCTTAACAGCGTTTACTAGAGGGGTTAGTAGTGATGTATGTAAACTAACTATAATCTTTAAAAATAGAGTTTTTGATGATGAAGGTAAGAGTGCTGTACTAAAAGGTATAGAACTTAAAGAAGGTGCTATAAAAACCAAATTAGGTACACCATGTGATGGAATCAAAGTGGATATAGAAGAAGGTGTGGCACCAGAAAAACCAGATTTACCAATAGGTGATATAGAAACTGAACAAATTCCATTTAAAGATGGTGTTGATGCAGCAGAAAAAGCTAATTATCAAACAAAATTAAAAAATGGATTAAGTAGATTTGCTATAACATCTAAAATACCTAACTTTACTTCAGAACCAATAGATGTAGGGTTTGGAGAAGATGAAAAATATAAAGATTATACTATAAATGTGGATAATAAAATACCTGATTTTATAGTGGAAGTTAAGGCTTTCGAAAAAATAATAGACGATTTAAAAGATGAAGAATTACAGGGTCTTTTAAAATATATTAATGTACAAAATGATTTACCAGGTAATATAAAACCAAAAGTAGAAAAGATGTTAATGGGAATAAATAATCCTGTTATTGCTACTATTGACGATAAATCTAAAACAATAAACTTAACTATAATTTCTCCTGTTTGTCCTGTACAAGGAACAATTACTACTGAAATTTTAGTGCAAATGATAAAAGGAGTTGCAGGTTCTGGCAACCCAAATAAAAATGAAATAATGAATAAGCTGAATAGTATGTTAATGAAATCATTAAATGTTATTGGAACTAAGGATGTTCAAAAAGCATTAGGTGAAGGTATAAATGTATCTTATAATAATGGATTTAAACAACCTTCAAGTTTAGATGAAGCATTAAATAATGTTAATAGTAAGCAACTTAAAGAGATCATTGGAAAATTAGAGTTAACTAAAGAAGAGAAAAATGCTATTAAAAATGGTGAGAAAAAAGTTTCAGAAGTTATAAAAGGTAAAATAAATAAATTAGATTTAAAAGATATAATTACACTTATAAAAGCTGCGAATAATTGTCCACCGATATTATTCTGTTCAGGAGCAACAAATCCAATAGTAACAGAAGATATATCAACAAAAGCAGAAGGTGGCATTAGATTTACTTCGGGAACACTTTTCCAACAAACAATAACTGTAGTTGTTGAATTGGATGGTAAAAAAGAGGAAACTCAAGTAGTAGTACCAGGCAAATCAATATCAACAAGTGTAGCATCAGTTGTTAGAAAAACATTAAACAAAAGTGATGCAAATTGGACAAAAAAATATGAAGTAAAAGAAACAAAAAATAAAGATGTAATATTACAAGCAAAAAAATCTGGTAAAACAGGTGATAACCTTAAAGTAACAGTGAAATAAAATTAAATAATTAAGACTTGACTGCTTTAGGTAGAAAAAATTCTACCTAGAAGCAGTCTTTTTTTATGGGAAAAAAAAAACTGGAGTTTAGTTAGGAAATGGACAATTTATTTAGGAATTGACAATGGACAATTTACATTTGACAATGTTGGTTGAAACTGGAATGACAGTTTCTTTGAAATAAAGTAGCTTTGTTGCATAGAGGTTCGGGACTGGCTTTGAGCTATTAGTGGAAAATAAAAAATTAAGAGAGCATCATGTGTTAGCGAAGAAAATAAATTTATCGTGCCTGTCCCATTTGTAATGGAAGTAAAACTTTGAGTGATTGCTTACTTAGATTTTGTTAGCAAAACTAGATTTTAAAAATACGTTTAGCATTACTAGGAACAAAGTGAGTAGTAATAACAATAACAATTCACTCTTAACTAGAAATATGTAATATTTTTAAAGTGTGCAGCCGTAACAAATGGGACAGGCACGAAAGGTGTATACCCATAAAATAGAGATTAGCTCTTATAATTTAATTACTATAAATAAAAAAAGTTAGCCAGTCCCTGAGATAGTTAATAATTAATAGTTAAAAGTTCGGGATGAAACTGGAGTGCCAGTTTCTTTGGAATTGTTGGGGACTGGCTTTTCTTTGTTTATCACAAACAAAGAAAATTATCTAGTAGGGAATAGTAAATTATATGTAATTTTTATACAAACTTTGTAAATACATTTTAAATAATTTCCGTGGATTATTAAAATTCTAAGAACGATATTGACAGTATTTAGAAGAAATGATAATATTCTCAATGAAAACAATATTTGTTAAATTAAGATAATTAGGAAAAATGAATTAATTTATTTTAAAGTTGTAAAAATGTAAGAATATATCAGCAAACTAAATTATATAATATAAATATCTAAAATTTAAAAATATATTATTTAATGAATGTTTGGAAATTTATGGACTATTTTTGTGAAATTTAAAATATTTATGTAGGTTATAATCAAAATTTATAAAAAAAGTTAGAGTTAAATAAAATTTTTACGAATTTTAAGTAAATTGTTATATTTATAGCATGAAAGAAAATGAATTCGAAATTGCAAAAATATTTTGGGAATTATAATTATTTTGTATTTGTATTTTTAAATATTTATAGGATAAAATTTGAAAATAATATTTAAAATGTAAATAAATCAAGTTACTCGTTTTTTTACTATGAAAAACTTATAAAATTAGGAAATTAAGTTAAATGGTAAGTTGGAGTATTTTTATAAGTTTGAATAGGGGGATTTAAATAAAAGGGGGATTTTAGTTTATGGGAAAAAAATCGAGGGTGATTTCTACATTGTTGATAGGTGCTACACTTTCAACAATGGGACATAGTGTATTTGCAGTTGAGTCTAAGGAAACTATAGAAAGAAAAATGTTGGCTGGAGAAGATAGATATGAAACAGCAGTAAAAGTTAGTAAGCATGGTTGGACTAGTGCTAAAAATGTAGTTTTAGTTAATTCTACAGCTATTTCAGATGCTTTAGCAGCAACACCTTTTGCAAAGCTTAAGGATGCTCCAATTCTTTTAACAACTAGTAAGGCTCTAACAGATTCTACAAAAGATGAGCTTAAGAGACTACAAACAGAAAATGTTTATATAGTTGGCGGTGGCTCCGTTATTTCTAAAGATGTTGTTAAAGAGTTAAATGATATGGGAATAAAGACAGAAAGAATTTTTGGTAGTAATAGAGAAGAAACTGCAATAGCCATAGCAAAAAATATTGATAGCAAAGAAGTAGCTGTGGTAAATGGATATACTGGTCTTGCTGATGCATTGTCTATAGCACCAGTGGCAGCAGATAAGCAAATGCCAATTTTAATTTCTTCTAAAGATGACTTAGGTAAAACTGGAGAATATATAAAGGAAAAGAAAATAGAAAGTTCTTACGTTTTAGGTGAAAAAGGAGTTATTTCAGAAGAAGTTGAAAAATCTCTTCCAAAGGCTGAAAGAATCGGTGGGGAAAATAGAAGAGAAACTAATAGTAAGGTTTTAGAAAAGTTCTATAGTGAAAAAGGATTTTCAAACATATATGTTGCAAAAGATGGTAGTAAAGATGTAGGTCAGTTAGTTGATGCACTATCTATTTCAACTGTAGCTGGAAAAGAAAAAAGTCCATTAGTTTTAGTTGGAAAAGATATTAGTGGTGGCCAAAAAACTTATTTAGAAAGTAAAACTGTTAAAACTTTATATGAGGTAGGTAATGGTATAAATGCTAATACTGTTGAAAATATAATTAAAGCTTTAAGTATTAAAGAAGTTACACCAGAGCCAGATCCAGATCCAAATGAAGCAGCTAAAGTTCATTCAGTAAAGGCTATAAATGGTATTCAATTAGAAGTTAAATTTAATAAACCAGTAGACGAGGATAGTGCTACAGATTTATTTAATTATGAAATAAAAGATGAAGACAATAAAGATGTTTTAAATGATATTGATAAGAATAGTGAAAATAATACTTCTTTAATTGAATTAAAGGAAGATAAGAAAACAGCTATCATAACGTTAAGACAGGGTTATGGAATAAAATATAATCAAGTAGATTTAGATGTGGAAGTTAGTAATGTGTATACTGAGGATAAAAAAGAGAAGGTTGCTGATTTTAAAAGTGAGGTAAGAGTTTTATCTACTGGATTACCAGAACTTTTAGATATTAAGCAAGTGGGACCAAAGGAATATAATTTAATATTCTCAGAGCCAGTTACAGCTAAAAATAGTAACGAAATTAGAAATGCTTTAAGAGTTAATAAGGAATATCCATCAAGTATTGAAACAAGAATAGATAATCCTGGTTTAGATGCTAATGTGGTAAGAATGATAACTTCATCTGAATTAAAAGATGGAGAGCATGAGTTGACTATTAAAGATGGAATATATAATTATGGTGGATTTAAGTGTGAAGAAGGAAATAAAAACTTTACTGTGGTAAAAGATGAAAGCAATATTACTGCTACAGTAGATAAAGTTAAATCTGAGGAGCTTACACTTAAATTTAATAAAAGTTTAGATATAGATACTGTTAAAGATGATAATGTGGAATTTTATTTAGATTATGTAAATAAAGATTATAAACTAAAGGTTAAAAAAGTAGAAGATAATAAAGTAACTCTTAGTTATGGCGGATTCCCTTTAGGTGAGCATAAAATTGTTATTAAATATAAAAATAAGAAAGATGATAAAATAAAAGATTTATGGGGTAAAGAACTTGAAGAAACTTCTATAAGTTATAATCTTCAGGGGGAAACTTCTCCTACTGTAAAAGCTGAATACAATAGATTTAATAAAACTATAGATTTGAAATTTAGTAAGGCAGTTACAGGTGCTGATGATTATGAATCTTATATTTTGACAAATGCTGATGGTGATGAAGAAGATTTAGAGGAAGTTGAAATAAAATGTAAAGACGATGGTAAAAAAGAATACACTATAGATGCATCTGATTTTGAAGGAAAATATACTTTAGAAATAGTTAAAAATAAAATTAGAGATACTACTGTTGCTAGAGTACCAGTAGAGGAAACATCCCTAGAAATAGAAGTTGCAGATACCACTGAAGCAGAGGTAAAGATGGTAACTTACGGTGGCGAACATGGTGACCAAATATTTGTAAGGTTTAGTGAAGCTATGAGAACTGAAGGTACAGGTTCAGTGCTAGATAAGAAAAATTATCTTGTAACTTATAATGGAGGAGAACCTAAACAATTAGATGAAATAGATGATGCTGAAATTGATATAAAAGGGGATAATGATTTAGTTCAAATAACATTACCAGATAAAATAGAAAAAGAAAAAGGTGATGTAAGTATTCACATTGGTTCAGTAGCAGATGCTAATGGTAAGTTTACTGGATTAGGTGGCATAAGTATTGATACAGTTTGTGATGATAGGATAATTAATATGCCTGAAATACATTTTATTGAAGGCTTAGACATAGCACAAGAAGGAAAAATATCAGTACTAGATAAAAATACAATAGAATTCTATTTAGACAAGGAAATATCTAATATAACTTTACAAAGTATAGAATTTAAACTAGGTGACGAAGTATTAAATCCAAGTTCATACAAAATAAAAGAAAAGAAATCAAAAAGAAAATTATATAATAGAATAACTTTAAAATTTGATGATGATATATTTAATACTGATGGAACAGTAAATTATGAAAATGATGAAGAAAAAGTTATAAAAGAAGGTGTATTGTCATTTAGAAAAGATGTATTTACAACAGTAAACGAATCATCATCATTAGAAGATATAGAATTTAAATTAGGTGATAATTCAGTTGATAAATTAGTAGATAAATCTGCGCCAATTGTTGAAGAGGCAAATATAATAGAAAATGGAAATAAAATAGAAATAAAATTCTCAGAGAAAGTAAGAATGGATTATGTATCATTAGCTACTTTTGATTTAGGCGATTATGAAATAATGTCTATAGAAAGTGATAGTGAAAATGATTTAAGTGACACTGTAATATTTACATTAAAAGAACGAGTTGAAGATGATTGTGAAGAGTTTGATATAAAGCAAATGCATCCTATAAGAGATAGATTTAATAATGCAAATACAAACTCAGATACAATAACAGCTGAAAGAAAAAAATAAAACAATTTGAACTAAATTAACTCCCTAATTTGGTTTAGTAAAACTAATCTATTATAAATACACATAAAATTTATAAATAAAAAATTAGCAAACCCCTAAATAGTTAAAAGTTAAAATTATAAGAATTGAGAGTTAAAAAAATTGACATTTGACAATGGAGAATTGACGATAATGGATGAAACTGGACCTTAGTCCAGTTTCTTTCAATTTAAGGGAGCAAAATTTGAGTTTGGGAGATAAAACTAACCAAAGCTAAATTCAATGCTCACAGCCGTAACAAATGGGACAGGCACGAATGGTTTATCCATATAAAAATAAAAATCAGCTCTTTGGATTTGGTTACCATGAATAAAAAAAAGTTAGCCAGTCCCCATGTAGCTACTAGGTAGCGTAGTTGTTCGGGACTGGCTTTGTGTTATTAGTTGAAATATATAAAGCTAGGAGAGCATCAAGTGTTAGCGAAGAAAATAAATTTATCGTGCCTGTCCCATTTGTAATGGAGCTGATACTAAAAAATATTGCTTTCTAAAAATTTAAACTTTATTATAATCATCTATTCAATTTTAAATCTACGTTTATTAGGTGGAGCTAGTATATTTTGTTTATAAATATATGTAGCGGTTTTTAAATCTTTACTAAAATATTGTAATACTCTGCTACAATCTATAAGATTCATATAATCTTTTCTCTCTTTTATATAAATTCCTAAACTTGAAAATGGATATTCTTCAGGTTTATTTTTGAATGAATTTATAGAAGCTGGATTTAAATGTATATAATTTGTTACTTGAATTAAGTATGTATCACTATTTATTATACTGCTATAAAATCTATTATTAAAAATTGAACCGGAAAAATTATAGCTATTTCTAAAATAGAAGGAGTATTTTTCTTTGATTTTTTTCATTATATTACTTAAATTTTCTTTACCAACATCAATAGTAAAATGAGCATGGTTATCCATAATACAGTAAGAATATATTTTAAAGTGAAATATCTTCTGATAAAATCTAATTATTCTTAAATAGTTTATTTTATCAATACTATTTTTAAAAAGTGTTAGATTACTAGGACTTTTAACAACAATATGGTATATACCAAAATCAGATAACTGTCTATTACCTCTTGGCATATATAAACACCTCTTTCTATTAATATACTATTATAAGTATTGACAGCTTTAAGGAGTATATGCTCTAAACATTCAAAATGAAAATCTAAGAAGAATCGAGTAACAAGGTGTAGCACCGTAACAAATGGGACAGGCGCGAAAGGTGTATACCCATAAAATAGAGAGTAGCTCTTTAAGTTTAGTTACAACAAGTAAGCAAAGTTAGCCAGTCCCCATGTAGCTACTATGTAGCGTAGTTGTTCGGGACTGGCTTTGATGTTTTAGATAGAAGTATAAAATTATGAGAGCATCAAGTGTTAGCCAAGAAAATAAATTTATCGTGCCTGTCCCATTTATAATGGAGGTAGAACTTAGGGATATTGCTTGTTTAGTTGAGGTAGGGAGTTTGAAAAATTGACAATGGACAAAGGGCAATTAATTAG
>NZ_HE611050.1:1341677-1344817 GCF_000285575.1 Clostridium senegalense JC122 | reverse complement strand
GACAATGTTGGAGGAAACTGGACTGCCAGTTTCTTTAAATTTAAGAGAGTAAATTCTAAGTTTATGATATTAAATTAAACAAAACTAAGATTAAAAGATACGTTTAGCATCACTAGGAACAAAGTGAGTAGTAATAACCATAACTATTCACTGTTCACTTTTAACTAGAAAAGCATTTTCACTCTTAACTTCTAACTAAAAATATGTAATATTTTCAAAATGTACATACGTGACAAGAAGGATAGTTTCATTTAGTGGTACCACCATAAAAAACTTCAGTACTCAACAAAAAGTCTAGTTAAAATAAATTACTGAGCAAGGAACCAATACTTCAGCTGCAAAGCAGTAGGTCTGTTAATTTACCAAAATCCGAGTTTGACTCTAATTTTATATTCAAAATGTAGAAATAGGTGTAATAAAATGTATTTTACATAATTTATTTTTTATTAAAATAAAGAGTTTAATAATAAAAAATAAAGTAATTAACATGAATACTAGAAAAAATTTACAAAACATCTTCTATACGCTTGAAAAATATTAAATAAATGTTTAAAATTATTATGGAATATTATATATTGGTTCAGAAAGTTATAGGGAAGCAAGCTCCAATTTAAATTTGTTCAATAACTTTAAAATATTTTTATATAATATGTATGTTGAATTCTAAGTGATTCGGAGCATGTCTCACTATTTTGGGTATCCAAGTTTTAGAATTGATAATTTAAAGAGTCAACTTGGATATCTATAAATTAAGAAAGGACTTAATTTTATTATGAAGAGAAAAAAATTGATAGCACTATTAGTTATGGGAATGTTATGTTTTAGAAATATAACTGTTTTAGCAGCTGAAAGCAATAGATTATGTGGCAGAACACGTGTGGAGACAGCTATTGAGGTTTCTAAAGAATTTTATAATAAGAATTCTGATAGTACAGGAAATGCGATTTTAGCAGCAGCGTCAGATGAAAATTTAGTAGATTCTTTGGCAGTTTCACCACTTGCATATAAATTAAAAGCTCCAATCTTTTTAAATGACGCTAACAATAGTATAGATGAAGTTACATTAAATGAACTAAAAAGTAGAAATATAAAAAATGTGTACATTTCTACTGGTGAGGGAATAATATCTAAAGAGGCTGAAGAGGAACTTATAGCAAATGGAATGAATGTTATAAGACTTGGGGGAGCAACTAGATATGAAACAGCATTAAATATACTCAATAAGTATAAAGAATTAGGTGGACAAGCTACGAATGTGTGTTTGGTTTCAGGAAATGGAATAGCAGATGCACTATCAATAGCTCCTATAGCAGCAGAAAATTCTATACCAATAGTTTTAGCAAAGGATAGTGATAATGTTGCTAGTGAATTAAAGGAAGTTGTTTACAATGCACAAAAGGTTTATGCAGTAGGTGGAGAAAGTGTATTATCTACGGGCTTGGTAAATGATGTGAAAGGGGAGAGGTTAGCAGGAAAAAATAGATATGCAACTAATATTGAAGTAATTAAGAAATTTTATGGCAGTAGCTTTGAAAATATATATTTTGCTAACGGAAACAATAATCATTTAGTAGATTCTTTAACTGCTTCAGTTTTAGTAGCAGGAAGTAAGGGACCTATAGTTTTACTTGATAATAAGTTAAATAAAGATACAGCAAATGCAATAAATGAAAAAGTTACAAACAATACTAATATGACTTTTTTAGGTGGAGAGGCATTTGTTCCTTCAATTACTATTGATAATATAAAGAATCCTCCAGAAGATAAGCCAATAGAGAAACCTAAAGATATGGGACAAGAAGTTGTAAATTATGCTATGAATTATTTAGGAACTCCTTATGTATGGGGTGGAGATAGTCCAGCTGGTTTTGATTGTTCAGGTTTTGCACAATATGTTTATAGACATTTTGGTGTGGAAATAACGCGAACAACATATACTCAAGTAAATCAAGGTAGTTACGTAGCAAGAGAAAATTTAAGACCAGGAGATTTGGTGTTTTTCACTTACTCTGGTGATGGTGAAGCAGAGCATGTAGGAATGTATGTTGGGAATAATTCGTATATACATTGTCCTCAACCTGGTGATGTAGTTAGAGTATCTACAATAGGATATGGATATATGACTGCAAGAAGAATATTTAATTAGGAAACTGGAGTTTAGATAGTTAAGAGTTATTAGTTAGTTAAGAATTAACAGTTAATAGTTAAGGAAGAAACTGGACTTTGGTCCAGTTTCTTTTTAATTAGAGAGAGTAAAATTTAAGATTGGAAGATTAAACTAACTAAAGATATATTCAAAGTTCACAGCCATAACAAGAAGGACAGGCGTACCAAAGTATGTTTTCAATAAGTTGTTTTTTCAGTGAAATCGAAAGGTTATCAATAAAATCTAAAGCAATCAAAGCCGGTCCTAAAATAGCAGCTTTGCTGCGTAGATGTTTGGGACCGACTTAGAGCAATATTGTAGAAAAGCTAAAATCAACAAAAGTATATATACAAAAGAATAGGAAAGTAGCCAATTACGCGTCTGTCCCTCTTGTAACGGAAGTAGAACTTTGAACGATTGCATACTTAGTTGAGGTAGGGAGTTTGAAAAATTGACAATGGACAATTGAAATTTGACAATGTTGGAGGAAACTGGAGTTTAGATAGTTAAGAGTTAACAGTTAATAGTTAAGAGTTCAGGTTGAAACTGGATCACCAGTTTCTTTGAAATAAAGTAGCTTTGCTGCGTGGAGGTTCGGGACTGGCTTTGAGCTATTAGTGAAAAAATAAAAAATTAGGAGAGCATCATGTGTTAGCGAAGAAAATAAATTTATCGTGCCTGTCCCATTTGTAATGGAGTAAAACTTTAAGTGATTGCATACTTAGTTGAGGTAGGGAGCTTGAAAAATTGACAATGGACAATTGACATTTGACAATGATGGATGAAAGTGCCAAGCACTTTCTTTTTAATCTATAAGTATAATTTGCTTTGCAAATTTATATAAAAAAGTACGTTTAGCATTACTAGGAGCAAAGCGAATAGTAATAACTACAACTGTTAACTATTCACTCTTAACTTTTAACTAGAAAGGCATTTTCACTCTTAACTTGAAATATGTAATATTTTCAAAATGTGCAGCTGTAACAAATTATAT
>NZ_HE611050.1:1331264-1340981 GCF_000285575.1 Clostridium senegalense JC122 | reverse complement strand
GACAATTCAGGTTGAAACTGGACTGCCAGTTTCTTTGAATTATGAGGATTAGATTCTAATTCTATAATATTAAATTAAACAAAGTTAGATTCATGGTTCATAGCCCTAACAAGAAGGACAGGTTCATTTAGTTGTAGCACCATAAAAAACTTTAGTACTCAATAAAAATGGCTAGATAAAATAATTTACCGAGGAAAGAACCAGTACTTCAGCTGCAAAGTGTTTTCAGGGGGAAGGGAAATTGTCGGTTTAAAATGAATTATTAAAAGATTAGAAAAATGACTTGTGGACATAAAAATCGTTGATTTTTTGAAAAAAGAGGATTATAATAATTTTATGATTAAAAATGACTAAAGGTCATTTTGAAAGGGGAATGAAGTTGAGTAAGGGGATCAAATCTAAACTGAAAAAATCTGAATGTAATAAGCTAGAGAAGAAGAAAAATTTAATGGAAGTAGCTTATAATCTTTTTGTAACTAAAGGTATAAACGATACATATATAAGTGATATTACAAAGGAGGCTGGAGTTGCAAAGGGTACTTTTTATTTATATTTTAAAGACAAGTATTATTTAAGGGAGATTATAATACTTAACAAATGTTGTTTAATTTTAAAAAAAGCTTTGGAACAAGCTAACAAGAATAAGTTTAATGATTTATCAGAAGAAGTAATATTTTTTATCAACTATATTATTGACTATTTAAAAGAGGATAAAAAGTTATTAAAACTGATACATAAGAATTTATCTTGGGGTATATACAAAAGAGGGATATCTGAGAGAGAAGAGTATGAGGAGTTTGAACATATATATCAAGAATTTGTTTCAAGAATACAAGAAAAAGAGAATATTAAAAACGAAGATGCTAAGAAACTATTGTTCTTAATAATTGAATTAACCAGTGGAGTTTGTTATAGTTCAATTATATTAGAAGAACCAGCTTCTATTGAGGAGATGAAACCAATATTATTTGAAAGCATAAGAAGAATTTTAAATTAAGTTTTTATATTATTATGTTAAAATAATATGCCCTTGAAACAAGTTTAAATTTAGAAACTAGCAATGAATATGGAGGTTAAAGATGAAGGATGCGTTAAAAGTGTTTAAGCGAGACCTTAAGAGCATTACAAAAAATCCAGTAGCACTTTTAATTGTTGCAGGAGTATGTATTTTACCGTCTCTTTATGCCTGGGTAAATATAAAGGCAAGTTGGGACCCATATGAAACTACAAGTACTTTTCCAGTAGCTGTAGTAAATAAGGATAAAGGTGCAAACTTTTTAAACAAGGACTTAAACATTGGAAATGATGTAATAGATAATTTAAAGGATAATGATAAACTTGGATGGAAGTTTGTTAATTCCAAAGAGGCAGAGATGGGTGTTGTAGATGGGACTTATTATGCCATGATAGAAATACCAGAAGATTTTACAGAGGATTTAACAAGTTTAACATCAGATAATCCAATTAAGCCAAAAGTAAAATATAAAGTAAACACAAAATTAAATCCTGTAGCAACTAGTATAAGTAATGCTGCAAAAGGCTCATTAGTAAATGAAATAACTACAAATTTCATAAGTACAGTAAATGAAGAAGTGTTTAACGAATTAAATATATTAGGTAAGAATGCAGAAAAAAATAAAACTGATATACTTGCTTTAAAAAAGGCGATTATTTCTGTAAATAAAAATATGGATTCTATAACAGGTTTGTTAGAAGGGGTAGATAGTTCGGCTAAAAATTTAGGCGACTTCCTAACAGATTTTAGAGCAACTTTACCATCAATTACAGACAGTTTATCAGGAATTCAAGACAGCACACAAAGTACTGGTAATATAATTCAAGATACTGAAAAAAGTTTTAATAATACTATAGATAATTTGCAACTTAGTTTAAAAGAATCTAAAGCTTCTATAGATAGAATTTATGATTTAGCAGAGCGTATAAATTCAAATAGAAGTTCAAATGATTCAAAAAGAAATGTATCTCAAATAAGTAGAGAGATAAATACACTAAATAATTCTATTTCATCTGATATTAAATTTTTAGAGGAAGTAAATAAGGCACAACCTAATCAAGCAATTTCGAATAATATAACCTATTTAAATAATGCTGAAAATGCATTAAGTGAAGCTAAAAGTAACGTAGAAAACTTACAAAATTCAATGAGTTCAACTGGTGAAATTAATGATAGTGCTATGTTAACTACTTTAAATAGTATTAAAAATGTTAATACACATATAAGCCAAGCTGTAAGTGATTTTGATTCAAATGCAAGACCAGCGCTTAATACAATAACAAATAGTTTTGTAAGTATTACTGATGATGCATGTAAGCTTTTAGAAACATCTAAAGGTTTGGTTCCACAAATGGACAACTTACTAAAATCAGGAGCAGAAGGAAGTGAGCTTGCTGCTAAAATTTCTACTGATTTAAAGGAAGACTTACTTTCATTTAAAGATGTTATAAGTCAGCTAAGTAATAAATTGGAAAAAATAAATGATAATGATATTATCGGCATTATAAGTGTAATGCAAGGTAGTTCAAGTCTTATGGGAGATTTTATTTCTAGCCCATTTGAATTAAAGGAAGAACCAGTATTCCATGTGCCTAACTATGGATCAGCTATGACTCCAATTTATTCAGTTTTAGCATTATGGGTAGGTGCTTTAATTTTAGTATCAATATTAAAAACAGAACCACCAGAATTTGAAGGTGGAGCAAACATAAGAGTAAGAGAAAGACATTTTGGAAAGTTAATGACTTTTGTACTTTTAGCCGTTTTTCAAGGAGCTATAGTTACTTTAGGAAATAAACTGCTTTTAGATGTTTATATTGTAAACTTCCCATTGATGTTGGCATTTGGTATTGTTACATCAATAGCATTTACAACTATTGTATTCACTTTAGTTTCTGTACTAGGAAATATAGGAAAAGATATAGCTATAGTATTTATGGTTATTCAGCTTGCTGGATGTGGAGGAACTTATCCTATACAAGTAGATCCTAAGTTCTTTAGAGTACTTCAACCATTCTTCCCGTTTACTTATGCAGTAGGTGGGTTTAGAGAGGCTGTAGCAGGTCCACTTATGAGTAGTGTTATAGTAGATTTCGTTATATTAATAATTTACACAATACTATTTTTACTAATAGGATTCTTCTTTAAAGAGCCGCTTCATAACAAAGTAAGAAGTTTTGAAGATAGTTTTAAAAAGTCAAGAGTAGCAGAATAATAAAGTGACTCGAGGGGGTGAATGCATTTGAAGGAAATTTTTAAAGTTTGGCGTGAAGATTTAAAAGCAATAGTAACAAATAAACCTACGCTTATAATAATTATAGGACTTTGTATTATTCCATCCCTATATGCGTGGGTTAATATAAAAGCTTGTTGGGACCCTTATGCTAACACTGGAAATATGCCAGTGGCTGTAGTAAATAAAGATGAAGGTGCCACAATAAATGATAAGACTATTAATGTAGGTAATGAGGTAATAGAATCCCTTAAGAAAAATGATTCAATAGATTGGATTTTTCTAGATGAATGGCAAGCTAATTATGGATTAAATGAAGGAAAATATTATTCTTTAATAGAGATACCAGCCAATTTTTCTAAGGGGTTAGTAAGTCTTACAACTACTACTCCTCAAAAACCTAATATTATATATAAAAACAATGAAAAGGCAAATGCCATTGCTACAAAAATCACTAGTGCAGTAAAAGGTAAAGTTACAGATGAGATAAAAACTAATTTTGTAACTACAGTAAATGAAAAAGCTTTTGAAACTTTAAATGAACTAGGGGTTAAAGTAGAAGATAATAAACCGAAAATATTAGAAATAAAAGATGTAATTACTTCTACAAATAATAATTTGCAAAGTGTGAAAGACCATATCGCAACTGCAAATAAAAATACAAAGAGCTTTGAGACTTATTTACATCAGGTTAAAAATGATTTGCCATTAATAACTAATCAAATAGATAGTCTTCAACAAGTTACTAATGCTAGTAAAGGGTTAATAACAACCACACAGCAAAATTTAAGTGCTTTATCAAATAATTTAAGTAATGATGTAATTGAATTGCAAAGTATAAATAATAATATTCAATCGTCTTTAAATAAGTTAAGAGATAAAAATAATGAATTTTCACCAGAGAATGCTAACAAAGTGTTAGATGATATGGATACTATGGTGGATATATTAAAATCTATAACAGATAGAAATATTGAAAATTTAGAGGCTATTAATGGTGCTTTAGGCAGTCCTATATTAGATGATATAACAGATATATTTAGAAATATACAATCTTCATTAGTAGATCAAAAAAATAGAATAGAAGATGTAAGGACTGCTATAAATAAAGGCGAAACGAAAGAAAATATAAACATGGCGATAGATGCTTTAACAGAAGCGAATACAAAGGTTTCTAACAGCATAGGTAATCTGTCAAATAGATTCTTTGATAGTGGATTAAATGTTTTAAATAGTCTTGGTGATCAAGTATCTGGAGGAATGAATATTATAGATTCTGTTTTAAATGGGGTACGTGGAGTTGTTCCTAGATTAACTGCATTAACTAACTTTGGAATAAGCACTAGTAAGTTAGCTAGTGACCAAGCAGATAAATTAACAGATAAACTAGGAGATTTTCAAGAGAAAGTTGATAAGCTAAGTGATAAAACAAAAGATTTAAATGATAAGAATATAGATGATATGGTTGACTTGATGTCTAAAGATCCAAAAACTATGGGGTCGTTTATATCTTCACCGATTGAAGTAGAAGCAACAGAGCTTTATGGAGTTGGTACATTTGGTATTGGATTAACTCCATTCTATACAACTCTTGCTATATGGGTTGGAGCGTTGTTACTATCATCTATGTTAACTGTAGAATGTGAACCAATAGAAGGTAGCAATAAGAAACTTTCATTTATGATGGGACACTTTGCAAAAATGTTAACATTTTTAACTGTTTCAGCAATCCAAACTATAATTATTGTGTTAGGTGATGTATTTATATTAGGTGTAAAACCAGCAAACTTCCCATTAATGATGGCATTTGGATTACTTTCATCATTAACATTTGTAATGATTATATATACATTAGCATCTGTTTTAGGAAATGTAGGAAAAGCAGTTGCCGTAGTAATAATGGTAATGCAAATAGCAGGTTCTGGTGGTCTATATCCAATACAAACTAATCCAAAGATATTTGGTATGTTACAACCATTGTGGCCATTTACGTACGCTATTGACGGATTTAGACAAGCAATAGCAGGACCAATTGGTTCACATGTAAAAAAAGATGTTCTATTCTTATTTTTAATAATATTTATATTCTTAGTGATAGGGTTCTTAAAGAAACCATTACACAAACTATCCCATGGAATGGAACACAAATTTGAAGAATCTGGACTTTAGTCAATGGACAAAGGACAATTTAAAAAGTTTAGGGAGTAAGAGTTTAGGGAGTAAAAATTTAAAAAGAAACTGGAACTTAACTAGTTAAGAGTTAACAGTTAAAAGGTAAGGAAGAAACTGGACATTAGTCCAGTTTCTTTTGAATTTAAGGGAGTAAAATTTGAATTTGGGAGATGAAATAAACTAAAGATATATTCAAGGTGTAGCACCGTAACAAGTTATACAATGGGAAAAGAATAAATTGAAAAAATTTACAATGGACAATTGACAATGATGGAGGAAACTGGAGTTTAGATAGTTAAGAGTTAATAGTTAAAAGTTAAAAGTTAATAATTCAGGTTGAAACTGGACTGCCAGTTTCTTTGAATTTAAGGAAGTAAAATTTGAGTTTGGGAGATTAAACTAACTGAAGATATATTCAGGGTTTACAGCCGTAACAAGAAGGACAGGCGTATCTAAGTATAGTTCCCGTAAGTTATTTTCACAGTGAAATCGAAAAATTATCAATAAAACCTAAAGCAATCAAAGCCGGTCCTAAAATAGTTAATAGTTAAGAATTAATAGTTTAGGATGAAAGTAGCAACCACTTTCTTTAAAATTAAGGGAGTAAATTCTAAGTTTATGCTATTAAATTAAACAAAATTAGATTCAGGGTTTACAGCCGTAACAAATGGGACAGGCACGAAAGGTGTATCTCCATAAAATAAATAGTAGCTCTTATAATTTAATTATTATAAATAAAAAAAGTTAGCCAGTCCCAAGGTAGCTACTATGTAGCGTAGTTGTTAGGGACTGGCTTTGATTTATTAGTGGAAAAATAAAAAATTAGGAGAGCATCATGTGTTAGCGAAGAAAATAAACTTACCGTGCCTGTCCCATTTGTGATGGAGCTATACTTAGAAAAATATCTTACTTAGGAGTTTTACTTTACTATAGATAAATGCTTAATAGATTAAATTTTAAAGTCACTATATAAAACTGAACAAAGGTTAGTAACAAAGTGTAGCACCGTAACAAGAAGGACAGGCGTATCAAAGTATGTCTTCCATAAGTTATTTTCACAGTGAAATCGAAAAATTATCAATAAAACCTAAAGCAATCAAAGCCGATCCTAAAATAGTTAAAAGTTAAAAATTAATAGTTAAGAGTTTAGGATGAAAGTGGCAACCACTTTCTTTAAAATTAAGGGAGTAAATTCTAAGTTTATGCTATTAAATTAAAAAAAATTAGATTCAGGGTTTACAGCCGTAACAAATGGGACAGGCACGACTAAGGTAGCTCTATAAAATAGAGAGTAGCTCTTACAATTTAATTACCGTAAATAAAAAAAGTTAGCCAGTCCCTGAGATAGTTAAGAGTTAATAGTTAAAAGTTAAGAGTTCAGGAAGAAACTGGATAACAAGTTTCTTTGAAATAAAGTAGCTTTGATGCATAGAGGTTCGGGACTGGCCTTGAACTATTGTGTTAGTAATATAAATTTAGAAGAGCATCAGATGTTAGCGAAGAAAATAAATTTACCGTGCCTGTCCCATTTGTGATGGAGCTAAGACCATAATTTATTGCTTACTTAGATTTTGTTAATAAAACCAAATTAAAAAAGTACGTTTAGCATTACTATGAACGAAGTGAGTAGTAATAACCACAGCTGTTAACTTTTCACTAGCGAAGCGTTGTAACTTTTAACTAAAAAAGTTCAATTTGTTATGGTGGTAGGACTTTTTGTGATTACTTGCTTAATTGAGGTATAAAGTTAAAAAAATAAATTTTTTATATTTGCATTTGCTATTAATTATGTTAGTCAATGATGGTATAATTATATCTGTATGACTAAATATGGATAAAAACAATAAAGATAAGGTGTAATAATTATATACGGAGGATTTTTATGAGTAATAGTGATGTAAATTGTGTAAAACTGAAGTTATCTTTACATCCAGATGAAGAAGCTTTAGTTTCAGATATAAAAAAGATGATGTTAGAAGAAGAGTTAGAAGAGTTTGATGGTATAAGAGAAAACGATGTAAATATAAGAACGTCTTATGTTTTTGATGATGGTGAAAACATTGAAATTGGAGTTTTTTTTAGAAATGCTACAAAGGATGATCTTCACTTTACTACTTTGCCATTAACGTTGGTTGATGAAAATGAAAATATTTTAGTGTCAGAAACTTTTAGATTAGACTCATTAGGCGAAGTACCAGCTTATAGTGCAAGGCCACATAAAATATTATTTAGTAAGGCCAACATGCCTGAAAATATAAATATAAATAAAGGTTGTAAAATTATATTTAGTGAACAAATAGAAACTTTAAATATAGCACATATTGAATATGAAGATATAGAAAATATACCTTTTGAAATGCAGATGTTTTTAAAACAATCATTAAATACATTGCCACCAATAGAAAAGGGACAAGTTGATTTAACTACATATGAAGTATATATGGAAAAAGACAATAAAATAAAGGTTACTTTTTTAGTTAGGAATGGTAAGAATGAAACATTTAAGGTGGAAAAATTACCTATAACAATATACGATAAGAATAATAAAATAATACATACAACTACTCTAGAAATAGATGGAATAGAGTTGAATTCTAATAAAGCAAAATTATTTAGTTTTATTATAGATTGCAGTAATAAAGAGTTAAGTCAATTTGATTTAAGTATGCTTAATTTAGAGTTTAAAAGATAATATAAAGTATTTATGATGTTTTACTAAAGAAATATTACATAAGCACGATTATTCCTTTGAGTGATAAAATTATCGTTATGAACAGCGAATTTTTTAGAGTATTGAAAAAGAAATGAAAACAATGTATAATTTTGTTAATAAAACTGAATAATTATATTACTTTGTAATTATATATGAAACAATGAAGTATATTTTGTATTTGGGTATCTGAAATATATGGAGTTAATGATACAACCGGCTAGTATATATATGTATATTAGCCGTGTTTTTTTTTCTAAAAATATTTATAAAATATAAATGGTTTTAGAAAAAACAAAGTGTATATATTTAAAATTTGTAAAAAAAGTGTTAATAAATATCTAAATTTGTCGATATGTATATTACAACAATAAGTATTAAATAATAATTAAAATTAATCCATGGAGTTAAGTTATATAAAGTTTGTATTTTTGAAGTGGGGGGAAAATTTTGAATAAGAAGAAAATACAATTAATAATATTATCAGCTATATTAAGTAGCATTATATTAGCACCTAAAGAATATGTATTAGCTTGTGATAATGTAAAAGATACTCAGTTGGTTAAATGGACCCATCAGGATACGTGTGTCGAGGATGATAAAAAATATAAAATAGATATAGATAATGTAGAATATATTGTAGAGGATAATACAACAGATATAGTAAAGTTTTCAGATCCTAATTTTAAAAAGGCATTGAATGAAAAGTTAGGAAAACCTTTTGATGCAGAGATTACTGTTGGCGATCTTAATAATATGAGTGGGGTCTTAGATTTAGAAGATAAAGGTATATCTAATATAGATGGAATAAGACATCTAGAAAATATAGAAGCTTTAATTTTAAATAGTAATCATTTAATTACTATTCCTAATGAAATAGAAGCATTGAAAAATCTAAGAACTTTAGAATTAGATGACAATCAATTAATTATGTTACCAGATAATATTGGTAGCTTAAAAAATCTACGGGAGTTATATTTATCTGATAATCAATTGACTGTGTTGCCTAATAGTATAGGCGAATTAAATAATTTAGAAGATTTTATAGTACAAGCAAATAACTTGACTTATTTACCAGAATCAATAGGAAAGTTAGATAAATTAGAGAAGTTATATTTATGTGCTAATGAATTAAAAGAAATTCCAGAAACGATAACAAATTTGCAAAATTTACGAGTGTTATCATTGAAAGTAAATTATATAGAAAAATTACCTAAAGCTATAAAGGAAATGAAAAGCCTAAAAGATTTAGATATAAGAGGAAATCTAATAGAGGAAAATTAATTAGAAATTCACAAAGGACAATGGTATAGGAAACTGGAGTTAGATAGTTAAGAGGTAAGAGTTAAGAAAGAAACTGGGTTAGTCCAGTTTCTTTTTAATTTAAGGGAGTAGAATTTGAATTTAGGATATAAAACAAACTAGAGCTAGATTCAGGGTGTAGCACCGTAACAAGAAGGACAGGCGTACCAAAGCATGTCTTCCATAAGTTATTTTTACAGTTAAATCGAAAGGGTATCAATAAAATCTAAAGCAATCAAAGCCGGTCCTTAAGGTAGTTAATAGTTAAGAATTAATAGTTAAGAG
>NZ_HE611050.1:1282049-1330232 GCF_000285575.1 Clostridium senegalense JC122 | reverse complement strand
GCCGTCCGAGAGTTTAGGATGAAAGTGGTAACCATTTTCTTTTAAATCTAATCATATAATTTGCTTTGCAAATTTATATAAAAAAGTACGTTTAGCATTACTATGAACGAAGTGATTAGTAATAACCATAACTGTTAACTATTCACTATTAACTTTTAACTGTAAAAGTCCCACTTGTTGTGGAGCTAATACTGTAAGGGTTTGATTGCTTAGATGTGTTGCTAAAACTGGTGATGGGGACCGACTTTGAGTACTATTGGAGAGAAACTAAAATCAACAAAAGTATATATCCAAAAGAATAGGAAAGTAGCCAATTACGCGTCTGTCCCTCTTGTAATGGAGGTAAAACTTTGAACGATTGCATACTTAGATTTTGTTAGTAAAACTAGATTCAAAAATACGTTTAGCATTACTAGTAGTAAAGCGAATAGTAATAACCATAAGTTAAATAAAAAATGTGATAGCTCCCTAAAAATATAACTATGAGGTAGTGAAAACATATAATAATTTAGATATAATATAAGTATAAGAATATTATAAATATAAAAAATTAACTAATGAAAGTAGTGAAATGATGAATAAACATATAGATGAAGAAAAGCATAACAAGGAGCTTTTAATAGAACGACAACAAGGAAATGAAAAGAAAGATAAAGTAAAATTAGATATTGTATTAAAATACTTATTTTCAACATCAGAAAAAGTATTAATTAAATTATTAAATGGAGTATTTAATGAAAACTTTAATGTTGATGAAGTGAAAATTTCTGTAAGTAATAATGAGTTTGTGGATAGTGACCTAAACATAATTAGAGGTGATGTGTTTTTTAACATGTTAAACCAAGATGACAGTAAAGTGAACTACCATATAGAATTTCAAACTAAGAATGATAATACAATGGTTATTAGGATGTTTGAATATGGATTTAACAAAGGAAAAGAAGATTTAAATACAAATAATCAGAATAAAAATACTCAAGATCACATAAAAACAATATACTTTCCAAGACAAAGGGTAATATTCTTTGAAGAAAATAGAGAAATAGAAGACATACTAAAATTAAGAATAATTTTCTCTGATAATCAAAAAAATAATATATACAGTGCCAGTAATAAAATATTGGGAGTACACTGATGAAGAACTTATAGAGAAAAAGATGTACCCATTACTACCACTACAATTATTTAATCTAAGAAAAGAGTTAGACAAAGCGCAAAGAAAAAATGATATAAATAGAATAAAAGAATTATCACTACAGGCAAGAGGAATAGCATCAAAAATAGCTAAAGAATCACAAGAATTGTTGCAAGAAAATGAGATATTACATCAAGATTTTCATAAAATGTTACTTGCAATACAAAACCTAATTGAATATTTAAATAGAAATTACTTTAAAGATGAAAGAATAGAAGAAGAGGTGATTACAATGACAAAAACATTATATGATCCAGAAGTTGAAAAAAAGGGGATAGAAAAAGGAATAGAAAAGGGTATGGAAAAAGCAATAGGGTTAATGTTGAAAAAAGGTATGGATGCTGAAACCATAGCTGAAACATTAGAAGTAAGTTTAGATGAAGTTAATAAAGTAAAAGATAGAAAACAATAATAAAAAAGCCAATCTCTAATAAGAGGTTGGCTTTTTTAATTGACATTTGACAATGATAGAGGAAACTGGAGTTTAGTTAGTTAAGAGTTAAAAGTTAATAGTTCAGGTTGAAACTGGGCTGCCAGTTTCTTTGAACTATAGGAATTAAATTCTAAGTTTATGATATTAAATTAAACAAAGTTGTATTCAAAGTTTACAGCCGTAACAAATGGGACAGGCACGAAAGGTGTATACCCATAAAATAGAGAGCATCTGTTTAAATTTAGTTATCATAAATAAAAAAAGTTAGCCAGTCCCTTAAATAGTTAAGAGTTAATAATTAATAGTTAAGAGTTCAGGATGAAACTGGATCACCAGTTTCTTTCAATTTAATAGAGTAAATTCTAGGTTGGGGGTATAAAACAAACAAAAGCTAGATTCAAAATGTGTAACCATAACAAGAAGGACAGGCGTACCAAAGTATATTTTCCATAAGTTATTTTTACAGTGAAATCGAAAAGTTATCAATAAAACCTAAAGCAATCAAAGCCGGTCCTTAAGATAGTTAAAAGTTAATGTTTAGTTAAGATTACGGTTATTTGCTATTAAGATTTAGAAAATATAATTAAATCAACAAGAAGAAAGGTGGAGTTAATTATGAAAAAAGTATCAAAGGTTACAATGGAAGTTTTAAAAGTATTATTTATAGGGGTATTGGTAGACGGAAGAAAGTTATTACATTAATATAAGGAAATATTACAAAGATGAAATTTAATTTTAATCCAAATAAATTTTTAGTTTAAAGCAAAGAGAATATAATTAAATCAACAAGAGGAAAGGTGGAGAGATGAATGAAAAAAGTAATAAAAATAACAATGGAAATAGTAAGAGTAATGTTTATAGGGGTGTTAGTAGATGCTAAAAGCTTAGCAAAATAAAAAATCAATTAAATAATAAAAAAAGAAAGGTGGAGTTAATTATGAAAAAGGCATCAAAGGTTACAATGGAAGTTTTAAAAGTATTATTTATAGGGGTATTGGTAAATGAAAGAAAGTTATTACATTAATATAAGAAAACATTACAAAGATGAAATCTAATTTTAATCCAAATAAATTTTTAGTTTAAAGCAAAGAGAATATAATTAAATCAACAAGAGGAAAGGTGGAGAGATGAATGAAAAAAGTAACAAAAATAACAATGGAAATAGTAAGAGTAATGTTTATAGGGGTATTAGTAGATGCTAAAAGTTTAGCAAAATAAAAAAATTAAATAAATAATAAAAAAGAAGAAAGGCGGAATGAATTATGAAAAAAATATCAAAAGTTACAATGGAAATTTTAAAAGTACTATTTATAGGGGTATTGGTTGATGGAAGAAAGTTAGCATAATAATTAAAATAACATATTAAAATAAATATAATTAGATTAACAAAAGAAAGGTGGAAAATTAATGAAAAAATTTTTAGATTTATCAATAGAGATTTTAAAAATATTATTTATAGGCATATTAGTTGATGGAAGAAAATTAATACAATAATAATAAAGAAAGTTGGATATAAGAAATATGATAATTGAGAATTACTTTATAACGTAAGGCTATTTAATCTAGAAAAGTTAGATTAAATAGTCTTTTTTTATGGAATTAATATTACTATTATTACAGTAAATTACAAAGAACTTTATTGTATTAAAGTCTTAAATTACAAAATAGTTACAGTTTTTAAAAAACTATGTACTATTTTACATATTAGCAGTACAATGATGTTGAAATTAATTTTAAGTGTACATTTAAAGAAGAATTTATTAAATTTATGTTTCATTTTGGAGTTTTTTAAATAAAAAACTCTAACATATTACAAAAAACATATAAAAGTAAAAAATAATTTAAAAACATAAAATAAATATATACTATTTTATACATTAATGTTAAAACAAAAATAGTTAATTTTGGAGGTATTATACCATGAATTTTAAAAAGGGTTTATTAATTTTAATGTGTACTTTAACATTGGTGGGATGTAGTTCTTCAAAGGAAGAAAATAAAAAAGAAGAAACTAAACCTAAAACTGAAAGTACTGAGAAAAAAGACGATAATAAAATAAAAGAAGAAACTAAAAAGGAAGATGAAAAAAAGAATACAGATAGTGAAGATAAAGAAAACGTTTCACAAAAAGAAAATGGTGCAGTAGAAAATAAACAACAACAAACAATAACAGAAGAAAAAACATCAAATGAAAATGTATCAAAGCCTAAAGATGAAACAATAACAGAAGAAAGTGCAAAAGACCTTATAAAGGTTGCAGATTCAAAAGATGTTCTAAAGAACATAGAAGATGGAGGAATTTTAAATAAAGTAGAATATTCACCTGATATGGGATGGTGTGATGTTTCAAAACATTGGGATATTCCACAAGAGGAATTTATATATTTTACATTAAAGAATGACTCCCATGTAATAAGAAATTATGTTGTAGGAATGAGTTCAAAGAATGTATATAGAATATCAAGTCAAGGCGGTGTACCAGCATATGTTATGGAAAATGGGGAAAGAGTAAAAGAATATAAGTGGAAAGAATAGTTTTTTATTATACATTGTGTATTATTTTATCTTAGTAAAAGTGTACTTAAATTTATAGAAAAGAAGGTAGTTAATAAAAAAATTATAAAATGTGAGCATGAATATTTTTATTATATTAAAGAATTAATTTATTTATATTAATCAAAAGATTATTTTGGATTTATTTCAGGAGGAATTATACTATGAATTTTAAAAAGATTATATCAATTTTACTTTGTGCTTTAACATTACTTGGATGTGCATATCCAACAAAAAATGCTAAAAATAAAGAAGCTAATACTATAACTATAAGTACGGAAAAGAGAAATGATACTAAGGTTAATGAAAAATTAAAGGTGGAAAATAACACTAACAATATAGAAAAAACTAATATTAGTGGCTGTAATGACATCGAAGAAAATCAAGAAGAAATTCAAAAAGAAAACCAAATAGATGAAAATATAGTAGAACAACCACAATATGAAGAAGAAATAGTAAAAGAATCAGATGAAAATAAAGAGGAAAATAGAGAATCTCAAGTAGATGAAAAAATTGAAGAAAAAGAAGAACCTCAAAATCAAGTTATAACAGCAGATGAGGCAAGAGAGCTTTTAATAGCAAATGTAAATCTTGTTAAGAAGTTTTTAGAAGAAGGACATACTGTTGGAATAATAGAAGATAGCAATAATAACAATTGGAAAGAGATAGTAAAACATTGGGGAATACCAGAGGAAGATTTCATCTGTTTTGCTGCACCACAAGATTTAGAATGGTCAATGGTATATGCAGTAGGTTTAAGTTCAGGAAATGTATATGAACTACCAAATCAAGGCTATGTTCCAGCATATCTTATGCAAAATAATAATAGAGTTCAAGAATATAACTGGATAGAATAATTATTAAAACAACATCTTAAATATTTAAGGTGTTGTTTTGATTTTAAAAGTCAACATGGAACCCCAGAGTAGTGGTAGATAAATCAGTTGAAATGTGTTATGAATAAAAAACTTTTATTTATAATTTAAGGCTTAATTTTGAACTTTTGTAAAGTGTTATATTGTTATAGTGTAAAATTTTAGTATGAATTTACGATATAATAATTAGGTTATTGTGAATTTAAAATACTTATTATATAAAGGGGCAATATTTATGATATTAAAAAGTAAAAGGTTATTAAGTCTTTGCATTGCAGGTATGTTATCTTTAACTACTATTCCTGTTTTAGCTGTAGATAATGAGGGTGAAGTTATAAGATTGGCAGGAGAGAATAGAATAGAAACTTCAATTAAAGTAGCAGAAGAATTTTATAAAAATAATTCTTTAAATATAAATAAAGCTATTCTAGCACCAGCTCCTGATAAGAATTTAGTTGATTCTTTAACAGTGGCACCATTGGCTTATGAATTAAAGGCACCTATTCTTTTAAATGATTTAAAAGATAAAGTAAATAGTGAAGTTTTAAAAGAGTTAAAAAGTAGAAATGTAAAAAAAGTATATATACCAACAGGAGAGTCTAATATTTCTCGTAAAGTTGAATTAGAACTTTTATTAAATGGCATATTAACTGTAAGGTTAGGGGGAGGAGATAGATACGAAACAGCATTAAATATATTAGAAGAATATAAAAGTTTAAATGGTGATTGTAAAAATGTTTGTTTGGTATCAGGAAGTGCTATACCAGATGCACTTTCTATAGCACCAATAGCATCTAAAAATTCTATGCCAATAATTTTAGCAGAGGATAGATATAATATTTCATCACAATTAAAAAGTGTAACTTATGATGCAGAAAAGGTTTATGCTATTGGTGGAGAAACTTTATTGTCAGAAAGTTTAATAAAGAGCTTAAAAGCAGAAAGAATATTTGGAAAAGATAGATATGAAACCAATGGTGAAGTTATTAAAAAGTTTTATTCTAGTGATTTAGAAAGTATTTATATAGCCAATGGAAATAATAATCATTTAGTGGATTCGTTAACGGCATCAGTATTGGCTGGAGATACTAATGGACCAATAGTTTTAACTAACAATGAGATTACTGAAAAAACATTAAATGTTTTACAAGAAAAAGTCACAGATAAAACTAAAATAATTGCTTTAGGTGGAGAAAAGTTTGTATCAGATGAATTAATTAAGAGCATAAAATCAAAAAAAACTCCTAATACAGATAGTGAAGATGTTAAATGGGCAAAAGAAAATTTAACATTAGGTAATTTGTCAAATGTAACGGATAATTTGAATTTACCTATAAAAGGTGAAAAAGATGTAAGTATAAAGTGGTCAAGTAGTAATAATGTAGTTATAAGCAGTGAAGGAAAAGTAAGAAGACCAATATTAAAAGATACTACTGTAAAACTAACAGCGACTTTAAGTAAGGGTGAAATTTCTGATATAAAAGAATTTTATGCTACTGTGAAGAAAAAAAGTATTACTGGAGATGAAACAGTAGTTGTAAATTCACAGGAGGAATATAAAGCCGCCTTGAAAACAGCACTAGAAAAGTTTGATAATAATTTAGTTTTAAAGATAAGTAATTATGATGATAATGATTATAACCTGAAAAAAATTAATGAGGTTCTTATTGAGAATCCAGATATAAACTATGGATATACAGGTGCAGAAGCAAGTATTTCAGGTGGTACCAATAGTTCAGAAAGAATTTTAAATATAAATTTTAAGTATTCTTTAGATAAAGAAACTATGGATATGGAAAAAGCAGCAGTAAAAGTTAAAGTTAATGAAATTATAAAAAATATTATAATTGATGATATGAGTAGTGCAGAAAAGGAATTAGCCATACATGATTATATAGTAGAAAATGCTGAATATGATGTTGAGAATTATGAACAGGGAATATATGTTCCAGAAGACCATAATTCATATGGAGTTTTAATTGATGGAATAGGGGTTTGTGAAAGTTATGCAAAGGCAATGTATGAACTATTAACAGCTGTGGGTATAGAGTGTAAGTATGTTACAGGAAATTTAGAAGGCAATGTTGGACATGCTTGGAACATGGTTAAATTAGATGATGGACAGTGGTATAATGTTGATGCTACTTGGGACGACCCTACTTACACAAATTCTAGTGATAGAATGTTAAAGGTTTCCCATAGATACTTTAATTTGAATGATGCAAAATTTAATGAAGATCATATAAGAGGCGAATATGAGCAAAGTTTCCCAGCTGCTAATGGAACAAAATATTCTGCTGAAAACATGAATGTTTTAGAAACAGATATTAATGGAAATGAATTTGTAAGAGTTTATAGTAAGGAAGAATTAGATGAAGTAATAAAAAATTCTCTTTTAAATAAAGATGATGTATTAAATTTAAATATTTCACAACTTGGAATGACAGTGAATGAAGTATCACAACAAGTTTTTGAAGTAGTTAAGAAGTATAATGTAGATTTAAAAGGTTATACTTTACGCGTTTTAGAAGAGGAATATGTTTCATATAAATATCAGTGGTAAAAAATACTAAGATGTTGTCTAGATGTTAGACAATTATGGATTAAACTGGAGTTTAGATAGTTAAGAGTTAATAGTTAACATTTAAAAGTTAAGGAGGAAACTGGACTTTAGTCCAGTTTCTTTGAATTTAGGGGAGTAGATTCTAAGTTGAGGGTATAAAACAAACAAAAGTTATATTCAAAGTTCACAACCGTAACAAATGGGACAGGCACGAAAGGTGTATACCCATAAAATAGAGAGCAGCTCTTATAATTTAATTACTGTAAATAAAAAAAGTTAGCCAGTCCCTTAAATAGTTAGGAGTTAAGAGTTCAGGATGAAACTGGATCACCAGTTTCTTTGAATTAGAGGGAGTAAATTTTGAGTTTGAGGGATAAAATTAGCCAAAGCTAAATTCAAGGTATACAGCCGTAACAAGAAGGACAGGCGTATCAAAGTATGTTTTCCATAAGTGATTGTCACAGTTAAATCAAAAGGCCATCAATAAGATTTAAGTTAATCAAAGCCGGTCCTAAAATAGCAGCTTTGCTGCGTAGAGGTTCGGGACTGGCTTTGATTTATTAGTGGAAAAATAAAAAAAATAGGAGAGCATCAGATATTAGCGAAGAAAATATAGCTTACCGTGCCTGTCCCATTTGTTATGGAGCCAATGCTTAGAGGCATTGCTTGTTTAAATCTTTAGATAAAACTAAATTAAAAAATACGTTGAGAATTACTAGGAACGAAGCGAATAGTAATAACCACAACTGTTAACTATTCACTCTTATCTCTTAACTGAAAAAGTCCCTCTTGTAATGGAGGTAGAACTTTAGAGGCTTACTTACTTACTTAGATTTTGTTATCAGAACTAGGGTTAAAAATGCGTTTAGTATTATTAGGAACAAAGAGAGTAGTAATAACTAAAAATAAGTTATTAGTTATAAATTTTAAGAGATTTTCAAAAAAATAATAGAAAAATATTAGGTTATAACAAAATTTTAGTGAAAAATTTGTAAGGTTTTGTATTTTTTAGATATATAAGTTGAAAAATATGCTGTAGAATTGTATAATTATTTTGAATTGAAAAACAAATATAGTGAAATATTCCCACTTTTAATTTGTTCAAGAAATTATATATTTTCTTGATTTTAAATTGAACTTGAGCATATGCTCACTTTTTTGCTGCTCAAAATTAAAATTTAATTTCAGAGATATATAGCAAAATAATTTTAATTTTATTTTTTATATATTTAATGCATTAATAAATATTATTTTGCTATAAATTTCAAGGAAGAAAAAATCAAATAGGTTTTAGGTAATTAAGAAATGAGAGGTGGAATCAAAGTATTTGTTTTTGTAATATATGTAGCTTTAGATGAATTTTAAATGAAATAGGTTTAGTCGCAATAAATGAAATAACTATACAAAATTAGTAATACTCTTAATTCTCAATTGCTTAGGCAAGAGGAGGGTGTGTTATGTTTAAAAAATTTACAAATGGTTGTGTTAAGTTAGTTCAAAAATACTTACCAGACCCATTTATCTTTGCAGCAGTACTTACAGTTTTAGTTTTTGTTCTAGGTATGATTTTAACAGGTCAAACACCGGTTCAAATGGTTGGACACTGGGGAAATGGAATGTGGACATTATTAGCCTTTTCTATGCAAATGGCATTAGTTCTAGTTTTAGGACATGCTCTTGCAAATGCTCCAGCTTTTAACAAATTACTAAAAAAAATGGCGAAGGTGCCTAAAAATCAATTTCAAGCAATTATAATAGTTACTTTTATTTCATTAGTAGCATGTTGGATTAACTGGGGATTTGGACTTGTTATAGGAGCTATATTTGCAAAAGAGGTTGCAAGTCAAGTTAAGAAGGTTGACTATCGTTTATTGATAGCATCAGCATATTCTGGATTTTTAGTTTGGCATGCAGGACTTTCTGGTTCTATTCCATTAACTGTAGCAAGTGGTGGAGAAGATGTTAAGCAATTAACTAGAGGGGTTATAGATAAAGCTATACCAACAAGTGAGACTATATTTAACCCTGTTATGTTAATAACTTTAATAGTACTTATGATAACATTACCACTTGTTAATAGAGCTATGCATCCAAGTGAAAAGGATACTGTTATTATAGATCCATCTTTGTTAGAGGACTCTAAAGAAGAAGTTGCAAGTTCTGTAGCGGTTACGCCAGCAGATAAAATTGAGACAAGCCCTGTAATATCAATACTTCTTTGTGTTTTAGGATTTTCTTATATAATTTATTATTTTATAACTAAAGGATTTAATCTAAACTTAGATATTGTAAATACTATATTCTTATTTACTGGTATATTGCTTCATAAAACACCAAGAAATTATGTTGCAGCAATAGGGGATGCTGCTAAAGGTTCAGCAGGAATTATACTTCAGTTCCCATTCTATGCAGGAATAACAGGAATGATGATAGGCGCTAATGCTGATGGAGCATCATTGGCAGGAGTTATATCAACAGGATTTGTATCTATATCTACTAAGACTACATTTCCAATATTCTCATTCTTAAGTGCTGGTATAGTTAACTTCTTTGTTCCTTCTGGTGGAGGACAATGGGCAGTACAAGCTCCTATAATGTTACCAGCAGGTCAGGCTTTAGGAGTTCCAGCAGCAATAACATCTATGTCTATTGCTTGGGGAGATGCTTGGACAAATATGATTCAACCATTCTGGGCATTACCTGCACTAGGAATAGCTGGTCTTGGAGCGAAAGATATAATGGGATATTGTTTGGTTGACCTTATATATTCAGGAATAATAATAATACTAGGATTTTTATTGTGCGGATTTATATTTTAGGGGAGTAAAAGAAAGAAACTGGATTTCCAGTTTCTTTTTTTGTGGTTAAATAAGTTATTAAAGTGATAAATTTATAGAAAAATCTATATACACTAAAGTTTTAGTGAAAAGAATACGTTTATACTAATAAGGAGTATATTTAAAAATTATTAAACTAATTAGTGACAGAAATTTATATAGCAGATTATAAAACTAAGCATAGGGCTTAGTTTAAATTATTTTAACAGAATAATTTATCTAATAAGTTGAAAAAATGTAAAAATATACTATAATTAGAATGGGTTTCTTATATGGGTATAAAAACTTATATTTAAATTTATTCATCAAATTTTGTTATAAGTTTATAAAAAGTACCACTAGAATTATTAACAAAACATCAACTTGAACAAGCCACATCCATTAGTATTGTGAGAATAGTAACTTTTTCATTTGATAAGAGCATAAGTTTAAATTGAAATTTAAAGCGTTAAGTTGATAACAAGTTATGTTATGTAGAAAAGAATATTTAAAATAGGGGAGGCTTTTATTATGATTTATATAAATTTATCTGAAATTATGGAGATAGAAGGATTTAATGAAGAGGAAGATAAGGTCGAAATTGTATTTAATAATAAAAATTTTGAGTTTAAGACTTTCAAAGATTATGGTGATAAATCTTCTATTGTTTTAAAAAAAATTTGTGATGAAGAGTTAAATAGTTGTTGTGAAGATATAGAAATAGTTATGGAAGATGATAAAAATAATATATTAAAACTTGAAGAAGATGAAGTTTTAGATGAAAAAGTAAATATAGATATAGAATTGAATTTAAATAATAAAGAAATTGAAAGTTATGAAGAAAGTGAGCATGTAGAAGAAGTTAATGAAGTTATAGGGGAACCTTTAAAAATTTTAAATGCAGACTATAATATTTTAACAAAAACTTTTTCTTTAAGTTTAAATAGAAATTTAGATAGTAACTTAATAAAAAATGATTTCTTTGATATTTTTGAAATAAATTTAATGGAAGAGGATAATAAGTATCTTAAATTTGTAAATAAGATTGAAGAAGTAGAGTTAGAAGAGAATTTAGTTAAAATTAAGTTTGAAAGTTTTCAAAGTCTTGATTTAAGTAAGGCTATAAGTATGAAGTTTGTTGAAAATAACATAATAGAATATGTTAATTTAGAAAAGATAGATGTTAAGATAGTAAAATACTTTATAAAAAATGAAAAGGAGAAAGTAAAACTTTTTAGTGGACAGGAATTAAATAAGATATTAACAGAATTTCATTTTTCAGGTATCGTAGAAGAATTTGAAATGACTATGGAAGGTGCTGGATATCTGTTTACTAATAGTAATATAAAGATAAAGAAAGTAAATAACGATATGTTTGCAATTAATGATGAACAAAATATAAAATTTAAAGATAGTGAAGAAAAGTATGTAGGATATGTTGGATTTAAAGAAGCGAATATAAGCTTGAAACTACCTACAGGTATAAAAAAAGTTTTTAATTTATCATTTAAATTTTTAGATGATAAAATTATAGCTATATGGGATTATAATGATCTTATGAATGAAATTGTAGAAACTATGAAACTAGAAAATATAGTAGTTTCTGCGAGAGGATAAAATTTACAGTAAAAAGCTAAATAGTTAAAATTTAACTAACTAAAGTCCGTTCGGATAATGATTATTCAATAAGAACTAAGTATAAAATAATTGCAACTTTGAACTTCTTAGTATATAATATTTCATAAGATGCGTAGCATCTATGTGTACAATACAGAAATAAACTTCATAGAGATGATATTTTGTTCGCTAAATGTATTGTCAAAAAAACCTAGCAAATCCCCTACTTGCTAGGTTTTTAATTTTGAAAAAATTTAAAATACTGAATAATTTTATCGCTTCTAGGAAAACTAAAAGGGTATTATGTTTTTTTAGAAAGGGAGCGATATAGCAATGAAGAAAAAATTTTTATTTGGGTTAGTGGTAGTAGCTACTACAGTTACATTAGGTTCTTATAAAGTTGTGCTTGCTAAAGATAGTTTAGTTAAAGGTAATAATCAAATTGAAATGGTATACACTCTAAATTCTAACCCAGCTGAGGAATTTAAAGTTAACTCTGCAAAATTTAAAAATTCCAAAGAGTTAGAGATAGTTTTTTCACAAAAAATAGATAAGGATTATATTTTATATAAAGACGGAAGATTAATTGGTCAAAATATGTCTATAACATTAAAAGATGGTAAAGGTAAAGAGAATGTAAAAGGCAAGCTATCAGAAGATGGAAAGACAATTGTAATAACTAAAATTGATGGTTCTGATTTTGATGGAGAATATGTCATAACTTTGAGTAAGGATATTAAGTCTGCTACAGGCAACCCAATGGGAGAATTTACAATGAACTTATCAGTAAAAAAAGAAGCTAATATGAAAGAACCAGCTGAAACTGATAATAAAAATCAAAATAATAAAGAAAATAAAAATGTAAAAGAAGAAGTTAAAAATGAAAAAGTTAATATGATTAAAGAACCTAGAATTACACATGGTAGTGAAAAAAATAAAAATATCTTTGTAGCAAGGTTTAAGAAAGAAGTTGCTGATGAATCACTAACTAAAGAAAATTTTAAAGTTATGACTAAAATGGGTAAAGAACTTCCTATAACTTTAAAAAAAGAAGGTAACACTGTAATAATTACAGTAGAAAAGAGTTTAGTTGAACCAGATAAAAATGGACTTATAAAGATATCTAATGTTAAAAGTATAGATAATGAAATGTTTAAAGAAAAGCTTCAAGAGGTTGAATTAATAGGAAATAATAATTCTTTATCAACAAAAACAGAAGATGAAAAGACTGATGAGAAAGTTGAACCTATTGAAGAGATAAGATTAGAAAAAGAAAATTCTAAAGAAGATAGAATAAAAAATAAAGATAATAAAAAAGAAACTATAAACTTAGAAGAAGATAAAGAGGACAAAAAAGAAACTATAAACATAGAAGAAAACAAAGAAGATAAAGAAGATAAGAAAACTATAAACATAGAAGAAAACAAAGAAGATAAAGAAGATAAGAAAACTATAAATATAGAAGAAAATAAAGAAGATAAAGAAGATAAAAAAATTATAAATATAGAAGAGAAAAAAGAAAATGATAAAGATAAAACAGAAACAATAAATATAGAAGAAAAAGTAGATGAAGGTAAAACAAAAGAACATGAAACAGAAACTTTAAATAAAAATGATGAACTGAAAAATAAAAAAGAAAGACCTAATGCAAAAGAAATAAATAGTAATTTAAAAATGAAATAATACATGTAAAAACACTCATATCTCGTAGAGGATATGAGTGTTTTTGTAAATTGACAAATAAAAATTAAAAAAGTCCCATTTATAATGGAGCAATTGCTTGTTTAGGTTTTGGGGACCGACTTTGAGTACCATTGGAGAAAAACTAAAATCAATAAAAGTATCAAGTCTAAAGTATAGTAAAGTAGCCAATTATGCGTCTATCCCTCTTGTGATGGAGGTAGAATTTTGAGTGATTGCTTGCTTAGTTGATATAGAGAGTTTAAAAAAAATTGACAATGGACAATTGACATTTGACAATGATGGAGGAAACTGGACTACCAGTTTCTTTGAATTAGATGGAGTAAATTCTAAGTTTATGATGTTAAATCAAACAAAGTTAGATTCAGGGTTTGTAGCCGTAACAAATGGGACAGGCTCGAATGGTTTAGATCCATAAAATAGAGAGTAGCTTTTAAAGTTTAGTTACTATAAGTAAGAAAAGTTAGCCAGTACCTTAAATAGTTAAGAGTTAAGAATTAATAGTTAATAGTTCAGGATGAAAGTGGAAAACCACTTTCTTTGAAATGAAGTAGCTCTGCTATGTAGCTGTTCGGGACTGGCTTCGAGGTATTGTGTTAGTAATATAAATTTAGGAGAGCATCAGATGTTAGCGAAGAAAATAAACTTACCGTGCCTGTCCCATTTATGATAGAGGTAGAACTTTGATAAATTGCTTACTTAGTTGAGGTAGTTCTTTGGAAATTGACAATGGACAAAGGACAATTGACAATGATGGAGGAAACTGGACTACCAGTTTCTTTTGAATTTAAGGGAGTAAAATCTGAGTTTAGGATATAAAACAAACTAAAGCTATATTCAAGTTTTATAACCGTAACAAATGGGACAGGCTCGAATGGTTTAGATCCATAAAATAGCGAGCAGCTCTTTAAATTTAATTACCATAAGTAAGAAAAGTTAGCCAGTCCCTGAGATAGTTAAGAGTTAGGATTGAAACTGAAATTTGGTTTCTTTAAACTCAAATATTTAATATTGGAGTTTTGAATTTCGGAAGTATTTTCAATTTATAGTGAGTTTTGTATAAAATTTTCTATAAAAATTCCGATAATATAGGGTAAGAATTAAATATTAATATTAATATTTATATTAATATAAATACTAAATTATTTAATTCTTAAATAAAGAGGTAGTTTTACCAATGGGGGGATTTGATTGAAGAAAAGAAACATATTGGCTATGATTTTAGCTGGATGTTTAGTTTTTTCTAGTGGTACAACTTTTGCATCTACACAAAAGTATGTATTAGCAGGAGAAAATAGATATGAAACAGCAGTCAAAGTTAGTGAGTATGGTTTTAATAGAGCAAGTAATGTTGTACTAGTAAACGGAACATCAATAGCTGATGCATTATCGGCAACACCTTATGCAAAAATGAAGGATGCACCAATACTTTTAACAGAAAAAAATAGTTTAAATTTTGATACTAGAGATGAAATAAGAAGACTTAAAGCTTCTAATGTCTATATTGTAGGTGGAAAAAGTGTAGTTTCAGATAATGTTGTTAACGATTTAAAAAAACTTGGATGCAATGTTTATAGAATTGCAGGTTCAGATAGATATGAAACTTCATTAAATGTAGCTAAGGAAATGGACAAGAAAGAAGATATAAGTGAAGTTGCAGTTGTAAATGGCATAACAGGTTTAGCAGATGCATTATCGGTAGCATCACCGGCAGCTAGTAGACATATACCTATAATCTTATCTTCAAGAGATAACTTATGGGGTTCAGAAAAATGGATGAATGATGAAAAGATAAGTAAAAGTTATATTATAGGTGGAAAGGCAGCTATTTCTGTTGATGTAGAAAATAAACTAAATAATTCAGAGAGATTATTTGGTCAAAATAGATGGGAAACCAATGCAGAAGTTTTAGAATATTTCTTTAATACTAATGATTTATACAATGTTTATTTAGCCAAAGATGGTAGCTTAAATCAAAATCAATTAGTAGATGCCCTAGCAGCAGGTTCAGTTGCAGCTAAAGAAAATTCACCGGTTATATTGTTGGGTACAGAGTTACATGGTACTCAAGAAGAATATTTAAAATCAAGAAATTCAAAACTTTTAACAGAAGTTGGATATGGGCTAAATAGAAAGGCTGTAGAAAAAGTAAACTTTACATTGAATTTTAAAAATGTAGGGGAAACAGAGGTAGGATTTGTAGATTATAAGAACTGTGAGCAAATTCAAATACATTTTGGTTCACCGATAGATGAAAGTACTGTTATATATAATGGAAAGTTAAAGAGAGATGTAATAGATATTTCCGCAACTGATGACCATACAATAGAAGGAGATATTGATGGTTTAGATGAGTTTTATGCAAGACTTGAAAGCGATAAGAAAACTTTAACAATAACAAGAGATATTAGTAAGGGAAAAATATTTAATGGAACTTATGATATAAGAGTATCTGATAAGGTGAAAACAAAAGATGGATTATCATTAGAGCCTTATGTGGAAAGACTTAGAATAGTAGATCAAATAGCACCACAGGTAGAAAGTGTTATTTATAATGATACTTATGGAGAATTAACAATAAACTTTAGTGAACCTATTAAAAAATTTCCTAATATAACTATAGACGGAAAATATGTAACAGAAGATCAAAATGTATCTTTTAGTAATACTAAAGATAAAGTTGTATTAAATAGAAAAAAATTAAATGAACTTGAATCAATAGGTAAGACTGTACAAGTTGCAGTAAGTGGGGCAACAGACTATAGAGGATTAGAAATGGTGAGATACAATCAAAATATTAGACTTGTAAAACCTAGTGAGGAAAGAAAAGTTGAAAGTGTAAAACTAATTAACTCTAAAGAAATGGAAATAGTATTTGCATCACCAATAAATGTAAGCACAGTTTTAGATGGAAATGGGAAGATATTAAAAAATAATATTTCTATAACTTCTGTAGGCGATAACAAAACGGATAGTAATATAGATTTTAGTGATGAGTTATATGGTAAGTTATCTCCAGATAGAAGAACATTAGTTATAAAAAGGGATTTTAATAATAATAAATTTTTTGAAGGTAAATATAATGTTTTAGTAACAGAAAATGTTGTAACTACAGATGGCGCTAACATAGTTAGATATAATGAAACATTGACGTTGAAAGATTCAAAGAAACCAGAAGTTACATCAATAAGATATGATGAAAGAACTGGAGAAATCATAATAAGGTTTTCAGAACCTATAAAGGATAAACCAATAGATAAAGAAAATTATCCAATAGCCAATGTAACTATGACTGGTGGGTATATTAGTGAAAGTATTACGTTTAAATCAAATGAAATCACGTTAGATACATTAACTAGAGATACTGCAAGAGTAAGTTATGAAGCTATAAAAAGCCATGAATTAGTTAAACCTGATAAACCAAATGGTGAAGATTATCAAATATCAGTTGAAAAAGCTGAAGACTTTGCAGGAAATGTTCAAGAAAAATATGGACCTGAAAAAATTCATATAAAACCTATAAATGAAGGTTTCAAAGTAGATAAAGTAGAGATATATACAGATAAGTCGGGACATAGGGGAGCTGGAGAAAATATATTTTTAGTTTATTTTAATGAAAAAATAAACACACCATCTTTAGAAAGTTTTAGTCTTAGTGATGACAATGGAGAAATTGCTAAAAAGGCTACAAAAATTGACTTTATAGAAGATGAAGCAAATAAAGTGAAAAATCTTATGGTAGCAAAAGTTACATTTGGAGATGGTACTGTAAATGTAGGGAATACAAATGGTGATAAACCAGAATGGAATGCTACTTTAAATATTAATAACATAAAAGCTCAAAGTGGAAGGGTTTTAAAAGAAGCTAAAGGAACGGTAACTGTGAGAGATAATACTGCGCCAAAAGTTTCAAGTGCAACCTACGATGAGGAAAACAAGCAGTTGAAAATAACTTATGATGAAGATATGAATTTTAAATTTATGGATGAACCGGGTGCCGATTTTAAAAATAAGTACCTTATTGAATCTAAGATAGATAGTGATGTATATAATAGTAATGATATTGATATAGAAAGTGTAGAACGTATTGACAATAGAACAGTAAGTTATAAATTTAAAAGTTCTGATGATGAATACTTAAGGAAGTTAATGTCTGGTAAGGATTTTACATTAACTTATAAAGGGCTTGAACTTGATAGTAATGGTGTTGATTCTATAAAAGCAAATGAAAAAGATAAAGTAAGACCTATAGAAAGGTTACAAATAACGGTTGGATATATAAAACAAGATGAAAATTTAAAATATGAAGATAAATTTGAAATATGGTTTAGTGAAATGCCACAAATAACTAATAGTCATATTAATTTTATGAAGGATAATACAAAAATTATAGAAGCTAAAGATATAATTGTTGAGAAAGACAATAAATCTAATAATAAAGTGTATATATCTTTGAAAAAAAATAGTGTAAAAGAGTCAAAAGGTGGTGTAACTTTAACTATTAGGAATATAATTAATCCTAAAAAGCTTGTTGGATATAGTAGTGAAAATGTAAGTCTTAAAGAAAATATGGAAACTAAATTAGAAACGGCAGAGTATAATTCAAACGAAAATAAGATTACATTAACATTTGATAAAAATGTTTATGGTGCAACTGCTAAAAATTTATTTAATTCCTTTGATTTTAAAAATGAAAATGGAGATATACTTCAGAGTAAACCTTCAATCAAGCCATTAACTAATGGCCAAACAAATAAAGTAGAAGTTAAATTTAATATTGACGGTAACGATGTATGTAAGAAATTTTTAGATTTTATGACTACAAGTAAAAATATTACCCTTGTTGTAAAGGATACAACAAAGGGAATTAAAGATTATAGGGAATGGGATATACTCAGTGGTTCACAAGCTGAGTTTGAAAATAAAGTAGTTCCAGAGAGTAGAGAGATTGGAGATTGCAAAATAACAGATGCAACTTATTATCTTGAGGATAATGTTTTACAGATTAAGACTAATAAAAAGCTTGATGAGATAAGTATAAAAAATGGATTGTTTAACTCTATAAGCTTTTATTCAAGTCAAGGTAAGATATTATTTAACGGATATCCAGATATTTCTAAAGTAGATGAACCTTCTTTAGAAAATGATATATATACTTATAATATTCATTTTGAATCTGGTGGAAATTTAGAAACATTCATAAAAAATAATAGTAGAGTTTATATAAAGAGTGAAGATATATTCTTTAAACATATTGAAGGTAGCAATTGCTTTATGTATGATGAGGATGGATATAAATTAAGAAATGAACAAGTGTTATTAAAGGTAGAAGATAAAATTCCAGATGAAATCATAAAAAGTAAATAAAAAACATAAAAGTACCTAAGTGATTTATCATTTAGGTACTTTTTATTGTAATTAATGACTAGAGAATTTAAAAAATTGACAAAGGACAATTTATTTAGAATTGACAATGGACAATTGACATTTGACAATTATGGAGGAAACTGGAATACCAGTTTCTTTTGAATTTAATGGAGTAAAATTTGTATTTGGGAGATAAAACAAACTAAGGCTAGATTTAGGGTTTGCAACCGTAACAAATGGGACAGGCACGACTAATATAGCTCCATAAAATAGCGAGCAGCTCTTTAAATTTAATTACCATAAGTAAGGAAAGTTAGCCAGTCCCCTAAAATAGTTAAGAGTTAAGAATTAATAGTTAAAAGTTAAGAGTTCAGGATGAAAGTGGACTACAAGTTTCCTTAAAATAAAGCAGCTTTGCTGCGTAGTTGTTCGGGACTGGCTTTGATGTTTTAGGTAGAAATGTAAAGTTAGGAGAGCATCAGATGTTAACGAAGAAAATAAACTTACCGTGCCTGTCCCATTTGTGATGGAACCATACTTAGAAAAAGTTCTTATTTAGGAGGTTTACTTTACTATAGATAAATATCTTAATAGAGGAAATTTAAAATTTATTATATAGAATTAAGGGAAGGTTAATATCTAAGGGTACATCCATAACAAGAAGGACAGGCGTACCAAAGTATATTTTCCATAAGTTATTTTTACAGTGAAATCAAAAGATTATCAATAAAATCAAAAGTAACCAAAGCCGGTCCTAAAATAGCAGCTTTGCTGCGTAGTTGTTCGGGACCGACTTCGAGCAGTATTGGAGAAAAACTAAAATTAACAAAAGCATCTATCCCAAAGTATAGCAAAGTAGCCAATTACGCGTCTGTCCCTCTTGTGATGGAGGTAAAACTTTGAATGATTGCATACTTAGTTGAGGTAGGGAGTTTAAAAAATTGACAATGGACAATTGACATTTGACAATTATGGAGGAAACTGGAGTACCAGTTTCTTTGAATTAGAGGGAGTGAATTCTAAGTTTAGGATGTTAAATCAAGCAAAGTTAGATTCAGGGTTTGCAACCGTAACAAATGGGACAGGCACGACTAATATAGCTCCATAAAATAGCGAGCAGCTCTTTAAATTTAATTACCATAAGTAAGGAAAGTTAGCCAGTCCCCTAAAATAGTTAAGAGTTAAGAATTAAAAGTTAATAGTTCAGGATAAAACTGGACTACCAGTTTCTTTGAATTTAAGGGAGTAAAATTTGTATTTGGGAGATAAAACAAACTAAAGCTAAATTCAAAGCTCACAGCTGTAACAAATGGGACAGGCACGACTAATATAGCTCCATAAAATACAGAATAGCTCTTTAAATTTGATTACCATAAGTAAGAAAAGTTAGCCAGTCCCTAAAATAGTTAATAGTTAAAAATTAACAGTCAAGAGTTTGGGATGAAAGTGGACTACAAGTTTCCTTAAAATAAAGCAGCTTTGCTGCGTAGTTGTTCGGGACTGGCTTTGATGTTTTAGGTAGAAATGTAAAGTTAGGAGAGCATCAGATGTTAACGAAGAAAATAAACTTACCGTGCCTGTCCCATTTGTGATGGAACCATACTTAGAAAAAGTTCTTATTTAGGAGGTTTACTTTACTATAGATAAATATCTTAATAGAGGAAATTTAAAATTTATTATATAGAATTAAGGGAAGGTTAATATCTAAGGGTACATCCGTAACAAGAAGGACAGGCGTACCAAAGTATATTTTCCATAAGTTATTTTTACAGTGAAATCGAAAGATTATCAATAAAACCTAAATTAATCGAAGTCGGTCCTTAAGATAGTTAAGCGTTAAGATTTAAAAATATGTTGAGCATTAATTGCTTATAAATTTTGCTAAATTCTTTAAATTACTATTTTATGTATTAATTAAAGATGTCATCTTTCGATAATTTAAGAAGAAGTTAAATATAAAAATTATTATATTCTATTCTTGGATTTGATATATTTTTATAGTAAACTAAAGGGAAATAAGTATAATATTATAATTTTTATAATTTATTGTATTAAATTTGTTTATAAAGTAATTTTAAATATTTACATATTCTTTGAAAGGAGAAAATTTATGAGAAAAGGGTTAAAGCTTGTTGCCAACCTTTTGTTAATTTCAACTATTGTTTTAGGTTCTACATTAAGTTCTATAGAAGTTTTTGCAGCTAATAATGATTTAATGGGAATGAAAAAATTACATGGAAATGATAGATTCAGCACTGCTGTTGAAGTTAGCAAAGATGGTTGGGGATATAGTAATTATGTTATTATAGCTAATGGTTTTGGTTTTGCAGATGCATTATGTAGTGCACCGCTTTCTAAAACATTAGATGCACCGATACTTTTAACAGATAAAACATCTCTTCCAACTTCAACGAAAAGAGAAATTGAACGTTTAAATGCAAGAAGAGTATATATAGTTGGAGGAGCTGGTGCAGTTAGTGCTAATGTTGCAAACCAACTAAAAGATATGGGACTAGCTGTTAGTAGAATTAGCGGTAGTGATAGATATGAAACATCACTAAATGTTGCAAAGGAAATAAATAAAACTAACACTGTAAAAGATGTGGTAGTTGCATCTGGTGAACAGGTGTCCCAGGGGGTAGATGCATTATCTATTGCACCTATTGCTGGAGATGCAAAAATGCCAATAATATTAAGTCCTAAAAATTCTATGACATCATCATCTAGAACATGGTTAAATAGCAAACACGTACATGCAACTTATGTTATAGGTGGAACTACTGCACTTTCTAACAATGTGTTTAAACAAGTTCCAAATGGAAAAAGGTTAGAAGGCAGAAATAGGTATGAAACTAATTTAGAAATATTACAAGAGTTTAGTAACTACTTAGACTTTGACAGTGTTTATATGGCTAAAGGAGAAAAATCATCAGTAATTGATGCATTAACAGCAGGACCAATTTCTGCTAGAGAGGGAAATCCTCTAGTTTTAGTTAGTGATACTTTAGACTTAACACAAGAAAAGTTCTTATCAAAATATACTCCAACACATCTTACTGCTATTGGGGGACAACTAAAAGATGAAACTATATATCAAGTAGGCAGAGTTTTAAATAGAGAAATAGCAACAGGTGTAAGTAAAGTTATCATAAATGATAAGAGAAGAATAACAGTTGAATTTAATGGAATTGTTAATGGTTATGAGGCTTCCAAAAAAAATAACTATACTATATGCGGAAGTATGGTCCAAGAAGCAACAATACAACCAGATTATAGAACTGTTGTTTTAAGATTAAAATACGATTTAGATAAGAGTGCTCTTTTAAACTTTGAAGGTGAAGCAGAAAATATATTAGGAATAAATATGAACTATATATTTAATAAAGGTAATACTAATATAGAAGACAATGTAACTGACGGAGATAAACCAAGAGTTCTATATGTACAACCTTTAGATACTATAGAAGAAGGCGGAAATAAACTTTTAGTTAAATTCTCTGAAAAAGTTATGGAGTCAGATGCAAGAAGATTTGAAAATTATAGAATTAAGAGAAGAGATGGAAGTTATTTAAGAGTAAATGACATTGTATTCAATAAGGAAACAGAAGACGAGGCAATTCTATATACAGAAAGCTTAGATTATGCAGGTAGATATTTAATAGAAATTGATGGAATTAAAGACCTTGCAGAAAATATAATGGAACCATATAGTAACTATATCGATATATTTGATACAGGTGCATTAAAGGTTATTGAATATAAAGTTAGAACTGGAGAATACTATAATTCTAAAAAAGTTGATATTATATTTAATAAAAAAGTAGATAAGATAATGTCAACGCAAACTAGAAATTATAGGCTGTTAGATGCTCAAGGAAAACCTATAAATGATGCTGTTACTCCACCTATTTTTGATGAATATTCTAGGGATAGAGTAACTGTAGATCTTATAAATCTGAAATATGATGGAGATTATACTTTAGAGGTTTCAGGAGTTACAGATTTATCAGGTAATACTATTGCAAGAACTAAACTTGAATTAAGAAATTTAATAGTTGAAAAACCAAAAGTAATAGATACTGATAATATATATGTAAGCAATGTAGGTAGTGATGGAAAATGTATAGTTAAATTTAACTTTAATCAAGAGTTGAATAAAGATGATTCTACAGATTCCAGAAATTATAAACTTGTTTATGATGGGTATAACCATGATGCTAATATTGATGAAATTAAATATGACTATGGCAGTGGAAAATCAACAGTAACATTATATTTAAGTAATGTAACTGATGGTAATTATACTTTAACTGTTGATGGAATAAGAAATATTGAAAACTTTTCAATGAATATGCAACAGATTCATTTTAAGGTTAAATAATATAATATCTTAAATTTGAAAAGTTGACTCAAAATAATATTTTATTTTGAGTCAACTTTTAAATTATATATAAATATATTTTTCAATTATTTAACAAAATAATCACCAAATATCGATGCAGTTTTAAAATAAGTTAAAAAATAGGAAACTTTACAATATGTAAAAAAATAAAAAATAAATTTTAAGATTTAATAATAAAGAAAAAAGGTCATATAAAAAAATAAAAAGTCAAATAAAAAAATAAAAAAAGTGAGATTACGTTACAAGTTTCGACAAATTAATATAATGACATATGATATAGTTAAATTGTAGTAAAAATATATATTATAACCGAATACAAATATTATACTAACGCAATAGGTAACTTTTCAGTTATGTGACTAAGAGTAATTTTTAGAAAACAGAAAGAAAAGCTTTACTAAATTAATCTCAAAGATAATTAATATCCTACTTAATGTTATTAAGTAGGATATTAATTTTAAAGAAATATATAGGATTCCAAGTTAACTTTTAAAACTATTCATTCTAAAATTTGGATACCCAAAATAGTGAGACATGCTCTGAATTATTTAGAATTCAACGCTATATCTTGTATAAAGTATTTTAAGGTTATTAAATAAATTAAAATTTGAGCTTGTTTCCCTATATAATTGGTAATTAAAACTGTAGAACACAATATTTAAGCATTGATAAAAATGATTAGATAGGATAAATAGTAAAGTAAATCATTGGTACTTGAGCTGTATCTAAAAGTATTGCTTTTACCAATATATAGAGTTATAATCGATTTGTAAACGTTGTTATGAAAAAGTTGTTTTTATATTATAAAGAAAAGCTTGTCATTTTGTTGGCAAGCTTTTGTAATAATAAATTTTAAAAATATATAATATGTATTCTTAAAATTTTATTTGATATTTTAGCCTAAAAATTTAAAGAATTTAGTGAAAAGTTGAAATTTTTAATAAGTATAAAGATATATTATTCTAATGCTGCATATAGAACAATTCATAAGACAGGGGGGATTTTTGTGATATGTTTTAAATGTGGTACTAAAGTTAAAAGGGTTACAAGCTATTGCGATAAATGTGGTGCATTTATTGGATATAATGATAGAAATTTAAAAGATAGATTTAAGGGGAAGATGAAAAGCTATAAATTAAAGGTTCGAGGATTGCCTATTCAAATTAAGGTAATGTTGGGTATAGAAATTATGGTTATTTGTATATTTTTTATGGGATAAAAGATTAATTCAGTACATTTTTCTATTATAGCTTAATAAATTTATATATTTTACGATAAAAGTTATATTAGAATTTTTAATTTTAATATAACTAATTATGTTAGGAGGGGGAAAGTTTTGAAACGATGTTTTAAAATTTTGTCTTCATTTATTATAGGATTAAGTATAATAATGAGTTCAATACCTACTTTTGCTGCAGTAGATATTGGAACAGATGTGAAAAAAATATATGGCAAGGATAGATATGCTACGGCAGTGGAAGTTAGCAAAGAAGGATGGAAAAATACTGATGTTGCTATAATAGCAAACGGTTTAGGGTTTGCAGATGCGTTGTGTAGTACACCATTATCAAAAGCTATAGATGGACCTATTTTGCTTACAAGTCAAAGTAATTTACCTACTGATACAAAAGATGAGTTAAGAAGACTAGGAGCTAAAAGGGTTTATATAATAGGGGGAACCAGTGCTGTAAGCACTAAGGTAGAAAAAGAAATAAAAAGTATGGGGATAAAAATATCTAGGTTAGGTGGAGTTAATAGATATGATACATCTCTTGAAGTTGCAAAAGAATTGAGTAAGTTTGTAAATATAAATAATATTATGGTTATATCAGGAGAGGAAAGTACTCAAGGTGCAGATGCACTTTCAGTTGCACCATTGGCTGCATTAAATAATATGCCAATGCTACTTACATCAAAAAAAGAAATGCAGAGTAATATTAAAAGTTGGATAAATAGACAATATCCAGACAATACATATGTAATAGCTTCAAACAAAACTATAGATGATAAAACAGTTGCAGATTTACCACGAATTGAAAGGATATATGGGAAAGATAGGTATGATACTAATTTAAAAGTTTTAGATAAATTTAATTTTTATTTAGAATATGATAATGTATATGTTGCTCAAGGAACACCTCCAGGAACAGTAGATGCGTTAACTACAGGTCCGTTAGCAGCTAAAAAGTCATCACCGTTGCTTTTAGTATCAAATAAAATATTATCATCTCAGAAAAGTTATTTAAAAGGCATAACAGCTAATGAAGTTGTAGGTGTTGGAGGAATGGTAGAAAATAATATTTTATTAGATTCTGCTCAAATATTTGATAATAGAATTGCAACAAAAGTTAAAAGTATGACTATATTAAATAGAAGAAATATAATATTGGAGTTTAATGGAATAGTGAAAGAATCTCCAGCTAATATAAAAGAAAACTATGAGATATTAGGAACTAATATAATAAAATCAGAATGTATAGATGGATATGATAAAGTTCAACTTACATTTAAATCTGATTTGACAGATAGCAAAATAAGTACATTAGAAGGTAAAATAAGTAATGTTGTAGGGAAAAACATTACAATAGGCTTTGATAGAAAAGATATACCAGTAAAAGATATGGTAACAGATAAAGTCAAACCTAAAATTTCTAATATAAGTGTTTTAGATTTTGCTGATGGAACAGGTGCAAACGGAGTTAAGAAAAAAATTACAATTAAGTTCAGTGAAGATGTTAATGAAGAAGATGCAAGAAACATAAAAAATTATAAAATAACAGATAAAAATGGAGATGAACTTAGAATTGTAAAAATAGAGTTTGATAAAGCAGTTCCTAGTGAAGTTAACATAATAACTCCAAGTGTTAATGATACATCTAATTATAAATTAGAAGTAAAAGGGATTAGAGATTTATCAAATAATATAATGGACCCATATTCTAAAACTATAAGTTTAAAAGATACGACAAAACCAAAGGTAATAAACTTTGAAATTACTAATACTTCTGCATCTAATATAGTATTTATTGATATAACATTTAGTAAGCAGATGGATGAAAAATCAGCTACAACTGTTAGTAATTATATAATTAAAGATTCAACAGGAAAAACTGATTCTAAAATGATTAAGGATATAGAGTTTAATCATCTTACAAAAGATAGTGTAAGACTAGTTATAGAAAATATTGCTTTAGATGGTACATGCAATATAACAATAAAGGGTATAAAAGATACTGTAGGAAATATTATGGAACAATATGATACTAAGTTAGTACTTAATTTAAATAGACCTAATATTATACGACCAGTTCCATATGATAATCCAGATAAGTCAGATGTAAATAAATTTGTTATAAGAGTTGAGTTTGATAGAACAATGAATAGTAAAGATGTTGAAAATATTAGAAATTACTCATTAATCTGTTCAAAAAATAATGCTTCAATTGGGATTGAAAGTGTAAAATATGATTTAAATACTAGAGTGGCAACAATTGTTACAAAAACAGTAACTGAAGAAGGGGATTATACTCTTACAATTAGAGGGGTTAAAGATTCAACAGGAGTAGAATTAAAACAAGAATTTGTATCAATGCATACTGATACAATTAAAAGGCCAGAGGTTATAAAGGCTACATTAGATGAATCAAATACAAGATCTAAACAAATTACAGTAGATTTTAAAGAAAAAATGGATTCAGCAAGTGTTAGAGATACAAGAAACTATGTTTTAACTAAACTTACAGGTAATCCTAGTAATCCTAGTGAAGTGGAAAGTGTAGGAATTGATTCAATTCAATACAAAGATTCCAATACAGGGTGCAGTGCTATATTAAAAACTAAGGATTTTAAAAGTAATGGAAAATATATCCTTGCAGTTAAAAATGTAAAAGATAAAACAGGTGTAGGTGTTAGTGAAACTGAATTTCAGATTGAAATAAAAGATATTAAACCACAAGTTTTAGAGGTTTCAGGAATACTGAATGAATATAAATTTTTAAAGCTTAACTTTAGTGAAGCAATGGATGATAAGAGTGTAAGGGAAACTTCTAATTACATTTTAAAACACATAGATTCTGATGGTAATGAAACATATGTGAGTATTAATGCAATAAATTTTGATGGAGAAAGAGAAGGTGGAATAGTTATTTCATTAAATGATGAATTGGAATCAAATGGAATCTATGAATTAACCGTTGAAGGAATTCAATCTAAGAATTCATATGATGGAATGCAGATTGAAATGGAAAAGTTTGATTTCAAATTTAGGAGAAAAGAAAACCCAGTTAATAATAAAGATGTAATAATACAAATAAAATAAAAGAAAACTGATTAGAAGCGTGGCTTCTAATCAGTTTTTTTATATTTTTAAAAAGGAATATTAAATTTTTATCCTATAAAAGTATTGAATTATGAACACAGTATACTCATATATTTGTAATGAATAGTTTATCAGTAAAATACTATAATTAGAGTTTATAGTCTCTCTTCATATTGTGATAAATATGATTCAAATATTTAATTTTCTATTTCTTCGCATATGTTAAAATTAAATTTAATATTTTTTATTTACATATACAAATTTTATAATTAAACAGTTTATGAAGTATTTATATTAAACTTATTGTAATTACCTATTATGTAACAAATTAAATAATATCGTCATAGTATATAGAGAAAACATTACAACTAATTGTAGTTTAATGGAGAACTATAGGAGGAGATATGTGTTATGAGTTTTAAATCACCTATTGATGTTAATAAGTTAGATTATAATACTAGAAGAAAACTAGAAGCTATAGTTAATTTTATTAATGAACAGCAAGGAAATAATAATGAAACTACAGAAAATGAAATTATAGAAGATGAAACTATAGAAAATTACGATGTAGAAGAATCTTGCGCTTATAATAATGGTGGAAATGACAATTATTATTGGAATGATAATTGCCATAACAATAATAATAATTGTTGTAAACCGCATCATGACGATTGTCACCATCATCATGATCATTGTTGTCCATGTCCAGACAATTTAGTAGGACCAAGAGGACCACAAGGTAATCCAGGACCAAGAGGACCACAAGGACCAATAGGACCAATGGGACCACAAGGACCACAAGGACCAAGAGGAGAAAGAGGCCCAAGAGGTTGTGCAGGACCAATGGGACCAAGAGGTGAAAGAGGCGAAAGAGGAGAAAGAGGTCCAATGGGACCAATGGGACCAAGAGGCGAAAGAGGAGAAAGAGGAGCAACAGGAGCGACCGGAGCAACTGGAGCAACAGGACCAATGGGCCCAAGAGGTGAAAGAGGCGAAAGAGGAGAAAGAGGAGCAACTGGAGCAACAGGAGCAACTGGAGCGACAGGGGCAAGAGGACCAATAGGACCAAGAGGATTAACAGGACCACAAGGTGAAAGAGGAGAAATGGGACCACAAGGTCCAAGAGGTGAAAGAGGAGAAAGAGGGGCAACTGGAGCAACAGGAGCAACTGGAGCAGCAGGCCCAAGAGGCGAAAGAGGAGCAACAGGAGCAACAGGACCAGCAGGAGCAACAGGACCAATGGGTCCACAAGGACCACAAGGACCAGCAGGCCCTCCAGGACCAGTTCCAGGTGGAGTTGGAGTAACAGTAGCTTTTTCAGGTGAAGAAAGTTGCCAAACTGTAAGACCGAATTATCCAATAATGTTTAATACATTATTAGCATTAACTGGTCATGACCATATAGAAGTTCCAACAAATAGAATACCACTAGAAACTCCAGGATTTTACTATGCAAGCTGGAATGTAACTAATCAAGGACAATGTCCGTCAGCAATAGCATTAGTATTAAATGGAGAAATAGTTGGCTCAAGTGCAGGAAATTTATGTGGAGAGTCAACTTGTGGAAGCGCAATATTTGAAGTAAGAGAATCTGGAGAATTAGAGCTTGTTAATATAGGTTGTTCTCCATTAGTAATTGGAAGTTGCCAATGTAATGTACCATTTGGCTGTACTTTAACAGTATTTAAAATATTAGAATAATAAATTAGGGTAACCTTTTTAGGTTACCTTTTTTTGTACAAAGTAGTTAAGATTTAAAAATTAATAGTTAATGAGAAAACTACAGTTAAATTAAGGATTAAGAATTTAGGAGAGTAAAATCTGAGTTTGAGAGATAAAACCAATTAAAAACTATGTCCAAAGTTCACAGCTGTAACAAGAAGGACAGGCGTACCGAAGTATATTTTCCATAAGTTATTTTTACAGTGAAATTGAAAAGTTATCAATAAAATATAAAGCAATCAAAGCCGGTCCTAAAATAGCAGCTTTGCTGCGTAGATGTTTGGGACCGACTTCGAGTAATATTGGAGAAAAACTAAAATCAACAAAAGGATCAAATCTAAAGTATAGTAAAGTAGCTGATTACTCGTCTGTCCATCTTGTGATGGTATGAAAATTTTGGTGAATTACTTTCTTAGATTTTTAGATAACTTTTTAGAAATTGTTAGTGGACAAAGGACAATTTGTTGAGGCATTGACAATAATGAAAGAAACTGGGCTGTCAGTTTTTTCGAATTGTTGGGGACTGGCTTTGATGTTTTAGGTAGAAACTTAAAGTTAGGAGAGCTTTAGATAGTTAATAGTTAAGAATTAATAGTTAAGAGTTTAGGATGAAAGTGGCATCCATTTTCTTTTTAATCTATAAATACAATTTGCTTTGCAAATTTATATAAAAGTACATTGAGAATTACTAGGAACGAAGTGAGTAGTAATAACCACAACTGTTAACTAGCAAAGCGTTGCAACTATTAATTCTTAACTCTTAACTGAAAAGCCTTGAGATATGAAATAAATGTAGATAAATAGATTATTACATAAAACACTTTAGATAATTTGCGAAAAATGGTAAAATCTAATATAGAAGATAGTTATTGTTATTTTAAAATTAGAAGAAAGTAAAATTAAAATAAAAAATTAAGAGTAAGGAGTATGAAAATGATAAAGAGAAGTAAATTTTTATCCATTATTCTAATAGGAATTATGGCTACAGTTTCAGTTATGCCTGTAAATGTTAAAGCTTTTGATTTATTTGGTAAAAGTAAAAGTGTACAACCTGTAATTTGTGAAAGAATACCCAATATTCCAAACGGTGATAGATATGATACTGCTGTAGGGATATCTCAAAAGGGATGGGAAAAGGGAAGTGATACAGTAATTTTAGCTACTGGGAATGGATTCGCAGATGCACTTTCAGCAACTCCTCTTGCAGGAAAGTATGATGCTCCAATTTTACTAACCCAATCTAATGAAGTTCCACAGTGTGTTTTAAATGAAATCAATAGATTAAACCCTAATGAAATAATTATAGTTGGTGGAACTGCTGTTATAGATACTAATGTTGAAAATTGTTTAAATAAGTTTGGAAGAAAAATTAGAAGGATACAAGGACTTAATAGGTATGAAACTTCTGTAAATATAGCAAAAGAAATTGGAGTAAAAAATGGTATAACAGTATCGGATGGTATGGGATTTGCAGATGCACTTTCAATAGCACCTATAGCATCTAACTTACAGATGCCAATAATTTTAACACCTAAGGATTCTATTACATCAGAGGTGAAAAACTTTATAACAGAAAATAGTATTTCAAAAAGTTATGTGATTGGAGGAACATCGGCGGTTTCTGAAAATGTGGCAAATGAATTTAAAAATATAGAAAGAATTTCAGGTGCAAATAGATTTGAAACAAATGCTAATATATTTAAAAGATTTATTAGTGATATAAGTTTTGATACTGCTTATGTTGCAACTGGTATGAATTATCCTGATGCCCTAGCAGGTAGTGCCTTAGCAGGAAAAACTAAGTCACCGTTAATATTAACAAATGGAAGCATTATAGAAAATGGTAATTTTGAATATATAAGAGGTCAAATGTCAAAAGAAATATATATATTAGGTGGACAAACTGTAATAAATGATTCTGTAATGGACACTTTAAAAAAGGAAATGGGCTATGGAGAAATAAAACATGTTATAGATAAAGATATTGAAGTGAAACATAAATCACAAGCTAAATTACCTACAACAGTGACAGCACTACTTACAGATGGAAGAGAAAAGGAAGTTTTTGCTGAATGGGATGTAAGATCAATTGATACATCAAAAATAGGAACAAAATCTTATACTGGAGTAGCTATGGGTAAAGAAGTTACTTTAACTGTTAAAGTAATTCCAGTGATAGAAAAACTAGATGACATAAGTGCGGTAATAGAAAAAGGTGATAAATTTACATTCCCTACAACAGTTAAGGCTACAATGAGTGATAATACTACAAAAGAGTTTAATATTGTTTGGAATAGCACTGCTTTAGATAGTAATAAAGTTGGTATTTATAAATTTATAGGTACAATAGATGGTGAAGATAAAAAAGTAAATTTAACTGTTACAGTAAAAGACATATTTAGGGTTTTAGATATTAAATAAATACAACTAGAATTATGAAATCAGACAGGATAAAAATTAATTTTAATCCTGTCTGATTTTTTCTTCAACTTTTAAAGTTTTAACATTAATTTAATCATAAAAACTAAAGTGATTATGCCTAATATCGAGTATTGAAAGAGACAGAATAAGTTTAGTTAAAAATTGAGTAATATGTAAAAAATAAGATATTATCATAGTAAAATGATGAAAAATGAAACTTTAGCTCAATAAAATATTTAAAAAAAATTAAAATGATACTAAACTAAAAGCTGTTTAATTTCAAATATACGAAAAAATATATAAAAAATTAATCGAAAAATACTTAACTTAACTTAAAATTGTCGAAACAAAATAAAATTTTCTGAAAATAATATTGATTTTTAAAACAATGAATATTATAATATATATAGACGGTGAAATTGCCGTTAAAATTTATTCTATAGCCAAACTAAATATTGTACATAAATAGAGGAGCAAATAATAGGCTAACAATTATGTGATAAAGTGAAGAACCACTGATAATAATTGTGAAGGGTTTATTTGCCGAAAGATTAAAGTTGTTCTTAAGTTTAATCTTGGGTGTAGAAAGGATATTTCTGCAACTGTCATAAGATTTTATGGTGCGCTATTTGTGTGATGAATTATGTTAAATTTCATTGCATCAATGGGTATTATATAATCTTTTGAAATTAAAAGAATATGTTATATAATGCTCTGATAAGTGCTGAAATTTTCAGTGCTTTTTTATTTTGTATAAAATTATTTTATACAAAACATTGTATTTCAATTATTATATGGGGGTGGATTACATATGAAATCTATTATTAGAATGAGAATGAGTGCTCATGATGCACATTACGGCGGAAACTTAGTTGACGGTGCTCGTATGTTACAATTATTCGGAGACGTAGCAACAGAATTATTAATTATCAATGATGGTGATGAAGGATTATTTAAAGCTTATGATAGCGTAGAATTTTTAGCACCAGTTTATGCAGGGGATTATATAGAAGCTGTAGGTGAAATCGTTAAAGTAGGAAATAGTTCAAGAAAAATGGTTTTTGAAGCTAGAAAAGTTATAGTTCCAAGACCAGATATAAACGATTCAGCTTGTGACGTATTAGAAGAACCAATAGTTGTTTGTAAAGCTAGCGGAACTTGTGTAGTACCAAAAGACAAAAAAAGAAAATAGGAAATAATAAATAAGAAATAGAATGAAAGTTTTATATAAAAAGATTTAGTAAATTGTTTAATATATTAATATTTCAATAAGAACGTTTAAAAGGGTTAAAAATATCAATAGATTATGGAAAAAATCTTTATTACAGGGAAGTTCTAAAGACTAATTGGATAAAGTAAAATTTTAAACATACTTATGATAACGTTTAGTTATAAAAAACTTGTTAAAAAAATAACAATAATTTATTTGTATGTGTATACAGACGCCAAATTAAATTATTAATGTGTTTTGAAAAGAGGGGAAAAATATGGATAAGTTAATTATTACAGCTGCTATATGTGGAGCAGAAGTAACAAAGGAAAATAATCCAAATGTTCCTTATACTGTTGAAGAAATAGGTGAAGAAGCATATAAAGCATATAAAGCAGGTGCAAGTGTAATTCACTTACACGTTAGAGAAGACGACGGTAAACCAACTCAATGTAAGGAAAGATTTAAAGCTTGTATTGATGAAATAAGAAAAAGATGTAAAGATGTTATAATTCAACCATCAACAGGTGGAGCGGTTGGAATGTCTAATGCAGAAAGACTTCAACCAGTTGAATTGAAACCAGAAATGGCAACACTTGATTGTGGTACTTGTAATTTTGGTGGAGACGAAATTTTTGTTAATACAGAAAATACAATAAAAGAATTTGGAGAAAAAATGATCGCTTTTGATGTAAAGCCTGAAATAGAGGTTTTTGATAAAGGTATGATCGATATGGCAATAAGATTAGAAAAAAAGGGATTTATTAAGAAACCTATGCACTTTAACTTTGTAATGGGTGTAAATGGTGGTATAAGTGCAGACATGAGAGACTTCTTATTCATGAAAGATAGTATACCAGCAGGAAGCACTTACACAGTTTCAGGAATAGGCAGAAATGAATTTACATTAGCTGCAATGTCAATACTTGCTGGAGGACATGTAAGAGTTGGATTTGAAGATAATGTATATATATCAAAAGGTGTGCCAGCAGAATCTAATGCTCAATTAGTTGAAAAGGTAGCTAAAATAGCAAAAGAATTAGGCAGAGAAATAGCAACACCAGCTGAAGCTAGAGAGTTATTAAACCTTAAACCATTAAGTTAATAAGGTGAAATTTAGGGTTAGATTTAATTTAATATAGTTATTTTGGGGAATTTAATTATATAGAGAAATATTATAAAAAACGGATAGAAAAAACGTGTTGAAAAACGTGATTTTGAAAGGGGATAATTATGAATAAAGGTTGCAAATACGGAACACATAGAGTTATAGAACCAAAAGGTGTATTACCACAACCAGCATTAAAAATAAGCAATGATATGAACATCTATGATAACGAGATATTAATAGATGTACAAGCTTTAAATATTGATTCTGCTAGTTTTACACAAATAGAAGAAGAAGCAGGACACGATATTGAAAAAATAAAAGCTAAAATATTAGAAATAGTTGCTGAAAGAGGAAAAATGCAAAATCCAGTAACTGGATCAGGCGGAATGTTAATAGGAACTATAGAAAAAATAGGAAAAGAATTAGACGGAAAAATAGATTTAAAAGTTGGAGATAAGATAGCAACACTAGTATCTTTATCATTAACTCCATTAAAAATAGAAGAAATAATAGACATTAAACCAGAAATAGACAGAGTTCAAATAAAAGGAAAAGCTGTATTATTTGAAAGTGGAATATATGCAAAACTTCCAGAAGATATGGAAGAAACATTAGCATTAGCTGCACTAGATGTAGCTGGAGCACCAGCACAAGTTGCAAAACTTGTTAAACCATGTGAATCAGTAGTAATACTAGGTGGAGCTGGTAAATCAGGAATGCTTTGCTGTTATGAAGCAGTTAAAAGAGTTGGACCAACAGGAAAAGTTATTGCATTAGTTAGAGATGAAAATGAAGCTGCAAGACTTAAAAAATTAGACTTTGGACCAACATTAGAAATAGTTATAGGAGATGCAACTAAACCAGTTGAAGTTATGGAAAAAGCTTTAGCTCATAACAATGGAAAAGAAGTTGATGTTTCATTTAACTGTGTAAATGTACAAAATACAGAAATGTCAACAATATTACCTGTTAGAGATGGAGGAACAGTTTACTTCTTCTCAATGGCAACAGGATTTGCAAAAGCAGCTTTAGGAGCTGAAGGTGTAGGTAAAGACGTAACTATGATGGTTGGTAACGGCTATACTATAGGACATGCAGAAATAACTCTTCAAGAAATAAGAGAAAATGAGAACTTAAGAAAAATGTTCACAGAACTATACGCTTAGTTAAATAATTGAAGATTTATTTTTATAATATAGGGGAATTTTTCGTTTCAATTATAAAATAATAAAAACATTGTAAAAACAGGGTTGTCAAAATAATATTTTTTAAAAGCATAGAAAGAATATTTTAAAAATGGGGGAAAATAATCATGGTAAATAGAAGATATGAATTATTTAAAGATGTTACTGACGAGCAATGGAATGACTGGAGATGGCAAGTTAAAAACAGAATAGAAACAGTTGAAGAATTAAAAAAATACATACCTTTAACTGCAGAAGAAGAAGAAGGAGCTAGACAATGTTTAAAAACTTTAAGAATGGCTATAACTCCTTACTATCTATCATTAATAGATCCTAACGATCCACATGATCCAATAAGAAAACAAGCTATACCAACAGCTTTAGAACTTAATAAATCTTGTGCAGATCTTGAAGATCCATTACATGAAGATACAGACTCACCAGTTCCTGGACTTACTCATAGATATCCAGACAGAGTTTTATTATTAATAACTGATATGTGTTCAATGTATTGCAGACACTGTACAAGAAGAAGATTTGCTGGACAAAGTGATGATGCTATGCCAATGGCAAGAATTGATAAAGCAATAGAATATATCAGAAATACACCTCAAGTTAGAGACGTATTATTATCTGGTGGAGACTGTTTATTAGTTGATGATAAAACTTTAGAGTATATCATAAGTAAATTAAGAGAAATTCCACACGTAGAAATAGTAAGATTAGGCTCAAGAACACCTGTAGTTCTTCCACAAAGAATTACTCCAGAGCTTGTTTCTATGCTTAAAAAATATCATCCAGTATGGTTAAATACACACTTTAACCATCCAAACGAAATAACTGAGGATTCAGCAAGAGCTTGTGCTATGCTTGCAGATGCAGGAGTACCACTAGGAAACCAAAGTGTTTTACTAAGAGGTGTTAATGACTGTGCTCATGTTATGAAGAAATTAGTTAATGAGTTAGTAAAAATAAGAGTTAGACCATACTACATTTATCAATGTGACTTATCAATGGGATTAGAACACTTTAGAACACCAGTTTCTAAAGGAATAGAAATAATGGAAGCTTTAAGAGGACATACTTCTGGATACTGTGTTCCAACATTTGTTGTTGACGCTCCAGGTGGTGGTGGAAAAACACCAGTTATGCCAAACTACGTTATTTCTCAAAGTCCAGAAAAAGTTATATTAAGAAACTTTGAAGGTGTTATAACTACTTATACTCAACCTTCAGATTATACATCTGACTGTCACTGCGAAGCTTGCAGAGGCGAAAAAGAAACTCATAAGGTTGGAGTTGCTGGATTATTAAATGGAGAAGCAATGGCTATGGAACCAGTAGGTCTTGAAAGAAATAAAAGACATGCTGGAAGCGAATGTAGCTGTGGTGAAGTTGCTTCATGTAAAACAAACTAATATTAAAGTTAATTAAAAGAGAAGAGAGAGTATTCTCTCTTTTCTCTAAAATTTAACTTAATTAGAGAGTTTAGTGAATATTTTAGATTTAATAAAGGGCTATGAAAGTTTATCTATCATTGGCATGAACAAAAATGTAGGAAAAACCACTACATTAAATAAAATTTTAGAAGATACCAGAGGTAAGTATACTCTTGGATTAACTTCAATTGGCCGTGATGGAGAAGAACTAGATAGAGTTACAGCAACTGAAAAACCAAGAATTTATGTTGAAAAGGATACGATTATAGCTACAGCTAAAGAATGTTTATTCAATAGCGATATAACTAGAGAAATATTAAAAACTACTAATATACACACTCCAATGGGTGAGATTGTTATATGTAGGGCCTTAAGTGATGGATATGTTGATTTAGGAGGTCCTTCTGTAAACTCTTATATGGCAGATATAAAAAATGAACTTTTAAACTTTGGATGCGACTTAGTGATTGTTGATGGTGCTTTAAGTAGAAAGACTTTTGCATCTCCCACGATAACAAAAGCTACTATTTTATCCACCGGAGCAGCACTTTCAAGAAGCATGAGAAAAGTTGTTGAGGAAACTTCGCATACTGTAAATCTTCTAAGTTTACCCCATGAAACAAATGAAGATATATTAAAGATATGCAATGAAGAGTTTGAAGATAAAAGGGTTGGAATTATATTTAAAGATTTAACTTTTAAATCTCTAAATATAAAAACTTCTTTAGAAGCAGCAAAAGAAGTATCATCACTTTTAGATGAGAACGTAGCATATGTCCTTATAAGAGGTGTTTTAACAGATAGCGTTATAGAAGGAATTATGAAATCTACTAATTTTTATAAAAATATAACTTTCCTTTGTGAAGATGGAACTAAGTTATTTTTATCAAAAGATAATTTATACAAATTTACAAAACAAGGAGGAGTTATAAAGGTTTTAAGTCCTATAAAGGTTTTGTGTGTTACAACAAATCCAAAGTCTCCATATGGATATGAGTTTGATAAGCAGAAATTTGTTGATGCTTTAAAAGAAGAACTTGATATACCTGTTTTTGATGTAATTGGAGGAGTATAGTAATGAAGTTTTTAGATAATGAACAGAAAAAACAAATTGGTTTTGATTTTCTTATGGAACAATTACAAACTATAACATTTTATGGTTTAGAAGAAAAAAAGAAATTAAAACCATATAAAAAAGACGAAAGAGCTAATTTAATTGTTGAACTTGATGATTTAGATAAGCTTATAAAGGCTATAAATGACAATAAAGATAAATTTAATGAAGTACAAAGACTTTTAAGAAAAGTAAAAGATATAAAGAATTCCATAAAAAGAATGCTAAAGGAAGAAACTTTAGATGAAGTAGAATTATACGAAATAAAATATTTTTCCATGATTATAGAAGAACTAAAAATAATTATAGAAGATTTAAACTTACAAATTGAATCCATAAACTTTATTTCTCTTAAAGAAGTTATAAAGATTTTAGACCCAGAAGATAAGAATATACCTACTTTTTATATATATGACGATTATTCCAATGATTTAAAAGAAGTTAGAAGAAAAAAATCAAATATAGAAAAGAAGATATTTTCAACAGATGATGAAGATACAGTATGTACTTTAAAAGAAGAAAGACTAAAACTTGTAATTGAAGAGGAAAATGAGGAACTAAGAATAAGACAAGCTCTTACAAAATCCTTGAAAGAGTTTGGAGAGAACATATTATATAACATAAAATGTATAGGAATCCTTGATTTTAAAATAGCAAAAGCTAAAATGGCAATTGATTATAATGCTATAAGGCCTAATATTATAGACCATATGAATATTGAACTTGTAGAGGCTTTTAATCCAGAAGTAAAAAGTGTTTTAAATAAAAAAGGAAAGAAATTTACCAATCAAACAATTACTATAAAAAGCGGCACAACAGTAATAACTGGGGCAAATATGGGAGGAAAAAGTGTAACTTTAAAAACTATAGTTTTAAACTTGTTTTTAGGACAAATGGGATTCTTCGTATTTGCAAAAGAGGCTACCTTCCCAATTTTAGACTTTATACATTTCATATCTGATGATATGCAATCTATATCTAAAGGTCTTAGTACTTTTGGAGCAGAGATTATAAAGTTAAAAGAAGTTGTTGAATGTGTAAAAAGAGGAGATGGATTTGTAGCATTAGATGAATTTGCTAGAGGAACAAATCCAAAAGAAGGTTTTTATCTTGTAAAATCATTAGCTTTATATTTAAATAACTTTTCAACTATTAGTTTAATATCAACTCATTATGATGGAATTGTTGAAGAAAACATGGAACATTACCAGGTTATAGGACTTAAAAATATGGATTTTGAAAGTCTAAAATATAAGATAGATTTAAATAAGACAAAATCAGTAGAGACTATACAACAGCATATGGAATATAGATTAGAAAAGGTATCAAAGGAAGATAAAGTTCCTAAAGATGCTTTAAACATAGCTATGTTATTAGGTCTTGATAATGAGATTGTTGATATAGCAAAAGAATTTTATGAAGAACAAAAGGCATAAGCTAGAAATAATTAAGAATTGGGAATGAAATTTTATTTTGTTTCATTTGTCTCTTGTCTAATAAGATTCTCAATTCTTAATTCTTAATTTTAATTATTATTATTTTTTATAGGGGGTATGGCAATGGAAAGCAAATTAAATTTAAATTGGGAACTTGTAAACAAAGCTAGAGAATCAGCAAAAAATATTGCTAAAGATACTCAAGAGTTTATAGATAGACATACAACTGTTGCAGTTGAAAGAACAATTTGTAGATTACTTGGAATTGATAATGTAGACGAATTTGGTGTTCCACTACCAAATATAGTTGTAGAGAATATAAAAAATGGAAATGGTTTAGGTGTTGGAGCATCTAAATTTATTGGTAATGCTATGGTAGAGACTGGACTTTCTCCACAAGAAATAGCAGAAAAAGTTTCAAAAGGTGAATTAGATTTAACAAAATTACCTATGCATGATGATTTTGAAATAAAGATGGCTATATCTAAAATTGCTAAAGAAACAGTAACTAAAATAAAAGCTAACAGAGGAAAAAGAGAAGATTATTTAAAAGAATTTGGTGATAAAACAGGTCCATATTTATATGTTATAGTTGCAACAGGAAACATATATGAAGACATAATACAAGCTAAAGCGGCTGCAAAACAAGGTGCAGACATAATAGCTGTTATAAGAACTACAGGTCAAAGTCTTTTAGACTATGTACCATATGGAGTAACAACTGAAGGTTTCGGTGGTACTTTTGCTACTCAAGAAAACTTTAGACTTATGAGAGAAGCTTTAGATGAAGTTGGAGAAGAATTAGGCAGATACATAAGAGTTTGTAACTACTGCTCAGGACTTTGTATGCCAGAAATCGCAGCTATGGGAGCATTAGAAAGACTAGATGTAATGCTTAATGATGCGCTTTATGGAATACTATTTAGAGATATAAACATGCAAAGAACTCTAGTAGATCAATATTTCTCAAGAATAATAAATGGTTATGCGGGAGTTATAATAAATACTGGAGAAGATAACTACTTAACAACAGCAGATGCAGTAGAAGAAGCACATACTGTTTTAGCTTCTCAATTTATAAATGAACAATTTGCTTTATTCGCAGGATTACCAGAAGAACAAATGGGACTTGGACATGCTTTTGAAATTAATCCATGCGTTGAAAATGGATTCTTATATGAGCTAGCACAAGCTCAAATGGCAAGAGAAATATTCCCAAAAGCTCCATTAAAATATATGCCTCCAACTAAGTTTATGACTGGAGATATATTTAAAGGACAAGTTCAAGATGCATTATTTAACATGGTTACAATAATGACAGGACAAAAATTACATCTTCTTGGAATGTTAACAGAAGCTATACACACTCCATTTATGAGCGATAGAGCTATTTCAATAGAAAATGCTAAATATATCTTTAATACAATGAAAGATTTAGGAAGCGAAGTTACATTTAAAAAAGATGGAATAATGGACAGAAGAGTAGAAGAAGTTCTAGGAAAAGCTGCTGATTTATTAAGTGAAATAGAAAAAGAAGGTCTATTTACTACTATAGAACAAGGTAAATTTGCAGGAATCAGAAGACCATTCAATGGTGGAAAAGGACTTCAAGGTGTTGTAGAAAGAGAAGAAGGTTACTTCAACCCATTTATAGAATTAATGTTAGGAGGGGACAAATAATGAGTGGTGGATTATATTCAACAGAAAATAAAGATTTTGATAAAACTCTTGATTTGACTAAACTTAAACCTTATGGCGATACAATGAATGACGGAAAAGTACAAACAAGTTTTACCCTTCCAGTTGAGGATAATGAAAAAGGTGTTGAAGCTGCAATACAATTAGCTAAAGCTATGGGACTTAAAGATCCTAACGTAGCTCATCATGAAGCATTAGATAAAGAATTTACTTTTTATGTTGTTTATGGATCATTAATTCATACTGTAAACTATGAAGAAATTCATGTACAAACTGTAGAAGTTGATACAATGGACATGAAAGAAGTTGGCGAGTATATAAAAGAACACATAAAAAGAGAAGTTGTAATTATAGGTGCAAGTACAGGAACAGATGCTCATACTGTTGGTATAGATGCTATCATGAACATGAAAGGTTTTGCAGGACACTATGGTCTTGAAAGATATGACATGATAGATGCTTACAACTTAGGAAGCCAAGTTGAAAACGAAGAATTTATTAAAAAAGCTATAGAACTTAAAGCTGACGTTCTATTAGTTTCTCAAACAGTAACTCAAAAAGATGTTCACATACAAAACTTAACAAATCTTGTAGAGCTTTTAGAAGCTGAAGGAATAAGAGATAAAGTTATATTAATTTGTGGTGGACCAAGAATAACTCACGAGTTAGCTAAAGAACTTGGTTATGATGCTGGATTTGGACCAGGAAAATATGCTGATGATGTTGCATCATTTGCTGTTACAGAAATAGTGGCAAGAGGCTTACAATAAAATATATGAAAAGAGTTATCTTTAGGATAGCTCTTTTTTTATTTTTAATGAAGTAAGGTCTAAGGTTGAGGTATAAAGTTAATTAAAGTTAAGTTCAAAGTTTACAGCCGTAACAAATTATATAATTGACAAAGGACAATTTACATTTGACAATTATGGAGGAAACTGAAGTATCAGTTTCTTTGAAATATAGGGATTAAATTCTAAGTTTATGATATTAAACAAACAAAAGCTATATTCAAGGTTCGCAGCCGTAACAAGAAGGACAGGCGTATCTAAGTATATTTTCCATGAGTAATTTTTAAAGTGAAATCATAATGTTATCAATAAAATCTAAAGCAATCAAAGCCGGTCCTAAAATAGTAGCTTTGCTGCGTAGAGGTTTGGGACCGACTTCGAGTATCATTGGAGAAAAACTAAAATCAACAAAAGTATATATCCAAAAGAATAGGAAAGTAGCCAATTACGCGTCTGTCCCTCTTGTGATGGAGGTGGAAACTTGGGGGATTGCTTGGCTAGTTGAGGTAGAGAGTTTAAAAGAAATTGACAATGGACAATGTTGGTTTAAACTGGGGTTTAGATAGTTAAAAGTTAATAGTTTAGGATGAATTTGGATTCCAATTTCCTTGAAATAAAACAGCTTTGCTGTGTACATGTTTGGGACTGGCTTTGAGTTATTAGTTAAAAAATATAATTTTAGGAGAGTATAAAGTGTTAGCGAAGAAAATAAGTTTATCGTGCCTGTCCCATTTGTGATGGAGCCAACACTAGTAGTAATTGCTTATTTTAAAATTTCACTATAACTAATATAGAGGTACTGGTTCTTTGCTTATTTTATTGTGAAAATAAAATAAAAAAATTAAGGATTAAGAATTAGAAATTAAGAATTCAGGATGAAAGTGGCAACAACTTTCTTTTAAGTCTATAAATATAATTTGCCTTGTAAATTTATAAAAAGTACGTTTAGTATTACTAGGAACGAAGCGAGTAGTAATAGCCACAACTATTAATTGTTAACTCTTAACTGAAAAAGTCCCTCTTGTAATGGAAGTAGAACTTTGAGTGATTGCTTGATTAAAATTTGCTAGTAATAACCATAACTCATAACCATTAAAGTCTTTTACTTAAAAATATTTGTTGTTCAGGCATTTTATAGATAAATACTGAAAATTTTAAAACAGTATTTTCAAAGTCATAACATGGTATAAGATATTGGATTCTAACTAAAAAAACTGGTAATTAAGTATTAATAATAAAATTAATTTGGAAATTATTTTGTTTAAATATAAGTCATTAACGAATAAATACACAAAAATAATATTATTAATTTAAAACAAAAACGCATTTATATAGTGTTGCAATTGAATAAGATACAAAATGAAATGTAAAAATGTATCAAATAAAGGGAAAAATAAAATTTAGTATAAAAATGTCGAAAAAGTAATAGTAACAAAATAAAAAAATAAAAATCTAAATAAATCATAAGAAACAATATTGCAAAGAAAAAGTATCGAAGTATAATAAAAATATAACATGAAATTAAAGAGTTTATGCTATGTTGAGAGGTATAAAAAATAATTAAAGACATATTTAAATATATTTTTAGAAATTTGTTTTGCTAAAAAGTATATCACATCAATATTTTCAAAGCACATATAGTTTACTTTAAAATTACATCTTAAAGGCTTACTGTAATTATTTAAAGTATATTAAAATCCCAACATAATTATTAGTAAATCTAATTTAATAAATACACAACAAAAAGTTAATGTAAATTTAACAAATAGAATATTTATACACAAACTTAACGGAAAATTTTTAAATGGTTATAGATATTTTCAAATGAATATATTCCACTTGCTATGGAGCTATACTTGGATCTATAAATAATTAATAGATTAGATAATTAATTTTAAATATAAAAACAACTAAAATTGTATCCAAAATTCACAGCATGTCTTAAAAATATTTAACTATTATTAGGATATATTTATAGGGAAACAAGCTCAAATTTAAATTTATTCAATAACTTTAAAATATTTTCATACAAGATGAAGTGTTGAATTCTAAGTGATTCGGAGCATGTAATGATTTAAAAAAATCTATCAATATAATTTGCTTTGCAAATTTATAAAAAGGTACGTTGAGAATTACTAGGAGCGAAGTGAGTAGTAATAACCATAACTGTTAACTATTCACTCTTAACTTTTAACTAAAATAATCTATTAGTTATTTATAAAATATTAATTTGAATTTTCTAACTTTGTAAATGGATAATTTAAAATTTTAGTTTAGAACTACTATATGTACATAGCATATAAATTTAAAAAATATTTTATTTTTATATGTTTAGGCATAATCAAATAAATAATAAGCTAGTATTCTCACCTATTTGCCATGAATACTTCTTTCGTAACATTCAGTTATGGGCCTACTGTAACTAAATTTCATCATCTTGTCTCGTGACAAATATGCTTGGAATTTTTGACTTCTTATTTCTTTTAATATGCCTTATTAAAAATTTAAAATCTAAGGGGGAGAGAATTTATGCACAATAAATTCCGAAAAAATTTATCCAAGGTTATAACAGTGGCATTATTAGCATCCTTAACAATGGGTTCAATTCCTAGTATGGCAAAGGCAGAAGAAGCAGATAAGCTTTTAAATATGCCTTTATCAGTTGAAACAAAGGAAAAAATTTTAAAAGATTTTGAATCTTATTTACCAGAAGTAGATACTATATTAAAAAACAATGAAAACCAAGAAGAAGTTATAAGAGTTATCGTTGAAGTTAAAGGACAATCTGCACAAGAAATGTTAAAAGGAGCTGGAGAAGTTACACAAAGCCAAAAGCTTATGGTTGAAGATTCCCAAAAACCAGTAAAAGATGCTGTTTCTAATTTGGAAGATGTCAATATACGACATAGCTATACTAATGTATTTAACGGATTTAGTGCAGAAGTAAAAAGAAAAGATATAAAAACTATAGAAAATATTCCTGGTGTTAAAAAAGTAGTAGAAGTTCAAAGATATAAAGAAGATATGAATAGCGCAAGAAAACTTACTCAAATAGAAAATGTTTGGAAAAAATACAGTATGAAGGGCGAAGGCATGGTAGTTGCCATCGTAGACACAGGAATAGATTACAAACACAAAGATTTTAAAAACCCTGATGATTCTTCAAAATTAAAGTTAAATAAAGAAAAAGTAGAAGGAATAAAAGCAAGTGGCGTTTTAAAAGCTGATAAAAATGCAACAACTTACTTTACTGAAAAAATTCCTTTTGGATATAATTATGCAGACAAAAATAATGAAATTGTAGATTTAAGAGATGCTAAATCACCACACGGTGCTCACGTAGCTGGTATTGTTGGTGCAGATGGTGATGAAAAATTAATGGAAAGCAATCAATCAGTAAAAGGTGTTGCACCAGAAGTTCAATTACTAGCAATGAAAGTATTTTCAAATGGACCTAATGGACAATACACTTATTCTGATGACCAATTAGCTGCAATAGATGATGCTGTTTCTTTAGGCGCAGATGTTATAAATATGAGCTTAGGTGCTCCAGCTGGATATAGAAAAGATTCAGATCCAGTTCAAGATGCAATAAGAAGAGCAACAGATGCAGGGGTTATGGTTGTAGTTTCAGCTGGTAATAGTGGATATTCAACTGATCCTTATGGATTAGGAACTTTAAATGACCAAATAACTGTTGGTGATCCAGCTCTTGCAAAAGATGCATTTATGGTAGCAAGTTATGAAAATTCAAACATCGCTAATAAGATAGTATCTTTCAAAGATGGAAATGGTAAAGTTGTATCACAAGGAAGCTTTAAAGATCATCAAGTTGATTTTGAAAGTATCTATAATAAAGACTATGAAATAACAGATGGTGGAGTAGGTAATAAAACAGATTTAGGTTCAGTTAGAGGTAAGGTTGCACTTATAAAAAGAGGAGAATTAGGTTTTACAGATAAAATACTAAATGCTCAATCTAAAGGTGCTATTGGCGTAATTGTTTATAATACAGATGGTGATGAGTCACTTATAAATATGGCTACAGATCCAAATATTAAAATACCAGCTATATTTGTAGGAAATAGTACAGGAACAAAAATTTTAGATGCTAGCAAAAATGATAAAGTATACTTTAATGGTGATATAACATCTTCTACTGGAGAAAATCCAAATGCAGCTGATTGTTCAGAGTTTACATCTTGGGGTCCATCTCCAAGTCTAGAATTTAAGCCTCAAGTTGCAGCACCAGGTGGACAAATATTCTCCACTTTAAATGAAGGTAGTCATGGAACTATGAGCGGAACATCAATGTCCGCACCTCATGTTTCTGGTTCAATGGCATTGTTATTACAAGCTATAAAAGAATATGCACCAGAATTAAAGGGAAGAGAGCTTACAGACTATGCTAAAAATATAATGATGAATACTTCAGCAGTGAAGATGGATAAGAGCGAAACACCTTATTCACCAAGAAGACAAGGTGCAGGACTTATACAAGTTGAAGATGCTGTAAAAAATAAAGTTATGGTAACTAATAATGGCGAAGCAGCTGTAGCATTAAAAGAAATAAAAGGAAATAAAGCTACCTTTACTTTAGATATTAAAAACTACGGTAATGAAAAAGCAGAATATAATATAGAAAGCTTAGGTGGAGTTTTAACACAAAGAGCTGAAGACAAAGCAGGCGAAATGATTAAAGATGTTATACTTTCAGATAAGGAAGCAAACTTGACTTTTGATAAAAATACAATTTCAATTGCTCCAAAAGAAAGCGTAAAAGTTGAAGTTACTTTAAATATTGGCTCTAGTATGGAAAAAGATAAATATTTAGAAGGTTATATTAAGTTAAACTCCAAAAATTCAGCATCCCCATCATTAAATATACCATATATGGGATTCTATGGTGAGTGGGATAAAGAAAGTATGATAACTAATAATGCTTGGGATAAAGATAAGCATAAATTAGTAAATACTTTAATTGCAGATGGAAAATACTCTTCAGTTTTAGTAGAAAACTTAGCATTAAGTAACGTTAGAAGACTTGGTAAAGATTCAATAAATATTTTAGGTGTTGTTGGACAAAATCCTGATAAGACTTACCAATATGATGGATCTAAAATAGCAATAAGTCCAAATGGTGACAGGGTTAATGATGTTATTTATCCAGCATTATATTTAATGAGAAATGCTAAATCTGTTAACGTAGATATTTTAGATTCAAATGGAAAAGTTGTGAGAACTTTAGGAGAAGTTAATAATTTAAGAAAGAATTTAATAGCTACAGAACAAGGTCAAGTTCCAACAGTTATTCCTAATTTAGTTTGGGACGGAAAAGTATTTAATAGCTCTACTGGTAGATTTGTAACTGCAGCAAATGGACAATACACTTATAGAGTAAAAATGAAGATAGATTATATTGGAGCAAAAGATCAAATAGTTGATATTCCAGTAAAAGTAGATACTAAATCTCCTTGGTTTAGTGCTGAAAAATATGAAGATCTTGGGGATGGAAAGGTAAAAGTTTACTTTAAGGCAGTGGATGAAGAGTCAGGAATTTTAGATAGAGCTAAATTCCCAGTTTTAATAAATGGCGAATTAAATAAAGAGGCAACAGATGCTAAAGTAGAATATGATAGTAACACTGGATTGTATAGCAAAGTTATAAATGGATTAGATCCAAATGGTAAAAATGAAATAACAATAGGTATTTTAGACTATGCTAACAATTTAGGTGGTGGAACAGTTTCTATAGATTTATCAAAAGAAGAACCTAAACAAGAACTTAAAGAAGAAGGTAGAGACAATCTAATTACTTTTGATGATAAGAATTTTGCAGAAAATAAAGTTTTATCAGACAATGAAACTTACAAAATAGCTGGTAAAGTAAATGAAAGCATAAATGAAATAATAATAAATGATGCTAAGGTAGAATTAGTAAAAGACAATTCCCAAAGAATAATATTTAAGTATGATGTTAAATTAAATGAGGGAGAAAATCTAATTAAAATTGTATGTAAAGACTCAAATGGTAAGGTAGTTGTAGAAAATCAATACAAGGTTAATTACGAAGTAAAGAAGTAGAAGAAAAAGTTAACTAATAATTATATTTTTGTTAACAAAAAAATTTTTAGAAGAAATTGCTTGTGCAATTTCTTCTTTAATTTAAAATGAAATTAAAGAAGAAACAAAAAAATGAAGTGATAGTATCATTTAAAAA
>NZ_HE611050.1:1277769-1281719 GCF_000285575.1 Clostridium senegalense JC122 | reverse complement strand
AAATTAAAGAAGAAACAAAAAATGAAGTGATAGTATCATTTAAAAATATGAAATGTATAATTTCATTCAATTATTATTAATATGAAAAATAATTTCTAATAATTTACATCATTAATGAACGAAAGATAAAATTTTCTTTAACTGTATTGTAAAAATACTTTAAAGTATAATGTTTATATAATTTACTGTGAAAGTAAAAGGTATAAAGAGAGGTAAAAATAAATATAATTTATTATGTTTTTATAAAGCAAAATCCATATTAGATTATTCACTTGAAAATTAAGTGATTGGAGGGGAGCTTATGAAGGATAAAAAAGTTTAATTATAATTTTAGCTATGTTAATAGTTGTCATTATAGGAGGCATTTATTATATGAAAACTAACAAGTCAAATAAAGTTTCAGGATTTGTTCAAGAGGAATATAGTATAAAAAATACAACAAAGAAAAATTTTTTAATTAAGATAAAAGAAGGATATTCAGAAGAAATTATAAATATGAATTTAATGGATAATTTTATAAAAGCTATAGACAGTAAAAAAAATGATGAGATTTATATCATAGAGTATGAAAGAAATGAGAATGGGGAAATTGTCACATCATTAAAAAAATTAAATTATGATGGAAGTGAAATTAAAGTTTTACAATATGATGTTTCAAATCAAAAGGAGTTCAAAGAAGGTGAGCTTATAGCATATAAAAAAATAACTAAAACTGGAGATAATTTTGGAGCAAGAATAGTTGGAACAACAAGTGAAGTTCAACCAATAATGGAAGGAGACATATTATTTGAATATGTTGAAAGTAATAAGGTTGAATATGAATAAAAACTAAATATAAAGGTTAATGGTCAAGAATATTAAGGAGGTTCTTAAATTTAAGAAGTTTCTTTTTAATATATGTAAAGATTCAAGGGAGGATCATCTTTTATGAATAACAAATTGAAAAAAAACCTATCAAAAGTTATGACAGTTGCACTGTTAGCATCGGTGACAGTAGGTTCAATTCCAAGTATGGCAAAGGCTGAAGAAGTTGAAAAACTTTTAAATATGCCATTAACAGTAGAAAGCAAAGAACAAATAATTAACAACTTTAAAAATGATTTAATAAAGTCAGACACTATAATTAAAGATAATCAAAATCAGGAAGAAGTTGTTAGAGTAATTGTTGAAGTCAACGGAAAGTCAGCACAAGAAATGATTCCTAGAGGATTAAGACCAACAGAAAAAGAATCTAGTCAGGTAGAAGCAGCTCAAAAACCTGTTAGAGATGAAGTTGCAACTATAGAAGGCGTAGAGGTAAGACATAGTTATACTAATGTATTTAATGGTTTTAGCGCTGAGGTGAAGAGAAAAGATATAAAACAAATAGAGGGAGTGAATGGAGTAAGAAAAGTTACAGAAGCACAAAAATATACTGAAGATATGAATAGTGCAAAGAAGCTTACTCAAATCGAAGATGTATGGAAAAAATATAGTTTAAAAGGTGAAGGTATGGTTGTAGCTATACTAGATACTGGAATAGATTATAAGCATAAGGATTTTAAAAATCCAGAGGATACTGGTAAGTTGAAGTTAAAGAAAGATGAAGTTGAAAAAGTTAAGGCAAGTGGAGTTTTAAAGGCTGATAAGAATGCTAATACTTACTTTACTGAAAAAATTCCTTTTGGATATAATTATGCTGATAGAAATGAACAAATAGTAGATTTAAGAGATTCAAAAGGACCTCACGGTGCTCACGTTGCTGGCATAGTTGGTGCTGATGGAGATGATAAGTTAATTGATACTAATGAATCAGTAAAAGGAGTTGCACCAGAAGTTCAATTGTTAGCTATGAAAATATTTTCTAATGGACCACTTGGAAAATATACTTATTCAGATGACCAGTTAGCAGCTATAGATGATTCAGTTACATTAGGTGCAGATGTTATAAATATGAGTTTAGGTTCTCCAGCAGGATATAGAGAGGATTCAGACCCGGTTCAAGATGCAATTACAAGAGCTACAAATTCAGGGGTAATGGTTGTAGTTTCAGCAGGAAATAGTTCTGCATCAACAGATCCTTATGGACTTGGTATGTTAAATGACCAAATAACAGTAGGTGCTCCTGCGTTAGCTAAGGATGCGTTAATGGTTGCAAGTTATGAAAATACTACTGTTGCAGAAAAAGTTATTGTATTTAAAGATGGTAAGGGAAAAGTTATAACTGAAGGAAGTTTTAAAGATCACCAAGTTGATTATAAAGATATGTTAAATAAAAATTATAAAATAGTTGATTGTGGATTGGGAAAAGCAGAAGAATGTAAGGATGTTAAAGGAAACATTGCTCTTATAAAAAGAGGAGGACTTACATTTATTGAAAAAATAATTAATGCTCAAAATAATGGTGCAGTTGGTGTAGTTATATATAATAAAGACGGTGATGAATCACTTATAAGTATGGCTACAGATCCAAATATTAAAATACCAGCTATATGTGTAGGAAACACTACTGGTAAGAATTTATTAAATGCTATGAAAAAAGATACAGTTCTATTTAATGGAGATTTAAAAAATGCTACAAGCGAAAATAATAATAGTTCAGATTTTTCAGATTTTACTTCTTGGGGCCCATCTCCTAGTTTAGAATTTAAACCTCAAGTAGCAGCACCAGGTGGACAAATTTTATCAACTTTAAATGAAGGTGAACATGGGGTTATGAGTGGAACATCTATGGCAGCGCCACATGCAGCAGGTTCAATGGCTTTATTAATGGAAGCTATTAAAGAATATGCACCAGAACTTAAAGGTAGAGAACTAATAGATTATGCTAAAAATATAATGATGAATACTTCAAGTGTTAAAATAGATAAATTTGCTAAAAATGTTCCTTATTCTCCAAGAAGACAAGGTGCAGGACTTGTTCAAGTTGAAGATGCTATAAGAAATAGAGTTACTGTAACAAATAATGGGGAAGCATCTGTTGCACTTAAAGAAATAAGAGGAGATAAAGCTAAATTTACTTTAGATTTAAAAAACTATGGCAGTGAAGATATAGAATATAAAGTTGAAGAGTTAGGTGGCGTTCTAACTCAAGATGAAAACACTGAATATGGTGAAATGGTAAGAGATAAAGCTTTAAATAAAAAAGATGCTAGTTTAGAATTTAGTAGTGATAAAATTAAAGTTCCAGCTAAGGGAAATGCTAAAGTAGATGTAACATTAAAAATAGGCAGTGGATTATCAGAAGATAGATACTTAGAAGGATTTATTAAATTTACACCTAAGAATGAAAAAGTGCCAACATTGGCAATACCATATTTAGGATATTATGGTGACTGGGGTAAGGAAAGTATAACAACTAATAATGCATGGGATGAAGATAAGCATATATTAGTTGAAACACTAAAATCAACTGGGGAATATCCAGGTGTATTAGTTGAAAACTTAGCAGTTACTAAAGTTAATGCAGAAGATTCTATAATGGGTGTTGTAGGTAAGAATGAAGATAAAAGTAATAAATATGATAGTTCTAAAATAGCTATAAGCCCTAATGGCGATTCTATGAATGATACAATTTATCCAGGATTATATTTGATGAGAAATGCTAAAACAGCATCAGTAGAAATAGTAGATGAAAATGGAAAATTAGTTAGAAATTTAGGAACTACAGAAAATTATAGAAAGAAAATTATTAGTTCAGAGTCAGGAATAATACCAATGATAGCTGATGATTTAGCTTGGGATGGTAAAGTGTTTGACAAATCTAAAGGTAGTTATGTAAATGTTTCAGACGGAAACTACACTTATAAAGTTAAATTAAAAGTAGATTATGAGAGTGCACAGGAGCAAGTAATAGAAATGCCAGTTAAAGTTGATACAGTTGGACCAAATGTTGAGGTCGTAAAATATGAAAATTTAGAAGATGGTGCTATAAAACTTTACTTTAAAGCTAATGATGAGTTATCTGGAGT
>NZ_HE611050.1:1266452-1277149 GCF_000285575.1 Clostridium senegalense JC122 | reverse complement strand
GGGGTTATAAGTTCTATGTAAATGGTGAACTTATTAAAGTATCAGATTATCCAACACCTGTAGGACCAGAAGTAAATGGATATGACTTCTCAGTAGATGTTAAAGATGTTAAAAATGGGGACTTTATATTACTAAAAGCTGTAGATAGTAATGGAAATGAAACAGAATTAAAATTACAAGTAGTTAGATAATAAAAAGAGCCCTTAGGGGCTTTTTTTAGTGGAAAGAGTTAAAAAAATTGGTAATGGACAATTGGTTTAAAAATTGACAATGGACAATTGGTTTAAAAATTGACAATGGACAAAGGACAATTGACAATGTTGGTTGAAACTGGACTACCAGTTTCTTTAGAATTTAAGGGAGTAAATTCTAAATTTAAGAAATTAAATTAAGTTATATTCAAAGTTCACAGCCATAACAAGTAAGGACAGGTTCACTTAGGTTGTAGCACCATAAAAAACTTTAGTACTCAATAAAATAGGCTGGATAAAATAAATTACCGAGCAAAGAACCAGTACTTGAGCTGCAAAGCAGCGTATCTATTAGGTACTGGTTTTTTACTTATCTTATTATGGGAATACAGCAATTGTGGAATCTACAGTTTAAACGAAGAAAATAGCCCAAAATGAACCTGTCCCACTTGTGATGGAGTATAAATTTAGAAAAATTGCTTATTCAGGTGTTCGGGACTGGCTTCGATTTATTAGTAGAAAAATATAAAACTAGAAGAGTATCAAGTGTTAACAAAGAAAGTAGACCTTACGTGCCTGTCCCATTTGTAATGGAGTCAACACTAGGGGCAATTGCTTGTTTGAAAATTTCACTAAAACCCAAATAGGGGTACTGGTTCTTCACTTATTTTATTATGGGAATACAGCAATTGTGGAATCTATAGTTTAAACGAAGAAAATAGATACAAACGAACCTGTCCCTCTTGTGATGGCATAAAAATCTTGGATAATTACTTATTTAGAAGTTTTATTTTTGTAGATTTAAAGGTACGTTTAGTATTAGTATGAACGAAGTGAGTAGTAATACATACAAATCTAAGTTAGTGTTTTTAATTTTATATCAAAATATTAACTAAACAAATAAAGTAATGTAAAAAATAATGGTATTATAGTAAAATATAATTATGTGTAAAAAAATACTGTACCTACAATTGATAAAGTAGGAATTTAAATATATATAAATTAGCATTACTATAGTAAAGGAGAAAAAACAATGATAGTTTTAAGTTGTAATAAAATTCATAAGAGTTTTGGAATAGATGTTATTTTAAAAGACATTACTTTTAGTATTAATGAAGGAGAAAAGATAGGACTTATAGGTGCTAACGGAGCAGGTAAGTCTACGTTGTTTAAAATACTAACTTCACAGATAGAATACGATAGTGGAGAGCTTTTTATAGATAAAAGCAAAAAGGTGGGGTATTTATCTCAGAATCTATCATTAGAGTCAGACAATACTATATATGGTGAACTACTATTAGTCTTTGAAGAACTTTTAAATATGGAAAGAAAAATGAAGACATTAGAAGAAAAGATGAATGAACCATATGATGAAGCTAAAGCTGACTATCACAATAAGTTAATAAAGGATTATACAACCTTAACAGAGTTATATCAACATAGAGGTGGATATACTTATAAAGGTGAGATAAGCAGAGTTTTGAAAGGATTAGGATTTTTTGAAGAAGATTTTGAAAAGCCAATAAGTATATTAAGTGGTGGCCAAAAGACTAGAGTAGCCCTTTGTAAGCTTTTACTTAGAAAACCAGAAATATTGCTTTTAGATGAGCCAACAAATCATTTGGATTTAGATGCTATAGAATGGTTAGAGGAATATTTAAAGAGCTACAAGGGTAGCATTATTATAATTTCCCATGATAGATTTTTCTTAGATGCAGTTACTAATAAAACTATAGAAATATCATATGGTATGGCTGAAATATATAATGGTAATTATACAGCATTTATTGATTTGAAAAAGAAAAATTACGAAGTGGCATTAAAGGCATTTAGTTTACAACAAGCAGAAATTAAAAGACAAGAAGAGATAATTCAAAAGTATAAGTCTTTTAACCGTGAAAAAAGCATTAAGGCAGCAGAAAGTAGACAAAAAGCGTTAGATAAAATTGAAAGAATAGAAGCACCACATAAAGACCAAAAGGCATCTAGAATTAATTTTGAAACTAGAATAAAGAGTGGAAATGATGTTTTATATGTTGAAGAATTAAGTAAAAGTTATGGGGAAAAAGTATTATTTACAGGCGTTAATATGGATATAAAAAGAGAAAATAAAATTGCGCTTATAGGTGAAAATGGTAGAGGAAAAACTACATTATTTAAAATAATTATGGATGAAATACAACCAGATAGTGGAACTAAAGTATTGGGTAAAAATGTAAACATAGGTTATTACGATCAGGAACAATCTAATTTAAATTTGAATAAAACAATAATAGATGAGGTTTGGGATGATTTTCCAGAATTAACCACCACGGAAATAAGAACATATCTTGCAGCATTTCTATTTAGAGGTGATGATGTGTTTAAAAAAATTGAAAAGTTGAGTGGCGGAGAAAAATGTAGAATAAATCTTCTAAAACTTATGTTATCTCAAAATAATTTTTTACTTCTAGATGAGCCTACAAACCATTTAGATATAGTTTCAAGAGAAGCTTTAGAGGATGCTATATTATCTTATGATGGAACAGTACTTGTAATATCTCACGATAGATATTTCTTAAATAAAGTGGTAGGTAAAATTTTTGAACTAAATGAAGATGGAATAAAAGAATATTTAGGAAATTATTCTTATTATATAGAGAAGAAAAACAACCCTTTAAGATTTGAACAAGAAGAACAAAGTAGTGGGATTACGAAAACTCAAATAAAATTAGATAAGAAGAAAAAAAGGGAAGAAGAGAAAAAACAAAGAGAAATTCAAAAGTATTTAAAAAATCTTGAAGAAAAAATAGCAACAACAGAAAGTGAAATAGAAAAGCTTCAAGAATTGCTTTGTAAAGAAGAAATATATTCTAATCCAGAAAAAAGTGTAGAGGTAAATGAATTATTAGGTGAAAAGGAAGAATTACTATCTAACTTATATGAAGAATGGGAAGAGAATTTATAAGAATTTAAGAAGAAACTGGATTAGTCCAGTTTCTTTTAACTTTAAATTAATACAAATTATTTATATAAAAATATACTTAAATTTATAAATTATATAATAAATAGGTAATATAACAACTATTTGCTATACTTATAGTAATACTAAAAGTTTTTTTATATGTTAAAAACAATAATGTTTATATTTCTTCTAATTTGTATAAAAAAATAAAAATTTATTATCTAATTAATGATGTAATGAACAATTTAAATAAATGTATAAATAAATGAAAAATAGGTATAGTTAAGGTATATTTGTATTTAGAAACATATATTTATAGTACATGTTTCATTTGTTTTGAAATTAAAATTTTACACATATAAATTAGTTTAATAAATAACAAAAAAATTAAGATTTATATATAAATGTTTAAATTTATTGAAAAAACAAGGTGAATATTAAGAAAATAGAGAAAAGAATGAAACAATTTTGAAAATATATATAAACAAATTTCAAGTAATATGGTAAAATATAAACGATATTTTATTAATTATAGTCTTTCTATATAAATTCTTAGATTTAATTATATTTAAATTATATGTATTATTAAATATGTATACGATAATTTTGAAATGAAACTTACAATTGAAAAATAAAAAATATTATTTTACATAATATATGAATAAAGTAACTCTGTAATTCTGTAAAATAAATTTTAGTTGAGGAATAATTGAGTTAGAATATTTATAAAAATTCAGAGTTAAGCTTATTAATAAAATATAGAAATATAGAAAAGTTTTAATTTATATATTTTTTAGATTTTAGATATTATCAAGTGTATGCTTACTTGAAAAGTGTCCAAAATTTTCAATGAATAATTTAAAAGGTTATTTTGGAATCCTATAAGTAGGTTTCTAAAGTTTAAAATGTATAAATAAAAATGTTATTTTGAAACCTATAGTTAGATTTAGTTATTATAAATTCAATTTAAAAATAAAAAGGAAAAAGTCTTTGTGATTAGGTACAAAGATTTGAAATAATCATATATGATTATTTTTTAGATTTACCTTTTAAAAATATATTTTTGGAGGTGTTTTTTTTGGATAGAAAGAAAAATATATCAATGGCAGTTATAAAGAGAATTCCTAAATATTATAGATATTTAAAAGAACTTGCAGAAAATGATGTGGATAGAATATCATCTAATGAATTAAGTGAAAAGATAGGCTTTACAGCTTCACAAATAAGACAAGATTTAAATTGTTTTGGCGATTTTGGTCAACAAGGATATGGATATAATGTAAAAGAATTATTAGCTCAAATATCTTCGATTTTAGGATTAGATAAAGAGTACAATACAATAATTATAGGTGCAGGTAATATCGGGCAAGCTATAGCAAATTATACTTATTTTCAAAGAATGTCCTTTGATTTAAAGGCAATATTTGATATAAATCCTAAACTTATTGGCTTAAGAATAAGAGATGTATCTATAGAAGATATAGATAATTTAGAAAGCTTTATTAAAAATAATGAAGTAGATATTGCAATAATTTGTGTGCCAAAAGAAAGGGCACAAGGAGTTTGCGATATTATAACATCATCAGGAATTAAAGCTATATGGAATTTTGCGCCAGTAGATTTAAAAGTTCCAAGTGATGTAATAGTAGAAAATGTTCATTTAAGCGAAAGTTTAATGACTTTAAGTTATTTACTAAATGAAAGTAAATTAACTGAATAGCTTTTGTGAAAAGGTCATCAAAAATAGAAAATAAAATTGAGATGATCTTTTTCACTTTTTTGTAGAAAAAAAGAGATTTAAGGATAAAAAACAGAAGTAAATATTTTGTTAACAAATACACAAAATGTTTAAAAAAATGAAAGAATTTTAATACATAATAAAAAAAATAAATCATACATTATTTAGTGAGATGTAAAGAAAATAGGGTTTTATGAAACTTTTCTATACTAATCTTAGTTAAAGAATATAGTGACAAAACCTGTAGGGCCTTTACATTGTTAAATAAAAACATAAATTGTTTTAATTTTACAAACAAATGAAATTACTAAAATTAATAATTAATTAAAATAATTCAGAAAAAATCATCAACTTATGTTGCAAATATATACCAGTGAGGATATAATAGTAATTGAAGTTGATGGACTTCAATTATTATTTTTAGTAAAAATTGTGAATTATATAACAATTTGTGGGAAAATATTCATGGGGGACAGCATTATGGAATTTAAAAATATTATCCTTGAAAAGGATGGAAACATAGGTATTGTAAAATTTAATAGACCTAAGGCATTGAATGCTTTAAATTCAGAAACTTTAAAAGAGTTGGACAATGTCATTGATTTAATTGAAAAAGACAATGAGATTTATGCTGTTATTTTAACTGGGGAAGGTAAAGCTTTTATTGCAGGAGCTGATATTTCAGAAATGGAAGGATTGAATGCATTAGAAGGAAGAGCCTTTGGAATACTTGGAAACAAAGTTTTCAGAAGATTAGAAACTTTGGACAAACCTGTTATTGCTGCTATTAACGGTTTTGCTCTAGGTGGAGGTTGCGAACTTTCTATGGCTTGTGATATTAGAATCGCATCAGCAAAAGCTAAGTTTGGACAACCAGAAGTTGGACTTGGAATAACACCAGGTTTTGGTGGAACACAACGATTAGCTAGACTTGTGGGAGAGTGTAAAGCTAAAGAGTTGATATTCACAGCTAACATAATAAAAGCAGAAGAAGCATTTAATATAGGCCTTATAAATAAGGTTGTAGAACCAGAAGTTTTAATGGAAGAAGCTATGAATATGGCAAAACAAATATGCAATAATGCACCAGTTGCAGTTAAACTTTGTAAGGAAGCAATAAACAAAGGTATGCAGATGGACATTGATAGTGCGTTAAATTATGAATCAGAAGCTTTTGGTATGTGTTTTAGTACTTATGACCAAAAAGAAGGTATGAAAGCGTTTTTAGAGAAAAGGGATAAAAACTTTAAAAATATGTAATCCTTTAACTCATTTTAATACGTAATTGTAATGGAAAATCAAGTTTGAAATTTAAAAAAATAAGAAAATTAGCCTTTTAAAAATTAAATAGGAGGAATGGGGAGTATGAATTTTTCATTAACTAAGGAACAAGAATTTGTAAGACAAATGGTAAGGGAGTTTGCAGAAACAGATGTAAAACCTATTGCCGCTGAAATAGATATAACAGAAGAATTTCCAATGGAAAATGTAAAGAAAATGGCAAGATACAATATGATGGGTATTCCATTTTCAACTGAATTTGGAGGAGCAGGTGGAAACAACGTTTCTTATGCTATGGCTGTTGAAGAATTATCAAGAGTTTGTGGTACAACAGGCGTTATTTTATCAGCACACACTTCATTATGTGCATCTCCAATAGATATGTTCGGAAATCAAGAACAAAAAGAAAAATACTTAACACCACTTGCAAAAGGTGAAAAAATAGGAGCATTTGGTTTAACTGAACCTAACGCAGGAACAGATGCATCAGGACAACAAACAACTGCTGTTTTAGATGGAGATAACTATATATTAAATGGTTCTAAAATATTCATAACTAACGGTGGAGTTGCAGATGTATTTATAGTATTTGCTATGACAGATAAATCTAAAGGAACAAGAGGAATTTCAGCATTTATAGTTGAAAAAGGTTTTAAAGGATTTTCAATAGGAAAAGTTGAAGAAAAATTAGGTATAAGAGCTTCTTCAACAACAGAATTAGTATTTGAAGATTGTATAGTTCCAAAAGAAAACTTACTTGGAAAAGAAGGACAAGGTTTCAAAATCGCAATGAAAACATTGGATGGAGGAAGAATTGGTATAGCTGCTCAAGCTTTAGGAATTGCACAAGGTGCTTTAGATGAAGCTGTAGCTTACATGAAAGAAAGAAAACAATTCGGAAGATCATTATCTAAATTCCAAGGTCTTCAATGGATGATAGCAGATATGGATGTTCAAGTAGAAGCTGCTAGACAATTAGTTTATAAAGCTGCTTACAACAAAGATAATAAGCTACCATATACAGTAGAAGCTGCAAGAGCTAAATTATTTGCTGCTAATACAGCTATGGATGTTACAACTAAAGCTGTTCAAATCTTTGGTGGATACGGATATACTAAAGATTATCCTGTAGAAAGAATGATGAGAGATGCTAAAATAACTGAAATATATGAAGGTACTTCTCAAGTTCAAAAAATGGTTATTGCAGGAAGTCTTTTAAAATAGGGGGTAATTAACGATGAAAATAGTTGTTTGTATAAAACAAGTTCCAGATACAACTGAAGTTAGAATAGATCCAAAAACAGGAACTCTAATAAGAGATGGTGTTCCTTCAATAATAAATCCAGATGATAAAAGTGCATTAGAAGAAGCATTAAGATTAAAAGATTCACATGGTGCTCATGTAACTGTTGTTACAATGGGACCTCCACAAGCTCAAAAAGCTTTAGAAGAAGCTTTAGCAATGGGAGCTGATGAAGCAATATTAGTAACAGACAGAGCTTTCGCTGGTGCTGATACTTTAGCTACATCACATGCATTAGCTGGAGTAATCAAAAAATTAGAATATGATGTAATATTTGCTGGAAGACAAGCAATCGATGGAGATACTGCACAAGTTGGACCTGAAATTGCAGAACATTTAAACTTACCACAAATAACATATGTTGAAGAAGTTGACGTTTTAGAAGACGGATTAAAAGTTAGAAGAGCTTGGGAAGATGGATATGAATATATCAAAGTTAAAACACCAGTTCTATTAACTGCAATAGAAACTTTAAATGAACCAAGATATATGAATATAAGAAATATATTCGAATTAGGAAATAAAGAAATAAAAGTATGGACTGCTAAAGATATAGATGTAGATGTAGCCCTTCTAGGATTAAAAGGTTCACCTACAAAGGTTAAAAAATCTTGGGCTAAAGAAGCTAAAGGACAAGGTGAAATATTTACAGTTTCACCAAAAGAAGCAGCTTCAATTGCAATAGGTAAACTAAAAGAGAAACACTTAATTTAGTAGGAAAAATAGGAGGGGTAGAACCATGAATATAGCAGATTACAAAGGTGTTTGGGTATTTGCAGAGCAAAGAGACGGAGAATTACAAAAAGTTTCATTAGAACTTTTAGGAAAAGGTAGAGAAATAGCTGACAAATTAGGAGTTGAACTTACAGCTTTATTAATAGGACATAATGTTGAAGGTATGGCTAAAGAATTAACTGCTTACGGCGCAGATAAAGTTTTATTAGCTGATAAAGAAGAACTTGCACATTATACTACTGATGGATATGCAAAAGTTATAACTGATTTAGCTAATAGTCATAAACCAGAAGTAATATTCATAGGAGCAACATTTATAGGAAGAGACTTAGGTCCAAGAGTTGCTGCTAGATTATCAACAGGATTAACTGCTGACTGTACAGCACTTGATATAGATCCTGAAAACAAAAACTTATTAATGACTAGACCTGCATTTGGTGGTAACTTAATGGCTACTATCATGTGTGGAGACAATAGACCACAAATGTCTACTGTTAGACCTGGAGTTTTCGAAAAACTTGAAAAAGATTCAAACAAAGAAGTTAAAATAGAAAAAGCTGTTTTTGAATTAGAAAAATCTGATATCAGAACTCAAGTTTTAGAAGTTAAAAAAATATTAAAAGAAGTAGCTGACATAATCGAAGCTGATATATTAGTATCTGGTGGTAGAGGAGTAGGCTGCAAAGAAAACTTTGATATATTAAAAGAACTTGCTGATGAAATCGGCGGAACTTTATCAGGATCAAGAGCAGCTGTTGATAATGGCTGGATAGATAAAGCACTACAAGTTGGACAAACTGGTAAAACAGTAAGACCTCAAATATATATAGCTTGTGGTATATCTGGAGCTATCCAACATTTAGCTGGAATGCAAGACAGTAACTATATAATAGCAATCAATAAAGATGCTGATGCACCAATAATGCAAGTTGCTGACGTTGGATTAGTTGGAGACTATCAAAAAATTGTTCCAGAATTAGTTCAACAATTAAAAGCTATGAAATAATAAGTGGTTAATATAACACTTTTATAATAACCAAATAAGATGTGAATTTAGGAATTATTCCTAAATTCCATCTTTAAAAATTAAACATATGAAAAACATAGGGAAAGAAACTTTGATTTAAATTTATCTAATGAATTTAAAATGTAAAAACATATATAACTTTTATAAATTAGTTAAAAGTAAGGAATAAACATTAGGTGATATATACAATTCTTATAAAGAGTTGTAATAATATTTTCAAAAGATTATATAAATAGTAATGAACATGGTAGTTAATAATAGATAATTAATAAGTTAATAATACAAAAATTATTTAAAAAGTATCAAAAATTTTATTTTTGATTATCGATTATTAATTATCATTAAATTTTATCTATGATAGTTAAAAATAATACAAACTTAAAAAAATAAGGTTTAAGTTAGTTGTTTTATATATCGGGCACTTATAAGCTATTGGATTTTTAAGTGGGTCATATATTTAAACAGCTTCAACTAAAAATTGGGGGGTTTTGTTATGAAAAAAATATGTATAATCGGTGCCGGAACTATGGGAGCTGGAATAGCTCAAGTACTTGCTACAAAAGGTTATGAAGTTACAATGCTTGTAAGAAATATGGATAAATTCCAAAATGTAAATTTAGCAGGTATAAATAAAACTTTAACTAAATTAGTAACTAAAGGTAAAATTACAGAAGACGTAAAAGGTGAAATTTTAGGAAGAATCAACGGAACATTAGATATGAATGATGTTAAAGATGTTGATTTAATTATTGAAGCAATAGCTGAAAATATGGAAACAAAAAGACATTATTTCAGTAAACTAGATGAAATCTGTAAACCAGAAACAATATTTGCTACAAATACTTCTTCACTTTCAATAACAGAAGTAGCTAGCTGCACAAATAGACCAGATAGAGTTATAGGAATGCACTTCTTTAACCCAGCAGCTATAATGAAATTAGTTGAAATTATAAGAGGTATGGCTACTTCAGATGAAACATTTAGCGCAGTTAAAGAATTAACACAAAGTATAGGAAAAGACCCTGTAGAAGTAAAAGAAGGTCCAGGATTCGTAGTAAATAGAATATTAATCCCAATGATAAATGAAGCAGTTGGAATATTAGATCAAGGTATAGCAACTGTAGAAGATATAGACAAAGCAATGATGCTTGGAGCAAACCATCCAATGGGACCTTTAGCATTAGGTGACTTAATAGGACTTGATATATGTCTTGCAATAATGGAAGTTATGTATAAAGAAACTGGAGACTCTAAATACAGAGCAAACAGTTTATTAAGAAAATATGTTAGAGCTGGATACCTTGGAAGAAAAACTAAAAAAGGTTTCTATGATTATCACAAATAAAATTGATATAAATATAAAGAACTTGAGAACACCTCAAGTTCTTTTTTTTGTGTAAAAATGTTCATTGTAAATATGGTTAAGGGCAATTAATTAGGAATTGATAATGGACAATTGACATTTGACAATGGTGGAC
>NZ_HE611050.1:1251937-1265383 GCF_000285575.1 Clostridium senegalense JC122 | reverse complement strand
GTGGAAGAAACTGGACTGCCAGTTTCTTTTGAATTAGAGAGAATGAATTCTGAGTTAAAGAAATAAATCTAACAAGAGCTATATTCAAGATTTACAGCCGTAACAAATTATATAATTGACAAAGGACAAAGGACAATTGACAATGTTAGTTGAAACTGGACTACCAGTTTCTTTTTAATTAAAAGAGAGTAAAATTTGAGTTTGGGAGATAAGACAAACTAGAGCTAGATTCAGGGTGTAGCACCGTAACAAGAAGGACAGGCGTAGCAAAATATAGTTTCCATAAATTATTTTCATAGTGAAATCATAAGGTCATCAATAAAATTTAAATTAATCAAAGCCGGTCCTAAAATAGCAGCTTTGCTGCGTAGATGTTCGGGACCGACTTTGAGTACTATTGGAGAGAAACTAAAATCAACAAAAGCATCTATCTGAAAGTATAGTAAAGTAGCCAATTACGTGTCTGTCCCTCTTGTGATGGATGTGGAACTTGGTGTAGTTGCTTACTTAGTTGAGGTAGTTCTTTGGAAATTGACAATGAACATTTAACATTTGATAATAATGGATGAAACTGGGGTTTAAAAAGTTAAGAGTTAAGGTTGAAACCGGACTGCCAGTTTCTTTTAAATTAGAAGGGGTAAATTCTGAGTTTAGGATATAAAACAAACTAAAGCTAGATTCAAAGTGTAGCACCGTAACAAATGGGACAGGCGCGAATGGTGTATACCCATAAAATAAATAGTAGCTATTCAAATTTAGTTACAATAAGTAAGAAAAGTTAGCCAGTCCCTTATAAATAGTTAAGAGTTAAGAATTAATAGTTAATAGTTCAGGATGAAAGTGGAAAACCACTTTCTTTGAAATAAAGTAGCTCTGCTACGTAGCTGTTCGGGACTGGCTTTGATTTTTTAGTTGAAAAATATAAAACTAGGAGAGCATCACGTGTTAGCGAAGAAAATAAATTTATCGTGCCTGTCCCATTTGTGATGGAGCCAGTACTAGGGTTAATTGTTTGTTTAAAGGTTTCACTAAAACCAAAATAAGGGTACTGGTTCTTTACTCATTTTGTTATGGAAATACAGTAATTGTGGAATCTACAATTTAAACGAATAAAATAGCCGCAAATGAACCTGTCCCACTTGTGATGGCGTAAAAATCTTGGATAATTGCTTGCTTAGGAGTTTTACTTTTGTAGATTTAAAGATACGTTTAGAATTACTAGGAGTAAAGCGAGTAGTAATAACCGCAACTATTAACTATTCACTATTAACTTTTAATTGAAAATATGTAATATTTTTAAAGTTCACAGCCGTAACAAGAAGGACAGGTTCAGTTGGTTGTAGCACGATAAAAAACTTTAGAACTCAATAAAAAGGTTATATAAAATAAATTACTAAGCAAAGAACCAGTACTTGAGCTGCAAAGCAGCATATCAGTTAGGTACTAGTTTTCTGCTTATTTTGTTATGGGAATAGAGCATTTGTGGAATCTACAATTAAGCGAAGAAAATAGTCACAAGTGAACCTGTCCCCTTTGTTATGGGGTAGAAATTTTAGATAATCAATTACTTAGGAATTTTACTTTTGCAGATTAAAAAAAACGTTGAGAATTACTATGAACGAAGTGAGTAGTAATAACTACAATTATTAATTATTAACTCTTAACTGAAAAAGTTCCTCTTGTGATGAATGTAGAATTTGCAGGAAGTGATTACCTAGTTGAAATAGAGAATTTTAGAATATTAAGAATTATGAATTATCGTTAAAAGAATGACTTTTAAATGTTACTTCTATTTAAAAATTATTCATATTTAAAAAATGGAAGTTGTTTTATAAAAATAAACAACTGCAAGAAAAAAATCTAAAAAAATCTAAAAAAATCTAAAATGCAATAAAAGTTACAATATAAGTAATTAAGTGGAAAATAAATACTTAAATAAAAATATAAATTAAATAAAATATTACGAAAATATTGAAAATACCTTTTAAATATTGTACAATAAAAATATAAATTTCGTTAAAATAATATCAAATAATATTAATATGGGTAGAAATTGAGGAGGATGTTTTGATGAACAGATTTACTTTACCAAGAGATATATATTATGGTGAAAATTCACTAGAGGTTTTAAAAACTTTAGAAGGAAAAAAAGCTATAGTTGTTACTGGCGGAAGCTCTATGAGAAAAAATGGATTCTTAGATAAAATTATAAACTTTTTAGAAGAAGCTAAAATAGAAGTTAAACTTTTTGAAGGTGTTGAACCAGACCCATCAATAGAAACAGTTATGAAAGGTGCAGAAATGATGAGAGAATTTGCACCAGAATGGATAGTTGCAGTTGGCGGTGGATCACCTATAGATGCAGCTAAAGCTATGTGGGTATTCTATGAGCACCCAGAATTAACTTTTGATGATATAAAAGATCCATTTACAATCCCAGCATTGAGAAAGAAAGCTAAATTTGTTGCTATACCATCTACTAGCGGAACAGCTACAGAGGTAACAGCATTTTCAGTTATAACTGACTACAAAAAGAAAATAAAATACCCATTAGCAGATTTCAATATAACACCAGATATTGCTATATTAGATACTGAGCTTACTATGACAATGCCTAAAAAATTAGTAGCTCATACAGGAATGGATGCATTAACTCATGCTATAGAAGCATATGTTGCAACTAATAAATCTCATTTCTCTGATCCTTTAGCAATGGAAGCTATAATAATGATAGAAGATAACATATTAAAATCTTATGAGGGAGTAAAAGAAGCAAGAGATGAAATGCATAATGCTCAATGTTTAGCAGGTATGGCATTTTCAAATGCATTACTTGGAATAACTCACTCTATGGCACATAAAACAGGTGCTGTATTCCATATACCACATGGATGTGCTAATGCTATATTCTTACCATATGTAATCCAATTTAATAAAAAAGCATGTGGAGAAAGATATGCTAAAATAGCTAGAACTTTAGGTCTTGCTGGTGGTAATGAAGAAGAATTAATAAACTCTTTAATTGATTGTATAAGACAATTAAATAAAGCAATGGAAATTCCACTAACATTAAAAGAATATGGAGTAGAAAAAGAAGAGTTTGATAAATATATAGACTTTATTTCAGAAAATGCAGTAGTAGATGCTTGTACAGCATCTAACCCAAGAGAAATATCTGTAGATGAAATGAAAAAGATATTTGAATGTACATTTGATGGAGTAGACGTTGAATTTTAATTAAAAAATATAAAAATCACTGATAAACTATCAGTGATTTTTATTATACTTTTATACATTAAATTTTTAATACTTATTTAAGAAAAATAAGTATAATTGAAGTTAGTTAATAGTTTAGGAGGAAACTTCATTAGAGTTTCCTTTAACCTAATAATATAATTTGATTTATAAATTTTTAACTCTTAACTAAATTAAGCTGTTTATTATAAGTAAAATTTAATTTTGAATGCTGAATCTTAAAGATTTAAAAATAATAATTATGATTGAAACTGAATAGTCAAATTTAAGTGTTATAGTAAAATATAATATATATAATAGAAGTAAGTTTAAATTCAAAACTGTATTTTTTTACAAGTGATTTAGAATAAAGTTTAATAAGATTTAATATTACATAATTGAATGTGGTAAAATTCGTTTTAATTTATATATAAATTAAAAGATTCAAATAATATACTTAATTGTTATTGACTATATTAATATAAGATTATAAAATAGTAATTGAGAAGTTAATAAGGTGTGAATGAAGACTGTTGAAGAAAGCTGGTTTTATTAAACATGAAAATGTTTAACATATAAATTAAGAAAAATGAATAGTAATGCTATGGACTATTCAGGTACAGCTCAATAGTTGGACATAAACCTGGAGAGACTACAAGCACGGAAAAAGTGAAAATGTGATTATGTGGCATCGAAGAAGAAACTCGAATTTTCAGCTTTGGGGAAACTTTCAGATAAAAGGACAGGTGTAAATAGCTCTTTATTGTTGTGTCTATTTACAGGGTCCCTTTTTTTTATTTATTATTAGATAAGTGTAGGGAAACAAGCTCCAAGTTTTGTAGTTTATAATTTTAAAAGTCAACTTGGAACTTTATATAAGTTAAAACTTGTTTTAAAACAATTTATATAAATTATAAATTTAATTAGTGAAAAAATAATAAGGTGGACAAACAATATTATTTTGAGTTTGGAGGAAGTGGATATGTACAAAATAGCAGAAAAAAAAGATTTAGCAGAAAATATATTCTTAATGAATATAGAAGCACCAAGAGTTGCTAAATCCGCTAAACCTGGTCAATTTGTAATTATAAGAAATGATGAGAATGGTGAGAGAGTTCCATTAACAGTTTGTGATACAAACACAGACAAAGGAACAGTTACAATAGTTGTACAAACTATAGGATGTTCTACTAAGGATTTAGAAAAGCTTAATGAAGGCGACTATCTTCACGACTTTGTTGGACCATTAGGAATGGAATCAGAATTACTACATGAAGACATAGAAGAACTAAAGAAAAAGAACATACTATTTATATCAGGGGGAGTTGGTTCAGCTCCAGTTTATCCACAAGTAAAATGGTTACATGAGCATGGTGTAAGTGCTGATGTAATAATGGGATTCAAAAATAAAGACATGGTAATCCTAGAAGATCAAATGAAAACTGTTGCAGGTAATGTTTATACTTGTACAGATGATGGATCATATGGATTTAAAGGAATGGTTACTAATCAATTAGAAGAGTTAGTAAATGGTGGTAAAAAATATGATTTAGTTGTGTCAATAGGACCAATGATAATGATGAAATTTGTATGTAAGTTAACAGAAAAATTAAATATACCAACAATAGTAAGCATGAACCCAATAATGGTAGATGGAACTGGAATGTGTGGAGCTTGCAGAATTACTGTTGATGGAAAAACTAGATTTGCTTGTGTTGAAGGACCAGAATTTGATGGACATAAGGTAGATTTTGATGAGGCATTAAAAAGATCTGGAATGTATAAAGCAGAAGAAGCTGAAAAAAGCTGTAGATTAGGAGGTAACAAGTAATGGCAGTAGATAGAATGAAAAGAACTCCAATATCAGAGCAAGATGCAAAAGCAAGAGCTAAAAATTTTAAAGAAGTTTGTTTAGGATATAATGAAGAAGAAGCGGTAAAAGAAGCATCAAGATGCTTAAACTGCAAAAATAAACCATGTGTTAGTAAATGTCCAGTATCAATAGATATACCTTCATTTATACATGAAGTTGCAGAAAAAAACTTTGAAGAAGCTGCAAAAATATTAAATAGATATACTGCACTACCAGCTGTTTGTGGTAGAGTTTGTCCTCAAGAACTACAATGTGAAAGCAAATGTGTACTTGGAATAAAAGGAGAAGCTGTTGCAATTGGTAAGCTTGAAAGATTTGTTGCTGATTGGTCAAGAGAACATGATGTAGATCTTTCAGAAACTAAAGCTAAAAATAGTAAAAAAGTTGCAGTTATAGGTTCAGGCCCTGCTGGAATAACTGCTGCAGGTGAAATGGCTAAAGCTGGTTATGATGTAACTGTATTTGAAGCATTACATGAACCAGGTGGAGTTTTAGTTTATGGAATTCCTGAATTCAGATTACCAAAAGAAACAGTTGTTAAGCATGAAATAAATAACCTAAGAAAATTAGGAGTTAAAATAGAGACAAATGTAATAGTAGGAAAAACTGTTACTATAGATGAATTAATAAGAGACGAAAAATTTGAAGCTATATTTATAGGTTCAGGTGCTGGTCTTCCAAAATTCATGGGAATTAACGGAGAAAACTTAAACGGAGTTGTATCTGCAAATGAATTCTTAACAAGAAACAACTTAATGAAAGCTTTCAAAGAAGATTCACCAACACCAATAAAATCAGGAAAAAGAGTTTGTGTTGTAGGTGGCGGAAACGTTGCTATGGATGCTGCTAGAACAGCATTAAGATTAGGTTCAGAAACTCATATAGTATATAGAAGAAGTGAATCAGAACTTCCAGCAAGAGCTGAAGAAGTACATCACGCTAAAGAAGAAGGCATTATCTTTGACCTTCTAGTTAATCCAGTTGAAATCTTAGGAGATGAAACTGGTTGGGTTAAAGGAATGAAATGCATAAGAATGGAACTTGGAGAAGCTGATGCATCTGGAAGAAGAAGACCAGTAGAAGTGCCAGGTTCAGAATTTGTTATAGATTGTGACACTGTAATAATGTCATTAGGAACATCTCCAAACCCATTAATACCTTCAACAACAGAAGGATTAGACGTAAATAAATGGAAATGTATCGTAGCTGATGAAGAAACAGGAAAAACTTCAAAAGCTAGAGTATACGCTGGTGGAGATGCTGTAACAGGAGCTGCAACAGTTATCCTTGCTATGGAAGCTGGTAAAAAAGCTGCTGCTGCAATGATAAAAGATTTAGAAGAAAACTAAAAAATTTCTTCAACTAAATAAGGTATGGATTCATATCCTCCTAATTTTTAGGAGGATATGAGTTTACATATAAAAAAATTTAAAAAGTTTCATTGTTTAAACATTTATTATTTAATTTTGTTTCAAAAAAAACAGAACTCAATTTGAGTTCTGTTTTTTTTGATATTAAATCCTCTATTAGATTGATTTGCTCTTCTTTAGTTAAATTTAAATACTCTTTATAACCACAATGATAGAAACAACCAGTATAGGATTTATGTTCTTTACCATCTTTTAATCTTAAATCCATAGGACAAGGCTGAATTTTAGGATCTCTTGCTTTTAAGTCACCTGTATTTATAGGATGACTATTAAAATCATCAATAACATCCTTATTGCCCATTTCTTCACATAAACCAACTAAACCGGAACCACTATTTATATTTTCTATTATTTTTTTTAGAGTATATATGTATTCATCATAAGATAAATTTTTATTTTGCAACGCTTTAATCATAAAAAACACCACCGTTTAATAATAATAGTAATATATATATGGAAACAAGCTCCAACTTAAATTTATACATTAAATTTTTGTTATCAATTAAGAAAAATAAATACAGCTGGTCACTATTCACTCTTAACTAAAAAATCTGTTAGTTATTGATAAAATGTTAATTTGAGTTTTCTCATTTGATAAATGAATAAGTTTAAAATTTAATTTGGAACTCTATATTTAAAAAACTTTAATTTTAACAGAGAAAAGTAAAGTATAAATATATGTTTTCATTTAATTTTAAAATTATAACTTTGCAACTATATAAGTTATAATTTTGATTTGGAACCTTATATAATTAAAAAAATATAAAAAACATAAAATACAAAAATATGTAATCACATTATACACAGGTATGTATATAAAATGTTGATAATTTTTTGAAAATTTAAACTAAGCCTGTGGATAAGTCCATAACTAATACACTTTATTAACAAGGATGAAAATTACATATGGAATTAAATGTAGATTTTGTAGATAATTTGAATAAATAAAACTATAAAACACTCAAAATTCTACAAAATACAACTATTATTTTATTATATAACTGTGAATTTATCAAGTAATACACAGGCTATGGGCATAAAATTCAAACTATTCACAATTTATTGTGAATAGTTTCGCTTATTTGTGGATAATTATTGTCAAAAACAAAGTTACTAACAGTTACAAAGTTACATTAATCAACAATGAAAATAAAATTAGGGAAAAATGTAATTGAATTGACTAATTTTAGAAATTTAGTATATAGATTCTTGGCAAAAGATTTATTTTAATAAAATATTATTTATAGCATTTAATGTGTATTTTATATCTTCAACAGTATTAAAGTGTCCAAAGCTAAATCTCACAGTTCCATCTGGAAATGTTCCAAGTGTTTTATGTGCTGATGGGGCACAGTGAAGTCCACTTCTAGTTGAAATTCCATATTCTTTATTTAATCTGTGACAAATAATGCCGTTATCCAATTCTTTGAAATCAAGAGAAACTACAGCAGTTCTATTATCAGTAGAATCGCTACCTAATAATAAATTAGCATCTATATTTTTTATTCCTTCAATAAAAGTTTTTGTAAGTTCTAATTCTTTTTCATAAATAGAATTAACTCCTATTTTATTCAAATACTTTAGTGAAGCATTAAGCCCAAATATACCAGGAATATTTGATGTTCCACTTTCAAATTTGTCAGGCATATATGTAGGTTGTACTTCTAATTCTGATAGACTTCCAGTCCCGCCTTCTATAATTGGTTTAACTAAAGGTACAATATTTTCCTTTATTAAAAAACCTCCAATACCTTGTGGACCTAATAATCCTTTATGTCCAGTAAAACAAAGAACATCTATATTTAAATCCATCATATCTATATTTAAAGTTCCAGCACTTTGAGCAGAATCTACTATAAAAATTAAATTATGTTTTTTACATATAGAACCAATATCTTTTAATGGTAGTACGTAACCACATACATTAGAGGCATGAGTAATCACTACTGCTTTAGTATTATGTGTTATAGCATTTTCAATATCTACAGCATTCAAATAGCCTAAACTATTACATTGAACTTTAGAAAAAGTAACTCCATCATTCTCTAGTGATGAAAGGGGGCGCATTACTGCATTATGTTCCATTGATGAAATAATAATATGGTCTTTATTTTTTAGCATGCCTTTTAATATCATGTTTAAACTATAAGTTATACTAGGTGTAAAAATCACATTTTCACATTTATTAAAGTTAAAAAGGTCACATAATAATTCACGAGTCTCAAAAACAGTATCTTCTGCTTCTAAGGCATCAAAGTAAGCGCCTCTATTTATATTGCAACCTATATTAGTTATATAATTTGAAATTGCATTTGCAACATCAGGAGCTTTAGGAAAAGATGTTGCTCCATTATCTAAGTATATTTTTCTCATAAGAAACCTCCTTATTTATAAAAATAATAGATAGATATTATCTATTAGCCATTTAAATTTAATATATTATGGAATATTTGTTAGAATTAACATGATGTTCAATACATGTAAAATATTATCAAAAAAAGGGGGATGAGTAAACTATGAAAGAAAAAAGAGGAATTATTTTAGGTGGTGCAATAATTGGTATTTTAGGAGTACTTTCAGTTTATTGTGGTAATCCAAAAAACATGGGGATTTGTATTGCATGTTTTATAAGAGATATTTCTGGTGGATTAGGACTACATAAGGCAGAAATAGTACAGTATGTGAGACCAGAAATAATTGGAATGGTACTTGGTGCATTTGGTATAGCTTTAGTTAATAAAGAATTTTCTACTAAGGGAGGTTCTTCGCCATTTCTAAGGTTTATTTTAGGTGCAATGGTTATGATAGGAGCGTTAATGTTCCTTGGATGTCCAACAAGAATGGTACTAAGACTAGCAGGTGGAGATTTTAATGCTATATTTGGAATAATTGGTTTTGCTGTTGGAATTATAGTAGGAATATACTTCTTAAATAGAGGATTTACTTTAAAAAGAAATTATAAGCAAACTAAACTAGAGGGATATGTATTCCCAATAATAAATATAGGACTATTTATTATGTTAGCTGCAGGTTCAAGCTTATTAATATTTTCTAAAGAAGGTCCAGGTTCTCAACATTCACCAATATGGATTGCTTTGGCAGTAGGATTAGTTGTTGGAATTATTTGTCAAAAAACTAGACTTTGTATGGTTGGTGGAATAAGAGATATGATTTTATTTAAAGACTCATACTTATTATTAGGATTTTTAGCTATGTTAATAGCTGCATTTTTAGGAAATCTAGCCTTTGGATTTTTCACTCCAGGATTTGCAAATCAGCCAGTAGCTCATACAGATTGGATTTGGAACTTCTTAGGCATGGTAGTTGCAGGTTGGGGTTCAGTTCTTTTAGGGGGATGCCCAATGAGACAATTAGTTCTTTCTGGTGAAGGTAACGTTGATTCAGTTATAACTGTTTTAGGAATGTTTGTTGGAGCTGCATTTTGCCACAACTTTAAACTTGCATCATCACCAAAAGGACCAACTCCAACTGGACAAATTGCTGTAATATTATGTTTAGTAGCATTAGGTGCAATATCATATTTTAGTATGGCAAAGGATGTTAAAGTTAAATCTGATAAAGATATAAAAGGGGGAGTTTCTGTTGATTAAAGTAGATGCAAGAGGAGTATCTTGTCCTCAACCAGTATTAATGACTAAAAAAGCTTTAGAAGAAAATAAAGATGGAATTGTAGTATTAGTAGACAATACTACAGCGTGTAATAATGTACAAAGATTTATGAAAAATTCAGGATATAATGTTTCAGTAAAAGAAGATAATGAAGAATTTATGATAGAGGCAAAAAAATAAATGAATTACTTAGCAACTTTTTTTTACCCACTCAGGAGCAATAAAATTTAAAAGATATCTAACAAAAAACAATATAGAAAATGAAGCATTACCTGTACCAAGAAAGTTAAGTTCTAATTGTGGAATAGGGGTAAAATTTTTATACGAAAAAAATATAGAAAAAATTTATGATGAAGATATAGAAAAAATTTTCAAAGTAAAAGAAAAAGGTTATGAACTATTTAAAGACTTTGATATCTAAAAAATAAAGCTATTTTAACAATTGTTAAAATAGCTTTGTTTTTGATTAAGGTATACTATATTTTAAATTCATCTACTTTTTTTAGCATATTATTTGTCATTGTTCTTAGTTTTTCAGTAGCTTTTGATACCTCAGTAGTTACTGCACTTGCTTCCTCAGAAGCTGCTGATATTTCTTCAGCTGATGCACAAACTTCTTCAGAAACTGCAGATGTATTTTCTACCATAGTTAAGATACTGTTTTTTCCATCATTAATTTTATCTGATGATTTGCTTACATCATTAACTTTAGGAAGCACTATATTTATGGCCTGAATTATGCTATTGAATACTTCTATAGTTGAATGAATAACTTCAGTTTGATTATTTAATTCATCATCCATTATATCAGTATTTTCTACAATCACTTCAGTTTCTTTAGATATGCCACAAATAATTTTATTTATATCTTCAGCAGAATGTTTACTTTGATCAGCTAGTTGTCTAATTTCATCTGCTACAACGGCAAATCCTTTTCCACTTTCACCAGCACGCGCAGCTTCAATTGCTGCGTTAAGTGCAAGTAAACTAGTTTGATCTGCTATGTTGTTTATTAAATTAGTTATTTCATTAACTTTTTTTACATTTGCACCTAAGGAAGCTATGTCAGTAGAAAAGTTTTTAAAACTTTTACTTATATCATTAACTGAAACATCTAATTGATGCATTTTATCACTACTATTACTAGCTATACTGCTGATATCCTTAGAATTTTCATTTATATCAAATATGGCTTCAACAATTCCTTGAACTTCAGAACCAAAGTTTTTTAAAGTGCTTGCAATTTCTATAAGTTCTTCAGCTTGGTTAGTAGTTCCTTTTGCAATGTCATTAATGGAATAGGCAACATCACTAGAAGAAGCAGCTATGGCCTCAGCTGATGAAAATAATTTGCCAGTTTCCATATCAATTGTTTTAGAATTATCTTTAACACTAGAAATCATAGATTTTATAGATTCTTGCATTGTGTTAATAGAATTTGCAATTCCACCTATTTCAGATTTATTTTTTAAGTATATTTCAGGAATCGGTTTAGTAAAATCACCTTGTCCAATTGTTCCTAAGTGTTTTTCAAAATAAAGTATAGGTTTAGTTATCCTATTTGCTATATTAAAACATAATAGAATAGCAATTATTATAGTTAGGATGACTAGTCCAATTATAATCATTCCTATATGATTAGCGGTTTTTGAAAACTCACTTGTTTCAATTAAATATACATAATTCCAATTTAAGCTACTATTTTTTGATTTATATATACCAACTGAATAGTTTTTACCATCATCCATTTTAGTATCAATTAATTTTGTAGGTAAATTATTAATATCGCTTAAACCGTTGATTTTTAAGTCGTCTAACTTTTTACTTATTAATGAAGTGTCTTTAGGATGGGCTAGAATAGTTCCATTTTTATCAACAGGAACGATATAACCGCTTTCTCCTAATTTTATATTATTTATAAGAGCAGACATATTATTAAGTTTAACATCTATTCCTACAACACCTTTAATTTTACTATTTGCATCTTTTATTGCAGAAATAACAGATACAACAATATCTCCAGCAGAAGTAGTATATACATCTGTAACTGCAACTTCATCTGGATTTGAAAGAGCGGCTTTATACCAATCTCTTGTTCTTGGATCATAGCCTTCCTTTCTAGATGAAGCAGGATATTGTAAATAGCCACCATTTTCAGCCACTCCTATATTAACATTTTCAAACCCTTCATGAGTTTTAGTTATGTTTTCAAATTCCTTATATAGAGTTGCTTCATAAGAATTATTTTTTAAAGGAGTCATTTCAACTAAGCCATTTGTTCCTTTTTTGTCTATGTATGAGGTTATTCTTGAATCTATATTTGCAACTAGTTCAGAATTAGAAAGCATCTTAACATTGTTTTTGACCTCATCAATATACCCATTTAAATATGTATCAACTAAATCTAAGTGATCAGTTGTTGATTTTGTGAAACTAACTTTCGTTTCATCAGATATAATGAAATAAACTATACTATTTACCAAAATCATTAATATCAAAATTAGAAATAAAAACGATGAAATAAGTTTAACTTTTATACTATCTCTTGATAATTTCTTCATATTCATTCACCTACCTAAAATATTATTTAGTATTAATTATCGTTTGAAAAAATCTTTTCTTGATAATTTTAACATAAATACAAGTAAATAAAAATAATTTAAAATACATGACTAAAAGTAAAAAAATAGAATTACATTTATTTTAAAAAGTTAGGAATTAAGAGTTAAGAATTTGGAAGGAAACTGGACTACCAGTTTCTTAGAATTTAGAGGGAGTAAATTCTAGGTTTGTGATATTAAATTAAACAAAGTTAGATTCAGGTTTTACAGCCGTAACAAATAGGACAGGCACGAATGGTTTATACCCATAAAATAGAGAGTAACTTACCATAAGTAAGAAAAGCTAGCCAATCCCTTAAATAGTTAATAGTTAACAGTTAAGAGGTTAGGACGAAAGTGGTAACCACTTTCTTTGAAATTGTTAGGGATTGGCTTTGAATTTTTAGATAGAAGTATTAAAGTTAGAAGAGCATCAAGTGTTAGCGAAGAAAATAAGTTTACCGTGCCTATCCCATTTGTTATAGAGCTATACTTAGAAAAATATCTTACTTAGGAGTTTTACTTTGCTATAGATAAATGCTTAATTAAATTTTTAAAGTCACTATATAAGACTGAACAAAGGTTAGTAACAAAGTGTAGAACCGTAACAAGAAGGACAGGTTCTTTGTTTGTTTTGTTATGGTGATAAAATAAAAAATAAGGATTAAGAACATTATAT
>NZ_HE611050.1:1241655-1250969 GCF_000285575.1 Clostridium senegalense JC122 | reverse complement strand
GACAATTTAGGCTGAAACTGGACTACCAGTTTCTTTGAAATAAAGTAGCTTTGCTGCGTAGATGTTAGGGACTGGCTTTGTGTTATTAGTTTAAATATATAAAGCTAGAAGAGCATCAAGTGTTAGCCAAGAAAATAAATTTATCGTGCCTGTCCCATTTGTTATGGAGCCAATGTTTAGAGGTATTGATTGTCTAAATCTTTAAATAAAACTAAATTGAAAAGTACGTTCAGTATTACTATGAACGAAGAGAGTAGTAATAACCACAACTATTAACTATTCACTCTTAGCTTTTAACTTGAAATATGTAATATTTTCAAAATGTGTAGCCATAACAAGAAGGACAGGCGTACCAAAGTATATTTTCCATAAGTTATTTTCACAGTGAAATCGAAAGGTTATCTATAAAACCTAAAGCAATCAAAGCCAGTCCTATATAGAGAAAAAAGTAGAAAATTCTATATAGTAAATCAAGTAATATATGGTAAATATTGTTGATTATTTTCTTTAGTTATTATATACTTTTAGTGGTACGTTTTAGCTAAAATAACCACTAAAAATTTTTCGTAAAATATTTTATAAAAAATAAAAAATAATATATAAAGTATGTTTTTTTCTCAACGATAAATGTAGTGAGACCAAGAACAAGTTAATGATTTTTAGTTATCACATATTGGGCATAATCAAATAAATAATAAGTCAACATTCACAAACAAATATGTTTTGAAGCTTTGTCTTTTTATTTCAGTTTATATGTCTTAGTTAAAATTAGCAGATACAGAAGGTAGCAATGATGTTATGTTTTCTGGCAGGATGCCAGAGGGATTTTAAAATTGCTCTTCTTATCAGTTAATTTCGTTTAGGGGGATTCATAAAAATGCTAGTGTTAGGTCGTAAACCTGGAGAATATATAGTTGTAAACTATAATGGTTTAGACGTAAAGGTGCAAGTTATTAAAAGCGAGGATGGTCACTTAAGACTTGCTATAGATGCACCGAAAGAGGTTAAAATTACAAGAGGTGAAGTTTGGGAAGAAAAACAATTTCAAATTTCAGAGAAAGACATTGAGAAGAATGGTATAAAAGAAAGAACAACTATATAGCAATGGAGAATTGACAATTGACAATTATGGATGAAAGTGAAATCCACTTTCTTTCAAATAGTATATATAGCTGTTTGTTACTTATATAGGAAAGTAAGCTCCTATTTAAGTTTGAATTTAATATGGTGAAAAGCGTTTAGGAAGAACGATTTTCTTTAAAAATTAGCAGGAAGCTAGGATTTGAAGAATATCGTTCTTTTTGCATAACTAGCAAGAAATTATTAAAAAATTAATCAGTTATTAATTTCTATATAGAAATTAAAATAAATAAAAAATAAATTTTGGTGGAAAAGGATGTCCACTTTAAAATCAAGGAGGTACTTATTATGATAATTAATCACAATATGAACGCATTAAATGCTCACAGAAGCATGGTAGGAAACACAGGAGCAGCTGGTAAATCTATGGAGAAACTTTCTTCAGGATTAAGAATAAATAGAGCTGGAGATGACGCTGCAGGACTAGCTATATCTGAAAAAATGAGAGGACAAATCAGAGGACTTGATCAAGCATCAAGAAACTCTCAAGATGGTATATCTATGATACAAACAGCTGAAGGTGCATTAAATGAAACTCACAGTATTCTTCAAAGAATGAGAGAATTAGCAGTACAAGCTGGTAATGATACAAATAATGGTTCAGACAGAGGTCAAATACAAAAAGAAATTAACCAACTAACTTCAGAAATCAATAGAATAGGAAATACTACAGAATTTAATACTCAAAAATTATTAAATGGTAACAAAGCTGGGGAAGCTGGAAAAGCTGGTGATGTGATTACAGGAACTAAGGGTGCATATGAATTAAGTGGAACTTTAGTTGCTGGAGAAGTTACAATAGATGGAGAAAAACTTACAATATCAGGTACAGCTCAAGATGATTTATATAAATCTTTAGTAACTGAAATCGGAAAAAATGCAACTTTAAAAGCTAAATATGATGTTGGAGCATATACAGATGGTGATGAAAAACTTACATTAACTCAAAAAACAGCATCTGATGAAGCTATGACATCAGTAGGTGCTACAGTAAAAGAAACAGTTAAAGGAGTAGCAGATAAGACACTTACAGAAGATGTTGAAGGAAAAGCAACACTTCAAATAGGAGCAAATGAAGGACAAACAATTACAATTGAAATGTCAGATATGAGAGCTAAAGCATTAGGATTATCAGGAACAGGCGATGATTTTACAACTGGAGATGATAATAAATTAACAGATAATAGTGGCAGCGAGGAGCATGGTTTAGATATATCTACAGCAGCTAAGGCTACAAAAGCAGCAACTACAATTCAAAAAGCTATAGATGACGTATCTTCAGAAAGATCAAAACTTGGTGCTTACCAAAACAGATTAGAACACACAATCAACAACTTAGGAACATCTTCAGAAAACTTAACAGCAGCAGAATCAAGAGTTAGAGACGTTGACATGGCTAAAGAAATGATGACATTCTCTAAAAATAATATATTACAACAAGCTGCTCAAGCTATGCTTGCACAAGCTAACCAACAACCACAAGGTGTTCTTCAATTATTAAGATAATTTGAGAGTGTTATAGGAAACCGAAATATCGGTTTCCTTTTTTGTGTATGAAAAAATAAGGATTAAGAGGTTTAGCACGAAACTGGACTACCAGTTTCTTTAGAATTTAAAAGAGTAAAATCTGAGTTTGGGAGATAAAACAAATAAAAGCTATATTCAAAATGTACAGCCATAATAAATGGGACAGGCACGAAAGGTATAGTTCCATAAAATAAAACGTAGCTCTTATAATTTAATTACCGTAAATAAAAAAAGTTAGCCAGTCCCTCTAAAGTAGTTAATAGTTAAGAGTTAACAGTTAAAAGTTCAGGTTGAAACTGGATTACCAGTTTCTTTCAATTTAAGGGAGTTAAAACTTTATTACTCAATAAAAAAACTAGATAAAATAGATTGCTGATCAAAGAACCAGTACTTGAACAGGAAAGTAGAGAGCCTGTTAGGTACTGGTTTTTTGTATTTAATAAATAATCTTCTAATTAATATTAAGAGCGTTAGTGATAAACCTTGAAATAATCACCATATCCCTAAATTAATTTGATGAGAAAGGTAACAAAGTTTTATTGTTTTCAATATATTAAATAGAGGAAAAAAATTAAGGAATGATTGGTTTTCATAAGGAAAATTTTTTATAAATGTTTATATAGTTAAAAACAAAGACTTTGACAATGAATAATAATTATTTAAACTTGAAAATCAGTAAGTCCTTGCAACTAGGTAGATAGTGATATTTTTATATATTCATAACAAAGAATAAACTTTATTGTTAAAAACTTATGATGAAAGTTTTAGATGTGCATGAATTTATTTAGGGATATGGAGGCAATTAAGATGAGATTAGGGGTTATAGGTTTAGGTAATATGGGAAGTAATCATGTTAAGGTTTGTTGTAAGGTTAAGAACGCATCTTTAGTTGGATGTTGCGATATAGATAGAGAAAAGGTTGATAGGGTATCAAAGGAATATAATCTCAAAGGATTTTACGATTATAAGGATATGTTAGAGGAAGTGGATGCTGTTATAGTAGCTACTCAAACTGTATATCATTATGATGTGGCAAAGTTTTTTATAGAAAATGGTAAAGATGTTTTAATAGAAAAACCAATTACATTAAAGTATGAGGATGGAAAAGAACTAATAAGGTTAGCTAAGGAAAAAGATGTAAAACTTGCAGTAGGTCATGTTGAAAGGTTTAATCCAGCAGTTGAAGCACTAGCTGGTATTTTTAAAGAAGAGGAAGCAATAGGTATTAGTGTAAAAAGAATGAGTCCAATGGACAATAGAGTTCAGGATATTGATGTTATTTTAGACTTAATGATACATGATATAGATGTTGTTTTATCGCTTATGGGGGATAAAAATATAAAAAATATTGAGGCTGTGGGCAGGATAATTAAAAAAGAGTCAATGTTAAATAATAGCTGTGATCATGCAACAGCTCTAATTAAATTTAATAATAATATTATTGTAGATATTACAGCAAGTAGGGTTAGTGAAAAAAAGGTAAGGACCTTATCTTTAAATAGTATTGATAGTTATTATGAGCTTGATTATATAGATAAAAGCTTGACTATATATAGGCAGTTAAAAAGCAATATAGATAATAATATAAGATGTGCTAATAGGTATAGTAAAGAAGAAGTTTTTATAAATTTTGGAGAATCTTTATTAAAACAAAATCAAAATTTTGTTGATGCTATAGTTAGCAATGTGCCTTTAAAAGTTAAGGGTGAAGATGGTTTGTTAGCTTTAGAAGTTGTAAATAAAATACGTGGAAAAATATATGAAAATTTATAATTATATGGGGGAGTGATGCGATGAGTTATTTCAAGCACAGTAGTGCAGAAGTAAGTGAAAATGCCAATATAAAAGATGGAACAAAGATTTGGAACAATTCTCAAGTTAGAGAGAACTGTTTTATAGGTGAGAATTGTATAATTGGTACCAATGTTTATATAGATTTTGATGCTATTATAGGCAATAATGTAAAAATACAAAATGGGGTTAATGTGTATCATGGTGTTGTTATAGAAGATGATGTATTTGTAGGACCTAGTGTTACATTTACAAATGATATGTATCCTAGGGCTTTTAACAATGATTGGGAAGTTGTAGGAACATTAATAAAAAAAGGAGCAGCTATAGGAGCAAATTCTACTGTTATATGTGGAATAACCATAGGAGAGTATGCAATGGTAGGTTCAGGTAGTGTTGTTGCAGATGACATAAATCCTTATGAGCTAGTAGCAGGAAACCCAGCAAAAAAGATAGGATATGTTTGTAAGTGTGGAAATAGATTAGATGAAAATCATCATTGTGATAAATGTAATTTGACATATAAAGAAGATAATGGAATATTAAGTATTTAGCTAAATATTTATAATAAAATGACTAGCTAAAATAAATTAATGAGCAAAGAATCAGTATTTGAGCTGCAAAGCAGCGTATATATCAAGTGTTGGTTCTTTGTTTATTTAGATGTTATATAATGGACAAAGTCCCTCTTGTCATGGAGGCAGAACTTGAGGTAATTGATTGTTTGATTTAGGTGTAAATTTTTAGAAAATTGACAATGAACAAAGGAGAATTGACAATTTAGGTTGAAACTGAAGTATCAGTTTCTTTGAATTTAAGAGAGTAAAATTTGAGTTTTAGAGATTAAACTAACCAAAGCTATATTCAAAATGTACAGCCGTAACAAATGGGACAGGCACGAATGGTTTAGCGGTGTAAAATGAAAATCAGCTCTTAAAATTTAATTACAATAAATAAAAGAAGTTAGCCAGTCCCCTTAAATAGTTAAGAAGTTTAAAGAAATTGACAATGGACAATTGACATTTGACAATGGTGGAGGAAACTGGATTCCAGTTTCTTTTTAATTTAAGGGAGTAAAATTTAAGCTGAAGATATAAAACAAACTAAAGATATATTCAAGGTTCGCAGCCGTAACAAGAAGGACAGGCGTATCTAAGTATATTTTCCATGAGTAATTTTTACAGTGAAATCATAATGTTATCAATAAAATCTAAAGCAATCAAAGCCGGTCCTAAAATAGCAGCTCTGCTATGTATATGTTTGGGACTGGCTTTGATTTATTAGTTAAAAAATATAAAACTAGGAGAGCATCAAATATTAGCGGAGAAAATAAATTTATCGTGCCTGTCCCATTTGTGATGGAGCGAACACTAGGAATAATTGCTTATTTAAAGGTTTCACTAAAACCCAAATAGGGGGACTGGTTCTTTACTTGTTTTATTGTGGAAATACAGCAATTTTGGAATCTACAGTTTAAACGAAGAAAATATCCACAAATGAACCTGTCCCACTTGTTATGGGATTAAGACTGTAAAGATTTGATTGTTTAGATGTGTTACTAAAATAAGTGATGGGGACCGACTTTGAGCAGTATTGAAGAAAAACTAAAATCAACAAAAGTATCTAGCCCAAAGTATAGTAAAGTAGCCAATAACGCGTCTGTCCCTCTTGTGATGGAGGTGGAACTTGGTATAGTTGCTTACTTAGTTGAGGTAGTTCTTTGGAAATTGACAATGGACATTGGTTGAAACTGGACTACCAGTTTCTTAGAATTTAGAGGGAGTAAATCCTAGGTTTGTGATATTAAATTAAACAAAGTTAGATTCAGGTTTTACAGCCGCAACAAATGGGACAGGCACGAATGGTGTATACCCATAAAATAGAGAGTAACTCTTTAGATTTAGTTACCATAAGTAAGAAAAGCTAGCCAGTCCCCAGGTAGCTACTATGTAGCATAGTTGTTCGGGAATGGTTTTAAATTTTTAGATAGAAGTATAAAGTTAGAAGAGCTTTAGAGAGTTAATAGTTAAGAGTTAAGGTTGAAACTGGATTCCAGTTTCTTTTTAATTTAAGGGCATAAATGTTGAATTGAAGATATAAATCTAACTAAAATTAAATTCAAAGTTCACAGCCGTAACAAGAAGGAGAGGCGTACCGAAGTATATTTTTTATAAGTTATTTTCACGGTGAAACTGAAAGGTTATCAATAAAATTTAAAAATAGTAATTGATAATCATTCTTAAATAGAGTAAAATATTACCTGGGAATAAAGAGAAAATAAGGAGAGGTTTAAATGAGTAAAAATATAATAAGAAGGAAGTTATCGAATAGAAGCATAAAAATACAGATGACTAGTGAAATTATTTTAGCATTTTTAGCTGTTTTATTGGCAGTAATTATTATGGTGAATGTAGTTGCTGTAAGAATACTTGGAGAAAATACTAAAAATACAATGGTATCAATGACGACACAGGTTTCGCAAACCATTGGAAAGACTAATGAAAAAAACATTCAGTTGGTTAATCTTTTAAGTAATACTTATTTTGTAAAGGATAAAAACATAGATGTAAATAAAAAAATTGAAATGTTAGAGTCTTATAAAAAGGATTCAAGTATAGTATTTTTTTCAATAACAGATAAAGATGGGAATGTTCACTCTAATGCTAGTGTTAATGGTGTTAATGTTAAAGATGAAAAGTTTTTTCAAAGTTCTATGGAGGGAGAGATTTATACAGAATCCACTAGATTTTTAGATGAAATAAATAAGTATGTCATTACATATAGTTGTCCAATTAAGGATAACAACGAAATAGTAGGTGTTTTAACTGTTGCTGAAGATGCAGAAATTATGTCAAAAGCACTTAGTGAAATAGAGTATGGTAACAGTGGCGGTATATATATTATAGATCAATATGGATACACTGTTTTAAGTAATACATTTGAAGATATTGAGAAGAAAGAAAACATAATTAAACAGTCTGAAACAGATAGTATTGCTGTACCTGTAGCAAAGGCACATAAAGATGGTATAGCTGGAAATAGTGGAGTAGAAGAATACAGTATAGAAAAACAAAATAAATATATAGCGTATTCACCTATTAAAAGTTCCAATGGATGGGTTACTTGTATTTGGATTGAGAAATCTGAGGTATTAAAAAGTCTAGATAAAATACAAGAAATACTGATAATTATAGCTTTAGGGGCAATGGTTTTAGCCACAGTTACAGGATTAAGTATATCGAGAAAATTTGGAAGATATTTAGAAAAAATTAAAAATGCTATAGGTACTATGGAAGAAGGAGATTTTACATTAACATTTACGAAAGAAGAACTAGAAAATAAGAATGAAATAGGAGATATTTATAGAGTTATTCATAAAAGTAAAGGCTCTATAGGTGAAGTTATAAAATCTGTTATGGAAAGTAGTAATGTAGTAACTGAGCAATCTAAAGTTTTAAATAATTCTTCAAATCACATGGTTTTAGGTTCTCAAAATATTGCTAATGCTATACAGGAAACTGCAAGAGGAAATGATGAGCAAAGCAATGGGCTTAATAATATAAATTTATCTATGAAAAATTTTGAAGAAAAAATTATTTCTATGAATGATGAAGTTTCTAATATAAGCACTATGGCTGAAAAGATAGGAGTTCAAGTAGAAGAAAGCAATAGTGATATGGAAGGCTTAATTAACTCTATTGAAAATTTTAATGATAATTTTAAACAGTTCAGCAATGTAATAGCAACTGTAAATAACAAAGTAAACTCAGTAAATGATATAACTACAGTTATAAATAATATATCAGAGCAAACTAATCTTTTAGCATTAAATGCGGCAATTGAAGCAGCTAGGGCAGGAGATGCGGGAAGAGGATTTGCAGTTGTTGCAGATGAGATAAGAAAGCTTGCTGAGCAAAGTAAAAACTCTGCAATTGAAATAACTAAAGTCATTGAAGAGGTTTTAGAAGAAAGTCAAAATATGCAATTTGGAACAAAAATTATGAATCAAGATGTTAATAGTCAAAGGGAAAGCATAAATAAAACTATAGAATCCTTTAAAAGTGTTGGACAATTTATAAAGGACATAGTACCTAAAATGGAAGAGATGAAAAATTATTCTCAAGAAGTTAGTGATGAAAGTGAAATTATATCAAGAAATTTAGAGAGTTCTACAGCAATAGCAGAAGAAATATCAGCAACAACGGAGGAAGTATCAGCAACAACAGAAGAGCTAAATAGTTCCGCAGAGGAAGTAGCCAAAGCAGCAGAAGTTTTAGTTGATTTAACAGTAAATTTAAAAGAAAAGATAGAAGTATTTAGAATTTAATTGTATTAGTTGAGAATATATATTAAATAGAAATTGACAATGGACAATTGACATTTGACAATGATGGAGGAAACTGGGGGTTAGATAGTTAAAAGTTAATAGTTCAGGATGAAACTAGACTGCCAGTTTCTTTTGAATTAGAGGGATTAAAATTTAAGTTTGAGAGATGAATCTAACTAAAGCTATAGTTAGGGTTTACAGCCGTAACAAGAAGGACAGGCGTACCAAAGTATATTTTCCATAAGTTATTTTTACAGTGAAATCGAAAGATTATCAATAAAACCTAAACTAATCAAAGCCGGTCCTAAAATAGCAGCTTTGCTGCGTAGAGGTTCGGGACCGACTTCGAGCAGTATTGAAGAGAAACTAAAATCAACAAAAGTATCTAGCCACAAGTATAGTAAAGTAGACAATAACGCGTCTGTCCCTCTTGTTATGGAGGTAGAACTTGGGAGAAATTGATTAGTTAGTTGAGGTAGAGAGTTTTAAAAAATTTACAATGGAGAATTGACATTTGACAATGTTGGTC
>NZ_HE611050.1:1193233-1240700 GCF_000285575.1 Clostridium senegalense JC122 | reverse complement strand
GTGGTTGAGAATGGAATCCAGTTTCTTTGAATTAGAGGGAGTAAATTTTGAGTTGAGGGATAAAACAAACTAAGACTAATTTTAAGGTATATCACCGTAACAAGAAGGACAGGTTCATTTAGTTGTACCACCATAAAAAACTTTAGAACTCAATAAAACAGTTAATATAAAATAAATTACCGATCAAAGAACCAGTACTTGAGCTGCAAAGTAGCGTATCTATAAGGTACTGGTTCTTTGTTTATTTTGTTATGGGAATAAAATAAACAAAATTAAGGATTAAGAATTATGAATTAATAATCCAGGATGAAAGTGGTAACCATTTTCTGAAAATGATTTAAAAAATACGTTTAGCATTACTAGGAGCATAGCGAATAGTAATAACCACAACTGTTAACTATTCACTCTTAACTAAAAAAGTTTCTCTTGTGATGGAGGTAGAAGTTGGGAGAATTGATTACTTAGCAGCGGTAGAGAGTTTGGAAAAATTGACAAAGGACAATTAAAAAAATTAAGGATTAAGAATTAAAGACTTAATTTTTTTATTTAAAAACCGATAATATCTTTATATATTAATTTGAAATATAAAATATTATTTTTAATTTATTTAAAGAAGGGGTGTAGATAGTGGATATAGGAAGATTATCAATGGGAATGAGCAATGTAGCATTATCAACAGCTGTTAGTTTAGCAGTTACTAAATTACAAATGAATTCAATGAATGAAATGGCAGTTAATATGCAGGATATGATGAGCAAAATGGCTGTAAATCCTAATGTAGGAACTAAAATTGATGTGGTTGGATAGTTATAACTCCTTTTATAAAATTGCATAATGTATTTTTATTTTGAGTTATGACGTGTATTTCAAAAACTACATGCCATAACTTTAATAATTTATAGAGATAAAATTTGAGATTAACATCATAATAATTTAAAATGAAGTTTTATACTTATATTATGTAATTTTATATTTAAGTTAGGCTAATTTGATTAAAAGTTTTAAAGGATATGGATAAATGGTGGTGTATTTATGAAAGGAAAAAAAAGAAGTTCTTTAAGAGGTAGAAGAAGTATTAAAACTCAAATGATAACCAATATTGTTGGAGCATTTTTATGTGTATTAATTGCAATATTAATATCGGTAACTATTTTAGCAAGTCGAATTTTAGTTAATAATTCTAAACAAACACTTAAAAATATTGTAAACCAAACATCTCATCTGGTTTATAAATATGCAGAAGATTGTTTAGAAATCACTGAAATTTTAAGTGATAATACTTCTATAAAAGATGCTAATATAAGCAACGAAAAAAAGTTAGATGTATTAAAGTATTCTGTTAAAAAATATGATTTATTATCAATTGGATTTACAGATAAAGATGGAAAGTTATATGCTACAAGTACATCAGAAATACTTGATTCATCAAAGGAAAAGTATTTTCAGGCATCAATTAAAGGTGAAAAGTATGTAAGCTCTACAGAGTTCTCAGAACTATTTAATAAGTACATAGTTACATATAGTGTACCAGTTAAAAGTGGCAATGAGATAATAGGGGTAGTGAGCATAATTCAAGATGCAGCTAAAATAACAGAATCACTTAAAGAAGCCCAATATGGAGAAAGTGGTGCTGTTTATGTTATCGATAGTACAGGTGCAACTATTCTAAGTAATGATTTTAATGATATAGAATCTAAGGAAAATATAATAGAGGAAGCAAAAAGTGATAAAGAAGTTGAAAACATTGCAAAATATCATAGAAAACTTTTAAATGGAGAATCTGGTGTCGGTGATTATACATATCATGGAAGGACAAAATATCTAGCATACCAACCAATAGAGGGCACAGAAGGTTGGGGGGTTTGTATGCTTATAGACAAGGATGAAGTTTTACAAAGTTTATCTAAATTACAAATGGTATTAGTTATAACAATAATTATTGCTTTAATAATTGCTATAGGTGTTAGCATGAAAATTGCTATTAATTTTACAAAAGCATTAACCAAGATAAAAGATGCTGTAAAAACTATAGAAAATGGTGATTTTACTATGACCCTTACAGACAAAGATTTGAGTTATAATGATGAGATTGGAGATATTTATAGATCAATAAAGGAAAGTAAAACTTCTATGGCAGAATTAATAAAATCTGTTAGAGATAACTCAAAAATAATTAATGAACAAGCATTAGTTCTTCAAGATACATCAAATAATCTTTTAGCTGGTTCATCTAATATAGTTTATGCAGTTCAAGAAGCAGCTAAGGGTAATGATGAGCAAAGTAGTCACTTGTCATTAATAAATGAATCTATGAATAATTTTTCAGGAAAAATTGTTGAAATGGATACTGCTATTGAAAATATAAGTGAAATGGCTATGTTAATAGGTGAAAATGCTGATGAGAGCAATAAGGATATGAAAGATTTAATTAAGTCTATAGAAAAGTTTAATGAAAACTTTAAAGAATTTACAGAAATTATTTACAGTATGAATACGAAAATAAAATCGGTAAATGAAATAACTACAGTAATAAGTGCTATAGCTGGGCAAACCAACTTATTAGCATTAAATGCAGCGATAGAGGCTGCTAGAGCAGGTGAAGCAGGACGAGGATTTTCAGTGGTGGCAGATGAAATAAGAAAACTTGCAGAGAAAAGTAAAGAGTCGGTAGTGGAAATTACTAAAGTTATTGAAACTGTACTAGAAGAAAGTAATAAGATATATGTTAATACAGAAGAGATGAAAAAGGATATAGAAGGTGAAAGAGGTAATGTTGATAAGGCAATTAAGTCTTTTGAAACTATATCATTAAATATAAAAGAAACAATTCCTAAAATAGAGATGGTAAGTGAAAGTTCAGGAGATATAAATAAAGAAGGGGAAGTTATTGCAGACAGACTTGATAATGCTACAGCAATATCAGAAGAGATTTCAGCAACAACTGAAGAAATATCTGCATCAACAGAAGAATTTAATAGTTCAAGTGAAGAGGTTACTAATGCAGCGGAAAAACTATTAAATCTATCTATTGAGCTCAATAAGAAAATGGAGATATTTAAATTAGAAGAAAACTAAAGCTTAATTAGTTAAAAGTTAAGGAGGAAACTGGATTAGTCCAGTTTCTTTAAATTTAAAGGAGTAAAGTTTGAGTTTGAGAGGTTAACCTAACCAAAGTTAAAATCAAAATGTACAGCCATAACAAATGGGACAGGCACGAATGGCTTAGCGGTGTAAAATGAAAATCAGCTCTTTAAATTTAATTACAATAAATAAAAGAAGTTAGCCAGTCCCTTAAATAGTTAAGAGTTAAGAGTTAACAGTTAAAAGTTAAGGAGGAAACTGGATTCCAGTTTCTTTGAATTAGAGGGAGTAAATTCTAGGTTTAGGATATAAAACAAACAAAGTTATATTCAAAATGTACGGCCGTAACAAATGGGACAGGCACGAATGGTTTAATTACATAAAATAGAGAGTAGCTCTTTGAATTTAGTTACTATACATAAAAAAAGTTAGCCAGTCCTTAAATAGTTAAGAAGTTTAAAGAAATTGACAGTGGACAAAGGACAATTGACAATGTTGGTTGAAACTGGACTGTCAGTTTCTTTAGATTAGGGGAAGTAAAATTTGAGTTTGAGAGGTTAAACTAACTAAAGTTAAAATCAAAATATACAGCCGTAACAAGAAGGACAGGCGTACCTAAGTATAATTTTCTTAAGTTATTTTCACAGTGAAATCGAAAGATTATCAATAAAATCTAAAGTAACCAAAGCCGGTCCTTAAAATAGTAGCTTTGCTGCGTAGATGTTCGGGACTGGCTTTGAGTTATTGTGTTAGTAGTATAAAGTTAGAAGAGAATGAAGTGTTAGCGAAGCAAATAAATTTACCGTGCCTGTCCCATTTGTAATGGAGCGAACACTAGGAGTAATTGCTTATTTAAAGGTTTCACTAAAACCAAAATAGGGGTACTGGTTCTTTACTTGTTTTATTGTGGAAATACAGCAATTTTGGAATCTACAGTTTAAACGAAGAAAATAGCCACAAATGAACCTGTCCCACTTGTGATGGCGTAAAAATCTTAGATAATTACTTACTTAGAAGTTTTACTTTTGTAGATTCAAAATACGTTGAGAATTACTAGGAGCAAATCGAATAGTAATAACTACAACTGTTAACTTTTAACTATTCACTTTTAACTAAAAAAGTCCCATTTGTGATGGAGCCAACACTAGTAGTAATTGCTTGTTTAGGTGTTTGGGACCGACTTCGAGCAGTATTGTAGATAAGCTAAAATTAATAGAAGTATCTATCCCAAAGTATAGTAAAGTAGCCAACTACGCGTCTGTCCCTCTTGTGATGGAAGTAGAACTTTGGGTGATTACTTACTTAGAGCTTTGCTTTTGTAAATTAAAAAAGTACGTTTAGTATTACTAGGAGCATAGTGAGTAGTGATAACAATAACTTTTCACTGTTAACTTTTAACTAAAAAAGTCCCACGACCATTCACTTAATGTTCATAATTTATGAAAATATAGTATGTATACGCAAAACTGCAGTGTTTTCTTGTAATTAAGCAACTTTCCATAATATATTAATCATATTAAATTAAATAATAGATAAATAAATTTTATTATTTGTTAATATGGTCTATTATTTTTTTCATAAGTCTTATTTAAAGATTTTACATAGGTTATAATAATGAATATATAAATGCAAAACTTTTATAGAAATTGCAAAAATAAATTAGTTTTGTGGTGAAGGAGTGTTTTTTATGTTAGTAGATACAGTTAAAAAATATTATGACAAAGAATATGATTTAAATTGTGCAGAAACAATTATATATGCAGCAAATGAGGAATATGGTTTAAATCTTTCACATCAAACTCTTAAAACTATGGCTGCTTTTGGTGGTGGAATGGCTGTAGAAAGCACTTGTGGAGTAATTACAGGTTCTATAGCAGTACTTGGAATTATGTTTACAAAGGAAAAAGCGCATGAAAGCGATAGAATTAAGCTGTTAACTCAAGAGTTTATAGATACTTTTGTAAGTGAATTAAAAACAGAAAGTTGTGCAAGACTAAAAAATAGATATAGAGATGATGAAAAAAGATGTGCAGACATTGTGTTTAAAGGCGCAGAAATATTAGATAAAATAGTTAATCAAAATAAAGAAGAGTAAAAATTACATATTATAGGGTATATAATACTTAATATTAACTTATACATAAAAATTTTGATATCAATTAAGAATGTTCATATCTTAATTGATATCAAAATTTAAAATATTATCAAGTTTTTTAGATATTTTTCAAATTTGATTTATAAATTGAATTTTATAATAAATAATTTCAATTTTATATTTAGAGGTTTTTATATTAAATTTCAATTAGTTTAAAGATTTTAAGACAAGAATGATATTTTTATGGAAAGTTGCTTAATTACAAGAGAACATTAAAAAATAAAAGATTAAAGTTCAATGAATAAAGTAATACTTTCAGGTGCATACCTATATTTGTGGAAGAGGTGATTTTGTGGATTTTAAAGAAGTTTTAGAATTTGATAATAAAATTGTATTAAAGGATGTTGAAAACTTTGAACTTAAGGATATATTTGATTGTGGTCAGTGCTTTAGGTGGAATAAAACAAAAGATAATACTTATATAGGAGTTGCTTATAATAAGGTTATTGAAATAGAAAAAGAAGGCAATAATGTTATTATACATAACTCTAATCTAAAGGATTTTAATGAAATTTGGTGTGAGTATTTTGATTTGAAAAGAAATTATTCAAAAATAAAAGAAGAACTTAAAAAAGATCCAATATTGGATACAGCTGTTGCTTTTGGAGAAGGTATAAGAATATTAAAGCAAGAGCCTTTTGAAATATTAATTTCATTTATAGTATCAGCTAATAATAGAATACCAATGATTAAAAGAGCTATAAATAACATAAGCAAAAAATATGGAAATGAATTAGAGTATAAAGGCGAAAAATATTATTCTTTTCCATCAGTAGATAGACTTATAGAAGCTTCACAAGAAGAAATAGAAGAAATGGGTGTTGGTTTTAGAGCTAAATACATAGTGGATTCTGTAGATAAAGTTTATAATAATGTTTACAATTTAGAGGAAATAAAATCAATGGATGATGATGAATGTCATGAAGGGTTAAAACAGTTTAATGGTGTTGGGCCTAAGGTTGCAGATTGTATAATGTTATTCTCTATGCAAAAATACTCATCATTTCCTGTAGATGTATGGGTTAAAAGAGCAATGCAACATTTTTATGTTGCACCAGATGTATCATTGCCCAAAATAAGAATGTTTGCAAGAGATAAGTTTGGAAACTTAGCTGGTTTTGCTCAACAATATTTGTTTTTCTATGCAAGAGAAAATAAAATAATATAGAAATTTTAAAAGTCAAATTGGAACCTTATATAGGGATGCAATCTATAACTTAAATTTATACATCAAATTTTTGTTATCAGTTGAGAAAAATAAGTACAAATATAGTTAGTTAAGAATTATTCACTCTTAACTTTTAACTAAAATAATCTGTTAGTTATTGAAAAAATATTAATTTGAGTTTTCTCATTTGATAAATGAATAAGTTTAAGATTTAATTTGGAACCTTATATAAATGAAAATTCAAAATTAGAAACCTATACTAAAGATTGGTGGTGGAGATTATTAGCAGAAAAATTGAAAACTTTTTAAAAAAATATGGTGTTCACTTATTTTTTGCTGTGTTTACCATTATAACAATAATTGTTGGATATGAATATTTTTATAAATATGCATCTGCATTTAAAGATCCGGATAATATAAAAAATGTTATACTATCATACGGTGCTTATAGCTTTTTAATTTTTATAGCCTTACAAGTTATACAAGTTGTATTCTTTTTCATACCAGGAGAAGTAGTTCAAATTGTAGGTGGATATATTTATGGACCAATTAAAGGTTCTTTATTATCTGTAGTAGGAATAGCTTTAGGTAGTGCAATAGGATATTTAATAGCAAGATATCTAATGAGAGAACAAGTACAAAAAATGATAGAAAAAAGGGATTTAAAATTGTTCAAAAAAATATTAACTAGGGGAAGTAATAAACTAGTAATATTTTTTGTGTATCTTATACCAGGAATTCCTAAAGATATTTTAGTATACTTATGTGGTGTTTCAGATATAGACTTTTTAGAGTTCTTGATATATTCTACATTAGGTAGACTTCCATGGATTATAGTATCTGCATTATTTGGAAATGGAATAGGTGAGAGAAATTACGTTACATTAACTATTATAGCTATAGTTTCTCTAGTTTTTTTTATTTTTGGAGTGTTAAAAGGAAAAGATCTTCTTAATAAATTTCATAAAAGAAAAAATAAAAAAAGTTCAAAATTTCACAAAAAATAAAATAATAAGGCAAATATGAGAAAATGGAAGAAAATAAAAGTAAAATAAAGCTAATTGATGATAAGTACGGCTTTTAATAAGGAAAGAAAGTTTGAAATTAAAGTGTTGTTTATTTATTATAATAATATGATTAGCACTCTGCAAAAGAGAGTGCTAATAAAATAAAAAATTTTAGGAGGTCATAGTTATGGCAATAAAACCACTTGGTGATAGAGTAGTAATTAAAAGAGTAGCAGCTGAAGAGGTAACTAAGAGCGGTATAGTTTTAACAGCAGCATCAAAGGAAAAGCCACAAGAGGCAGAGGTTGTTGCAGTAGGACCTGGCCTTGCTGATGCTAGAATGGAGCTTAATGTAGGAGATAGAGTACTATTTTCTAAATACGCTGGAAATGAAATAAAGCATGAAGGACAAGAATATATAATACTTAAACAAGAAGAAATACTAGCAATAATTGAATAGTAATATAATGAATATAAAAAGTAGAAATAAATTAGTAATTGGAGGGTTTTAAAATGGCTAAGACAATTTTATTTAGTGAAGAAGCTAGAAGATCTATGCAAAGAGGTGTGGATATATTAGCAGATACAGTTAAAGTTACACTTGGACCAAAAGGAAGAAACGTTGTTTTAGATAAGAAATTTGGAGCACCACTTATAACAAACGATGGTGTTACTATAGCAAGAGAAATTGAACTTGAAGATGCTTTTGAAAATATGGGAGCACAACTTGTAAAAGAAGTTTCAACAAAAACAAATGATGTAGCAGGTGACGGTACAACAACAGCTACATTATTAGCTCAAGCAATTATAAGAGAAGGTTTAAAAAATGTAACTGCTGGAGCAAATCCAATGTTAATAAGAAATGGAATAAAAATGGCTGTAAATGTTGCAGTTGAAGAAATAAAAAAATATTCTAAGCCAATAAGCGGTAAAGAAGACATAGCTAGAGTTGCAGCTATATCAGCAGCAGATGAAGAAATCGGAAAATTAATATCTGATGCTATGGAAAGAGTAGGAAACGAAGGCGTTATAACTGTTGAAGAATCTAAATCAATGGGAACAGAGCTTGATGTAGTTGAAGGAATGCAATTTGATAGAGGATATTTAAGTGCTTACATGGTAACAGATACAGATAAAATGGAAGCTAACTTAGAAGATCCATACATTTTAATAACAGATAAGAAAATAACAAATTTACAAGAAATACTTCCAGTTTTAGAGCAAGTTGTTCAACAAGGAAAAAAATTATTAATCATTGCTGAAGATGTAGAAGGTGAAGCTTTAGCAACATTAGTAGTTAATAAATTAAGAGGAACATTTACTTGTGTAGCTGTAAAAGCTCCAGGATTTGGTGATAGAAGAAAAGAAATGCTTCAAGATATAGCTATACTTACTGGTGGAACAGTTATAAGCGAAGAACTTGGATATGAATTAAAAGATGCTTCAATAGAAATGTTAGGAAGAGCTGAAAGCGTTAAGATTTGTAAAGAAAATACAACAGTTGTTAATGGAAAAGGCTTTAAAGAAGATATAGCTAAGAGAGTAAATCAAATTAAAGCTCAAATAGAAGAAACAACTTCAGATTTTGATAAAGAAAAATTAAGTGAAAGACTTGCAAAACTTGCAGGCGGAGTTGCTGTAATTAAAGTTGGTGCTGCAACAGAAACAGAACTTAAAGAAAAGAAATTAAGAATAGAAGATGCTTTAGCTGCAACAAAAGCTGCAGTTGAAGAAGGAATTATAGTTGGTGGTGGAACAGCTTATGCTAATATAATACCAGTTATAGAAAATCTAACATCAGATATAGAAGATGTTCAAGTTGGTATAAATATAATAAGAAAATCATTAGAAGAACCAATAAAACAAATAGCTATAAATGCAGGTCAAGAAGGTGCTGTAATAGCTGAAAAAGTAAAAATGTCTGCACCAGAAATAGGATACGACGCATTAAGAGGCGAATTTGTAGATATGATAAAAGCTGGAATAGTTGATCCAACTAAAGTTGCAAGAAGTGCACTTCAAAATGCTGCATCAGTAGCTTCAACATTCTTAACAACAGAAGCTGCAGTTGTAGATTTACCAGAAAAAAATAGTCCAGCTCCAATGGCTCCAGATATGGGCATGGGCGGAATGTACTAATATAAATTAAAATATAAAAATAGAAGTCGCTTTTTAGCAACTTCTATTTTTTTTCAGTTAAACATAATCAAATAAATAATAAGATGATATTCTTACCAATATTTGACTACGTATTTCTTTTTATATACCTTATTGAGGTTTATAAGAAAATATGATAATTTAATCTTAGAATCTAAATACAATTTAAAGTATTTTTTTCAAAAAACAGTAAAATTTATAATAGGTGTGTAATAGTATATAAGTAGAAAATGATTTTGAATTAGGGATTTGGAAGCTAAGATTCTTATTATTACTTGGTCACTTTTAATAAGAGGAGCTAATAGTGAACCCACTCCAAATTAAACATTAAATTTAGTTTAGCTAAAATGTTTAATTTATTGGAGTGGGTTATTTTTTATTAATGCAAATAATTACTTTATTAGGATTTTTATTAAAAACAAAACATTGTATGTAGATATAAGGACGTGTGATGATGGGTATTAAGAAGAGAAGGTTAGGAGATTTATTATTAGATGAAAATAAAATAACTAAAAATCAACTACAAGTTGCACTGAATAATCAAAAAACAGAGAAGAAAAAGTTAGGTGAAATATTAGTTGAAATTGGAGCAATATCTGAAGATGAGATATTTAATATTTTAGAAAAGCAATTAGGTATAGAGAGAGTTTACTTAGATTCTATTAATCTTGAAGAAAAGATAGTGTCTATAATTCCTGAAAATATAGCTAAAAAATATAATGTGATAGCTATAGATGCAGATGAAACAGAAATTATTGCAGCTACTTCAGACCCACTTAATATATTTGCAATAGAAGATATTAAAATAATAACAGGAAAAGAGGTACGACTTTTAAGCTCTCCTAAAAGTGAAGTTGAAAGAGCTATAAATAAGGTTTATAGCAATATAGTGGAATACAGTTCTAATAGTAAAGGAGACGTTGATTTATTCAATAGTGAAATTATGGATTCTCCTATAGTTAAAACTGTTAATTGGATTATTGAAAATGCTATAAATGCTAAGGCATCAGATATTCATATAGAACCATTAGAAGGTAGGGTAAAAGTTAGATTTAGACTAGATGGACAGTTAAAGGAAATAATGTCCTTAGAAAAAAAAGATTTAAATGCAATAGTTGCTAGAATTAAAATACTTTCATCTTTAGATATTGCAAAAAAGAGAGTGCCACAAGATGGTCGTATATTAACTAAAGTTAATGGTGTAGACATTGACCTTAGAGTGTCAACTCTTCCAACTGTAAATGGAGAGAAGATTGTTATAAGAGTTTTAGATAAAAGTGCTAATAATATATCAAGAAATAATTTAGGATTAGATAAAAGTGATGAAGAAAAATTAAAAAGAATAATTTCAAAACCACATGGAATAATTCTTTCAACAGGACCTACAGGAAGTGGTAAGTCAACCACTCTTTATTCTATATTGAAAGAGTTAAATGATGAAAGTAGAAACATAATTACAATAGAAGATCCAGTGGAATTTTCTATAGAAGGAATAAATCAAGTAAATGTTAATTACAAAACAGGTCTTACCTTTAGTTATGGGCTAAGATCTATATTAAGGCAGGACCCAGACGTTATTATGGTTGGAGAAATTAGAGATGCAGAGACGTCTAAAATTGCAATGAGAGCGGCTATAACAGGACATTTAGTTTTAAGTACATTGCACACTAACGATGCTCCATCAACAATAATAAGGCTTATAGACATGGGAATAGAACCATATCTAATAGCTACATCTATTGTAGGGGTTATATCTCAGAGGCTCATAAGAATAGTTTGCCCCCATTGTTCAGAAAGTTACGAAGCTACTAGTTATGAAAAAAAGTTACTAAATATAGATGTTAATGAAAAAGTTATTATTAAAAGAAAAATAGGGTGTAATAAATGCAATAAGACTGGATATAAGGGACGAGTTGGTGTTTTTGAAATTATGGAGATAGACCAAGAAATTAGAGAGTATATAACAAGTGAAAAAAGTATAGATAATATAACAAAATTAGCAATAGAAAAGGGTATGACAACCATAAGAGATGCCTGCAGATCTAAAGTGTTAGATAAGACAACAACAATAGAGGAGCTAATAAGAATAGCATATTTAGAAAACAATTAATTAGTAATATGAAGCTATTTATAGAATTGATAATAAGAATTTTATAATTGTTTTTTTAGATATAAGAAAAATTATATAAAGGTAAAAAAGAGAGGTGAGAGTTTGTCAAAGTTTAGATATGTTGCAGTTAATGGATATGGTGTAGAGCTTAATGGCACCATAGATGCATCTAGTAAAGATGATGCTATGGAAAAACTTATTGAAAATAATATTTTTCCTAAAGAGATAAGTAAATATAGGCAAGGACTTGATATAAAAAAGCATTTTCATAAGGTTACTTTTAAGGAGATAGTTGTTTTTTCAAGACAATTTGCTTTTATAATAAATTCTGGGTTTCCACTTTTAGATGGAATAAGTGTAGTAAGGGAACAGATGAAAAATGAAAGACTAAAAGAAATATTGCATCAAGTATATAGAGGTGTTGAAAAGGGTGGTTCTTTAGGTGGAGAATTAGAAAAATATGATGAGTTTCCTGATTTATATGTAAATATGGTAAAATCCGCAGAAACCTCGGGAAATCTAGGGGAAATATTAGATAGGTTAGCAGAGTATTATAATACTCAATATAAAATAAAGAAAAAGATTGCATCTGCAATGACTTATCCAATGATAGTATTTGGAGCATCTCTTTTAATAGTGTCTTTTATAATAATTTTTATATTACCAAAGTTCATTGAAAATGTTATAGATGGTGGTGGCAAAATACCATTTATTACTTTAATTTTTATGAATATAAGTAACATAATAATAAATTATGGAATATTTATTATCGTCATAGGTGGATTTTTAATATATAAGTTTAAAGAAAAACTAAAAAACAATAGGGCTATGGCAATAAAATTAGATAGAAAAAAATTAGATAGACCTATATTTGGAAAATTAAATAGAATGGTTATTGCTGCTAAATTTTCAAGGACTTTAGGTACCCTTTTAGTATCAGGAATTGGCATAATAGAAGCTTTAGATTTATGTGGCAAAGTTGTTGGAAATAAATACATTGAAAATAGAATGGAAATAGTTAAAGAGAAAGTAGAAAAAGGGGAAGCAATAGGAAATAGTATAAGAAATATTGATGTATTACCGCCAATTCTTATTCAATCAATAGTGGTTGGAGAAAGGGGCGGAAATTTAGATGAGATATTAGCTAAGACAGCTGTTTTTTATGAAAATGATGTTGAGATATTAGCAACACAATTATCATCTGTAATAGAGCCATTAATAATAATTTTTTTAGGTGGGCTAATAGCTATCATTGCAATATCTATGTATTTGCCGCTGTTTAGTATGTATAACGCTGTGTAATAGAAAAATATAGGGAATGTAACTGTATTTTAAGTTGTCATTTGGCTAATTAAGGATAAAAAATTAATAATGTTATAGTTGGCAATTGAAAATGATATATGAAACTGGATTAGTTAATTTCTTTAAAAATAGGAGTTGTAGGTTAACTATGATTGTATATAAGAAAAAGGCAAAAGGATTTACCTTAATAGAGTTAATTTTAACTGTTGCTATAATTCTAATTTTAACTTTAGTGATTGTACCTAGTGTTATGGGATACAGACATTATGCAAATAAGAAAGCTATAGATGGAACTTCAAAAATTATTTTAAATGCTGTAGAACTTTATAATTCTGAAAGTGCAATGAAATTCTCAGATGATGAAATAACCAGTGATATGACTATAAGTGATGTTAAGGGGTACTTATCACCATTATTAAGAGAGGAAGATATAAAAGAAATAGATAAATATATAGATTCTGATGTAACTATTAAAGTATTAAAAGAATTTTCAAATGATAACAATGAAGAATTTTATTGTGAAAATCACGAAAGACTAGAAAATAATTTTAGTTGTAACAAAAAATAAAGTTTTTAAGGTTGATTGTTTTTTAGGGAAGTTTTTTTACTTACTCTAAAATTTCAATAAAAATAATTTTAAAGGGGATGTGAATGGATGAAAAATAAAAAGAAAAAAGGGTTTACCTTAATTGAACTTTTAGCAGTGGTTGCTATAATTTTAATTCTAGCTTTAATAGCTCTACCTAGTTTAAAAGGCTATAAAGAAAGAGCTAATGTATCTCAAGCGGTTGCATCATCTAAAGTGTTAGTTAATGCTGTAGACACTTACAATGCAGCATATGCAGGTGAAGTTGGAAAGAATGGAAATGTAGCAGATACAATAAAAGAAGACTACAAACTATCAACAATATTAGAGGAATCTCACACTTATGTTGACAGTTATATTAGTGAACAGGAACAAGGTAAATTAAGAAAGTTAATAAGTAATGATGTAACAGTTAAAGATTTAAGAACTTTTGTTTCAGAAAATGGAACTTCAGAAAATGTTATATTTAAAGATGGAAAAATAGTATTAGGCAAATAAGTGTGATGAATTTGTAACTCCTTTAAAAAGGAGTTACTTTCTTAAAAGGAGGGTTATTATGAGTTTATTAATTTTTATTTTAGGCGTTGTAATAGGCAGCTTTTTAAATGTTTGTATATATAGAATTCCAAGGGGCGAATCTGTAGCTTACCCACCATCACATTGTTATAACTGTAATAAAAACTTGAAATGGTATGATTTATTTCCAATAGTTAGTTATATATTTTTAAAAGGAAAATGTAGATATTGCAAAGTGAAAATATCTATTCAATATCCTGTTATTGAGCTTTTTACTGGAATTATATATTTATTAATATACATTCACTACGGAGTAACTTTAAATATGTTTAAATACATAATTTTAGCTTCATTTTTCATAGTTATTGGAATTATAGATTTAAAAACTACAGATATATATGACATAACAATATTAACTCCAGCAGTTATAGGAATTATATTTTTAATATATGAATATTATATAGGGATTTCTATATCAGGAAATATTATAGGAATAGTACTTATGCTTTTTATAATTGGAGGTTTGATTTTAATAACTAAAGGAATGGCGGTTGGAGATTTAGAAATGTATTTGCTTGTACCATTATATATGGGATTAAAGAATTCTATATTAGTTTTACTTTTATCTATTATAATTGGTGGAAGTTTTGGAATTGTACTTATTTTAACTAAAAAGAAAACAAAAAAAGACTATATACCCTTTGGTCAATATATAACTATAGCAACTTTAATAGTTATGTTATATGGAGAAAATATAATTAATTGGTATTTTAATTTGATTATTTAGGGGTGAGAGGTATTGGAAAAAAAGGAGAGTATATGGCAAAAGGATATTAAAGATCTATTTAAAATAAATAGATATAAAAAAGAGAATGAGGAAGTAAAAAAAATAGAAAACAAAGGGTAACTATAGATATAAATGAAGACACTATAGATATTTTAGTGGGAACTAAAGAAGATATAGTGAGTTGGAAAAAATTAAAAACTCCTAGTGATGCTTTTGAAAATGGATTTATAACTGATGTAGTTAAAATAGGAGAAACTATAAAAGAATATTTTAAAATGGCTCATATTAGAGCTAAGGATATATATTTTATTGTTCATGGTGATGACATAATAACAAGGTATTTAGAACTTCCTATACTTGGAGATAAGGCTATGGATACTGCTGTTAAGATTGAAATACGTAAAAGTTATCCAGATAAAGAAAGTTTATATTATTATAGTTACCAACTAACTGAAAGTGTAAATGAGGAAAAGGCTAGTATTGGTAAATATATGGTAGTAATGTGTAAACGAAGCAAAATAGACAAGTATGTGGAGCTTTCAGAAATCCTTAAGTTGAATCTTAAATGTATTGATTTATCAAGTAATTCTCTTAAAAGAGTTATAAGCAGTAGTAAATACACTAAAAATTTAAATTATATAGGAATTCTCAGTATACAAAACAATGAAACTACATTAGCTATAATAAATGACAACTTGCTTCAAATGGAAAAAAGAATAAACTTTGGGGTATCAAATATAAAAAGAATTTTAGAATTAAATGATAAGGAAGTAAAAGAAAAACTAAGGAATATAGATTTTAATAGCATAAAACCTCTAGATTATGAGGGGGAACAGGTTAAAGGATTAGTAGATACTTTAAGTACTGTTTTAAACGGAGTTATAAAATTTTATTTTTCTGGAAGGGCTGAAAATAATCTAAATAGAATGTACGTATTAGGAGATTTAAATCATATAAAAGGAATAAAAAACTATTTTGAAAACTATTTTGAAAATGAAATTGTGTTTATTGATGATTTGAATATTAATATAGATAAGGAAAATGTGGTTAACTTAATAGATTATGTTAATTGCTATGGTTTGTTACTTAGGGAGGATTAAAAATGAAAGAATTAAATTTAGTACCTAAAGCAATTATAGAAAACCAGAAAAAAGGAAAAAAGAAGAGTTTAATTAATAGAATTATAGCCGTTATAGTAGTTATTTTTATAGGAATAAACTTATTTTATTTTATAGAATTTCAAAGATTCAAAAAGCAAAATAGTGATTTAAACATAACTTTAGAAAAATATGAAGAAGTATTAAATGAAGATGAAAAAATATCAAAGGAAACAAAAGAGATAATAAATCATATTGAAAAAGTTAATATGTTAGAAGGTGAAAAAAATAATATAATATCAAAAATAATAAAGGATTTTCAAAAGGAAATTCCAAAAGATGTAGTTATAGAAAATTTTAATTATAGTGGTAAAACAATATCGATTTCTGCATCAAGTAAAAGTTATAATTCAATATTAGAATTTTGGGCAAATGTAGAAAATAATCATATTTATAAAGGGATAGATTTACCTGCTATTAGTGAAAATAGTGATAAAAGTTATAGGTTTAATGCAGTTATAGAAATGGTGGAGGAAAATTAGGGTGAGAGAATTAAAAAAATCAGAGAAGGTGTTAATATCTATTCTTATATCTTTACTTTTGATACTTGTAGTATCTAAGTTAGCTATATTTCCATATAGATTAAATGCTATATCTTTAAAAAATCAGGTGGAAGAAAAAAGAAAAAAACTTGATTACGCTATAAGAATACAGGAACAATTGGAAGACAAGGTATGGAGTTTAAATAAATTAAAAAAAGAACTTAATAGTTCAATTAAAAGGTTACCTGCAGGAAAGCAAACACCAGATATAGCTAAGGAAATACAGGAATTAGCTGAAAAAAATTTAATAAATCTTGTAGATATAAATTTTGAAAATATAGAAAATAATGGTGAGATTATAGAGGGTGAGGAAGAAGAAAATACAGTTGAAAAAGCAGCAGATTTAATAAATGATGTTACAAAAAATCAAAAAAAAGAAAATAAAAAAAATGATACAACTAAGAAAAATACTGAGGTTAAAGTAGAAAGCATATATGTGAATTTCACTGTTATAGGAGATTATAAGCAAACTTTAAATTTTTTATCTAATGTTGAAAATAGTCAAAGAATTTGTGAAATAAATGCAGTAGCAATGACAGGGAATAATCCCACTAAAACTAGTGTTAGAATGGAATTTTTCTTTAATGAATTAGACGGTGAATTAAGCAAATATAAGTACGATTTTAATAAAGGCCAGTATGGAAAAGAAAATATGTTTAAGTAAGTTGGTGAATAGTTTGAAAGGTGTTAAAAAAGGGTTCACATTACTTGAGGTAGTTATATCAATGACTATAGTGGTTATGATTTTTGCTATTGTGTCATCAATATATAGTAGTATAAATAAAAACTTAAAGATTTATGAGGTTAGAAAAAAACTTTCAATTATACCAATACAGCAGTGGAGATATTAAAAAGTAAAAGCATAGAAGATATTGAAATGTTAGATGGAAAAGATGTAACAATATATTTTAATAATTATAAGGAACTGACAAAGTCTATAGAGGAAATAGAGAGTTATGAAATAGAAAAAAATAATATATGTGATAACGGTAATTTTACTATAAATGTTAAGATAAATAAAATTAGAAATAAAAAAGAGGATGCCTTTTGTAGTTACAATGTGAAAGTTGCTACATGGAAAGTGAAAGATAAAGAATTTTATAATGGAAAATCATCTGTGACTTTTGATATAGGTAGGTAGTTTTATGAGGAAAAATAAAGGAATAACTCTTATTGAGTTAATTGTAACAATGGGAATTTTAATGATATCTGTTGGCATGTTTTTTCTAATATTAAAAAGCAATTTAAAGGTTTTTGATAAGTTATCTAATAAATATAATGTTAATAATAATTGCAAAATAGCCTGTAATCATATTTCAAACATTATAAAATATGGGGATAAAATTATAAGTGGTGATGAAATTAATAATAATCCAAGTTTAAAATTTTTAAACAATAATAGTAAAGAAAAGGTTGTTTTTTATATAGAAGGTAGCAATATAGAAAAAGAAAATCCTAATAAAGAAAAGGGAAATCAAAGACGATTTTTATATACATTAAGGCAAGATAAAAATAATGAAGATATAACTAATTTATATAGATATGAGTATATGCCAATAGAAAATAAAATTTTTAAATCAATGGGAAATAGTAGATATTTAACGGATGTGGAGAAAAAAAATTACTTAATAAATAGTGAAAAAAGCAGATTGCAATTAAATGAAAAAAATTCAGCTTATATTAATGGAGATTTAACTAGAGTAATAGATAAAAGTAGTGTTTACGATGAATATATAATATTTCAACCATATAAAAGCAACATTGTTATGGCTATTTATTTTGATACAAATAATATACTTAAAATAACTTCTGTAAAGGAAATCCCCTTAAATGAATATGAAAATTATAATAAGATAAAAGAACAGTCGCAGGGTGAAAAAATCATAGCTTACAATATAAAAAGTATAAAAATTAAAAATAATGGACTACAAGTAACTATAGAAATAGATGGTGGTTGCAGAGAAAAAGATGAAAAAGTAGAAATTAAAGATAAGGTTGTTATAGATAGAATGAGGGGGGCTATATGATGAAGAAAAAAGGCTCAGCATTAGTTACTGCTTTAATTACTATAATTGTTATATTTGTTTTAGCATCTACACTATTATCTTTTAGTTTATCTAGTTATAAAGCTTCCACTTATATAGAACAAAGCAAAAAATTAAAGCTAACAGCAGAATCAGGAATAGACAAAGCCTATAATGAAATGAAAAATTATATAGTTGATAAAACTGATATTCTATTAGAACCTAAAAGTTTTGATCCTGTAGTTATTGGTGATAATGGAGTACTTTTATTTGAAGATGATAATATAGAAAATAAAGTTACGTTGAAAAGTTCTTATGAAGATAAAATAACAGATGTAAAAACAGGAAAAGAATATTATTATATTAAAGTTAAATCTATGGCTAAAAATAAAAAAACTAATGAAACTGTCACTTTAGTTCAGTATATAGACAGAAGTGAAATATTAAATCCTTATTTTAATAGAATGTTTAATAGTGCTTTTTCTGTTATATCTCCGCTAAAAGAAAAAAATACAAAAGCTATTAATGGAAGTTTAAATAATATAGATAATTACTTTGATTTATTTAAAGGTAAGCTGAATATATCTGGAGATATATTTATACAAAAAAATAATATAGTATTTAAGCCTAGTGGAAATATAAATTTGTTTGAAGATACGAATTTGTATTTAAAGGGTGAAAATATAGAAATTGATGATAGTGAAAATGTAATTGTAACTTTAAATGGTGGATTACCTTATGAAGATAATGGCAAAATAGAGGAAAATCAAAAATATTGGAAGCAATTAAAATTAAAGGAGTTGAAAAATTTAAATTTTAAGAAAGGTTTAAAAGAAGGTAATATAAAATATAAAGATTTTGATAAGTTAACCTTAGAAGATTTGAATAAGCCACATTTAAAAGTTGGTGGAAGTGATATTCAAGTTTTTGATGAAAAATATAAATTTATTTCCTATGAAGATATATATATGAAATATGAAGATCTGTTAAAAAAAGAAAAAAGGATATAAAAAAAGAAGAGCCATATTTACAAAATCCATATGTAGGTAAAGAGTTTGTAAATATAAAAAGCAATAGTGACAATAACCAACTACTTATAGAATTTAAAGGAAGAACAAAAAATGGTGAAAAAATAGATTTTAATAAACTAATAAATGGAGGAAATGCTAAAAATCCATATAAAGATTTTGCAGGAATAATAGATAATAACCCTAAAAATAATGATGGTATATATGAACATGCTGTTGAAGAATTAAGAAAAATAGATAAATATAAAGACAATTATCTACAAACTTATGGAAATGTTTATAAACTTATAATAATAGATGGTGATTTAATAATTCCTAATAACAGCAAAGAAAATTTTATAAATTATATAATTTATTGTACTGGAACAGTTACTTTTGAAGGAATAAGTGAATTTTATAATTCATCTATATTTGCAAAAAATATAATTTTAAATCAAGATAACATTTTAGAAAATGATAAATATAATATGATAAATTTCAATGGAGTAAATAGTTATAAATCTAAAGAGCATATTGTCAATGAATTAAGTGAAAAATTAACAGATTTCACTCCAGAATTTAAAGGTTTTATTCATAAAAACTTAATAAATTCACTAGATGGATATAAAGAAGCATTAGAATTTAATGTTATAAAAACAGAGAAATTTTAACATAGGTCAAGTGTGTATTATTAAATCCTATGATATTAATATTTTCAATAATTATGGAGAAATATAGGTTTAAAATTTGGTCTTATATTTTCTTTAATATAAATTAAATAAAAAAATATCAATTTGGTTGTTGACAAATTGTTAATTATTAAATAAAATAATTAACAATAGTTAAGCGCAAACAAAATTGAACATACTAACTCATATATCCCTTGAATATGGCAAGGAGTATCTACCGGAAACCAAAAATTTCTGACTATGAGTAAAATTAGAGAACCTATTTTAGAAATAATTAAATTTCTATATAAATAGGCAAGACTAGTTTTACTTATAATATAGTAAAACTAGTCTTTTTTTAGAAGATAATTTGGGAGGAAGAATTTATAATTTATATATTATAGGAGAGGTTACTAATAGTGTGTAAATTTTAAAAAGAATTTATACACTAAATCTTTTAAAAATTCTTTCCAATTAAGACTAACAGTTGATTTAAAGAGATATAATGGATAAAAATTAAGAATGAGGAGTGATTTTAAATGGCAGTTATTTTAAAACAAGCATATACATTTGATGATGTATTATTAGTTCCAAATAAATCAGAGGTTTTACCAAAGGATGTTACTTTAAAAACTAACCTTACAAAAACTATAAAGTTAAATATGCCACTTATGAGTGCAGGAATGGATACTGTTACAGAAGCTAAAATGGCTATAGCTATGGCTCGTGAAGGTGGAATAGGTATTATACATAAAAATATGTCAATAGAAGAACAAGCGGCAGAAGTTGATACTGTAAAAAGACAAGAAAATGGAGTAATAACAAATCCATTTTATTTATATCCAAGCAATACTTTAGAAGAAGCTGATAAAGTAATGGCAAGATACAGAATATCAGGAGTGCCAGTAGTTAAAGAAGATAATACATTAGTTGGAATAATCACTAATAGAGATATGCTGTTTGAAAAAGATTTTTCAAGAAAAATTGAAGAAGTTATGACAAAAGAAAATTTAATAACAGCAAAAGAAGATACAACTTTAGATGAAGCTAAAGAAATACTTAAAACACACAAAATAGAAAAACTGCCATTAGTAGATGAGAACTTTAAACTAAAAGGTTTAATAACAATAAAAGATATAGAAAAAGTTAGAATTTATCCAAATGCAGCTAAAGATGGAAAAGGTAGACTTTTATGTGGTGCAGCTGTTGGAGTAACAAAAGATATGATGGAAAGAGTAGATGCTTTAGTTGAAGCAGAAGTTGATGTAATAACTATTGATACAGCTCATGGTCATTCAAAGGGCGTTATAGATGCAGTAAGAACTGTAAAAGTTAAATATCCAGAACTTCAAATTATAGCTGGTAACGTTGCTACACCAGAAGCTACAAAAGAATTAATTGAAGCTGGTGCTGACTGTGTAAAAGTTGGTATAGGACCAGGTTCAATATGTACAACAAGAGTTGTTGCAGGTGTTGGAGTTCCTCAATTAACTGCAGTAATGGATTGTGTAGAAGAAGCTAATAAATATGGAGTGCCTGTTATAGCAGATGGTGGTTTAAAATACTCAGGAGATATAGTAAAAGCATTAGCAGCAGGAGCTAAAGTTTGTATGATGGGTTCTATGTTCGCTGGTTGTGAAGAAGCTCCAGGTGAAACTGAAATATACCAAGGAAGAAAATATAAAGTCTATAGAGGAATGGGCTCATTAGGAGCTATGGCAGCAGGAAGTAAAGATAGATATTTCCAAGAAGATAGCAAAAAATTAGTACCAGAAGGTGTTGAGGGAAGACTTCCATTTAAAGGAGCTGTTGTTGATACAATATTCCAATTAATGGGCGGAATACGTTCAGGAATGGGATATTTAGGAGCACCAACTTTACAACAATTGTTTGAAACAGCTAGATTTGTTGTTCAAACATCAGCAGGACTAAAAGAAAGTCATCCACATGACATATCAATAACAAAAGAAGCACCAAACTATAGTTTATAGTTTAGTAGAGGATAGATATTAAGCTGAGAAGAGGTTTAAATAGTAAGAAAAATATGATATGCTATTTAATAAATATAGTGAGTTAAGTTGGAATTAAAATTTATTTGTTAATTATATATAAGTATTAATATATATTTACTTTTAAATTTAAGAAATTTTGATCATGACATCACTGATGTGAATATCTGAAATTTTCAATGTATAAGTTAAAATATAAGTTTCAAACTATATATAGGGAAATAAGTGCGTCTTTAAGGTTATTCATGAAATAATAAAATATTATCATTAAATAATGAATAACTTAAAAAGTCGACTTGTAACCCTATATTCAGTTAAAAATGGATACAAGTAATTTAAATATAAATAAACTATAGTTTCATAAGAAATTAGAAAAGGGAGGCCTATGATGAGCAGAGAACTAGTTTTAGTTGTTGACTTTGGCGGTCAATATAATCAACTTATCGCAAGAAGAGTAAGAGAAAATAAAGTATATTGTGAAATAGTTCCATATACAATTTCTGCTGAAAAAGTTAAGGAATTAAATCCAAAAGGAATAATTTTTACAGGTGGTCCAAACAGTGTTTATGGTGAGGATTCTCCACAGGTAGATAAAGAGCTATTTGAGCTTAACATACCTATATTAGGAATATGTTACGGTGCTCAACTTATGTCTCATATGTTAGGTGGATGTGTTAAAACTGCAACTATAAGAGAATATGGAAAAACAGATGTAGAACTTACAACTAACAATAAGTTATTTGATGGAATAACAGAAAAACAATGTTGGATGAGTCATACAGATTACATAGAAAAAGCACCAACAGGCTTTGATATTATAGGATATAGCAATCAATGTCCAGTGGCTGCTATATGCAATGAAGACAAAAAACTTTATGGAGTACAATTCCATCCAGAAGTTGAACATACTTTATTTGGAGCAAAAATGTTAACAAACTTCTTATACAATGTTTGTGAAGTTAAAGGCGATTGGTCAATGTCTTCTTTTGCAGAAGAAAAAATAAAAGAAATAAAAGAATTAGTTGGCGATAAAAAAGTTTTATGCGCTTTATCTGGTGGAGTAGATTCATCAGTAGCTGCAGTTCTTGTACATAAAGCAATAGGAAAGCAGTTAACTTGTGTATTTGTTGATCACGGTCTTTTAAGAAAAGATGAAGGGGATCAAGTAGAAGAAGTATTTAGAAAAGGTTTTGATATGAACCTAATAAGAGTTAATGCACAAGATAGATTCTTAGGCAAACTTAAAGGTGTAAGTGATCCAGAAAGAAAGAGAAAAATAATCGGTGAAGAATTTATAAGAGTATTTGAAGAAGAATCAAATAAACTTGGAGAAATAGATTTCTTAGTGCAAGGAACAATATATGCAGATGTAGTAGAAAGTGGAACTAACACTTCAGCTACAATAAAAAGTCATCACAATGTTGGAGGACTTCCAGAAGATATTACATTTAAATTAATTGAGCCATTAAGAGAATTATTTAAAGATGAAGTTAGAGCAGTTGGAGAAGAAATAGGAATTCCTCATAACTTAGTATGGAGACAGCCATTCCCAGGTCCAGGACTTGCTATAAGAGTTCTTGGTGAAGTTACTGAAGAAAAATTATCTATAGTAAGAGAAGCTGATGCAATATTCAGAGAAGAAGTTGCGTTAAATGGATTAGAAAGTAAGATATGGCAATATTTCGCTTGCCTTCCAAATATCCAATCAGTTGGAGTTATGGGTGATGAGAGAACTTACTGTCATACAGTAGCATTAAGAGCTGTAACATCTTCAGATGGAATGACTTCTGATTGGGCAAGAATACCATATGAAGTTTTAGATAAAGTATCTAGAAGAATAGTAAATGAAGTTAAAGGGATAAACAGAATTGTTTATGATGTAACTTCTAAACCACCATCAACTATTGAGTGGGAATAGTTGTTATAATTAAATAAATAGGTTAATTACTTATATTTAGGGGTTTATTGAAAGGTTTTGACCTTCAATTGACCCCGTTTTATTTTTTTTGAATTTTTAATATGGTTATTTATATTCTCAACAACATCAAATTGGTGTTGAGGATATAGATGACCATATGTTTTCAAAACTTCTTGAACATCTGTATGCCCAAGTCTTTTTGCTATAGCAATTATATTAATATCTAAAGATATTAAGAATGATGCATGACTGTGACGAAGAGCATGGGTTTTAATTCTTTTTATATTTGCTTTTTTAGCATGTCTTATTATTGTGTTCATCGGAAAATATTTATTAGTTGGAATACCATTGTCGTAGCTAAATATAAAACTATCTTCTTTTACATTAAATAATGTTTTTTGGAAGTTTTTCCATTCTAATAACATATAAAAGGTATCATCATCTAATATAATAGAACGATAAGAGGACTTATTTTTGAGGTCATCAAATACCCAGTTGTTTTGATTTTTATAATCTAAGTCTTTGCTTATAGAAATACTTTTGTTTATTTCATAAAAATCAGTCCATTGTAATGCTTGCATTTCAGAAAATCTTAAGCCTGTATAAAATAAAAATTTAATAATTATATATCCAAAATATTGGATTAAGTTTGTTTTATCCATAGTTTCTAAAATTAATCTAAGCTCAGCTTCTGTCCAAAATTCAACTTCAACTTTTTTACGTTTAACATTACCAGCTTTTTTTGCAGGATTAGTTTTTATTATATCTAAAGTAATAGCTCTTTCTAAAATTTGACTTAAAGATATATGTAAGCTTCTAACATAATTTTGATTAAGTTTATTACTTAGTAGCTCATGTTGCCATTTTTGAATTGCAATTGGTGTTATTTGCTCAATCTTATATTCACCCCAAATGGCAATAATATTTTTATTTATACTACTAACTCTGTTTTCATAAGTAGTACTTCTAACTTGTGTTTTGTACCACTTTAAATATTCAGCTATAAATTCTTTAAGTTTAGTAGATTTATTATAAACAAGGACACCATTGTAATATTGGTTTTTTAAATCATTATAAGCTTTTTCTGCATCAGCTTTTTTCTTAAATCCACGCCTTGTTGTCTGTCTACGTTTTCCAGTTGTGGGGTCAGTACCTAAAGAAATTTTAAACCAATATAGGTTGTTTTTTTCATCCTTTTTTATAGTTGTCATTCAAATTCACCTCATCAATCTAGTTAAAATTAAATGTATTTTTAAAATTAACTAGATAAATATTCTTTAATTATATATTATATGTTAAAAATGATTATTGGTTGGGGTACTGAATTGTGCTTTTATTATCTATAAATTTATAAATTTTTATGCTTTTAAGTTTATCAGAAAGGTTTAAAAACAAAACTAGATCATATTTTTCACTATTAGTATCTTTAAATTTCATTTTAAACATCTCCTTATCTAAATGCTTTGTTTTAATTCAGTTTTATCTATTACGGTAATCGTTGGTTCAAAAAAAATTATATATTTTCCCATTTCAAAGTGAGTACCATATTTTTGTCTATAATGTTGAAGAGTTCCTTCTAAAAAATCTTCTGTTATATCTAAAAATTCCGATATTTCAAATTTTTCTTTGAGACCATTTTTATAAGTATGTATCAATTTAGCTATTTCAATAAGGTTTTCATAAGCCCAACGTCGAGCTACTAATTCTTGTTTTCTATTTTCAACTTTTTTTTGGTCTGATATATCACCGTGTGTTTTAAAATGGTGTCCTAATTCTTCCATCATAATACAACGTTTTTCTATATAAGATAAATTCTTGTTTATTAATATTGTATTGTCAAAATAGTATCCACTTTTACCTTTAAAGGTTTCCAATTCATAAACTTTAATTCCAATCTCTTGGGATTTTGCAATTAATTTTTCAAATTCAGTCATATAAACACCCCAACCCATAAAATAAGTATATAAATTTTATTTGTTTTTCTTTTTTAAGTTAGCAATAAATTCTCTTGCAACTTCTAAATCATGCTTTGCAATTTCTGGATTATCATCATCATGTGCAGCAAAGGTAGTTACTTCATAATCAGCATAAGGTATAGTTGCAGTAATTAGCTCAGTAACTGTATTTTCTTTATTTTTTTCTGTATATTTAAGAGTTTCATTTAAATCATTGCTATACTCAATTAGTTTGTTTTTACCTAAACTATTTAAACTATTGTAATTTTCTAATAATGCTATTTCATCTTTGGATAAAGCATCATTTTTTTTTATATCCCATCCCATTAAATAATAAGGCTCAACATTTAATGCTTTTGCTAAAACTTCCAGTTTATCTAGGGGCATATTCTTTATTGAACCAGTTTCATATCTTTGTAAAGTAGATTTGCTTAGACCTGTTTTATTAGCTAAATCTTGATATGACAACATTAATTCGGTTCTTCTATTTTTAATACGGTCTATTATTGTATCCATTTTTTCTTCTTGATTCATATTACTCATCCTCTCTAATTAACATTATAAAAGATTTTTTCATAAATGCAACGAAAAATGTAAAATATATAAAAAAAAGTTGCATATTTGGGTTGACATAAAAAAAAGAGGATGATATTATTTAATCATCCCAAAAATGCAACGAAAGAGGTGGTAAATATGGATGTAAATAAATTGAAGGGTAGAATGGTTGAAAAAAGTTATACTCAAAAAAATATGGCTAAAGAACTAGGAATAACGCAACAAGCACTAAATGCTAAACTAAATAAGCGTTCACAATTTACACTAGATGAAGTTGTGAAAATAGTTAATATATTAGAAATAGATAATCCAATAGAAATTTTTTTTGCTGGTTGCATCCCAAAAATGCAACAAAGGATGATGAGATTTTGAGTTGATTAATAAGTTGTAATAAAACAATTCACTATAGATTCATAAAATTGCACGTTACAACTTATAAAAACCTATCAAATAAGAATATAAAAAAGGAGCAATTAGTATGATTAAAAACAAAATAGATTATCCAATAGTTTTAACAACTAAACATGTAGTAGAAATAATGGAATGTAGTGAGCCTGCTGCTAGAACATATATAAAAACAGTAAATAAAATTTTGGAACAGGAAGGAAAAATAAATCCACAATTAGTTGTTAATAATGCAAGAGTATCACGTGATAAATTTTTTAAAGAGTATGGGATATAAGATAATAGATAGAGTTTATAAGATATGTTGTACAAGCACTATATGGATAGATTTTATTAAAATAAAAATAGGTTGCTTGGCAGAGCAACCTAAACACTACGCTAAATTTACTTAGATAATAAATTTGTACTATCTAAGTAAATTATAGCATAGTAGCTTTAATTTACAATAGGGGGAAAACAAATATGGCAAAAGATAAAAAGTATTACTGGTTGAAGATGAAAGAAGATTTTTTTGAAGAAGATACTATTCAATGGCTGGAAGAACAAGAAAATGGAAAGGACTATTGCTTATTTTACTTAAAATTATGCTTAAAGTCACTAAAAACAAATGGAATTCTTATAAGAAATGTAGGACAAATATTAGTACCTTATGATGTAAAAAAATTAGCTTCAATGACAAACACTAATGCAGATACAGTAAGAATTGCTATGGAAGTATTTAAAAAAATTGGTTTAGTTCAGATTTTGGAAAATGGAGAAATTTATTTATCACAGTTAGAAAATATGGTTGGAAGTGAGAGTGAATGGGCTAAGAAAAAAAGGCAACAAAGGCTAAACGCAAAACTTAAGGACAATGTCCCTCAATTGTCTCCGAATTGTCCGACAGAGATAGAGATAGAGACAGAGATAGATATAGAGAATAGAGATAAAGATATAGAGATAGAGACTACAACTATAGAGAGTAGTTGTAGTAATAGTTTTGATGAAACTGATATTAATTTTGAAGATTTAAAAAAGTACCTTATAGAAAATAACTTTATAAGAGCTACTGACCAAAACATAAAATCGATACTTAAAGGCTTTCCCAGTTGGTGGATAAAGGAAGCTTTGAGTGTAGCGGTATTTAATTCAAATCTAAATTTAGCTTATGTTTATGGAATATTAAGAAATTGGGATATGGAAGAGAAACCAAAAGACAGGCAAAAACAAAAGAATAATAAAGCCAATGGGAATAATGGTACTTTTAATAATTTTGAGCAGAGGGAATATGATTTTGATGAATTAGAAAAAGACCTATTGGGATGGTCTGATAAAGAGGGGGAATAGAAGTGAAAAATGGTAAGAAACTTACTAGAAAACAAAAGTTTATGTTATTAGCAAAAGGACTTAACTTTAAGAATTATTTATGTATAAAGAATACAAGTACTTTACATGAGTTTATTAATAGAGAAACAGGTGAAATTTTCAAAATGGAGGGAGAAAAATAGTGGTTACATTAGTTGTATTAGGAGTAATTTCAGTGTGTGCTATTAGAATAGGTTTAAAAATTATAGATAAAAGATTAAATATTATTAATAAGGATTTAAGAAAAATAAATAATAAATCAACAGATAATTTTTTTAGCATAAAGGATATGGATATAACTCAAAGTCAAATATTAGAATTTCAAAAGGAACAAATTTACGAAATGGAGAATATAAGAAAAATTTTAGAAAGTGCAAATAATTCTATAGATAAATTATACCAATATAATTTGAATACTAGAGAGATAATACAAGATAACACAGAAGTAATTAAAAACCATGTATTGAGTAGTAAAAAAGATTTACAGTGGTCATATATAAATAATCCTGTTAAGGTGGTGTTTTTAGATGGAAAGATTAAGGAATAAATTAATATAACTATATTGAGTATACAATATAAAGATTTTAATACTAAGAGAAAAGTAGATAAGCTTATATCAAAGGAGCAAAATGAAATTATGAGAGAATATGAGATTAAGAATTTAATAAAAGAAGGAGTTAAGGCTGGACAGAACTGTGACTTTAGCAATACCATACAAAATTTAAAAGAAAAAATAAGAATTACAAAAGATCATACAAAAAAATAAAAGTACAAGATTAAGACAAATTAAAATATATAATGTTCTTTTAAAATTGAAAAACATGATGTTGATTTAGTATATTTTAAATATTAAGATAAATGTATAAGGGGTTGAAGCTTATATGATTGATGATTATGATATGAAAAATGAAATTGAAGTTATTAAAAACAATTTATCTTATTATTCCGAAATTAAGGTTAAAATACCTTGTGTAGTGAATCAGTTTTTAGAAACGTTGAGTAATTTACCTATAATTGTTTCGAAATTAGCAGAAAAATTTAGTGTAGGAATAGAAGTGTATTTTGCTGTCTTAGATAAATTAAGAAAGGAACTCTTGCATAAAAAAGGAGTAAATATATTTTTAGTTACATGTTTATTAGAAAGTAATACTGAATTTCTAAATATATTTATAAAAGAAGGATTATGTCCTCCAATATTTTACTTTTTAAAAAATAAAACTTTAAATGATATGATTAAGTTTGATGAAAGATTTACAGAAAATATAGATATTAAAAATTTATTAGATGATAATGAACTTTTATTATTCTATTATAATAGTATGAATGAATGGATTGAGGATGAAGATGAGGAGTTTATAAAGGAGTTTATTAGAGAAATTCAGATAAATTTTCAACAAAGAAATGTATATGTAACTACTTTAAATCTATTTACACTAATAGAATATAAAGTTAGAAAATCAGCAGAAATTACAGGAAATCCTATAGGGGAGGATAGAATTACTAAAAATATTATTGAAACTTTGAAAAAAAATTGTTTCAAGAGTGGAAAGTATTCTCAACTGGATAAATTATTTTTTACATTCTTTAATAAAAAAAGCAATTACTATATATACAAAAGTACATCCAATAATCCTAATTTTATAACTAGGCATATATTACATGGAGAACGATTAGATTTAATAAATCATAAAAATATGATGAGTTTAGTATTCCTTACAGATTGTCTATATAAAATGATAATTGATTATCCAATTACAAATATTTAACACCGGTATTACCGTATTATTCAACATGTGAATATGCGGTATTTTTTAACATATCGTAGAAATATATTTATAGATTTAATTTAACATGTAACCATAGTAATAAGTTAAATGAAAATAATATGTTAGAAAACTATCGGAAAAGTAGTAAAAAAAAGGTGTAAAAAACTTGATTTCATGTGTAGAAGTGTATCAGAAATACAGGGTAATATATTAGCATAGAAAAACTTAACGAAAAAGAAAGAAAAACGTGAGGGGTGAGAGCTTGAAAGAAAACATTAAAAAAATAGAACGCATGTTAAAAGAATATAATTCAAATGAGATTGAGATAAGAAATATTGAATTAGAGCTAGAAGAATTAAATAATATTTCAATAAGCTCAATAAACTCAGAAGGAGAAAAAACTTCTAAAACAAATAAAATCCAATATACAGTTGAGCAGCAATTAATACAAAAAGAAGAAAAGACTAAGAAGCTTTTAAATATAAAAAATCAGTTAAATTTAATTAATAGAAAAATAGATAATACGTTAGATGGATTAAAACCAAAAGAAAAGCAAGTTATAGAGCTTAGATATATAGAGCTTGTTGGTTATTCGTGGGGAAATATAGCTAGGAAAATGGATATTTCGGAAGCATGGGCAAGAGGTTTAAAAAGCAAAGGTATTAAAAAAATGGCACATATAATGTTTAGGCACTCATAAATGGGTGTCTTTTTTTGATGGAGGAAATTAGCTATGAAAATAGGAGATATTATAAAAGAAAATCAATCAGAGGTTTATAAAAAGATAAAAACTAAAAAGAAAGAAAATCAAGTTAAGTTTACAGAAAAAGATATAAAAAACCTTATGACACACAACTATTATAAAAGAGCAAAGGGTGGAGCTATAAGACAAGTTAAATAAATTGAGGTAGAAGAATGAATTATGTAGAGCCAATAAGAGAACCGGAAAAAGTAGAAGATATAAGTAATTATTTAAGAAAGTATAGTGAAAGAAATTATATTATGTTTCAGATAGGTATTTATAATGGTTTAAGAATTTCTGATATTTTAAGGCTAAGAGTTAGGGACGTGAAAAATAAAGACATGATTTGTATTAGAGAACAAAAAACAGGAAAACAAAAAATATTCCCAATAGCTCCACACCTAAAAAAGAAATTAAAAAGTACATAGAAGGAAAAGAGCTAAATGAATACTTAATAAAAAGTAGAACTGGATATAATAAAGCACTAGGAAGAAAACAAGCTTATAACATTTTGAGTGAAGCGGGTAGAGCAGTTGGTCTATATAATTTAGGTACACATACATTGCGTAAAACCTTTGGTTATCATTTCTATATACAATATAAAGATGTGGTCGCATTACAAGAAATTTTTAATCATGCAGCACCGGAAGTTACTTTAAGATATATAGGGATTAAACAAAGCCATATTAATAAAATGATGAAGAACTTTAGAATATACTAAAGTCTTTTTTTATTGTTTATTTTTAATGAATTGGACATATTTAGCCTATGTGTAATTGAAAAATGGAAAATAGCTTAAAGTACTGAAATTAATATAGTTTGAGGGAAATGGCGAATTAGACACAATGTGTATTGAAGGTAATTCCATACAAGTTAAAAAGTACAATCTTGCATAATTTAGACAATATAAATTATGTGAGATTTTTTATGTTTTAGGAGGTAATTTTATGAACGTTTTGAAGTGTGATAAATGCAATAAAGATTTCATTTTAGACATGAAAAGAAAGATATTCCAAGTAAGTGCAATAGAGGTTTTATATTTTAAATGTCCCCATTGCGGTGAAAGAAATATAGGAGTGGCTACAGATGTGGTTATAAGAAAACAACAAGAGAAAGTAAGAAAATTAAATAAAGAGTTATTAAAGACTAAAAAAGAAATGTCAGAGAGAATGTTTAAGTTAAAAGAAAAATTAGAGAAAGAGGAGTTTTAGAAATGCAAGAGAGATTACAAGAACTTAGAAAGAAAAATGCTAGAACAGAACTAAGAAAAGAAATAAAAGAAGCTAAAGAGTTTAAAGAAAACTTAAATTGTATGAATTCATTTGTTGATACATTAATTTCTATAGGTGAATTAGTAGAGCAGATGGAAGGAGCAGCACAAGATTTTAATAATATGACAGAGAAATTAGAACCCGATCGAGATGAAGCGACCATAAGTACAAATGCAGAAATGAACCAATATAAAGTTATAACTAGAGATGACTTTATCAGATATAAACTTTCTAGGCTATCGGCTTCACAAATAACAGATAGTACAGTTAATAATTTAAAAAGACATTGGAAAAAAGTTTCTTGCGGTTTTAATTTTATGATTGCTACTGGAACAGGTGAATTAATGTTTTATAGTGTAAATTATTTTAGTAACTATATTCTAGGAGAACATAAGGGAATTTTAGACAGGAAATAATATTATGCCTAAAAAGATTTGTTACGCTAGAGGTTGCAATGAATTAATATCTATGAAACAAACATACTGTGATAAACATAAGAAGATTCATGAAGAAGAAAAAAGGTTAAGTAATTATATTTATGATTTGACAATAAGAGATAAGAATAGTACAAGCTTTTACCATAGTGATGAGTGGCTATTAACTAGAGCAGATATAAAGGCAAAGGATAAAGGACTATGTGTGCTATGTTTAAGTAATAAAGCTATAACATTCATGGAGCTTGTACACCATATAACAGAGCTTAAAGAAAATTGGGAGCTAAGATGTGAACCTAGGAACTTAATAAGCTTATGCAACAGTTGTCATAATGAAGTACACGCAGAGTACAAAAGAAGTAATAAACATAAGGAAGATATGCAACATAAATTAAAATCCTTAATTAAAGATAGATAATATAAAGGTTAAGACATTAATAATAAAAATAGATTACTAAAGCATTAGAATCTTAGAAAAAAGGGGGAGGGGTGGTGGAAAAATTTTTCAATCAATTATAAAACACCACTGGGTCTCAGTCTTATGAATTTTTTTCGTTTTTTCAAAGGAAAGGGGGTCAAGGTACTTTTGGCTAGAAAGGTGATTTCAGTATCTCAAATTCTTGCAAACGGGAATAAATCCCATTTGACAAAGGAAGAGATAGAGAAAAGACAAGAACAGGAAGAAGAATTAAAAAAATTAAGTAATGATAAAATACGACCGCCAACATGGCTAAATAAAGGAGCTAAGAAAATATTTAAGGATATAGTCAAGGAGCTTGAAGCATTAGAAATATTGGCTAATATAGATATTTATAACCTTGCTATACTTTCAAATGCTTTCGATAAGTATATAGAAGCAACTTTAAAATTAAACTCAGATGAGTTGACCATAGAACACGTAAATAAAAAAGGATTTTCAACAACTCAAAAAAATCCACTTATAACAGTTCAAATGGAATATGCGGAACTTGTTAGGAAAGTATCAAATGAGTTCGGATTAACACCGGCTGCAAGATTAAAAATAATTCAAGATAATTCAAAAGAACTTGATGAGGACGAAAAAGAATTCAATAGAAAGTTTGGATATGTATAATACAGTACTTGAAGAATTAATAAATTATAGTAATGATATAGTTAATGAAAAGTTAACAGCGTGTAAAAGACATAAACAAGCTTGTCAAAGGTTTTTAGATGATTTAAGGAAAATGGAACTTGATTCGTGGGACTGGTACTGGGACGAAGAAGAAGCACAAAAAATAATTGATTGGTATTCTTATTGTAAACATAGTAAGGGAGCACTGGAAGGACAACCAATTGTATTAAATTCATGGCAAAAATTCGTTATATGCAATATTGAAGCATGGAAACATAAAGTAACTAATTACCGCAGATTCAGATTTGCTTTTATCCAAGTAGCTAGAAAAAATGCAAAATCACAAATGGAGGCGGGTATGGCTTCTTATGAATGTGGAGCAAAGGGATATAATGCCGCAGAAATTTACACATTAGGGGTTGAAAGAGAACAAGCTAAAATTGTGTTTGATGAAGTTGATTTAATGCTTACAAAGCCATTAAAAAAGAAATTTAAGATAGTACAAAAAGAAATAAGACATTTAAAGAGTTCTAGTTTTATAAGACACTTATCACAGAAAGCAGGTAAAACCGGAGATGGTAAGAACCCACAAATGTCAGTCATAGACGAATATCATGCGCATAGAGATAGTAGAATGTATGATGTTATGAAATCGGGAATGATGTCCCGTACAGAGCCATTATTAGTTATAATTACAACCGCTGGTGAAGATTACGAAGGTACTGCGTGTTATTGTGAATACTTAGATTGTTGTAATATCTTAGATGGAACAATAGACAATGACAGATACTTTGTTATGATTTGTGAACTGGATAAAGGTGATGACCCATTCTGTGAGGAAAACTGGATAAAAGCTAACCCTGTTTTATGTACATATGAAGCGGGATTAGAAAGTATGAGAGAAAATGCAAAACTTGCTAAAAATTCAAGTGATGAAAAGAAACTTCCGGAATTTTTAACTAAGAACTGTAATATCTATGTTGCTGCCGGTGAAAAAAGATATATGGATGTGGAGCTTTGGAAAAAGTGTAAAAAAGAAATGACTTTAGAAGATTTTCGAGGTTGTACTTGTTATGTTGGCATGGATTTATCCAAAACAGGTGATTTAACATCAATAAGTTTTGAATTCCCATTCATAGATGTAGAAGATAATACACGAAAATATGCTTTATTTGGTCATTCATTTATCCCCGCAGCAGTAGAAGAAGAAAAGAGCAAAACTGATAATGTACCATATTCAATATGGCGCAGAAACGACTGGTTAACTTCTACAGAAGCAAATGAGGGTCTAACGGTTGATTATTGGGCGGTATTAAATTATATAGAAGAAATAAAAGAAAAATATGATTTAGATATTAAGCAAATAGGATATGACCCTAATGGAGCTACAATGCTAGTGGGAGAGCTTGAAAGTCGTGGATATACTTGCATTGAAATTAAACAAAGTGCAAGGGGATTAAATGAAGCTACTGTAAATTTTAGAGATTTAGTTAAGGTTAAGCAAATTGTTCATGATGGTAATAAATTAATGACATGGAGTTTAAACAATTCCGAAGTAGATAAAAACAGTTTTGGTGAAATTAAAATATCTAAAATAAGCAAGTTTAAAAGAATTGACCCGATTGCGTGTTCAATATTTTCTCATCAATTAGCAATGCAACATTGGAGTAAGCCGGAAATGAATGTAAGTGAATTTGCCGAGGAAGATTTCTTAAAAAGATTATGGGGGAAAAAGTAACATGAAGAAAATCAAAAATTTTATAAAGAAAAATATTGAGGACGTATTTTTGATAATAGGTCTTTTTTTAATAATTAAAACTACGTATAAAATTAGTCCCATAGTAACTAATTATCTTATTGGTATAGGTTGTATTTGGTTAGCTTGTACGTTAAGTAAGATTCAGAGGTATAAATAATGCTAGGCAAAATATTTGAACGTAGAAACAGTGAAAAAAGTGATTTTTCAATATATAATGAAAAACTTGCAGAATTGTTCGGTTTAAATGGTTCTAATTTAGCTGTAAATGGATTTAATTCATTAAAAGAAGCTACAGTATACATTTGTACTAAAATACGTTCTGAGAGCATTGGAAAGCTACCTTTAAAGCTTTATAAAAATAAAATAGAGTGCAAAGGTAATGAATTATCATATTTATTGAAATTAAGACCTAATAAATTTATGTCATCAATAAACTTTTGGAAGGCTATAGAAACGCAAAGAGCATTAAAAGGCAATGCCTTTGCGGCAATAATAAGAAATAAAAAAGGTGATATAGATTCTTTAATACCTATAGAAGCGGATAAAGTAAAAATTGTAGTAGATGATGAAAGCTTATTAAGTACAAATAAAATTTGGTATATAGTAACTGATAAAGGTAAGCAATATAAACTATTTGCTGACGAAATGCTTCATTTTTTAGGTGATATAACCCTAGATGGATTAATTGGAATACCGCCATTAGATTATTTAAGGTGTCTAGTTGAAAATGGAAAGTGTACACAGGAATTTATAAATAAGTTCTTTAGAAATGGGCTCAGTGTTAAAGGCATAATTCAATATGTAGGTGATTTGAACCCAGAAGCTAAAAAAATATTTATAAAGGAATTTGAAAATATGAGTAATGGTCTTGCTAATGCTCATTCAGTTTCTATGCTTCCTATAGGCTATCAATTTCAGCCAATAAGTTTAAGTATGGCAGACGCACAATTTTTAGATAATGCAAAGCTTAATTATAGACAGATAGCAGCAGTATTTGGGATCAAATCTCATCATTTAAACGATTTAGAAAGAGCAACACATACAAATATAGTAGAGCAGCAAAATGAGTTTTATATAGACACATTACAGCCTATGTTAACCGGATATGAACAGGAGCTTAATTATAAGCTTTTGGCAAGGTCAGAATTTGAAAAAGGATATTATTTTAAATTCAATGTAGATGCAATATTAAGGACAAGCTTAAAAGATAGATATGAAGCTTATAGGGTAGGAATACAGGGAAGTGTATTAACACCTAATGAAGCAAGAAGCAAAGAAGATTTAGAGCCATTAGAGGGTGGCGACAAATTATTAGCTAATGGGAATATAATGCCAGTTGAAATGGCTGGAACACAATATATGAGGGGAGGTGATGAAAATGGGAAAGGAAGTAAAAAGGGAAGTAAGGAATAATTATTGTCATTTAGAAGTAAGAAGTAAAGAAGAAAATTCAGAACAAAAGACAATAGAAGGATATGTAGCTAAATATAATGCTGAGTCACAAATTTTACGTGACTGGTGGGGTGATGAATTTGTCGAAGTAATTGCTGACGGTGCATTTGATAATGCTATAAGAAATAACACTATAAAGGCATTATACAATCATAATACAGATTATGTTTTAGGTTCTACTAAGAGCCAAACATTAAGGCTTGAAAGTGACAATATAGGATTAAGATTTGAAATAGATTTACCAAACACACAAGTCGGAAATGATTTATATGAAAGTGTAAAACGTGGAGATATAGATGGGAATAGTTTTGGTTTTAGAGTATTAAATGATAAATGGTCAGAGATTGAAAAATATGGCAAGAAAATAATGAAAAGGACTTTATTAGAAGTTGAATTATTTGAAATTTCACCCACACCATTTCCAGCATATGAAGATACTGAGGTCGATTGTAGAAGCTTAGAAAAATTTAAGATGAAAACTGGATCAAGTGAAGAAGAAAAAAAGAAAATAGAAGTTTATTAATAGAGCTGAAATATATTTAGCTATTTAAAAAAATTGCAAGGGCATTACGGTATTTCAAAAACTGTAGAAAATTTGTGTGTAATAGTAATATGGACAGGTGTATAAAGTATAAAAGTTACAAAACTATAAACAAAATACTAGAAAATTACTTCGAGAAACTTAGAAAAAAGAAGTGCGTGAGCATATTCATAATTAATTACATTTCTTTATGTATATAAAACATTAAAATATTAGTTGTAAAAGTAGTTTAATATTATGAGATGACCAAATTATAGTTTATAATATTTCTGAGAGGTGAGAGCAATGTATATATATAGATTTAGGTCAAGTGAGTGTTTATTAGATAAACATGAAGAACTTAAAAATCAAGAAATTTATTTTGCGGAACCAAGCAAATTAAATGATCCAATGGAAGGCTTTAAAAATATGTTTTGGAAAGGTGATAAAATAGTTTGGCGTAATTTTTTAAAAAACTATATTAGGACTCTTAATCATGTAATGATAGTAGGATGTATTTTAAAAGATGATGAATATGAAAAATTAGATGATATTCATTTTAGTTGGATATATGATAAGTCTCATTTAGAATATAATAAATTATTAATACAAGATATAGAAGATGAATTTTTTTCACACGATTTTATTGAAAAAATTCCTGAATTTTTAGCTAATAGAACTAGCCCGATTAGGTTTGATGAATTAATAACTTATTTACAAGTGGTAACTCCGTACGCATTACAGATAATACTTAAAATGTTAAATAAACATAATGGAAATGAAAAAAATTTAAATTCTAAAATTTACATGAAGTACGTAAAAGATTTTTTTGAATTTATGGACAATTTACGAAATAATATTAGTAAAAATGATATTAATTTAGAGGATGTTTTTAAGGAATATACTATAATGAATGATGAAATAAATTTATTAACTTTATTAGATAGTTCCAATAATGGTAATAGCAAGAAACTTAGATATATTATATATGATTTTCCTAAAAGATTTATAGAAAAAATTGAACAATTAATTTATCCTGATTGGTATACTGCTTGCTTTATGTCTGATTATAGAAATTCTTCAGTATGGGGAAATTATGGAGATAATCACAAAGGTGTATGCTTAATATTTAATACAAAAGAAAAAGATAATAAAAATTTTTTAACATTAAATCATTCAGAGGGATCAACAATAGATTATGAGTTATATAAAGTAAAATATATAGAAAAATTTATAGATATAGATTTTTTTAAAAATATTGGAACCTTATCGAAGAAGAGCATTATGGAAAAATGGTTTAGTGATGAAGAAGGTAATACAAGTGAATGCGCTAAAGAAATATTTGAGAAAGATTATGATTTTTCAAAAAAATATTGGGATAATTTAATAAGTAGTGTAACAAGCAAAACAAAAGATTGGGAATATGAAAATGAATATAGATTGATTGCTGAGAATTTTATTATAGATAATTCTACTACAGATAAAAGAAAATATAATTATAATTTTAAGGATTTAGAAGGAATTATTTTTGGCATTAAAACATCTATTAAAGATAAAATAAAAATAATTGAAATTATAAGAAAAAAGTGTAATGAGATAAATCGTAAAGAGTTTAAGTTTTATCAAGCTAGATATTGTCCAGAAAAAGGAGAAATTAAGGCAGTAAAGCTAAAACAAAATTATATATAAGTTTATAGGCGATAAGAAGTATAAAAATGCTTATCGCTTATATTATAGATATATTTTTATTATATTGAATGTATGTGCTTTTGATGATTAAGACGAATTAAAACAAAATAAAATTAAATATAGACCTACAGGGTCTTTTTTTATACAAAAAATTATAACAAAGGAAGGTATTAAACATGAATTTATTTGAAAGATTAAAAGAATTAAGAGCAAAGAAAAAGGAATTAGAAGAAAAAAGAAGTTCATTGGTAACTGAAATAAGAACAGCAGCAACAGACAATAAAGAAGATGAAGCAAGAAAAAAATCAATAGAAAAAGAAAGAGTAGAAGCAAGAACGGAAATTTTAGAAGAAGAAATTCAAAATATCTTAGATAAAATTGAAGAAGAAAGAAGTTTTACAACAAAAGGAACTCAAATAAATAAAGAAATAAGAAGCAACGAAGAAACAAGAAGTTTACAGCTAAGAGCAATGGCTAATACAATTCTTAAAAATCCATTAAGTGAAGAAGAAAGAGCAGTAATTTCAAGTGATAACAATGGTGCTATAATTCCACATGAATTTATAACAGAATTTGAAAAATTAAAAGAAGGTTATCAAGGTTTAAAACAATATTGTCATGTCATACCCGTTAATTCGCTAAGTGGTAAAATGCCAGTTAGAAAAGGAAATACACCTAGTAAATTAGCGAATTTAGTTAAAGATAAAGAATTAGTTAATGCAATGATAGAAACACAGCCATTAAGTTATGATATTGATGATTATGGATTGCTTGCACCCATAGATAATTCACTTTTAGAAGATGAAAGCATAAACTTTTTGGAGTATGTAAATGAAGAATTTGCAGAATGTGCAGTAAACACGGAAAATGCTGAAATTATAGAAAGAGCTTTAGATTTATTAGAAGTTAAAAGCGGAGAAGATTATAACACATTAGTTTCGGCTATAAACAGTTTAGCTCCAAATGCAAGAAATAGAGCAATAATAATAACAAATAGTGAAGGAAGAGCATACCTTGATGGATTAATGGATAAGCAAGGTAGACCACTTTTAAAAGAATTATCAGATGGCGGGGACTTAATATTTAAAGGTAGACCAGTAATTGAGGTTGATAGCGAAGTAATGCCAGTAACTGCGGATAAAGCTGAATTTATATTAGCAGACTTAAAAACACTTATAAAATTCTTTGATAGAAAACAATATTTAATAGACCAATCCAAAGAAGCTGGATACACTAAAAATCAAACTATAGTAAGAATTATAGAAAGATTTGATACTAAGTCAGCTATAGAAAAAACCGACGCTAGAGTTAAAAAGTTTGGTGTGAAAATAGATATAAATTTAGCAGCAGTTTAGGAATAAATCATGTTAGTAAGTTTAGAAGAGGTTAAAGAATATTTAAAACTAGATGATTATGATGAAGAAGATAATTTAATAAATTTATTAATCCAAAATGCTGAAATTTATATAGAGGACGCAGTAAGACCAATTGAAGAAATGGGAGAAAAATCAAAAACCAAAGCTAAGTTATTAGCTTTGGTTTTAATTTCCGATTTTTACGAAAATAGAAGCTTTAACACGAATTTAGGTAAAAGCACAGGAGTATCGGAAAAAGTACGATATACAGTACAATCAATGATTTTTCAGCTTCAATTAAGATGTGATTACATCAGTTAATATATTAGGGGTGAAATTTTGAACTTTGAAAAATTAAATAAAAGAATAACTATAGAAAAATATAGTAGTACAACAACAGCTAATGGATTTGATATTGAAAAATGGATAGAGTATAAAACAGTTTGGGCAAGTGTAAATAATTTATATGGTAAAGAGTTTTGGAGTGCTAAAGCAATTCAAGCAGAGAATACAGTAGAATTTACAGTAAGATATAATAAAAAGTTAGAAGTATTAAATTCTAAGGATTCTAAAGATTATAGAATAAACTTTAATAATAGGCACTTTAATATAGAATTTACAGATAATAAAAAATATGAAAATAAATATTTAAAAATAAAGGCTATTGAGATATATTGATGAATTATATTGAAGTTGAAGGACTAGAAGAAGTTACAGATATGCTCAAAGATGCAACTATAGATGATGCTGATATAAAAAAAGGTATGAGAAAAGCAGTTAATACAATAGGTGATGAAATAGAAATGCAAACCCCAAAAGGAAAAACAAGAAAATTATCTAAATTAAAAAGAACAGTTAAAAATGATGGTTTAGCAGTTGTAGGAGAAATAAAACTAGGAATGTTTTACGGTATATTTCAAGAATTTGGGACAAGTAGGAGCAAAAAGAATATAGGATTCTTTGAAAGAAGTGTTACGGGAACACAGGATAAAGTTATAGAAATATTATCAAAAGAATTATTAGATAAAGTGTTTAAGTAGGTGATAAAAATTGAATATAAAACAGTATGTAAAACAGACGTTGAGCAATAAAGAAATTTTAGATTTATTAGCAGATGGGCGTGTGTTTTTTCTTCATGCAAACAATCCTAATAAAGAAATGTATTTAGAATATGAAATTATAAATGAATATGGTAAGGAATATTCGGAAGGAGAAGAAAGGGAAACAACCTATATAGTGCAAGTTGATATATTTTCAACAGGAGATTATTCACAAGTAGAAGAAAAGGTCAAAGAAATAATGCTTAAAAATGGCTTTAATAGAGATAGTGCAGTAGATTTATACGAAGAGGACACTAAGCTATATCATAAAGCTATAAGATTTAACATAACTAGAAATTTTGACAACAATTAGAAAGGCGGTATTTATAAATGAGTGTACATTTCATGGTGGACTTAAAAAAACTTTATATAGCAGAATTAAAACAGGATAGTATGGAAACTTTGACATATGAAATTCCCAAATACTTTGAAGGTATTAGAGAAATAGGGGTCAAGCCTAAAATTAATACAGATAATGCTTATGCAGAGGGGATTGTTTGGAGTACTGAAACAACACTAGAAAGTATAGAGGTAGAAATAGATATTGTAGATTTAGAAGAAGAAGAAGAAGCCTTTTTATTAGGACATAAAATAGCAGAAGGTGGAGGAGTAATTTATAGTGAAAATGATAAAGCCCCCGAAGTGGCTATTCTTGCAAAAGCATTAAAAGGGAATGGAAAAGCTAGATATTTTATATATTATAGTGGTCAATTTACAATATCAGATGAAACAATGAAGGGTAAAGAAGGAAAGGCAAATAATCAGTCTAAAAAATTAAAAGCTACATTTAAGCCATTAAAACATAATGGTCAATGGAAATTTAAAATAGATGAAGAGCAAGGCATGACAGACGAAAAGTTTTTTGAAAGTGTAATTATTCCAGAGAAAAAAGAAATTACTGCATAGAGAACAGGATTAAATCCTGTTCTCTATTTAACTTTAGAAAGGGTGTAACATTATGATAAATAATAAAATAAAAAAATTAAAATAGGTGATACTGAGTATACTTTCCAAATGACTAATAGAACAATCTTAAAAATTGATGAAATGAGCGGGAATTATGGAACAGTCACAGAGGGATTAATAAATAATAAGCAGTTATATAAAAATAGTGTTATTGTTATGGCTTGTAGTTGCTTGGAAAAGGATTGGGGAATAGATGAATTAATAGACGAATTAACAGTGTCACAAATAAATGGAGAATTAGTAAATTTTGCATTAGATTTATACTTTAATTATTTAGGATTAGATTTAAATAAACTAACAGAAAATAATACGGATAATGAAAAAAAGTAGATAAAGAGCCTTTCAAACTTGAGTTTGATTGGCTCTTTTATATTGCAAAAAAAGAATTAAATTATAACAGAAATGAATTCCTAGAGAGTTCTTTTGGAGAAATAACAAGTTTATTTAAGACACATATTAACTTGAAAAATAAAGTTGATAAACATCAAGAAGAAATTAAAAAAGTTAACATAGAGGATTTACCTATATGGTAAAGGATGTGAAATTCTAAATGGGAGAAACTACAAAACTAATTACTGCCAAAATGGTACTAGACGCAAGTGGATATAATAATGACATAAAAGGCGTAAATGCAGAAACTAAAAAGTATCAGAGTGAAATTAAGGCAGCAAGTGAAGGTATTAAAACTTTTGGTAAAGATAGTGAAAAGTTAGGTAGTATTCAACAAGCATTAAGTAAAACTATAGAAAATCAAAATAAAAAGATAGAAATTTATAAAAAAGCTATAGAAGATACTAATATCAAAATGCAAAATAATATTTCTACTAGAGATAAATTAAAAAGTAGCTTAGAACAAGCTAATAAGAAATATGATGAAGCAATAAAAATTTACGGCAAGGAAAGCGAACAAGCAAGAAAAGCTAAAGATGAAATAGATAAATTATCAGAAGAACATAAAAAGGCTGAGAAAGCTGTAGAAAATAATGCAAAACAAGTACAAAAATATGAAACAGATTTAAACAAAGCAAATGCAGAGATACACAAAACTCAAGGACAGTTAAATAATATAAATAAAGAATTAGATGAAAGTAAAAATAAATGGCTTGTTGCATCAGAAGGACTAAAAAAGCATAGTGAAAGTTTAAAAAATACTGGAGATAAAATTAATAGTACGGGAAATAGTATTTTAAAATTAACTGCACCCTTGGTCGCAGTAGGTGGAGCCAGTTTAAAGGTAAGTTCAGATTTTCAGGCTAGTATGAGTAACGTACAAGCTATAACAAGTGCAACCGGCAATGATTTAAAGTCTATGGAAGATAAAGCAAAAGAAATGGGTAAAGCGACCAGTAAAAGTGCAAAGGACGCAGCGGACGCAATGAGTTACATGGGATTAGCCGGTTGGAATACAAGTCAGATTTTAAGTGGTATTGAACCAGTTTTAAGATTATCCGAAGCCGGTAATATGGATTTAGCGCGTGCTTCGGATTTGGTGACGGATTCCATGTCATCATTAGGATTACAAGTTGCCGAACTTCCGGAATATTTAGATGTATGTACACAAGCACAGCGAAAAAGTAATACATCAGCAGAGCAAATGCTAGAAGCATATATTTCAGTTGGTGGAACTTTTAAAAACTTAAATGTGCCTTTAACTGAAAGTGCAACACTAATTGGCGTACTTGCAAATAGAGGTAAAAAAGGTAGTGAAGCGGGTACTGCTTTAAACTCTGTATTAATAAATTTAACTTCCGGAGCTGGACAGGCTGGTGTAGCTATGGAGGAATTAGGATTAAGTTCTTTTGATAGTGAAGGTAAATTTAAAGGCGTTAAAGTAGTTTTACAAGAATTAAATGAAAAATTACAAGGTTGTACTGAAGAACAAAAAAATACGTATTTAGCCATGATTGGTGGTAAAACTCAAATAGACACATTAAATGCACTTTTATCAGGAACAAGTGAAGAATTTAATCAGCTTGAAAGTGATTTAAAAAATTCAAATGGTGCATTAAATGAAGTGGCTAAAACAATGCAAGATAATTTAAAAGGACAAATAACCGAACTTAAATCAAAACTTGAGGGTGTGGGAATACAATTAGGAGAAGTTCTTATTCCAATTGCCAGTAAATTTGTAGATTCTTTAAGTAAAATGGTTGATTGGTTTAGTAAATTAAGTCCCGAAACACAAGAAAACATTATTAAACTTACAGGTTTAGGGGTAGCCGTTGGCGGAACATTAAAGGTTGTAGGTAGTGGGATTAGCATGATTGGCTCTTTAGCCGGTGGACTTGGTAAATTAGCCGGAGTATTAGGAACGACAACGACTGCAACAAGTACAATAGGAAGCGTAGCCGGTGTTGCCGGTGGTGCTAGTGGACTTGGAGCAATGGCAGCAGGATTGGGAGGTGCGGCATTAGCAGCAGCACCTTACGCATTGGCAATTGGTGGTGCAATAGTTGTAGGAAAAGCAGTTCACGATAATATGACACAAGAAGTAGTACCTGCCATTGATTTATTTGCAGATAAAGTAACTACTACATATGAAACAATAAATACTGCACAAGGAACAATGCAAATTGCTACACAACAAAGCACAATAACAATATCAGAAGAAACAAAAAAACAAGTACAAGCATATTTGGATCTAGACCAACAGGTTACACAAAGTTTAAATAATTTATATATAAATTCTAGTGCAATAACTGCTCAAAATTGTGCAGATTTAACGGCACAATATCAGAATATGGGAGAAACAATAACTACCGGAATTGAACAAGATAAACAAGAAAATTTAAATCAGTTAAATGATTTTTTTGCACAAAGTAAAGCTATTAGTGATAAAGAAGAACAAGATATTTTATCTAAAACAAATGAGTTTTATAATTCAAAGAAAACAACAGTAGATGATTATAGTAAACAAATAACGGATATTTTAAATAGAGCTAAAGAGGAACATAGACAAATAACAGATAAAGAAAAACAAGATATAAATAATATACAACAGCAAATGAAGGAACAAGCAATAAAAACACTAAGCGACAACGAAGTTGAAGCACAGGTAATATTACAAAGAATGAAAGACTATGATGGGAGAATAACAGCAGAACAATGCTCCGAACACATACAAAAATTAAATGAAAGTAAAGATAATGCGGTAAAATCTGCAAATGAAGAATATGAAAAAAGAGTTGCAACAATAACTAGAATGAGAGATGAAGCAAAAGTAATAAGTGGAGAACAATGCAAAGCTCTTATAGAAGATGCAAAAAAGACCAAAGATGAAACTGTAAAAAAAGCAGAAGAAACACGCATTGGAGCTATAGATAAAATGAGAGCTATGAATAGTGATTTGGATAGTCAAGTCGATACAATGACAGGTAATATTCTTAGTAAATGGGATAAATTAAAACGATGGTGGAGTGGTTGGCAGCCAGAAGGAAAAAACTTTGATTATACAGTAACGGAACAGCGTAAGCAAATTGATGCTAAAGAAAAATCTCAAAATGTATCCGGTAACTGGACAGGAAATAATAATTTTGAGGGTGGATTAACATACCTTAATGAGAAGGGTTATGAATTATATGATTTACCTAGTGGAACAAGGATTTATAATCATGATGCAAGTGAACAAATGGTATTAAATACAGCTAAGGAAGTGGCTGCTCAAGTTACATCTAAAATGTTAGGAGGTTTTAAAGGTACTGGAATTAATGTTATTCAACATATTTATAATCCTGTTCCAACTCCGAGCGAAATTGCAAGGCAAACAAAAAATAATCTAAGAGAATTAGGATTAGGATTTTAGGAAAGTAGGTTACAAATGAATAGGAATGAAAAAATTGTTTTTGAGAATTCTAAAGGTGAAAAGTTAGAGTTTAGTAATTGGACAAATACATTTCAATTAGATGGGTTAGAAGGAATTAGCGGATTAGATAACACTATTTATACAAGTAAATGTATGGCACAAGATGGCTCTAGTTATAACGGTAGTACATTAAATAATAGAAATATTATTTTACAAGGTACTATTTTAGAAAATAAAAATATTAATAGAGCTAGGCTTATAAAAATATTCAATCCTAAATTAACAGGAAAATTAATATTTTTAGATGATACAACTAATACATTAAAATATGTAGATTGTATAGTGGAAAAAGCACCAACAATTACGAGTAATGAACGTAGACCGAAATTTGTAATATCTTTAATATGTCCAATCCCATACTTTAAAGATTACATTGAAAACAAAGTTAATATAGCACTTTGGAAACCTTCATTTTCTTTCCCATTGCGTCCAACAATTAATAAGCCAATAATAATGGGATATAGAGAACCCAGTCTTATTGTTAATGTTTATAATAGTGGACACGTTACTACTGGAATAACAATAGAATTTTTAGCTACTGGAACTTTAATTAATCCGAGCTTGTTCAATATAAATACTAGAGAATTTTTAAAAATTAATAAAACAATGGTAGCTGGTGAAAAAATTATAGTTACAACAGAATTTGGAGATAAGAAAATAATAGATATTTTAAACAATATAGAAACTAATATATTAAATTTAATAGATTTAGATAGTACATTTTTACAATTAGAATGTGGAGATAATTTATTTCGATATGATGCGGATTCTAATTTAGAAAATTTAAATGTGACTATAAAATATAAAAATAATTATTTAGGGGTGTAAAGTGTGGAATTATATATTTTAAACAAGGATTTAGAAATTTTGGGTATATTGGACAACTTTATTTCCCTTAAATGGGTTAGAAAATTCTATACAACTGGTGAATTTGAATTACATTGTAGTTTAGATAATAATACTTTAAATTTACTAAAAAAAGATAATATTATTTATAAAAAGAAT
>NZ_HE611050.1:1178418-1192951 GCF_000285575.1 Clostridium senegalense JC122 | reverse complement strand
ATAATAATACTTTAAATTTACTAAAAAAAGATAATATTATTTATAAAAAGAATTCTATTGAAGCCGGTTACGTAGAAACAAGACAACTTAAAATAGATTCTACTGGACAAGAATATATAATCGTTAATGGTAAATTTTTAACTAATTATTTTGATAGGAGAATTAATTGGGGAATAGTTAACTTTAACGGAACAGTAGAAAATCTTATGCGAAAACTTGTAGAAGATAATTGTATAAACCCTAGTAATATTAATAGAAAAATAAAAAATTTAGAATTAGGGTTATATAACAATTTTAAAGAAATAATTGAGTATCAGAATTCTTATGGGTACATTTTAAATTGTTTAGAAAATATATCTAAAACAAGTGATATAGGATTTGTAAATAGATTAGATATAAAAAATAAAAAAATAATATTTGAATTATATAAAGGTGCAAATAGAACCGTTAACGGTGATATTGCACCTTGTATTTTTAGTAGAGATTTTGAAAATATTTTAGAACAAGGATACTTTGAAAGTAATAATAATTATAAAAACACTTGCTTAATAGCCGGATGTGGTGAAGGATTAGAAAGAAAAATAACAAGCATAGAAACAAATAAAATAGGATTAGACAGATATGAAATGTATATAGATGCTAGAGATATACAAGATACTAAAGAAGTAGAAAAAGAAGATAACGACGGTAATATAACTACGGAACAAATTCCTATACCTTTAGAAGAATATAATAAGTTACTTACACAAAGGGGACAAGAAAAGTTGAAAGAACGTAAGGAAATAGAAACCTTTGAAAGTACGGTAAACTCAAACGGAAACAATGTTTATAAAGTAGATTATGATTTAGGGGATATGGTTACTGTGGTTGATAAAAAATGGGGAATAAAAGTGGATAGCAGAATAACAGAGATAGCAGAGATATATGAAAATGAAAACATTAGTGTTATACCTGTATTTGGAAATAACATTCCAACTCTATTGGATAAAATAAAACAAAAAATAAGTTAAAAAGGTAGTGATATATATATGGAAAAGAGTAGTTTTTTTAATGCTCTATTAGATTCAGAAGGTAATCCGGATAGAGCTTATATGGCAGAGGATTTTGCAAAATATTTTTCTGCTTTTATTGGTAATGGTGTATTTCCTAATCCTAGTAACAACTTGCAAATTTTATCATTAGGTGAAAGTATGAATATTACATTAAGCATAGGAGTAGCTTGGATAAATGGTTATTTATATCAAAATACCGATAAGCTTATATTCCCGATTACAGTTGCTGATGGGGTACTTAATAGAATAGACCGCATAGTTTTAAGACTAGATTTTTTAGAAAGAGAAATAAAATGTTATGTAAAGCAAGGAACTTTTGCAAGTAACCCAGTAGCACCAGATATTTTAAGAAATGCTGATATATATGAATTAGGTTTAGCTGATATTTATATAGGTCATGGAGCTATAAGTATAAATCAAGGTAATATAACAGATTTAAGGCAAAATAAAAACGTGTGCGGGATAGTTCATGGCACTATTGAACAAATAGACGTGACAACGCTATTTAATCAATACACAGAAGGATTTAAAATAAAACAAAATGAATTTGAAACAGAGTTTATGGAATGGTTTAAAAATATACAAAGTGAATTAGATGGCGATATTGCGGCAAATCTATTAAATAAAATATTAAAAAATGAAAGTGATATAAGCAATGCAGTAAATGACATTCAAAAGGTAGAAGGAAATTTAAAAAACTCTTTAATAATAGTTAAAGATATTTCAATTCTTTCAAGTGGGTGGACTTTTAACTCAACATCAAACTTTTATGAGTATAAGATAGCAAATGAAAATATAAATATAAATAGTAGTGTAGATGTAAATATCCATTTAGATTATTTACAGAAAGCAAATAAATTAAAAAGTGTTACAAATAGTATTAATGGGTATGTAGTAATATATTCAAATGAAAAGCTTACGGAAACAATTAAATGTGACATTAGAATATTGAATGAGGTGATATGATGGCAACTGGAAGGGTTAATTTATTTAATAATAATGGTACATCAATTAAAAGTATTCAAGTGGGACAAACCTTAATGTCTCAAAATTCAAGTTCTATAAATTTACCTATAGAAAAAGTTGATATTAATAATTCTATTGTTTTATCTGTACCTTTAAAAGCAACAATTATGTCAGCATCTTGCTGCCTTGGAAGCTTTGTAAATGAACAGACTATAAAATTATATAGGTCAGATAGTAATTATGCTATAGATATTTATTATGAAATAATAGAATTTGAAAATGTAAAAAGCTTTCAAACTATATCATTTTCATTATCATCTAATCTTGTTTTAACATATTCTAAGGAAATTAATGAAGTCGATCCAAATAAATGCTTAGTGTTTTTAAATTATAGAACATATAAAACTGGTGATACTTCAACTTCATATGGCGAAAGTTCTTGGTATTATACTTTAGGAACTAATAATATAAAATTCAATTTTTTAAATAATTATATGGGTAAAAATTGTACTGCATATATAGTTGAATTTAATTAAGGAGGGAACTATTTTGAGATTTATAACACTTGATAAAAATAAAATAGTAATTTCTATAAGATATGGCACTGAGGGAGTTTGTAATGAAATTATTTCAGAGCATGGAGAACTAGGACAACAAATGTTAGAAGATGGTACATTTATAGATATAGAAGAAGATACTAATTCAAATAATGAAATAACAATGGAAGATAAAATAAATTATATATATTATAAACTTCAAGGAGGTATTTTATAATATGACCCAAATGGTTAGAGAACTTTCAAGACTTGTAGAGCTTTCAGTAATTCAAGTAGAGCATATAAAAGATGAAAATATAAGAAATGAAGTTTTAAACTTTTTAAATACTAAAAATTAAATAGGAAAAACGATAGTAAAGACTTATTAATTATAAGCCTTTTTTTATTGTCTTTTAATAATTTTATGATAGAAGGGATAATTAAGATATGAATAATAATTTTATTAAAACTTTAGTAACAACATTAGGGACTTGTTTTACGTGGCTTTTTGGTGCATGGGATACGGCTTTAATAGTTCTAGTAACATTTATATGTTTAGACTATATAACTGGACTAATAAAAGGATATGTCAAAAAAGAGCTTTCTAGTTATATAGGTCTTAAAGGTATAGCAAGAAAAGGAGTTATACTCATTGTATTAATAGCAGCGGTATCATTAGATAGAATTTTGGGTAACGGAAATTGGTTATTTCGAACTTTGATATGTTATTTTTACATTGCTAATGAAGGTTTAAGTCTTTTAGAAAACTGCACACAATTAGGATTACCAACTCCGCCAGTTTTAAAGGACGCATTAATCCAGTTAAAAGAAGGAAATAGAAAAGAAATTAAGGAGGATAATGAATAATGAAAATAGCGGGAAGAAGCGGACATAATCCATTAGCTAGTGGAGCTGATGGATTAGTAAATGAAACGACTGAGGATAGAAAAATATTCTTATCCTCAAAAAAATACTTAGAAAAATATAATACTTTTATAGATTGTTACCCAAACAATATGGTTGGAATAAGTACCGAGTTAATGTGGGGCATAAATAAGGCTAATAATAATGGAGCTGAATTATTCTATTCAGTCCATTTAAACAAAGCATATACAAGCTATAACGGTGCAATAGGTGCTGAAATATGGCTTCACCCAATAGCAAAACAAGAAACTAAAAGTAGAGCTACTGCAATATTAAAAAACCTCCAAACATTAGGTTTTATAAATAGGGGGATTAAATATAGCTCCGAACTTGCAGAGCTTAACTCAACAACTATGGAAGCAATGATAATAGAGTGCTTTTTCTGCGAAGCAACAAAAGATGTTGAATTGTATAATAAACATGGTTCAGATAAAATTGGACTAGCAATTGCAAATGGTATAGATAATAAAATAAATATTGAAAATGAAAATAATGAGGTGGATATAATGAAAAAAATAGTTTTATATGTTGGAGATATGGACGCCATGGCGGGTTTATATGTAGCTCAAAAAAATCAATGTCCTATGATGAAAAAAAGTGACTTTGAATCTAATAAATTTAAAGCTGAAACTATAATAACTATAGGTGGAAAATCTGGATCAAATAGATATACATCTTTAAAAGATGCAGCAGCATTGGTTTAATATAAAATTAATTTTAAAAATCCTAATTAATTTTAAAAAGTTATGTTATTATTAAAATATAAAAATAATAAACGGATATTGCACGGGATTCCATAAATTTTTAAAAGTGGTTACAGAAAAAGGCGGTACAATTAATTTTGTACCGCCTTTTTTAGATTATATATTTGGTTAAGACCCTATACATTAAGTCACCAATAAATGTATAGGGATAAGAATTTATGTTTAAATACATTATATTTAAAAACACTTCTTTTTTTATATCCCCAAATTAATACTTGACATATTTTAACGATATAAAAAATTTTATTTTTATCACATAGTATATATTAAAAAAGGAAAAATGTTATTAAAACACTTTAGAACTAAAATAATAAATTATATGAAAATGATTTTACATAATATATTTTTAAAAATTTAGTTTAGTTTTATAACTAAGATATTACATATAATAAGTAGATAAATTTTAATATATAAATGATTATGATGAATTATGCTAAATTTACTATAAAAATGACAGAAAATAATATGAAAATTTTACATAAAATTACATATTATTTTCACTATTTATGTTATCCTATAATCAGATAAATTTTAAGGGGGTAAAATATTATGGCAAAGAAAAAAATTGTATCATCTTTGATAATATCAGGAATATTAGCAGCTACTATGTTAGGAACACCTAGTATAGCTATGGCAGCATCAACAGAAAACAATCAAAACACTAATGTTGAGGAAGGTTCAATCATACAACCAAGAGAAGCAGGTTCATTTATAGTAACAGCTGATATTGGAGCTAATATTAGAAGTGGTCCAGGAACTAACTACAGTATACTGACTGCTGTACCAAGAGGAACAATTTTATGGAGAATGAATTATGGTCCTACAAATGGTTGGTATAAAGTAAGAACAGATAATGGTAGATATGTTGGCTGGATACATCAAAGTACAGGTTATCCAAATTAATAATATAAATTTATAAAATTTTTATAAAAATATAAAGGGTTACAAGTATAAGTCTATCTTATCAATTGTAGCCCTTTAATAATATTAGAAAGGAATTATATGATTAAAAATTATAAATTAATAGGTTTATTTTTAGTAATATTAATTAATTGTACATTGATAGCTTGTGGGAATAATAAATACAATGTAAATATTAGTAATAAAAAAGTGGATAAAGAAATAACTGCCAAAGAGGTTATAAAAGAAAATAATATAGATACTTTAGATGTTGTAAATAAGTTATGTTCAAATGAAATCCAAAATAGATATTTTGAAGAACAAGGAAATAAATTAGCAGTTGAATATATAAATAATTTATTTTCTGAATTAAAATTAGAATATGTTTTTGGAACATCATATTTGCATGAATTCATATTCGAAAATAAAGATTGTACAACTGATGGTAAAATGATTAGCGAAGAAGTACCACTTAATAATATTGTAGGGAAAATAAGTGGTAAAAATAATAAAACAGCAATAATAATAACAGCTCATATAGATTCATTTGGAAAAGGAGTTTTAGATAATGCGTCAGGTGTATCTGTTACATTAAAAATAGCAGATATCTTAAAAAATAGTTTAAAAGATAATTTACCTAATTATGATATAATTTTTTGTATTACAAATGCCGAAATGCAAAGATTTGTTGGAAGTGAAAACTTTGTAAATGATATAAAAGAAAAATATGAAAATTTATATAATGTAAATATTGATTGTGTTGGATTAAAGACAGGAGGACCACTTGCATTAAAAAATATCAGTAATATCAATGAATCTGAAAATCTTTATGAATCATTAAAAAGTACCTTGAAAGAAAATAATATAGAATTTACGGATACTGTTTCTACTGAAAAAGTTGAAATGACTATGAAAATAAATGACGGAGTAAGTGATTATGTTTCTTTTGAAAAATTAGGAATTCCCAATATTCATATAGCTCAATCTAATATAGCTCCATTGCCAGAAAAACAAGATGATGGTGTAGAAACGTTAGATTATGAAAATTTAAATAAACTTTCAGCTGCATTAGAAAGTTGGATTAGCAAGATTAAATTTGATTAGTTCAAAACAAAGAGTTACAAGTTATAAGTTTATATTATTAATTGCAGCTTGTTAATAATTTTAGAAAAAATATTAATATTTTCTACTTATTTCTATGAAATATTTTTTCTGTATTCTATTCTTGTCAACTAATTAAAAAAATGGTAATCTATAGTGCATACTGAATTCATATATTTTATTGGTACTTAAAGTATAAAAAACTTATATAAACAATTAAGTTAAATTTTACTGGTAAAAAGCTAGTATGGATGATATTAGAATACAATAATTTAATTGAAAAGTTAAATTAAAAAAATGTTATATTTACTAAGGCTAAGACTAAATAATACATTGTATTTAATTATTTAAATTTAAATGTTATATTAATAAGATAAATTTATATAACTTATAATACAATTGTATAGGTGTTATATATAATTAAGCCTAAGTAAGTTTTAAAAAGTAGTTTAGAGAAGAATCTTTAGGATATTTTATTTGCATAAATTATACTTTACGTATAGTGAAATGAATAGTATAGGAATAGAATGTATTAGAGAATGTAAAAGATAGGATTATGGAACTGCTGTAGCATTTAAAGATTTATACGAAAATTTATGGGGATTTAGTGGGATTCAATGAAAATCTCTCAATTCTTAAAAAATTAAATAAATTTGAATTTATAGAATTGGTTTAAATTAATGATTTTAAACTAGTATAAACTAAAGTCTAGCAGATAATCTATCTGCTAGACTTCATATATAAGATAATATATATAGTACGTTAAAGGAATTGGTTTTAAAAAAATTCTAATTGTTACTTATATAATTATATAAATATTGCTACATAAATTTTAATATACATATAACATAGGAAGTAAATTAGGTAAATATCAAGGAAGTTTATTACCTAATTATTAAGATTATATTTGACCACATAATGACCACATTTTATATTGAAAAAGTATTTTTTATATTGAATTATTTATTTTAAATACTTGATATTTTATAAAATTACTTATATTTTATATTAAAATAATTGAGTGGGAATAAAATTAAATAGCCAAAGCATATAGAAGCTTATGTTCTTTATTGATTTAAAGGACGTAAGCTTTTTTTATGTAAAAGTATAATATTTAATTTTTCAACATAAATTAATAAAGTATATAAAAATATACAGATTTTAAAAGTAATTAATTTAGTTGGAGGACTTATGAATAATATAGAAGTAGATTTTTCAAAATGTTATCCTTATCTAAAGAGTGAAGAAATTTTAATTTTTGATAATATGACAAGAGAAATTCATAACATGATGCATAGTAAAAATTGTATAGGAAGTGAATACTTAGGTTGGCTAAATTTACCTAGTGATTTTCCAAAAGATGAAATAAAGAGAATAAAGAATGTAGCTGAAAATATAAAAAAGCATTCCGATGCTTTTATCATAGTAGGAATAGGTGGTTCTTATTTAGGGGCTAGAGCGGTTATTGAAGGATTAACTCATACATTCCATAACAGTTTACCTAAGAGTGAAAGAACGGCACCTAAAATTTATTTTGCAGGTAATAATATTAGCTCCACATATCTTTCAGAAATATTAGATATGGTGGAGCATGTAGATTTTTCTATAAATGTTATATCTAAATCAGGAACAACTACAGAACCAGCTATAGCTTTTAGATTTTTAAAAGATGTGTTAGAAAAAAAATATGGAAAAGATGGCGCAAGAGAAAGAATATTTATAACTACTGATAAGAACAAAGGAGCTATGAGAAAACTTTGTGATGAAGAAGGCTATGAAAATTTTGTAATACCAGATGATATTGGCGGAAGATACTCTGTTCTTACATCAGTAGGATTACTACCTATTGCAGTTGCTGGGATTGATATAGAAGAACTTTTAAAAGGTGCAGAGGATGCAAGTGTTGAATATAACAATTATGATTTAGGAGAAAATAGTTGTTATAGATATGCAATTGCAAGGCATCTATTATATATGAAAGGAAAATTTATAGAAATTATGGCAACATATGAACCTTGTATGAGTTATTTTGGTGAATGGTGGAAGCAATTATTTGGGGAAAGTTTAGGAAAAAACCACACAGGTATATTCCCAGCTACCGTTAATTTTTCTACTGATCTACATTCTATGGGACAATATATACAAGAGGGATTAAGAATATTTTTTGAAACTACGATAAATATAAAAGAAACTAAAAGAGAACTTGTTATATTTAATGATGAAAAAAATATAGATGAGCTTAATTTTCTAGAAGGAAAAACTATCGATTATATAAATAAAAGAGCTATGGAAGGAACAGAACTTGCTCATAATCAAGGTGAAGTACCAAACATAACAATAACAATACCAAAATTATCTCCATATTATGTAGGTTATATGATATACTTTTTTGAAAAGGCATGTTCAGTGTGTGGATACTTAATTGGTGTTAATCCTTTTGACCAACAAGGGGTTGAAAATTATAAAAGTAATATGTTTGCACTTTTAGGTAAGCCTGGATATGAAGATAAAAAAATAGAATTAGAGATGAAATTAGAGGAAATGAATAATGAAAATTTTAGTAGATGCAGATGCATGTCCTGCAAAACAAATCATAGAGAATGTAGCAAAAGAATATGGTAAAGAATTAATTTTTTATTGTGATATAAACCATGTTCTAACGGTAAGTTATGGAGATGTAAAGTATATGGATAGTGGATTTCAAAGTGTAGATATGAAAATTGTAAATGAAGTAAGTGATATGGATATAGTTGTAACACAGGATTATGGTGTAGCAGCTATGGTTCTAGGCAAGAGAGCTTTTGCTATAAGTCCTAAAGGTCACATATATTCAAATGACAATATAGATAAATTACTATTTGAAAGACATATAAGTGGAAAAGTAAGAAGAGGTGGTGGAAAAACTTCTAATCCAAAGAAAAGAAAAGCAGAAGATGATGAAAGGTTATATAAAAACTTGAAAAAATTAGTAGCTAATTCATAATATATATTTTAAAGAGTGACTTTCAATATTGCATAGGAAAATAACTATTAAACAAGTTGAATTTAATAAAAGCACTAAGGGATAAGCATAGCAAATTGTCCAGTTATGCAGACATCCCTTTTGTTATTATAGAGTTACAATGGGCAATAATTTATAAGGTTTATTTGAAACATTAAATTTAATATATTAACCTTATATAGCCCTTTTCTATTTTTTGGAATTATAGTATAATAAAATATAATATGTAAAATATTAATGTTGTATTCAGATAAAGTTTTAAACTCACTGCTATGGGTTTTTATATGCAAATTAAATAAGATAACTTTTCTAAATTTTTAAACAATACTATTTTAGAGGAGAATGTTAAAGTATAAGGGTTGAGGAGGAAAGCTGCTATAATGAACGAAATGAATATTATTACAAACTTAGAAAGTCCTCAAGAAAAAGGCAAAGAAATTACTATTAGAGTAGAAAATCAAATAGAAAAAAACTTAATGTATAAATTTTTAATTGGTAGTGATGGAACTTGGGAAACTATTAAAGATTTTAGTTTAGATAATTATGTTGTTTGGAAACCTATAGTAGATGGAAAATATATAATTATGGTTCAGATAAAAGTTCAAGGCAGCAAAAAATCTTTTGATTATATCTCAAGAACAGACTTTATTATTGGAAAATGTGAAGAAAAACTTATTAAAAATATATATCTAGATAAAGATGATGTAAAGGTAGGGGAAAAAATTACTGTTACAGCAGAAAGTGATTCAGCATCAGTATTATACAGGTATTGGATTAAAGATAATTCTAAATGGACTTTAGTTAAGGATTATACGGTAGATAATAGTTTAACATATACTCCTAAATTTCAAGGTGATATGGAATTACTTGTAGAATGTAAAAGTATATATTCAAGTAATTTATTTGATGATTTTAAATCAATAAAATTTCAAGTAAATCCAATATCTAAGCTAGAAATAACCAATTTAAAATGTTTAAATGAAAGTTTATTGCAAGATGAAGAACTTATTTTTGAAGTTGAAGCAAATCAAGATGAAAGTAGAGTTGTTCTATTTAAATTTTTGCGAATAGATGAGGAAGGCGAAGTATTTTGTCTACAAGATTATTCAACTAAAAGATTACTTAGTTACAAAGAAGTTAAGCATGGAAATTATAAAATACTATGCTTAGCAAAAGATATGTATTCCCCTAATGAATTTGATGATAGGGCGATTATACATTATAAGGTTTATCCATATGAAACAATAAAATTACTTAGTTTCACAACAGATGTAAGTTCTCCACAGGTTACAAAAAGTAATATAACCTTAAAAGCAGTTGCATCTGGAGGAAAAGATTTATTATATAAATTTGTTATTGACGGAAATGAAAGTAAGACAAGTAAGTTTACTAAGGAAAATAGTTTCTTGTGGCAACCTACTAAAGCAGGAAAATATAAGTTAGAAGTATATATTAAAGATAGATCTTTTAATGAGGAATATGAAATAAATGATAGTATATATTTTGAAATAGAAGAGGATTATTTAGATAATATAAAAATAGAAGAAATTATACTTGATAAAAAAAGACAATTGTTGATACACGAACCTATAAATATTAGGACTATTGCAACAGGTGGAGTTAATTTAAAATATAGCTTTATAGTTAAATTAAATGATAAAATAACAGAAAAAATAGACTATAGTAATGAAAACACTGCTTATTTTGCACCAGAACAAATAGGTCAATATGAAATAGAAGTTAGAATAAAAGATGCTAAATCAAAAAGAGAGTATGATGCTCATTCTATATTTTATGTAGATTGTTATGAATATATTCCAGCAAAAATAGATTATGTTTTAGCTGAAATAAAAGAATTTTATTTAATTGGACAACCTATATTTTTGGAATGTATATGTGAGAATACTTTAAATACGCTAATAAAATATGAAATAAAAATAAATAATCATGAGGTTGAAAAAAGTGATTATATAGAAGAAAAGAAATTTAAATTTACTCCTCGTTGTGAGGGAAAATATGTAGTTGATATTATGGCGAAAAATAAATCCAGTAAAGAAGAATATGACCATAAGAAAACTGTTGTATTTAATGTTTTAGATAGTAAACCAATTACAAACTGTAAAATTTATCAAGAAAAAGAAACATTGCGATGTAATGAAAGTATAAATTTTAAAGTTAATTGTGAAGGTGGAAAAGATAGAGTATATGAATTTTATTTAATGGAACAAGGTGAATGGAACTTAATTCAAAGATATAGTAAAAAAGATTATTACACTTTTATACCTTTTAAAAAAGGATTTTATAAGGTGTTAGCATTAGTGAAAAGCAGTAATAAAAAAATTTCTTATGAAGATTATGATTTAATAGAATTTAAAGTTAACGGTTGAAAATAAAAATGATTTTTAGCAACAAGGATATTTTAGTGAAAAATTTATTTTATTTATAATTATAGAAGAAACTGGACTACCAGTTTCTTTAATTTTTAATGAAGTAAAATTTATAATAATGAAGAAATACAAGTAGTATGAAAGAAGTTAAGATGTTCTATAGGGAAACAAGCTCAAATTTAAATTTATTCAATAACTTTAAAGTATTTTTATGTAAAATGTAGTGTTGAATTTTAAGTATTTCGGAGCATGTCTCACTATTTTTGGTATCCAGGTTTTGGAATGGATAATTTTAAAAGTCAACTTGCAACCCTATAGAAGAAAAATTAAAATTAAAAAGTATTTTATAGGAAAAGCTTAATTAAGTTGATAGTATACACGATAATTTAAAGTATAGAGAATGTTTAAATTAAAATTTTTTTAGTTAGTGGGGTGAATAATTTGGCAACGAATGGAGTTGGCGGTGTTCAACAACAAAACATGGATAATATGTTACAAGTGATGATGATGACAAAAATGATGCAGGGTGGTGGAGAAGAAGGTGGTCAAAGCTATAACATGGTATTTGCAAGCCTTTTAAATGCTATGGCAGAAAAAAGTGCAAGAGAAAATAGTTATCAAAATCAAATTAATAATGACTTTACAAATATAACAGAGATGATATTAAGACCAGATTTAGCGATGAATAATATTAATAGTAGCACAACTAGTAATGTAAAAGTAAGTGAGGAACTTATTAGTGATAATCCAGAAATTGAGAACGCTATAAAAACTGCTTCTAAAAAATATGGAGTAGATGAAAAACTCATAAGAACAATAATAAAAATAGAATCTAACTTTGATCCTAACGTTAAATCTTGGGCTGGTGCTATGGGGCTTATGCAATTAATGCCAGAAAATGTTAGTCATTATGGTGTTACAAATCCATATGATATAAGTGAAAACATTGATGCAGGAACTCGACACATAAAAGATTATTTAAATATGTATGATGGGAATCTTAAAATGGCATTGGCAGCATATAACTGTGGACCTGGAACTATGCAAAAAAGAGGGGTAAGTAGCATGTCTGATTTTAATAATTTACCATTAGAAACTCAAAATTACATAAATAAAGTTGGTAAATATTTATAAGTAAATTTTAGACTAATATTTAAAAGTATTAGTCTTTTTTTATTTTAATTATAGTTAAGAATTGAGGAGGAAATTGGAGCTTAGTTAGTTAAGAGTTAATAGTTAAAAGTTAAATAATTCAGCTTGAAACTGGACTGCTAGTTTCTTTAAATTTAAGGGGGGAAATTCTAGGTTAGGTTTTATAAAACTAACTAAAGCTAAATTTAAGGTTTACAGCCGTAACAAGAAGGACAGGCGTGCCAAAGTATATTTTCCATAAGCTATTTTTACAGTGAAATCGAAAGATTATCAATAAAATCTAAAGCAATCAAAGCCGGTCCTTAAGATAGTTAATAGTTAAAAATTAAGAGTTAGTAAATATAATTTGAATTTAGTTATATAAATTGGTAGAATCTAAACTTAGTGATGAATTTTTATAAAAGATTATTTAATTAAAAAATTTTAGAATTGAAATTTAGGATAAAAATATATTTTAATTATTTTAGAGTATGGTAGAGTTAAATTAAGAGTCAACTTGGAACCCTATACAAACTTGTATTTAAATTTATTCAATAACTTAAAAATATTTTTATACAGAATTAAGTGTTGAATTTAGGTGCTTGCGAGCATATCTCATTATTTTAGGTATTCAAGTTTTGGAATGAATGATTTTTCAAGTTAACTTAAAACCTATATTATTTTTATTATAAGGTAAGTTATAATTATTTATAAATATAGGAATAATTAAAATTGCAGTTTTAGTGCACAATAAAGAAAGGTGATAAGTTTATGGAAAGATTAGATAAAATAATAGCAAATTTAGGATATGGAACAAGAAAAGAGGTAAAAATTCTTTGCAAAAAAGGAGAAGTATTAGTTAATGGTGAACTTGTAAAAGATAGTGGATTAAAGGTAGATCCAGATAAAGATATTATACAAGTTAGTGGAGAAACTTTAAACTATAGAGAGTTTATATATTTATTAATGAACAAGCCGGATGGTGTCGTTAGTGCTACCTTTGATAATTATGATGAAACAGTTATAGATTTGCTAGATGAAGAATATAAGGCATTTGAACCATTCCCAGTTGGAAGACTTGATAAAGATACTGTAGGATTATTACTTATAACAAATGATGGAGAATTAAATCACAAGCTTATAACTCCTAAAAATCACGTGGATAAAGTTTATTACGCTGAAATTGATAAGGAAGTAACCGATGAGGATATAAAAAAATTTGAAAATAGAATAACTTTAGATGATGGTTATCTATGTATGCCTGCTAAGTTAAACATATTAGAAGCAGGTGAAGATGGTTCTTGTGTAGAGATTACAATTCAAGAAGGAAAGTTTCATCAAGTAAAAAGGATGTTTGAGGCTGTAGGTAAATCTGTAATTTACTTAAGAAGAATAAGCTTTGGACCATTAAAAATAGATGAAAGTATAGAAGAAGGAGAATATAGAGAATTAACTGAAGAGGAAATAACTATATTAAAGAACCTTTAAAGTGTAAGAAAAATATGTAATAATATGTCATATGAATTAATAAAACATTAACAAAAAATACATAGAAAGAAAATTATTAATGTAATAAACAGTAAAATTTTAAAAAAAATGTGGAAATAAATAAAAAAAGTGATTTTTTCAAATTTTTTTACAAATTTACTTGAATAAAATATTAAAAAAGACTATAATGTAATTGCAAAATAAATAAAGAGATATATAGCCCCCTTTTTATTTATTTATAACAGCCCAACCCCAAGGGATGTTATGTATTTATTATATGTCA
>NZ_HE611050.1:1174612-1178177 GCF_000285575.1 Clostridium senegalense JC122 | reverse complement strand
TATTTATTTATAACAGCCCAACCCCAAGGGATGTTATGTATTTATTATATGTCAAATTATTTAATCATATAATTTGAAATAGAAATCTTCTAGTTTAAGCTAGAAGATTTTTATTTTGTAAACAAATACATATTTTATTAACAAAGTTTAAAAGTTTAAATTCCAATAGTTAAAGATATAGAGAAATAAGCTCCAATTTAAATTTATTCAATAATCTTAAAATGTTTTTATACAAGATATAGTGTTGAATTTGAAGTGATTTTGACCATGTCTCACTATTTTAGGTACCCAAGTTTTGGAATGAGTAATTTAAAAGTTATTCGTTTATCAAATGAGAAAACTCAAATTAATATTTTATCAATAACTAAGAGATTATTTTAGTGAAAGTTAATAGTTGTGGTGAGTATTATTTATTTCATAATGCTTAATATAAATAATTAACATATTAATAGACGAAAAGTGTGATAATATAAATAAATGATATTTAAAATATTTTTATACAAAGTGTAATGTTGAATTTAAAATATTTTCGAGCATATCTCATTAATTTAGGTATCCAAATTTTAGAATGAACAATTTTAAGCGTCAACATGGAACCCTATAATTTAAAAAGAGAGAATATAAAATTTTTTCTTATATCAATAATTAGGCTGCTTTATGTGTATAATTAATATATAGATAAAATTTTAGCGAAGTAAATATGTAATTTTCTAAATAGATATCATAAATTAAGGAGGTATAAAATGAATATAAGAGAAGTTTTGCTTAGTTTTATGGCAGAAGAAGCATATAAGCCTATGACATCTCAAGAACTTGGAAAAATTTTTGGAATAGGCAAAAGAGAAATAAAAGATTTTCAAAAAATATTAGATAGTATGGAACAAGATGGGCAAATAATAAAAAATGATAAAGATAGATATGGTGTTGTAGATAAAATGGGTATGGAAGTAGGTAAATTCCAAGCACACCAAAGAGGTTTTGGATTTGTAATATTAGATGATGATAGACCAGATGTATTTATACCAGCAGATAATGTTAATACAGCTATGAACGGAGATAGAGTTTTAGTTAAAATACTGAAAAATGAAAATCATGGCAAAAAATGTGAAGGATTTATAGAGCGCGTAATAGAAAGAAAAAACAAAACTGTTGTAGGTTTATATGAGGACAGTAAAAGTTTTGGTTTTGTTGTTCCAAAAGATAATAAAGTTAATAAGGATATATTTATACCAAAGGCAAAAAGAAATGGAGCTAAAACAGGTCAAATGGTGGTTGTGGAAATAACTAAATGGCCAGAAGATAATAGAAAAGCTGAGGGTATAGTTGTTGAAGTACTAGGTTACAAAGAGGAAAAAGGTGTGGATATATTAACTATAATAAGAAAACACAATCTTCCAGAAGAGTTTCCTTATGAAGTAGAACAAGAAGCAGCAGATATAGATGAAAATATACCAGAAAATGAATATAAAAGAAGAAAAGATTTAAGAGATTTAAAAATGGTTACAATTGATGGGGAAGATGCTAAAGACTTAGATGATGCAGTATCAGTTGAAGTTTTAAGAAATGGAAACTTTAAATTAGGTGTTCATATAGCAGACGTATCTCACTATGTAACTGAAAAATCAAATTTAGATAAAGAAGCATTAAAAAGAGGAAATTCTGTATACTTAATAGATAGGGTTATACCTATGCTACCTAAAAAGCTTTCTAACGGAGTATGTAGTTTAAATCCGAAAGTTGATAGACTAACACTATCTTGTTTTATGGAAATAAATAATGAGGGAAAAGTTGTTGATCATGAAATTTGTGAATCTATAATAAAAACTAATGAAAGAATGACTTATACAGACGTAACAAAAATTTTAAGAGACAATGATAAAGAAACTATAGAAAGATATGATTATCTATATGAAGATTTTAAAAATATGGAAAAGCTTTATGAAATTTTAAACTCAAGAAGAACTAGAAGAGGTTCTATAGACTTTGAGTTTGACGAAGCTAAGATAATATTAGATGAAAATGGAAAGCCTATAGATATAAAACCTTATGAAAGAGCAGTTTCAAATAGAATAATAGAGGAATTTATGTTAGTTGCTAATGAAACTGTAGCCGAGCATATGTTTTGGCTAAATACTCCTTTTGTATATAGAGTCCATGAAGATCCAGATGAAGAAAAATTAATGAATTTTAATGAATTTGTATATAATTTAGGATACTTCATAAGAAACACATCAGAAGTTCATCCAAGAATGCTTCAAGACATATTAGAGAAAGTTAAAGGCAAAAAGGAAGAACACGTTGTTAGTAGATTATTGCTTCGTTCTATGATGAAAGCTAAATATTCACCAGAGTGTTTAGGTCACTTTGGTCTTGCAGCTAAATATTATTGTCACTTTACTTCACCAATTAGAAGATATCCAGATTTAATAATTCATAGAATAATAAAAGAATATTTAAATGGTGGAATAAATGATAAGAGAGAAAAAAAATTAAGGAAATCAGTAGAAGTTGCATCTAAACAAGCATCAGACACAGAAAAAATTGCTATTGATGCAGAAAGAGATGTAGATGATTTAAAGAAAGCTGAGTATATGGGTGGAAAAATTGGGGAGCAGTTTGATGGAATAGTATCATCAGTAACTAATTTTGGAATATTTGTAGAACTTCCAAATACTGTTGAAGGATTAGTTCACATAACTGACCTAAAGGATGATTATTATGTGTTTGATGATAAAAATCTTCAACTTATAGGTGAGAGAACTAAAAATATTTATAAATTAGGTGATGAAGTCAGGATTGTTTGCTCAAGAGTAAATTTAGATGCTCATGAAATTTTCTTTGAAATTGTAGAGCAAGAAGATGAAGAAGAAAAAAGTGAATAAATAAAAAATGATTTAGAAAACTGTATATAAATGAAAAAGTCTTAAAATAGGAAAAAGTCTATTTTAAGACTTTTTTATGTTCATAAGCAATTAATTAATAACAAAATTATTAGTTGATAAATTTATAGATTAGTTTTTTGCTTACTTTATTATATAGGATTTAAAGTAAAATTTAAAAATTAGCCATTCAAAAATTTGTATTCCTATATGTGTAGCAAAATGTAGAAGTTTATAAATTATATTTTAATATATAAATAAAATGATGTAAAAACAACTCGCTTTATGAACCAATTTGATATAAAAAGAATATTATAAACTGAACGAAAGAAAAGCAATCACAAAACTTAGCAATGAAAAATGTTAAGTTATGTTAATCATGTAGAGCGGGGGGAGTATAAATGGCCAATAATTTAGTTTTTAATAATGTAGCATCACAGTTGCTAGTTTTAGCAAATGGTGTAGATCCTAATACTCAGCAAACTCATCCAATTCAAGTTGATGCCGATGGTATAATTCAGCTTGGTACAGTAACTATAGATGGTTCAGTAACAGTAGCTAATACAGTAACAGCAGTTATAGATGGAGATGTAACTGTAACAGGAACAGTAGATGTAGGAAACGTAGTATCAGTAACAGGAACAGTAGACGTAGGACCAGTGACAGGAACAGTAGCAGTGGCAGCT
>NZ_HE611050.1:1167436-1173269 GCF_000285575.1 Clostridium senegalense JC122 | reverse complement strand
AGGAACAGTAACAGTAAGTGGATATTATACAACTTATACTACTAGCAATATAACAGGGACTGGAACAGGTGTTGTATTAACTGAAACTGTAAACAGTCTTGCTGAATATGCATATTATATTGAGAATGGTGCTACAAACACTGCTTATATAGGAATTCAATTAGCTCCAACAGTTGGTGGAGTATATGTTACAGATTCCATAGCCGGAACAGTAACAGTAGGTCCATCAGGATCTGCAATAGTGGTGCCATCTAAATATGCTAATAATGCTAGATTAAGTTATTCAGGAACAGATTTATCAGTAACTGTTTCCTTTGTTGGAAGAGCATAGTGTTTTAAAGGCATAATTTAAATAATATGTTTGCGTGTAGTTTTAAGCTACACGCTCCTTAAAGGTGGGGATATGGAAAATGAAAAGAGAAAAAACTGTTAGTGTTTGCATGATAGTGAAGAATGAAGAGCGGTTTTTAGGAAAATGTCTTGAAAGTGTTAGGGATTTAGTAGATGAAATTATAGTAGTAGATACTGGTTCAAAAGATAAAACTGTAGAAATTGCAGAAAGCTTTGGTGCAAAAATTTATTATTATCAATGGGATAATAATTTTGCTAATGCTAGGAATTTTTCATTGTCTAAAGCAACTAAAGATTGGATTTTAATACTTGACGGTGATGATGAATTTGAAAGAGAAGATGGCGAATTATTTACAACTATAGTTAATAGTTCAAAAAATGATGGGCATTTTTTTAAAACTTTAAGTTTAAACTCAGAAGCAGATTTAAAAAATTATACTTGTAATTTAAATTTAAGACTTATAAGAAATACAGGGGAATATGAATATGTAGGCGCAATACATGAACAATTAACAAATAAAGTAAAGCCTATGGATTATGGAAGATTTCCATTAGAGGAAGTTAGAATATATCATAGGGGATATATAGCTTCAGTTGTACAGGAGCAAAATAAACGAGAACGTAATATGACTATAATAAGAGAAGAACTTAAAAAGGATCCATTTAGTGGATTTGTTAATTTTAATATGGGAAATGAATATTTTGCATTAGGCAATGTAGAAAAAGCTTTGGAACATTTTAACACTGGGTATAAAGCTATGGATCCTTCTCAAGGATATGGAAATAAATTAATATTGAGGAGAATTTTAGCATTAGTTACTTTAAAAAGATATAATTTAGCATTAGAAGCAATAGAAGAAGGTATAAAACTTTTCCCTAATTTTACGGAGCTTGTATATTATAAAGCTGAAGTTTATGAAAAACAGAAAAAATATACTATGGCAATAAAAACTTATGAAAAAGCTATAGAACAAGGAGAATCACCTATATATCTAACATTTTTAAATGGTTGTGCTACATTTAGAGCTTATTATAATATTGCAGAAATATATTATAGTTTAGGTGATTATGAAGAAGCTATAATAAATTATAAAAAAGCTATTTTATGTGATAAATCTTTTTGGCCAGAATATACTGGATTAGCAAAGTCATATTTCAAAATATTAGGAGATGAAAAGGAAACAGTTGAAAAATTAAAAATTTATTTTGATTTAGAAAATAAAGGTGAAGTCATTATTTTATCAATGATATTAATGGAGGCTAAACTTTATAATGGGATTTTAGCAGAATTAAATGATAAGCTTAATGCAGTTGAGACGGATCAAAGTGTATTTGTTTTAGGAAAATGCTTATTTAATACTAAAGAATATATTAAATCTTATTATCAATTTATAAGGCTTCCAAAAGAGTCTCCATACTATGAGCTTGGTATTATATATATCATAATTATAAAAATATTAACTAATAAAGAGATATATGAAGAAGATTTCAATAAAATAACTAATGATGTAAAAAGAAAATCTATAATGATTATGAATTCAATAGCTAAAGATGAAGAAATAACAATAGATGATTTACCAGAAGAATATTTAAATGAAATAATTAATATATTGGACATAATATTATCAACTAATAAATTTCAGTTATTCGAAAAAATGCTTAATAGTTTAAACTATATAAACTCCAATAAGGTATTATTAGAATTAGCTAAGCTATACCATAGATATGGATATAATTCACTTGCAGTACAAGAAATTACAAGATCTTTTAAAGAATTTGAAGTTATAGATGAAGTAACATTAGATATTTTTTATAAAAATTTATTCATATAAATTTTAAATTTAAATAAGGAGTTTAATCTTATTAAATTCCTTATTTAATAAAATATTAGGGGTGTTGATATGGATAAAAATAATTTTTTAAAATTAAAAATTCCATGTGGTTTAGCAATAGTTAAAATAGAATCTTTTTTTAAAACAATATTTTATGAAGTATTATTGTTGTTGGAAGGATATGAATGTATAATTACTCCAAATATAAAAGTTGCATTTGCACAACAGACAAGTATTTTTATAACAAATGAAAGTGATACTTGCCAAGAATTTTTTGTTTATGTTAGTCCTGATGGGGAAAACTATATAATAAATGAACCTGTTATTTCTGTTCACCCAAATGAAACAGAAATTGTTGTTCCAAGGTACTACTCTAAATATATAAGAATTCAAGGAAAAAGTGATGGAGAGATAAAGTTTAGAATTCATATTCAACAACAGATAATTGGTTAGTATGATATAAAATTACAATTAGTTACTTTATTTATTAATTGTATTTAGAATTTATTAAACTAGTAGAAATGTAAAATAATCTATGATACCATAAAATAATAAAGAGTCGTAAATTTTTATAACAGTTGAGAGTAGGTGTTTATATGGCTAAAAGAGTAGGGACTAAAACCTTAGTAGAAAATAGAAAAGCTAGACATGACTATTTTGTTGAAGAAGGTATAGAAGCTGGAATTGTTCTTGTTGGTACAGAGGTGAAATCTATAAGGGCTGGAAAAGCAAATATAAAAGAAAGCTATGCTGAAATTAGAAACGGAGAAGTTTTTATAGTTGGAATGCATATAAGTCCGTATGAGCAAGGTAATATATTTAATGTTGATCCACTTAGAGAGAAAAAGCTGTTACTTCATAAAGAGCAAATAAGAAGACTTATAGGGTTACTTCAACAAGAAGGGCATACTTTAATTCCATTGGCACTGTATTTAAAAGATGGAAAGGTTAAAGTCAATTTAGGAATTTGTAAAGGTAAAAAGAGCTATGACAAGAGAGATTCTATGCTTGAAAAGGCTCACAAACGAGAAATTGATAGACAATTAAAAGAAAGATCTAGGTACTAGAAATAGATATGTCACACTTACAATATAATGAATCATTGTAGGTGACATATCTATTTTTTGTGAAATAAGTTTTTATTTTATGTGAATTAATAAGAAAAATATATCTTTATCGCCCCAACCTAGATCAAAAGGAACATGATATCTATCTACAGTATGTGAATTTATAAGAGGATAGCCTTTACTATCAAAACCTGTAACTATAGCATTATGATCTATATCATTTTTTTTAGAGTATGCAATTACATCTCCAAGTTCTAAAGAATCAATGAATTTTTTGCCAGTAGATTCATTAAATTTTAAACATTCTTCAAAGGATCCTTTTTTTATTAATGAACCTTTACCGCTATATAAAAGATAATTTTTAAAAGCATCTGCATTAACCCATGCAGGTGAATAATCTTTGTGAGTATGAGTTTTATTAGTAGTATACCAAGTATAATCTTGAGATAAATTACCACCTTCTATGTCGCCTAAACACTGAGATATAAAGTTAGTGCAATTTCCTCCTGAACCAGTAAAATTAATATATTTTTTATTGTACTTTTCAGGATTATTGCTCAAAGAAGGGACTCCACAGTATCTGTCGGAATATTCTACAGCTTTAAATTTATTATAATTTTTAGAAGAACTATTTGTATTAATACCATCATTATTTCTTATGTTTTCAAAGTTGAAAACTTTATCCTTAGGATTATCTAATGTTGTACCTTCGTAGCAACCGTCATATGATTTTAATGCATCTTCAAAACAATCTAAATACCACTCTTTAGAAATAGTATAATTATTATTTGATTTTTTTAAGTTCATCATATGAAACAAATTTACTCCAAATAAGTTTTCAGTTAAATTTATATCATCTTCATAAACATATTTAAAAATCCATTCTTCATCAACTCTAAAATTACAAGAGTCACTATTACAATTTAAATTTTTAAAATGACAATTTGATTGTATATCTGTAAATTTTATTCCACGTTCACCTGCCCAATCTCTAAGATATTTTATTCTACGTATCTCATGGTCAAGAGCATATTTACCATTATTTGATGATGTATCATAATTGTTTTTAACAAAACTTATATCACCATCTAGTATAGAATTATTTCTATTTTTAAAGTGTGTTTCTATGTAACTTTTTATATCATCATTAGAATCTAAAAGAGAATCAGCATAACAGGTACTACTTGAAAATATGTAGATTAAAAATACTATAAAGACTACATATGAAAATTTATTTTTAAATTTCATAGATAAAAATCTCCTTTTATGTAAGGCATAATCAAGTAAAGAATAAGATAATATTGCTATTGAATATGTTTTTAATCTTTTATTGTGAATTTCTTTTAATATGCCTAATTTATTATCATCAATAAAATTTGTATGTGGTTTCATTATAGTATTTGAAAGAAGTAAAGAATTTATTATTATTTATAAAAATTTAATAGTCTAAATAAAAAAAGAGACTAATTAAAAAATTAATCTCTTTTTTATTTTAAATATGTACTAAAAGCATTATCTATTTAAGTTAGGAAGAGTTTTAAGAAAAAATTCATTAAAGTTATTAACTTCATGAGTTGAAAGATTTGCTGTTATTTTTTCTTCCCATTGTCCGAATATAGTAACTAAATATTCCATCATATTAATAGAGTTTTTTGTAGGATATACTTTAAAGGCTCTGTTATCGTATTCATTAATAAGTTTGTCTACATATCCTAATGTTAAAAGTTTCTTAATAGTTTTTGTGGTAAGTGCTTTATCTACTTTTAAATGAGTGCTAATCTCATTTAAATTACATCCAGGATTATAATATATAAATAAAAGATAATTATATAATCCTGGTGTTAATTTAAAAGGTTTCAATTTTTCTTCACAGTATTTTTGAAAGTCTTTATAAAAAATAGATATATTAATACTTAATGTTTTTTCAGGCCATTTTGCTCCAGTTTGTGTAAACATAGTAATTCTCCTTTTACAACAATATTTACGTTGGATTAATTAATATAACAAGTGAAATTTAGTTACACATATTCAATTAAATAATAAATAAAGTTATTTGGTTTTACTTTATTTTATATGCTTTAAATGTGAATAGTGGTAATAAAAATATAAAGTTTTATAAGTGCAATATGTATAGTGTAAAGTATTTTTCACATTATACATATAAAAGTTAATGGTATTAATATTATAGAGAAACAAGCTCCAATTTAAATCTATTCAATAACTTTAAACTATTTTCATACAAGATTCAGTGTTGAATTCTAAGTGATTCAGAGCATGCCTCACTATTTTAGGTATCCAAGTTTTAAAATGAGTAATTTAAAAGGTCAACTTGAAACCCTATAATTCAAGCTTATTTAAAAATAAGAAAAGCAAAAATTAAATTAATATTGTCCATATTCAAGATTATTTTAACATATAGATAAGTGTTTTAATAGATTAAGTTTTAACTTAAGTATATTCAGTTAATTTATTTAAAAAATAAAAACTCATATATAAAGTATTAAAAAAAATTATAACAAACGAAATATAAATAAGGGAATATTTGGAGAGAGAAATAACTATAGTTAATTAAAATTTAAGTTT
>NZ_HE611050.1:1106801-1167192 GCF_000285575.1 Clostridium senegalense JC122 | reverse complement strand
AATTAAAATTTAAGTTTAAAACTTTATATGAAAAACTATTTAAAGGTAAAGTATACAATTTTTAACAAAAAATGAAGAAATAATGTATAAATTTTATTTGAAAGTTGTTATAATATAGTGAAACAAAAAATATCTATTTTATAGATTAAAATAGATAATAATGATAAACATAAAATGCCATTGAGTTTATACATAGTTAAATAAATAAGAAACTACATATATTTTCAATCTTTTAATCTTATTTATTTGTATATGTCTTATTAAAATTTATTATGTAGATATAGATACTTAGTTTAGTACATAAATTAATTAAAGCACGATAGTATAATAAGTACTATTGTTTGAAAGAAGGGGAGAGTTATATGGAGAGAAGTATCTATAGGTTAAATTTGATTATGCTTACATTGTTAACAATAACTTTAAATTTTACTGAATTAGCAAGTTATATTTTAACAGACTCACTAGTTAATATTCAGATGATTAATAAAGTTAGCTTAACCTTTATAGTCAGCATAGCTCTTTTGAAAATATTTACATTTATAGAAATTGAAAAAAAAATTCATAACAAACAATGGTATAAAAGTTATAGAAAAATATCAATTTTATTTAACACACTACAAATAGTGATTTGGAATTTGATATATATTTTTTTCAATAGGTATTGTTTAGGTCAAATTGAAATAGTTATATACTTATTGCCAACAGTATCAAGTTTAATAGTAATTTTTCATAAGTATCCTCATAAAACAGTAAAAAAGTTTCAGGATATTTTAGAATTACAAAAGATAAATAATATAAAATGAAAAATTTTAATATAGGATATAATATTAAATAAAACTATGCATATAAATTAATAAATATATGTATAGTTTTATTTTTTAAACTATTATAGATATAATTAGAAAAAATTATGGCAAATCATATCAGTTGACAATAGCGAAATAAAGGATTAAAATAATAATACAATTGAATATATGCAAAAAGCGTTTAAATCTAATTACAACATGGGGGCGTTATGGCTTCGACGGGGGTAAGATGGATTTGAGAAGCGAGTCGAGGGACGCATGTGGCCTCGTTAATAAAATATGCACTAAATGTAAACGCAGAAGATAATTTTGCATTAGCAGCCTAGTTAGTTGCTCGTCCTACCTTTGAGTCCCACGGCTTAGGATAGGGCGTCAAATAGTGGGGAACCGAACTTAGCAAAGCTTTGAGCTATGGACGGAATTTATGAAGCTACTAAAAGGTAAAGCCTGTCTGCAGGCGTTACCTGGAGGGAATGTTAAAATGCAGACTGCACTCGGAGATGCTCAAATTGGTCTACTTTCGGACAGGGGTTCGATACCCCTCGCCTCCACCATTAAAATCCACGATACATAATGACCGTACTGGAATCCAGTACGGTTTTTACGTTTATAATAAAAAATTGAATATATGGACTTATTTGTTGCATAGTTGTAAAATATTAATAAAATATATATATTGTCAATATGAGTCTGACTAGTATTTAATATAGGAAAAAGTGATATTAAAATTAATTTTTGGCATGTATGGGGGTGATTATTTATGAGTATATTTGTAAGTATGGAGTCCAAATTAAAAAAGTTGGCTATTTCACCAATATTCTTTATTGGGTCAGGAATATCAAGAAGATATATTAATAGCCCTGATTGGAAGGGGTTGCTTCAAGAGATTAGAAGTGATTGGGAAAGAAGCTATAAATATTATTATCAAAAGCATTTAGTAAATGGGAACTGTAATTTTGAAGAATTAGCATCAGAATTAGAAACTATGTATTTTGATAAGTTGACAGATGAGGAATTAGAAGAAGGAAAAGATAAAAGATATTACTTTAGAAAGAGAATAAGTGAAATAGTAGGTGTATATTTAGAAAAAAGTAAAGAAATAATAAAAACTAATAATGAGATAGAAGAGTTAAAAAAAACAAGTCCCTCTGCGATTATTACAACTAATTATGATGAATTAATGGAAAACATATTTCCTCAATATACAAAGTTTGTAGGACAAACTCAACTATTAGCTAATGTTGTTGAAGGTGTTGGAGAGATATATAAGATACATGGATGTTCTACTAATCCAGAAAGTATAGTAATAAGTAAAGAAGATTATGATAACTTTTTTGATAAAGCCTTATATTTAAATTCTAAGCTATTAACACTATTTTTGGAATATCCAATAATATTCATGGGATATAGTTTAAGTGACAGAAATGTTAAGAGTATACTGAGTTCTATAGTAGGTATGTTACCACCAGAAAAAGTAAGGGAATTAAGTAGTAGAATTTGGTTTTTGAGAAGAAACAAAGATGGTGAAAATTATAAAAAAGTTGAAAGAATAGAATTAGATAATAGTAAGTATATTGACGTAGAAACATTTTATGTTAATAATTTTGGAGAATTTTTCAAAGTGATTAGCAATAAAGACATAAAAAGATTGCCAATAAAATTTCTAAGATTTCTAAAAGCTAATACATATGAATTAATTTCCACTCAAGAGTATGACCCTAAAAAATTAGATGTCAATTTACAAGACCTAGAAAGAGTAGATAATTTTAATGATTCAAGCAACTTTTTAGGAATAACTATAAGTTCTAGAGTGCAGAAAAGTATGGTCAAAAGAAGTGATATATGTGAGGTATTTATACAAAGGGACTCATGCGCAATAAATAAGTATTCTATATTGGATTACATTCTTAAGAATAATGAGAAAATACCTATTTATTGGGCTATAAAGGGCTTAAATAAAGAAGAGGTTGAAGGATATATTGAAAAATCCAATTTTAATACAAATGCTAAAGAAAGAGTTAAGAAGAAAATATTCGAAAGTGGAGGAGAAGGAGAAAAATTTAAGCTATATATAGGAGCAGATAGCAAAATTAGATTCTCTTATAGTGGAAAAATCAATGATGATGAAATAAGTATATATTTAAATGAAGTTTATAAAAGTAATAATACTGAACCGCAAAGAAGAAAAGGAGTAAGAAGATACTTTTTACTATATCTATTAAATAATTTTATAGATGAATTATCAAAAAATAATGAATTTTTGTTGAAAAATAGAAATGAAATTTTAATAGCTTTAACATATTTAGAGAAAGGTTTTATAGAACAGAATGAAAACAAGCTATATGAGCTAATTAAGATTCTAAATGATAAGAAATATGATAATAGTTATAGGACTGTGCTATGTTACTTAGATGTAAGCTTAAACAAACATTTATAATTGGAGAGATATCAAAAATATTATAATTTATATTTTTGACTAAAAGCCTTAATTGCCAATACAGCGGTGATTAAGGCTTTATTATTTGTAAAAATCTATAGGAGGCACTTATGACAAGAAAAGTAATAAAGGAAACTAAATATTGCAAAATACTTAATCAAGGGAAAATAGAGGATGATGATTATTATGACTAAAAGAATAATAAAAGAGACTAAGTATTGCCAGATATTATGCCAAGGAAAGGTATATTCCACGCTCATTGGAGGTAACAGAAGAACAACTATTACAGTTAATTAAAGAATCAATAACAGAAGGAGTATTCTCCAAGGATTTTATAAAAAAATTATCTCAAATATTAAATGAAAAGTAGGAGGAGTTTAAAATATTTGAAAATAAGAGCAATCGTTATATTACTAGAATAATAGATTATCTTAATGAAAGAGGATGGAAAACAAAAGTTGGAAATACTTTTGGTAAGAATAGCATTTATAGTATATTAGATAATGAAAAGTATTCTGGGGTTTACGTTTTTAATAGGAGCTCAAAGAAAGATACCCTTGGAAAAAGAAACAGTCATTTGCTAAAGGATGAGAGTGAAGTGATAAGAATTGAGGTAGGAATGCCGGCTATAGTTTCAAAAGAGACATTTCAAAAGGCTAGAGAAATGATGAATGCTAGGAAAAGAGCTCCTGGGGCAAATAAAGCAAAAGAAACATACTTGTTGTCAGAACTTATCTTTTGTGGAGAGTGTGGTTCAGCAATGCAAGGAAATAGGAGAAAAGCTAAAGATAAGCCTATGTATATTTCTTATAGATGCGGTGGCAGAATGCAGAAAAGGAATTGTGATAATAAAGAAATAAGAAAAGAGTATATTGAAGAGTTTGTACTATCAGAATTAGAGAAAAATATATTGAATGATAAGGCTGTTCCTATACTTGTTGAAAAAATTAACCAACATATACAGGAGCAAGCTAAAAACGAGAAGGAATCTACAGAAATAATGCTAAAGGAGATAGAAGATATTGATGAGCAGATTAATAATATAGTAAGTGCAATTATGAAAGGATTTGCTCATGAAGAATTTAAAACCATGATGGATGACTTAAAGGGTAAGAAAGCCAAACTAGAAGTTGCTATAAAAGAACAGGAAAACAGAAGCAAAGCTCCTAAAATAACAGAAGAACAGGTGAAACAATTATTTTCAATGTTTAGAGACTTTGTAATACAGAGAAATATACCAAAATGTAAGAAATTCATACAAAATTATGTTAATAAAGTAATAGTTTATAAAGACCACGTTGAAGTAATATTCAACATGGTCTTTAATATTTTACAGGGTTATGAGGCTTATAAGATTAAGTCTACTGTAAAGAAAGCTATTCTTTTTAAAAGGTATAGGAATATAGCATAGAAATATAAATATAGAGCTTATTAAATGGTATTGATTAATAAGCTCTGTTATTAAAGATGAATCAAAGTGGTTCATAATGAACCATTATAAAATTAGGGTGATACTAATTTTCAAGAAAGGATGTGGTTAAATGAAAAAGGCTATAACAGTAAGAATGGATGAGAGTGTATATAATAGTATTGCAAATGATGCCGATAGGCGAAAAGTCTCTATTAATAGGGCTTTAAATGACAGAATTAGTGAAACAGGAAGCACATTAAATGTTCAAGGCGATTTTTATAGTAATTGTAACTTTTATAACAGTTACCCAAGAACAAATTCCACAAATGAAAATAGTATTATAGAGGATGTACCATTTAGAGAAGATTAAATTAAATCCAATTTATACAAACTATAAGCTTACTGAAGGTATACTTATAAAATAATAGTTTATAAAGACCATGTTGAAGTAATTCAACGTGGTTTTTAATATTTTAAAGGACTATAAAGTTTAAAGTTATGTTTTCTGTAAGAAAACTACTCTTTTTAAGAGGTAATGAATGTATCATATTAGAGATATTTATACAAATATAGAGTATAATTAAGTGAAAGTAAAGGAATTTAAAAACATTTCATAGAATTTATTGGTGTAGAGTGAATATAAAGATAGTATTTGTATAAGGAGAATAGTTTTATATGAGATTAAAATTCGAGGAATGGTATAAAGAAAGAAAATTTTCTAGTTTAACAGAAGATTTATTTGATGAATCTGTTAGCTGTTATAAAATATCAGCATATAGGTCTGCATTCTTGATGTCCTATCTAGGATTTCAAAACATAATTAGGGAACGATTATTAAATGATGATAAAAAAGAAGATATATTTACGAAAGAGACTATAGATATTTTAGAAGGCGATGAACGATGGGAATTTAAAATAACTACTATAATTAAAAGTAACAATAAAAATGATAAGAAAAACGAAAAAATAAATAGAGGATTATTTAATGATAATTACATAGTCAATAATAGTAAGAATATAAATCCATTTAAATTATCTGAACAAATAGAACAAGAATATAATTATTGGCATTTAATTAGAAATAATAGTGCACATGCAAAAGGAAGAGAGATTACGTATTCTACTATAGAAAGCTTTTGGAGCTTTATAGAAAACAGTATTTCGAAATTTATAATTAATGGTGGAAAAGATGGATTGATAAGAAGAGCTAAAGAATGTTATAAATATAAAAATGAAAAAAATGCTATTGATATAGAAGATATAGAAGTTATAGTAGATGATTTGATTTCATTGGGAGAAGAAAAAGAAATTTATGAGTTTTTGAAAGAAATATCTGTAATATTTAAAATTGAATATTACAATAAGTATGATATTGTAAAGAGGTTTTGGGATAAAATAGTTAAATTTGATAATGGGATAGTTAATAAAAATTTATTAAACTTATTAAGGGAGGACATCGAATCGCTATTAAAATTTATAGAAGTATACCCAATAATATTTAAGGAGCTACAAGATGATTATAGATTTATGGTAGATTTAAGAGAACAAAAAATAGCAGAGTACATTAAGTATGCAGATAACAATAAAGAAAGGGTTGCTATATGGAGATTAATAGATAAGATATTAAATGATAATAAATTAGCAGAAGAAGAATTGGAAAAATTTATAGATATAATAGTTAATAATAGTAGTATGCCTCCAGTAGAGCAGAGTATATGTTTTTTAAAGAATACATCTTACTTTGAAAAATTAAGAGAAAAGCTATTTTCTTATCAATTTGACCCATATAAGAAAGGTGGGAAAAATTATGTCGATAGGAACTATGAATTTATAAAATTTTATTTGTTAGAAGCAGAGTTAGATAATGAGATAGCTAAAAAAGTAAATATAATGTATGAATGGAGTAAGAGTTGTAATTATAATGAATATGAACAAACGCTTTATGTGTATAGAGAAGGCTTATTCTCTGAGATGATGGATAGGATATTAGAAAATGAGAAATTTAAATGTAAATATGAAGAAGCTCTCGGAAAAATGAATTCTAAATAATATATCCGAAAATGTATTTAAATATAAACAATGTGAATATTTATTAGTGGATTTCGCCTATTGTGCTTCGCCTCCACCATTAAAATCCACGATAATTTTTTATCGTGGATTTTTTATATTTATAGGAATAATTAATAATATTTTGCCAAAAGTAATATTAAAAAAATTATTCAGGTGAGGTTATGAAAAAATATATACAAGATGATTCATACTTTGAAAAAATAGATAATGAAAGAAAAGCATACTGGTTAGGATTTTTATATGCAGATGGGTGTATATCTGAAAGAAGTGAAAATAATAAAATAGTAATAATACAATTACATAGAGATGATAAATATCTTTTAAAAGAATTTCTAAAAGATATAAATTCCGATACACCCATATATGTAAATAAAAAGGGTTATGTTTCTATTAACATTGGAAGTACTAAAATGGCTAATGATTTAATAAAATTAGGATGTTTACCTAGAAAATCATTAGTTCTAAAGTTTCCATCAGAGAAAATAGTATCTTGTAATTTAATAAAGCATTTTATTAGAGGTTACATGGATGGCGATGGATGTATATCAACTTATAAAAAAATAAGAAAAAATAGAAAAAGTCCAATATTTGTATGTGAAATAAAGTTTATTGGTACATATGATATGCTTTTGGGAATTAAAAAATTTTTCAATTCGGATAAAGATATTTTGATAAATAAACATTCACCTAAGAGTTATCAAATAAGTTTTTCAGGCAGAAAGTATAGAAATGCAGTAGATATTTTATATAATGATGCAACTATTTACTTGAAAAGAAAAAAGATAAATGGGATGAATTTCTAAACTATATGAATTATATAGATATAAAAAAAGAGGAGAAGGAATCTAGGATAATAGTAAAATTAGATAATGAAGCAAATTATATAGGAGAATATACATTGAAATCTTTAAAAAAAGAATTTGATATAACTGCTATTTTAAGATGTTGTGAACATAGAGAAAAGCATAAATCGTATAAAAGGTTTAGGTGGATATATTTAGATGAATATAAGGAATTTACTGAGAAATGTATAGATATAAAAGATGTTTTAGGTTGTAAAAAAATTTGTAATATTGAAAAGTCAAAAGTAATAAAGACAGTTGAACAGTATGATTTAAATAAAAATTTTATTAGAACATGGGAAAATGCTAAGGTAGCAGCCGACCATTATAACACTACATCAAAGGCAATACGTAAAGTTTGTAATGGTGAAAGAAAAACTTGTTGTAATTTTATATGGAAATATACTGAGCCAAAAATGAGTAAACAATCTAAAAAAGTTGCTCAATATGATATAGATGGAAACCTTATTAAAGTTTGGAATAGTTGTAAAGAAGCTGCATTATTTTATGATGTTACATTTCAAGCCATTCAAAAAGCCATTAGTGGTAAATATAAAACTTGTTGTGGGTTTAGTTGGAAATATATATAAAATTAAAATTTGCAGTATAAGATTTTTCTACTTCATTCATTAAAATCACTCCAACAATATAATTACTTAAGTATATAGGGAAACAAGCTCTTATTTAAATTTATCCAATAACTTTAAAATATTTTCATACAAGATGCAGCGTTGAATTCTAAGTGATTCGGAGCATGTCTCACTATTTCAGGTATCCAAGTTTTGAAATGGATAATTTTAAAAGTTAACTTGGAACCTTATAGTTTAAACTATTTGCATTTTAAAATTCATATCTATATAAATTAACATTCATTATTTTTTATTTGGCAATAAAAATATATTGACAAAAGTAAATAGTGGGAATATAATAAAAAATAATTTAAAGAACGGAGGAAATATTATGAAAATTACAAGCTGGAATACAACAATAACATCAAAATTTAATAGAGTACTCTTATTAGTAGCCGAATTAATTTAGCAATTGTGTTTATTGATATATAAATTTAGATTTATTACTGTCATAGATGCAATTGCTACACTAGATGATTGTATCTATGACGGCTAATTTTTATTTTACATAAAGTAAGCCTCATAGAATTATTATGAGGCTATTATTATATTTTTTGATAATTAAAGCCTCATAGATTAATATGGGGCTTTAATTATATCCTAGGTGAAAGCTCTATATATAACTATGGGGCTTTTGTTTTATATTATAGCAAAACTTTAGCAATAGACCTAAATAGGCTGTTGACCTAATAGTTATGCGAAATAAATAAATTTAACTTAGGAGGAAATGAAATGCAAGAAAATAGAGAGCAATGGGGAACTAAAATTGGATTTATACTTGCTGCAATTGGATCAGCAGTAGGGTTAGGTAATATATGGAGATTTCCTTATGTAGTATATTCAAATGGAGGAGGAGCATTTTTAATACCGTATTTATGTGCCATATTTACAGCAGGAATACCACTTTTAATATTAGAATACGGAATGGGACACAAGTTTAAAGGTTCAACACCACTTTCTTTAGCAAGAGCAAACAAAAAATTTGAATGGATAGGTTGGTGGCCAATAATTAGCTCGTCAGTTATACTATGCTATTACTCAATGATACTAAGTTGGGCAATTAAATATATGACTATGAGTTTCACCAAAGGTTGGGGTGAGGATTCTAATTCGTTTTTTTATAATGATTTCTTAAATTTATCAGATTCACCGCTTAATTTTGGAGGAATAGTTTGGCCTATATTAATAGGTATTGCGATAATATGGGTTATAAATTGGTTTATATGTTATAAAGGAATAAAATCTGGGATAGAAAAAGCTAGCAAGATATTATTACCAGCCCTATTAGTAGTAATGATAATAATTGTTATAAGAGGAGTTACTTTAGACGGTGCAAGTGTTGGGTTAAATACATTATTTACACCAGATTGGAATAAGGTAAAAAATCCTCAAGTTTGGATATCTGCATATGGACAAGTATTTTTTTCATTAAGTATAGGTACTGGTATAATGATGACATATTCAAGCTATTTACCTAAAAAGACTGATATAAATAATAGTGCATTTATGACTGCATTTGCTAACTGTGGATTTGAGTTTTTATCGGCTATAGGAGTATTTGCAATACTTGGTGTAATGGCTACAAGTCAAGGGGTACCTATGGAAGAAGTTGTTACAGATGGAATAGGACTAGCATTTATAGCTTTCCCTAAAGTATTTACAATAATGGGTATATGGGGAAATATATTAGGAGTTTTATTTTTTTCTTGTCTAGTGTTTGCTGGTATAACATCATCAGTTTCTTTAGTAGAAGCAATATCTTCAGCTATAATAGATAAGTTTGGTGGATCACGTAAAAAAGTTGTTACATGCATGTGTTTAATAGGATTTGTTGCAACTATAGTATTTGCAAGTAATGCAGGGTTATATTTACTAGATATTATGGACAACTTTATAAACAATTATGGAATAGTTGTAGTTGGATTATTAGAAGCTTTTGTTATCGGATGGGTAATTAAGCCTAAGGTTATAAGAGAACATACAAATAAAATATCTTATTTTAAAATCGGTAAGTGGTGGGATGTAATTATAAAATATGTAACACCTACTTTATTAACAATAATCTTAGTTCAAAGTATTATAAATGAGTTTAAAAGTCCTTATGGAGGTTATGAATTAATATCTTTATTATTGTATGGCTGGGCTATTATAGCTCTTGGAATTATAGGTGGATTATTAATTAGCAAAAAATCTTGGAAGAATAGTAAGTTATAGAATATAAGTAGTAAGGAGATGATGTAAATGACAAGTGTATCAATAGGATTTTTTATATTAGGAGCAGTAATTCTTTGGGGCGGGTTTATGGTAACTTTAGCTATAACTATTAAGAATGAGAGAAAAGCAAATTAAGTAACATACTAAAATGTATTATAGGGTTCCAAGTTGACTTTTAAAATTATCCATTCCAAAACTTGGATACCCAAAATAGTGAGACATGCTCTGAATCGCTTAGAATTCAACACTACATTTTATATGAAAATATTTTAAAGTTATTGAATAAATTTAAATTCGAGCTTGTTTCCCTATAGTTATAACGGATTTAAATAATGTGTTTATAATATATATGTTTACATTCCATCAATAGAATTGCAAAATGAGTATATAAGATTTGTTGAACAAGTGGACAAATTGAATTTGAGTTTCTATATTCTAAGACATTTAATGTACCTATTTCTGCAAATTTTATAAATTCTAAATGAATCATAAATAAACCTTTATCCCATCATTGATAAACTAGTGATAGGGCAAAGGTTTATTTATTTTAAGGATATATAATATGAAATTTAAAGTTGATAAAGCAACAAAAAATTTAAAGGCTATAAAGGATGTGAATTTGAATCCCAAGCCTAGTATATGGCGCTTTTAGGACATAATGGAGCTGGGAAAATAACACTTATGGAATGATGGTAGTAAATCTAAAGCATAGAAGAAAAATAAATGCTAAGAGGGTTATGTAAACACAAGGTGGTGGAAGTAATAGAAGAGTATAATTTAATCAGCTAGGAATGATAAATAAAAAATTAATATATATAAGCATACACTTGAATGTTAAGTTCAGTTGATAGAATTTAAACTATATTTTGAATACAATAAGTATAGGAGGTATGAAAAGTATGATTAGTACGAATTTAAAGAGGTTAAGAAAAAATCACCAATATACACAAGAGGACGTGGCTGAAAAAATTAATGTTTCTAGACAATCAGTAGCGAAATGGGAAAATGGTGAATCTACACCGGATATAGATAGTTGTGTTAAACTTGCAAAATTGTATAATGTCAAGATAGATGATTTAGTGAATCATTCGGAAGAAGAATCAGGGATTGTAGTACCTCCTAAAGGAAAGCATTTTTTTGGAGCTGCTGTAGTTGGGGAACGTGGTCAGATTGTTATTCCAAAGGAAGCAAGAGAGATATTTAATATAAAAGTAGGAGATAAGTTATTGATATTAGGAGATGAGGAAAGAGGAATTGGAATTGTTCATCAACGTGATTTGATAAATTTTGTAGGTAGCATAGGAATAGCAAGAAAGGAAGAATAATTTTAAAGTGAAAATTTATAAAAGGGTGGTTAAAATATGAGTAAAATAGTGTTTTTCAATATTCCAGCACATGGACACACTAATCCTACAATTGAAGTAGTTCGTGAGTTAGTAGATAGAGGAAATGAAGTGTTATATTACTCTTTTAATGAATTCAAAGATAAAATCGAAGGTGCTGGAGCAAAATGTATTTGCTGTGATGAGTATCTTCCCAAATTGCGATCTAGTGATGAAAAAAAAATTGGCAAGGATTTCTCAGCACTAATTGAGATGGTTGCAGATACTACTTTAGCTTTAGATGAAAAAGTTTGTAGAGAGCTTAAAGTCTTTAATCCAGATTGCATTGTATCAGATTCTTTAAGTTTTTGGGGTAAGTTATTTGCAAAAAAGCTTAATATTCCATATGTATGCTCTACAACAACTTTTGCATTTAATGAGCATACGGCAAAACTAATGAAAAAAGGTTTAAAAGAATTTATAGTTATGATTTTAGGAATGAATCACATTAATAAGAAAATAAAGCTTCTGAAAAATAGTGGATATGATGTTAAAAATATCATTTCCATGATTGCAAATGATAATGATACAAATACTATCGTATATACATCAAAAGAATTTCAACCAATGGTGGAGACTTTTTCTGATAAGTATTCTTTTATAGGACCATCAGTGCCTAAGGTGATTGTAGAATCTAAAAAAATGGATAGGAAGTTAATATATATTTCACTTGGTACAGTAAATAATAAAAATATTAAATTTTATAAGAACTGTATAAATGCATTTGAAAAATGTGATGTTGATGTAGTTATGTCTGTTGGCAATGGTACTAATATTAAAGATTTAGGATATATACCAAATAATTTTAAGGTTAAAAATAGTGTTAAGCAGATTATGATACTTCAAAAAACAGATGTATTTATTAGTCATTGTGGTATGAATAGCGCTAATGAAAGCTTGTATTATGGGGTCCCTATGGTATTATTTCCACAGCATTCAGAACAAAAAATGGTAGCAGAAAGAGCTGCTTACTTAGGCGCAGGGGTTATGTTAAAAAAGAATAAATCCCAATATATTAAAGATGCAGTTATGCAAGTTATAAATAATAATGAATATAAAAGAAATGCAAATAAAATAGCAAGTAGCTTTCAGAATTCAGAAGGTCCCAAAGGAGGGGCTGATGCAATATTAAAGGTTATATATGAGAGCAGGCAAAATTAGTTATAGGTATTGAGGATATTAAAATGGAACTATTTAGAATAACTAATAGTTATAAAATACGGATAATGTAAAAAAATTAAACAAAAATCTATAAAGTTTAGGCATAATGAAAAAAGACCACATAATAAAGTGGTCTTTTAATTTCAAATCTAAGTTTTTTATAGTTCTCTTCTTTCAATTTTAAATTCTATAGCTTCTTCTATTTCTTGAAGCATTCTTTCATTCTTAGGATCTACAAAAAGACATGTATAACCACTTTCACCAGCTCTTCCAGTTCTACCGATACGGTGAATATATGATTCAACGCTTTCTGGAATATCATAGTTGTAAATATGAGTTACACCACTAACATCTAATCCTCTAGATGCAACATCTGTAGCTATTAAATATTGAATATCTGCATTTCTAAAAGCTTTCATTATTCTTTCACGTTTAGATTGAGGTACATCACTATGAAGTTTCTCACAGCGGAAACCATTTTTAGCAAGAGATAATTCAAGATCATCTGCTCTTCTTTTAGTTCTACAGAATATTATTGACATAAAAGGATTATCTTCTTTTAATACAGCACATAGTGAATTTAATTTTTCTCTGTCTGTAGTTTCAACTACATTTTGTTTAATGTTAGTAAGAGTAACCTCTTCTTTTTTTACAGCAACAACTGTTGGATCAGTCATATATCTATATGCAAGTTTTTTTACAGCAGAATCCATAGTTGCAGAAAAACATAATGTTTGATGTTTTTTAGAACACTCTTTTATGATTTTCTCCACTTCATTTTTAAATCCCATAAATAGCATTTGATCAGCTTCATCTAAAACTAAGGTTTTTAATTTAGAAAGGTCTACAGTTTTCTTATCAAGATGATCTAGAAGTCTACCAGGAGTTGCAATAATTAAATGAGTGTTTCCTTTAAGCTTTTTTAACTGGGAACCTATGTCTTTTCCACCGTATAGAGCTAATATATTTATATCTTTAGCAGACTTTAATTTCATAGCTTCTTCTGTTATTTGTATTGCAAGTTCCCTTGTAGGAGTTACAATAAGTCCTTGAACTGAATTTAGACTAGGGGAAATGTTTTCAAACATTGGTAATAAAAATGCTAGAGTTTTTCCTGTACCAGTTTGAGCTTCAGCTATAACATCTCTTCCTTCTTTTATAAATGTAATGCTTTCTTCTTGGATAGGTGTTGGTTTTGTAATACCAGATTTTTTTAATATATTTATAATATCATCATTAATTCCTAATTCTTTAAAATTCATCACTTCATACCTTTCGTTTATAAGACATGGCAAAACATTTTTAGAGGTCTTAATGTTAATGTTATTTACATTTTTGACATGTCTAAGTTTTTTATTTATATAACTATAAGTATACAATTTTTAATTTAAATTTATTCACCGAACTTTTTGTTTTAAAATTCATCTTAGAACCATCTATTAATAATATCACAAGCTTATAATTAAGACTAATATTATTTATTAATTAGAAGATCAATTTTAAATTAATAGCTTATTTAAAATCTTTATTATTACATAATGTAGTAAAAGCTTAAAAGAAAAATGTTTTATTGGGATAAAGTGGCTTAGCTTTACGCACATGGGGATACAAGTCCGAATTTGAATTTATTCAATAACTTAAAAATATTTTTATACATAATTAAGTGTTAAGTTTAGGTGCTTACGAGCTAGCATCACTATTTGGGGTATTTAAGTTTTGGAATAAAAAGTTTTAAAAGCAAACTTGGAACCCTATATATTTTTATTGTTTTAAAGGCAAATGAATTTCAAAAATTGTATAATATATTTGAGGATTTGAATTTAAAATCTAAATTTAAATTATTAAATTAATGCACTAAGAAAGAGGATAGGAATTTAAACTACTAAGATAAGTAAAGATTAATAAATTTAATATAGGAAAAATATTTAGAGAACTAACCTATAAAACTTCAGAAAATTATGATTAATTTTACAGACTAAATATGCCAGTAATATTTATTAAAATAGGAGGATGGTATGGATAACATTAAAATTTTACTAGTAGAGGATGATGAAGCTGTTGCATTAGGTATTGAGTATAATTTAGAAAATGATGGTTTAAAAGTAGTAAGAGCTAGAGACATGTCTAGTGCAAAACAGCTATTTAATGAAGAATTTAAACTTATTCTTTTAGATATTGGATTACCGGATGGTAATGGATATGAATTTTGTAAGTATATAAGAGAAAAGAGTAAAGTACCAATAATATTTTTAACAGCATTAGACGAGGAAGTTAATGTAGTTTTAGGGTTTGATCTTGGTGGAGACGATTATGTTGTGAAACCATTTAGGGTAAAGGAGCTTTTATCAAGAATTAAGGCAGTACTTAGAAGGACAAGCAACTATCAAAAAACAAGACTTATTTCAGGGGATATAGAAGTAAACAGCTTAAACGCAAAAGTTTATAAAAACAAAAAAGAAATAATTTTAACAGCTGTTGAATATAAGTTACTTTTATATTTTATGGGGTATCCATATAAGATTATCTCTAAGGAAGAAATTCTTCATAGGCTATGGGATATTCAGGGAGATTTTGTGGATGAAAATACACCTGCTGTGTATGTAAGAAGACTTAGAAAAAAGCTTGAGGATGAACCATCAAAACCAACTTATTTAGTGAATCTAAGAGGACTTGGGTATAAGTGGAACAAAAATGTTATAGAGGAGTAAGAGGTAAAATGAAGGATATGTATAAAGATAACTTTTTAAAGCAATTTAGCTTAATATGGGTTATAGCCATAACAATTTTAATGATTACATTAAATATCATTATTAATATAAGCTTTGAAAAAATTAAAAAGAATTATATTAATGAAAGTTACTCTTTAATAGGTTTGTTTTCAAATTCTCAAGCTATTAATGAAGATAAAGTCACTGCAATTTTTACACAAGGTGTAAAAAGTAAGGATTATGAAAAGGGAAAACAAATTTTGAAGTCTTATGGTTATAAGGAAGACATGGACATCAAATTAATTCCTAATATAAATGAATCCTATGAAAGGTTGAAATTACATATTAATATTTTGTTGCTTATTTTTATGTTGTCATTATATCTAATTGTATTATTTTTTTATAAGAAAATTGTTGTGTATGTTGAAATGCTAAATCAGGGAATAAAAAAAGTAGTTGAAGGAGATTTTTCTTTGAGGTTTTCATTTATGGGAGAAGGAACATTTAGTGTACTAGCACATAATTTCAATCAAATGGCAGAAAGATTGGAAGGTTCATTAACGGATCTTAACAGGGAAAAAATTTTTTTGAAAGATACTTTGGCAAATATATCTCATCAGCTTAAAACGCCAATAACATCTATGAGTTTATTTACTGAAGCATTGACTAATAATTCTTATATAGGTAAAGATGAGGTAGAAAAGATAGGGTGCAAAATGAGAAGTTCAGTATACCGTATGGAATGGCTTATAAAAAAATTATTAAAGCTTGCTAAAATTGAAGGTGGGATAGTGGAATACAATAAAATAAATAATGATTTTAAAGAAACTATAGAAAAAGCTGTAGAGCCATTATTAATAAGTATAGAAGAAAAAGAAATAAATTTAAAGATGAACATTGAAGAGGGCTCATGTATTCATGATAAAGGATGGACAAGTGAGGCTTTAACCAATATACTTAAAAATTCAATTGAGCATACGACGCGATATGGGGAAATCTCCATTCATTATGAAAATAATTCCCTTTATCATAAAATTACCATAAGTGATAATGGAGAAGGTATTGAAAAAGAAGATTTACCACATATTTTTGAACGATTTTATAAAGGAAAAGGTAGAAGAGAGACGAAGAAGACAGATTCTATAGGAATAGGCTTAGCACTTTCTAAAAGTATAATAGAAGGTCAAGGAGGATTCCTAGAAGTTGAAAGTATAAAAGAAAAAGGAAGTAAATTTACAGTTACCTTTCTTACTAATTTGTAAGAAAGGTATTTATATTATAGTAAGAATTAAGGAGTATATTGATAAATATAGAGGAAGGTGAGGGGGATAATATGAATAGGTATATAGAGATATCTAATAAGTATTTTAGACAAAACAAAAAAGAAGTATTCTTAATATAATTGCAATAATATTAGCTATTATGTTTATAAGTGGGACAGGTCATATGATTTATTCTTCACAGCAAAATATTATCAATATGCTTAGAGAAGATGGGGATTATCATGTTAATTTTGAATTGAATCAAAAGGAAAAATTTCAAAAGATTAAAGTACACTCAGTGGTTGATAAGGCAACATTTTGTCAAAAGCTTGGGAATGTACAATTAGGGGAAAAAACATTAGTAATTAATGAAATAAATAGTGATGGATTTAATTTGTTAGGGGTACAAGTAAGGGAAGGAAGATTACCAAAGCAAGCTAATGAAATAATTTTAAATTCAGACTTTAAAGATAAAGAGCATAAAAATATAGGAGATGAAATAGCTGTTAAACTATATGATGACAGAGACATAGTTTATACTATTGTAGGTTTTTCACAACCCACTAATAATGCTTTTTTAAAGATATTTAATGGATATGCTGTTAGTAATAATATAGTAATTGATAATGCAATGGTATATTTAAAACTAAAGGAAGTAGGGAAATTAAATAATAAAATAGACAGTTTAGTTAAGGATTTTAATATAAATTCTAATAAAGTTGAAAAAAATGAAGCACTTTTAACTGCGATGGGGGAAGGTAGAAGCAAAAGTGCTATTATAGATTATATTACTTTTTTGATGGTGGCTATTATTGTAATGATTGCAACATTAATTTTTATATACAATTCATTTAATATATCTACTATGGAAAGAATGAAAGAATATGGACTGATAAAGGCCATAGGTGGAACTAATAAACAGATAAAAAAAATTATTTTTAAGGAAGTTCTTATAATTGGGTTAATAGCTATACCAATAGGAATATTTTTAGGAATGGCAGTAGGGCCATTATTATTTAGAACATTTAATAATTTGATTTTAAATAAAGAAGTTGATATAAAAACTTATTATTCTATATATAGTATTGTGGGAACAGTAGTAATTACTATTATTACATTATATTTATCAATAATTTCTATAGTAAGAAAGGTAAAGGAAATATCACCATTAGATTGTTTTACTAATAGAAATTATGAGGTTAAGAAATTAAGTCCACGAAAATATGATTTCACTAGTAAGCTTTTCAGTATTGAGGGAATTATTGCAAATAGAAATATAAGAGCTAATAAAGGAAGATTTAGAACAACAGTAGTTTCAATTGTAATTTCAATAACGCTTTTTATTACATTTAGTAGCTTAGTTTGTAACATAGAAAAGTTACCTTACAAAGCATTACCGATGGACAAACATATGTGTTTGTATAATCATTATTTCACTAATATATATAATGAGCAAAACAGTAAAGAAATAATAACAAACAATAGTGAACAAATAAAATTACTTGTAGATAATGCTAAAAAAGTTGATGGTGTAAAAGATATATATAAAATATATCAGGGCGTAAAATCTTATACTTTTATACCTGAAAATAAAGCAATGATAAAGGGGGATTCAATAAGTATTAATGGTGAAAAATATACTAATATGAAATCTGAAATAATACCAATTGATTTAAACACTATTGATCAGATTTCACCATATCTTTTAAATACATTCAATAATAAAGAAAAAATGAAAAAAGAAAAAGGTGTTTATATAACTCAAATAGGTTATGAGCAAGATAGGGAAAACCTAGGTGATGTGAGATACAAGAAGAAGGATGTTGCAAACTTAAAGGTAGGAGATGAAATACTAATTGATACATCCAATTTAATATATGCTAATAAATTTAAAAGTAATGATAATACAGTAAAATCAGCTATGAAGGTGAAAATTTTGGGTATAGTTAGGGTGATTCTCTTTGATAAGGAGAGTATTGAAGATATGTATCCAACAATATATATGCCTACGAAGCTTTATAATGATTTGATCGAAAAGAAATATATGAATTTATCTAAAAATAATGAGAATGATGTTAATAAAAAAATGGAATTAGATAAATTACAGTCTGCACAAGTTAAAGGCATGGTGGTAAGTTACAAGGATAATTTAGGTGATAAGAAAAGAGTAGATATTGGAAAAGAACTATCACAGCAATGGAATAAATGCATTAATAATAATAATGAAAAATTTGATGGATATACAATTTTTGATGAGGAAAGTGATAAATATATTAATTTCGGTAAGCTCTTTTACTTTAGTGTTATAGCATTTATAACTATTATAAGTATGGCAAATGTATTTAATATAGTAAATACTAATGTAACTTTAAGAAGTAAAGAATTATCACTTTTGAGTGTGGTTGGTGCTTCTAGAAAGAGTATAAAGAAAATAATGTATTTAGAAGGAATGTTATATTCAATTATAGGAATAATATATGGAACTATTATTGGTGGAATAAATTCTATACTAATAAGTGCAATATTTAGAATAGGACATGATATAGCATATGTGTATCCTTATAAGGAAACTTTAATAAGTATAATATTTTTCATAGTGGTTGGAATAGTAGCAATATATTTTCCATTAAAAAAAATCAAAAAGGAAAATTTATTGCAATATAATGAGAATTAAATTGGGGGGAGCTTAATGTTAATGATAAAAAATCTTTGTAGAACATATGGAAATGGAGAAACAAAGGTAGATGCTCTAAAAAATATAAATATAACTATTAATCAGGGAGAATTTGTAGCTATAGTAGGAGCTAGCGGCTCGGGAAAAAGTACTCTTCTTCATGCTATGGCTGGACTTGATAAGCCTACAAAAGGTAATGTAATTATTGATAATGAGGATATATATATTTTAGATGAAGATAATCGCGCAGTATTTAGAAGAAGAAAAATAGGATTTGTGTTTCAGTCATTTAATTTAATTCCAGTGTTAAACTTAGAGGAAAACATACAGTTACCTGTATTACTAGATCATCAAAAAATAGATAAAGATTATCTAAATGAATTGTTAGAATTATTAGGGTTAAAAGATAGAAAAGGTCATCTTCCATCACAGTTATCTGGAGGACAGCAACAGAGAGCAGCTATAGCTAGGGCATTAATATACAAGCCTTCAATTATATTTGCAGATGAACCTACAGGAAATCTTGATATAAACAATTCAAAGGAAGTAATGGATTTACTTAAGGTATCTTCTAAAAAATATAAACAAACATTAGTGGTTGTAACTCATAATTTAGAAATAGCTTCAAGAGCAGATAGGATAATTACTCTTTCAGATGGGGAAATTAGGTAATAATCCTTCGAAGTTTAAAGTTTATCTTAGAACCCTATAGTATAAGTGACTTAAATGATAATATAAATAAAAAATATAATAAGAACAGTTCTCAAAACTTTACCATATATTGTAATATGATATATGGTGTTATAATATATGGTTAGTAAGGTTGGAGGAAATCAAATGACAGAGGGATTAACAGGGCTTGTTATAACTAAAGCAGATAAAAGTTATGATCTTGTTCGTAGAGATAAAAATTTATATTTTAGTTATTACCCAAGAGTAATTGTATATCCTAATAATATAACAGATGTAATTAATGCAGTAAATTGGGCCAGAAACCGAGGGCTAAATATACGTTGCAGAAGTGGCGGACACAACTATGAATCATTTTCTGTGGGAAATGATGTTGTTGTGATAGATGTTTCTAATTTGCTTGATTTTGAAATAGATATTAACAAAGGCTACGTAAGGATAGGGGCAGGGTATAGTCAAGAACAACTTTATTCTAAGATAGCTAAATATGGATTTGCATTTGTTGGAGGAAGTTGTGGATCAGTTGGTGTTACAGGAATTACATTAGGGGGAGGAGTTGGCTATTTACAAAGGGAATATGGGTTAGTATGCGATAATTTAGTAGAAATACAAATAGTAGATGCTTTTGGTAGGGTAATAACTGCTAATTTATATGAAAATCAAGATTTATTTGCTGCGTTAAGAGGAGCAGGTAGTAATAATTTTGGAGTAGTAGTGGCACTTACTTTTAAAGTACATCATGTTGATAAAGTAATAGTAATGACTGCTCAGTGGCCTAAAAAAAATAGGTATGAAGTAATTCAAGCATTTCAAAATGTAGGGGAACACTTAGATAATAGGTATACGCTTAAGATTTCTATGACTAAAGATACTATTCGGTTATATGGAGTAGGATTAAGAAGTACTGCAAAAGAAATGGAAAAGGCTTTAAACGTTCTATTAAAGGTTTCTAATAAAATGAACTATACAAAAAAGCATATTACTTTTAAGGAATATTTACAGAGGAATAAAGATTTTATGTCTACACCAAAAGGATTTAAAATCACAGGATTACTTGCATATAATCCATTAGGAAAAGAACCTTGCCAAATAATGTTTGACTATTTAGATAATTCGCCGCCGATACAGCCAACTATAGACATTGGGTTCCTCCTATTGGGAGGAAAGATTGCAGAAAATGAAGGGTTGCCTAGTGCTTATCCTCATAGAGAGGCTAAAGTATTAATACAAATTGATGCTGAATGGATTATTGAGTATAGTATGTATGCTAATGATACGGTTAAATGGGTAAATAATTTAAGAAAGTCCTTACTTCCATATGCAGGCTTTGGATATCTTAATTATTGTGATATTAATATACCTAATTATTTATATAATTATTTTGACAATAATGTATCTTGGTTAGAAGCTGTAAAAGAAAAATATGATCCATGTAACTTATTTTATTATCCTCAGGGAATAAATCCATAAGTAGTAGCAATGCAATAATACATTTAAATTAAACAAAAATGATATGGCGTATTATGGGAATAAAAACTTTTAAGAATATACATTACTTAACTGCTTGGTAAAATACTATCAGTAAGATTATAGTAGTTAAGGGTCATGTTGAATTATAACTCAATATGATTTTTTTTATGTTTAAATATTTAAATAATAACTTTATTTTTGTAAAATAAAAAATTGAGTTTGATTCTGGCGATAGCAACTTTTATAAACTATATAAAAAATAATATTATAGCAAATTTAAAGAGGTCTTTTAATATTATAAATCTAAATAAAGTTTATTATCTTGATATTTAATATAAACTAAAACAGACATAAAAATATTTAAGCCTTAAAATTGCTGTTGAATTCTTAGAACATAAATAGTGGAAGCTAGATGAAATATATGGTAGATAATTAAATTATAAGATTATATTTGTTTTTATGTGAGTTATTGAAAGTAATGGATGTTAGAGTTAATATATGTATAAGATGCTTAAAGTTAAGATAAATGGGAGGTTTTCATGAAAATTTATAAAGAAATGAACAATGAATCAATTGTACAGTATATTAAAGAACTTGAAATTTTTCCTAAGAATCATAAACTTATTAGTGAAGAAATTGGAGATGGAAATTTAAATTATGTTTTTAGAGTAAAGGATGTAAATATAAACAAGACAATTATAGTTAAACAGGCATTGCCTTATCTAAAAATAGCAGGAGATGGATGGAAATTAACATTGGATAGGAACAGAATTGAAGCAGAAGCTATGAAGTGTCAAAATTCTGTGTGCCCTGGATATGTTCCTAAAGTATATCATCATGATGATATATATGCATTAACTGTTATGGAAGACTTAGGGGATATGAGCATTTTAAGAAAAGGACTTATGAATATGAAAAAATATAATAACTTTCCAAAACAAATAGGTAAGTTTATGGCTAGAAATTTATTTTTAACATCTGATTTTGGAATGGGACCTATAGAAAAGAAGAATAATATGACAAAATTTATAAACCCTGAGCTTTGTGATATAACTGAAAGGTTAGTATTAACTAATCCGTATATGAATGCAGATGACAATGTAATCAATGAAAATATTAAAGAATTTGTTGCAAATGAAATATGGAATTCAAAAGAACTTAGGTTAGAAACAGCTAAGTTAAAAACAATATTTTTGACTAAAGCAGAAGCATTACTTCATGGGGATTTGCATACTGGCTCAATTTTTATAGATGATGATAAGTCGATTATATTTGATGCTGAATTTGCATTTTATGGTCCATATAGCTATGATATAGGATTGTTGTTTGCCAATATAATATTAAATTATGTATCTTGGGAAGGGCGAGTGGACAAGTCTAAAAAGGAAATAGAAGATTATAGAAAGTATTTACTAAAATTATGCAATGAAATATGGAAAGAATTTTTAGAAAATTTTGATTATTTATGGGGAAATGAATCTAAGGATATAACGACAGAAATTGAAGGAACTAAAGATGCATATATAAAAAATTTATTACATGAAACTATTGGATTTTGTTCATGTGAGATTATGAGAAGAATCGTAGGAATGGCACATGTTCCAGATTTAGATGAAATAGAAGATTTAAAACTTAGAGGTAAAGCGCAAATATTAGGAATTAAAATATCTAAAAAATTAATACTTAGTAGAAATAAAATTAATAATTTTAATGAATTTATAAAATGTATAGAAGAGATAAATTTCTAAATAAATTAAAAGTATAGTTGCAGATAGAGTTTTACAATTTATATAAAGTAAAAAAAGTAAAATTTAATTTGGTAAGTATAGTAATTAAAAAATTAGGAGGAATTTATATGAAAGAAGAATTATTAGCTATTAAGTGGGATGATGATAAAGATAATATAGTTTTATTAGATCAAACAAAACTTCCAAATTCAATAGAATATATAAGGTATAATTCGGTAGAGGGTGTTTATGATTCAATAAAAACAATGGTAGTTAGAGGGGCACCGGCTATAGGTGTTACTGCTGGTTATGGAATGTATTTTGCAGCAAAGAAAGCAACAGAAGCTTCTTTCAAAGAATTTTACAAGGAAATTGAAAAACAAGGATATTATTTAAATTCAAGTAGACCAACAGCAGTAAATCTTTCATGGGCAGTAAATAGAATGCTTAAAAAAGCAGAAACTTTAAAAAGTTTACCTATTAATGAAATAAAGAAAGCATTAAAAAGTGAAGCAAGGATTATACATGAAGAGGATATAGAAATATGTAAAACTATTGGAGAAAACTTACTTACATTATTAAAAGATGGAATGGGAATATTAACTCACTGTAATGCTGGTCAACTTGCAACTTCAAAATATGGTACAGCAACAGCTCCTATGTATCTTGCAAAGGAAAAAGGATGGAATTTAAAAATATATTCTGATGAAACAAGGCCAAGGCTTCAAGGTTCTACGTTAACAGCATTAGAACTTAATATGGCAGGAATAGATGTGACAACTATTACAGATAATATGGCAGCAGTAGTTATGGCTCAAAGAAAAATAGACGCTGTTATAGTGGGATGCGATAGAATAGCAGCTAATGGAGATACTGCAAATAAAATAGGGACATATGGGGTGTCTATTTTAGCTAAGTATTTTAAAATTCCAATGTATATTGCAGCTCCAACACCAAGTATAGATTTAAATACACCTACAGGTAAAGATATTCCTATAGAAGAAAGAGATCCAAAGGAAGTTAGCTGCAGATTTGGTTTATGGACAGTTCCAAAGGGGGTAAAAGTTTATAATCCTTCATTTGATGTAACAGAACATGAAAATATAACGGCTATTGTAACAGAAAAAGGAATTGTATATCCTCCATTTAAAGAAAACTTAGAAAAATTATTAAAGAAGTAATGGTTGTAAAATACATTGAATAAATTAATGAAGGAGTAGTATTATGCTAGAGGACTTAAAAAAAAGATTAGTAAAAATAGCTAAAGATGCAGATTCACAAGGATTATGCAAACATAAGTCAGGAAATTTTAGTATAAAAGATGAAAAATCAGAGTATATTTTAATAACACCTTCAGCAGTTTCACGGGAAGAATTAAATGAAAATCATATTTGTGTAGTAGATATGGATCTAAATTTAATAGAAGTACATGAAAAAGTTCGTCCAAGTAGTGAATTATTAATGCATATAGAAGTATATAAATGTAGATCAGATGTAAAAGCTATAGTTCACACCCATTCAAAATTTGCCACAGCTTTTTCTGTAGTAAGTAAAGAAATTCCACCTATAGTATATGAAATTGTTAATGTTATAGGGGGAGAAGGGAGAATAAAGATATCCCCATATAAAAGGCCAGGTACAATTGAACTTGCTAAAAGTATTATAGGTGTAATTAAGAATAATAATGCATGTTTAATGGCAAATCACGGTGTACTTACAGTTTCATCTAAAGATATTGAGGATGCGTATTTAAAAGCAGCATATGTGGAGGAAGTTGCAGAAATATACTATAATGCACTTCAAATAAATAGGGGAGAGGAACCAGAATTAATACCTGAACAAGAATTGGAACTTTGGAAATATCCAGATGAAATAAATTATTAAAGTATTTACTTTACTATAAAATATAAAAATCCCTAATAAAGTTGTTAGGGATTTTTTGCGTTTCTATATTTTAACTATAACAACTATAATATGTAATAATTTTTCATATTATAGTTGTTATAGAAAATTTTGAATACATTTTTACGGCTAAATAACGAAAATATTAAAAGAAGTTTAAATAGTTTAAAAAAAAATAAAATAAAGAATAGTTTTATTTTTAACTTAAGTAAATCATTTATTTGATTTTAGAAATTTTCTTATTTATAATTTATAACTGTAAAGCATACACTTGGTAAAAAAACTATTATTAACTAAAATATATTAACTAATTATAGTGTTCCAAAATCTAAGTTTAACTTATACCTTTATTAATTGGAAGAATTTATTAACAACATATTGATACTTAGTGTGAAAAATAAATAACTAAGGCGCAATATGTTAGCTTAAATTTGTCTTTTTGTTTTTGCTGTATACTCTTTTAATTTTAGCAATTATTTTTATTATTTTTTAATTTAAATTTTATAAATTAATACATACTATCAGTTTAAAAAAGTGTTGGTTTGTCAATAGATAAGGATTTTTCCATATATAAGTTAAACTTTGAATTTGTATATCTATATAGGGTTCCAATTTGACCTTTAAAATTATCCATTCAAAAACTTGGATACCCAAAATAGTGAGACATGCTCCGAATAACTTAGAATTTAACATTACATATTGTAAAAAATATTTTAAGGTTATTGAATAAATTTAAATTGGAGTTTGTTTCCCGATATCAATATAATAAGTAAAATTTAACAAAGGGGGGAAAGTTTTATGGCTATAACAGTTAAAGAAGCCCTAGAACTTAAGATACTAGATGGATTTGAAGTAGTAGCGGGGAAAAATGGTTTATCTAAAGAAATAAAAAATGTAGCTGTTTGGGATTATGAAAGAGGGGACTTAATAAAGAAAAATTTTAGAGCAGAAGATTTTGCATTAAGCACATTAGTAGCGATAAAAGATGATATAAGTGAACTATATGAGAGTGTAAAAACAATGATTAATATAGGTATTACTTGTTTGGCTATTAAGAATATATATTTTGATTATATTCCAGAGGATGTAATAGAACTTGCAAATAAAAACGATTTTGTATTAATGTTATTTAGTGAAACATTTACTGAAGATATAATAGTTGAGGTAAATAAAGCTATAACAATAAAGGAAGAATATCAAAATTTAACTCTTCAAATAGATAAAATATTATATGATAACCTAAATGAAGTTACTATAAAAAAACTTGCTTATAATATAAATGTTAATTTTAGAGAAATAAATGTTGTTGCATATTGTAAGAAAAAAAGTAGTAGAATAAGTGGGCTTAGTGAATTTTCACATAAAGAAATGCAAGATCCTTATAGTAGGGTAATTAATTATAAAGGTGGCTATTTAGTCATTAATACATTTAATGACATAGATAGTGATGATATTGAAAATATTATATTAAGAAGATTAGAATGGTTAGGTTTTTCACATAAAAAATATATTATAGGGGTAAGTAATTTACATAATAAACTAACAGATTTAGATAAATCTATACAAGAAAGTTTGTATGCATTTAAGCATTCAAAAACATATAAAAAAGGCGTTTCATTTTTTAGAAAAATAGGATTAAATAGAATCTTCATACCTATTTTGGACAACCCATGGGTGCAGAAATATTATAATGAAGTAATAGATCCTTTAATTAAATATGATAAAAGTAATGATACTGAACTACTAAAAACAGCTATAAAATATATTGAAAATAACGGAGATATAAAGACAACAGCTGAAGAATTATTTCAACATGGTAATACTGTAAGATATAGAATTGATAAAATAAATAAAATAATTAGTGCTCATTGCAAAGATGAACACTTTTATGAAGAATTAGCTGTAGGTGTTAGAATATATACTTTACTTAATAATCCATTGTAAATTTTACAATGGATTATGTTTTTATTTTAAAATATTACAAAACCAATCTAATTAATAATGGTGTATTATATGACTGTAGCAAAAATAGAATTTATAAATTAGGTGTCTTAAACACTGAAAAAAACATTATTTAAATATAAAGGTACATAGAAATTATCAAGTATGACTAATAAGATTTACGGAGGAATAAGTATGAAAAAATTAAAAATTGCTTACACAGAAGAAGCAAGAAACTATTTTGAGACTGCAAGAGAATTAGTTTTAGCACAACAAACAGATTTTACAGATGTTGCAGCAGTAGTATTAACAGATTCAGATATTGAATTAATAAATACAGCTTATGATACTAAATTTGGAACACCAATCTTTGTTGTATTAAAAAACAAAGACAAGCTATCAAGTGAGCTTGCTGAAAAAGTATATCGTGTAATTGATGGAAATGCTTTTGATGCTCAACTTTATACTAGAGTTATTGAAAGTGCAGCAGCACAATATGAAGAAAAGATATTACCTCCTTTCTTTAAAGCTTTAAGTGAATATGTTGATAGAGGAAACGTTCAATTTGACTGTCCAGGACATCAAGGAGGACAATATTTCCGTAAACATCCAGCTGGTAGATATCTTTATGAGTTTTATGGAGAAAATGTTTTTAGAGCAGATATATGTAATGCAGACGTTGCTTTAGGTGATTTATTAATTCATGAAGGACCAGCAGTTGATGCTGAGCAAAATGCAGCTAGAATTTACAATGCTGATAAAACATATTTTGTAATGAATGGTACTAGTGCATCAAATAATGTTGTTGTAGGATCTTTAGTTTCACCAGGAGACTTAGTACTATTTGATAGAAATAACCATAAATCAATATATAATTCAGCTTTAGTTCAAAATGGTGCAACACCTGTATATTTAGAAACAGGACGTAATCCATATGGATTTATTGGTGGAATTGATGCTCATTGTTTTGATGAAAAATACATAAGAGCAGAAGTAAATAAAGTTGCTCCACATAAAGCAAATGAAAAGAGACCATTTAGATTAGCAGTAATTCAACTTGGAACATATGACGGAAGTATTTATAATGCAAGACAAGTAGTTGATAAAATAGGACATCTATGCGATTATATTTTATTTGACTCTGCTTGGGTAGGATATGAACAATTTATCCCAATGATGAGAGACTGCTCACCATTATTACTTGAATTAGATGAAAATGATCCAGGAATATTTGTAACACAATCAATACATAAACAACAAGCTGGTTTTTCACAAGCATCACAAATTCATAAAAAAGATAGTCATATAAAAGGACAACGTCGTTATGTTGATCATAAGAGATTTAATAACTCATTTATGCTTTATGCATCAACAAGCCCATTCTATCCTTTATATTCAACTCTAGATGTAAATGCTAGAATGCAAGAAGGAGAGGCTGGAAGACGTTTATGGGCTGATTGCATAAGATTAGGTGTTGAAGCAAGAAAATCAGTTCTAAAAAATTGTTCAATGATAAAACCATTTATACCACCAGTAGTAAACGGAAAGAAATGGGAAGATCATGATGTAGAAGAAATAGCAAATAACATTGATTTCTTTAGATTTGTACCAGGAGAAAAATGGCACTCATTTGAAGGATACGGAGAGAATCAATATTTTGTTGATCCAAATAAATTCATGTTAACAACACCAGGAATTAATGCAGAAACTGGAGAATATGAAGATTTCGGAATACCTGCAACTATACTTGCAAACTATTTAAGAGAAGTAGGAATAATTCCAGAAAAGAATGATTTAAATTCTATATTATTCTTATTAACTCCAGCAGAAACTTCAACTAAAATGCAAAACTTAGTAGCTCAATTTGTAAAATTTGAAAAATTAGTTAATGAAGATGCTCCATTAAGTGAAGTTTTACCAAGCTTATATCATAAAAATATAGATCGTTATAAGGGATATACAATAAGACAATTATGTCAAGAAATGCATGATTTCTATAAAAATAATGATGCTAAAACATATCAAAAAAGATTGTTTAGAGCTGAATATTTACCAAGCAAAGGAATCGTATGTGATAAGAATAAAAATGTAGCATATGATGAAGTGGCAGCTACAGCATTACATCCTTCTAAGAATGAAATTAATGGTAGAGTAATGACTGCGCAAGATGCTAAATGGGCTTTAATAAGAAATAATGCTAAATTAGTTCCATTAGAAGATATAGTAGGCGAAATAGCCTTAGAAGGAGCACTTCCATATCCACCAGGAGTATTCTGTGTAGTTCCAGGTGAAGTTTGGAGTGAAACTGCTAAAATATACTTTACAATTTTACAAGATGGAATAAATCAATTCCCAGGATTTGCTCCAGAAATTCAAGGTGTATATCTTGAAGAGCAAAATGATGGTAAAGTTAAAGCATTTGGATATGTATTAGATAATAAATTTATCTAATTCTTGAAATTAGCCTATAGTTAGGCTATGGGCTAATTTTCATTTGAATTTAAGTATACGTATTAAAATAAAAGATGATTAGGGGAAGAATTATGAAAAAAGAAAAAAATAAGATGAGTGTAGTTCAGTTAACAATGATAACTGCAATAAACATGATGGGATCAGGTATAATAATGCTTCCAACTAAACTAGCGGAAGTAGGTACAATGTCTATACTATCATGGGTAGTAACAGGCCTTGGCTCTATGGCATTAGCTTATGCTTTTGCTCAATGTGGAATGTTTAGTAGAAACTCAGGTGGAATGGGTGGATATGCTGAGTATTCACACGGTAAATCAGGAAGCTTTATGGCAAACTATTCATATGGAATATCTTTAGTAATAGCAAATATAGCAATAGCAATTTCGGCAGTTGGGTATGCATCTGTATTACTTGGAGTTGAACTTTCTCCAGTAGCTGTAGGAGTATGGACTATATTTACATTATGGTTAGCCACTGTATTAAACTTTGGTGGTGCAAGTATAACTGGTAAACTTGGTTCATTTACAGTTTGGGGAGTAATAATCCCTGTATTAGTAATTTCTACAGTAGGTTGGTTCTGGTTTAGTGGAGCAGATTATGCAGCTGCTTGGAATCCTAACCATTTCTCATTCTTTGAAGGCGTAGGTAAATCTATTTCAATAACATTATGGGCCTTTTTAGGATTAGAGTCAGCTTCTGCTAATATGGATGCAGTTGATAACCCTAAGAAAAATGTTCCAATAGCTTGTTTAGGTGGAACAATAGGTGCAGCAATTATATATATTATATCTACAAATGTTATAGCTGGTATTGTACCAAATGCAGACTTATTAAATACTAATGCACCATTTGGTTTAGCTTTTTCAACTATGTTTAGTCCAACAATCGGTAAAATTGTAATGGGTATGATGGTAATATCATGTTTTGGTTCATTATTAGGATGGCAATTCACAATTGCTGGTGTATTTAGAACATCTGCAATTCAAGGATATTTCCCTAAAGTATTTGGAAAAGTAACAAAAAATGGAACTCCAATAATGGGAATGGTTATAATTACTATAACTCAATCATTACTTGCATTAATGACAATTAGTCCAACTTTATCAAAACAATTTGATGTGCTTGTTAATTTAGCAGTAGTTACAAATGTTATTCCTTATTTATTATCTATGGGTGCAGTTAATGTAATTTTAAAATCAGAAAATGTACCAAATAGAAAAGTTAAGATTACAACATTTATATCTATAGTTGCTTCAGCATATAGTTTATATGCATTATATTCTTCAGGACTTCAACCTATGTTCTATGGATCAATAGTAACATTTGCAGGTTGGGTATTATATGGTTTTGTTTCATATAGATTCAACTTAGAGAAAGACTTAGAAGTAAAAAACATTCATGCATAAAAATTAAATGTACATAAATACGAGTATTTAAAAAATCCACGATATTTTATCGTGGATTTTTTTTGTGGAATAAATTTATTTTATTTGAATCTTTATAATGAGTAAAAAATAAAAATAATTTCATGGTAACAAAAATTGGTAAAACTCATACTATAAAATAGATTGCAAAATATTAGATTGTTGTAAAAATGGAGAATTTAGTATGAGACATTTAGAAAGTATTAGTAATAAAAATTTTTATCAAATTCCTATGGAATTTAATAAATATACAAATAGAAATTTATTAAAATATGCCATGGGAGCTAATTTATATATGAATGCTTTGATGGATTTATATAATAAAACAATCACGGTGAGATTAAAAGATATATGTACTATTACCATTTGTTTTGAAGATGCTATTAAAGAAAGTGAGGTTGATAGGGGGGAAAGAAATGTATTAGAGTTTTTAGATAAAATATATGAGGAATTAATAAGTGGAAAGACAGATGAAAATTCTATTCCTTTAATTTTTATTAGAGTAAGAAACCCTTCCCAATTCATTAGCTTTACATCAAAGTTATCTAAAAATCAATTAAAATTAATTGCAGGATTCACATTCCCTAAGTTTAATAAAGGAAATGCTACCATTTATTTAGAGCATTTAGAAAAAGTAAATAAAAAGTTTGATGAGAAAATTTATGGAATGCCTATTCTTGAGAGTGAAGAAATAATATATAAAGAAAATAGAATGTTAGAAACTATATATTTAAAAGATTTATTAGCTAAGTATAAAGATTTTATATTAAACATTAGAGTAGGAGGAACAGATTTCTCTTCAATATTTGGGTTAAGACGTAAAGTAAGTAGTAGTGTATATGATATAAATGTTGTCAATGATTGCCTTACGGATATAATTAATATTTTTGGTAGGAGCAAAGATGGATACGTGATATCGGCACCAGTATGGGAGTATTTCTCATCAGATATTAATTCTAATGAAGTTAAAGGATTAATTAGGGAAATAGAGCTAGATAAGGAAAATGGATTTTATGGTAAGACAATAATTCATCCAACGCAAGGTATATATGTAGATATTATGCATGCAGTAGAGTTTGAAGAATATATTGATGCTAAAAACATATTGAAGTCTGCAGAGTCAGGAGGAGTGTTCAAAGGTTATAACGGTAATAAGATGAATGAAATTTTGCCTCATTATAATTGGGCAAAAGAAATATGTAATAGAGGGAAAATTTTTGGAGTGTTAAATAAAGATATATCTTTTGATAAGTTGTTTTTAGAAATGGGGGCAATAAAGTGAAGGTTAAAATAAGAGAAAACATATATGGAATGAATATAGATGATTTAATTTCAATAGGAAATAGAATTAATAATAGTAAGAGAAATTTTTTATTCATAAGTAAAGTTTTAGGTAAACATATAGAGGTAAAACCAGATGTTTGCAAAGCTATAGGTTTTTTATTAGCCTCTACTATATATGGAAGAAATGATGGCACAAATATTCTTATAAATTATTTAAAAAGCCCAAATAGTTTTGAAAAACAAGTTAAAGAGGCGATGAAGTTAACTTACAGGACTAAAGAAAATGTAGCAATTTTAGGGTTTGCAGAAACTGCTACTGGCCTTGGAATGGCAGTAGCAGCAGCTATAGAAAACTCTTACTATATTACAACTACAAGAGAAGAATTTAAAGATAAAAAATCCTTATTGAATTTTGAAGAAGAACATTCTCATGCCACTACTCACAAATGTTTTCCAGAAAAGTCATATAAATTAAAAGAAGCAGATAGAATAATTTTAGTTGATGATGAGATTACCACTGGAAAATCTATGATAAACATAATAAGAGAATTAAAAAGAACTACAAATGTTAGAAAATATACTATTTTGAGTGTTTTAGATTTAAGAAATTTAGAGTATAGAAATTTGTTAGAGAATTTTATAAAAGAAAACAATATAGAAATAGAAGTTAAAGCTTTAATATCAGCTGATATTAAGATAGAAAACAAAGAGATTTTTTATGATAGTGAGGAAAATCTATTAGATGAAAAAGTTTCTATAAATAATCTAAAGGTATTAACAAGAACAGGAGAACATTTAAAATTTACAGGAAAATTTGGAATGGATTTTAACGAAATTCAAAAATCAGAAGAGGAGTGCATTAAGGCAGCATGTAGGGTTGAAGAGTTATTGGAAAAGAATGAAAAAATATTAGTATTAGGGCATGGAGAGAATATTTATATTCCATCAAGAATAGCATCATATATTAAAGGTGATGTGTATTTTAAAAGTACTACGAGAAGTCCTATTTATTGTAATGATAAAAAAGGTTATCCAATTAAGGAGAAAAATATTTTCTACCATAATGGAATTAAATATTATTTATATAATAAATCTGATATGGAAGAAAATTATGATAAAGTAGTTTTAATTACAGAGGACAACTTAGATGTAAAACTTACAAAAAATCTAATTATAGTAAAGCCTTAAAACAAATTAAAATATATCTATAATTAAAGAGGGTAAGAGTTAAGATGGAAAAGTTATATTTAATAACAGATTTAGATAGAACTATTATTCATTCAAGAAATAAAGGATTTAAGTGCGTAGAGTATAGTGGGGATAGAGAAATAACTTACATGACAGAAGTTAGTTATAATAAGCTTCAAGAACTATTAAAATTGGAAAATTTCATATTTGTACCTTGTACAATGAGGAGTATTGAACAAATATTAAGAGTTAATTTTATAAAAGAATATAGTCCTAAAATAATAATATGTATAAATGGGGCACAAATATATATAAATGGTAATTTAGATTTAGAATGGGATAAGTATATGAGAAGTTTTATAAAGTTATATGAGCTTAAAAATAATATACAACATATAGAAAGTTTAAATATTAAATATGAAGATATTATGAATGTAGAAGATTTTTATGTAATTGTAAAATTTGCAAATGATGATAAAGCCTATGATGGATATAAAGTTTTATATAATGAATTTGGAGATGATTTTTCAGTATTTAAAATGGCATCAAAGGTTTTTGTAATGAATAGTGAGATAAACAAAATAAAAGCTGTAGATTATATAATAAGAAAATTTAATATAAATAAATTAGTAACAGCAGGAGATAGTGAGGTTGACAGGGAGTTTACAAAGAGGGGGCAGGCCATATTACCTAATCATAGTAGTTTTAGTCATAAAGGAGCTATAGTTACAAGACAAGCGGGAATATATTCAACAGAAGAATTGTTAAATAAAATAGAAGATTATATCTTATTAATGTGATTTTTAGTTTAAAAAATTAGCTTTAATTAGATAGACTCTTATGAGTCTATCTCAGGCTGTAGACAAATAAATGGTTTGTAGCCTTATTTATATTTAACATTAAGTAGATAAGAAAAAAGAATGCTGATATAATGTTTTTTAGAATATTTATAAAGGAGTTAGTTATGAAAAATTATTTAGCACCAATGGAAGGAATCACAGGATATATATATAGAAATTCTTATGAGAAATTTTTTCATAATATTGATAAATACTTTACACCTTTTATTGTTCCAAATACAAGTAGAAGTCTTAAAACTAAAGAATTAAGAGACATTTTGCCAGAGAACAATAAAGGAATGAGTATAGTTCCTCAAATACTTACTAACGATTCAGAGGGATTTATTATCACTGCTAGAAAGTTACAACAATTAGGTTATAATGAGATTAATTTAAATTTAGGATGTCCTGCTGGAACGGTTGTGTCAAAAAATAGAGGTTCAGGATTTCTAGCTAAAAGAGAAGAACTTGATAGGTTTTTAGATGAAATATTTAAAATAGATGATATGAAAATTTCTATAAAAACTAGAATAGGAAAAGATAATCCAGAAGAGTTTTATGATTTAATAAAGATTTATAATAAATATCCTATGGAAGAATTAATTATTCACCCTAGAACACAAAAAGATTTTTATGGAAATAAACCGAATTTAGATGTATTTAAAGATGCATTATCTTTAAGCAGTAACCCAATATGCTATAATGGAGATATTTTTACTGTTGATGATTATACTAAACTAATAAAAAATTTTCCACAAGTAAAAACATTGATGTTAGGAAGAGGAGTATTAGCCAATCCAGGATTAATTAATGGGATAAAAAATAATACTAGTATAGATAAAGAAGTATTAAAAGATTTTCATGATGAAATTTTACATAAATATATAGAATTATTTAATGAACATAGAAATGCTCTATTTAGAATGAAAGAACTATGGGGATATATGATTTACATATTTTCTGATAATAAAAAGTATGCTAAGAAAATAAAGAAGGCACAAAATTTAAATGATTATAATTATGCTGTTTCAAGTTTATTTAGAGAGCAGGAAATTATAAAAGGTGCTGGATTATTTAGTAATTAATATTAAATACGGATAGTGTAGATTATTTGTAGTGCTCCTTTTTATTATAAAGGTAAAATTATATAATATAAGAAAGAAATATTTTATGTTTATATATGAAAAAAATAATAAAAAACTATGCTAATTTAAAATTTTAGCATAGTTTTTGACTTTATAAACTTTGTTTAAATCCTCTGCCATGAACCTCAGATGTATCTGAAATAGAGATAAAGGCTTTTTCATCTATAGAAGTGACTATATTTTTAAGTTCGGGTAATTGACTTAAAGGTATAATACAATAAAGGATTCTTCTTTGGTCTTTACTATAAGCACCTTCACCATAAAGATAAGTAACTCCTCTATGTAGATTTTTCATTAAAAAATTTGCTACCAAGTCCTCTTTATTAGTAATAATGAAAACAGATTTTGTTTGATTTAATCCTTTAACTACATTATCAAGGACAAAAGCAGTTGTATACATAGCTATTAACGTATATAAGGCACTAGTTATTCCGAATACAAAAGCACTGATACTAACAATAATTAAATTTATACCAAAAGAAATTTTACCTATGTTTAGAGTGGTGTGTTTTCTTTTAATTAACATAGAAATTATATCAAATCCACCAGTAGAACCATGATGTGCAAATATTAGTCCAAAGCCTATTCCATTAAGAACTCCACCATATAAACAGTAAAGCAATGTGTCTGTTATATCCAGAATATCAGATATAGAGCTTGTTAATATTAATGATAAAGATAAAGATAGTGTTCCTACCAAAGAATATAGAGTGAATTTTTTATCTAATTTTGTAAAGCTTAAGATAAATAAGGGAATATTTAATAAAAGAATTATGTATCCAGCTTGAATTTTGAATAAGTATTGAAATATAAGAGCTACACCGGTAACACCACCACTTAAAAGCTTAGCATGTATTAAAAACATATTTATTCCGATTGAACTTATAAAACTTCCTAATATAATAAATAATAAATCTATAATGTTAGCTTTGTCTAAAACTTTCGTATCCATATAAATTTTCCTCCTAAGTTGTAAATGTTATGATAATAATTTAGTAATTGTGCTTATAAGTGTTAAAAATTCTTGAAATTATAAATTTTTAAATATATATTTATAATTAGTTAATTTACATATTATTATGAGTAAAAAATATAATGATTTTTAAATTTTTTATAAAAAAGTTAGCCTTTTATATAATGTACTAACTAAATGTAATTGAAAAATAAAAAAGTAAATTATGAAAAAATTTAAAATGGAGGAAAATATAAAATTTATAATGTATATTTAGTAAAATTAAAAAATATTTAATATTATGCACAATATGTTAATAAACTACTTATATTTTTATGATAATATATATTATAAAATTTATTTAAATATAAAATTATTGAAGGGAACTTAAGAGGAAAGAGAAATGAAATATCGTGAAAACATTAAAAACTCAAAAAGAATAGTTATAAAAATTGGAACATCAACCTTAACCTATGACAATGGAAATATAAATTTAAGAAGAATTGAAAAGATAGCTATGTCAATATCAGATTTAATAAATAGTGGGAAAGAAGTAATTCTTGTAACATCTGGATCAATAGGAGTAGGTGTAAGCAAGATGAACTTAAAGGAAAGACCTAAAACTATTAGAGAAAAACAGGCAGCAGCATCTGTTGGACAAGTAGCCCTTATGAATATTTATAGTAAATTATTTGGAGAGTATGGATATTCAGTAGGTCAAATACTTTTAACAAGAGATATTATAGAATGCGAAAGAAGTAGAAATAATGTTGCAAATACTTTTGAAACTTTGTTAGAAAGTAGAATAATTCCAATAGTAAATGAAAATGATAGTGTGTCTATAGATGAAATTGAAAATGTATCTAGATTTGGAGATAATGATAATTTAGCAGCAATAGTGTCTACTATAGTAGATGCGAATCTTCTTATAATACTATCAGATATTGATGGATTTTATGATTCTAATCCAAGAACAAATAAAGATGCAAAACTTATAAAGGAAGTAAAATCTATAACTAAAGAAGTGCAAAGTTTTGCAGATGGTGCGGGAAGTAATTTAGGTACAGGTGGTATGGAAACTAAAATACATGCAGCAAAAATTGTAACTGAAAATAGTACCAATATGGTATTAGCAAATGGAAAAGACCCAGGTATACTTATTGATATATTAAATGGGGAAGATGTAGGGACTTTATTTTTAGGAAAAGAAAAATAGACAAGATATAAAGGGAGAAATTTTATATGGAAGAGTTAATTTTAAAAGGTAAAAAAGCAAAAGAAGCTTCGTACATATTATCAAATATTTCAACAAATAAAAAAAATGAAGCATTAAATGAGATGTCAAAAGCATTATTAGAAAATATTAGTGAAATAATAGCAGCAAATAAAATTGACATAGAAAATGCAAGAAATAAGGGAACATCAGAAGCAATGATAGATAGATTGCTTTTAAATGAAGACAGAATTAAAGGAATGAGTAAAGGTTTAAAGCAAGTAGCAGGTCTAGAAGATCCTGTAGGGGAAGTGACTTCTATAATAACTAGACCAAATGGATTACAAATAGGTAAGAAAAGAGTGCCACTTGGTGTGATAGGAATAATATATGAAGCAAGACCAAATGTAACTTGTGATGCAGTAGGGTTATGTATAAAATCTGGTAATGTAACAATATTAAGAGGTGGTAGTGAGGCTATAAATTCTAATAAAAAAATTATAAAAGTATTAAAAAAAGCATTAGAAAAAACTCAGTTGCCAACAGAATGTATTCAATTGATAGAAGATACAAGCAGAGAAACTGTTAAAAGTATGATGAAATTAAATGAATATATAGATGTGTTAATACCAAGAGGGGGAGCAGGATTAATAAAGTCAGTGGTAGAAAATGCAACAGTGCCAGTAATAGAGACAGGAACAGGAAATTGCCATGTTTATGTTGATGAAAATAGCGACTTGGAAATGGCAAAAGAAATAGTCATAAATGCAAAAACTAGTAGACCAGCAGTTTGTAATGCTGAAGAAAAATTGCTTGTTCATGAAAATATAGCAAAAGAGTTTATTCCAGTAATAGTAGAAGAATTAAGAAAAAGAAAAGTAGAAGTTAGAGGAGATGAAAAATCTATAGCAGTAGTAAATGATATAATACAAGCTAATGAAGATGATTATTATAAAGAGTATCTAGATTATATAATTTGTATAAAGATAGTAAAAAACATAGATGAAGCTATAAGTCACATAAATAAATATGGTTCAGGACATTCTGAAGTTATAGTAACAAATGATTACCAAAATACTCAAAAATTTCATCAACAAATAGATGCAGCGGCAGTTTATGTAAATGCATCTACTAGATTTACTGATGGAGAGGAATTTGGGTTTGGGGCAGAAATAGGCATAAGCACTCAAAAGCTACATGCAAGGGGACCGATGGGGCTTAAAGAACTAACTACTAATAAGTATATAATATTTGGAAATGGTCAAATAAGATAACATTTGCAATTAAAATTAAATTGACTTTTCTAACAGTATTGTATTGTGAAAGCAATATTGATATAATAAAATAAGCAAAGTTTATATAGACTTGCTTTGATTGTTATAATTTGATTGTTATAAATTGTAAGTTAATTTTATATTTAAACTAAAAATAACTAATTTCATTCATATCTTAAATATTTTTTAATAGGAGAAGAGAGATATGAAAGAATTTAGTATTAACACAAATGTTTATTTTGGAGAAGGTTCTTTAGATAGACTAAATGAAATTAAAAATAAGAAAGTATTAATTGTATGTGATAAGTTTATGGAAACTTCAGGGACAGCTGCAAAAATACAAGAAAAACTTGATAATTGCGAAGTAGCTATATATAGTGATATTGTACCAGATCCATCTTTAGAGGTTGTTGCTGCTGGTATTCAAAAGTTACAAAGCTGTAATGCACAAGTTCTTATAGCTCTTGGTGGAGGATCATCAATTGACGGAGCTAAAGCTATTAGAGAATATGCAAAAAAAGTTACTGGTGGGGTTTGCTCAATAGAAGAATTCTATGCTATACCTACTACAAGTGGTACAGGCTCAGAAGTAACAGAGTATGCAGTAATTACCAATAAACAAGAAGGATTAAAATATGCTCTTGCAGATAAATCTCTTCTTGCAGATTATGCTATACTTGATCCAGAACTAGTAAAAACTGTACCTAAAGCTATAACTGCTGATACAGGAATGGATGTAATTACACATGCTATAGAGGCGTATGTTGCAAATGATGCTACTGATTTTTCAGATGCACTTGCAGAAAAAGCTTTAACTTTAGCTTTCAGATTTTTACCACAGGCTTATCTTGATGGAAATGATATAGTAGCAAGAGAAAAACTTCATAATGCATCATGTCTTGCAGGTATGGCTTTTAATGCAGCTGGACTTGGTATTACTCATAGTTTAGCCCATGCATTAGGTGGAAAGTTACATATTTCTCATGGAAGAAGTAATGCAATGATACTTCCTCATGTTATTGAATATAATGCTAATTTAAATAAAGATACTTTTAAAGTTGAATATAGTACAGCAGCTAAAAAATATCAAAGACTTGCGAAATTATTAAAATTACATGCACCAAATGTACATATTGGCGTTAATAATTTAATTAGAAGTATTGTAGAACTTCAAAATACATTAATGATTCCAAAAACATTAAAAGAACAAGGTGCTGATATGAATTTAGCTCAAACATTAAAAGAAGAAATTGTTAATGCAGCTCTTAAGGATATTTGTACAACAGCAAATCCTAGAGAAACAACAAGTGAAGAGTTATTAATGGTTTTAGATAAAATTTTTGAATAAAATATCGTTTTTAAACCACTCATTAATGAGTGGTTTTTTTATGTGTTTTGCAAAATGTGAGAAATTTAGTTAAAATAAAATATAATTAAAAATAATGATAAAAAATATATTCAATTTAAGAAAATTAAATTTAGATTTTAAAACATATGTATTTAAACAACTAAAACTATTAACTTTGATTAAAGTAATATGTTAATTAGAAGTAAAATTAAATTTGGCATTATATAATGACTTTAACATATTTTAATAAATAAAGGTTTATTGCGAATCCTTAGCTTTGACGGCAAAATATATAATTAAAATAGATTTTATTTTAAAAATACAAATAAGCGTTTATAGGATTCCAAGGCTATTTTAAAAATTGTCCATTCCAAAACTTGGATACCTAAATAGTGCTAGATGCTCCAAATCACTTACAATTCAACACTTTATCTTGTATGAAAATATTTTAAGATTATTGAATAAATTTGAGCTTGTTTTCCTATAACATACTGAGTATCTTAATTTTTAAATGGATTAAAAGTAAATATGTAAATTTAAAATGCCATATATAGGAAACAAATGGAAGGAGTTTCTTCTTTACAGTTATGTTGAGAATAAGTAATATTATTTATAAGGAGAATGCTATCTTTTTATAATTTCTATTATTTTAAACTATATTTTAAGGTTTGACATTGTCCATTAATTATTTAAAACTATCAAACTATATTTATAATAGATATACATAATTAAGTATTTATAATTCTCATGAAAAGCATATTCTTATCATCAAGAAATCTGTGTATTTAAAAATTCAATTCTATTAAAAATTTTTATTATATGAATTAAATTTTTAAAACCATAGTCATCCTTATAATTTTTGGTAACATCATAATTTTAAAATTCATCTACATTACTTATTATTAAAAGAAATTTGTCTTATAATTATAAGTTTATTAGCTGTGGTAGTTGTATTAAACACATAACAAAAATAGAAAGTTTTAAATAAAGATTATAGAGAAATTACTTAGATATTTTAATGAATATAAGTTTAGGACGAATATTTTGAAAATTACAAAGAGTTCTTGTCTCTGTTAAATAAATTTAAAATATTAATAAACATTGTAAATATAAAATTAATTTTCTTAAATAATAAGGATTCCTCTATTAATTTGTAATTTGGATTGTTAAATATTAGACAGTTAGTTGAGGAAATTCTTTTTGATAAAGTTTTCAAAGTCTTAAAGTCTATCAAGTTTAGATTTGAAAAAGGCTAAAAATATTATAAAAAAAGGTGGTCTTAGTATGGGAGAAGAATTATATTCAATAGGAAAAGTTGGAGAAATATGTCAAATAACTACTAAAGCATTAAGATATTATGACAAAATGGGAATATTATCTCCAGATAAAGTAGCCAATGAAAGTGGCTATAGATACTATAGCAAGAAAAATTTATTAGCTGTACCTATGATAAAGTATTATAAACAAAGTGGATTTAAACTTGAGGAAATGAGAGAGTTTTTAAAAGGGACAACCTATGACTTCTTTGATAAAAGGTTTAGAAAAAAAATTGATGAATTAGATGAACTTGAGAAAGAGATAAATTTAAAAAAAAGATCAGTTAAAGATTGGCATGATTTAATAGTTGAGGCACAGATGGTAATTGAAAATAATGCTTGTGATGTGGCTGTAAAATACATAGACAGTCGTACTTTAACTTTTTTAAATCAAAGTTTTAAATACGATTATATGGATTCAATAATAAACATAGAATTTAACAATTATATAGATGATATGAATAATGCAGTAACAGGACCTGTAATTATATGTTTCCCATCATTTAAAAATAAAATTAATGGGAAGTGCAATAATATACGAATAATGCAACAGACAATTTTAAAGTGTAAAGAGGAAGTAAGTGTGGAATTTGGTGGATGGATGGCTGTTGCTTGCTATCATATAGGAGCTCATGAAACAATTAATGAAACCTATATGAAAATGCAAGAGTGGGCGAAAAATCATAATTATATATGCTGCGAAGAATCCTATGAAAGATATGTAACAGATTATTGGACAACCAAAAACACAGATAAATTTGTTACAGAAATTTTAATTAAAATTAAGAGAAAAATTTAGTTTTAGTATATTGAAAACGTTGACCCTAGGGGAAGGTATAGAAGGGGATTGAGAGGTATCAAATAAAAATTCATAATATTATTAAATGAAAAAATTTATTTATTTTTAAAATTAAATTGAATTAATGATATATTTATTGTTTTCTACAAAAGAAAATTATGGTTATAGTTATCATGTTAAAAACTGATATAGCTGACATTGTGAATGTTTTATAATTGTTTATTAATTTGGAAGTGAAGTTAAATTAATAATATTTTAAATTTTATTTAAATGTTTTTAATAATTATATATTGACTTTACCCCAAAGGGAAAGGACTATAATTTATTTGAGAATAAAATACTTACAAGGTATGAAATGAAAAGTTGTTTGAGAGTTTAAAAATAAAATGTCCAGAATTATAACAATCACAAAAATATTAATCTATTAAGGTTAAGTTTGAAAGAGTATATATTTTATTAATTATATAAAATTTATTATTTATTGAAAGGAGTTTTATTTTATGTATGAAGTTTCAAAAGCAGTAAATGTAGAAGCAATTGCTGCAAAAAAGAAATTATCAAGTAATTTCTTTAAAAAGGGTGTATCCCTAGCTTTATTTTCAGGACTTGCCTATGGATTATACACTGCATTTCTAACGATGGGTATGACTAAAGGAGTTTGGGGGGACTGGTATGGTGTTAATACAGCAGGCTTATCAGCATTTGTTGTAGCATACTTACTTGCAGCACTTGGTAATGCGATAAATGATACGTGCAGTGCTATTTGGGCTCTTTCATATGCCGTAGTTAAAGGTAAATTTGGCGATTTTTTAAGATGTATTAATACAAGACCGGGACGTGTTATGATAATAGCTGCTCTTATTGGAGGACCAATAGCTGGTACTTCGTATGTTATAGCTCTTCAAATGGCCGGTTCGATAGTTGTTCCAATATCAGCTCTTTGTCCTGCTATTGCTGCTATATTAGGTAAAATTTTATATAAGCAGGAATTAAATAAACGTATGGCTTTTGGTATTGCAGTCTGTGTGTGTGCTAGTTTTTTAATTGGTAGTACAGGCTTTAGTGGCGGTGCTTCAAAAAATACTATAATTGGTATTTTAATAGCAATTATTGCAGCTCTAGGATGGGGATTTGAAGGATGTGTAGCTGGATATGGTACAGCTATGATTGATCCTGAAATTGGAATTTGCATTCGTCAAGTAACATCAGGTATAGCAAATCTATTTATCTTAGTTCCAATCTTTGGAGTAATTGCTGGTGGAATAAATATTTCTGCAGATCTTGCTGTACAAGCATTCACAAGTGGACCTGCAATGATATGGTTTGCTTTAAGTGGTCTTTTATCATTCATGACATTTATGACATGGTATGCTGCAAACAGTAAGTGTGGAGCAGGACTTGGTACTGCATGTAATGGTACATATTCATTCTTTGGACCATTATTCTGCTTATTAGTACTAGGAGTATACGGTGGAATGGACGGATGGTCATTACCTTCAGTTGCTTGGATCGGAGCTGTAATAATGATGTTTGGTATACTTACAATATCTATGAATCCACTTGATTTATTTAGAAGAAAAAAAGAGGAGGTTTAATATAGATGAAACCACTTAACTATGCAATCTTAAAATACTTTACTAAAGTTGAAGAAGCTTGTGCTGATGATGTTATGGATGCATTAAAAGGCGAGTATGGAAATTTTAAGGCGTTTAATAAAAAATCTATAATTAATGCTTTAATGACAGCTGAAGCAAACGGACTTGTTGAAGAAACAAGAATTGATTTAGACAAAAATAAAGAGTTAAGAGTTTATTATCATGCACATGAAGAAGGAGCTGCTACAATTAATAAATTTATTAAAGATTAATTTTTAGCATTAACAAAAGTTAAATGATTTAGAAATCTCTTAAATTTATAGTTAAGTAATTATTTTAGTAATTATTATTGAAAAATTATTCTTAATAAAATACTTTAGAATAAAATTATTAGAAAATTTTTACTATAAAAAATATTATTACTTTTATAAAAAGGTAAGAAATCTAATAAACATATACAACAAACCAAAAATACATATAAACATACAAAATATATACAAGTTGTGTGATTTAGCGGACTAATGTACAAGCTAAAATCAAGAAGGAGGACTTATCAATGAGATATTATGGAAATGAGGCACTAGGTCTTGTAGAAACAATAGGGTTAGTTCCTGCACTTCATGCTGCAGACCAAATGCTTAAAGCAGCAAATGTTGAGCTGATTTCATATGAAAATATTGGATCTACTCTTGTAACAATTATGGTAAAAGGTGATGTTGGAGCAGTGAAATCTGCAGTAGAAGCAGGAGCTAAAGCAGCAGCATCAGTTGGAACTTTAACAGCACACAATGTTATGCCACGTCCTATTAGACCGGTTGGCGATATTGTTTCAGTACACGATATTGATTTATAAGATATAGAAAGGAAATGATATACATATGGCAAGATATGAAGCTTTAGGGCTAGTTGAGACTTTTGGTTTAGTTTTTGCTTTAGAGGCAGCAGATGCAATGTGTAAAGCATCAAATGTTGAACTTGAAGGCTATGCAAATGTTGCATCAGGATATATAACTGTATTAGTTCGTGGAGATGTTGGAGCTTGTAAGGCCGCAGTAGATGCTGGTGTTGCAGCAGTTGAAGCAATGGAAGGTGCAAATCTGTATAGTTCAATGGTTATTCCAAGACCACACCAAGATATTGAAAAAATAATAAAACGTTACGAGCTTGTAAATCTTATAGCTGAGTAAAAGTAAAATTTTTTCTAAGGAGAGGGGGGGAGAAAATGAATATTATAGATAATGATTTACTCTCCATTCAAGAAGCTAGAATTCTTGTTGAAAATGCTTATGAGGCACAAAAAAAATTAGCGACTTTCCCACAAGAAAAACTTGATGAGATAGTTGAACGTATGGCTGAAGAAGTTGAAAAACATTTAAAGGAACTTGCAAAAATGTCTAATGAAGAAACTGAATATGGAAAGTGGGAAGATAAATATATTAAAAATCGCTTTGTATGTAAGTATCTAAAAAATAGACTTAAAGGCATGAATTGTGTAGGGGTAATTAACAAAGATAAAGAAAATAACACAATGGATGTCGGCGTTCCAATGGGGGTTATTATAGCCTTTTGTCCAGCTACAAGTCCTGTTTCTACAACAATATATAAAGCGTTAATTGCAATTAAATCAGGGAATGCAATTATATTCTCGCCTCATCCAAGAGCTAAGAATACAATTTTTAAAGTAGTTGATATTTTAATTCGAGCTGCAGAAGGTGTAGGACTTCCAGAAGGTGCTCTTGCATACTTACATACAGTAATGAAAAGTGGTTCATTAGAACTTATGAATCATAAAAGTGCTTCACTTATAATGAATACTGGTGTTCCAGAAATGCTTGATGAAGCCTATAAATCTGGTAAACCAGTTATATATGGTGGCAATGGTAATGGTCCAGCTTTTATAGAGCGTACTGCTGATATAGAACAGGCTGTTAAAGATATTATTGTTAGCAAGAACTTTGATTATGGAGTTGTATCTGCTGCAGAGCAATCAATTGTTGTAGATAGTTGTATTGCAAGTGAAGTTAAAAATGAACTTCAAAAAAATGGTGGATATTTTATGACAGAAGAGGAAGCTGAAAGGTTGGGAAAAATATTCTTTTATAAAGATGGAAGTCTTGACCTAGAGATGGTTGGTAAATCACCACAGTTTTTAGCTAAAAAAGCTGGCTTTACTGTTCCAGAAGATGTGAGGGTACTTATTTGTAAACAAAAATTTGTTTCTCAAAGTAACCCTTATTCAAGAGAAAAACTTTGTCCAGTATTAGCTTTTTATATAGAAGATGACTGGATGCATGCTTGTGAAAAATGTATAGAGTTATTGTTGAGTGAACGACATGGACATACACTCGTTATACATTCCAAGGATGAAGAAGTTATTCATCAATTTGCATTGAAGAAACCGGTTGGTAGAGTGCTTGTTAATACTTCAGGAACTTTCGGAAGTATGGGAGCTACTACAAATTTATTTCCTTCAATGACTTTAGGAAGTGGGTCTGCAGGTCAAGGAATGACTTCAGACAATGTTTCACCTATGAATTTGATATATGTACGTAAAATTGGATATGGGGTTCGTAAAGTAGATGAAATTGTTAATGCAGTAGAGGTTAAAGAGAATTCTTCATATGCAGTTTTAAATAATAATTCAAATGAAAGTGATAACTTCAAATTATTAGAAAGTGTTTTGAAAAAAATTCTATATGAATTAAAGTAAAAAATATATTTAATATTTAAATAGATTAAAGAATGTGAGGTAATAAAGTGGATATTCGTGAGTTTACAAATAAATTTATGGAAGCTACAAAAAACATGTCTGATGAAGAACGTGCTGGTTTAATGGAAATGTTTAAGAAAGTTTCTAATGATATAACAAAAGAAGAAACAACAACTAATGTTGTATGTGAGAATAATGGTGAAATTCCAGATGGAATGACAGAGCGTTTAGTTAAATTAAAAGAAAACTATTTAAAGCATGTACCATCAATAACAATTCACCGTGCAAGAGCTATAACTAAAATGGTAAAAGAAAACCCTGGAATGCCTAAGGCAATTTTACGTGGTAAGTGTTTTAAATATTGTTGTGAAACTGCACCATTAGTAATTCAAGATCATGAGCTTATAGTTGGAGCACCAAACGGAAAACCTCGTGCTGGAGCATTCTCTCCTGAGATATCTTGGAGATGGCTAGAAGAAGAAATCGATACAATAGGAACAAGACCACAAGATCCATTCTATTTAGCAGAAGAAGATAAAAAAGTATTACGTGAAGAGATATTTCCATTCTGGAATGGAAAATCAGTTGATGAATATTGCGAAAGCCAATACCGTGAAGCAGGTGTATGGGAACTTTCAGGAGAATCTTTTGTTTCAGATTGTTCATATCACGCATTAAATGGAGGAGGAGACTCTAATCCAGGATATGATGTTATATTAATGAAAAAAGGTATGCTTGACATAATAAGAGAAGCAGAAGAAAAATTAGAAGGACTTAGCTACGAAATACCAGAAGATATAGAAAAAATTTACTTCTACAAATCATTAATAGATACTGCAGAAGGGGTTATGATATATGCTAAACGTATGTCAGAGTATGCTGCACAATTAGCTGCAAAAGAAACTAACCCTAAGCGTAAAGCTGAACTTTTAAAAATATCTGAAGTAAATGCAAAAGTTCCAGCTCACAAACCAACTAATTTCTGGGAAGCAATACAAGCGGTTTGGACTATAGAATCATTACTTGTAGTTGAAGAGAACCAAACAGGTATGTCTATAGGACGTGTTGACCAATATATGTATGAATTCTACAAAAATGATATAGAATCAGGACGTATGAATGATTTTGAAGCATTTGAATTAGCAGGTTGTATGCTTATAAAAATGTCTGAAATGATGTGGTTAACAAGCGAAGGCGCATCTAAATTCTTTGCAGGTTACCAACCATTCGTTAACATGTGTTTAGGTGGAGTTACAAGAGAAGGTCGTGACGCTACAAACGAGTTAACATATCTTTTAATGGATGCAGTTCGTCACGTTAAAATATATCAACCAACTTTAGCTTGTCGTATACATAAAGCATCACCACACAAATATCTTAAGAAGATTGTTGAAGTTATTCGTGCAGGTATGGGATTCCCAGCATGTCACTTTGATGATGTTCATATAAAAATGATGTTAGCAAAAGGAGTTTCTATAGAAGATGCAAGAGACTACTGTTTAATGGGATGCGTAGAGCCTCAAAAATCAGGAAGATTATATCAATGGACTTCTACAGGATATACTCAATGGCCAATATGTATAGAACTTGTTCTTAATCATGGTGTACCACTATGGTATGGCAAGCAAGTATGTCCAGACATGGGAGATTTAAATAACTTCAAAACTTATGAGCAATTTGAAGCAGCTGTTAAAGAGCAAATTAAATATATTACTAAATGGACAAGTGTTGCTACAGTAATTTCTCAACGTGTTCACAGAGATCTTGCACCAAAACCACTTATGTCTATGATGTATGAAGGCTGTATGGAAAATGGTAGAGGTGTAGAAGCTGGTGGAGCTATGTACAACTTCGGACCAGGAGTTGTATGGAGTGGTTTAGCTACTTATGCAGATTCTATGGCTGCTATAAAGAAATTAGTATTTGAAGAGAAAAAATATACTTTACAAGAAATGAATGAAGCATTAAAAGCTGATTTTGTTGGATATGAAAGATTAAGAAAAGATTGTTTAGAAGCACCTAAATACGGTAACGATGATGATTATGCAGATTATATTGCTGCTGACTTAATCAACTTTACTGAACAAGAGCATCGTAAATATAAAACATTATATTCAGTGCTTAGCCATGGTACTTTATCAATCTCAAATAATACTCCATTTGGACAAATGACTGGAGCTACTGCAAATGGACGTAGAGCATGGATGCCATTATCAGATGGTATAAGTCCATCACAAGGAGCAGATTATAAAGGACCTACTGCTATAATAAAATCTGTTTCTAAAATGTCTTGTGAAGATATGAATATAGGAATGGTTCATAACTTCAAGTTAATATCTGGTCTTTTAGATACAAAAGAAGGAGAGCAAGGAATAATAACATTATTACGTAGTGCGTGTGCTCTTCAACTTGGAGAAATGCAGTTTAACTACTTAGATAACCAAACTTTAATAGAGGCACAAAAACACCCAGACCAATATCGTGACTTAATCGTTCGTGTTGCTGGATATAGTGCATTCTTTGTTGAGTTATGTAAAGATGTTCAAGATGAAATAATCAGTAGAACTATGCTTACACATTTCTAATAAAATTTAAAGTTTAAAAAAGAAATTAGTTAGATTAAATTTTATAAAGTCTGTAATCTACAGATTTATTCTGTAGATTATAGATTTCAATTAAGACATATATTAAAAATCAAAGTAAATGAAACTGGAGAATGAAGAATATGAGTAATGGAAATTTAGGTGTAATTGAACGTAAAGCGACGATTTTTAATATACAAAAATATAATATGTATGATGGAGATGGAATAAGAACTCTAGTATTTTTTCAAGGGTGTCCACTTCGCTGTAAATGGTGTGCAAATCCTGAAGGAATGATAAAAAAACATAGAGTTATGTTTAAAAGTAATTTATGTGTTAATTGTGGAGCTTGCGTTTCTGCTTGCCCTGTTGGAATACATAGTATCTCTAATGAAACTTTAAAGCATGAAGTTAATCGTGATATTGACTGTATCGGATGTGGTAAATGTAAGAGTGCTTGTCTTAAATCTGCAATATCAATAGTTGGAGAAGTAAAAACTATTTCTGAACTTTTAGAAATTGTAGAAGAAGATAGAACTTTTTATGAAATGTCTGGTGGTGGAGTTACATTAGGTGGTGGTGAAGTTTTAATGCAGCCTGAAGCAGCATGTAGTTTACTTATGGCATGTAAGCAAGAAGGCATAAACACTGCAATTGAAACTTGCGGTTATGCAAAACTAGAATCAGTACTTAAGGTTGCTGAGTTCACAGATTTATTCCTATTTGACATTAAACATATTGATTCTGAGAGACACTTTCAGTTAACAGGTGTGAGAAATGAACAGATTTTAGAAAATCTTACAGAACTTCTTCGTCGCAAATATAATGTAAAAATTCGTATGCCTTTATTAAAAGGTGTAAATGATTCTCAAGAAGATATTGAAAAAGTTATGGAACTTTTAGAACCATATAAAGATTATAAGAATTTTAGAGGAGTTGATTTACTTCCATATCATAAAATGGGGGTAAATAAATACAACCAACTAGGAATTGAATATCCTATAAAGGATGACCCAAGTTTGAAAAGTGAAGATTTAGATAGAATAGAAGGATGGATTAAAAAATACGATTTACCTGTAGAAGTAATCCGCCATTAATTTAAATAGATAATAAGATGGGAGGTAAGGTTTATGGAAAATTCACTTGATAGAAATATACAGCGTATTATACAAGAGTCAGTTCCAGGAAAACAGATTACCATAGCTCATGTTATTGCATCACCTATGACTGATATATATGACCGTCTAGGGATTGATGAAAAAGGAGCAATAGGTATTTTAACCCTTTCTCCATATGAAAGTGCCATAATTGCAGCAGATGTTGCCACAAAAGTTGCAGATGTTAAAATTGGATTCCTTGATCGTTTTACAGGTTCAGTTGTAATAAATGGAGATGTTCAAAGCGTTGAAACAGCACTTGAGGCAGTGAATAATACGTTAAGGGATATGCTTGGATTTACTCCAGCTATTATTACAAGAACATGAAGAAAAAGCGCATAATGGTAATTGGCCCTTCAGGATGTGGCAAAACTACATTAATTAATGCATTGAATGATTATGAAGGTCCTTTAAGACGAACACAGGATTTGCTTTATGGCAAAAATACCATTGATGTTCCAGGAGCCTATGTAGAAAATTCATGGATGTACAAGCATATAATTGCAACAGCTCAAGATGCATCTCATGTGCTTATGTTGATTGATCAATCTAATTGTACTGAAATGTATTCCCCTGGATTTGCAAAGTGTTTTAGATGTCCAGTAATTGGGGTTATAACAAAATGTGACTTATCATCTGAAAATGAAGAGAAATGTTTGCAACAGTTAAAGGATATAGGTATATCAGAGCCGTATTTTCATATTAGTTTTCCTATGGGAACAGGAATTGATGCTTTAAAGAAGTATTTATTTGAAAAAGGTGAGGAGTAAAGGTCAATGATGAAATTTATTACTGAAGAGTATTTAAGAGATTTATACAGAAAAGAACCTTTTAATACCTACAAGTTACAACAGGGACAGCGCCTTACACCTGGAGCAGCTCAATATTTGTCTGATAAGAGAATAGAAATAAATGATAAAGCTTTAAAAGTAAAGAAAAAAGTTCCTCAAAGCAATCAGAATGAAGACAAACATACTGAAAGCAAGCAGGCTGAAACAGCAAAGCAAGTGAGAAACATTGACCTTAATTTAAAGAGGAAGCTTTATTATAAGTTAAAATCTATAGAGGCAGTATTTCTTGTTACTAGTAGTGAAATATTAAGAGAAGATATTTTTTTAGCACAAAACATTATAAACTTGGGCAAAAAAATATCAAATGTTAGAAATGTTGTGAATGGGAAAGGTACTCTTGAAACTATTAATTGTAAAGAGTGCAGTGGAATGAATTCATCAAATTTCATAACTGAGTTGGATGATTGTTTTGAAATAACAGAATTTCATATTCAGCTTAAAAAAGGCAATGTAATTTTGAAAATGCACACACTTCGTTGTGCTTTACAGGAGTTACAGTTTGAAATAATTGAGATGTATAACAATGATGATGATGATTTGAAAAATAGAATTATAGAGAATGTTAATTCAATAATTAATTCGCTATCTCAGTTGATTTGTTCGGCAGTAGGAGGAAAAGAATGTCAGAGAAAAGAATAAACTTCGAACGTTGTGATGATTTTGTTAGAAAGTTTGAAGAAGTTATAGAAAAACCAATTGTTAATGAATCTTCGGTTTATTATACAGGAGTAGACTTAGGTACTGCTTGTGTGGTATTAGCAGTTTTAGACGAAAACTATGAGCCTGTTGCAGGTGCATATAGATATGCAGATGTAGTTCGTGACGGTATGGTTGTTGACTATATTGGGGCAGTAAAAATTGTCAGAGAACTTAAGCAGGAAATCGAAGAAAAATTAAATACTGAGCTTCTTTATGCAGCTGCTGCAATTCCACCTGGAACAGATTCTTTAGATTCTGGAGCAATTAAAAATGTAGTTCAGGCTGCAGGATTTGAATTAACATGTCTTTTAGATGAGCCTACTGCTGCAAATGCTGTACTTAAAATTGAAAATGGTGCCGTTGTAGATATCGGTGGTGGAACAACTGGAATATCAGTTTTAAAAGATGGAAAAGTTGTTTATGTTGTTGATGAACCTACAGGGGGGACTCATTTTTCATTAGTTATTTCAGGGGCATATAAAATGCCATTTAAAGAAGCAGATAAATTTAAAAGAGATAATAAAAATCATAAAGAAATTTTGCCATTACTAAGACCAGTAGTTGAAAAGGTAGCATCAATTATTAATCATAATATTAAGGATTATGATGTTAATGAAATTTCTTTAGTAGGTGGTACCTGCTGTTTGACAGGAATTGAAGAGATTATAGATAAAAAAACTGGAGTATATACTCATAAGCCTAAAAATCCTATGTTTGTTACACCGCTTGGAATAGCATTAAGTTGTACACAAGATATTATTGAATAATAAGGGGAGTGTTTAAAAGTGGATTTTAGAATTATAAAATCACCTTCCAATAGCACTAAAGATATTCTTAAAAGACGAATGAGTGGTAATTGTAAAACAGAGATAGATAGTGTTGATGCAATAGGGCTTGTTCAAGGTAAACTTATTGATATGATTTATGTCGCAGATATTGCTGAGAAAGCTGTTGGCGTTACCGTTGAAGATATAAGGGGTACATGTCCACAACACATGGTTTTACTTGGTGTTTTTGGTGACACATCATCAGTTGAAGCTGCAATGAAGGAGATTCAACTGAAAATGAAAGAGGGAAAATAATATGATAATAGCAAGACTTATTGATAATGTATGGGCTACTAGAAAAGCAGATTCACTTAGTGGACTCAAATTTATGCTTGCTGAAGAAATTAGTGGAACCAATGAAGGCCGTAGATTTGTCGTTGTTGACATTATCAGTGCAGGCATTGGGGATAGGGTTATAGTTAGTACTGGATCAGCTGCACGTAGAATGCTAGGTGATGATAATATTCCAGTAGATGCAGTTGTAGTTGGAATAGTTGATAGTGATTGTAATTTAGATTAGAGCACAATCTTTTTTTAAATAATTAAAGGTTTTTAGGATTGGTATATATACTAAGATTATTTGAAAGGATGTGAAAATATGAAAAAATTAATCTGTGCAAAAGATATTGAGGAGTTAATAGTAAGTGGAAAAAAAGCTTTCTATATAGATGGTAGTGAGATAATCACACCAGCAGCTAAAGAACTTGCAATAAATAATCAAATAGAATTCACTACAGAAGTTTCTAAGCCTAAAGCACAGCAATTAGAAGTAAAAAAAGCTCCAAGTATAGAAGGCATGGACAGTGAGATGTTACTTAACTTTTTTAGAGCTTTAATGGACAAAGGGCTTTTACAAGAATTACTTGAATGCTTAAAGCCAAAGAACCTTTTGTTTGATGCTGAATGTGACCCTAGCGGACTTAAGGTTGTTAGAGGAAATACAGTAAAAATGGATGTATTTGACACTGGAGATTCAAATGTAAGAGCTTATTTTCAAGAGTTAATAAGTAAAAAAGAATCAAAAATGAGTGCTGGATTTTTAGTTATTGAAAACTCAAAGTTTGATTGGGAGTTAACTTACGAGGAAATTGATTATGTTATAGAGGGAACTTTAACAGTTGAAATCAATGGAAAAACATATACAGCTTATCCTGGAGATGTACTATTCGTACCATCAGGTTCTAAAGTAGTTTGGGGTTCACCGGACAAAGCTAGAGTGTTTTATACAACATATCCAGCAAACTGGGCTGATCTTTTATAGAAGACTAGGAGGATAAACCTATGCAAGCACTTGGTTTTATAGAAACAAGAGGTTTACTTACAGCTATTGAGGCTGCTGATACAATGGCAAAATCGGCAGATGTAAGTATTGTTGAAAAAACTTATGTAGGTGGTGGTCTTGTTACAATTGTAGTTACAGGTGATGTAGGTGCAGTGAAAGCAGCTATAGAGGCTGGTGGAGCAGCTGTTAAAAATATTGATGAAGAATCTTTAATTTCAGAGCACGTAATTCCAAGACCACATGAGGAATTGGAAAGTATAATAGGACCTAACACTTCAAAAGAAATTTTGGAAGTTCCATCATCTAATAAAGAAGATGGTTTAAAAGAAATAGAAAAAACAGAAGAAAAAATCACAGCAAATGTAGAATACACTGAAGAACATGTAGAGAAAGCTGAAAAAGCAGAAGTGCATGAAGATAAACTAGAAGAACAGTTAGAAAAAAATCAAGAGATTTTAGAAACTGATTCAGATAAACTACATAAAATGAGTTTGCAAAATTTACATAAAGATGACATAGATAATTTAATAAATAAAGATGGTATAGAAAAAACTATTTTAATGTTATCTAAGCTAAAGGTTGTTAAACTTAGAAATTTAGCTCGTGAATATGATGATTTTGTAATTAGGGGTAGAGCGATTTCAAAAGCTGACAAAAATTTATTAATTACAAAATTTAAAACATATTATGAGAAAAATTAGCTAGAGTGATATTTACGAAAGGAATGAAAGTACCATGGAAAATTTTGATAAGGACTTATATTCAATACAAGAAGCAAGAAATCTTGCTAGACTTGGAAAAATAGCAGCTAATAAAATTGCTGATTACACTGAAGAACAAATTGATAAGATTTTACGTAATATGGTTAGAGTTGCAGAAGAAAATGCTGCTTGTTTAGCACAAATGGCAGTTGAGGACACAGGTTTTGGTAAAGTTGAAGATAAAACTTTCAAAAATCATTTAGCATCTACTATACTATATGATTCAATAAAAGATATGAAAACTATCGGTATAATTGGAGAAGATGAGGTAAATAAAGTTATAGAAGTTGCTGATCCAGTTGGCTTAGTTATGGGAATAGTTCCTTCAACAAACCCAACATCTACTGCAATTTATAAATCAATGATAGCTATAAAATCTCGTAATGCTATAGTGTTTTCACCACACCCATCTGCAGCAAGATGTACAATTAAAGCAGCTCAATTAATGAATGATGCAGCTGTTGAAGCTGGTGCACCAGAAAACATTGTAAGTGTAGTACATACTCCAACAATTGCAGCTACTAACGAATTAATGAAATGCAAAGAAGTTGCTATAATAATAGCTACAGGTGGTCCAGGAATGGTTAAAGCTGCTTATAGTGCAGGAAAACCAGCTCTTGGTGTTGGTGCAGGAAACTCTCCAGCATATATTGAAAAAACAGCTAATATCGAAAAAGCTGTTAGAAATATTATGGCAAGTAAAACTTTCGATAATGGTACAATTTGTGCATCAGAACAATCAATAATATGTGAAGAATGTAACTGCGACGCAGTTGTTGCAGAGTTCAAAAAACAAGGTGGATACTTCATGACTGAAGAAGAAACTAATAAAGTTTGTAAATTATTATTCAAAAACGGACATGCTATGAATGCTAAATTTGTTGGAAGAAGCCCACAAGTTATTGCAACTGCAGCAGGAATATCAATTCCAGAAGGAACAAAAGTACTTATAGGAAAGCAAAACGGAGTAGGCGAAGGAAATCCTTTATCATATGAAAAACTTACAACAGTTTTAGGATGCTATACTGTAAAAGATAGCAAAGAAGCATATGAGTTAAGTTGCGAATTACTTCAAAACGGAATTGGACATACAATGAGTATACATACTGAGGATAGAGCTATTGTTATGAAATTCTCAGGGGTACCAGCATCTCGTATTCTGATAAACACTGGTGGAACACAAGGTGGAACAGGTGCAAGTACAGGACTTAATCCTGCATTTACTTTAGGCTGTGGAACTTGGGGTGGAAGCTCAACATCTGAAAATGTTACTCCAGAGCACTTAATAAATATAAAGAGAGTTACTTATGGTTTAAAAGATTGCGCAACATTAGCATCTAATGATCCAACTTTCAACTGTATAAAAACTGCAGAAAACTGTCATGGTGTTCAAAATCAATTTATTAATATGAGCCCAGCTCAAATTGCAGCAGCAGCAGAAGTTTTAAATAAAGTTAATGATTCAGTTAAAAATACTAATAATTGTACTGAATGTAGTAGCGAAGCTAAGAATGAAAGCGGAAAAAATGAAGAACTTTTAGACTTAGTTAATCAAATAATTGCTACTATGAAGGGGAACAACTAATGGAAAATTATGAAGAATTACTAAAGGTTTTATTAGAAGCTGTAAAGGATAAAGGATCAAATGCTACAATTGGTGGAAATTCATCTGAAATTCCAGTAGGTGTTTCTAATAGACATGCACATCTTTCACAAAAAGATATAAATACTTTATTTGGCGAAGGTTATAACCTTACAAAACTTAAAGATTTATCTCAACCTGGACAATATGCATGCAAGGAAACTATAACAATTTGTGGACCAAAAGGTGCCATTGAAAAGATTAGAATCCTTGGACCAGCAAGAAGTAAGTCTCAAATTGAAGTGCTAATGGGAGACTGCATTAAACTTGGAGCAGCACAATATGTAAGATTGTCTGGAGAATTAAGCAAAACAGCTGGAATTACACTAGTTGGACCAAAAGGTTCTGTTCAGCTAGAAGAAGGTTTAATAGTTGCACAAAGACATATCCACATGACACCTGAAGATGCTAAAAATTTAGGCGTGTGTGATGGAGAGATAGTATCAATAAAATTTGATGATTTAAGAGGCGGAACATATAGCAATGTCGCTATTAGAGCTAATGATACTTCAAAGCTTGAATGCCATCTTGACATAGAAGAAGCTAATGCAATGGGCATTAACTCAAAATCAAAAATAACAATAGTAAAATAAGAAAACCACAAGATTAAAATAAGAGTTTATAATTAAAAAATATAATATGATTAAAATAAGAGTTTATAATTAAAAATAAAATAAAAAAATAACTATATTTAGGAGGATTTTCAAATGAAATACGATGCATTAGGAATGATAGAAACAAAAGGTTTAGTAGGAGCAATAGAAGCAGCAGACGCTATGGTTAAAGCTGCAAATGTATACTTAATAGGTAAAGAATATGTTGGAGGCGGACTTGTAACTGTTATGGTTAGAGGAGATGTTGGAGCTGTTAAAGCTGCTACAGATGCTGGAGCTGCTGCTGCACAACGTGTTGGAGAATTAACATCAGTTCATGTAATACCTCGTCCACATTCTGAGGTTGAAGTAATTCTTCCAACAGCTAAAGAAGCTACAAAATAGTATTTTAATTAAAATAAAGGAGTTATTGCAAAATTAACTTATAAAAGTTAATGGAGCAATAGCTCCTTTTTTTATAAAAATTTACATATGAGTTTATTAGTACAAATATAAGTAGAAATAAAATAGGTTTATACTAAATAAAACATAAAACTATTGACAAATATAAAAATGATATGTAAAATAACGTATTAAATAAAAGAATATTGATTGTAGAGGTCGCGATATTTATAAGTACCAATAATGAGGTAAGCACAATGATTTATTGGAAAAGGAGTTATCGCCGAAGGATATAACTTATGCTTTAAGGTTATATACCTGGGTATGTATAAAATATATGCATAACTGTCACAAGTTTAAATTGTGTTGAGCTACATTTGAGGAATAAATGGTATATTTATATTGATTTTATGTCCCCTTAAGTGTTACTTAAGGGGTTTTTTATATTTAAAAAGATATACACACCCTGTAGCAAAAGCAAAATACCAAAAATTAGGAGGAAACTATTATGAAATTACAAGGAACTATGTTGGTAAGAGAAAATGAATTGTATATAGGGGGTGTAAGTTGTAAAGAACTTAGAGAAAAATATCAAACACCACTTTACGTATTTGATGAAGAGTTAGTTAGAAATAACTGTAGAGAGTATGTAAAACATTTTAGAGTAAATAAAGAAAATAATAGAGTGGCTTATGCAGGTAAAGCATTTTTACCTATATATATGTGTAAGTTAATAAATGAAGAAGGGTTATATCTTGATGTAGTATCAGGAGGAGAATTATATACAGCATATAAGGCCCAATTCCCTATGGAAAAAATATTATTTCATGGAAATAATAAAACAATAGAAGAAATAAAAATGGGTGTAGAACTAGGAGTTGGAAGATTTGTTGTAGACAACTATTATGAATTAGAATTATTAGAAAAAATTTGTGAAGAAAAAGGTAAAAAGCAAGCTGTTTACTTTAGGATAACTCCTGGAATAGAAGCGCACACACATGAATATATAAAAACTGGACAAATTGACTCTAAGTTCGGATTTACGTTATCAAATGGAGAGTTATATAACGCATTAGAGAAATTGAGTAATTATAAAAATATAGAGTTGGTAGGCATACATGCTCATATAGGGTCACAAATATTTGAAGTAGAGCCGTATTTAGATGAAGTTAAAATAATGATGAACTTAGTAAAAGAAATAAAGGAATCCTATAATATGCATATAAAAGAGGTAGATTTAGGTGGAGGGATTGGGGTTTATTATACGGAAGAAGATAAACCGAAAACAATAAAAAGATTCTGTGAAGCGATAATAGAAAAAACAGAAGAAGTATGTAAAAAAATTGATATAAAAGTACCTATTTTAATAATAGAACCAGGAAGGTCAATAGTAGCAAATGGGGGAAGTACAATATATACAGTAGGAGCTATGAAACATATAAAAGGTATAAGAACTTATGTAAGTGTAGATGGTGGAATGACAGATAATATAAGACCATCCTTATACCAAGCAGGATATGAATGTGCAATTGCTAACAAAATAGAGGAAAAGAGAAAAAACCAAGTTACAATATCAGGTAAGTGTTGTGAAAGTGGTGATATACTTATAACAGATACTAATATTATGGACATAAAAAGTGGAGATATATTAATAGTTTCATCAACTGGTGCATATGGATATTCAATGGCATCAAACTACAATAAAATAACAAAACCAGCAGTAGTATCAGTACAAAATGGAAAAAGTAAATTAATATGTAAAAGACAAAGTTATGAAGATTTATTTAAATTAGAAGTAGTATAAAAGAAGAAAATTAAAAAATAGAATGTTAAAGTTAAACCCACAATTTTAGAAATTAAAATTGTGGGTTTATAAAACCATAGAAATATAAAAAATTAATTTGTAATAGTTATAGGAACTACTAATTTATCTTTTATTTCTCCATTTAGAGATTTTAAATTAAAATTTAAAGTATATTTACATTAGAAGTTTACTGATTTAAACATAAATATAGTTAATCCTGGTGATACCATAGCAGTAGTATAAGGAATAAATTCAACATTATTATCTATAACATCATTTAATTTCCAATGATAATCTATAGATGCTGGGATAATAGATTGAATTACAACTGAATAGAAGTCATTAGTTTTAACTATCATGTTTTCATCTGTTAGTAAAGTGTTAGTTTTTTCTTTGTATTGAGTATTAATTAAAGAGGGTTGTGCACTATATTTAGCAATAGGTGTCCAGTTATTATGGACAATTTCTCTTGGTAAAGCATTTAATACAATTTTTGTACTAACACCTTGAAGGAAAATTTTATCAACTTTTATGGACTTTGTTACAGAACCATTAATTAAGGTACTTTCATCCACACTAATGGCGATTTTTTTCTTAGTAAAATCTCTTTCACTAAGAACTACAACAGATTATTTAAAGTTTATTATTAGTTAAGATGTCGAAATAAATAGAAAAAGATATATACAACTATTTGAAATATTAATAGTTGAAATTTATCTATTTTAAATTTGAAAATTTTAGAATAAATATTAATTAAAAATGAATGTTATAAATACTTTATAATTTTACAACAATAAATATTTTCTATAATAATTATTTTTAAAATTACATTTTATGTATTTAAAAACAGTGAAGCCAAAAAAAATATTTAAAATTATAATATTATATTAAATAAATTATCATTAA
>NZ_HE611050.1:1063998-1106306 GCF_000285575.1 Clostridium senegalense JC122 | reverse complement strand
TATATTATTTTAGTCACAAGAAAAAATATACATGTCAAATAATTTTTTAAAGGAAAGATTTTATGAATATAAAAAAAGATGACAAAGAAATAATAAATAAGATAATACAATTATTTAAACCATATAAGTGGAAAATAGTACTAGTTATTACATGTATAATAATATCGTCTGCTCTAAGTTTAATAACTCCGTTTATTAATCAAAAGTTAATAGATGAAGGGTTAGTTATGAAAAATTTCGATATTATTACAAAGTATTCTATATATACATTGATGTTAATAATTATTATTCAATGTCTGGGTATAGTTGAAACTAGATATCGTTCTTATATAGAAAATATATTGTCATATAATCTTGAAAAAGAAGCTTTTAAGCATACTTTAAAACTTAAAATGGATTTTTTTTGTAGTACGAATTATGCAGAAATAATGAGTAATTTAAGAACTGATATTAATAATATATCTCAAATAGCTAACCAAAGTACATTTTATATTGTTACAAGCATTTTTAGAATTATGGTAGGAATTGTAGGATTGATAGTTATAGATTGGAGACTAAGTATTTTAGTGATGGTAGTAACCCCAGTAAGGTATTTTCTTGTTAAATATCTTGCTAAGAAAAGAAAGGATATATTTGAAAAATTAATTGAAAATTATGAAAAATATTATCGTTGGTATGGTGATACAATTGGTGGAGTTAAAGAGATAAAGATTTGGGGGTTAGAATCATTAAAAACAGGTGAACTTATAAAACAACAAAGAAATATAATAAGACAAAATATAAAAATGGCATATTTGAGTAAGGTTAATGAGATTTCAGAAACAGTATTCACACAGATAATAACTGCACTTATATATATTATTGGTGGATATATGATAATAGGAGAAATGTTTACTATTGGAAAATTAGTTGCATTTATTACATATAGTGCCTATGTTACCGCACCTATATTTGCAATTATGAATATTGGCTATAGTTTTGCAAGTGTAATACCATCTGCAAAACGATATTTCAATTTTATGAATATGGATGATGAAATTTCTGCAAATAATGCTAAGTTAGAAGGAATAGAAAAAAATAATGTATTAGGGAATATTGAATTTAGAAATGTTAAATTTTCATACGAAAATAATCAGTCAGTGTTAAGAAATATTAACTTTAAAATAGAGTCTGGAGAAAAAGTTGCAATAATTGGTAGCAATGGGTCAGGAAAGTCAACAATTATTAATTTGATTTTAAGGTTTTTAACACCTAGTTCTGGAGAAATTCTTTTAGATGGGAAAGATATTAATTCTATAAAATTAAGAGATTATAGAAGACTTATATCTATAGTAAGTCAAGATATATATTTATTTAATGATACTATAAGAAAAAATATAATGCTTAATTTTAGAAGAACAGATGAGGACATGTATTTAGCAACAAAAAAAACTGGAGCATATAATTTTATTGAAGAAATGCCTAAAAAATATGAAACTGTTGTAGGTGAAAAAGGAAGTAAGCTTTCAGGAGGGGAAAGACAAAAGGTAGCTATGGCTAGAGCATTTATGAGAGATTCTAAAATATTGATATTAGATGAAGCTACAGCAAATTATGATATAGAATCTGAATGTAAAGTAAATAATGTAATACAAGAAAGTTATAAAGATAAAACTGTTATTATAATAACTCATAAGCCAGATATCTTATTGAAGGTTGATAAGATTATAGTTATTAATGATGGACAAGTAGAAGCAGTTGGAACCCATTTAGAATTATACAAAATAAATAACTTTTATAGAGAGATGATAACTAAATCATTAAAAGCAACTATATAATAGCCATTAACATCCTTATTTCAGTTCTCGAGAGAAATATGGGTATTAATATAAATTAAAAAAATAAATATTTAAATTGTGGAAGGGGAAATTCAAAATGAAAAAATTAGGAAAAAAGAAATATCAAGTTATTGAAACAGTTGAGGCATATGTGGGAAACTGCTCAGATATAGCAATATGCAATTGTGGTAGTGGTTCTGCATATAAATCAGTTAACAATAGAGTGTACAATGCAATGTTCTGGAGTTAATAGAGGATAAAGTAAGCTATAGTATTAGTTGAATAAGGCGTAGGATAATAAATTTTTATCCTACGTTTTATTATAGAATTATCTTTGAAAGATTGGAATGATGTATGTTGAATAGTAAACCATTAATTAAACTTTTTAAAACAAATAATAATAATTATATATATGATGTAAATAAGAATACTGTTTTAAATATTACTAATAATCAATATAGTTTTTTAGAAAATTGTATGAAAGATGATAAAAATGATTATATAGAATCAGAAGAAATAAGTAAGTTATATAAAGAAGGATTTTTATCAACTAATAAAGCAAAAGAGATAGTTCATCCTGCTGATGAATTATTAGAATTTTATCTAGATAATAGTGTGAAAATGTTAACTCTACAAATAACACAACAATGCAATTTTAGATGTGAATATTGTGTTTATTCTGGAAGTTATTTAAATAGAGGTCATTCAAATAAAAAAATGAGTTTTGAAACAGCAAAAAAAGGTATAGATTTTCTTATTAATCATTCAAAGAACCATGATGAAATCAATATAGGATTTTATGGTGGAGAGCCCTTACTTGAGTTCAACTTTATTAAACAATGTGTAGAATATGCTGAAGAAAAAGCAGATGGAAAAGAAATAAGATTTTCTATGACTACAAATGGATCACTTTTAACTGAAAAAGTTGTAGAATTTTTATACAAGCATAATTTAGAGTTAACCATTAGTCTTGATGGGCCTAAAAAAATACATGATGATCATAGAAAACTTGCTTCAAATAATTGTGGAAGTTTTGATAAGGTAATTAGTAACATTAAAAATATAGAAAAGAAATATCCCGAGTATATAAATAATATAATTTTTAATGCAGTTATTGATGTACAAAATGATTTTTCTTGTATAGATAAATTTTTTCTTGATTATGAAACAGTAAAAGATATAGCATTAATATCATCTTTGATATCTGATAATTATAAGAAAACTGATATTGACAAAAATGAAGATTATTATGTAAAGCAAGAATATGAATTGTTTAGGATATTTTACAACTTATTAAAGAAAAAAAGTATTAAAAATTGTTCTAGAATAGTTATTGAAGATTATAATGAAATATTAAAACTTTCAAAGAAGTTGATACCTCAAAAAAGATTACCAGATAAAACACATCCTTCTGGTCCTTGTATTCCTGGTACTCAAAGATTGTTTATGGATGTAGATGGATTTTTTTATCCATGTGAAAAAGTTAGTGAGTCTTCAGAAATTATGCAAATAGGACATGTAGATAGAGGCTTTGATACAGAAAAAGTAAGATATATTTTAAATATTGGTAAGGTAAATGATGAAAGTTGTAAAAAATGTTGGGCTATAAGGTTTTGTGGAATATGTGCAGCATTAATAGATAATACTGAAAATAAATTTTCTAAAATCAAAAAAGAAGAGTTTTGTAAGAAAACTAAATTAGTTTTGGAAGAACGATTTAAAAATTATTGTGTATTAAAAGAATTTGGTCATAATTTTGAAGAAAATGAAAAAATGACTTTATTTAAATAAGTAATTGAAAAGAGGGCATAAATATGGAAAATAAGTATAAAACAATGATATATCCCTTTGATATTGAATCTATACCATTATTAAGACATAGCAATCTTATTGATAATATTGAATTTACTCATGTGGTATCTCCAAATGGATGGGGAATTAGTGGAAAAGATGTAGCATGTGAAGACGGTGGACAACCTGTTGGAATAACTATAGATAGTGATTTTGCAAAGTCATTAGAAGATTGTGATACAGTACTTTTTTCTGACTATAGTAGAAAAATGAATTTAAATAAGTTTATATATCCTAAAATTATTAAAGCTGCTGAAAGTTCAAAAAATATAATATGCACTATAAAACTTGATGATGAAATTATTAATGAAGTATCTAGAATTTGTAATGAAAATAATACATTTTTTAAATATTTTAATAAGAAATGCAATAATATTGTTAATCCTGAAAGTGAAGAAATTTATCAAATAAATACACCGGTGATTTTTGTGACAGGACTAGGAGAAAGAACACATAAATTTGAAATACAATTAAATCTAAGAGAAGATTTAATAAAAATGGGTTATAAGGTATCACAAGTAGGAACACGTAACTATTGCGAATTAATGAATTTTCACTCATTCCCTCAATTCATGTATAGTAAAGCTATTACAGAATGGGAAAAAATAATTTTATTTAATTACTATATTAAAAGTATAGAAATTAGAGAAGAACCTGATGTTATAATAATTGGTATACCAGGTGGAACGATGCCTTTTAATTATGAATTTACAAATAAATTTGGAATTTTAGCTTATGAAGTTTCACAAGCTATAGCACCAGATGCAGTTGTTTTAAGCACATTATATAATAATGTTTCACCAGATTTTTTTGAGTTAATATCAAAATCTTATAAATACAAATTTGGATATAGTGTTGATTGCTATAACATTAGTAATGTATCTTTAAATATTCCAGCTAGTAGGACAGTAGAATCATTGCAATATATCACTATGGATTGGAAGTTTATTAATGAAAAGAAAAAAACATATAGTAAAGCAGAAAAACCAGTATATAATATTTTAGATAAGAATGATCCGGGTGAACTATCAGAATTTTTAATTAATAAGTTACAGGAATATGGCCAAGATGGAGTTATATGATTGGAGGAGGTTACATGAATAATTTTTCAGAGGACATTGATATAAATGTAAGATTAAATAATATATTTAAAAAAAGATTTGATATAGATTTATTTAATAATCAGTATGATATAAATATTGAAGATAATTTATTGGGAAGAAAATTTAAATTAAGAGCAAGGGATCTTATATATTTATTGTACGATATTGAAAAAGAGTTTGACATAGAGATTTCAGAATTTCATATTGATAATATTAAATTTAATAATATTAATAACATTAGGGACATTATTAATGATGCTCTAAATGAAAAAGAAAAGGAAGCTATGTAAATGGTAAATGTTGCAGTAATTGATGATGGAGTTGGCTTGGGGATATATAGTATACCTAATATTATACGCAGTATAGAGATAACTCCACATCTTATAGTAAAAGATGTGGAGGTATACAATTTATCTAATGCTAGTCACGGTACTATTTGTTCAGCTATAATAAAAAAATATTATCCCGAAGCTGTACTTACTAGCATAAAAGTACTTAATGATGAAAGTCATAAATGTATAAAGGAACAACTTATAAAGGCTATTGAATGGTGTATTGAGAATGATATTCGAGTTGTTAATCTCAGTCTTGGCACTATAGATTATAGAGATTCAGAAATAATAAGAAAGGTAATAAATAGAGCATATAGTAGGGGGATTATTATTATAGCTGCATGCAATAATAAAGATATATTTACATACCCTGCATCTTTCACTAATGTTATAGGTGTGAAATGTTGTAAAACTAACACTTTGAAAGAAGGAGAATATATTTTCAATCTATATTCTATAGATGGTATTGAAATAACAGCTTGTAGTGAGCATAAATTATTTAAAAATAATTGTGATTCAGAAGTTACAAGAAGATGTAATAGTTATGCAGCGCCAATGATTACAGCTAAAGCTTGTAATATAATAAGTAAATTTCCTAATATAACCCTTGAAATGATAAAAAAAGAGCTGTATAAGGATTCAATTAATTATAAAAATGATAAAATAAAAATAAATAATTGTAAAAATATAGATTGGATTAACAATGTTGTAATTTTAGATGAACAGGAAAAAATTGAAAAATTGAAATTGCCATATACAAATGAAACTAAAATTTTAAAAAGTATTGAAGATATAAACATTAATAATTTTGATACATTAGTTTTAAATAGTAATACAATTAAAGATTATGAAAGAATGAGTTCTTTAATATACAAATTTGAGAAGGAAGAAAGAAACTTTATTTTTATAGATAAAAAATGGAATGGTAAGGAATTGGAGTCTATATATTTAAATGAAAATATTAAATTTTGGCACCCACTAATTATAAATAAATTTTATCAAGAATCAAAAAAGGAAAAAGTTAGATGTTCCATTAATAATAATTTATGGGGATATACAAGAGAGCATGTTAACAATATTAAAAAGCTTAATAGAGAAGTTTAAAGTGGATGGTTATTATGCATTAGGTGTATCTACAGAACCAATAGGAATATTATGTGGATTAGAATATATTCCTTTTAGTAAAAATGAAAGTTCAAAAATAAAAAATAAAATTGAATTACTATATGATGTTTATGACTTTGATATTATGATTTTAGGAATAAACATTAATAAAGAGGATGATAATATAATTGAAAAAATAAATATATGCTTAGAACCAGATAAAAATATTTTTACAAATAAAATACTTTTAGAGGAATCAAAAAATATAGATGGAAATTTAATTATAACAAAAAATGATGATATAGATTTATTTTATAAAAAAATTTTAAATATGTTTCTTTGTGAAAGTGAGTAAGTTTGAAAATAGTAAATATAATTAAAGAGGTTTAAAAAGAGAAGCTTAATTCTGTTTTTAAACCTTTTATTTTCTTTAAACATTATAAATTCTTTTTACTGTATTTAGACCATCTAAAATTTCTTCTTTTGAAAAATTACAATCAATTAACTTGTCTAAAGAAAATTTATTAATTTCTTCGTAAAAAAATAATGCCAATTCTAAAAATTCAGGTGATTTGTGAGAGTATATAGCTTCAAATAACAGGTTTTCAGCTTCATTAATTTTGCATTCATTTATATATTTTATAATTGTTAGTCGTAATGCTTGTTCCTCTGTTAGTACAAGGTTATTAGTATTATTATTTTCATCAATACTATTATCCATAGATTGTTTTCCCTTTAACACATAAGCTAATCCTTGTAATGTTGTTTTTATAATTTTCATAATGTAATCATTTTCCATTTGCAAAACACCTTCTATTCTTACTTATATATATTTACTATTATATCATCAGGTTATAAAAAATGTATGTTTAAGAGATGTTTGTAATAGAATAGGAAAGTTATAAATAGTAATTTGGGGAAATTAATAAATTATAATTAAAAATATAAGTCTGGAAATTTATAATAAATTTTTAGTTATGTTTTAAAAGACATATTAGATTAATAAAGTTAATCTAATATGTCTTTTAAAATAGTTATTTGTTTTGAATTATAATCAATAAGCTTTTCATTTTTCATTTTTTTAAGTTCGCGAAATAATGAGGGTCTTTGAACACCTAATTCATCAGCTAATTGTTTTTTGTAATTGGAAGTTTTATTATGTTAGAGTTTTGTTTTTTAGATTGTGTTTTAAGAAATTCCATAATTCCTTCTCTTAAATTTTTTCTTGAAAAAATAATCATTTTCTTATTTAAATTTAATGAATTATTAGAAATAGCTTTTATGAATTCTATCATAAAAGTATTATTTTCAATAAGGAGTTTAGAAACTACTTCTTTGCTTAAGTGTGCTATTAAACAATCAGTTTTACAATGAATATTAAGGGGATAAAAGGTTCGATCTGAAAATAATAAATTTCCACCTATAATATCGTCTTTGTGGAAATTAAGCATTGTTAAAGCATTTCCATCCTCACATAAATCATAACAGTTAAGATTTCCTGATATAATAATATCTAAATTAAAACATGGTTCACATTCGCTATGTAGTATGTGACCTTTTTTATATTGTTTAAAAGTTATTAAATTTGAGTCTATATAATGTTTTAATTGGTTAATTGAAAAATCAGTAAAAAATTTGTGTTTAATCAATTCATTTAAGTACATATTATCTCCCTTTTAAAACTATTTTACAAAAAGAAACATAAGTGTCTATTTCATTTTAAGTATATTATCTATAATGTTATCAAAAGATACAAGTAAAAAATATTTAAATTTAGTATATGCAAATATTTTTAGAATAATATTGTTAAAGGTATAGAAAAACAATTATAGATGTAAAGTTAACTTGAAAGTTCTAAAATTATATTACTAAAAGTAATAATAAAAAATTTAAAATGATAATCTGTGAAATTTTCAAAAAATTCTATAGGAATTTATAAATCAGTTTTTAACAAATAATTTATTAAAACTAAATGTAGTTTTTAGAAAGAAGGTATTAATATGACTAAATATGAATTAAAAAACTTAAAGAAAATAGATATTAATAAAAATGTAAAGGAGATAGGAAAAATGCAAGAATTAATAAAAAATGTTGAGAAAGCTAAAAGTATAGATTTTGATAGTTTAGTAAGTTGTAATGAAGGACAAATAGAAACTGTAACTATGGCACAAAAAAAAGGTGTTGGTATAACAGCATTAGCTTTTGGTAAAGGAGAAGGTGTAGGTCCTCATGCAGCTAAAGGTGATGCATTAATATATATACATCATGGAGTAGCTACAGTAAAAATAGGTGATGAAATAATGGAAGCTACTAAGGGACAAATGGTGGTTATGCCAGCAAATATTCAACATCAAGTAACAGCTAAAGAGGATATGAAAATGCTTTTAGTAGTTGTTAAGGAGGATTAAAAAATGAAATATTTAAGAAATATAAAACCATTTGAAGCTGTAGCTATGACTGACATGATAAAACATACAGGAAATAAAATAGCAAGTAAAGCATTAATAGATAATGACAATACAGAGATACGTTTTTTCTCTTTTGCAAAAGGTGAAAGTATTGATAAAGAGTACTATAATATGGAAACATTATTTGTGATGATTGAAGGTAGTGCTAAAATTTTATATAAAGAAAATGATGAAGTTATAATAAATACAGGTGATATAATAGCCATGGAATCTGAAATAAATTATGGAATAGAAGCATTAACAGATGTAAAGTTATTTAATATATTAGTAAAATCATAAAATTTATAAAAGTGTATTAAGACTATATAAGAGATTAAATATAAAATTCTTATATAGTCTTTTTTACAATCTATTATTTGGGAAATTTATGATATTAAATTATATACTTACAAAATGCATATTCAGTATGTAAATAAGTTATCTACAGACCGGATATATGGCCAGTAAGTTTACCATCTTTTTCAAAGACAGATACTCCAACTGTATTCCAATAACCTTCACTATTTCCTTCTGGATATAAGTTTATTTTTAAAGAAAATGAAACTCCTGTTTTTGTTGATAAGTCAGGACCTATAAATTCAGCTTTAGCAGGTTCTATATTTATACCTTGTCCATCTTTTAGTTCAAGTTGGATTTTTGTAGTTGCTAAAGCTTTTTCTAGATTTTTCTTATCTTTATCATTTATAGGTACTAAATCATTTTCACCAGTGCTAGAATTATATTCAGTACTTACCATATAGTCATAAGCAGTAGCATCCCCATTGAAATATGACGTTAATAAATCAAGAGCAAATTCTAGTTCTTTATACTCACCTTTTACATAAGGTATTTTATTAAAATCATCACATATTTTATCATATTGCTTTAAATCTTGTATATTTTTTTTCCCTGTATATGTATCACCTAATTTCGAATTACTTGAAGCTTTTTCCTTAGATGAAGAGTCGTCTCCATCTTTTTTAGAATTATCGCTATCTTCTTTTGTTGTAGATTTTTTATCATCTGTGGAATTTTTAGAAATGTCTTGTGTAGCTGATTCTTGTTTGGATTTATTGGAGTTTTCAGTAGGTTTTGAACAACCTACTGCTCCAAATAGGATACTTGTAGATAGAACTAGAGTTAATGCTAATTTTTTTGTTTTCATAATTTTCCCCCTCTATAATTTAATGTATAGTACTTCCTTTACATAAATTCAAATATATTATAACATTGACAAAATTTTTTTCAATGTTAAAAAAATGTTAATTAAGAATATTTCAAATGATATATACAATATTTTATTTAAAGTTAATTAATAAAATATGAATAAAATAAACAAAATATTAAAAAAGTAAAAATAAAAATTTACTAATTATATATAAAATCGTTACTATGAATATTTATATATACTTTAAAAAATAATTATATTAATTGAATGCAATAGTGAATAGGAAGTTAACTTTCGATAAACATTAGTTATGATATAATTTTATGATTATAACTTTTTTATCTATAAAGAGATAAATTCTAATATATAACATTTAAAAATTAAAGAAGGTATAAGGAGAAATAAAATATGCGTTTATTAATTATAGAAGATAATATAGAATTAGCTAATTCTATGAAAATTGGTCTTGAAAAAATGGGATTTATAATTGATGTTTCTAACACTGGAGAAGATGGTGAAGAAAAAGCTAGTGTAAATGAATATGATGCAATACTTTTAGATTTAAATTTACCGGATATAGATGGATTAGAAATATTAAGATATTTACGTAAAACAATGGTTAGTACTCCGGTAATTATAATTACTGCAAGAGATGAAACATCACAGTTAGCGTTAGGGTTAGATACTGGAGCGGATGATTATATAACAAAACCTTTTCAATTATTAGAGTTAAGAGCTAGAATTCAAGCTGTAATTAGAAGATTTCATGGTAGAACTAATCCTATTATAAATATAGGAGAACTTAAACTTAATCCGATCACTAGAACCGTTGAAATAAAAAATAAACCTGTTATTTTAGCAATTAAAGAATTTGATATTTTAGAATATATTTGTTATAGGAATCCAGCTATTGTATCAAGTGAAGAAATAGCAGAGCATATATATGATGAAAGTTTCGATCCTTTTTCATCTGTGTTAAGAGTACATATTGCAAGGCTTAAAAAGAAATTAAATAATGCATATGGGAAAGATGTTTTAGTTAATATTAGAGGAAAGGGATATGTTTTATGCGTAGAGTAAATTTAAAAAGTGGGTTAGTTATAATTGTATATTCATTAATATTAACATTAGTTTTTGTTTATGGAATTTATGGAGTGAAAAACAGTTTTAATAATTTAGAAAATAATACAAGTATGAAAAATATTAAAGTATTAGCTTTTAATTCTAGTATAGAATTAAGTAAAGATAATTATTATAGAATACCGTACAAAGAAATATTACAAAGTAGTATGGATTTATATGGAGATAACTATGATGAAAAAGCAGTTATGGTATCAGAAGAATTAGTTACTAATGTTGCTCAAATTGGAAAGGTATATGTAAAAAGTGGATTGGAAGATATAATAAGTACTATTTTAATGTTTTTTTCTATTTTTATTGTAGCATCTTTTTTATTATGGATAATTTTAAGTAAAATTCATGATAGAGAAATTGAAAATATTATAAAAAAGCTTAATATGCCAGAGAATGATTTTGATCCAGCTTTGGTAAGCAGGGCTTTTGGGATAGCATATGAAAATATAGAAGATAAATTTAAACAAAATTTAGATGAGTATAAAAGATTAAATTCGTATCTATCTCATGAGCAAAAAAATGCTATAGCTATATTAAGAACTAAAATAGAGATTGATGGAAATGAAGAATATCTTAAATTTATGGATAATCTTACAGATAGTATTGATGATGTTTTAACTTTGAGTGACTTAAAGGTTGATAGTGGTATGACGAAAGTAGATGTTGCATTAATATGTGCAAGAATTTGTGATACATATAAAAAAACATACCAATATATTGATTTTGATTTTAACGATGAAAGTAATACTGAAATTTTAGCAAAGGAAAGATGGATATATCGTGCAATAAGCAACTTGATTGATAATGCAGTAAAATATGGAGAAGGAAAACCTATAAAAGTATCTGTAAAGAATAAGAACAATAGCATTATTGTTACTGTAAAAGATAATGGTATAGGAATGGATAAGAATTTTGTAGAAAAGATATTTGATAATAAATACAGAATTAATGAATTAAATAAAGATGGATATGGAATTGGATTAAGTTTAGTATCCCATGTATGTGATTTATGTGATGGAGTTATAATGGTAGATAGTGAAATAAATAAAGGATCTTGCTTTTATTTATCTTTTTCTGAATGTAAAGAAATTAAAAAGAGATAAATTGAAAAATTTGTAGAAATGATTAAAAATAGGTTCTAAAAGCAATGATGTTGGCAGCTATGAAGATAATAAGTTAGTCACCACCAGTAGAAAAAGTTAGATGTATTTCTAATTAGTGAAATTATTTTTAAAATTAATAGTCTGTTATTTTGAGTAATATCTATTGGTATAGGAATTATATATATAATGAAATATGAATCAAGAAAAGATTATTAGAAAGGAATTATCAATATGAGTTTATTGAGTTTAAAAGATGTAAGTTATATATATGAAGGTGAAAAAAATTATGTTTTTAGTAATATAAATATAAATTTCAAAAAAGGAAGAGTTTATGGTATAGTTGGAAAATCTGGAGAAGGAAAAAGTACTTTGGTATCTTTAATGTCAGGAATTGATACCTGTAAAACAGGTGAAGTATCATATAATGGTAAAAGCTTAAAGAAAATAGATAAAGAATTATATAGAGCAAAAGATATAGGAGTAATCTTTCAAAGTCATAATTTACTTTTAAATGCAACTGCTAAAGAAAATATATTATTATCCATGAATATAAGCAATATTAAGAAAAAAATAAAAATAATTATGTATATAATTTATTAGAAGATGTAGGAATTGATATTTATACAGCTAATAAAAAAATTTTCAACTTACCTGGTGGGGAACAACAATGTGTAAGTATAGCTAGGGCGTTAGCAAATAATCCAGATATAATAATTGCAGATGAACCAACAGGGAACCTAGATAGTGATACAGAAGAAAAAATTATGAATATTTTAATATCATTAGCTCATCAACGTAATAAGTGTGTTATTATAGTCACTGATTCCAAGAAGGTATGCATGTTTGTTGATGAAGTTTGGGGATTAAAGTCTGGAAAGCTATTGTTTATAAAATAAATTAATATTTACTTTATAAAGAATAAAAAGATAAAAGGATTAAAAATTTATAAGAATAAATGTAATAAGCTTGTAATTAAATAAGAAAATCAAGGGTAGTTTAAATTTTATAGACTATCCTTTTTCGTAATTTGCAGTTACTTTAGTTGTATTTGTTTTTTCTAAAGGGATAACAATAAGTATAACTTCATTTAATTAAAGAAAGTTGTTAACTAGAAGAAAAATATTAATCTTAAATTTTCTTATTTGATAAGTGAATAAATTATAAGTTCAATTTGAAACTCTATAATAAGCAATTAAGTTAACATTGAGTAAACAATCAGTTTGGTATACTTTGTTTACAATCAAAGTTTAGAAAAGGAGAGTTCAAAATGTATGTTTTAAAGAATGCTATAAAGAATTTAACAAGAAATAAAGGAAGAAATCTCTTGATTGGAATAATAACTATAGCAATACTGTCCTGTACAGCTATTTCAGTTATAATAAACACAGCTTCCAATGAGATGATAAATGGTTATAAAAACAAGTTTGGATCAGAAGTATTTATTCAACCAAATCAAGAAAAAATGCAAGAAAAAATGAAAAATGGTGATATGGAAAGTCTTAATGATAGCCCTTCAAATGATCTTAAAGAAAAACTTTCACAGTCTGAGCATCTTAAAGAAACAATATTTAGTTCTTCTTATATAGGTTATAGTGAGAAGATTAAAGCATTAGATCAGGATGAAGTTGAAAAAAGGAAAGATGAGGGTAACTCAGGTAATTTTGTTACAATGGGAGGAACTAAAAGATCGGAAAACGCTAAAGATGGTTATTTAAATATTTTAGGTGGACTTAATAAAGCTGGTATAGAAGAATTTAATAATGGTACAAGAAAAATTACTGATGGAAAAATGCCAGAAAAAAATGGCGAAGTTATGATAAGTGAAGATTTTGCAAAATTAAATAATTTAAAGGTTGGAGATAAATTTAAGGTTAAAAACCCTGATGATCCAGATAACTTTGAGCCATTAGAATTAACTATTTCAGGAATATATTATGATGGAACAAAATCTGAAAATTATGGATTTAAGCATCCTATGATGAATAGAAAAAATGAGATTATTACAACATATGATACTTTAAAATCATATAACAATAAAGTAAAAAAAGATAAAGATTTAATTAACTTAGATGCACAATATTATTTGAAAAACCCAGATTTATTAGATGCATTTAATGAGGAGGCACATAAAAAAGGGTTAAGTGACACACTTGAAGTATCGACAGATGCTACTACGTATAATAATATTGTTAAACCTATAGAAGGTTTAAAAAAGGTTTCTAGTATTTTCATGTTTTTAGTTTTAGGTTTTGGTGGTAGTATATTAATTTTAATTTCAATTTTAAGCATTCGTGAAAGAAAATATGAAATTGGAGTTTTGAGAGCTATGGGAATGAAAAAAGGAAAAGTAGCTTTGGGGTTAATATTTGAAACATTATTTATGATTGGAATTTCATTAATAGCAGGATTAACCATAGGAGGATTTTCTGCACAACCTATTTCAAATATACTGCTACAAGGACAGTTAGATGCTCAAAAAGAAGTTTCTCAAGGAATGGTATCGGTAGCTATGGGGGCAACAAATTCTGCACCACCAATAGAAAAATTAGATGTATTTTTAAGTAGTGAAGCTATTTTAGGAATCACATTAATAGCCTTATTACTTGGAGTAGTATCTATTAGTATAGGTATTTTATATATAATGAGATATGAACCAAGAAAAATATTATCAGAAAGGAATTAGAAATATGAATTTATTAAGTTTGAAAGATGTAAGTTATATATATGAAGGTGGAAAAAAAGATGTTTTTAGTAATATAAATATAAATTTTGAAAAAGGAAAAGTTTATGGTATAGTTGGAAAATCTGGAGCAGGGAAAAGTACTTTGTTATCTTTAATATCAGGACTTGATACCTGTAAAACAGGCGAAGTATTATATAATGGTGAAAGTTTAAAGAAAATAGATAGAGATTTGTATAGAGCAAAGGATATAGGCGTAATATTTCAAGGATATAACTTGCTTTTAAATGCAACTGCTAAAGAAAATATATTACTATCTATGAATATAAGTAATGTTAAGGAAAAAAATAAAAATAATTATGTATATAATTTATTGAAAGATGTAGGAATTGACATTGATATAGCTAATAGAAAAATTTTAAATTTATCCGGTGGGGAGCAACAACGTATAGGAATAGCTAGAGCACTTGCACATAATCCAGATATAATAATTGCAGATGAACCAACAGGAAACCTAGATAGTGAGACAGAAGAAAAAATTATGGACATTTTAGTATCATTATCCCATCAGCAAAATAAATGTGTTATTATAGTAACTCATTCTAAAAAAGTATGTACTTACGTTGATGAGATTTGGGGATTAAAATCTGGGAAATTAGCATTTATAAAATAACAATAGTTTTGGATTTGGAGGTAATTATGAAATTATTTAAAATGAATAAAACTGTAAAAGTTGTACTTATGTTAAATGTATGTGCAGTAGTTATGGCTTTGTTTTCAATATTTAATATATACGCATCGTATAGACATATATCAAATTTAGTTTTACAAGGATTTGATCCCAGTAAACAAATAGTAGAAGTTATTAATTTCTATTTAACTTCTATAACTCCATATGCATTTTATGGAATATCTTTGTTTACATTAGGATATATTATTAAAAGTTTTAGTTATTTATTTGAGAGTAACGGTATAAGAAAAGTAGGCAATAAATATTTAGAAACAGAAGTATTATTAGAGAATAAATATAAACAAGATGAAATGGATGATGAAATAGATGAACTTTTAAGAGAAATAGATATATAATTTAAACAGTATATATACTTATCACTTTTCATTAAAATTAACATTAAATAAATTTATTATAAATATATTAAGGGGCTGTTGCAAAACTAACTAAAGGTTAGAGGCGATAGCTTCCTTTTTTATATGTAATTTAATAAATATATGATTAATGGCAAGAAAAAATTTAAAGAGCTATTCAGAAATGTTAATAAATATTTTTTATAACAAAAGACAGGTTCAAAAAAACCTGTCTTTTACAGTATAATTATTCTACTATTCAGTTTCTGTTAAGCATACATTAGAGTCATTACTATTTACAAAATAACCAATAACTCCACCGATAATGGCTGGTAATACCCAATCAAATCCAAGTGTTGCAAAAGGCAACTTATGAATAAATGATATACTAACAAATGAGCTATCTATTACTGTAAGTAAGCTAGTTAAAAGAGTTGCATAGGCAACACCTTTATAAATTGTAGATTTAGTAAATACCTTTCTGAAACAGTTCATTAACACTAAAGCAATTGAAATAGGATAAATAACTGTTAATATAGGAACTGAAATAGAAATTATTTTATCAACTCCAAAATTAGCAACTATTGCACTGAATGTACAAATAAAAATAACTATATGCTCATATTTTAATTTTTTATTACTTATATCTTCAAAATATTTACTTGTTACAGATGTTAAACCTATGGCTGTAGTAAGACATGCGAATGCAACAATTACACCTAATATTAATATTCCATTGTTTCCTAATAAATTTTTAATTATACTAATCAATAATGCAGTTTGAGATATGTTTTTATCATAAACAGATGAAACTGTAGCACCTAAGTAGGCTAAACCGCCATAAACTAGTATTAATCCTATGCCTGCTACTATTGCAGACTTTATAGTGAGATTTATTATTTCTGTTTTATCTTTGTAACCCTTACTTAAGAATGAAGCCATTATAAGCATTGTAATTCCTCCAGTACCAAGGGCATCCATAGTCTGGTATCCCTGAGTAAGTCCTGTTACAAATAAACTACTTGAATCAATGTTATTATTTAATGTTCCGATAGGGGAAAGTATTCCTTTTATTATCAAGAAAGCTAAAGCAATTAATAATACTGGAGTTAAAAATTTACCTATTATATCAATAACTTTAGTAGGCCTTATTGTTAGAAGTAATGTTAAAGCAAAGAATAATATTGAGAAGATAATAGGATTTAAATTAAATATAGGTGCTATGCTCATTTCAAAAGTTGTTGCTGCAGTTCTTGGAATAACAAGTATAGGACCTAAACAAAGCATCATTATAACTTCTAAGGTAATACCAAATTTTTTACCGGCTCGTCCAATTACAGCTTGAAAAGAACCAGATTTAGCTACTGCAATTATAGATAAAAGTATTATTCCTACATCTGCAAAAATAAACCCTAAGAAACTTATCAACCAACCACTACCAGAAGTCATTCCTATGTATGGAGGGAAAATTAAATTGCCTGCACCAAAATAAATTGAAAACATTGCAAAACCAACAATTATTATATCTCTAAATTTTTTCATATTGTTACCTCTTTCTTTATTAATATAGGATTTCAAAAATGATTTTTAACTTATACTTTTATCAAATGATAAATTTTAATATAAATAAAAAATTATATAAAAAAGACCACACAGCATTCACTATGTGGCCTTAAGTGCCTAGGATAAAAAAACCACATAGTATTTATCTATGTGGCCTTGCATAACAAATTAACTTTAGCCATCATAGATACAAAACATTGCATGTTTGCATCTATGATTACCGTATATCATAAATACAAACCTAACTAAAGTAGCTAAAGTAATACATATTAAGTTGTAGTACAGTGGTTAAGTTTATATTATTTATCATATTAAAAACTCCTCATTATTTAAAATTTATCTTTATTTAAGGGTTATTATACAGTTCTATTAATAAAAATGCAATAAAAATTTAAACAAAATAAAAAAGTTTTCAATTTAGACTTAATAATTTCATAAATTAAGCTTTAATTAACAATATATTAAAAAACTAAGAAACATATTAGATATATAGAAAGTGTTGTTAATAGGTAGTTTTCTAATAATTTAAACTATATATTTTTATAAGAGATAATATTTATAAAAATGAAAAGACCTGTATTAAGATGGATTTTATCCTAATATAGGTCTTATATAGGGAAATAAGCTCAAATTTAAATTTATTCAATAACCTTAAAATATTTTTATACAAGATACATTGTTGAATTCTAAGCGATTCAGAGCATGTCTCACTATTTTGGGTATCCCAGCTTTGAAATGGATAATTTTAAAAGTCAACTTGGAACCCTATGTATATTAAATTTTATACAATAATATTATTTAGTTAACAATATAGACAAGATATAAAGTATGTATATATGTGAAGGGTAAAATATATAGAAAAATTTTTTATAGCCAGTACCTTTTTTATTATTGTAAAGAAGCATGAATATTGATGCAAATATCATCATCCATTGATAATTTTCAACAAATGTTACGTGAAAATTAAATCCAGATCCCATAAACAATGAAGCTAAGGATATTATTATAAAAATTAATACTTCTTTTGTTCTATTGTTTCTAAATATGTAAAGCATAACTCCAATTATAATAAATATTATACCGCCTTCAACTAACATTGGGTTAGGAATAAATATCATGATGATTTGAAAAACAATTAAAGGAATATTTTCATTACTCATAATCATTAAAGATAATGCTGATAGCAATAAAGGAAGTAACATTAGTAAAATACTTTGAACTATAATTTTAAAACTTTTGTTTTTAATTCCAAGTTTAAATTTATCTACAAATACTATGTATAGCCCAGTTAAGAATAGTGTTGCAAAAATATTATTTATTATAATCATAGATGAATCTGTTGGAGAAGGAAATAATTTCATTACAAGTGTATTTCCTATAGCCATTAAAATTGATGCTATATATAATCTTGATAAATATTTTTTTCTATTAGAAGTATAATACATACCTTCTGCTAAAGAAAACAAAAACATTGGAGCTACAAGTCTTCCAATACAATTAAACCATGTTGGAGCAAAATTAAAAAATTCATGTATGTGATCAAAAATCATAAAAATTATACCAATTAATTTAAGCTGGGTCATAGTAATACCTTTTTTATTTAGTGTTGTTAAGTTCATAAACATACGTCCTTTCTTTTTAAGTTGATAGTAAAATTATAAGGTTTAGAGATTAATTGATTATAAATTTAATCTTAAATAAAGCTTAATAAAGATATATAGGATTGCAAATTAATATTTTATCAATAACTAACAGAGTATTTTAGTTAAGAGTTATGATTATTACTACTCACTTCGTTCCTAGTAATTCTTAACGTATTTTTTTATAAATTTGCAAAGCAAATTATATTGATAGATTTTTTAAAATTATTTTTAGAAATATGGCTGCCACTTTCATCCTAAATTCGTAACTAACTACATTTATACTTATTTTTATCAACTGATAACAAAAATTTGATGAATGAACTTAAATATAAACTTGTGTTCCTATAATTTGAATAAATTAAAAAAATGTGTTTTATTAAAATAAAATAGCTTATCTAAATTTAGAAATGTGTAAAGTTAAAAAAATGTAAAAAAATTTTAAAATTGTGTTGCAATATATAAATAACTATGGTATTATAGAAAAATAGCGTAAGAGCTAAAAAAAATAAAGAAATAAAGAGTTTAGTTTAGGTAAATAGTTTCTCATAAATTGGAGATTATTGTATCAAATTGAAATCTTTTAATTTAGGAGGAATTATTATGACAGATAAGACAATAGTATGTAAAGATTGCGGACAAGAATTCGTATTCACAGTAGGAGAGCAAGAATTCTACAAAGAAAAAGGATTCGATAACGAGCCTGTAAGATGTCAAGATTGCAGAAGAGCTAAAAAACAACAAAACAATAGAAGATAGTTTTATATTGTAGATCAACTGTTCTAAAATTTTATTTTAGAACAGTTTTTTTATGCTTTAAATAATAGTTATTTATATTAATTAAGTGCTGATTATTTTAAAATGGAGTTTATTTAAATTAAACTTATATTTTGGAACTTTATATTATGTATTCTACTTTAAAAAAAGGATAAACTAATATTAAAATTTATTTAAATAGGAGGCATTAATATGAGAAAAGGTGTTTTACCAGTAGCTTTAGGAACAGTAGTTACAGCAACAGGAGTTATTTTAGATACCAAACAAAGTAAAAGACATAAATTTAGAAAAAATGATTATAAAAATATGGCAGGAGCACTTTTAGTCGGTGCAGGTATTGCTCACATTGTTTTAGGTGGCATAGATATATCTAGAGATTAATATAAAATTTTACAAGAAAATGAACTTTTTAAAATAGAAACTTAATTCTATTTTAAAATGTTCATTTTTTTATTTTTTAAAAAGTATTTAAAAAATAAAAATAGGAATAATTTTAATAGTATTGGTGGTAATAATTAGGTGTCAAAAGTGTAAAAAAATGTTATAATATAACGAATTAAAAATAATATTATAAAAATTTAGTAATTAAAACTGAATAAAAAGGAGTAAACATATGGATAGTAAAAAATACTTTTATGATTATGAGGATTATGAAGATGGTGATAAGGATGCAAAGACGCTAGCTTCTGAGATTTTAGAAGATTCAGACTTGGGTGTTTTAAAAGAAGTCATAGTTGGATGTTGGGGAGAATCTTATGATAACGATGTACAAGCTATATTAGATATGATTGTAGAGAATAAAGAAAAATTTGCACATATAGAAAGTCTTTTCATAGGTGATATGGATTATGAAGAGTGTGAAGTATCTTGGATAGAACAGGGTGATTATAGTAGAATATGGGATGCACTTCCTAATCTTAGAAAACTAACTATAAAAGGAAGTCAGGGATTGTCTTTAGGTAATATAAATCATAAAAATCTTAAATCCTTAGAAATTATTTGCGGAGGAATTCCCAAATTAGTATTAAATCAAATAGGAAATAGTAATTTGCCAGGATTAGAAAAATTAAATATATATATAGGTATAGATAATTATGGATTTGATGGAGAATTAGAAGATATAAAAAAAGTAGTTGAAAATGAATCTTTAAAAAGTTTAAAGTATTTGGGTATAGGAAATAGCGAGATTCAAGATGATATAGTAAAAGTAGTTATAGAAAGTAACATAATAAAACAATTAGAAACTTTAAATTTTTCTAATGGAACATTATCAGATATAGGTGGTAATATTTTACTAGAGAATAAAGATAAGATAAATCACTTGAAATTTTTAGATTTACATTATCATTTTTTATCAGATGAATTAATGAATGAATTAAACAAATTACCAATAAAAATAGATTTAGATGAACAAGAAGAGGTCGATGAAGAATATGGAAATTGGCCTATGCTAACAGAGTAAAATATACATGGAGTTTTTATTAATTGGAGAAAAATTAAGTAAGCGTACTGAATTTTTTTTAAAAGCAGCAATTGAGTTAGGTTATACTATTAAATTTTTACCTTGGGAGAATTGGCAAAAAGAAGATTTACATAAAGTAAGTTTTATAAAAGTTGATCCGCCTATTCATAAAGAATATAAAATTAATAAATTACCTAAGCTTATAAATGATTATAAGAATAAATTAATGTTATTAGAAAATATAAAGGGAGTAACCTTTTTAAATAGTCCATTACAAATATACAATACTTTAGATAAATTTAAATGTAAGAATATACTTATGAAAAATGGTATTGCTACAACACCTATTATTGAAAGTAATATTAAATCTTTAGATGATTTAAGAGAATTTGTTCAGAATAAAAAGGTTTATGAAATATTCATTAAGCCTAGGTATGGTTCAGGGGCAGCTGGTGTTTTAGCATACAGGTATAATCCAAAGATGAATAAAGAGATAGTTTATACATCTATGGAAATAGATTATAAAAGTGAAATTTGCAATACGAAAAAAATGAGAAAGATTACAGATGAAAATAAAATAAGCATGATTTTAAATTTGCTTTTGAAAGAAGAAATAATAGTTGAAAAGTGGATACCAAAATCAATACATAATGGATTAAGCTATGATTTAAGAGTAGTGTACCAATATGGAAAAATTGATTTTATTGTAGGTAGAGGAAGTAAGACACCAATTACTAATTTACATCTTAATAATTGTGGAATAGATATTGAAGACATTAAACTATCAAAAGAAATTAAAGATAAAATAGAAAACTTATGTTTTAGAGCCATGCAATGCTTTAAGGGGCTTAATAGTGCTGGAATTGATATTTTAATTACACCAAAGGGAAACCCTATGATAATAGAAATTAATGGACAAGGAGATCTGATTTATAAGGATATATTTAATGAAAATAAAATATACAAATCACAGATGAGAGGAATGATATGCAAAGATGAATCAGTTAAATAATGAGGTACCTATGGGAGCTATAGGAAATATAGATAAAGAGCCTGAAATAAATATGAATGAAGTTGTAGGAACACATGATATTTTATTTGTGTGTCTGGATACATTAAGGTATGATGTGGCAAAGGAAGAACAGGACAAGGGTACAACACCTTATATAAACCAATATGGGCAGTGGAAAAAATGTCATGCACCAGGAAATTTTACATATCCTTCACATCATGCTATGTTTTCAGGTTTCTTACCAAGCCCAGCAGAGCCTACTCCTATTATGGAAAGAGAAAGTCTCTTTTTCCCTAAAAATATAGGTTTAGGAAATGCAACTCCTAAAGGGGCATTTGCATTCGAAGGTTCTACTTTTATAGAGGGATTATCTAAAGTTGGATATCATACCATGTGTATTGGTGGGGTTGCCTTTTTTAATAAACGTTCTGATATAGGAAAGGTATTACCTTCATATTTTGAAAAAAGTTATTGGCATCCATCATTTAGTTGTCATATAAAAAACAGTTTCGATAATCAATTAGATTTTATAGAAAGAAAAGTAAAAGAAGTAGAAAATAATAAAAGGATATTTATGTATGTAAATATTGATACTATACATTATCCAAATAATTTTTATTTAGATGGTGCAAAACAAGATAATAAAGACACTCATGCTGCAGCACTTAAATATGTAGATAGTAGGATAGAAAGATTATTTGATATATTTAGGGAAAGAGGAAAAACTTTTGTCATTTTATGTTCAGATCATGGAACATGTTATGGAGAAGACGGATATGAATTTCACTGTGTATCCCATGAAATAGTATATACAGTTCCATATAAACATTTTTTCCTTTAATCTAAAAACGAAGAAAGAAGGTGAGTATTTTGGATAAATCACCGGTATATTATCAGTATATGTATAGTTACCCCCATAAAAATGCTTATTATGAAATAGAAGAGGAAAAAATTTTAAATGCTATTTCAAATTTAAAAGATGACAACCTTACTCTATACATACATGTTCCCTTTTGTGAAAGCAAATGTGGATATTGTAATTTATTTTCAATACCTAACACAAGTGAAGTTTTATTAGAAAAATATATAGATACTGTATGTAACCAGATAATTCAATATGGTAATAAATTATGTAAAAATGATATTAAGTTTACAAATCTAATATTAGGTGGAGGAACACCACTCATACTTTCTATAGAACAGATGGAAAGGATTTTTAAAACTTTAGAAGAAAATCTTCCTATAAAAATAGATGAAGCTAACTTTGTTATAGAAACTTCACCAAATCAAACTGACTTAGATAAACTTTTATATCTTAAAAATAAAGGGCTTAACCGTATAAGTATAGGAATACAGTCTTTTGTAGAAGATGAATTGAAATGTATTTATAGAAATCATAAAAAAGAAAGTTGTTACAAAGCTTTAGATAAAATAATAAATCTTAAATTTGATGCAGTTAATATAGATCTAATTTATGGAATAGAAGGTCAAACAAAAGGATCATTAATCTATTCTATTAATGAAGCTTTAAGGTATAAACCGGAAGAAATATTTATTTATCCCCTTTATATAAGGGAAGATACAAAGATATTTGGAAGGATGAATTTGAATTATGACTTTCAACATGAAATGTATGATATAGCAGTAAAAGAATTAAATAAAAACGGTTATATTCAAACATCTATGCGACGCTTTGTAAAAAGAGTAAATGAAAATAATCTTAGCTGTGGTTTTGAGCAAATGCTATCAGTTGGATGTGGTGGAAGAAGTTATATAGGAAACCTACATTTTTGTGAGCCATATACTTCAAAAAGAAATGATTGTAAAGAAGTTTTAAGTAATTATGTAGATAAAGATAATTTTTTTAAAGGATTAAAGGGATATGAGTTGAACTTTGAAGAAGTAGAACGTAGGTTTATTATTAAAAATTTGGGGTATTATAAAGGCTTAGATTTAAAGGAATATAAGAAAATATTTAATAAAGATTTGTTAAAAGCTTATCCAATATTTGAAGAACTTTTTAAAGAAAAACTTATTGAACTAGAAGGAAAAAAATTAAGACTTACTAAGAAAGGCATAAAATATTCTGATGTAATTTTACCATTTTGGATTTCTGACACAGTAAAAGAAAGGATGAAAAAATGATAGAACATGCTACTGAAATTACTTATCGTGGAGAACTAAAATCTTGTAATTATAATTGTAGTTATTGTCCATTCTCTAAAAGAAAATATAGTATTAAGGAAATAGAACGAGATAAAGATAAATGGTGTAATTTTTTAAATAAAATATCAAATATAAATTTCAAAGAAAATGTTAGTGTTTTAATAGCACCTTACGGTGAAGCTCTTATACATAATTACTATGTTAAAGGAATTGCAAAACTTTGTAGAATGAAAAAAATTAGAAAAATAGGATGTCAAACTAACTTAAGTTTTAATGTTCAATCCTTTATTCAAGAATTAGAAAAAGAAAATGTGAATTTAGATAAGATAACTTTATGGTGTACATATCATCCAGAGATGACAAAAGTAGATGAATTTGTAGAAAAAATAAAATATTTACGTGAAAAAATAAATTTAAGCGTAGGTGTAGTTGGAAATCCAAAAGATATTGAAATTATAAAAAATTTAAGAAAGAGTTTACCTGTAGAAGTTTATTTATGGATTAACAGTATGGATGGACTTAATAGAAAATATACAGAAGAAGAAATAAGTATATTTAATGATATAGATCCTATGTTTGATTTAGAAGTAAAAAATTATTTAAATAAAGGGAACTGTATAGGTGGAAAAGAACATTTTTTTATAGATTTTAAAGGGGATATTTATCCATGCAATAAAGTACGTAAAACATTAGGAAATTTATATAGTAATGATACTATCAAAAAGGAGACAAGTTGTTTAAAAGGAAGATGTGATTGTTATTTATCTTATTCACATTTGAAAGGTTTAAAAAAGTTGGATTTTTTTAATAAAGATGAGTTAGTAAGGGTACCTAAAAGACTAGATATAAAAGCAATATTTTTAGACGTAGATGGAACATTAGTAAGCAAAGATGGAAAAATAAAAAATGAAGATATATTAGCTTTAGAATATTTAAGTAAAATAGCTTTAATTTATTTGAACACAGAATTACCCTATGAAAAAGCCATGAAGAAGTGTAAGAAGATAAAAAGGTTATTATCAGGTGGAAGTTTTGCAAATGGTGCACATATAGTAGAAAAAACTAATAACTATGAAGTTTATAACTATTTGTTAAAAACACCTAATTTGTGTAATGAATATAAGATTTATAGCTATAAAGATATACCATATAAGATATTGATGAGGGGTAAAATAGATAGTGAAATAATAAAACATATGAATAATAGTGGTCATTATAATATCATACATAATCATGGAAGATTAAGTATAGTCAATAATGGTGTAAATAAATTAAGTGGTTTATCAGTGATATGTGAAAAGTTAAAGTTAGATAAAGAAAAAGTTATGGTAATAGGTAACTCTAATAATGATTTATCCATGATTAAAGGAATATATCATTCCGTTGCAGAGACAGGGGCATCAAAAGAATTAATAGAAGAGGCAAGGTATAGGTTAAAAGTAGCTCAATTGCCTTATATTATTTAATAAAAAACTATATAAATAGAAAGAATTTAAAGTTTTAAAGAGCTATTCTAAAATATAATTTCACTTTAGAATAGCTCTTTAAATTTATAATAATTTAAATTGATAAATTGAAAAATCTTTCGCGAACATCAAGAGCATATAACCCATGTAACTTAACTTCTTTTTTTAATGTGAAAGGTGTAAAGTTTTCAAGATAATAGATATAGTCTTGAGAAGGATAATAAAGTATAATTTCTACCTCGCGGTTATATTCTTCTACAGAAATCAAAATATTTAATATAACTTTCATAAATATTTGCATAGAAAAAGGATTGAAAAAGTAAAATTTATTATCCTTTGGATTAACTTCATAATTTTCAGCATAACAGTTTGAAAAATTTATTTTTTTACAGTTTTTATTATGCTCTTTCAAATATTCTTTTTTGTTATCAAGAGCCTCTTGATAAAAAAAATTATTCATTTCAATTCCCGTTACATAACAATCAAAAAAGTAATTTAAATAAAAGTTAAGTCTTCCTTTACCACATCCAAAATCAATTATTCTATCATCACTTTTAAATTCATATTCTTTAGAAAGTGCTTCAAGTGCATAATATGATGTTGGCTCATATCTATTGTAGTGAAGAGATTCATAGTATTCTTTTTGTTCGCCAGAAGTTTTTATATTAAGTAGTTTTTCAAAAGTTTGATCATTCATTATAGTCCTTTCTGTTTTACAGGATAAAACATATGTTATTTTGAATAATCATAAATTCTCAACTCTTAATTAAGTATAATACCCTAAATATAACATTTAATACTATAAAAGTAGTTTTTTAATTTCATCTAACTGTTCTATTGTTTGGTTATAACCATTATTATAACCTTCAGTTAGTATATCTATGTTTTTTTCAAAACTATCAATAGCTTGATTGGATTTGGGTCTTATTATTATAGCTTTACCTTGTTTCTCTAACTCTTCACAATATTTTACAGTTTCATTATATAAATCATGTCTTGTTAAAATAGGTTTGCACAAATTTGGGTACTTTCTTTTTAAAATCTTTGAAGCCATTAAGTTTTTCTTTGAAAATTCTTTTACATATCCCTTAGGTCGAGTAAGTATTATTAAGTGCTTTTCATTACCATCTTTAATAGCTTTTCTTATAGGAATTGGATCACATATTCCGCCGTCATAATAATAATTTTCATTTATTTTTATTGGTGGAAATAAAAATGGTATAGCACAAGTTGCTCTTAGCATAGTACATTTATCATCTAAATTTTTTGCGTCTAAGTACTCTGTTTTACCAGTTTTAGCATTAGTAACACCAACTAAGGCTGTTCCTTCATATTTTAAGAAAGTCTCCATATCAAATGGATTTAGTTTGTTAGGGATTTCATCAAAGGCAAAATCTAATCCAAAAGCACTTTTACATTTAAAAAAGTTTCTGAATCCTAAGTATCTTTTATCATTTCTATAGGATTTTAATACGTCAAGGTTTCTTCCCCTTTGTTTAGATAAGTAAGAAACACCATGTGTAATTCCAGCAGATACTCCTATACAATAAGGAAAAATAATATCGTTATCTAAAAGTGCATCCATGGCACCTGAACTAAATATAGGTCTAAAAGTTCCACCTTCTAATATTAAACTAGCCATAAATATCTCCTTTCCGTTATAGAAAACATATAAAAAATTATATACCTTATATAGTTAATATACAAACGCTAAAATTATTTTAAATAAGATTATGGTGTATAAGTGGGTTTTATATAAATATAACTAAGTTAAAAGAATGTAATATATTTATATAAAAATAAATATATTAGAGTGAAGCTATTTGTTTAGGAGAAAAAAATGAATTTTATTAGAGAAGTTCTAAAACTATATATGGAGAGGATAGACTTTTTTCTAGAGCTAGTTATGCAGCATTTAGTATTATCTTTTATAGCTGTTGTGATTTCTACAATAATAGGTGTTTTTTTAGGAGTAATAGTATGTGAAAATAAAAGATTGTCTAATCCAATAAAAGGAGTTACAAATTTTTTATATACAATCCCATCAATAGCAATTTTAGGATTTTTAGTTTCTTTTTCTGGAGTTGGAAATGTTACAGCTATAATTACATTATCATTATATGGATTGCTACCTATAATTACCAATACTTATACAGGCATTGAAAATGTAGATAAGGATATTATAGAAGCAGGAAAAGGTATGGGTGCAACTAATAGAGAACTGCTTTATAAAATAAAACTACCGCTTGCTTTACCAGTAATTTTTGCTGGATTTAGAAATATGGTAGTTATGACAATAGCACTTTGTGGTATTGCATCTTTTATAGGGGCAGGAGGTTTAGGAATTGCTATATGGAGAGGAATTACAACTAATAACCCAACTATGACTTTTGCTGGAAGTTTACTTATTGCACTTATAGCTTTGACTATAGATTCAATTATGTCTTGTATTCAAAAAAACATAAATATAAGATTTACAAAAGGAAAAGTTAAAAAAGGGGGACTAGGAATTAAAAAATATATTGGAGTTATAAGTATCTTATTAGTTATAACAACATTTATATTAGTAGGTTTTAGCAGAAAAGAAACTATAATAATTGCATCAAAACCAATGACTGAACAGTATATTTTAACTGAAATTATGTCACAACTTATTGAAGAAAAAACATCAATAAAAGTTGAAATTAAAAAAGGTATAGGTGGGGGAACAGCTAATATTCATCCTGCTATAGTAAAAGGAGAGGTTGATATTTATCCAGAATATACAGGCACAGCATGGGAGTATGTATTAAAGAAAAAAAGTCAGAGTGAAAACACATATGAAGAATTAAAAAAAGAATACAAAGAAAAGTATGATTTAAATTGGTTAAATTTATATGGATATGATAGTAATTATGCAATAGTGGTTAATAAGGAATTAGCTGAAAAATATAATTTGAAAACATATTCTGATTTAGCAATAATAAGTGATAAGTTGGTGTTAGGGGCAGAATATGATTTTTATGAAAGGGAAGATGGCTATAATTCATTAGCAAAACTATATAATTTTAATTTTAAAGATACTTTAGATTTAGACATGGGATTAAAATATAAAGCCCTTACATCTAATAAAATAGATGTAATAATGGCCTCAACTACAGATGGGCAGCTTGTAAATGAAAATTATATGGTTTTAAAGGATGATAAGAGATTTTTTCCTAGGTATTTAGCAGGGACAATAATAAGAGAAGAGACGTTGAAAAAGTATCCAGAGCTCATAGAAGTGTTAAATTTATTAAATAATACTATAACAGAAAAAGAAATTATAAATATGAACTATAAAGTAGAAGTAGAGAAGAAAGAAGATTTTCAAGTTGCAAAAGAATTTCTAATAGAAAAGGGAATAATTAAGTAGGAGAGAGTTATGAAGTATGAAGGGTAAACCATTAATAAGCTTTTGTAATGTTAGTAAAATATATGATGATAAAATTGTTCTGAAAAATTTAAATTTAGATATATATAAAGGTGAGTTTGTAACGGTTATAGGTGGATCAGGAAGTGGAAAAACTACTGCATTAAAATTAATAAATGGGCTTATAACTCCAGATGATGGAAAAATAATCGTTGATGGTAAAAATTTAAAAGAGACTAATTTAGTTGAACTTAGAAAAAATATTGGATATGTAATTCAAAGCATTGGATTATTTCCGCATATGACAGTAGGAAAAAACATATCTTTTGTTTTAGATTTAAACAAAAATAAAAAAGATAGTTCTTTGGATAAGGTAAAAGAGCTTATGAATACTGTTCAGCTTGAAGAAGAATTAATAACTAGATATCCTTCGCAGTTAAGTGGAGGTCAGAAACAACGAGTAGGTATAGCAAGGGCATTAGCATCAAATCCATATATATTATTAATGGATGAGCCATTTGGTGCAGTAGATGAAATAACAAGACATGTTCTACAAGATGAATTATTAAAAATACAAAAACAATTAGGAATAACCATTTTTTTTATAACTCATGATATAAATGAAGCATTAAAATTGGGTAGTAAGATAATAATAATGAATGATGGAAAAATAGAGCAAATAGGAACTAGTGATGAAATAAAATACAACCCTAATACTGAGTTTGTAAAAAAATTAATAGCTTATTAATTAAAAAATAGTATGAATTCTAATTTGAAATAATAATTATATATATTTTAAGACTTCAGCATAATTTAGTTTTATGCTGAAGTCTTTTTGAAAAGTAATATTTATTTCTATATGTAAAAACATGATTAAATAGTATATTGTTTTTTGTACTTTTTTATGTAATGTATAGAAATGAAAGTTGTTATAATTTCTGCAAGTGGGATGCTTAGCCAAACACCGTCTATTCCCAAGAAATATGGAAGTATAAATCCAAATACAAGTGCAAAGAAAAAGGTTCTAGCAAATGAAATTATTGAAGATACTTTTCCATTGGAAAAAGCTGTGAACATTGCAGATGCAAAAATATTAATTCCTACAAATAAAAATGCAATGGAAAATAATTTTAATCCATGTACAGCAAGAATGAAAACTGGACTAGAATAAGGCACAAATATTCTCACTACGTATTTTCCTAAAATTAGTGATAATAAGAATATAATTATAGAAGATATTGAAATAAATATTTTAGAGTAATTAAAGGTTTCTTTTAGTTTATATTCATTTTTTGCTCCATAATTAAAACTTATAAGTGGTGATATACCAGATGAAAAACCTAAATATGTAGATACTAAAAGAAAATGAGTATATAGAATTATTGTTAATGCGGCAACACCATTTTCTCCAGCATATTTAAGAGTAAGCATGTTAAATAATAATGTTACAAAGCCAGTTGAAAGTTCGGTAACCATCTCAGAAGAGCCATTTAACATAGTGTTTTTTATAAGGTTTAAGTTAAATTTTGTTTTTGTAAATTTAAGTTTAGATTTTTGGGTAAAGAAATAACCAAATCCCATTAATGTAGATATAAACACTCCAAGGGAAGTTGCAATTGCTGCACCAGCTATGCCAAGGTTAAAGTATTTTATAAGAACATAATCCAAAATTATATTTATAATACCACCGACAATAGAAAGTAATAAGCTGAAGTTGAAATTACCATCAGTTCTTACGAAAAATTCAAACATAGATTTTACAACGAAAAATGGTGCAAATAGGGATATTATTCTTCCATAAGAAATGCAATAGGGTAGTAGATTATCAGTGGCTCCTAAAATCACGGAAATATCTTCTATAAATATATAACCTATTAAGCCTAGAATAATACCAATTATAGAAGCAACTAGAAAAATTAGTGAAAAAGCTTCGTTGGCTTTTTGGAGTTTATTTTCACCAAGATTTATAGCTACAAGAGCACTACCACCAGTTCCAAACATAATGGATATGCCAAAAATTAAATTTATTATAGGAAATGTTATATTGATACTTGCAAGTGCATCAGAACCCACAAGTAGTGATACAAACACTCCATCTACAATTGTATATAATGATATAAATATCATAGATATAATTGCTGGAGATACGAATCTTAAAAACTCAATGAAAGTAAATTTCTTAGAAAAAGTAGCTTCCATTAAAATCCCTCCTTGTATAATTAATTGATAAAAGTAATTATAAAGTGTATAGTAACTATACAGTCAAGGGGAAAATATTAAAGGTTTTATTATAGGATTAAGGAGGTAAAATGGGTAATAATGTTAAAGATAAATATTTTACTGTAAGTGAGTTTGCTAAATTATGTGGGGTTCAAAGAAAAACTCTCATTTTTTACGATAAAATAGGTATTTTTTCACCAGAATATAGAGATGAAAATAATTATAGACTTTACAGTTTAAGTCAGTATGATACTTTTACTATATTATTAGAATTAAGAGAACTTGATGTTTCATTAGATAAAATAAAAAAATATTTATATAATAGAACACCGGAAGAATATATAAGGCTTTTAGAAGATGAAAGAAGTAAAGTTGCACTAAAAATTAAGAAATTAGAAAAAATGACTTATAATCTAACAAACAAAATCAATATTGCTCAAAGGGGAATAATGGAACTTGAGAATAATGAAGCTTATATAAAAGAGTGTAACGAGGAATATTTAATATTATCAGATTTAAATAATTGCTCTCAAAAAGAAATAATGATGGATGTTATTAAGTTTGTTAAATATTGTGATGAAAATAATATATATGATGGATATCCAATAGGCGCAATAGTAAGAAAAAGTGATGTGGAAAATAAAAAATTTAATACTTTAAGTAAGTTATTTATAAAATTAGATAATAAAATTAATAATAACAAATTATTTATAAAACCTAGTGGAAAATATGTATGCATAAATCATAAAGGTGATTATGAAAGTACATACAAATCTTATGAAAAAATTTTAAAGTTTGTTAAAGAGAATAATTATAAAATAATTGGAGATTCTTATGAAAATACATTATTGGATTTTTTTGCACTTAAAAATGAAGAAGAATATTTAACTGAAATTATGATTAGAGTTAAAAAAATATAATATAAGGCATGGAATTACAAATTTAAAGTTTTACAAAATGATTATCCTTTTTAATTTTTAAATTTAATTTAAATTTAATATATACATATAAATAAAAATGAGCATATGCAAATTAAATTTAAAAATAATGATGTAATTTTAAATTTTATAAGCTAATTTGCATAAAAAAGTATAAAAAAGTATAATAGATAATATGTGACTATAGTAATGTATAATCTAGATTTAACTTATGATTTATAAGATTCTATTATGTTTTTAGGATAAGATGAATTTATTTGGATAGTATTAAATTAAAAGGACTAGAAATATAAGTTAAAATTAGGGTTTAGAAAGCTATATTGAAATACTATACGGACGGTATTATAGTTTAAATTTAAAAAATTATTTTGGGAGAGAGTTCAAATATGAATCAAGAATTAATTAATTACATAATTGAAGCTAATAAAGAATTAGCTATAAAAAAAGAATTAAAATTTTCTTTAAAAGAATGCTTAAGTGATCTTACAAAAAATAATCTAACTGACTTAGCTGGAATATATGAAATTGTTGGTAGACATAAAATGAAAAAGGATATGTTGGTAGATGCGTTATGTAGTAAGATTCAAGATGCTAATATATTACAAGAAGATTTAGTTCCGGTAGATGATAATGGGATGAAATTACTTCAAGAACTTAGAGATGAAAAGTACATAGAATGTACAACTATGCCAGTTGAAAATTATATATTTCTATATAACATAGGAATGGCTTTTACATATATTTCGGAAAATAAAGTATATATAGTTATGCCAACTGAAATAAAAGATGTTGTTAAAAAAATTAATTTTGAAGAGTTAGCTGTAAAACAAGAAAGATATAGAAATGTGCAAGAGTATTTATTAGCATTTTCTAATTTATATGGAATATTTGAAATAGAATTTTTTATGAATATCTTTAATGATAATAATGATGAAAAATTAGATGAAAAAGAGTTTTTATATATATTAGATAAGTTTGCAGGTAGTTTAGGTATGGTTGAGTTCGATGATGAAAGAGTTATACATCAAGCGTTACTAGTTAATGAAGGTGAATATGAAACATTACAAGAACTTAGAAAAGGCAAAGAATATAAAATTTTATCTAAGGAAGAATTACTTAAATATGCAGATGAAGATTATGTGGAATTAACAGAGGAACATATAAAATTAAAAAAATTTTTAAATGAAATGTGTGTTGATACTGAACTTGCAAAAGAAACTTTTGAAGATATATGCATGGGACTAGTAGATTCTGATTTCGATATTCAAAGAGTTCTTTTTGAGTTGGATAGAAGAAAAATAGAAATAAAAAGTAGAAAACAATTAGATGAAATTGTGAAGTTGGTAGCAAATGTTTCTAATAATTCAAGAAAATGGAGCAATAAAGGATTTACTCCGAAAGAATTATCTTTAAGAAAGTTAAATGTTAATGCTAATAAAAAGATAGTTGGAAGAAATGACCCTTGTATATGTGGTAGTGGAAAGAAATATAAGAAATGTTGTGGAAAATAACTTTATAAAGTAGAAGGCATCTCAATTTATTATGGGGATGCTTTTTATTTTTATTTAAGAATGTATATTTAAAAAATTGGATAATATAACTTAACTAGGAATTTAAAAAATCTAAGATATAAATGATTAAATTCAGAAAAAGTGTATAATTTTTTAAATGTAAAGTAGTCAATAAGCAATATAGTATTATATGTTAAAAGTATAAAGTGTGGAGTTGAAAACAGTATGGAATTTTATAATCAAGTGGCATTAAGTGAGCTTGAAAAATGGAAAAAAGAAATGAGAAAAGGACCATCTATATTTGAGAAAGCTACTAAGGGAGTTCAAAACAAGTTTAATGGAATATTGCCCAATAAATATCATGAATTTATGACTAACACAATAAAGAATATGACACAAGCAGTTTTATTTGGATCAAAGTATATTACTAAAAAACCTTATTTAGGTTTGTCTTTAAAGGAAAGGGAATATTTAGTTGAAGAAAAAACTAAAGTTTATAAGAACACAGCAATTATAGAAGGTGCTGGAACTGGTGCTGGGGGTATAGCTTTAGGAATTGCCGATTTTCCATTATTGTTAGGGATAAAAATAAAGCTTCTTTATGATATTGCTGCTATTTATGGCTTCGATGTTAAGGATTATAAAGAGCGACTATATATACTAAATATATTTCAACTAGCTTTTTCAAGTAAAAATCATGTAAACAAAGTCTTTTATACTATGGAAGATTGGGAAAATTATTGCACTATGTTACCAGATGATATAAGTTGTTTTGATTGGAAAACATTTCAGCAGGAGTACAGAGATTATATAGATCTTGCCAAACTGTTACAAATGATACCAGGTATAGGTGCTTTTGTAGGGGCTTATGTAAATAATAAACTTATAGATAAATTGAGTAAAACTGCAATACAAGCATATAGAATGAGAATACTTACTTAAAGTAAAACTGTATATTATATAATTTAAAGATATCTAAGAAAACTTATAATTAAATTTAATTATAAGTTTTATTTATGTAGAATAAACAAAAAAGAAACTTATAATACATATATTTTAATTATTGGATTAAAATGTATTTATATGCTAAAATTTAAGTGTATATTGTGTTGAATTTTAAGTAAATATTTAGAAGGGAATGAAAATTAAGTATACAAATATGTTAATGTTACTTAAGATAGAGGAAATAAAATATGAAAAAACAATTCTTATATCTAATAGGTCAATATGTTTTTACTACTTTATTAATGAGATCAGCATTATATGAAAATAAACCAAAAATAAACTTAAAAACTTTTGGAGTTTCACTTATATATTTGTTATTTTTTTCATTATATCAATGTTTTTTGAAGTAGAGGATAGTATCATGATAGCCCAATTTATATATGTCCTTTTGTTTCCTATGAAATATAAAATATATAAAGGATCAATTAGAGAGGTTGCTTTTGTATATTATTCATCACTTATAGCTAATTTATCTATAATAACAATTTATATATTGTGTGAAGACTATATAATTTTAAATGAGGTTAATAAAGGTAATGTTATCATATATAAGTTATGTTTTAGCCTTATAAGTATATTGGTATTATTATTTAATCTATTTCATGTTGCTAAAATATATAGGCCTAATATTAAGACGTTGAGGACAAAGATAGGTTATTTAATATCATTTGCCCCTTTTTCATATGTAATTTCTTTAACTTTACTATTTAGATTTATTATATTCCATAATTGTTTTTATGGAGTAATAATTTATAGTATATTTTGCTTAAGTACATTGATTTTTTATCCAGTAATATATTTTTTTACTGAAAATATAAAATCATTGGAAGAAGCTATTTTTACTGCAGAAAGAGATGATATAACGAGTGCTTATAGTAGAAGAAAATTTGAAGAGGATATTTCAGGTTTAATAAAAAAAGATATTGAATTTGGAATTTTTATTTAGATATAAATGATTTTAAAAGTATAAATGATAACAATGGTCATATTTTTGGAGATAAATGCTTAAAACACTTTATTGATATATTAAAAGAATATATTAATAAAGATGGGCAAATATATAGGATAGGTGGAGATAAATTTTCAATAATAACTACTAAATATGAAAAAATTTCAGATATTATTGAAATTATATGTAGAAACAAAATATATTTAAAGAATGATATAAATAAAAAAATTAATATTTCATTTAGTATAGGAAAAGCCATTTATCCGATAAATGGCACGGAAGTAACTGAAATTTTAACATTTGCAGACAATGAAATGTATAGAAATAAATGTTTGAAAAGACATATTTGACTATATAGTTATTTATATAGAAAATTTAAAGGCTCTAAAGGTTATAGTAGAGTTGTAGTTAGTTAATGGCTAAAAGGTAAGAATTAATAGTTTAGAATCCTATAAAATTAGAGTATAATTTTTATATGTATATTAAAATAACTAGTAATTATACTTAAAAATTGAGGGTTAAAGTTTAGTTACTGATATATTTAAGAGAGGGATAATATGAAGTACGTTGACTCAAAAAAAATGAAAGAAATAGATAATTATTGTATAAATCAATTAGGAATAAGTGGAATGATACTTATGGAAAATGCAGCAATAAAAATATTTAATGAGGTAGATGAAAAATTAAAAGAAATGCCTAATTCAAAGGTAATTATAATTTCGGGTGTTGGAAATAATGGTGGAGATGGACTTGCATTATCAAGACATTTATATTTACATAATTATAATGTTGAAGTATTTATAGTAGGAAATTTAAAAAAAGCAAGCAATGATTTTAATGAAAACTTTGAAATTATAAAGAATATAAATAAATTAGACGATAATAAGATAGGAATAAGATTTATAAATGAGGATACCGATTTAAATAAATTACAGAGTTTAATTTATGCTGATGTAATTATTGATGGAATATTTGGAACTGGTTTAAAAAGAAGAATTTCAGGTATTTTTGAAAGTTTAATTTTAGAGGTAAACAAATGTAGTGCATATACTATAGCGATAGATATTCCATCTGGAATAAATGGTGATAATGGAGAGGTTATGGGGGTAGCAATAAAAGCTGATGAAACTATAACATTGCAGTTACCAAAGGTAGGTTTTTTAAAAGAATATATATCAGAATATTGCGGCAATATAAAAGTGGTTGATATAGGAATTCCTAAAAAAGTTATACAAATATTATAATATATAAATGTTTTGGGGGATAAAAATTATGAGAATTGAAGGATTAAATACAAGAACTAATACTATATTTTCACAAATTAAAAAGGATGAGGATAATATAAATTTAAAATTTAATAAAAATATTAAATTTAAAAAAGCTGATATTATAAATAATCTTCAAGAAGCTAAAGAAAATTTAATAAAACAAAAGGAGAATTTACAAAAACAAGATTTAACACCAAAAGAGAGAATTGAAAAAAACAAAGAGTTAGATGCTAAAATAAAGCTAATAGAAGAACAAATGCAACGAGCTCTTATGATAGAAAAAGAAAAAGAATTAGAAAAAGCAAAAGAAAAACTAGAACAGAAAGAAAAGGAAAATAAAAATGGTGATGAAGAAAGAAATGGAGTTATAATTTCTGAAAGCCTTAAAAATCTAATTAAAGCTAGAAATAGCATGGATAACATACATTCATTGAATATTACTAAAGGAAATTTAAAAGTAGAGTTAGGTTATCTTAAAGATATAAAATATCCTAATAATTTTGTTTCAAAACAAAAATTAAAATTAGAAAAATCTATTAATAACATAGAAAGTAGAGCTAATAGTGAACTTAGTAGGGCGAATAGAATTATAAAAAATGAAAGTAGTAATAAAAAGGAAAATGAAGTAAAGAAAGAGGATAAAAAAGATATTATAGAAGATTAAAATATAGGGTTTTTTAAAACCCTATATTTATTTGTAAAATTATGTAATGATAATTATATTAATATGATTAAATTTTATTTGATAATAAACATTATAAGTATAAAATTAGACTTTTTAAGTTATTTTATTTTTATTTTTAGTAAATTTTATTTAAAATAAAGATATATTTCAAAAATGTAATGTAATTTTAAGATTATGTCACGTTAATTTAAGGTTAATTTAATAATGTTAATGTATAATAGAGTAAGACAAGTTTAAAAATTAATTCAACTATAAGTTGAAAATTAAAAAAGCATTTATTTAAAAATAGTTTACAACTCTATACAAAAGGTTAAAATCATAAAAACAAAAGTAAAGGCGGTGATTAAAATATTATGGAAGAAGAAATAAGAGGACTTAATGATGAGGATGTAGAAGAAAGAATTAAAAGTGGTAAGGTTAATAATATTCCTAAACCACCTTCTCGAACATTAACTCAGATTTTAAGGGCGAATATATTAACAAGCTATAATATTTTAAATATATCATTAGCAATATTGTTAATTTTAATAGGTTCACCTAAAGATGCTGTTTTTATAATAATAGTAATAGCAAATATAATATTAGGTGCATTTCAAGAAATACATGCAAAAAGAATATTAGAAAGATTAGCAGTAATTAATAGTAAAAGAGCATATGTTATAAGAAATGGGAAAACTAAAAATATTACAGCAGAAGAAATAGTGATAGATGACATAATGATTTTAAAAACAGGAGATCAGATATTAGTAGACTGTGAAGTTATACAAGATGTTGAAGTAGAAGTCGATGAATCTATGATTACTGGTGAATCAGATTCTATATTAAAACAAAAAGGGAGTAAACTTTTATCAGGTAGTGTTGTAACAGCAGGTCAGTGTTATGCAGTAGCACGTTGTGTCGGAGAAGAAACATATGCAGCAAAACTTGCAAATGAAGCAAGAAAATTTAAACTAATAAATTCTGAACTTCAAAAATCTACAGGCAAGATATTTAAAATAATAATGTGGATGATACTTCCTTTAGGCTTACTTTTAACAACTAGTCAGCTTATGTCAGGAAATGAAAGTTGGAAAAGTGCATTAATTGGTTCTGTTACAGGAATTATAGGAATGGTTCCTGAGGGGTTAATTTTATTAACTAGCACTACTTTTGTTGTAGCAGTTATAAGACTATCTAAACTTCATACTCTTGTTCAGGAATTACCAGCTACAGAAGTTTTAGCTCGTGTGGATGTTTTATGTTTAGATAAAACAGGAACAATTACTAAAGGCGATTTAAAAGTTAGCGAAATTATAGCATTAAAAGAAAATAATACAAAGGATGTAGAAAAATATACATCAGCAATAGCGTATAGTTTTTTAGGTGGAAATCAGACTAATAAAGCTATACTCAACAAATTTAAGGAAAATCCAAATTTAAAAGTAAAGAATAAGATTCCTTTTTCATCTAAGAGAAAATGGACAGCCGTAGAATTTGAAAATGAAGGAATCTGGGTATTAGGTGCACCAGAGGTTATTTTAAAAGAAGAGTATACACACATAGCTAAACGTGTCAAAAGCGCAGCAGAGGCTGGAAAAAGAATTCTTTTATTAGCAAAATTTAATGGAGAAAATTTAAATGAGAATTTAAATGGAGACATACACGGAATAGGACTTATATTTCTTGAAGATATAATAAGAGATAACGCTGAGGAAGCCATAGATTATTTTGAAAAAGAAAATGTAAAAATAAAAATTATATCAGGGGATAATCCTATAACTGTTTCGGCTATAGCTAAAAAAGTTGGAATTAAAAATGGAGAAAAATATATCGATTCTAGATTACTTCCAGAAAGTGAAGAAGAATTAGCTAAGGTTGTAGAAGAAACATGTGTATTTGGAAGAGTTACACCTCATCAAAAGAGAAGAATAGTGAAAGCTTTAAAATCCAATGAGCATACGGTAGCTATGACGGGAGACGGAGTTAATGATGTTTTAGCATTAAAGGAAGCTGATTGTGGTATAGCTATGGCTAGTGGAGCAGATGCTACAAAGGCAGTAGCACAACTTGTACTTATGAATTCAGATTTTGCTTCATTACCAAATGTTGTAACAGAAGGACGTCAACTTATAAATAATTTGGAAAAAGTGTCAGAACTTTTCTTGTCCAAAATAGTATATTTTATAATTATGTGTATATCCTTTTCTCTATTAAGGTTACCATTTCCTATTACGCCATTTCAATTAACTTTAATTGGTAGCATAACTATAGGAATACCATCATTTTTCTTAGCATTGGCACCTAACAAGGAAAGAATTAAAAAAATTTTTTAAAAAGAGTTTTACAAGTATCAATACCAAATGGTGTAATGATAGGTATAAGCACTACAATTGCATTTCTTATAGGATTCCATAGTGGACTTTCTATGAAACAGTCTTCATCATTATCTTTAGTTGTGTTTACTGCATTAAGTTTATTCGTTGTATTTAAGGTGTCAAGGCCATTAAATCTATATAGAATATTGATATTGTTTGGAATGATATTGTTATTTATAGGGTCATTCACTATACCGTTTATAAGAAATCTTTTTGATATAGCACCATTTGTTACTACAAAGGCTAATGGAATTCTTATAATAACTATTTTAGGAACATTAGGTATGATATTTATACCTAAAATAGTAAAAAAAATAATGAATAATCCACAAATTTGTTAAAACAAATGAAAATTTATTAAATATTAAATTAAATAATAGAGCAAATTACTTAATTATTTCACAAAATCTTGAGTTGACAGTATCTAATAATAAATAATTATTAATAGAATCTGACAGGCTTGAATTTTATAAAATATATATTGTAATTTGTGTCTATTATTTTCTTTGTATATACATAAAAAATAAAGTTTTATAATTTTAAAATGTTAATCAAGTTTTTGAACTATTATTTTTATAAATAATTTGTTTAAAAGGAGAATGTATATGATTTTAAATTTACCTAAGGAGATTTGTGATTTGATAGATATGGATAGCATAGAGAAAGTGTGCATTGGATGTTCTAAAGCTGAAGTATTTAAAATTAATATGCAAAATAGAATGGCCTATTTAAAAATAGCCCAAAGTAAATATGAAATATTTAGGCAAGAAGTAAAGTTATTGGATTGGCTGAAGGGAAAATTAAATGTTCCAGAAGTGTTACTGTATGTAGGTGATTGTAATAATCAATTTTTTAATAATGTCAGAAATAAAGGGAGAAAATACATTAAATTTATTAAGAGAAAATTTTAATAAAGAACTAATAGTAAAGAATTTGGCTAAAGGATTAAAAATGATTCATAATATAGATATTACAAATTGTAATGTAGTACAAACTCTAGATGTTAAATTAAAAGAAGGAAGAAAAAATATAGAACAAAAACTTGTGAATTTTAATTGTAATAAAGATAAAAGCTATTTAGAAATCGTTAATAAATTAGAGAGTATGCGGCCTCAATGTGAAGATTTAGTGTTAGTTCACGGAGATTACTGCCTACCGAATATAATTCAACATAAAGGTGAAATAAGTGGTTTTATAGATTGGGGAAGAGGTGGTATTGGCGATAGATATCAAGACATAGGAATTGCATGCAGAAGTATACGAACTAATTTTGGAAATGATCATTATGTAAAATTATTTTTAGATGAATATGGTTTGGATAAATATGATGCTAATAAAATTGCTTATTATATTTTATTAGATGAATTATTTTAAATAAATATATTATTATAATTTTAGAATACAATCTAAGTTAAACTTTAACTATAGGTTGTATTTTTTTAAAGTCGAAATTTAAATTAATTTGTAAAAATATACATAATAATGTAGACTAAAAAAAACACATGAAATATAATAACATTAAGGGAATAAATTAAAAAATAATTAAGCATCTTAATTTATTATGGTATAAGGTTATAAAAATTTTGTAGATGAGGTTTGTTATGAATTTAGAGTTAACTGAAGACAAGAAAAAAATATCAACGTTAGATATTAACAAAATAATTATGTATATATCATTAATTTTACTTATTTTAAGTTTTTTAGGGGCATTTTATATTAAGTTTTTACCAATAGATAAATATATTACAACTTATGATTTTAAAATAATAAATGGCACTTTAGCTATTATTTCTATGGCTAGTTGTTGGATTTATTATTATACATATAAGAAAAGTGATTTTTTTATAATATCTTTATTTTATTTAAGTTTTACAGTAGAAAGACTGTATATTAATTTCAGATTATATAATCAAAGTAATGAATTAAATGCAAGATTGTCATTGATTATTGGTGCATATATTTTAAGAACAATATTAATTACTTTTACAGTTAAAAAAGAACATAATAAATTACTTGGATTAATGGAAAAAAATAAATTTTATTCAATAATTTCAATAGTAATATTAACAATAATTTTAA
>NZ_HE611050.1:1046848-1063500 GCF_000285575.1 Clostridium senegalense JC122 | reverse complement strand
GTATTAACATCACTTATGAAAAAAAGTAGAAAAATAAAGATTTTATATATACAATTATTATTTTAAGTTTAGGTTTCTTTACAATAAAAAGAATATATTTATTATGTTTTATAAAATTTAAAATAGAAAATATATATAGTGGATGCAACATATTAACTTTTTTGGGGTTTAACTCACTTATTTTAGGATTATTTATTGAAATGGTTATAAAAGAAAAGAAAGTGATAGGTTAAAAAAGAGTTAAAGATATTTTATGAGCTGGCTGAATATAATCAAAGAAATGAAGTTGTAGTGTATGACGAAAACGAGAATATAGTTTATGCTAATAAAAAATAAGAGAATCTAGTTGTAATAAGTTTAACTCAATAGAAGAGCAGAATAAAGAATTGGAATTGAAATTAAAAAGTATATTATTTTTAATGATAAAGATGAAATAGAATTTAAAATAGAGAAGGATGGATTATATAAAAAAGTATTATTTAATAATGGAAAAGTTCATAATCTAGATATACAAAAAATACACCTTAATAATAATGTTGAAAGAATGGTATGTACATTAGTAGATATGTCAGACGAGTATGAGGCTCATGAAAGGTTAGTTATAAGTGAAAATAAATTAGCAACAATAACTGAAAATATTAAAGATTTAATAATAACGATAGATAATGATGGAATAATAACATATATTAATAATGCAGTTTTAGAAACTTTAGGTTATGATAGGGATGAACTTAATAATAGGCACTATAACAAATTATTTAGTTTTAAAGTTTGTAATAATAAATTTTTAGATTCAGATTGTGAAAATCATATTTGGATTAAACATAAAATTTTAACTAAACAAGATAAATTAGTTGTGGTAGAGTCATTAATAACAAATATGCTAAATGAAAAAGGACAATCTGTAGGAAAAATAATAGTTTCTAGAGATCTTAGTTATAAAAATGAAGTTGATATTTTAAAAGAAAAATATGACGAAATAAAAGAATATGATAGAATAAAGACAGAAATTTTTTCGAATTTATCCCATGAAGTGAGAACTCCTATAAATATAATATATTCATCTGTTCAACTTTTAAATAATAAGAGAAAATTAAGCGTAGAGGATTTTAGAAGTTCCTATGATAAATATGAAAGTATTATAAGAGAAAATTGTAATAGAATGCTTAAACTTGTAAATAATTTATTAGATATAACTAAAATTGAAAGTGGATTTATGAAAATGAATTTTAAAGATTATAATATAGTTAAATTAATAGAAGACGTAACAATGTCGGTAGTTCCTTATGCTGATATAAAAAATATAAATATTATATTTGATACAGATTTTGAAGAGTTGGAAATAAAAACTGATAAGGATAAATTAGAACAAGTAATTTTAAATTTATTATCTAATGCAATAAAATTTACAGAAGAACATGGAAATGTATTGGTATATGTTTCTAAAAAAGATGATTTTGTTGTAATACGAGTTAAGGATGATGGAATAGGTATACCAAAAGAATTTAGAGAGCATATATTTGACAGATTTGCACAAAGTAATAAAAATTATAATAAAGAAAAAAGTGGTACAGGTATAGGTTTGGCATTAGTAAAGTCCTTAGTAGTTCTTCATGATGGTAAAGTTTACTTAAATGAACAATTAGAAGAAGGTAGTGAATTTATTATTGAACTTCCTATTGTAAAGTGTAATTGTAAGGATGAAATGAACATGTCATTAATAAATAATAATATAAAATCGGTAAATGATAAAGTATCAGTAGAATTCTATGATTTATATTAAAATCCAAAATTTACTTTGGATTATTTTGTATAACAATAGTATATTGAAAAAAATCAATATAGGGTAGAGATATTTTAACATAATCACTGTATTTAAAAAAAATATCTATACAATATTATAAAATTTATGGTATCATCTAACTTTGTAATGATAAATTAAATAAATAACATAAACTTAAAACAAAACACAGATACTATAAGTGAATAGAGTTAAATATTAATAGTTGATATAGTGAGTAATTTATAAATAAAATACTCACTATTATTAATTAAAAATTTAAATAAAGATTGTAAATTAATAAAAATTAAGTCTTAATAAGTGAGGGTGAAAAAATGAAAATAGGATTCGATCATAAGAAGTATCTTGAAGAACAATCAAAATATATTTTGGAAAGAGTTAATAATTATGACAAACTATATCTAGAGTTTGGTGGAAAATTATTATTTGACTTACATGCCAAAAGGGTTTTACCAGGTTTTGATGAGAATGCAAAAATAAAATTATTACACAAGTTAAAAGAAAAAGTTGAAGTCGTTATTTGTGTATATGCAGGGGATATTGAAAGAAACAAAATAAGAGGCGACTTTGGTATTACATATGATATGGACGTTTTAAGACTAATAGATGATTTGAGATCTTATGAACTAGACGTAAACAGTGTGGTAATAACTAGATATGAAGGTCAACCAGCAACTAAAGTATTTATAAATAAGTTAGAACGTAGAGGAATAAAAGTATATAAGCATAAATCTACAAAAGGATATCCAACAGATGTAGATACTATAGTTAGTGATGAAGGATATGGACAAAATCCATACATTGAAACAAGTAAACCAATAGTAGTTGTTACAGCACCAGGACCAGGAAGTGGAAAACTTGCAACATGTCTTAGCCAGTTATACCATGAGTATAAAAGAGGTAATGTAGCAGGATATTCGAAGTTTGAAACATTCCCAGTTTGGAATGTACCTCTAAAACACCCTCTTAATATAGCTTATGAGGCTGCTACAGCAGACTTGAAAGATGTAAATATGATAGATTCATTCCATTTTGATGCTTATGGAAAAGTAGCAGTAAACTATAACCGTGATATAGAAAGTTTCCCAGTTTTAAGAAGAATTATAGAAAAAATAACTGGGGAAGAGGCTGTTTATAAATCTCCAACAGATATGGGAGTTAATAGAGTTGGATACGGAATAATAGATGATGATGTAGTAAAAGAAGCATCACAGCAAGAAATTATTAGAAGATACTTTAAAACAGCATGTGATTATAAAAAAGGTTATGCAGATAAAGAGACTTTCCAAAGAGTAAAACTTATAATGGAAGAACTTAATTTAAAAGAGCAAGATAGAAAAGTTGTAATGCCAGCGAGAGAGCATTCAGCAAAACTTAAAGAAAACTGTGCAAAAAATGAAATATGCCCAGCAGTAGCTTTAGAACTTGAAGATGGAACTATATTAACAGGTAAAAGTTCAAATGTTATGGATGCAACAGCAGCAGTAGTACTAAATGCTATTAAACATTTTGCTAACATATCAGATGAAATACATTTAATATCACCAGTTATATTGGAGCCAATAATAAACTTAAAATCTAAAACATTAGGTAGTAAAAACACAGCATTAACATGTGAAGAAATATTAATAGCACTTAGTATTTGTGCAGCTACAAATCCTATGGCTCAAGTTGCTATGGCAAAATTACCAATGCTTAAAGGATGTCAAGCACATTCAACTACAATACTAAATAAAAATGATGAACAGACATTTAGAAAAATTGGAATAGATATAACTTGTGATCCAGAATATCCATCAGAAAATCTTTATTACAATTAAATAGAATATATTTTTATAGGGTAATCTCAAAATAAAATAATATAATAAAAGGGATTACCCTTTTATTATGTCTAAAGATGAGATAGCTACATAAAAAATTGAATTTAAATTATGAGTTGAATTTTTATAAGTAAAAACTATATGTTAAAACTTAACTATGATTGATACAATTAAAGGCTTTATGTATAATAAAGTCTAGTGATTTGCATTAAAAATATAAAGATATATTGTAAGATATGGAGTGATTTAATATGAGAATGAGAAGAAAGCCATGGGCTAGACCTGAATTAGAAAGTTGTGATTTTTTTGTTGCTAAACCTAGTGAATATAAAGGGAAATGGAAGGAAAGCTTTAACAGGATTCAACCGTTATACTTAGAGTTAGGTTGTGGAAAAGGTACATTTATGGCTGTACATGCTGCAGAAAATGAAAATATTAATTATATAGCTATAGATATAAAAGATGAAGTTTTAGTTTTAGCAAAAAGAAATATAGAAAATGCAGTTGATAAAAAGGAAAGAAAAGTTGACAATGTAAAACTTATGGCACAGGAAATTGGACTTATTGAAGAGATGTTAGATGAAAAAGATGAAATCGATAGAATATATATAAACTTTTGTAATCCTTGGCCCAAAGAAAAACATAAGAAAAGAAGATTAACACATACAAGACAATTAAATAAATACAAAACTTTTTTAAAAAAGAGCGGAGAAATATGGTTTAAAACTGATGATGATGAACTTTTTGAAGAGTCATTAGAGTATTTTAAAGAGTGTAAATTTAATATAAAGTACATAACTTATGATTTACATAAAAGTGATTTTAAAGGTAATGTAGTAACAGAACATGAAGAAATGTTTACAGCACAAGGAATAAAAACAAAGTTTTTAATTGCAACATTATAATAAAATTTATAAAAAGATACGTTGATAATTACTAGGAACGAAGTGAGTAGTAATAACCACAACTGTTCAATCTTAACTTTTAACTAAAAGAACCTGTTATTTATTGATAAAATATCAATTTGAGTGTCCTTATTTGATAAATAAATAATTTTAAAATTTAATTTGGAACACTATAATAGATAAAAAGGAATTAATATTAATTAAGAATATTTAGTATAAATGTAGATATTTTAATATATTTGTTTTATAATGAATATTGAAAAGAGAATAATATAATTAGCTAGGGGTGCTATTAAAGCTGAGAGGTATACATATACTAACCCTTGAACCTGAAATTGGATAATACCAGCGTAGGAAAGCGTTATTAAAACGAAAAGTTTTAGTTTTGTGCAAATTTTATAGTTTTATATTTAAGTATAAAAAGCTATATCCAAGTTGGGTATAGCTTTTATTGTGTTTGGAAAATTTTTAATATTGAAATTAGGGGGAGTTTTATGAAGTTTACAGATTATTTATATTCAAGTTCAAAGGAAATATGGGAAGGATATAAAAAACATCCATTTATATGTAATTTAGCTAAGGGAACATTGGATAAAAATAAATTTATCAAATATCTTATACAAGATTATTTATACCTTAAGGAATATGCAAAAGTGTTTTGTGTAGGGGTTGTAAAAGCTGATACTATGGAAGAAATGAAGTTTTTTTATAGTTCAACTAAGGGAACTATGGAAGATGAAACAGCAGTTCATATAAAATATTTAACAGATCATGGTTATAAGATAGAGGATGTTGAAAAAATGGAGTATAACATTGCTACAATAAATTATACAAGTTATATGAAGTCAATAGCATTAACAGGGAATATAAAAGAAATAGCTATTGCAACACTACCATGTACTTGGAGTTACAATTATATAGGTAAGTATTTATTAGAAAATTATAAAGATGATTTAGAGAAAAACTTTTATAGACCTTGGATTGAAGAATATTCTTCTAAAGACTTTAACGATTTTACAGATGTATGGTTAGAGTATGTAAATAAAATTTGTAATGATTTAAATGAAAAAGAAAAAGAAAAGCTAAAAGATATATTTGTAAAATGTAGTCTTTATGAAATGGAGTTTTGGAACATGGCAAATCAAGATATGTAGATTTGGTTATGTTATGCTGGTATATAAGTAAAAAATTTTCTTCTTTTCAAATTTAATTAGTGATTGATAGTTATATTAAAATCAAAAGGAGCATGGTAATGGTTATATTAGTTACAATACTTAGTGTAATTTTAATGATTATGTATTTTATAGACTTAAGAAAAGAAAAATTCAATATAAGAACTATGGTTATTACAGCTATGTTTAGTGCAATATCATTTGTACTTTATTTAATACAATTTATAAAATATCCTCAAGGTGGTGGAATTAGTTTATTTTCTATGTTGCCTGTAATGCTTTTATCTATATTATATGGAAGAAGAGTGGGACTTACAGGTGGTATGATTTTTGGACTTTTAAAACTATTAAATGGAGCAACGGTAGTGCATCCAGCACAGTTTTTATTAGATTATGTGCTTTCAACAATGGCATTAGGACTTGCTGGAACTTTTGGAAGCAGTAAAAAGTTAAATTTAATTGGAGGCTGTTTGCTATCAGTGTCCCTAAGTGTACTTGTAAATATAGTGTCAGGAGCAGTATTTTTTGGGCAATATGCACCTGATGGAATGAATGTTTGGTTATACTCATTTATTTATAATATAAGTAGTGCAGGGGTAGAAGGACTATTAACAGTTGGTTTAATGGCAGTTTTACCAATAAAAAGATTTAGCAAAATAGCTAAACCAGTATAAGTTTGGTTTATATTTAAAATCTAATATATTTTTCATAAATAAATTTAAAGCTATCTTAAAATAAAAAACATTTTAAGATAGCTTTTTTATATTTAATTTTAATATGACACTTGACTTTTAGCTTGTTTAATTTTATATTTAACGGTGTATAATTATGAAATTATAATTTAAGATAATATGAAATTTTATTTGTATTAAATGTTTGGAGAGATAAAGATGAAACGTAATACATTACCAATTAAAACAATTGTAGCTGTTGGAATTGGATCTGCCGTATTTATGATATTAGGTCGTTTTGGGTCAATACCAACAGGTATACCAAATACAAATATAGAAACTGCTTATGCATTTTTAGCATTAATGTCCGTATTGTACGGTCCTTTAGCAGGATTTTTAATCGGTCTTATAGGTCATGGATTAAAAGATATAATCTTCTATGGCTCACCTTGGATAAGTTGGGTTATAGCCTCTGCTATTATGGGGTTTATTATAGGCGTGTGTTGTAAAAAAATTAAGATTGATGAAGGTATTTTTGGAAAAAAACAAATTACTGTTTTTAATATTGTACAAATTATATCCAATATTATAGCATGGGGATTAGTTGCACCAGGTTTAGATATTTTAATATATGCAGAGCCTTCTAATAAGGTTTTTTTACAAGGTGCTATAGGGGGAGTATCTAATACAATTACAGTTGGAATATTAGGAACTATCCTTATAAACAATTATGCTAAAACTAGAACAAAAAAAGGTAGTCTAGATAAAGAATACTAAAAGTATACCGGAGAAACAACTCCGGTATTTTAATTGAGAAAATCAATATTTCATAAAAATAATAAAAAGTTATTGTATAGATTAAAAAAGGAGGACAATATATGAAAAAACCAATTCTAGAATTTAAGGATTTTTCAGTTCAATATATAGTTCAGGCTAAACCTACATTGAAAAATATAAATTTAACTATATATGAAGGAGAAAAAGTTCTTATAGTGGGACCTTCAGGATGTGGTAAAAGTACACTTTCAAATTGTATAAATGGCTTAATTCCTTTTTCACATAAAGCAGAAACTACAGGAAGTTTAAAAATTAAAGGTAAAGAAGCCAATGAATTAAGTATTTTTGAAATATCTACAATGGTTGGAACAGTACTACAAGATCCAGATAGCCAATTTATTGGATTAACAGTTGGAGAAGATATAGCTTTTAAATTAGAAAATTATTGTGTTATGAAAAAAAATATGAAAGATAAAGTTGAGAATGTATCTAGATTAGTTGACATAAATAGTCATCTGTATTCATCACCACATAATTTATCTGGTGGTCAAAAGCAAAGAGTAACATTAGCAGGAGCTATTATAGATGATGTAGATATATTACTCTTTGATGAGCCTTTAGCAAGTTTAGATCCAGCATCAGGAAAAACATCTATTGAACTTATAGATAAAATACAAAAGGAAACTAATAAAACAGTTTTAATAATAGAACATAGATTAGAAGATGTACTACATTGTGATGTTGATAGAATAATAGTTATGAATGATGGTGTAATAATAGAAGATATCACACCAAATAAACTCTTAGCTTCAAGCATTTTAATTGAAAATGGAATAAGAGAACCTTTATATATAACTGCTCTTAAATATGCAGGATGTCATATTACCGAGGAAATGAACGCTAAAAATGTAGAAATAATAGATATAAATGAATGTAAAGAAAAATTAAATAGTTGGTACCTTAATTCAGTAGATAAAAAGAAAAAAGAAAAAAATGAATTTATACTAGAACTTCAGAATGTTTCATTTCAATATAATGAAGAAAAACAAATATTGAAAGATGTATCATTTAGTATATCTAAAGGAGATATGGTTAGTATAGTAGGAAAAAATGGAGCAGGAAAATCCACTATTTCTAAGCTTATATGTGGATTTTATAAACCAACTACTGGAAAAATATTTTTTGATGGTATAGATATAGAAAAAAACACGATAAAAGAAAGAGCAGAAAAAATAGGTATGGTAATGCAAAATCCCAATCAAATGATATCTAAAACTATGATATTTGATGAGGTTGCATTAGGACTTAAAGTTAGAGGAATAAGTAAAGAAGAAATAGAAGAAAGAGTATATAAAACCTTAAAGATTTGTGGATTATATGAGTATAGAAATTGGCCAATATCTGCATTGAGTTTTGGTCAAAAAAAACGTGTTACAATAGCATCAATTTTAGTTTTAAATCCAGAAATAATAATATTAGATGAACCAACTGCTGGACAAGATTTCAAACATTATAATGAAATTATGGAGTTTTTATTAGAATTAAATAAAAAGGGAGTAACTATTATAATGATTACTCACGATATGCATCTAATGTTGGAGTATAGCAACAAAGCTATAGTTTTATCACAGGGAGAGAAGATTGCTGATGATTTATCAATGAATATTTTAACTAATCACAGGATAATAGAGGCAGCTAATCTTAAAGAAACATCTTTGCAAAAATTGGCATTAAAATCTAATATTGATAATCCTAAAAAGTTTATTGAAAGATTTATTGAAGAAGATAGGGGTGGAAGAAAATAATGAGTGATACGATGCTGTCTTATATAAATAAAGACTCAATAATACATAACTTGACGGGAGCTACAAAACTTATATTTTTTATATTATGGGCCTTAGCATCTATGTTAACGTATGATACTAGAGTTTTAGTAGTTATGTTTGTTTTAAGTATAGTTATTTTCAAAATGTCTAAGTTGAATTTTAAAAATGTGGCAATAATAATATACTTTATATTATTTTTTCTACTACTTAATAATATAGCTATATTTATATTCTCACCTTATCAAGGTGTAGAAATATACAAAACTAAACATGTATTATTTCATATGCTAGGTAATTATTCTTTAACATTAGAACAATTATTTTATCAATTTAATATAACAATAAAGTATTTTTCCGTAATACCAGTAGCACTTTTATTTATACTAGCTACAGATCCAAGTGAATTTGCATCTTCCTTAAATAAAATAGGTGTTAATTATCGTATAGCTTATTCAGTTGCAATAGCCTTAAGATATATACCAGATATTCAAAGGGATTATAAAGATATTTCTTTTGCACAACAAGCAAGAGGAATAGACATGTCTAAAAAAGAAAAATTAAGCAAAAGAATAAAAAATTCAGCATCTATACTTATGCCTTTAATATTTTCAAGTTTAGATAGAATAGATACTATAAGTGCAGCTATGGAGTTAAGAGCTTTTGGAAAAATGAAAAAACGTACATGGTATAATGCAAGAGATTTTAGAAAAAATGATTATATAGCTTTAATTCTAGTAATAGGGTTATTTATTTTATCATTATACTTTATACTAAAAAATAATAGTAGATTTTATAATCCATTTATATAGAATTTCAAATTTGAAAAGATATATTTAGACTTATTCATCAAATCTTTGTTATCAGTCTATAAAAATAAGTACAACTGCATTTAGTTAATAGTTTAGAATGAAACTTGAGTCCAGTTTCTTTTAACCTAACAATATAATTTGCTTTGCAAATTTATATAAAATAGAAAAAATATGGTTAGAATTATTAGGAACATAGTGAACATGCTCTGAATCAATTAGAGTTTAACACTGCATTTTGTATGAAAATATTTTAAAGTTATTGAATAAATTAAAAAAAGATATTTTATTGGAATAAAGTGGCGTAACTTTACGCACATGGTTGTTTCCATATATAAATAGTAAATATAAAACCTTCACAGCATAAAAACGTTGTGAAGGTTTTATGTTATGTAAAAATTTAACTTGATTTAGTATCTAAAACATAAATATTAAATATATTGTTTAGTAGAAGGAATAATTTTGGAGGAAGAAATGGGCCTATATAGATACAATAGAAATGTAATTTCTGTAAAAAATGGTTATGTTACAGGAAAAAGTGAAGGAGAATTAGTTTTTTTAATGGGATGTCCATTTGATGAAGATAATAATTATATTGAATCAGTAGATGTTGTCATACAGCAAAAAAAAATGAGAGAAGAAACTATACATTTAAATGTAAAGGGCTATGATTTAGATTTAGCTTTAATTAATTTTACTGAAAATGATAAACAAGAGATTATGATAAGAGGTGCTTTAGGAGGAGAAATAGCACATTTAATTGCACATGTATATAGGTATGAGGAAGGAAACTTAACAGAGATTTTTAATTATAATAGTTTTTATGAAAAATATAAATTTAAAGCTAGGTATTTAGAGGATTATAATATTGAAATTTTTTGTGAGGAAACTAAAAAAAAGTTTGTTCTAAATATTAATGATAGTAATGATGAATGTTTAAATGATATATATAGCAGAAGTGGAAAAGTTTTGGGTAGTAATGCTCCACATATATCTCCTATAAATGCTATTTATCCAGTAAAACAAGTAGGAAAAAATTATAATTCATTATTAATACAACAAATTATAATTGAACCGTCAAATGAACATATGTTGGGAATTATAGAAACATTATTAGATATAGATGAATATGGAAAAATGAAAGTTATATATCAATCCATTATGAAAACAGGAAAAACATATAATAGGTTAAGGGAGAGTGAATTATATTTTAATATAGAAGATGTTATACCAGAAGGAGCAGAAGTTATTTCTCTAAATAAATTTGGTGGTGAAAATGACATTATCAAATTAGATTTAGACAATGATAAAGAAGATGAAATTATATATGCTTATAATTACAAGGGATATGGACATATAGGTATATGTAAAGTTACAGGAGAGGGAGTACAGATTTTAGATGATTATGAAGGGAAAGGGGATAACGTAGGTTATTTAAATATAAAAGAAGTTTGCTCTAGAAAAATAAAAATATAATAATAGGATGGAAAATACGAGACTTTACTTGTAGATTAGATTTATTAGAATATAAAGATAAAAAATAAGTAGTTTAATTCCACATACTATATTATGTTTTAATAAAATAGATGTTGTAAATTTGGAAAATAAAAAGAAAAGTTAAATGAAATAGTATTATGGTATAAAAGTAAAAAAGTAGGTTATGAAATAAGTATGTATAAATGGATAAAAGGAAATCTTATTGAAATAAATAAATATAATAAATATTATTATACAAAAGTTTTAAAATATTATGATGAATTGATAAAACTAAAAGTAATTCTATAGAGTATTTATATAATGTAGCAAAAGCTAAATACTTAGTATCTCAATATGATGATGCATTAAAAACTATAAATAAGGCAATGTATTTGAAATTAACGTATCCATCAGTAGAAGAGCTACGGGACTTTCAATATGTGTTAAGTGAAGGGTTAAAGGAAAAATAAGTTTAAAAAGTTGCATATAAATTAAAAAAGGTACTTTAAAGTACCTTTTTGTTTATATAATTCATTAGAGATTAATTGATAAAAAGTTATAAATTCTATAGTAATACAAATAATTTTAAATTAAATTTTATTATTGTTTAATTAGATGATAGAAAAATTAATTAGTTTTCCCACTCATCAGCATTTTTTAATCCAGGTATAGAGGATGCTTTAAATACTGGAGTTTCAACACCTGCTTTTTTCTGAGCAATATAGTCTTTTAAAGCTAAGAAAGCATATTTACCTAAGAATAGTATAGCTATTAAGTTTACTATAGCCATAATTCCCATGAACAAATCAGCTAAGTTCCAAACAAAATCTACTTTTACTAATGATCCGAATAAAACCATTGCAACTACTAATGCTCTATAAACATTTAAGAATACTTTGTTAGTTTTTATAAATTCTATGTTAGATTGTCCATAGTAGTAATTACCAATTATAGAACTAAAGGCAAATAAGAAAATACATACAGTAACAAATACACTACCAAATGGTCCTATTTGAGAACTTAAAGCTTGTTGTGTTAATTCTATACCAGTAAGATTTGTGTCTGAATATGTTCCTGATGCTAATATTATAAATGCAGTAGCACTACAAATTATTAAAGTAGCAACAAAAACTCCTAATGTTTGAACAAATCCTTGTTCAACTGGGTGAGATGCTTCAGCTGCAGCAGCGGCATTTGGAGAACTTCCCATACCAGCTTCGTTAGAGAATAATCCTCTTTTAATACCTTGCATTATAGTTGCACCAAGTCCACCAGCAGTTACTGATTTAAATCCAAATGCATTTTCAAATATAAGTTTTAATATTGCTGGTACTTGAGTAATATTTAAAACAAGTACTAATATTGCAACTGCTATATAAGCTATAGCAAAAATAGGAACTATTACCTCTGAAACTCTAGCTATTCTTGTAACTCCACCAAAGATTACTAATGATGTAAGGATAACTATAATAATTCCAGAAACATTTCTGCTTATTCCAAAAGCACTATCGAAAGCTACAGTAATAGTATTAGCTTGAACTGAGTTAAATATTAATCCAAAAGATATTGTAATTAATATTGAGAAAATTATTCCCATCCATCTTTTGTTAAGTCCTTTTTCCATGTAGTAAGCAGGACCACCTCTGAATGCTTTACCATCTTTAACTTTATAGATTTGTGCTAATGTACATTCTACAAAACCAGAAGCACTTCCTATAAGAGCTATAATCCACATCCAAAATACAGCACCAGGACCACCTAAAGAAACAGCAATAGCAACTCCTGCTATGTTTCCAGTTCCAACTTTAGAAGCTGTACTTATACAAAATGATTGGAAAGAAGAAACTTTACCTTCTTTGCCGCCAGCTTTACTATCTTTGCTAACAAGAAGTCTATACATTTCTTTTATGTATCTAAATTGAACAAAGTTTGTTTTTATAGAGAAGTATAAGCCTGATAATATTAAAAGTGCAATTAGTATGTATCCCCAAAGATAGGTATTGGTTGTTGAAATTAAATTATTTAAAAAGTCCATGAAATTCCTCCTCAGTAAAAAATAAAAATTAATCTCTATGAATTATTTTAGTATGAACGTATTTATGTTTTTTTATATATTAAATAAATAACGCAAATAAAGTAATGAATTTTCAATATATAATAATAATACGAAATACACTAAAAAAAGTCAATTTTCAACAAAATAAGAATAGAACAAATTAACAGTAAAATGATAGTTAAATTAAAGTAAAATTCAAAAATAAGTATTTTTTATAAACAGTTAACAAAAAATTCAAAAGTAGAGAAAAAATTTTAAAATACCATCTAGAGGGTGATAAATAAAGAAATGAAAGAAATTTATAGAGTTTATGGATAAAAATTATAATTAAAATGTTAAAAAAGTGTGAATGGTTATAATTTCATAGGCATTCATATAATTTAAAGTAGTAAAATAATAAAATGGAATTTTATTGAAAATAAAAACTAAATAAAAATATACAAAAAAGGAAATGTCTTAAAATAATAAAAATAAATTTTAAGACACTTTCACATTATAAAAATCCAATAGAGATTAATTTATACAATATTTTGTAGTAGAAATAATTAACTATTAATTAATCTTTCCATTCATCAGCATTTTTTAATCCAGGTATAGATGATGATTTAAATATAGGATTCTTAATACCTGCTTTTTTTTGAGCTGTATAATCTTTTAATGCCGAAAATGCATATTTACCTAAAAGTGATATAGCAATTAAATTTATTATTGCCATTAAGCCCATAAAGAAATCAGCTATATTCCAAACAAATTCTACTTTAACTAAAGAACCAAACATAACCATTCCAACAACACAAATTCTATATATAGTTAGGATGAATTTATTAGTTTTAATAAATTCTATATTAGATTCCCCATAATAATAATTACCTATTATAGAACTAAAAGCAAATAACAAAATACAAATTGCTATAAAATAGTTGCCAAAAGAACCTATTTGTGAAGTAAGAGCATGCTGTGTTAATTCTATGCCAGTAAGGTTTGAATCCGCATAAGTTCCAGAAGATAAAATTATAAATGCTGTGGCACTACAAATTATTATAGTATCAACGAAAACTCCTAGAGTTTGAACAAGACCTTGTTCTACTGGGTGACATGCTTCAGCGGCAGCAGCAGCATTTGGCGAACTACCCATTCCAGCTTCATTAGAGAATAAACCTCTTTTGACACCTTGCATTATAGTTGCACCTAATCCACCAGATGTAATTGCTTTTAATCCAAAGGCATTTTGAAAAATTATTTTTAAGATATTTGGAAGTTGAGTAATATTTAGTACAAGGACTAAAAGTGATACAATTATATAAGCTATGGCAAAAATAGGTACAATTATTTCAGAAACCCTAGCAATTCTTGTAACCCCCCCAAATATTATCAAAGATGTAGCAACAACAAGGATAATACCTATAGTAGTTTTACTTACTCCAAATCCAGTATTAAAAGCCACTGAGATTGTATTAGCTTGCACAGAGTTAAATATTAGTCCAAAAGAAATAGTAATAAGTATTGAAAATAATATTCCCATCCATCTTTTATTAAGTCCTTTTTCCATGTAATAGGCAGGACCACCTCTGTAAGCATTTCCATCCTTAACTTTATAAATCTGTGCTAATGTACATTCTACGAAACAAGAAGCACCACCAATTAATGCTATAAGCCACATCCAAAAGACTGCTCCTGGACCACCCAAAGCTACAGCAATAGCAACTCCTGCAATGTTACCAGTACCTACTTTAGAAGCAGTACTTATACAAAAGGATTGAAAGGAAGATACACTACCTTCTTTCTTTTTATCTTTATTACCTCCATTTAAAAGAAGTATAAACATTTCTTTTATATATCTAAATTGAACAAACTTAGTACCTATAGAAAAATATATACCAAGAACTAACAAAAGGGCTATTAGTACATATCCCCAAAGATAGTTATTAGCTGTTGCAATAAAATTATTAAAAGATTCCACTTAAATTCCCCCTCGAGTTTAAAATTAATCTCTAGTGAATAATAAATAATTAAAATTATGATTGTTATTTAGGTTTATAAATTTGAATTTAAAATTATATAATTTTAAATATTAACTTAAAAAAATAAGTATATCTATAATTAATTAAGTTTAATAAAAAATACTGAAAATAGTTTTAAAAATAAAAAACTTAAATATATAAATAGAAACAGAGTTTATAAAGTTCCAAGTTAAATTTTAAAATTATACATTTCAAAACTTGGATACCTAAAATAGTGAAATATGTTTGTAAAAACTTTAAATTCAAAAAACTTTCTAAAAAGCTAAATTTTTAGATTAATAAATAGCTTTAAGTATTAGTTTATTTCCTGAGATATTTCACAAAAAAATTAAATTATATTCAATGTATAAAAAAGTAAAAAATATAAAAAATATAACAAAAAGTAATTATATGTATATAAGTATACAAAAAAGTCAGAAAAAAATCAATTTTCAATAAATAATTATTTTTTAATTTTTACTAAACATATAATGTAAATATGAATGTATATACATATAAATTAACAGAAATTTAAAAGAAAAATAAAGGTATTTTACGTGTTTAAATCAAATTAATGAGTGAAGATAATTTATTGTAATTTAGGGGGAGTAAAGTTTGGAAGCTTTAAATAATAATAAGGATTTTTTAGAAAAAATAGCTATATTTTTGAAAGTATTAAAAATATGAATAAATTTTATAAATCAATGAAAGAATTTAGAGAGAGAAGAAGTGAAAAAAATTCTATCAGTATAAAGAATGAAATGCATTATAAATTTAATTGTGAAAATAATATGGAATATAGCTTTTTATGCCGATCTCTAACAATAAAAGAGTATATTAATATTTTAAAAAATGAAATCAAATTTTTAAATGATAGTATACTATATAAATTTGAAGAAGACAAAAATTACTTTAACTTTTACAATCAATTTTCAACTAAATCGGAAATTAATATGTTAGATTTACAATATGAAAATACTTCAGATATTAAATATCTAAAATATTACCCTGGAATTAGAATATATTTAGACAATGAAAAGATTATGAATTTAAAGGACAAAAAAATTTTTGTTGGAAATTATGTAAAGTTAAATTTAAATATAATTAAATATATAATATTTCCTAATAAAAAAGTATATAATTTTTGTGAAAATTATATGGATGACAATTTAAAGGAAAAATCTATAATATTAAATATAGAAAATAAAATTATGATAAGGGAATACATTTATATGTGCAATTATAATGTATATAGAAAGAGTACAAATGGTCCTAAAGTAGAATTTTAATTGGTTCTATTTTAGGACTACTTTTTATTAGATATTAAAATAGATTAATTAAT
>NZ_HE611050.1:1008275-1046578 GCF_000285575.1 Clostridium senegalense JC122 | reverse complement strand
AATTGGTTCTATTTTAGGACTACTTTTTATTAGATATTAAAATAGATTAATTAATTATTTTGAATTTGATATATAATAAATGTAGAAGCTTCTTTGGGATTATTGAATATAGGAGAGTGCTATTACTATGAAAAACAACATTGATAAAAAAGTTTTTTTGAAAAATATCCTTTTACAGTACAAGAAATTGAAAAGAATAATATTAATTGGGATAATTTAAATGCAATATATAACGATTTTATACAATCTAGAGAAAATTATGAAACACAAGCAGAATTTATTTCTAATATAGTAAAGAATGCATGTAATGTTCATACTGTTAAGGCAAGAGTTAAAAATGCAGAAAGATTAATAGAAAAAATTATTAGAAAAACAAGAGATAGAAAAGAAAAATATGGCGAAGATTTTAACTTTACTATAGAAAACTATAAAGATGAAATAAATGATTTAATAGGAATTAGAGCTATACATATATTTAAGCAAGAATGGGAAAGTATACATCAATTTATACTTAATACATGGAAAGTTACAGAGATGACAGCTAATGTTAGAGAGGGCGATGACACAAGCAGGTTTGAAGAATTAGGAATACAAATTCATTCAAGAAAATCAGGATACAGATCAGTGCACTATTTGATAGAATTTTATCCAACTAGTCAAAAGGTTATAGCAGAAATTCAAGTAAGAACTATATTTGAAGAAGGATATGGTGAAATAGATCACCAGCTTAGGTATTCACATAAAGAAATACCTAAGGTATTAGAAGCAAATTTATTATTATTTAATCGTATTGCTGGAAGTGCTGATGAAATGGCTTCATTTATTAATTTATTAAATGATAATTTAGGTAGTGTAAAGTGTGAATATAATAAAGTTTTAAAAGAAAAAGAAGAAGAAATTAAGTTATTGAAAGAAAAAATTTGTTCATTTGAAAAAAAGTAGATTCAATTGAATCTACTTTTAAGAATTTATAGTTAAATTAGTTTTAGTTTTTAATTTTGTATATATAAAATGTATGTATCTTATAAGAACGTATAAAACTATAACTATTGCAATATATTCAGAAGCCTTGCTTATGTAATTCAATAAGCTAGATTTCATATTTATTGAACCTAAAAATTTATTTGAAGCTTTTAAAGCTATAGCACTTATTACTAATGGAAATGTAAATGCTGAGTAGCTTGGATAAAACTCTATTTTAAGAAATTTAGGTAAAAGAATAATTACTGCTATTAATGTTATTGATGATAAAGATAATAATATTCCAATTATAATAGAATTTTTTGCGTCAAATGAATTTATATATCCAGCAAGACAAAGACTAGCTGGTGCTGCAAAAATAGTTATAAGTGGTAATGTTGGCTTAGGAAGTTGTTTTATAATTAAAACTCTATAAAGGACTATAGGTAATAAAATTAAATAACATATAAACCCAAACCAAAATACAGTCTTGCCAAAAGTTAAAGCATTAAAATTTGGAGCAGTTAAGCTTACCACTACAATACCTACATAAACTATGAAATAACTTGGAAATACTTTTTTTATATTAAATTTTAAAATAAACTTTATAGTAAAGTAAAGCATCAATACAAAATGTATAATAATGCCTAAAATCCAAAATATAAAAGCACATTTATAAGAATAAGGCTTTATATATGTTGATAAAATAATTATTCCCATAGAAAATGTAGGGGTTACACTAGCTATTACTGGGTTTTTCAAATCATCTATAACGGATTTTGGATTAATAAAAAATTTTAACACAAGACATATAAAAATTATTGCAGAAATAGCTCCAAATATGTTTTTATATATAGGACTATAGTTTGCAACTAAATTTCCGGTAGATGCTAAGGCTAGCATTAATCCAGCAATAGGGAGTGGTATTAAGTTTAAAAATTTTTTCATATTTAAGACCTACTCTTCATCAATATTTTTTAAATTAAGTTCTCTAACTATTATGCTAGCAGCTTTTTCTGCAACTTCACCAGTGAATGATATACATTGAGCCTTATGTTCACCAGAACCCATATCCATACCTTGAGTATGTACTTTACAACATAAGCAACCATGATTTTGTCTAAAACTTTCTTGAAGTTCATTTGCAAGTTTTAAAGTGTTTTCTACTTTTTTGTCTCCACCTTTAGTTCTACCAAAGAAATAACCAAGACAAAGAATACCACCAGAAACTGCTCCACATACACATTTTGAACGTCCTATACCTACAGGAAATCCAGATGCCATAGCAACCATTTCATCAGGCATGTCTAATTCAAAGTTATTTTTTATAGAATAAACTATAGCTTCAGAACAAAAGAAATCACCTTTTCTAAAAAGTTCTTCTGCATCTGATTTGATTTTTTTGATACTTATTTCAGTTTTCATATTAAATCCTCCTAATTGTATATAAAATAGTGCAAGAATATAAAATTTTAATATACTCATTAAATTAAAAGTGTTATTAACTGTAATTATGAAAAATGTATTTAGCATTTTTACATAATTAAATTTAATCATTAGTAAAATATTTAAAGTTTTAATGAATAAATTAAAAATATAGATTTCTATATATTAAAATCTAACAAAAAACATACAAGTTTAGAAATAGAAAAAACAAATAGAATAGAATTATCTATCGGTATTTAAAATACATACTGATTATTCAGTTGAAATTTGAAAAAATATTAAAGTTGAGATAATTCACAAAACACATATTAAAATGTAGAATTGTGAGGGGAAAAGTTGAAAATATATTAAATATTATTAAAATTTAACTTTTTAATAATATGATTTAGTATAATAGGAATAAATAAAAATTTTGAATGAAAAGGTTTAAAGCGAAATTATTAATATAATTTTAGTTTTAATTTTAATTTTAGGGGGGAAGTATACATGGATATTTTTATGATTTTAGCAGCATTTGGTGGAGGTGCCTTTGCAGCGGCAATAGGAGCCTTACCAGCATTTATACTTGTAGGAATAGTTGGACTTACGGGACTTACTGTGTCGACAGGTCCAATTAACATGGTTGATGGTGTTGCTTTTGGAGCTTTTTTAGGACCACATATTTCTTTTGCAGCTGGAGTTGGAGCTGCAGCTTTTGCACATAAAATTGGTGAACTTGAGTCAGGAGCTGATCTTGTAACACCACTTAATAAGTTTTCTAATCCATTAATCTTATTAGTAGGTGGTGCATTTGGTGTAATTGGATGTGTATTAAATTATTTATTTTTAGAAATTATACATGTTCCAGCAGATACAGGTGCACTAACAGTTTTAGCATCTGGAGTTATTGCAAGATTAGTATTTGGTAAAAGTGGTTTATTGGGAGATACAAAAGTTAAAGAGAGAAAATATTTTCCTAATGGTAAAGAAATAATTTATTTGATAATGTTAGGTTTAGGTGCTGGTTTAGTAAGTTCATATTATGCAGTAACAACAGGAATTGCAGTGTTAGGTTTTTTTATTAGTGCGACTACATTAATTTTTGCACAAATGGGATATGCAGTTCCTGTAACACATCATATAACTTTAATGGCAGGATTAGCTGGAGTTACTAGTGGTAACATTTATATTGGTGCAGCTTTTGGTATTATTGCAGCTATAGTAGGTGATATAGTATGTAAGACTTTAAATAGCCATGCGGATTCACATATTGATCCACCAGCAACAACAAATTTTTTACTTTCATTAATAATAACTCTTTTATTATAAAATGTAGTTTAATAAATAATAGTTTATATACAAGTATTTTTACATATTATAATATTTAAAAATTATAATACTAAATAGTATTTAAAGATAAGATTATAGATGTTTAAAAAAGTTATAATATCTTAATATTAAAAACATAAGAAAAAGAGAAATTAGTATAATATTTCTAATTTCTTTTTTATCTAATTTTATAAAAACACTAAGGATAAGTATGAAATAAGGTATTTTAAGTTGATTCTATATAAAGGTAAATAAAAAATGTATATAATAGAATATAATTATGTAATTTTATGAAAAGGGGGATAATTGTGGAGAGGAAAAGTGCTTTAGAAATAAAAGATTTAAGAAAAAGTTTTGGAAGCAAAAATGTTTTAAATGGTGTAAATATAGAGGTTTATAAAGGGGAAATTATAGGATATATAGGTCCTAATGGTGCAGGTAAGAGTACTACTGTTAAGTTAATATTAGGATTATTAGAAGATTATGATGGAGAAATAAAAGTTTTAGGAGAAAATATAAAAAATAGTGATGGAAGCTATAAAAAAAGAATAGGTTATGTTCCAGAAGTAGCAGATGTTTATGAGAGTTTAACAGCAAAAGAATACTTAACATTTATAGGACAATTATATGGTATGGAATATGATGATATAGATAAAAAAGCAAAAGAATTAATGGAGGTTTTTAATGTAGGGCAGTCCTATAATTCTAGATTATCTAATTTTTCAAAGGGTATGAAACAAAAGGTAATGATAATAGCCAGTATTTTGCATAATCCAGATATATTATTTTGGGATGAACCACTAAGTGGGTTAGATGCGAATATAATAATGATAGTTAAAGAACTTTTAGAAGAATTGGCATCTAAAGGAAAAACTATATTTTATTCATCACATATTATGGATGTTGTAGAAAAAATAAGTGATAGAATAATTCTTATAAATGAAGGTACAGTTATTGCAGATGGAACATTTGAGGAATTAAAAGTGCAAATAAATGAAGGTTCATTAGAAAATATATTTAACGAATTAACTGGATTTAGTATGCATAAAGAGACAGCTAAAAAAATTATATCTATAGTTGAAGGAGAGGAATAATTGTGTGGGAGTTTAAAATTCTAAAACTAATAGATAAATTTAAGTGGGTCTACGAAAAATTAGGTGTAGATTATGATATGATGAGTCTAATATTAAAAATGAAACTTACTACAGACAGTAGAAAGACTCCAACAGTTTTAAGTAATACTAATGATGATAAGAAAGAAGAAAAAAATCAGTTTAAAAGTGCATTGAAGTATTATTTATTTTTAGGTATAGTTTTTACGTTTATTATTATTCCAGATATAAATGTCATGGCTAAAATGAGTATGTACTTTTCAATGATTATGTTTTTTATTTTATCTATTTTTATATCTGATTTTTCAACTGTTATCTTAGATGTTAGAGATAAAACTTTAATTGGAACTAAAGGTGTAGATCTAAGGACTATAAATGCTGCAAAGTTTACACATATAATTATATATATTTGTGAAATTACACTTGCTCTTTGCGGATTTTCTCTTATAGCATCGTTAAGATATGGAATTTTATTTTTTATAGTATTTTTTGTGGAAATAATTTTTATAGATTTATTTCTTGTAACAATAACAGCATTAGTATATTATTTAGTGCTAAAGTATTTTGATGGTGAAAGACTTAAGGATATAATAAATTTTATACAAATAATTTTAACTGTAATAATTACAATAGGATATCAATTTATTGGAAGATTATTTAATTTTGAAAATATTAGTGGAACGTATACTGCTAAAATGGTTCATTATTTTTTACCACCACTTTGGTTTTCAGCACCATTATCAATTGCAAAAAATAAGCAATTAGATATAGGCATAAGTATATTAGCAATATTAGCAGTAGTTGTACCTATATTAAGTATAATTTTATACTTTAAAACAGCAAAAAGTTTTGAAGAATATTTAATAAAGTTAAATGAAAATTCTCAAATATCTAATAAAGAAAAAGGGAAATTTACTTTAAAGTTAAGCAAATTTATATGTAAAAATAAAATAGAAAGAGCATTCTTTAATTTTTCCTGTGAAATGTTAAGCAAAGAAAGAGATTTTAAACTTAAGGTTTATCCATCATTAGCCATGGCAGCTATATTTCCTTTGATATTTTTACTTATGAACATTGGAAATACAAGCAATGCAGCAAATAGTATTCACAATATATCACAAGGTAAGTCTTACTTTACATTTTATGCTTTAATAATGTTGGCATCACCAATGATAACAATGATTCAATTTTCCAAGGAGTATAAAGGTGGATGGATTTACAAGGCACTACCTATAGAAAATTATAACTTGATTTATAAGGGTTCAATAAAAGCCTGTATTTATAAATTTATTATGCCTGTGGTTATTCTAGATGGGATAATATACTTACTAATTTTCAAATGGAAATTTATTATACATTTAATTATAATGATTTTTGTTATGATATTAATGATATTAATAGATTTAAAATGTATAGGTGTAGGATTACCATTTTCTATGAAGTACAGTCCAAGTGAAAATAAAAAATCCCTAGGAGCGTATATGTTATCATTTATTATAACTGGAGCAATATGGGGCGGTCACTATATTTCAACAACTATTTCCTATGGAATTTATGTATATTTAATAATAATATTTATTGCAACAATAATAAGTTGGAATTTAACATTTAAAAATAAAAACAATTCAAAAGACATAATTTCATAATTAAGAAATTAGCTAGACATAGGTATCTACGTAATAGATAAGATACCAATGTCTAGCTTTATTTATTATCAAGTATAATCTTATAGGGTTCCAAGTTGACTCTTAAAGTTATTCATTTCAAAACTTGGATACCTAAAATAGTGAGACATGCTACGAATCACTTAGAATTCAACACTACATCTTGTGTAAAGACATTTTAAAGTTGTTGAATAAATTTAAATTGGAGCTTGTTTCCCTATAGCTTTAAACCTATATAAAAAAATAATATATATTTTTATTTAAAATTTCAAATATATATTGTTCAAAATTTTACTATGCTCTAAAATAAAAAATGTAAATAATTTAAAAGAAAAATATAAGAAACTAGGGGGGAGGAGGTTACCAAAAAATATAGGGTTTAAGATTTGGTAACTAGGATTAAAATGAATAATAAAAACAAGGGTATTGCTTTAGTATTGATAGCTACCTTATTTTGGAGCGTGATGGGTATTACAAGCAGAAATTTATGTATTGCAGGCTTAGATGAAAAAGGGATATCATTTTTTAGAGCATCTATAGCAACGGTATGTTTTTTATTGTGGCTGTTAAAAAACAATAGGGAAGCTTTAAAAATTGATATAAGGGGACTAGTAATATGCTCTTTTTATGGAGTTGGTACATTTGCAATGTGTTTTATTGCTTTTAATTTGTCTGTATCCAAAATTCCAATATCAATAGCTACTGTATTAATGTTTACAAATTCTATATGGGTCACTATATTTAACGCAATATTTTTTAAAGAAAAAATAACATTAAAAAAAATATTTGTAATTATTTTTGCTATGATTGGATGTTTATGCATAGCTAATATTTTAGGTGGAGAAAAAATTAAGTTAGATCTTATAGGAGCTGTTGCAGGGGTCGTTACTGGAATGCTATTTGCACTTCAGATTGTTATTCCTAGATTTTACATAGAAAAATATAAAAAAGACACAATGTTAATATATGGATTTTTATCAGCTACATTATTTTTAGCCATGTTCACTAATTTTAAGGATATAAAAATAGCTGTTATAACTAATAATCATCCAGTAATCGTTATATTAAATATTTTATCAATAGGATTTCTAAGTACATTTATATCAAATACGTTTTATGTAAAAGCTACTGAGTACATAGATACAAGTTTAACTAGTATATTAGTTGCTTTAGAGCCAGTTTTAGGTAGTATATTTGCATTTTTTATATTTGGTGAAATGTTAAATGGCATTCAAATAATTGGATCAATAATAATATTAATGTCTGCTATTTTTTTAGAGTATGATTTTTCGAGATTTAAAAAAATAAGCATATTAAAAGTTCTATATAATTATCTTATATATAAAAGAAGTATAATATTTTATTATGCTTCTTTTCTATATAAGATAAAACCTATTACATTTGTAATAGGTTAATAAAAATAAACCCATAAATTTGATTTTAAAGAACATAAAAAATAAAATATATATGATTAATTAAATTTTGTGAAATAAGGAATGGAGTGTTAGTATAATGAAAATATTAAATGACGTATTAGACATAGAAAGATGTGTAAGAGAAAATAATTTTGTAATATTATATTTTTCAAATGAAAGTTGTGAAGTTTGTAATGTATTAAAAGGCAAGGTAGATAAAATAGTAGATTATTATGAAGAGTTAAAGAGTTTTAAAATAGAAATAAACGATTGTAAGGAAGTTGTTTCTAAATATAATATATTTGATATACCTACAGTAGTATTTTATATAGATGGAAAAGAAATTTTAAGGGAAAGAAGATATATAAATTTAAGTGAATTAGATAAAAAAATTAATAGGTACTATAATTTATATAATAGATAAAAAATTCATTTAAATATAAGAATTAGGAAATATATATATAAAAAGTTAATTTATATATATAACTATTTTAATATATGCTATAATTAATTATTGTAGAATAAATGTAAAATTAGTATTTCTGTAGTACAATCATTTTTAAATTTATTGTTTTAAAAATAAAGAGGATTCATCTTGAATATCTTTTTTTTATGTGAAAATAGTTAACAACTTGATAAAAGTCTACAGTATAAATTAATAATAATTTACATTTGTGAAATGTTTTTTAGAAATAAAAAAAGGTATAATAGAGTATATTCATAGGTCACAATTGAAAAAAGTTAAAAATAAATATAATAAATTTATGGTATATATTTAGGGGATATTATGTAGTTACGAGCTATAGAATCATTAATAATTTGCTTTACTTGAGTATAAAAAGTTATAGTATAATAGGTATGTAAATAGGTTATAAAAGCAAATGGTTTAGGAGGAATTATGAGTTACAATATTGCAATATGTGATGATATTAAGCTTCATAGAAAAGAAATTATAGATATATTAAAAGAAATTTGTAATAAGTCTATAATAGAAATTAATATAGATGAGTTTGAAAACGGTGATGACTTAGCGATAAAAATAAAAGATAATCCGTATAAATATGATATAGTATTTCTAGATATTATAATGAATAGTACAAATGGTATAGACATTGGAAAATTAATAAAGAGTTATAATGAAAGACTTATATTGGTTTTTATAACGTCTTCTAAGGAATATGTTTTTGATGGATATGATACTGGAGCTTTAAATTATTTGTTAAAGCCAGTTAATAAAGAAAAATTAAAGTTAGTTTTTGAAAGAGCTATATGTTCAATAACTAAAAAAGAGGAAGACTATTTTTGTTGTAAGTATAAAGGTGTAATAACAAAAGTTCCTTTAGATGAGATAGAATATTTTGAAAGTATTAGGAGAGTGATGTTTGTATGCACAGATACAACTAGTAATACTTTCTATGGTAAGATATCTGAAGTTGAAGAATTTTTACCACATAATCAATTTGCAAGATGTCATAAAGGATACATAGTTAATATAAAGAAAATAAAAGAAATAAACAAAGGGGAAATAACATTAGAGTCTGGTAAAATTATACCTATAAGTAAAACTTATTTAGAAATTATAAAATTTAAATTTGTAGATTATTTAAATGATTGGTGTAAATAATATGTTTAATTAAAAAGGTATTATAATTTTAAATTTATCTTAGTATGTAGAGAAATAAGCTCCAATTTAAATTTATTCAATAAGTTTAAAATATTTTTTATATAAGACGTAGTGTTTAATTCTAAGCGATTTAGAGCATGTCTCACTATTTTTGATATTCAAGTTTTTCAATGAATGAATTTAAGAGTTAACTTAGAACTCAATATGAAATATAAAAAACTATGAAGTTAGATATTGTATCTAACTTCATAGTTTTTTTAAGGAAAATTAAAAACAATCAATTTCCAGAGAATCATCAGGTTCATTTGAATTTATATAAATTAAAGATTTTTTTATAACAAAGAATGAAATTATAACACATAAACCTTCAGAAATTATAGTTGTAAACCATATTCCAGAACCACCAAACATAGTAATCATTACTAAAAGAACTATAGAAACTAATATAAGTCCCCTTGATAATGAAATTATAGTAGCATATACTGGTTTTTCAATTGAAGAAGAGAATCCAGAAATTAATATATTATAACCTAAAATTAAAAATGAAAAAGAATATATTCTAAATGATTTTACCGAATAAGAAAATAACTCTAAGTTTTCTTTACTTATAAAAATGCTTACTATTTCATTAGTAAATATTATAGATATAGTAAATATTAAAATTGATGCAAAAGTTATAGCTTTAAAGGACATTTTTAAAAGTTGTTTAATACTGGTATTATCTTCTTTCCCAAAATAAAAGCTAGATAGTGGTTGCATTCCTTGTGTTATACCAATCATTGTCATTAGAACTAAAGTACTAACGTAACATATAACGCTATAACTTACTATTCCATTTTCGCCTATATATTTTAAAATGCTTTGATTAAATAATAATATAACAACTCCAGATGTAAGTTCTGTTATAGCATCAGGGAAGCCTATAAATATTATTCTTTTTATAGTGTTAAACTTAAATTTAAATTTAGTTAGTTTTAGTTTAGAAACTTTTCTACAAAAATGACTAAAGAAAAATATTGTTGATATTACTTGTGAAATACCTGTTGCAACTGCAGCGCCCTCAACGCCTCTGTTTAGTTTTATCACGAATAGGTAGTCAAGAACTATATTAGTTATTGCAGAAAGAACAACTCCTATTATTGCCAAGTAAGGATAGCCATCAGTTTTTGTAAGAACTTCTAAACAATAAGAAACTATAAAAAATGTGTTGAAAACAATTATAATTTTAAGATATGAAATTACAAATGGTAAGGTGTTTTCAGTAGCACCTAAAAATAGTGCAAGTTTATCAATGTTAATATAGCTTAGTATGCTAATAGTTAGTGAGAATACAATCATAGCCACAAGGTTGAGGGTGAAAATTTCATTAGCATCTTTATTATTATTTTTTCCAAGAGAAATTGAAATTATTGTAGATGCACCGGTTGAAAAGAACATAGAACATGCAAAAACGAAATTTACATAAGGCATAGCAATATTTACAGCAGCTAAAGCGGTAGGACCAACTCCTCTACCAACAAACATGCCATCAACCATAGTATAGATTGAGTAAACCCACATAGCTATTACTGAGGGGAATAAGTAATGTAAAAATTTTTTTCTTAGTGCCGACTTATTGGCGACGGCATCAACAGAATTAGACATAAAAACACTCCTTGAAATTATTAAATTTTATAATAATATTTTTTTATTAAATTTATTTAAAATTTAATAAAATATTATAAAATAATACTATAATAGAATTATAAACCTTGGTATAATACCAAGGTCAAGAGTTGCATAAATATAATAATATTTATGTTTAGCAATAGAAGTGGAGTGGTTATTAAAAAACAATTAAAGTAAAGAGTAAATTAATTTATATAGTAAATATAAAACTAAACATTGTACAAGTAAGTACATGATATGTAATTAAGAGGTGTTATTTTGAAGGATTATTATAAGATTGGAGAAATTTCTAAAATATATGGAATTGGAAGAGATTCACTTATGTATTATGAAGAGTTAGGTATTTTAAAACCTATAAGAGATACTAATGGATATAGACTTTATAGTATAAGTGATATATGGAAACTAAATTTAATTAAAGAATTAAGAACATTAAATTTTTCTATGAAGAAAATAAAAGATTATATAGATAATAGAAACATAGAAATTACTAAGGAGGTTTTAAAAGAGGAAATACATATAATTGACAAACAAATAAAAGATTTAAGTAAGCAAAAAGAAAACATAATTAATAGATTAAATAATATAGATAATGTAGTAAATAGTTGTGAACTTTATACTATAAAAGTTGTCTATATGAATGAAAGAAAAGCACTTAAGCTAAATGGTAATATATCTAGAGATGAGGATGTAGACTTTTTAGTTAAAAAATTACAGAAAAAATTTGAAGAAAAATTTTATGTTTTAGGAAACAAAAACATAGGTGCTATATATGATTTAAATCAGTTAAAAGAAAACATATACAATCAGTATAAATCAGTATTTTGTTTGTTAGAGGACAAGGAAAAATCATATAATCTTTTACTTGAAAAAGGATATTATGTTACTTATTCATATAGAGGAGCATATTGTACAAATAAAGAACATTTACCTAAGATTTTAGAATTTATAAAAGATAATAATTATAAAATTAAAAGTGAACCAATTGAGATATATAAAATAGATGTTCACGAGACATCAGTGGACAATGAATATATTACTGAAATTCAAATTCCTGTTGAAAAATATTAGTAATATGTAAAGCCGTAGTGTATATTACGGTTTTATTTAATTTTAAGTTTTCTATTTATTTTAATTAAATTTTTCTAGATGATTAAAAAAACTATGTCTTTTGGAAACCATTAAGCATAAATTTTACTTTCCATATATAGTGCCACTTTTTATTTAATAAGTATATATTATATTATGTAGAACTATATAATTTTAAGTATTTTCCAATATGTTTTATTATCTTAGATATTCAAGTTTTAAAATGAATAATTTAAAAACTCTATAGTTCTATGAAAATTTTAATTTGTTAATAGGTTGTATAAAAACTACTTATTAGCTTAGCTAAGGAGGAGTAGTATGAAAAACAAATTAAAATCTATACAAGGTAAATTAATGTTTATTATGAGCATAATTATAATTCTAATTGTACTTCTATTTAGCTTTATAATTATAGGATTAAGTAGTAATTTCTTTTCAGATAAAGTTACAGAAATATTTACTACAAATGTAAAGGGAGCTAGTGAGTCTATTCATCAGCTTATGGACAAAGAGGTAGGACAATTAGATAGCTATCAAGAAGGATATATTCAGTTAGTTATAGATAATAACGGACAAGCTGTTGATGAAAAGATAATAACTTTAAATAAAGAGATATTAGAAACATTTAATAATGAGAAAAAAAATAATAATTTTATAGAAGAAATATTTATAACTAATAAAGAAGGAAAAATATTACTTGCTACTAACTCAAGTGTTATAGGAGAAAATATTAGTAGTGAAGAGTTTTTTATAAAAACTAGGGATAATGGTGAAAAAAATATTTCTTCAGTGAAAAAATCTTTAATAAGTGATAATTTAGTATGTGTGGCATCTAAGCCAATAGTAGATAAAAATAATAAATTTAATGGAACTATATCTAAAGAAATAAAAGTGGAAAGTTTTACTGAAATAGTGGAAAAATTTAAGAATGATGGATTTTACAATTATTTAGTTGATAAAAATCATAATGTTTTATTCCATGAAGATAAGAGTTTAATTGGTAAAAGTATAAATCTTGATGCACTAAATGAATTATTAAACAATGGAGATATAAAAGATAATGGTTTATTTGAATATAAATACAATGGTGAAAAAAAAGTTTCTGCATATTCTAAAATAGATGGAACAGACTGGATTATGTTTTCAAGTGGATCTAAAAAAGATATGTTAGCTCCAGTTATGAATATGGTGGTTAAAATACTAATTGTATTTATAGTTGTTATATTTATAGGTATATTTGTTATGTATGTGTTTGGAAAAAAAATCACCAAACCTATAAAATTATTAAGCGGAAAAGTAAAAAAAGTAGCAGATGGTGATTTATCTATAAAGGTTAATGAGATTAATAGTGATGATGAAATTGAAATACTAGCTAATGATGTAAATAAGATGATAGAAAGCTTAAAAAATCTAATAGGAAGTTCTTTTTCATCTGTAGAACAATTAGAAAAATCATCAACAGAATTAAAAAATATTAATGAAAATTTTAGAGAATCTAATGCTGAAATAAAGGCATCTATAGATGAAATAACTCAAGGAATAGTTGTTCAAGCAAATGATGCTGAAAAAGTAAGTTTAAAAACTCAAGCCTTAGAAGAAAAAATAGAATTGTTAGCAAATAAAAATTTACAAATGGAAGAACAAGGTAAAGAGGTCATGGATTCATTAAATGATAGCACATCAAAAATTAAGTTTTTAGCAGAAGCTAATAAAAATTCTATAGATAGCTTCGAAACAGTTAAAAATTCAGTATTAACATTAATAGAACAAATGAGTGATATTTCAACTATTGTGGTTACGATAAATAAAATATCTCAGCAAACTAATTTATTGTCATTAAATGCATCTATTGAAGCAGCTAAAGCAGGTGAAATGGGTAAAGGTTTTGCTGTGGTAGCAGAAGAAATTAGAGTATTATCTCATGAAACGGAAGATGCAACTGAAAATATACAATCCATAATTTCAGGGATAAATAAAGTAATAAAATCTACAGAAAAGGCTTTTGAAACTTCTAATGATTTAAGCAAAGAACAAGTAGAGTCATTCAATATGATGAGGCAATCTTTTTTAAATATGAATAAGTGTTTAAAAAATATGTTTGATGCAATGACTGTTATGAATAATGAAATTGGAACAATTAATTTAACTAAAAAAGATGTTGTGGACTCGATAACTCAGGTTGCAGCAGTAGCGGAAGAAGTTGCAGCACTAGCAGAAGAAGTTAATAAATCTACAACAGAGCAAACGGGATCACTTGAAATGATTACCCGAAGTACAGATGAATTACTAATACTATCAGAAACAATAAAAGAAACTATATCATATTTTAAGTTAGAAAATTAATAATATTTTTAGGCCATTAGAATAATATTGTTCTGATGGCTTTTTCTGATGATTTTAACATGGAGAAGAAATTAATTATAAATTTTTATATGTTTTTTAATAAAATTTATATGTTTATATTGTGAATTATCTTATAAGAAAATTAAAGATATAGATGAATATTGTTACACAATAAGACTTAAAATTCATATACAGTATAACAATGTTTTGCTATACTGTATATATAATAAATAAACATCTATAAAAAGGAGGTTTTTAATATGGAACAAGATTTAATTTCAAAAAAAGAACTTTTAGAATTAACAGGAATTTCTTATGGACAACTTTATAGATGGAAAAGAAAAAAGGTAATACCAGAAGAATGGTTTATGAAAATAGCAACTTTTACAGGTCAAGAAACTTTTTTCCCACGAGAAGAAGTTTTGGAAAGAATAAATAAAATAATAACATTAAAAGATGAAATATCCTTAGATGATATGGCAAATATGTTTTCATCTAAACCAGAAAATTTTAAAATAAATGAAAAATTGTTATTAGAAAAAAGCTAGTTTCTGTAGCAACACTTACATTATATAAATATAACTTTGGTAATTGTTTAGAATTTAACTTTTCAGAAAGTGTTGCATTAAGTTTATTTGATAAATTACTTAAAATAAAAGGGATTTCTATTAAAGATTTAGTTAGTATAATAGAGGATATAAAAGAAAGGTTTAATGATATTCAATGTGAAGATTATAATTTAATAATATTAAAAAAGAACAAATTAGAAGAATTATTTATAATTTTTGCTAAGGACAAAGTATTGGAGATTGGTGGGGTAGAAGTAGTTGAAGTTATAAACTTGAAAAATATAATAAATTCATTAAAAGAGATTTGGATAGAAATTAAATAAGTTAATGTTTAAATTAATTTATTTAATTTAAATTATGAATAAAGTTTAAAAAATTAATTTTAAAATAAAAATATTCAATTAAAGTGTTTACTAAACAGAATAGTTATCATATAATTATTAATATAAGGAGGAATTTATAAAGATGTATAAAGTTCTTAGCAAATGTCCTATATGTAATCATAGCTTAAAAATCGTTAAATTGAAATGTAATAAATGCAATACTGTTATAGAAAATGAATTTTCATTTTCAAAATTTGAAAGTCTTTCTAAAGACCAATTAAAATTTATAGAAATTTTTCTAAAGTGTAGAGGAAGCATAAAAGATGTTGAAAAGAAATTAGGGGTATCATATCCAACAGTTAGAGGAAAACTGGATGATGTAATTAATGCTCTTGATTTAAATACAAGTTTTCCTGAAGATGAAGCATATAACAAAACATCTAATAATAATGAAATTTTAGATATGCTTGAGAATGGGAAAATAACAGCAGAAGAAGCAATGAATTTATTAAGGTAATTAAAGGGTTCTTAAAATATATAAGAACCTATTGAAATAATATACAGAAAATTCGAAAAAAGGAGAGGGAAAATGCAAACAGAAGTTTTAAGAGTTTTAAAAATGATAGAAGAAGGAAAAATTGATGCAGAAACTGGAGCAAGTCTTATAGCATCATTAAAAAATAGTGTCGAGGAGAATGTAGAAATTAAAGATGAATATGATAATGAAAATGTCTCAAAAAAATTAGATGAAACTCAATTACAATTGTTAAAAGAGGAAGGAGAGAAATTTTTAGCAGAAGTTCCTAAAAACAGTGAAATTATGTTGTATGTTTTTGTTATTTCTAATGATGGAGACAAAGTTAAAATAAAAATACCTATAAAATTTATAAAATTAATGTTAGCAGCAACTAATAAGATTCCATCTATGTCAAAAGTTGAGGATAAGGTGGATATGGACTTAATAAGAAATGCTATAGATCAAGGAATTACAGGAAGAATTGTAGAAGTTGAAAGTGCAGAAGGCGATATTGTAATAGTTGAAATAAAATAAATTTATTTTGAAAAATGTTAATTAAAAAGTAATAAAGTAGGTAGAACTATGAAAATAATTATAAAGGAAAATATGGGGAGAAAATTTATTATACCAATTCCTATGTTTTGTATATCCATAGCTATAAACTGTATATCATTAGCTGGAAAGTATGGAGCAAAAAATAAAGGTTCCAAAGATAAAATAAACGAGGAAGCATTAGAATTTTTAAAAAACATTGATAAAAGAACATTAAAAAAAGCATTTAAAGATTTGAAAAAAAGTTGTAAGGGTATGGCTATGGTTGATATAGAAGAACGTGATGGAAGCTGTGTAAAAATTATAATATAAATTTAAATTTTGTGTTCAAGTATTAAATATTAGAATTTCATTTTGAAATTCTAATATTTAATTTTATAAAAGGGTATATTTTAGGGGGATTTTATGGAAGAAGTTGTACAAATAAAAAATGTTAAGAAAACTTTTATAGTAAGGAAGAAAAAAATTTTAAAAACTATTGAAAAAACAGAATTTAAAGCTGTAAAAGATGTAAGTTTTAATATTAAAAAAGGGGAGATTTTTGGACTTTTAGGGCCTAATGGAGCAGGAAAAACAACTGTTATAAAAATGATAATGGGACTTTTAAGACCAACAGATGGAATGATAAAGGTTAATGGAATAGACAGTGAAAAAGATCAAATAAAAGCTTTATCTCAGATAGGAAGTATTTTAGCAGGGGACAGAAGTGTATATTGGAAATTAACAGCTAGAGAAAATTTAGAATATTTTGCGAGTTTATATGGATTTAGTTCAAAAGAAGGGAAACAAAGAACTGAAAAGATATTAAAAAGATTAGGGATAATTGATAAAGCAGATATAACAGTAGAAAAATTTTCCACAGGTATGAAACAAAAGGTCGCATTAGGCAAGGCGCTTATACCTGATGCTCCAGTGATTTTATTAGATGAACCTACTTTAGGATTAGACCCACAATCTGCATTAAATTTAAGAGATATAATATTGTCATTGAAAAATGAGGGTAAGACAATTTTATTAACAACACATTATATGGAAGAAGCAGATTTTTTATGTGATAGAATTGCAATAATTGATAATGGAGAAATTATTGCTCTTGATACACCAGATAATTTAAAAGAAAGTATTTCAGATATTAGTAGTTTAAAAATAGAAGTTGATAATGTAAAAGAAGAGATGCTAAAAAAATTAGAGTTAATTAATCTAATAGAAAATGTTAATTCAACGTATTTATCCAACAAAGGAACTTATGAAGTATTGATTCACCATAATGATGGCATAGATATAATACAACCTATTCTAAATGTATTAAATGAATTTAATACAAGTATTAGAAATATAAATGTTTTAAAGCCTTCTTTAGAGGATGTTTTTATAAAATTAACAGGTAAGGCTTTGAGAGAGTAGGTGTATAATGTGAAAAGGTTTAAGGTAATAATGGCAATGGGGAAAAAGGGATTAATAGAGCTAGTAAGATATAGAGATTGGATAATAGGATTAATTATTTGGCCGGCAGTGTTTCCTTTGATTTATATATTAAATGCTATTGTATTGTCTGGTAAGGATGGAAGTTTTGCTGGTAACTTTATGAAGATTACAGGCTATTCAGATTTTAAAGGATATATTCTTATTGGTTCACTAGTGTATATGTGGGTAAATATGACATTATGGAGCTTTGGATCATTTTTAAGAGTTGAACAGAAAAAAGGAACTTTAGAGTCTTTATGGATATGCCCAATAAATAAATTTGATATTATGATAGGTGGTTCAGTTATAACAGTAATAAGATCGTTTCTATACATAGTTATATCTATTTTAGAATATAAAGTTTTGTATGGATTAGAGATCAAAGGAAATTTACTTCAATGGATAGTGATTTTTGCTGTAATTTTAATAGGAGTTATTGGAATTGGAAGTATACTGGCAAGTTTAGTCTTATGGCTTAAAGAAGCTAATGTAGCTGTTCATATAGTAAGGGGAATAGTTATGGTATTTGCAGGAATATCATTTCCTATAATTGTTATGCCAAAATCTATGCAAGTGATTTCAAAATCATTATCATTTACATTTGGAATTGAAGCTGCAAGATCTGTTATGTTAAATGGCAATAGTCTAATTGATTCAGGTAAATCATTAATGTTATGCCTGATATTAGGAGTAATTTATTTTATTATTGGAAGATTAATATTTTGGGTATTAGAAAGAAAAGTAAGAGAAGATGGTTTGCTATCAAGGTTTTAGGGGGATTTACTATGAGTTTTAAGCATATATTAAGGGTTATAAAACAAAAAATTATAGTAAGAGCAAAAATATATTTTAGATATCCATTAAATATATTAATGGTTTTTGCAATGCCAATAATATGGCTAACACCACAAATACTAATGGCTAAAGGATTTGGAGGAACTGGTGGTTTTAAAGAATTTACCGGTAGTGATAATTATGTGGGATTTATGGTTACAGGATTTATGATATCAGTTTATTCTTCAGCTATTATGTGGTCCATAGGGTATAGTTTGAAGGAAGAAATGTGGGATGGAGTTTTAGAATCAAATTGGACAACACCAGTAAATAGAATTGTGTTAGTTTTAGCTAATACTATATTCGAATTTATAACTTCTACATTTGAAGTAATACTTGTTGGTGTTATTTGTAGATTAGCTTTTAATTTCAATGTCTTTAGTAAAGAGCTATTGAAATGCATAATATTTTTAATACCATTTTTATTTTCACTTATGGGACTGGGGTTAATTGTAGCAAGTTTAGTTCTTATAATTAAAAATGAAAATACAGTAATAGATGTATCAGATGGATTAATGCAAGGGTTTTCAGGATCAACATTTCCTATAGAAGTATTACCAAGATTTTTACTTCCTATAAGTTTTATTATTCCATTAACATATATGAATAATAGTGCAAGGGTACTACTTATAGGAGAAACTCCATTTATGGATTTAAAATATGAATTTTTAATATTAGTTATATCAATGTTTGTATTTTTATTTCTTGGAGTTTTAATTTTTAACAAAGTAGAAAAGAAATGTAGGCAGGAGGGGTTATCTGGATACTAGATATAAAAAAATTATAGTATAGGGGATGAATACATGGGAGAAATTAAACCAGTTGAAAATGAAAAAATTAAACTATGGAATAAGAATTTTTTCTTACTTTGGCAAGGACAGCTAGTATCTGTTTTAGGTGATGTTATATACACTATAGCATTAGACTTTTGGATTTTAGACGTTACTGGTTCAACTGCTATTATGGGGCTTTTAAGTGCACTAACAATGTTGCCAAGGTTAATTTTAGGACCTTTTGCTGGGGTGTTTGTTGATAGATGGGATAGAAAAAGGATTATAGTTATAACAGATTTTATTAGAGGTGTTTTTGTTACATTTGTCGGTATTGCAGCCCTTATGGGATTTATAAAAGTGTGGATGGTATTTATTGTAGGGATTGTAAATGGATTATGTTCTGCATTTTTTAATCCAACAGTTATGGCTGTTAAACCAGATATAGTACATGAGTCAAAGCTTGTTCAAGCAAATTCAGCAACTAGTTTAGCACAGTCAGGTATGGACATGGTTGGAAATGCAGTTGGAGGGATAATATATGTTGAAATAGGAGCGCCATATATGTTTTTATTTAATGGAATTTCATATATATTTTCTTCTTTTACAGAGTTGTTTATAGATGTTCCTAAGTTAATAAAGAAAAAAAATAAAATTTCATTTAAAGAGGATTTTAAAGAAGGATTTAAATTTATATGGAATTTTAAAACCTTAAGGGATGTTTTTTTATGTGTATGTTGTATAAACTTCTTTTTTAATGCAGGAATGATACTATTTATACCTTATTTTAAAGAAAATAAATTTTTAGGCATAGAAAAATATGGATATACGATGACTATAATGGCCATGGGCATGGTTTTAGGAAGTATTTTATTATCAGTATTTAAGTTAAAGAAAAAGCATAAATTTTATATATACAAGTATTCTTTAACACTATGGGCAGTAGAAATTGTGCTTTTTCCTTTAATTAAAAATTATAATATAATTGTTTTTATAATGTTTACAGCAGCGTTTTGTATAGCCGTATTCAACAACATATTTAATAGTACAATGATTCTTGTTATACCGAAAGATAAAAGAGGAAAGGTTTCAGCTATAGCATCTACACTAAGCATGGGATTAATGCCTTTAGGAAGTTTAGTTGGAGGATTTTTAGGTGAAATAATGAAGATAAAATATGCACTTTTGGTATTATATGTAATGGGGTTAGTAGTATCAATAATGTGTGTGTCAGTAAAAGGAAGTAAAGATATAATAGAATTTGAAGGTAAGGAAAATGATATTAAGAATTTAATTAATAATACAAATAATTTATATGATATGTAATTTAAGATAATTTAAATTTAAAATAGAGTGTTGAATAAATGGTGGAGTAATTTTGGGGAACACTTATTTAGAAGTAAAAAAAGAAAAACTGTGGAATAAAAATTTTTTATTATTATGGCAGGGGCAATTGGTATCTGCTTTAGGAGATATGTTATACATATTTGCATTAGAATTTTGGATACTGGATGTTACAGGTTCAACTACAATTATGGGACTTTTAACTACACTAACTATGTTGCCAAGGATAGTTTTAGGCCCTTTTATTGGAGTGCTTGTAGATAGATATAATAAGAAAAAAGTTATAGTTATAACAGATTTTATAAGAGGTATATTAATTACAGTGGTAGGTATAAGTGCAATTATTGGAGTGATAGAGGTATGGATGGCTTTTGTGGTAGCAGTTATAAGTGGTATATGTGCTGCATTTTTTAATCCAGCAGTTATGGCAATAAAACCAGATATAGTACCAAAATCAAGGCTTGTTCAAGCAAATTCAGCAACTAGCTTAGCTCAATCAGGAATGAATATGATAGGGAATGGGATTGGAGGAGTTTTATATATAACACTTGGAGCATCATATTTGTTTTTGTTTAATGGATTATCATATTTATTTTCAGCATTTACAGAAATATTTATAAGTGTAGAATCTACAGTTAATAAGAATTTCAAAGTAGATTTTAAAGAAGAGTTTAAAGAAGGGTTTAGATTTGTATGGAAGTTTAAAACTTTAAGGAATATATTTTTATGTAATAGTATATTAAACTTTTGCTTTTCAGGCGGAATGATGTTGTTAAAGGTTTATTGTACTGAAATAAGTTTTTTAGGCGTTAAGGGATATGGATATTTAATTACAGTGTTTTCAATTGGAGCAATTATATCAAGTACTTTATTAACTATGATTAAATTAGAAAGAAAGTTGAAATTTAAAGCATATGTATGCAGTTTAATTATTTTTTCTATAACTATATTTTTTTGCCATTAATGAAGAATTATGTTTTAATGATGATCATAATGTTTACTATGGCCTTTTTTAATAGAATATTTAATGTAATATTAGATAGTACTAAGATGTTGGTGATTCCAGCTAATAAAAGAGGTCAAGTTCTATCTATTTTACGTACTTTCTCTATGGGATTAGCACCATTAGGGACGTTAGTAGCAGGAGTTTTAAGTGAATTTATTTCAGTTAAATATGTAATGATGTTATTATTTACTGTAGGAATTTTATCAATAATAACTTGTATATTGGTTAAAGGTAGTAAAACATTAGTTGAATATGAAGGACAAAACTTTTCTTTAAACGATTTAATTAATAATACAAACAAATTATATGATATGTAATTTGTGGCTATTTAAATGGGAATTATATCTTAAAGATGAAAAAATTAAGTGTTAGAAATTTGGAGAAATAGTGGTATGGTAGTAAACTAAGTACTTACAAAAATTGTTTTAAAATTCAGAAAAAATTAATAACAAATTTTAAAGTTAGTAAATACAATATAATTAACTTAAAAATGAAAGCTTGGACATTCTATCGTGTGATTGAAGGAGATTTGATTGTTTAGTTAAATTACAAGGTCAATTTTAATTAAAATACGAAGTTAAAAGCCATTTACAATTAGTTAAAAACACTTTATAGTATATATTACAATATAATAAGTGGTGCAGTATTCTAGTCGGGTAAGTATCTTTGAAGACGGGGCTAAAAATCCGTTGAAGAGCATATCGATGAAGTTCCTGGTGCTGGCTTGAGACGCCCAGTTTTGGGCTGGTGCTGGGAGTTAAGGTTGTGGGACAGACGCAAAGGCATGTGGTCATTGCTCCTACTTCCGTGGAGACCATTGTATGTGCTTTAGAAGAGATGTCTAAAGTACGGCAATGGATTAAACCTGTAATGTGGTGAGTTTAGCTATGTGCAGTGTAGCTTGCCTTGAGTGATATAGGGGGAGGTTAGGTTGAGATAACAATTCTAGGCCAAGAAGTGTTATTAATTGCTTACTGAAACCTATGTTGCAAAAGAGGATAAAAAGATACCCAACTGTTGAGGAAATCTCCTAGACTGTTCTAAAAGAGACATATTAGGGATTGTGGTGCGGACTAAGTGGTAATCTGGCCCTATGCATTAGCATAGATAAGATATTCAAAGGAAACTGCTAAAATGGCGACATTTTAGTTATCTTATGGGAAATCCTGCTAGACCTAAGCCGTAAAATTAACTTAATATGTCACCACTTGTTTAATTGAAAACATTAATAATTTATAAGAATAAGTAATTGTAATTTTGAGTATTATATAAATAGATTTAAAAGTTAACTTTTTAATCCTTTAATTATGTATATTGAAAATTATAATTAAGTATATAAAAAAATTAGGAGGATATAATTGGGCACGAGTAATAAAAATAAAAATTCAAAACAGGAAAATGGTGAGCGAAGGTGGCTTATAACAATCGTTATAACAACTTTTGTTATAAGTGGAACAGTATCTTTAATATCAGAATCAACATTATCTAAGGTAAATATATTAGTAGCTTTAGCAATATTATTTGCGATAATTCTTTTAGGAGTAGTATTCGATATTGTAGGTACAGCAGTTACAGCTGGTGACGAAACTCCATTTCATTCTATGGCATCAAAGCGTGTTCCAGAGGCCAAAATAGTTGTAAAATTAATTAGAAATGCAAGCAAAGTTTCCAACTTTTGTAACGACGTTATAGGTGACGTTTCAGGGATTATTAGTGGTTCTGTTGGTGTAGTAATTGTTTCTAAAATATTACAGGCAAAACCAAACCTTAATCAAATATTAATTGCAGCAACAATAAGTGCTGTGATTGCAGCTATGACTGTCGGTGGTAAGGCTATGGGTAAAAAAGTAGCTATATCTAAAAGCAATGATATACTATTTTCGGTTTCTAAGATAATATATTTTTTTCAACTAATAGGAAAAGGCAAAAATCCTTTTAAAAATAAAAAAGTAGATATTAAAAATAAAAAGCAATTAATACAGAAGTAGTTTATACAAACTACTTCTTTTTGTGTGGAAAAAAGTAATAAAACTATCACAAAACAACTATTTTGTAAATAACATATTAATATATAGATTATAAGGTTATGAAAAATAAATTAGTCATTTTCTAATCTTATAGTTTGGAGGTGAGAAAGTGTCCTCTATTGTTGATGTGAAAAATGTAGGGATGAATTTCTATACTATAGATGGAGAACTTAAGGTTTTAGAAAATTTAAGTTTTTCCTTAGAAGAAGGTAAGATTTTAGCTATTTTAGGACCATCTGGTAGCGGAAAATCAACACTTTTAAATATATTAAGTAATTTGTTAAAACCAACATCAGGAGATATAAATATAAAAGGAAAGATTGGATATATGTTTCAACGAGACCATTTATTAGAATGGAGAACCATAATGGATAATATAACTATTGGACTTGAAATACAAAAAAAATTAAATGATGATGCAATAAAAAAGATAAATAGATTATTAAAAAATTATGGATTATGGGAATTTAGAAATAGATATCCTAGAGAATTATCTGGAGGAATGAGGCAAAGAGTTGCTTTAATAAGAACACTTTCTGTTGATCCAGATATTTTACTTTTAGATGAACCTTTTTCTGCTTTGGATTATCAAACAAGACTCATGGTAAGTGACGATATATATAAAATAATTAAAAATGAAAATAAAACAACAATATTAGTAACACATGATATATCTGAAGCAATATCAATGGCAGATCAAGTTGCTGTTTTATCTAAAAGACCAGCAAATATTAAAAAAGTATATGATATAGAATTAACAGTAACTAATGAAAAAACACCACTTTTGGCAAGAAAAGCACCAGAATTTAAGGATTATTTTGATAATCTTTGGAGGGAGTTGGATGTTCATGAAAAATAATTCATCTCTTTCAGCATATGAAAAGTTTTTAAAGGAAAGAAAAAAGAATAAATATAAAATATTATTTTGGCAGATATTTTTACTAGTTATGTTGTTAGTAATTTGGGAAGTTTTTGCCAGAGTAAAAATTATAGATACATTTCTATTTAGCAAGCCATCAGATATATATGTTTTATTTAAAGAATATGTTTCTAATGGTGAGTTGTTTAAACACGTTGGCATATCTGTATGGGAAACAGTTTTAGGTTTTACTATTGGTACAGTTTTAGGAATTATAATTGCTATAATGTTATGGTGGTCTAAAACAGTAGCGAAAATATTAGATCCTTTTATGGTAGTTCTAAATGCACTTCCTAAAACCGCATTAGCACCTATTCTTATAGTTTGGGCTGGTGCTGGAATAAAAGGAATTGTAGTTATAGCTGTAACTATATCTGTAGTTACAACTATATTGTCAGCATATAATTATTTTATTAATGCAGATGAAGAAAAAATAAAAATGCTTAGAAGTTTTGGAGCTACGAAAAGTCAAATTCTCACAAAATTAATTCTACCATCTAATATAGGAAATATAATAAATATAGTAAAAATAAATATAGGAATGTCTTGGGTGGGAGTAATAGTAGGTGAATTTTTAGTATCAAGATATGGAATTGGATATTTGATAGTATATGGAGGGCAAGTATTTAGATTAGATTTAGTTATGATGGGTGTTGTAGTTTTAGCTGTATGTGCGCTTATAATGTACGAAGTGGTAAATGTGATAGAAAAAATTTACAAGTCAAAACAAAACGTAGATAATAATTAGTGATTCTTTTGACTTATTAGATTAAAGAGGTATGAGGTGAAAAAAATTGAAAAGATATAAAAAGTTAATAGCTGTTTTAACCAGCGCTTTTATATGTTCAATGTTTTTTAGCGGCTGTGGAAAGAAGAATGAAGAGTTTACTAAAATAAAGGTTGCAGAAGTAACACACTCTATTTTTTATGCACCGCAATATGTAGCTATAAATGAAGGTTACTTTAAAGAAGAAGGATTAGATATTGAACTTATAGCAGCACAGGGTGCTGATAAGACTATGGCAGCATTAATATCAGATGAAGTTCAAATTGGGCTTATGGGACCAGAAGCATCTATATATGTTTATAATAAAGGAAGTAATGACTATGCAATAAATTTTGCTCAGCTTACTAAAAGAGATGGTAGCTTTTTAGTTGGAAGAGATAAGGAAGATAATTTTAAATTTGAGAATTTAAAGGGGAAAGAGGTACTTGGTGGTAGAAAAGGTGGAGTGCCTGAAATGACATTAGAGTATACAATCAAAAATAATAATTTGAAAATCGGAACCAATAAAGAAAATGGGGAAGTTAATGTTAGAACAGATATTCAATTTAATGTTATGGCAGGTTCGTTTACAGCAGGAGAAGGAGATTATGTAACATTATTTGAACCATCTGCAACATCCCTTGAAAAGCAAGGACAAGGATATATTGTTGCATCAATTGGAGAAGAGTCAGGAGAAATACCATATACAGCTTATTCAGCAACAAATAGATATATAAAAGAAAATAAACAAACAATACAAAGTTTTACAAATGCAATATATAAAGGTCAAATATACGTACAAAATCATAGTGCAGAAGAAATTGCAAAATCAATAGCACCATTTTTTAATGATATGAAGATGGAAGATATAGTAACTGTTGTTAATCGATATAAATCAATAGATGCTTGGTGCCAAAATCCAATACTTGAAGAAGAAAGTCTTAATAGATTGATGGATGTAATGGACATGGCAAAAGAATTAGATAAAAGAGCTCCATATGAAAAAATAGTAACAAAAACTTTTGCTGAAGAATCTATAGAAAAAGTTAAATAGTATATATTTAGACAAACTGATTAGTTTAAAGTTTATTATGAATTTGAATTAATCAGTTTTTTCTATTTTAAAATAGAAAACTAGACTTACTTATTAGACATAATGTAAAAATAGACATATAATCAAAGTAAATAAAAATAAGGTTAAATTTTGGAGGGGTTAGTATGAAATATAATTTTGATGAAATTCCTAATAGAATAGGTACTAATTGTGCTAAATGGGATAATCGCAGAGCTATATTTGGAAGAGATGATGTAATTCCTATGTGGATTGCAGATATGGATTTTGGGGTAGAACCAGCTATAGTTAAAGCTATGGAAGAAAGATTAAAACATGAAGTGTTTGGTTATACATATTCACCAGATTCTTACTATAAGTCAGTAATTAATTGGATGCAAAAAAGGTTTCAATGGAAAATAGAAAAAGACTGGATAAAATTTACGCCAGGAGTGGTACCAGGAGTTAATAGTATTATTGCAGCATTTACAAAACCTGGTGACCAAGTTATTTTACAGACTCCAGTTTATCATCCGTTTTATAGATTAATAAAAAATAATGATTGTGAAGTTTTAGAAAACCCGTTAGTTTATGATGGTAGTAATTATAAAATGGATTTAGAAAATTTAAAAGAAATAATTACAGACAAGACAAAAATGATAATTCTTTGTAGTCCACATAATCCAGGAGGTAGGGTATGGACAATGAAGGAATTAAAAAAGTTAGGTGAAATATGTATAGAAAATAATATACTAGTTGTTTCCGATGAGATTCATGGTGATATAGTATATAAACCAAATAAGCATACTGTATTTGCACAAATAAATGATGAATTTGCAAACAATTCAATTATTTGTACAGCACCAAATAAAACATTTAATATTGCTGGTCTAGAAACAGCTAATATAATCATACAAAATGAAAAATTAAGAAAACAATTTGAAATTCAATTAGATAAGCATTGTATACATGGTCCTAATATAATGGGGGCAGTAGCTTTAGAAGCTGCTTATGTTAATGGTGAACAGTGGTATAATCAATTAATGGATTACCTAAATAAAAATGTAGAATTTGTACTAAATTATTTTGAAAATAAAATTCCTAAGATAAAAGTTCAAAGACCACAAGGCACATACTTATTATGGTTAGATTGCTCCCAATTAAATATGAGTAATGATGAATTAAATAAATTTTTTATAAATAAATGCAAAGTAGGATTAAATAATGGAAAGATGTTTGGATACGCAGGAGAACAATTCCAAAGAATGAATATAGGAACTAGTAGAAAAATTATAGAAGAAGCATTAAATAGAATAGAAAATGCAATAAATAGTTTATAATTTAATTGTAGCTGTTTAAAATAATAGTAAGATGTTGTTTTAAACGGCTATTTTCTATTATAAATTTAATGTTAAAAGTATAATAGAATAAGTAAATTTCTATTAAAAACATGTATAATTACTTATAAACTATATAGTAAGTAAGGGTGAGGTGTCATTATGAGTAAAATATTAATAGTTGAAGATGAAAAAAAACTTAGAGATGTTATGAAACTATATTTAAATAAAGAGGGTTATGAAATTATATGTGCAAAAGAAGGTTTTGAAGGAAATGAACTTATAGAAAATGAAACTTTTGATCTTATAATTTTAGATGTTATGATACCTAAAAAAGATGGATGGTCTTTGTTAAGAAAATCAAAATCATTAAATTCTAAAGTCCCTGTAATCATGATAACTGCTAGAGGGGATGAGGAAGATAGAATATTTGGATTAGAGTTAGGTGCAGATGATTATATGGTAAAACCTATAAGTATGAGGGAACTTGTATTAAGAGTTAAGCTTAGAATTAATACAATTAAGGAAAATAAATGTGAAAATTTTAAGATTGATAATCTGATAGTTGATGTAGAAAAACATCTAGTACAGGAGTTTGGTAGTATTATAACTTTGACACCTAAAGAGTTTGATTTAATGACTTTTTTGATTAGAAATATGAATATAGTGTTTAATAGAGAACAACTTTTAGAAAAGGTATGGGGATATGATTTTATAGGAGATTCTAGAACGATAGATACTCATGTTAAAAATTTAAGAGAAAAAATAAAATATTTTAATGAGAATTTAAAGACAGTGTGGGGGGTAGGTTATAAACTTGAAGACAGGAACGAATAAAATAACTAAGAGAATTTTAAAATACTTTTTATTATCCACAGTTCTTGTTATGGGACTAGGATATATTTTTTCAACAGTTCTTTTAGGAAAAGTATACATAAAGCAACAATATAATGAGTTAGAAAAGATAAGTGGTCAAATAGAATCAGAATATAAAATGTATGGAACATATAGTAGTTCGTTAGTATTAGGAATAATTAGTGAAGGTGGTAATTCACATTGTTTTGGACCTGGAAAAATGATGTGGTTAAATAAAGTAGATGTAGAAAAGTTGAAAGAAAAGGACACTTTAGTTACTAATAAAAGAGAAAAATATTTAACATATAAAAAACCTACAGATTCTGGATACATAGTTGTAATGAAAAGTTATTATGATACAAAAGAATATATAAATTTAATATATTTAATTTTAGCTATTATATTTATGGTTTCTATTATAATATCAAATCCATTAGCTATTTATCTTGGAAGAAGATTTACAAAGCCTATAATAGATTTAAAACAGGCTTCAGATGAAATAGCAAAAGAAAATTTTGATGTACATATAAATGTCAAAACAGGAGATGAAATAGAGGAGTTGGCACAAAGTATTAAAAAAATGTCTAAGGAAATAAGCTATAAATATAATTTGCAAAGGGAATTTATAGCTAATGTCAGTCATGATTTTAAAACTCCCCTAAGTATTATTAAAAATTATAGCGAGGCAATAGGTGATGAATTAGTAAAAGGAGAAGAGGTAAAAGAATATAGTGAAATCATAATTGAAGAAGTTGACAGGTTAAACAGGTTAGTATCTGAAATATTACAACTTTCAAAAATAAAAGAGGGCAAAGTTAATATGAATTTCGAAAGAATTAGTATTACTCATATTATAAATGAATGTGTAAAAAAGATTAGTTTTATGAGTAATGATAATTTTGAAATAGCTGTTATAAATAACTTAAATAATGATATTTTTATAAAAGGTGATGAAATTTACTTATATAGAGTAATTTATAATTTAATAGATAACAGTATAAAACATAGCTGTGGAGATTCTATAAAAATAATATTAGAAGATGTAAGCGATAATGTAAAAATAAGTATAAGAGATAATGGTAAAGGAATAGATGAAGAATTTATAGGTGAAGTTTGGGATAGATATTTAAAAAATAAGAGTAGTGGAGGAATGGGAATTGGTTTATCTATTTCCAAAGAAATATTATTAAAACATGAATTTTCATATGGTGCTAGAAACTTAAAAGAATCTGGAGTAGAATTTTATTTCATAATCCCTAAAGATAAAGTGCTTTAATTACAATTTTCACAAATTCATCACAAATTAAACAAAAAAGTATTAAAACTTATAAGTAATATTATATTAGAGAATATGAATTTAACTTATAGGAGGAATTTAAAATGAAAAAAATAATATTATCATTAATTATGGCAACAACTATGACTTTAGGTGCTACAGGAATGGTTTTTGCAGGGACATCAAATAATGTTGAAACTAAGAGTCAAAATATGCAATCTGAAGTAAAAAGTGAAATTGCACCGGTGAAGATAAGTGATGGGGCTGAAACTCCAACAGTGGAAGAAAACACGAATGATCAATGTTATTATGGAGGAGATAAGGAAAATTGTCCTCAAAATAGAGAGAATTGTGAGCAAAACAGAGAAAACTGTAAACAAAATAAAGGTAATTGCAATGGAAATGGTCCTAAAATTAGAAATGGAAATGTAGAACAGGGAGCATAAAATTAAAATAAGAATTATATAGATTATAAAATAATATGTAATAAAAATAACCTTGCTAAATTTTAGCAAGGTTATTTTTATTAACATTACAAGGCTGTAATATTTATGAAATATAAATCAATATTTAAAATTATAAATCCATATTAAAATAAACTTGTAATAAATTAAAAAATTAATTTTAAGTTATTAAATAAAATTTTAGTATAGTTTGGAGGAATAAAAAATATGAAGAAAGTAACAATAGTTTTATTATCATTAGCTGTAATAGTAATAAGCTCTGGGCTATTTGTAAGAGAAATGCTATTTCCTATAACAAATATAGATGTTATAAAGGAGTGTGGAGAAAATTACAAAGTAGATCCAGCTGTTATAGCGGCTGTTATTCATTTTGAAACAAATTTCAAAGAAACACCTTATAAAAAAGGAAGACCGTCTGGACTTATGAATATAACAGATGAGTCAGGTATGGAAATAGCAAAAAAGGCAGGAATAAAAATTGAAAACAAAGCAGATGTAGCTAAGGCAGAGAATAATATAAGATTAGGTTCATTTTATATATCAGAAAATTTTAATGGTAAAGATCTTAAGGAAATGATGGCAAATTGGATAAGTAGAAATGGTGAAGTTGAAGAACAAGATAAGTCATATGCAAAAAAATACTATGGAGATAAAATTGAAAAAAGAGAAAAAATATATAAATTTTTATATCCATCATTAAAATAACTATAAGGAGAATGGTTAAATGAAAAGCGTATTAGAAATTAAAAATGTTTCAAAAGTATATAAAACTAAAGGGACTAGTTATAAAGCATTAGAAAATATAGATTTACAAATCCTAGAAGGAGAGTTTGTAGGTGTAATGGGACCATCAGGGGCAGGAAAAAGTACATTATTAAATATAGTATCAACTATAGATAAACCATCTCATGGCGAAATTAAAATTGAGGAAAAAAATATTACTGATTTAAATAATAAAGAATTAGCTAAGTTTAGAAGAGAAAACTTAGGATTTATATTTCAAGATTTTAATTTGTTAGATACATTAACTGTTAAAGAAAATATAGCATTACCTTTAGCTATAAGTAAGGTAAGTGTTAAAGAAATAGAGTTAAAGGTTATGGAAACATGTAAAAGGTTAGGAATAGAAGAACTATTAAATAAATACCCAACTGAACTTTCAGGAGGACAAAAACAAAGAACAGCAGCAGCTAGAGCAATAATATCGCAACCATCTATTATACTAGCAGATGAACCTACTGGAGCATTAGATTCTAAGTCATCAAAAGAACTTTTAAATTCCTTAGAAAGTTTAAATGAAGAAAGAAAAGCTACGATAATGATGGTAACACATGATCCAGGTGCTGCAAGTTATTGCAAAAGGGTAATTTTTATAAAAGATGGTAAGCTTTATAAAGAAATTCATAAATCTTCAACAAGAAAAGTATTTTTTCAGGAAATAATTGATACTATGGCTTTAATTGGTGGTGATTCTACAGATGATATTTAATATAGCAAAAAATAATGTTAAAATGAATTTGAAAAATTATATTGTTTATCTTGTTTCTATAATAGTATCAGTATCAATATTTTTTATATTTAAATCTTTAGAATTCAATGAAGTAATAAATAGTATGTTAGAAGGAAGTGTTAAACTTAGCACAGGTTTTAAAATGTCATCTTACATAATATTATTTTTTTCTGCAATGTTTATATGGTATTCTAATAACTTTTTTCTAAAGAAAAGAAAAAAGGAAATTGGATTATATTCTCTTTTAGGAATTGAAAATGAGAGTATAGGTAAAATGTTGTTTTTAGAGACTTTCTTTATAGGTATTATAGCATTAATAATAGGAATTTTATTAGGAGCTGTATTTGCAAAATTTGCAACTGTTATTCTAATAAAGATGATTGGACTTAGTATACCTATTGGAAAGGTAATAACAAGTAAAGGAATAATAAATACAATTATAGCATTTATTATAATCTTTATTTTAGTTTCTATTATTAGTGGAAGGACTATTTATAAATTTGAACTTATAGATTTATTTAAAGCAGAAAGTAAAAGAGAAGTTGAGCCAAAAGCCTCGATGATAAAAGCAGTATTATCAATAATACTTATTTTGTTTGGATATTTTAACTATTTAAATTTAATAAAGTCTTCAAATGAAGAGTTATCACTGATATTAATATTGGTATCAATAACTACTGGAACGTTTATGTTATTTTCATCTTTATTAGTATTTTTAATAAAGGCTAGAAAAAGGAATAAAACATCGTATTTTAAAGGATTAAATATGATAGTAACATCTAAGTTATTGTTTAGAATAAAAGGAAATTCTAGAGCTTTAGCATTAATAGCCATTTTAAGTGCTACAACTATAACAGCTATGGGTGTAAGTATAAGTTATTATGATAAGTTTATCGGAAAGTTTAATGATATGTATCCATATTCATATATAACATCTATAGATAGTAAGTCATTAGACCGTGATATTACAAAATTTATACAAGAAGAAAATAATACTAAATTTTTAGGAAGTACAAAGGCTGAATATGTTGAAGTTGAAGGTGAAGTAGATTTACAACAGTCAAATTTCAATGTAATATCTGAAAGTGATTTTGATAAGATAAATAATTTAAGAGAGAAAAAATATGAAAACATTGATTTAAAACCAGGTGAATGTTTATATTTTTATGAATTTGGAGACAGTGCATCTAATAAAGAAGAGCCTAAAGAAATAAATATAACAAATGATAATACTAATTTTGAAAAGTATACTATAAAGAAATATTATAAAAATAATTTAATAAATGAGCATATGTCATTTGAAACCATTATACTAAATGATACAGATTATAATAAAGTAAAGAAAATTGGGGAGTTACAAAAATTAAATATATACCAACTTTCTGATAATAAAAATATAGAAATGTTAGATAAAAAAATTGATGATGAAATAAACGAAGAAGTATTAAAAAATAAAGACGATAGAAGTGATATATTTATATATTCATCTTACTATAAAAACTTTAAAGAACAATCCACATCTATTTCTGGAATGCTATTCATAGGAATATTTGTAGGGGGAGTATTCTTAGTTGCAATGGGAAGTATAATATTTTTCAAACAAATTTCAGAAGCAACAGAAGAAAGTAGTAGGTACAAATCTTTAAGAAAGATAGGAGTTAGTGAAAAAAGTATAAAATCTACAATATACAAAGAAGTTGCATATGTATTTATAATGCCTTTAATTGTAGGAATATTGCATAGTGTTGTAGCAATTTCATATATAGCAAAGGCTTTTAATCAAAATACAGCTTTAATTGAATTGCAAGTATTAATTCCATACATTGTGATATACATGATATATTATATAATAACTTCAAATAATTATTATAAAATAATAAGTGAAACTGAATAGATGGAAGATTTAAAATAGTAAATTTAAAATTATTGAAATAATTTTACGGAAATAATAGATAATATAAATAAGGTATGTTTAAAATAGACATACCTTATTTATAATAATATCGTATTTTTATATTATTATAAATAAAATTTATGAAATGGAGATAAGGGTATGTCTTATAAAATAATGGTAGTAGAGGACGATTTAAAAATTGCAACATTGTTAAGTGAATATATTGAAAGATATGGATATAGTGTTTTTAAAGTTGAAAAATTCGATGAGGTTATGGAGATTTTTGACAGAGAAAATCCTAATTTAGTTCTTATGGATGTAAATTTACCCAAATTTGATGGGTATTATTGGTGTAGTAAGATAAGGCAAAAATCACTATGTCCTATAATATTTATATCTGCTAGAGACAGTGATATGAATCAGATAATGGCTATAGAAAGTGGTGCAGATGATTACATAGTTAAACCATTTAATTATGAAATTGTAAGAGCTAAGATAAAAAGCAATTTAAGAAGAGTATATGGAGAATACGCATCAACATCAAATGAAAGAATTGTAAATCTAGAAGGACTAATGCTATACCCAGAAAGATTAGAACTGGAATATAAGGAGAATAAGGTTATATTAAGTAAAAAGGAGTGCGAACTTATAGATTGTCTTATGAGCAGTTATCCTAAAATTGTATCTAGAGATGTATTATTAGAAAAACTTTGGGATGATCAATCCTTTGTAGATGATAATACACTAAATGTAAATATAACAAGATTAAGAAAACGATTGTTAGAGCTTAATATAGAAAATGTTATAGAAACTGTTAGGGGGGCAGGATATAGGATTAATATAAGTTGGAGGCAATTAGATGAAACTGTTTATAAAAGATAATTTAGGGTTTATTTTGGTATATTTATTTAGCTTTGTATTAATATTTGGTTGTGACTTAATTTTTGATGGACTTAATACTGTAAATAACAAAATGTATTTTTTATTCTAAATATGTTTATAGTTTTAATTTATATGGTTTGTAGATATTTTAAAAATAAAAAATTTTATAAAGGATTGTCTAAAAGTTATGTAAATTTCGAAGAACTAGTATCGGAGTTTGGAGATTCTTATTTAGGACAAGAATTAAATAGAATCAGTAATGAAATGTACGGATTTTATCAAGGTGAAGTTTATAATCAAATAAAAAGGCAAAAAGAACAGTTAGATTTTATGAATCAATGGGTTCATCATATGAAAACGCCGATTTCAGTAATAAAACTATATATGCAAGAATATGAAAGAGAAGAATTTATATTAGATATAAAAAGTGAAGTTGATAAATTAGAAAGAGGATTAAAATTAGCTTTATATAATGCTAGAATAGAAGATTTTAAAAATGATTTTTCAATAAAACAATTTCCGGCAGAAATTCCTATAAAAAATGCTATAAATACTTTAAAAAGTTATTTTATAAAGAATAAAATCTTTCCTAAAACTAGAATTGAAGAGGGGATAATTATAAATAGCGATAAAAAATGGATAGAATTTATATTAGAACAAATATTAATAAATAGCATAAAATATTCACAAGGTAAAGGGAAATCTGTAGAAGTTATAGCTGAGAAGGAAAATGATAGAGTGAAAATTCAAGTCATAGATGAAGGTATAGGGATATCTAAAAGTGATATAAAAAGAGTTTTTGAGGCTTTCTATACAGGTGAAAATGGAAGAACTTATGGTGAATCAACAGGAATGGGATTGCATTTAGTAAAAGAAGTGTGCAATAAATTAGATCACCAAATATATATAGAGTCACAGCAAGGAATTGGAACTAAAGTTATTATTATAATATAACGTTTTGAGGTGGTAACTTGAATTTAATAGAACTAGAAGGGGTTTATAAAATTTATAAAAAAGGTGAATTTGCTATTAAAAATTTAAACTTTTATTTAGAAAATAATGAGTTCATAGCTGTTATGGGACCTTCAGGCAGTGGTAAAAGTACCTTTTTAAATATTTGCTATGGTATGACAAAACCTTCTGCAGGAAAAGTAAAAATATATAATAAAAATATTAGTAATTTCTCAGAAGAAGAAATAACAATATTTAGGAGAAATAACTTAGGTTGTATATTTCAAGATTTTAGATTATTAGATTATTTAAATGTAAAAGATAATATAATTTTACCATTAACATTTTTAAATAAAAAGAATGGTGAAATGAAATCTAAATTAAAATTTTTAAGTGAATTTTTAAATATAAAAGATATATTGCATAAAAATATATTTGAAATTTCAGGAGGAGAAAAACAAAAAGTAGCTATAGCTAGAGCTTTAATTACAGAGCCTAAAGTTTTATTTGCAGATGAACCAACAGGAAGTTTAGATTTTAAAAGTAGTGATGATGTAATGAAGTTAATGAAGAAGATACAAACCCAAATGAATACAACTATATTCATGGTTACTCATGATCCTTATATTGCAAGTTTTTCGAATAGAGTTATATTTTTAAGGGATGGAGAAATTTATAATGAAATATATAAAGGAGAGAGTAATAAGCAATTTTATAGAGAAATATTAGATGTACTTTCCTTTCTAGGAGGGAATGACTATGAATTTTGAAAAAATCTTATTTAAAAGTACTATAAGAAATTTGAAATTATATTTATATTATTTAATTAGCAGTTGTGCAGCTGTTTTTATATTCATTATAACTTCAGCTATAATAAATCATCCTGTATTAATAGAGAGTGTAAAAGGTGATTTGCATTTTGATATTAGTTATATGAAATTTCAAGTTATTTTAATATCTATATTTTTTATAATGTATTCATTGAATACATTTATAAAAATGAGAAAAAAAGAATTTGGAGTATTAATGGCACTGGGTGTGGATTATAAAGATTTCTATAAGTTTTTATGATAGAAAATTTAATAGTTGGAGGAAGTGCAATAATTATTGGTGTTATATTAGGGGTCGTATTTTTAAAGTTTTTCTTATAATTTTTAGTTATATTACAAAAATAGAAAATATGAATTTCTATTTTCCAACTTATGCAATAATAGAAACTGTTTTAGCTTATACCATAATATTTATTTTAGCATACACTATTAATTATAAAAAATTTTAAGAAAAGGATGCGATGAGCTTTTAGTTGATAATAAAAAAACTAAAGCTTTAAATATATGGAAAATCTATACTTCTATAATAATATTAATACTTATGATATTATTAAATAAATTTAATTCACATATTGAAATAAGTCCTATTTACATTTTTATTGAATTTTTCACCATAGCTATTATAAATTTCATATTATTAAAATATTTAATTCCTTATTTTTTACATTTATTATCTAAGATACATTTCATAAAATAAAAGGTAAAATATAATACTATTATCCTCAATTAAAGAACGTTTCATTAATATGTCTAATATAGTAATTTTAGCAACAATTCTTTTAACTGTAACCTTTGCTATAATATCTATGCTATATACGGATGCTATGGTAGTAGCAAAAAATTTAGAAGTTGAAATTCCTTATACATATTGCATTTTTCATAGATAATAAAAGTGAAACAATTCCCTTTGAAAAAGATTTAGATAATATATTAGAAAAAAATGATTTTAGTTACTATAAAACTAAATATAAGATACTGAATTTAAATGAGTATATTTCATTTATAAGTAATGAAGAATATAATAAATTAGCGCTGCAATATGGAAAGTCTGAAATTAGTGTTAATGATGATGAAGTCTATAGTGTCCCCTTATTTAAAGAGGAAATTACAGAAGATTATGTACCGGTTAATGGCAAGAAGTTACGTATAAATAAGAAGATTATATCCAATGTAACATATGCAGTTAGTGCTAATGATTTATATGTTATTTCAGAAAATATGTTTAATGAATTAAATGGAAAATTAAACTATCTTAGTTGTATAGCATATGATTTGCCTAAATGGACAGAAGCTACTAAAATAATTGATGACATAAGAGAAGAATATTATAAATATGATAAACAAGATACATTTTATATGATATCAAGAGTAAGTAGATATTATGATTCTATATCTACAAATAAAATATACATATATTTCTCTACCTTAATTTGTACATTAATTTATTTTATGGCATTAAGTTTAGTTTATATTAGATTTTATAATGAGGTTATATATAATAAAATTAATTTTAGGAATTTAAAGAGTATCGGT
>NZ_HE611050.1:982327-1008036 GCF_000285575.1 Clostridium senegalense JC122 | reverse complement strand
AAGAAATAATATCAAAAGAAATGGCATTTATATTTTTGTACCATATATATTAGCATTTCTAAATACATTTATGTTTATGAAATTTTGTAAGTATGATGTATTCTGTAAGTATATTAAATCAAATTGTAACAATATTCACTGTAATATTTTTTATAAATATAGTGTATTTTTTATTTTGGAGATTTAAAAGTATTGAGGAATTAAAAAGCAAAGTATAATAAACTGATATTTTGCTTTTATATAGAGTTTTATCATTAACATCATAACTAATAGTATGGAGTTTATGTATAGCAACTGATAACAAAAATTAAATGAATAAATTTAAATTGAAGTTTTGAAAGGTTCAAAAACGTAAAGTTTAATTTATTACAACATTGTAATTTAAATGAAAGTATTTTAAATTGGAGTTAATTAATAAATGCAATAGAATATCCTTAAAGAAAATAAATTTAAAGGAGGATATTCATGGATGCATTTGCAATTAAAATTATAGCAATGATATTAATGGTATTTGATCACGTAGGAAGTAATTTTTCAGGTATGCCTATATGGTTTAATTTTATAGGGAGAGTAGTTTCACCTATATTTTTTTACTTTATAGTAGAAGGGTTTTTTCATACTAGAAGTAAAATTAAATATATGGGAAGATTATTTGAATCTGCATTAATTATGCAAATAATAGGAGTAGTATTTCATATTCATAACAATATATTCTTATCCTTAGCATTAGCTGTATTATTAATGTATGTAATAGAATATACAAAAAACAGCAAAAAATATATTTTAGGAATAATATGTTCATTAGCAGTTATTGTTGCATCATTTTTTTCAGAAGCTTCAATATTTGGAGTAGGAATGACTTTAATATTTTATTTTTTAAGAGATAAAAAATTTATTATGTCATTAGCTTACATTACATTTTCATTATGGCTAAGTGGATTTTTTCAAATATAGGTAGTGGAAATGCTTATGAACAGTTAATTATAAATGATCCACAATGGATGATGATATTTTCAATAATTTTTATACTTTTATATAATGGTAAAAGAGGAATAAACAATAAATTTACTAAGTATTTATTTTATATATTTTATCCTCTTCATTTAGTTATAATAAAGATTATAGCAATGTTTATATAAAATTTAAAATATGATTAAATTTGAAGAAACATAAAAAGTTGCATACTTTTTATGTTTTTTTATGATTATAATTAAAAAAGTATTATAATATATGAATAAATGTCGATATATTGAAAGAAAGGTATATAATAAGAGAAAAAATATATATAATATTATAGAGTAAAGGCTATGGAGAAAAAGTGTGTTTAATAGAATTGAGGAGGTTAAAATGATTTCATTTGAGCAAGTTACAAAAATATATAATAAAGAAATTATTGTTGAAAACTTAAATTTAGATGTTATAGATGGAGAAGTAACTGTAATTTTAGGTCAAAGTAAAAGTGGGAAAACTACGATTTTAAATATGTTAAATAGGATAGTAGTTGAAGATTTGGGAGAAATATTCATAAATGATGTTAATATAAATGACTTTGATATAAAAACTCTTAGATTGAGTATAGGATACATAAATAAAGAGGCTGGATTATTTTCTAATATGGATATAAGAAAGAATTTAAGTATAGTTCCTAAAAAATTAAATTGGGATAATACAAAAATTGATAATACATTAGATGAATATTTTTCTATTTTAGATTTAAATTATTATGAATATAAAAGCAAAAAAGTATATCAATTAAATACAGAAGAAATTCATAAGATAGGTCTTATAAGAGCCTTTTTAAATGATGGAGATATTATTATTATGGACGAGCCTTTTAAAAATTTACAATCAGAATCTAGGCTTATGCTTTCAGAATGTCTCTTAAAATTACATAAAGAACTAGGTAAAACAATAATATTTGCTACGAATAATTTAGAAGAGGCTATAAAAATTGGAGATAGTGTAGCTGTTATAGAAGATGGAAAACTTAAAAGTTTTGATAGAGCAGATAAATTAATGTCTAATTCAAAAGTAGATATTTTAAATGATGGAAGTTCTGCTGATTTATATATTAACATTCTATCTAATATGATAATTGAGGATTACATGATACCAAAACTAGGAAAAGACGTAAGGGAAAGAATTTCTCAAAATAAAACATTAAAAGATGCATTAACATTTATGCTTCAAAAGACTGTATATGATTTAGATGTATTGGGAGAGAATGGAAAGATAGTTGGAGCGCTTAATGTAAAGGATATAATAAAGGCTTTAACTTATTTAAAGGGGTAGAGAGATGGTTAAGAAAAGGTATGGAATAATATTATTTTTATCTGTAATTTTAGGTTCAATTATTAGTCTTATAGATATAATTGTCGTAAAAAAAGAAGTTTGGTCAATGCCACATAGTATGAAATATTTGTTTTTAAACACTATAAGTATGGTATTTATAGCTATTATGGTAGCTATAGTTTTTTCAATAATAGCTTTTATAATTTTTAACAGTAGAATTGGAAGTAAATTTTATAAAGTATATAAATTAATTATAGAACTTATAAGTTTTATACCATATATAGCCGTTTTAGCTATTTTAACTATTATATTAGGTAGTGGAAGAAAGACAGTAAGTATTTTATTGATAATTTATAATATAATTTATTTTAGTGATAGTATAGTTAAATTGAAAAAAATACTAGTGTTGAAATGATTAATACAGCTACAGCAATGGCAATGAGTAAAAATGAAATTTTCCTTAGAATAAATATATTAGAAAATAAAAATAGTATTTTAAATATAATATTAAAAGGAATAAGGTTTAATATAAATATGTTAATAATATCCTCTATAATTGGGGTATATACATTAGGTAGTCCAATTATAGTTGGATTTAAGAATTTAAATATAAAATTAATATTAATAGGGATAGTGCCTATAGCTATAATAATGTTAATTTTATCACTTTTAACGGAAAGTTTAAAAGATGAATTTTAATTTTAAACTTTTAACCAACTTATATAGAGAAACAAGCTTCAAGTTTTAAAATTATGCACTTATCAAATGAGAAAATTTAAGATTAATATTATACTAATAGTTGACAGATTATTTTAATTGAAAAACTCTTTTATCTGATAGATAAAAGAGTTTAAAGTTATATAATAGCTTTTTAAAAAAATACAATAATGTTATAATTTATAAATAATAACACTATATAATTAATAGATTATATTTTAAAAGGAGGGTTTAATATGGCTAAACATCTACATATAATGGCTAATGAAGGGGACGTAGCAGAGATAGTGCTATTACCAGGGGACCCATTAAGAGCAAAATTTATAGCAGATACTTATTTAGAAGATGCAAAATGTTATAATGATGTACGAGGTATGTATGGATATACAGGTATGTATAATGGGAAAAGAATATCAGTACAGGGAACTGGAATGGGACTTCCATCACTATCTATATATGCTAATGAACTTATAAATTCTTATGGAGTTAAGAAGCTAATTAGAGTTGGAAGTTGTGGAGCAATAAATGAGGATGTTAAAATAAGAGATATAGTTTTGGCTATGAGCGCTTCAACTAATTCAGGAATTAATAGAAGAAGATTTCAAGGAATGGATTATGCACCTACAGCTAATTTTGAGCTTTTAAATAAGGCTTATAAGCTTGGGATAAATAAAGGATTAAATATAAAAGTTGGTAATGTATTATCCAGTGATTTATTTTATGATGATACAGGAATGGGAATACAAAAATGGATAGATTATGGGACTTTAGCTATAGAAATGGAAACAGCAGAGTTATATACTTTAGCAGCTAAAAATAAAGTTAAAGCATTATCTATACTTACAGTATCAGATCACGTATTAACAGGTGATGAAACAAATCCCAAAGAAAGACAAGAAACATTTACTGATATGATGGAAATAGCATTAGAATTATAGTTTAAAATCATTTAATTAGAAAAAGGTTATATAAAGATATTTTTTATCTTTATATAACCTTTTTCTTATTTAAGGAATAAATTAAAATTAAGGGGTAAAGGAAATATTTAGTTGATAAAAGAATAATATGTATAAGAGTAAAAACTTTAAATTAAAATTAATATAAAACTTTTATATTAAACTAAAAATTGATTGTTAAGAAATTTTATAGTGAAATAAGCATAGGCGTAAAGCTAAGCCTAAAAATTCCAAATTTATAGTGTTAAAAAGTAATAATGAAAAATTTAAAATGCTAATAAATCAATTTTCAATGAATAGGTTTAAAATTTAATTTGGAACCCTATATTAAACATAAATTAAAAACTAAATAAAATGTTATTTTACTATATTCATAGCAAAGAAATAAATAATTATAATAGGGGATAAAATTTTATTGGTTATGAGTTATGAGGGAAGTGAGATAATGGGTAAAAATAAAAACTTTAGTATTATAATAGTTGCTATTATGGCTATCCTTGCATTTTCAGCAAGTTTATTGGTTTACGCTGATGAAAATAAATTACAAAATACTTGTAGTGAAATATCATTTCAACAAATGATGCCTTTAGAAAAGATAGAAGAAGAAGGGATTTATACTATAAATTCAGTAGATGAACATTTAAAAGAAGTTTTTTTATATGATGATAATAATAAAGAGGGGATTTTAAAGGCTGATAGTTATACAGATTCTAAAAATTATAGATGGATTTTAAAATATATAAAAAACACTGGACCAGAGGGAAATAATGAGTGGGATAAATATAAAACAGAGTATTTATATGAAATATATAATGAAGCAACAGGAAGAAAGTTAACAAGTGAAAATATAGGTGGAAATTTGAATTTAATTTTAAAGGAAAGTTATGAAAAAGAACATACCTTTGGATTTGGAACAGGAAAAAATCCTGAAGTAGGCATTAAAACTAAGGATGGAAATTATTATATTGTAGATGGTATACAAAGAAACTCTGCACTAAAAATTGAAGAAAATATGGTGAAAAATTTAAAAAATATAGATTTAAACAAAATGCAGTGTCAATTTAAGTTAAAAAAGTTAAATGATGATATAGATGAATCAAGTTATAAATATAAAATTACTGGGAAAGTATTTGAACTTCCAGTAAAAGACAATATTATATATAGGCCAGGGCTTTATGATGAAAACAAATTTTTAAGTATATTTAAAAATAATAATATATCAATAGATGAGTTTATAAGTATAAATAAAGAAAGAATTAAAACTGATTATAGCATAAAATCATTAGATTATAAGGATATCAAATATAAAATTAATAAGACTACAGGACAGTTTCAACTGTACACAAATGAAAAGGAATTAGAGATTGAAATATGTTGTGGTGAATTAGAACCGATTAAGGGATATGTTGCATTGAAAAAAATGAAAAATAAAAGATGTATTAGTTTTTACACAAAATAAGGTTAAAGATGAAAAGGTATTAGATATAAGAGGAAATGGATGGGAGAAAAAAAAGAAAAATACTAATAGTACTATACCTGAAGGGGTTTATTATAGCAGTAATTTAGTAAACATGATAGACAATAAAAATATAAATAGTATAGCATGGAAACTTAGATTAGATAAAGATGATTTAGAGGTTAGATTTAATAATATCAAAGCTACTAAGCTTAAAAATGATAATATGATGTTTGGTGTAGAAAACATACAATCAGGATTTGTGAAGGTAGAAGCGATTTATAAAGAAAAAAAATAATTGAATATATATATTTGAATAGTGACGAAAAATTAAATGAAAATATAGAAATTTTATTTGACAATATAAGAGATGATGTTGAAAGTGAAAAAAGTAATTTAAATATAGAGGTTTTTAAGTGTGATAAAAATTGCAAGGAGGGCATATTTAAAAATAAACAATCATGTAAAGAACAAATATTAGATGGGCAAATTTCTTTGAGTAAAGATGGAAAAAATATTGAATTAAATTGTAATGGAAATAATTTCAACATGGAAAATTTAGATAAAGGTGAATATAAAATTATAATAAATGCTAAGGGATATAAGCAATTAGTAGGAAAAATAAATTTATTTAATAGTACAGAAAAATATTATATTTATTTAATAGAAATAGATAAATCTTTACCTAATGCAGAAATAATTTTAAAGTATTATGGAGGTGGAACGGTAGATGCTATTTTAACTAATTATAGTAAGCCTGTATATGTTATTGGTGGAAAAGTTGTTTTTAAGGATGGGGAAATAAAAAAATTTGAAGTAGATTCTAAAAAAACTCATTTAGTTGTTAATGATGATAAGACTGTTTGTTATAAGGGCATAAATAAGAATGGTTATATACATTTTTTAATAATAGATGAGAATGATAATGAAGCATGGATAAAAAAAGAAATAATAGTTGGAACTGATTCAAATATTACTGATGGTAAACAAGATAGATAGAATGTAAAAAGATTAGCAATAAATTGCTAATCTTTTTCTCTTTTATATAAAAACAAATAAGAAAAATGTTTACACATTATTTAGTAATATAACAAATTATACAAAAGTATACTTTAATTATAAGACTAAATAAAGTTTTGATGTAAAGAGATATATTTTAAATTACATTTTTATAAAAATATTATTATTAAGTAATCATAGTTTATTTTACATTAAGTATTAAATTGTATTTAAAGTCTCTTTAAAATCAAAATTTATTAAAAAGGAGGAATATCAATGAAAAAAGGCTTACCGGAAGGTGCTTATGGTCTTAAAGATGGTCAGGAAAAATATGTTCCGTACATCCCGACAGACAAAGTTATGCCAGAATTTACTGCATTATCAATAGTGATTGGTATAATACTATGTATAATATTTGGTGCAGCAAATGCTTATTTAGGACTAAAAGTTGGTATGACAGTTTCTGCATCAATACCAGCAGGTGTTATTTCCATGGCTATAGTTAGAGTTCTGTTAAAAAGAAAATCTATATTAGAAAATAATATGGTGCAAACTATAGCATCGGCAGGAGAATCATTAGTTGCAGGAGCTATCTTTACTATTCCAGCATTGTTTTTATGGGGAGAGGCCCCAACTGCATTAACAATGACAGTTATTACATTAGTAGGTGGAGTACTAGGTGTAGTATTCATGATCCCTATAAGAAAATATTTAATAGTTAAAGAACATGGAGTACTTCCATATCCAGAAGGAGTTGCCTGTGCAGAAGTTTTAGTTGCAGGCGAAGAAGGTGGAAATAGTGCTAAAATGGTATTTATAGGAGGTGCCGTTGGTGCAATCTATAAATTAATAGGTGATGGGTTTAAAATGTTTCCAACAGAAATAGAAAAAACAATAGAAGGTTACTCTAATGCAACAGTAGGTATGGATACATTACCTGCACTTTTAGGTGTTGGATATATAGTAGGACCTAGAATATCATCTTATATGTTAATTGGTGCTATACTTGGCTGGCTTTGTTTTATACCTATGATAACTTTCTTTGGAATGGGCTCAAGTGAAGTTATATTTCCAGCTACAGATGTTGTAAAAAACTTAGGACCATGGGACATTTGGTCTAATTATTTGAAATATATAGGAGCAGGTGCCGTTGCTACAGGCGGTATTGTAAGTTTAGGAAAATCATTACCAGTAATAATTTCATCATTTAAAGATGCTTTAAAAGGATTGAAACAAAAGGGTGAAATGGTAGAAGTAGAAAGAACAGACAGAGATTTAGGACCTAAATTTATAATAGGAATGACAATAGTATCTATAATATTAATAGCTGTATTACCTCAAATACCAGTAGGTTGGTTTGGTGCTTTGTTAGTAGTTATTTTTGGATTTTTCTTTGTTACAGTATCTTCAAGGGTTGTTGGCTTAGTTGGAAGTTCATCAAATCCAATCTCTGGAATGACTATAGCAGCAATACTTTTAACAACAATATTATTAAAAGTTACTGGAATGTCTGGTAAAGAGGGAATGATTTCAGCATTGTGTATAGGTGCAGTTGTATGTACAGCTTCAGCAATAGCTGGAGATACTTCTCAAGATTTAAAAACTGGATATTTAGTTGGTGCAACTCCATGGAAACAACAGGTTGGAGAACTTGTAGGTGTATTAGCAGCAGCTATAGCCGTAGGATTTATAATGATTCTTTTAAATAAAGCATATACTTTTGGAAGTAAAGAACTAGCAGCTCCACAAGCTGGATTAATGAAACTTATAATTGAAGGTATTATGGATGGAAACTTACCTTGGAATTTAGTATTTATGGGTGCAGTATCCTCTATAATATTTGAATTGTTAGGAGTATCATCATTACCAGTAGCTATAGGACTTTATTTACCAATACATTTATCAACACCTATAATGGTTGGTGGTCTTATAAAAGGTATAGTAGATAAGTTTGTTAAAAATGAAAATAAAAGAACTGCTGCTAATGAAGCTGGAATATTATACGGATCAGGCCTTATTGCTGGTGAAGGTATAATGGGAGTTATTTTAGCTGGATTTGCAGTTGGAGGAAAAGACTTTGCACTAGCAAATCCTATAGTAGGACAGTTTGGCTCACTTGTAATATTTATATTGTTAGCCTTATCTTTAGTTTATATGTTAAAAGTAGCTATGAAGGATGCAGAAGCTGATAAGGTATAAGAATAGTAAATTAATCTAATTAATAGAGATAGAATTTTATTAAAAACAAATAGTATAGCAGTGGGAATTTAAAAAAAGAGTTTAAATTCTCACTGTATACTGTTTGAAATTCTAATTTTCAACTAAAGATTGGAGGATATATTTAATAAAATGAAAAGTAAAAATATTATGGAGAGAATTCCAAAAAGAAATGACAAATTAAGTTGGAAATGTATTGATGAAAGTGTAACAATAATAGTTTTTAGAAATTCTCCTTTTGAAAAATTATTGAATAAGATTTTTAGAAAACCTAAAGTTGTTAGGATTGAATTGGAAAGTATAGGTTCTAAGGTTTGGAATTTATGCGACGGAAATAGGAACATATATGAAATATCTGAAAAAATAAAAGAGGAATACGGAGAAAAAATAGAACCTGCAATTCCAAGATTGTTAAAATACTTAACTATACTTAATAATAATGGATATATAAAAATATAGATAAATAACCTAAAACCTAAAGTAATCAAAATTGGTAATAATCAATACAACTATTAGCCCTTAACTAAAATAATCTGTTAGTTATTGATAAAATATTAAATTGAGTTTTCTTATTTGATAAATGAATAAGTTCAAAATTTAATTTGAAACCATAGAGTTATACTTAATTGTAAAAGGAGAACGTCATGAAATATATAGTATATGTTATAGCAATAGCACTTTTAACAATGCTATTAATTTATATAGGTATTATAAAAGAAAGAAACTTAAATACAGTTTTATTGGACAAGTTATATACTAAATGTTGTAATAAAGTTTTAAAATATTTAAAAAAAGGTACAGTGATTAGTGCAAAAGAAATAAGAGAGTTAATATCTAATGAGCAAACTGGTGTATTATGGAGCAAAAAAAAGATAGGAGTAACTAATAAGATACAATTTACTAATCACGTAATTGAAGGATTAATAAAGCTTGATAAAATACAGCTTGTAGACGATAAAAAAAGAGTTTATAGTTTAAAATACAATTAAAAAAAGTGGTGCAAGATGCACCACTTTTTTAAGCTGCTATAGATTTATCTTTATTTGAGTTAGATAAATTTTTTTTATTAGTACTTGAATTGTCATTAATTAAAAGCTTGTAAGCTTGTATTAATACAGTAGGGATTATTGCTAAGATATATATTAAACCTATTTGTCCTAAATTAAGAGGTGATACTTCAAATAAGTTTTGTAATACAGGTACTACAAGCACTGCTGTAAGTAATACAAATCCAGCTAAGAATGCCCATATACTATATTTATTTGATTTAAATCCAAGTTTAAATATTGATTGTTTTCCTCTACAATTAAATCCATGGAATAATCTAGCTAAACATAATGTAGAGAATGACATTGTGCTTGCAAGAGCAGCATCACCAAAATTTAGTCCTATATGAAATGCAATCATAGTAAATACAGCAATCAATAAACCTTCAACTGAAATAGATTTAATAAAGTCTTTTGTTAATATAGAGTCTTTAGAGTTTCTAGGTTTTTCAGTTAATAAATCATCATTTCCCATCTCTAGTCCAATTGCTATTGCAGGTAAACTATCAGTAAGTAAGTTTATGAATAGTAAATGAACTGGAGCAAATGGCATTGGTAAAGCTAGTAATGAAGCATACAATATTGCTAATATACCAGCAGTGTTACCTGATAATAAAAATCTAATAGAATTTTTAATATTTTTATAAACATTTCTTCCATTAGCTACTGACTTAACAATTGTAGCAAAGTTATCATCTGTTAAAATCATAGAAGCAGCATCTTTTGAAACTTCTGTACCTGTGATTCCCATAGCAATACCAATATTAGCTTGTTTTAAAGCTGGAGCATCATTAACACCGTCGCCAGTCATGGCAACAATCATATCTTTTTCCTGCCAAGCTCTAACTATTCTAATTTTATGCTCAGGAGAAACTCTAGCATAAACAGATATTTTATCAACTTTTTCTTTAAGTTCTTCATCTGACATTTTTTCAAGTTCTAAACCTTCAAGCGCTAAATCACCATCTTTAAATATTCCTATTTCTTTAGCAATAGCACAAGCAGTTATCTTATGGTCTCCAGTTATCATAACTGGTTTAATTCCAGCAGTTATACAATCATGAACAGCCTTTTTAGATTCTTCTCTTGGAGGGTCAATCATAGAGATTAATCCTATGAAAGTATAATTGTTTTCATCATCTAAAGTTAAACTTTGATTTTCTTCAATTTCTTTATAAGCGAAAGCCAAAACTCTTAAACCATTTTCAGAGAACTCTCTATTAGTTTTTTCTATTGAGATTATATCCTCTTTTGTAATTTCTCTTACACCATTAGAAGTTTTAATATATTTAACTCTGTTAAGAAGTACGTCTAGTGCTCCTTTAGTAAGCATTAAATTTTTTTCATTTATTTTATGAGAAGTACTCATTAACTTTCTATCAGAATCAAATGGAATTTCAGAAATTCTCTCATATTTATTTCTTAATTCTAATTCATTTATAGAATAAATTTTTCCTAAGTTAACTAATGCAACTTCAGTTGGATCACCAATCTCTTTGCCACCTTCAGCAGATGAATCATTACATAAAATTGATGTTTGAAGAAGTAATTTTTCAGTTTCATCATTTAAATTATATTCCTTATCTTCGATAATTTTACCGTTAACAAAGGATTTTTTTACAGTCATTTTATTTTGAGTAAGGGTTCCTGTTTTATCAGAACATATAACAGAAACACAACCAAGGCCTTCTACTGCTTTAAGATATTTAACAATGGCATTTTCACTAGCCATTTTTTGAGTTCCAAGAGCAAGAACTATAGTAACTATGGAACTTAAGGCTTCAGGAATAGCAGCTACAGCAAGTGCAACAGCAAACATCAATGAATCAAGTATAGGTGTACCTCTAAATACATCTATTCCAAATATGATAGCTGAGATGATTAAAATTATGATAGCAAGTTTTTTACTGAAATCATCTAGACTAGCTTGTAGTGGAGTTTTCTTTTCTTGCGTATTTTCAAGAAGAGAAGCAATTTTACCAATTTCAGTATCCATTCCTGTTTTAGTAATTAATACATTAGCTCTACCATAAGTAACAAGACTACCTGAGAACACCATGTTTTTTTGATCTCCAAGTGCAATTTCTTCTGCATTTATTATTTCAGAAAATTTATTAACACTTTCAGATTCACCAGTTAATGAACTTTCATTAACTTGAAGTGAGTAGTTTTCAAGAATTCTACCATCGGCAGCAACTAAGTCACCTGCTTCTAAAATTAATATATCACCAGGGACAACTTGATTGGATGGTATTTCAATTTTATTACCATTTCTTATAACTTTAGAATTTGGAGCTGACAGCGCCTTTAAGCTATTTAAAGATTGTTCAGCTTTTACATGTTGAACAGTTCCAAGTATAGCGTTAAGAATAATAACTACAAAAATTACTAAAGTGCTTTCTATATTTCCTATAGCCATTGAAACTACTCCAGCTATAATAAGTATAAGAACTAGTAAATCTTTAAATTGTTCTAAAAAAACAATAAAGGTACTTTTCTTTTCTTTTTCTTTAAGTTCATTTAAACCATATTTCTCTGTGTATGATTTGACTTGATTGTCAGTTAATCCATTAACAGAAGAATTGAATTCAGTTAGAACCTCCTCTTTAGACCTTGAAAAATAATTATTCATTTACAAATGCTCCTTTCAAAATTAGATATTATTTAACAAAAAAGACCTTTGATATAGCACTCAAAGTTATTGAGAACTATATCAAAGGTCTTGTAACCAAATTAATACTTGGTATATATCCCCAGGCAATAAATTACCGACATGTTGAAGATATATTTGCAACTACTCCCCTTTAATACAAGGAAATATTAAATTTTATATTTGTTTAAAAAAAATTCTGTATTAAATATATAACAATTAGGACAAGTTGTCAACAATTATATTTTTTTATCATAAAAAAATATAAAAAGACCTTTAATATAACTTTTAGAAATTTATTTTAAAAGTTATATTAAAGGTCTTGTAACCAATAAAATTGGTACATAGCGCCAGACAATAAGAAGGCTTTCACCTTTTTTCCTATATTGTCGAAGTGTTGACGATATAATTTAAAACTACTCCCCTTTAATTAAATAATTATATCTATTACATACTATGCAACTATATATATGTTGATTATAAATAATGTGTTAACAAATTATTTAATTCATAGATATATATGGTAAAATAAATCAAAAAAAAATATAATAAAATATATAATGAATTTAAAAATTAATATTTAAATGAAAAATTAGACATAAATTTTCTAACAGATAATATAAATGTTTTGTATAAGATGAATTTATGTTTTTTTATATAGAAATTAGTAGAGTAAAAATTAGAAATGGTTTACAAAAACACTATTGGGAATTATAATTAAAGATAACTAAATAATTTGAATATTTAATAAATTATTAAATTTCAGTAAGTTTTAGTATTCAACTTGGTATTGCTAGTTAAATATAAAATTTATTTGCTGGGGGGTATTTAAAATGGAAGAATTAAAAAGGACTCCTTTAAGAGAGGTGTATGAACAATACGGTGGAAAAGTTGTTGAATTCGCAGGATATGAATTGCCAACGCAATTTAAAGGCTTTTTACATGAGCACCATACTGTAAGAGAAAGAGCTGGACTGTTTGACGTTTCTCATATGGGAGAAGTTACAGTAAAGGGAAAAGATGCTAAAAAATTTGTTCAGTATTTAGTAACTAATGATATTAACACTCTTAACAATAATTGTGTTTTATACACATTTATGTGCAAAGAAGATGGTGGAGTAGTAGACGATTTATTAGTTTACAAATTTGATGAAGATGATTTCTTTTTAGTTATTAATGCAAGTAATAAAGATAAAGATGTTAAATGGATAATGGATCACAAAGGTGATTTTGATATTGAAATTATAGATGTATCACAAAATATTGCACAACTTGCATTTCAAGGACCAATGGCAGAAGAAATTCTTCAAAAAATAGTAGATATAAATTTACAAGAAATAAATTTCTTTCAGCTTAGAAGAAATGTATTAGTTAATGGAAAAAAATGTTTAGTGTCTAGAACAGGATATACAGGAGAAGATGGTTTTGAAATTTACTGTGATCCACAAGATGCTAAAGAATTATGGAATGCTATATTAAAAGCAGGTGAAAAAGAGGGAGCAGAACCAATAGGATTAGGTGCTAGAGATACATTAAGATTTGAAGCATGTCTTCCGTTATATGGTAATGAAATGGATGAGAGTATAACTCCGCTAGAAATGGGATTTGGTTTCTTTGTAAAATTAAAAGTAGAGGAAGATTTTATAGGAAAAGATGCTCTGAAAAAACAAAAGGCAGAAGGAATAACAAGAAAGTTAGTTGGGTTTGAACTTTTAGATAAGGGTATTCCAAGACATGGATATGAAGTTGTTAAAGATGGAAAAGTAATTGGACATGTAACAACTGGCTATAAATCACCAACATTAAATAAACCAATTGGATTAGCTTTAGTAGAGGAACAATACGCTAAAATAGGAACTGAATTTAATATAAAAGTTAGAAATAAAGAGTTAAAAGCTATAGCTATAGATAAGAGATTCTATACTAAAAAAACAAAAAGCAAATAAAATAATATAGATTTATAATTATAATTATTAAAAAATGGGGGGCTATTTAAATGAAAGTTTTAAATAATTTACTTTATACTAATGATCATGAATGGGTAAGAGTTGAAGGGGATAAAGCGTATATAGGAATAAGTGATTGTGCACAACATATGTTAGGAGATATAGTTTTTATTGAATTACCATCTGTAGATGATGAGTTAGAGAAGGGCGAAACATTTGCAACTATAGAATCTGTTAAAGCAGCATCAGATAGTTATATGCCATTAGGTGGAAAAGTTTTAGAAGTTAACGAAGAATTAGAAGATAATCCAGCAGCTTTAAATGAAGATCCATATGAAAATTGGGTTGCATTAATAGAAATATCAGATAAAGGTGAATTAGAAGGATTAATTAAACCAGAGGATTATGAGAAAATTTGTGAAGAGTTAAGTAAGGAGGCATAATTATGTTTCCTTATATTCCAAATACAGAAAAAGAAACAAAAGAAATTTTAGATTTTCTTTCAATAAAATCTGTAGATGATTTATTTAAGGATGTACCAGGAGATGTAAAATTAAATAGGGAATTAAATTTAGAAAGTTCTTTATCTGAATTAGAAGTAGAAAAAAGGTTGAAAAGTTTAGCTGCAAAAAATAAGTCTATGGATGAATTAACATGCTTTTTAGGTGCTGGCAATTATGATCATTATATACCAGCATTAGTTAAGCATATAACTGGAAGATCAGAGTTTTATACAGCATATACTCCATATCAACCAGAAGTAAGCCAAGGAACACTACAAGCTGTTTTTGAATATCAAAGTATGATTTGTAGTTTAACAGGCATGGAAGTTTCAAACTCTTCTATGTATGATGGTGCAACAGCTACAGCTGAGGCAGCTATACTTGCAATAGCTAGTACAAAAAGAAACACTATAGTAGTTTCAAAGTCAGTAAGTCCAGACACTAGAAAAGTTCTTCAAACTTATTTAAAATTTAGAAATTATGAAATGGTAGAAGTTGACTTAGAGGATGGAACTACAGATGTAGAAAAAGTTATCAGTAGTTTAGAGAAAACTGTAGCAGCAGTAGTTATTCAAAGTCCAAACTTCTTTGGATTAATAGAAGATGTTGAAAATATGGTAGAAGCTATTCATAAAAATAAATCTCTTTTAATAATGAATGTAGATCCTATATCATTAGGAGTATTAAAAAGTCCTGGTGAATTAGGTGCAGATATAGTTGTAGGGGATGGACAATGTTTAGGTGCTAATATAAGTTATGGTGGTCCTGGTCTTGGATTTATGAATACTACTAAAAAGCTTATGAGGAAAATGCCAGGCAGAATAGTAGGTCAGACAGAAGATGTTGATGGAAAAAGAGGTTTTGTTTTAACACTTCAAGCTAGAGAACAACATATAAGAAGAGAAAAAGCAACTTCTAATATTTGTTCAGATCAAACTGCAGTAGCTATAGGTGCAGCAGTTTATATGGCAACTCTAGGAAAAGAAGGCATAAAAGAAGTAGCAAAGCAATGCTTAGTTAAATCACATTATGCATATAACGAGTTAATTAAGTCAGGAAAGTATAAGCCTGTATTTAATAAGCCGTTCTTTAAGGAGTTTGTAGTAAAAACAGAAACTTCACCTTGTGAAATTAATAATAAATTATTAGAAAATAATATTTTAGGTGGATATAATTTAGGTAAAGTTTATCCAGAATATGAAAATTCTATGATGCTTTGTGTTACAGAAAAAAGAACAAGGGAAGATATAGATAATTTAGTGAAAGTGATGGAGGAGATATAATGAAAAATTATAATAAAATTATATTTGAGCTGTCATCAGAAGGTAGAAAAGGCTATAGACTTCCTAATTTAGATGTACCAGAAGTAAAGCTATCAGAATTACTACCTAAAAACTTATTAAGAGAAGATGAATTAGCACTTCCAGAAGTAAGTGAAGTTGATGTTGTAAGACATTATACAGCTCTTTCAAATAAAAACTATAGTGTTGATAAAGGATTTTATCCATTAGGTTCATGTACTATGAAATATAATCCTAAAATAAATGAAGATATGGCTATGCTTAGCGGATTTTCAAAAATACATCCACTTCAAGATGAAAATATATCACAAGGTTCATTAGAACTAATGCATGATTTAAAAGTTAGATTATGTGAAATTACTGGAATGGATGATTTTACTCTTCAGCCAGCAGCAGGAGCACATGGTGAATATACTGGGCTTTTAATTATAAAATCTTATCATGAAAAAAGAGGAGATAAAAAAAGAACAAAAATTATAGTTCCAGATTCAGCACATGGTACAAATCCAGCCAGTGCATCAGTTGCAGGATTTGACATTGTAGAGATAAAATCTAATCCAGATGGTAGAGTTTCTATTGACGAGCTTAAGAAGGTTTTGAATGATGAAATTGCAGGACTAATGCTTACTAATCCAAGTACATTAGGATTGTTTGAAAAAGATATAAAAACTATTAGTGAATTGGTTCATGATGCCGGTGGATTACTATATTATGATGGAGCAAATTTAAATGCTATTATGGGAGTTGCAAGACCTGGTGATATGGGATTTGATGTTTGTCATCTAAATCTTCATAAAACATTTTCAACTCCACACGGTGGTGGAGGACCAGGTTCAGGTCCTGTTGGAGTTAAAAAACATTTAGCTAAATTCCTTCCTATGCCAACAGTAGAAAAAGAAGATAATAAGTTTGTTTTAGACTATAATAGACCGGATTCACTAGGAAAAATTAGAGGATTTTATGGAAACTTTGGGGTTATGGTTAAAGCATACACTTATATTTTAACTATGGGAAAAGAAGGATTAAAATCTGCTTCAGAAAATGCAGTTTTAAATGCTAATTATATAAAAGAAGCTTTAAAAGAGTATTATAATTTGGGAAAAGATGATATATGTAAACATGAAGTTATATTAAGTACTCTTAAGGATAATCCACATCATATAGCTACAGTTGATATAGCTAAAAGGCTGATAGATTATGGAGTACATCCACCTACAGTTTACTTCCCATTAATAGTTGAAGAAGCACTTATGATTGAACCTACTGAAAGTGAAAGTAAAGAAACTATTGATGAGTTTATAGATATCATGAAAAAAATAGCTATAGAAGCTAAAGAGAATCCAGAGCTTTTACATGAAGCACCAGTAAAAGCACCAGTAAGAAGATTAGACCAAGTAAAAGCAGCAAGAACTCCTATATTAAAATGGGAAAAGTAGTTTGAAAATGTAGGAATTATTTAAAGAGTTAGGATTTAAGATTAATTTCTTGCATCTTAACTCTTAAATTTTATATAAATTAAATATTTATTAAAAGGGGGTAGTGATTTTATGAAGGATATTATAGTTATAGGTGGAGGTCCTGGCGGATATGTGGCTGCTATTAGAGCTGCTCATTTGGGAGCAAATGTTGCAGTAGTTGAGATGGATAGCTTTGGGGGAACATGTCTTAATAGGGGATGTATTCCAACTAAAACATTATATAGAACAGCAGAAATAATGAATATATTAAAACATATAGATGATTTTGGAATAGAAACTGAAAATTACAACGTAAATGTGGAAAAGGTTCAAGAAAGAAAAAATAATGTGATAAAAACTTTGGTTGGTGGGGTAGAACAATTATTAAAAGGAAATGGTGTTGAGATATTAAGAGGAAAAGCTTTCTTAAAAGATAAGAATACTGTGTTAGTAGAAACACAAGATGGACAAGTTACACTGAAAAGTAAAAATATAATAATAGCTACTGGTTCAGAAGCTGAAATGCCAAACATAAAAGGTATAGAAAATAAAAATATTATAATAAGTGATGATATTTTAGAGTTTAATCGTATTCCAAAGCACCTAGTTGTATCAGGTGGTGGTGTTGTTGGAATGGAATTTGCTAGCATTTTTAAAGCTATGGGAAGTGAAGTAACTGTAATAGTGGCTAGAGATTCAATACTATATGATATAGATAGAGAGATAAGTAAGAGATATACAGCTATGGCTAAAAAATCAGGAATAAATATCTTAACATCAACTAAAATACTAGAATTTAATGGTGATGAAAACAATGTAACTATTAAGTGTGAAGGAAAAAAAGGGGAGTTTGAGTTAAACTCAGACATGGTTTTAATGGCAAAAGGCAGAAGAGGAAACTTTACAGGATTGAACTTAGATGAATTAGGAATTCATTACGATAAAAAGAAAATAATAGTAGATGATAATTATAAAACTAATATAGATGGAGTCTATGCAATTGGGGATATTAATGGAATTTGTCTTCTTGCTCATGCAGCATCACATCAAGGGATAGAAGTAGTTGAGCATATAATGGAGGATAAACCATGTCATAAGTCAGTAATTCCTAATTGTATATTTACTTTCCCAGAGATAGCAACTGTTGGTATGACAGAGGAGGAAATTAAATCTAATGGAATAGAATACATTAAAAACAAGTTCTTATTTGGTGCAAATGGTAAAGCATTAGCATTAGGGGAAGGTGAAGGCTTTGTAAAAGCTATATGTGAAAAAGAAAGTAAGAAACTATTAGGTATTCATATAATGGGTCCACATGCGTCAGATTTAATACATGAAGGTGTATTAGCTATTGAAAAATCTATGACAGTAGATGATTTTAAAAAAGTAGTACATGCTCATCCAACATTAGGGGAAGCTTTTGATGAGGCTATAATGGGATTAAACAAAGAAGCAATACACAGCATAAATAAAAAATAATTTAAACTTTTCTTATAAAAATTTGGAGGAAATAATATGAGATACATTGACAATTTAAATATTAATCCATATTTTAATTTAGCAGCAGAAGAATATTTTTTAAGATATAAAAATGATGAGTATTTTATTTTATGGCGTGATGAACCCTGTGTAGTAGTTGGAAAAAATCAAAATACATTATCTGAAATAGATATGGATTTTATAGAAAATAACAAAGTTAAAGTTGTAAGAAGACAGACTGGTGGAGGGGCTGTTTTTCATGATTTGGGAAATTTAAATTATACTTTTATAGTTAATGATGATGGAAAAAGCTTTAATGATTTTAAAAGATTTTGTAAGCCTATAATAGGCGTACTACAAACATTAGGTGTTAAAGCTGAGTTTTCAGGTCGAAATGATTTATTGATAGATGAAAAAAAATTTTCAGGAACGGCACAATGTAAATATAAAAATAGAGTTATGCATCATGGTACATTATTATTTTCTTCAGATATAATTAATTTAAGTGGTGCATTAAAACCTAAAAAAATAAAATTTCAGGATAAAGCAGTTAAATCTGTAGTAAGTAGAATAACTAATATTTCAGAACACTTAAATTATGATTTAGATGTGTTAGCTTTTAAAAATAAAATTTTTGAATATATATTAAAAAATGAAGAAAATTCAAGAATTACTCCATTAACACCAGAGGAAATAGATGATATTGAAAAAATTAAAAAAGAAAAATATGAAACTTGGAAGTGGAATTTTGGAGATTCTCCTAAATATGACTTTTATAATGAAGGAAAATTTGAAGGTGGAACTATAGAGTTAAACTTAAAGGTAGAAAAAGGAATAATAAAAGATATAAAAATATTTGGTGATTTTTTTGGTGTGAAAGATATAAGTGATTTAGAATTAATTTTGAAAGAATGTGAACATAAAACAGACAACATAAAGAAAATTCTAAAAACTATAAACATTAATGAATATTTTTCGAAAATAACTATGGAAGAATTTTTACAGTTATTCTAGTAGATATATAGGAAAATAAGCTCTCATTTAAAGCCATACACCAAGTTTTTGTTATTAGTTAAGCAAAACAAGTATAACTATAAGTAGTTAAAGGTTAAGAATTAAGATTATTAGTCAGTTAATAATTTAGGATGAAACTATAGTCTGGTTTTTAAAAACCTAATAATATAAGTTGCTTTGCCAGTTTTTTTGAAATAAAGATACGTTAATATTATTAGGAACATAGTAATTAATAATCAGCACAACTTTTAACTAAAATAAGTGTTAACTATTAGTAAAATATTAATTTAAAATTTTTTCATATGATAAATGAATAAGTTATGATTTAAAATGTAGATAGAAAAATATTGTAAAAATTATCCAATGCTATGGTTTTAAATTTATATAAAGATTTCTCAATTAATGAGGGTATAAGTTAAAATTCTAGATTGGAATCTTAGATTAAAGTTTAGTATAAGCATAAGACGCCCTAATAAATATAGGGTGTTTTTGCTGTGGTATATTAAGGATATAAAATTAAAGAAAGGAAAACACAGATGATAAGATTAGCAACCAAAAAAGATATAAAAAGTATAATTTCTATAGTAGATGAAACAATAAAATATATAAACTCAGAAGAAAAGGGGAATTGGGAATATATATACCCTAATGAACATGAAGCTGAAAAAATTATAAAAAGTAAAAGATTATTTGTCTATGAAATAGAAGGAAGTAAAATAGCAGGTTTTATATGTATGAATAACAGAGTATCAAATGAATATAAAAAAATAGGATGGTCTGTTAAGGAAGATGAGTTTATGGTTATAAATACACTTGCTATAGATATAAAAATTTTAAGATGTGGTGTGGCAACAGATCTTATAAAATTTGCAGAAGAATTTGCAAAAGAAAACTTAGCTAAGGCCATAAGAACAGAGGTATATTCATTAAATAAGAGAGCTCAAAAATTATTAATAAAAAATGGTTATGAGCTTAAGGGAGAGATTTATTTTACAGAAATAAAAGATAAAAAATTTTATTGCTATGAAAAGCTTATATAAGTAAAGTGAAATATTAATTCATCTAGAAATTAATATATAATTTTAGAACCCTATATAGGGAAGATAAAGTTTAAAGTCATCCGATTAATGATTGAAAATTATAAAATTCAATATATAAATTGAAATTCTCAGATGGGTTCTAATATCCTTAATCTAAAAGTATGGCTATACAAGTTTGAAATTAGTTTTTGTTATAATTTTATTAGTAATATGAATTAATAATATAATATAAAGTTAAATAATATACATTGAATTTGTATATTACGTTAAATTATAGTATTCAAAGTAATGCTATTTATGTATAATTATTTATAGATTTAAATAAATTTTAAAGGCGGTGAAGTTTTGGAGTATAAATTCAAATATGATAATGAAGAATATATTTTAAATGAAAATAATTGTGAAGATTTTCTAAACGATGAAGAAAATGAAGTTTTAGATTTTTCTATAGAAAAAACAATTGAACTTTTGAACAATAAAGATGACGCTTATTGGGATATTGAATATTATAAAAGAGCTTGTCAGGTTTGTTTTAAAGGTAAAGAAGAAAATGAAAAGATATTTAAATTTTTAGAGTATCATTTCTATGTATTTACTAAAGATAGTAAATATGTCATGAGTAATATTTCAAAAGAATATGAGAATACGTCATATAATAAGTTAGAAAAGGCAAAAAAAGTTGACAATAGCTATATTGTTAATGTTATAGTTTGTCCGTATTGTAAAAAATATTCAATAGAAATAGAACAATGTGATATGTAGTTATTTTTCACATAAATCTAAAAGTAGCAAATTAAAACATATTTTTTATACATATAACAAAGGATGGTGATTTAAATGCCAATGCTAAAAATTAGAGGCATAGACGAATCAAAGATTTTAGAAGTCAGTACTGAACTTATTGATGAATTAGAAAAAATAATAGGATGTCCAAGAGATTATTTTTCTATGGAATTGATAAATTCTACATATATAATGGACGGTAAAAAAGTTCAAGCGCCAAGTATCATAGAAGTATCTTGGTTTGATAGAGGTCAAGATATCCAGGATAAAGTTGCAAAAGCTATAACAAAATATTTTAAAACAGAAGCAATGCCTTGCTTAGATATAATTTTTCATAATTTAGAGGAAAAAAGATATTATGAAAATGGAGAACATTTTTAAAAGAAAAAATAAAATGTTGTAGTGTGAAGATGGTAGGAAATCTAAAGTGATTATCCTGCTATTTTTTTAAAATGAGTTTATTTTCCGTATTATATGATATAATACTAAATAACTATTTTAAGGTGTTTATACAACAGATAAAGAAATAAACTCAAAGTTATATCTTTATTATTTGTTGTGAAAAACAAGTACAACTATAGTTAAGTAAAAGTAAATTAAAAAATAATTTTAAATTTGTCCAATAAATTTGAAAAATAATATATGTGGAGGTAATTTACGTGAGCGTAAAGATAATCACTGATAGCACTAGTTATATACCAAAGGAATATATAGAAAAGTATAATATATCAATAGTATCTTTAAATGTGGTTTTAAATGGTAAAAGCTATAGGGAAGTGGATTTAGAAAATAACTTTTTTTATAAAGAAATGGATAAATGTTCAAGTATTCCAACTTCATCTCAACCTAGTGTAGAAGAATTTTATAATATATTTGAAAATATCGTTAAAAATGGCGATGATATAGTAGGACTGTTCATTTCTTCTGAAATGAGTGGTACTTATTCAACTGCAAATCTAGTTAAAAATATGATTTTAGAAAATTATCCTGACAGAAAGGTAGAGATTATAGATTCAAGATCTAATTGCATGCAAATGGGGTTCGCAGCAATAGAAGGAGCTAGGACTGCAAAAGAAGAAAAAGACATTTCTTCAGTTGTAGAAAATATAAATAGTGTAATTAATACTAGTAGATTTTTATTTGTTCCGGATACATTAGATTACTTAAAAAAAGGTGGAAGAATTGGTGGTGCTGCTGCACTATTTGGTGCAATACTTCAAATAAGACCTATATTAACAGTGGAAAATGGAGTAACAACAGTTTTAAATAAAGTTAGAACTAAGAAAAAAGCAGTAGATAAAATTGTAGAAACAGTAATAAATGATGTAACTAATAAAGGAATTGGGAAAATGATAGTTCATCATATAAACTGTGAAGAAGAAGGAAAAGAACTTGCAAATAGATTAAAAGAAAAGTTAAATATAGAGATAGATATACAATCTATAGGACCAATAATAGGATTACATGTAGGACCTAAAAGTATAGGGGTAGCATACTATACTGAAAAATAAATCTTGAAAATTAAACAGTACTTATTTAGATGGCTAATATAGTTGAAAAATAGTAGTATTCATAAACTGTATTATGGATACTACTATTAAAAAATATAATACATTTTTTATAAAAGGGTATTGCATATTTGATGTATTAACTATATAATACACTTAAAGATTAAAATATAGATGATAAATTTGTATAGTAATGCAAATATATTTATTATATTTTTTTGATTAATGTGTATTAATGTAATAATACACTATTGAAGGAGGGGAAAGCAATGGAGTTAAGTGAAGTTTTAGTTTTTATTTTAGGATTACCTATACTTATGATACTTGTTTTTATAAGGGATGTTAAAAGAAAAATAAAACGAATTTATAGATTATAATAGGGAGTTTTTGTGGATATTACTTGCTATTTATATTCTTTTAATTATAGCTATTTCATTTTTCCCATTACAAATAAAAGTAAGAAGAAATATTCTTTGTAGTCCAGTAGATTTGGTAATATTCTTTCAACATTTAAAGAATAATGTTATGGATTTAAATTTATTAAAAGAACTTATTTATAATAAAGAAGCTTTAATAAATTTTGTAATATTTATGCCCTTAGGAGTGTTTTTACCATTATTATATGAAAAGTTTAAGAATAAAAAGAAAATGATTTCCATAGTGATTTTAATTTCTATAATTATTGAATTCATTCAATATTGTTTATATTACTTAGGAAATAATCAAAGTTTTGATTTTATCAATATAATTTTAAATGTTTTAGGTGCAACATTAGCTTATAATGTTTACAATTTAATTTTGATTAAAATGGAGAAGTTGAATTTGAATAGATAATTATTTTATAAAGAGGTGAGTTAAATGATTCAAGTTAATAATGCTTTTAAAAAGTTTGGAAAGATTAAGGCAATAGATGGAGCTACTTTTTCTATAAAAGAGGGGAAAATTACTGCTTTATTAGGCATTAATGGAGTTGGTAAATCCACAATATTAAAAGCTATAATGGGACTTATAAGTTTAGATGATGGTGAAATTTTAATTGATAATGAAAAAAGAACTTATAAAACTTATAATAAAATAGCTATGGTTCCAGATGTGCATATACAATATCCCAATATGACAATAAAAGATGCTTTTGATTATATGGATGTATTTTATAATAATTGGGATATGGAGAGGGCTTATAGCATGCTAAAAATGTTTAAGCTAACTGATGATAGAGAAATGTACAAATTATCTAAAGGAAATTTGGCAAGAGTTAAAATAATTTTAGGGTTTTCACAAAAGGCAAAGTATCTTTTATTAGATGAACCTTTCTCAGGAATTGATATATTTACACGAGAGGATTTCATAAGTTCAATGATAAATTACATGGATGAAGATATGGCTATAGTAATAACTACTCATGAAATCAAAGAAGTGGAAAATATTGTAGATGAAGTTATATTGATGGATAATGGAAAAGTCGTATTAGAATTTAATGCAGAGGATGTAAGATTTGAAGAAGGAATGTCAATTGTAGACAAAATGAGGGAGGTTTACAGGGGTGAGAAAAGACAATAAATTTATATATCTATTTAATAATGAAATAGATAGAGGAAAAAAAATTTTATTTATAAGCTTTCTATTATTAATGGTATTGACAGTAGTTTTATATGGAAGTCAAGTTATAGGGACAAAATCACTGGTGATAGATGCAATAAAAGAGGGAAATTTAGATTTTTATTTAAATTCAAAATATGGTCCAGGAGTAAAACTTAGTCCTTTAAGCTTTAATTATAATAGTTTTGTAAATGGAATCTTAGGTTTTTTTATAGGGTTTACAATATTACTTGTATATTCAGCATTTTCATGGTACAGAGAGTGGTTTGGAATGAATAAAACAATATATTCGCTTATGATGTTACCAATATCTAGAGGGAAAATAATAATAGCAAAATTATTATCAATAGTTGGATACCTTTTTGTTTTAATTGCAACTCAAAGTATAGCTGTAACTTTAAATTATTATACATTCTATATGCTAATACCTAAAGAGGCAGTTGAAAAATTAAGTTTAATTTTTTATCTAAAGCAAGTTGATTTTTTTGTTGGTGCATTTGGAATTATAAGTATTATGTTATTTTTTATGTTTTTCATTTCCGTTATATTAATCATTTTTACAGCAGTATTTATAGAAAGATATATAAAAATAAAAGGTTTAATTTTAAGTATAATTTATGGATGTATATTTATAGTAATATATACCATTGTGCCATTTAAATTTTTAAATTTATTTCAAACTGAAATGATAGCATATTTTATTATAGTTTTCACTGGAGCAATTATATTTAATTTTATTTAGCAAA
>NZ_HE611050.1:958043-981471 GCF_000285575.1 Clostridium senegalense JC122 | reverse complement strand
AAAGAAATTAAAGTGAACAATAATGATGATTTAAAAAATATATCTGATTTTATGATAGATAATAATAATATGATAATTTTATACAATAATATAGATTTAGAAAGTGGAGATTTTTCTCGAGAAAAATACGTAAAAGTTATAGATATGTCAACTAATAAAGACGTTTTTTTAGGGAAAATAAATAGTAATATATTAGATTCACAATGGAGAGAAGATTATCATTTAATTAAAAATAAGTAGTAACAAAGGAGAAGAAATGAATATAACAGTAGTTTCAGTAGGTAAGTTAAAGGAGAAATATTTAAAGCTTGCTATAGATGAATATAGTAAAAGACTGAGTAGATATTGCAAATTAGATATTATAGAGCTACCAGATGAAAAAACTCCAGATAACGCTTCAAAAAAAGAAGAATTGGCCATAAAAGAAAAAGAAGGACAAAATATTTTAAAGCATATAAAAGATAATAGTTATGTTATAGCATTAGATTTAAAAGGAGAGATGATTTCTTCAGAAAAATTAGCCTCATATATAAAAGATTTAGGGGTAAGAGGAAATAGTAATATAGTTTTTGTTATTGGTGGTTCTTTGGGAATTAGTGAAAGTGTAATAAAAAGGGCTGATTATAAATTATGTTTTTCTAAGATGACATTTCCACATCAACTTTTTAGGGTAATGCTTTTAGAACAAATTTATAGAGCATATAGAATAAATAATAATGAACCGTATCATAAATAATTAATATAGCTAAGAAGTATAAGTTTGTATAGAATTAAGTGGAAGCCTTACTTAATGATAATACAGAAAATCATATAATAAATCAGTTTGAGCACCAAGTAAGGAGATGGTTGAATGAATTTTGTGGTTAATGATAAAGAACCTATATATCTCCAAATTATCAGACACGTAAAACAATCTATAGTTAAAGGAGATCTAATGCCTGGGGATACAATTCCATCTAGAAGAGAACTTGCAGAAATGTTAAAGGTAAATCCTAATACAGTACAAAGGGCATATAAGGAGATGGAGAGTATGAGAGTTATAAACACAGTGAGAAATTTTCCAAGTAGTATAACTGCAGATGAGAAAATTATAAATGGTATGAAGAGGGAATTAATAGATGATGCTTTAGTTGACTTTATAGAAAGTATGAAGGCAATAAATGTTTCTAAAGAAGAAGTTATAAAAATAATTGAAGAAAGATATTAAATATTAATGGATAGTGGATATTTTAGAATGAAATAAAAATTCAATTTGAAAAAGAACTTTGTGTTTTAATAGAAGTTTTTTATAAGTGTCCATTGTCCATTTTAGATTGTCAATTAATTTTAAAATTAAGGGGGAAAAAGATGAAGTATTTTGAAAAAAAGTTAAGTGTTTTTCTGACTACATTGATTTTTATGGTAAGTATTTTTGTTCCAATGAACATCTTTGCAGCAGATGAGAAAAAAGCTAATAATGATGTGATTATAGAAAGTATTGACTATGGATACGATAAAACATTTAAGATAGGTTATGAATGCCCAGTTACTATTAAAGTAAAAAACAATGGGAAAGATTTTAATGGTGATATTAAAATTTTAATTCCAACTAAGACAATAGGTTTTATGAGCAGTAATAGTTATGGTGGCTATGATGCATACACAAAATCAATAAGTATGGAATCAGGAAGCGAAAAGATTATAACTATGGATATAAAACTTGATAATTACGTTGATAATTTAGTTAAAGTTTATAAAGATAATAAAGTTGTTGCTGAAAAAAGTTTTAAAGCACTTGGAGGAAGTTTTTCAGGAACTCCTTATATAGGTGTTTTATCAGAGGATAATGTTAATATGGCATACACTAAGAATATTGCTATTAGTGACAGTGCTCAAAGTGTTGTGGTTAATTTTACAGAAAAAGATTTTCCACAAATATATAATGGATTAACATCGTTTAATACAATAATAATAAGTAACTTTGATACATCTAAGCTATCAGAGAATCAGTATGATGCTTTAAAAAAGTGGGTGGAAAAAGGCGGAAATCTAATAATAGGCACAGGAGAGAATTATAAAAAAACTCTTAGCATATTTAAAGATGATTTTATTAAGGGAAGTGTAAATGGAACATCTGTTATAAAAAGTACAAAACTTGATGAAAATGGAACAGAATTAAATATTGCTAATTTAAATGTGGATAATAGTGAAACTGTATTAGAAGAGAGTGGTAAGGGTATTCTTCTAAAAAGTAAAAAACAAGGAGGAACAATACTTGTAACAACTTTTGACTTAACAAATTCAGCAGTTGTAAATTCTAATAAAATTAGTGATTTTATAACAGAGAATATTAAAGTATATGGTACAGATAATATTTTAAATGAAAATGATAATAATTTATTTTGGAATGTTGAAAACATACTATCTACTTTTTCAGAAACAAATAAAATAAGTGTAAAAATGTTATTTTCAATATTCACAATATATATAATATTTATTTTTCCATCAGCTTATTTTATCTTAAAGAGAAAAGATAAAAAAGAAAAAATGTGGTATGCGGTACCAGCGTTAGCTGTTGTATTTTCTATAGTAATAATAGGATATATAAAAGTATGTGGGGTTAATGATAAATATGTAACATCATTAAATATAATAAATCTTACAAAAGATAGTGAGACATTAGAAAGTTATATACAATTTAATAATTTAAGTAAAGGTAATAACAAAATAGAATCAAACTATGATTTGCAAAGAATTTCTATGGATCAAAGTAGTAATTATGACCAAGGAAAGGCAGTACCCAATAAAATAAAATCAACTATAAATTTAGATGATAATAGTTTTACATTGAATGATGTAAATGTAATTGATAGTAATAAAATAAAAGGAAATGCTATAAGGACAAGCTCCGGAGATATGTCCTTAGAATTATTTTTAAAAGACAAAGATATAATGGGAAAAATAAAAAATAATACAGATTATAAAATAGAAGATGCATTTGTAGTGGTTAAGGATGGCGGTGTTATAAAGCTAGATACTATAGAACCAAAAAGTGAAAAAGAATTTAGTTTAATAACATCATCTATAGTTGGAAACTTAAAAAATGGACCATGGGAAGTTATAGATAACTTTTTTAAGATAAATCAAAGTTCATTTAATAAATTATCAAAAAAGAACAAATAAGTGAAAGTCAAAAGGCTGAAATATACAGAATGGTTTTACAAAACTATTATGAAAAAAATAAAGAAAATTATATTTTAGGTGGGCTTATAAATAATTTTAATTTAGAACCTATAAAAATAAATAACAAAGAATCAAAGCAATATGGAAAAAATATGTTGGTTACTAATTTAAATACAAAAATAAACATTGAATCTAATGCTGAAATTAATATTCCAAAAGAATTTATAAGTTATTCAGTTAATCCACTTGAGGGAAATTTTAATTATGATTCATATTCAAATAGTATTTATGATAATTCAGAAGTAGAAGTTTTATATGAGTTAGGAAATAGTTTTATCTATAATAACTTAGATATTAATTTTGAAGGTATGAATGCTGAGTATAAAATTTATAATAAACAAACTAAGACATATTATGATATTGGAAAAGGCAATGCAAAGGAATCTATAAATAAAGATGAGATAAACAATTACTTAAATGAAAATGGACAAATTAAAATTATAATAAAAACAGCAGAACAAGGAAGTGCTACAATACCTCAAATAAGTGGTAAAGGGGTGACAAAATAATGTTAGTAATAAAGAATTTAGTTAAAAGTTATGGTTCTTTTAAAGCAGTAGATAATTTGAATTTACATGTGAAAAAAGGTGAAATATTTGGATTTGTTGGTCCAAATGGAGCAGGTAAAACAACTACTATGAAAATTGTCAGTGGACTTTTAGATTGTGAGAATGGAGAAGTTTTTATAGATGGTGTTGATGCTATAAAAAATAGAAGAGAAGTAAAAAGAAAGATTGGATATATGCCAGATTTCTTTGGTGTCTATGATGATTTGAAAGTGGATGAATACTTAGAGTTTTATGCATCAATATATGGAATAGAAGGAAAAGAAAAAGATGAGCTAATTAATGATTTATTAGAACTAGTTAATTTATCTCATAAAAAAGATGCATATGTAGATGATTTATCTAGAGGAATGAAACAAAGGTTATGCCTTGCTAGATGTCTTGTTCATAACCCTAGTTTATTAATCTTAGATGAGCCAGCATCTGGTATGGATCCTAAAGCAAGAATAGAGATGAAAAATATTCTTAGAACTTTAAAAGAGATGGGAAAGACAATAATAATAAGTTCTCATATACTTCCAGAGCTTGCAGAGCTTTGTACTAATTTAGTAATAATACAAAATGGAAAAGCTGTTACAAGTGGTACTGTTGAAGAAGTTATGGATAGAGCATATAAAACGAAATTCATAAGATTAAAGGTTTTAAAAGATATAGAAAGTGCAATAAAGCTACTAAAAGAGTATGTAGAAATTGGAGAAATAAAAAAAATAGGAAGCAATGTAGCAACAGCATCTTTTTCAGGTAGTGAAGAGGTTATGTGTAATGTTCTAGAAGGATTAATAAAGGAAAATATAAAAGTGGTTAGTTTTAATACTATAGACGGAAATTTAGAAGAAGTATTTATGAAGGTAATTGGAGGTGATGATAATGAGAAATAATGTAAAATTGAATCCAGTATTAAAAAAAGAATTAAGAACATCTATGCGTAATGTTAGAGGAAGTTTGCTTGTAATAGGTTACTTAGCTGTATTAATGTTAACATTGTGTGGAGGATTATATATTCAATCAAGTTATAGAGGGATGATAACAAAAAATGACGCCATTGGTACTTTTATATTTTTAATGATAGTACAATTTGCATTAATATCAATAATATCACCAACTATTGCATCAGGTGCTATATCTTCTGAAAGAGAAAAGCAAACATTGGATATACTTCTTACAACCAACATGAGTTTTTTATCGATAATTACAGGAAAACTTGGAGCATCACTAAGTAAAATAATTTTACTTATAATTTCATCAACACCTATATTTGTATTTTTGTTATCTTATATAGGAATAAATACTTTGGGGATATTTGGCATATTAATAATCAACATAGTAGCAGCTACTTTTGTTGGAGCAATTGGAATTTATTATTCTACACGTTTTAAGAAAACTATAGTAGCAACGGTATTTTCATATATAACAATATTTTTAATATATGTAGGACCAGTAATAATGTGCGCTATGTTACAAGTTTATAAATATAATAATGGAATACAATTTGATCCTGCTAAGCAATTTTATTGGTACTTGCTTATAAGTCCAGCAGTAGGATTTATGACATTAATATTTTCACAACTTGGAATATCCCTTACAGAAATTTTTGGAAAAACTCTAGAAATTAATTTTCTTGGAATAACATCATATATGATAACAATAATTTTTATGATAATAGCAACAATACTAATAATACTATTAGCAGCAAGAAAAATAGATCCAACAAGAAAGAAACAGCATTTATTTAATTTAAAAAATAAAAAGAATTAAAAATATAACCTGTATGATATGTTGGACAATAAAAATTAATTTTTAAAAGTAGTATTTTAAAAGAAAAAATTTCAATTGTATAGTTAATACTAGTAAAAAGGAGAAGGTATGAGGGAGTTATTAGGGTTCATAATATCAATATTCATGATAACAATTTTGAATATTTTTTTAAACAAAAGCAATAAGAACTTTGAAAATAAAATAAGATGGCAACATTACTTTTTTGGATACATGTTTATAGTATATCTTATAATTGCGTTAATAGAAGTAGGATTTCCTTCTTTAAGTGAATGGCAAAGAATTTTAAGGTTTAATAAGACTATATTTAATCCTGAAATAAATTTAGTACCCTTTAAAGATGGACTTGAGATTTCATCTATACTTAATATAATATTTTTTATGCCTTTTGGATTTTTATTGCCAACCTTATGGAGAAAGTATAGAAAATTATTGCCAACATTATATCAAGGAATATTATTTTCACTTATTATTGAGATTAGTCAAATGTTTGTTTTATATCGTATAACTGATATTAATGATTTAATAATGAATACGATAGGAACTATTTGTGGGTGGGTTGTTTTTAATATTATGAGTAAGGTTTTCCATGGACTTAATAATAAAACTGTGATTCAAACGGTTTCTAATGACGCCATAATTATTAAGTTGGAACCTTATCTGTATATTGTGATTGCAATTGTAAGCTCATTCTTATATTAAAAGTATAATTATAATATTTTATAAGCTGAATACACGCCAACAAAGTTTTTCATTATTATTTATGTTAAATTAAGGTTCAACAGATTATAACCTATGAGATTCTAAGATAAATTATGAGATTTATCTTAAAACCTCATAGGTTTAAAGTTAAACCTAAAAACTCTAAAATTATAGTGTTAAAAGTAATGATGAAAAATTAAAAGAAAGAAATTTCATGGAGTAAAGTGTCGTAGCTTTACTAATATGTTTAGAATTCTATAATTAATCAAATTAGAAAGGGTGATGTTGTGAAAGAAATAAAAAATACTCTATTTAAATGTAAGATACGAATTTTTATTAAAAAACTAATAAACAACCTATTAATAGGGCTTATAGTTGGATTCCTTATGGTTATTGCTTTAAAAGGAATATCATTTTTTATTCCAACTTATGATTACATAAAAAAATCATTAATATTAATAGGATGTACATCATTAGTTTCAATTATATATAGTGTGGTTAAGTTTCCTACATATAAAGAAACAGGAAAAGTTGTAGATTATATTAATTTAAAAAATAGAGTTACTACTCTTTTAGAAATGGAAGATAATAATAGTCCATATTATGAATTATTATTTGAAGATGTAAAATTACAACTTAAAAATTTTGATATAAAGAAACTAAAAATAAAGCCCAATAAAAAGTATATCAAAATCTTCAGCATTACTTTTTTGGCCTTTTTTTTAGCAATATTTATACCAAATCCTTTAAAGGAAGAGGCATCTAAATTAAAAGCATTAAATACAGAGCAAAAAAATGAAGTTAAAAAAGTAGAAAAAATAGAAAAAGAATTAAAAAGCGATAAAGAAGTAAGTGAGATAAAAAAACTTCAAATTGAAAATCAATTAAAAGAGCTTAAAAAGGAAATTAAAAAAAGTAAAAGCGAAAAAGAAATAGCAAAGGCTCTAGAAAAAACTAGCGTGAAATTAGATAATGTAAAAAACAAAAATTTAAACAATATTGCTAAAAATTTAGAAAAAAATAAGAACACAGAAAAGTTAGCAGAAGCTTTAAAAAATAAGGATAAAAAGAAAACAGAAGAAGAACTTAAAAACTTGAAAAATAAAATTAAAAATATGAAAGACGATGAAAAAAATAAATTAGCAGAGTCGTTAAAAGAAGCTATGGAAAATACTGACAATGAAGAGCTAAGTAAAGCATTAAAAAATGTTATGAATAATATGGAGGGAAATGATGAGAATTTAGAATCTTCATTAAATGACTTAAACAGTGAATTAAGTGAAGAAATGAATGACGATGCTATAGAATCTGTAAAAGGCAAGGTAGCTAAAGGATGCAATAGTAGTGGTGGTACATGAACTGCTGGATCAGGTAGCAGTGGAACTGCAAGTAAATCGTCATCAAGTGGAAATGGTAGCGGAAATGGCAATGGTAGCGGAAATGGTAATGGTAGTGGTGCTGGAAGCGGAACAACAGTAAAAGATACAACTAAAGGAAGTCAACTACCTTCTAATGGAGGCATAGGAAATAATAAAAAAAGTAATGATGAGAAGACTGACTGGGATAAGGTTTTTGTTGGTGAAAGAGTAGATGGAAAAGGAAAAAATGAAAATCTACAAGGAAAAGTTAGTGAAAATGGTGAAAGTACAACTCAAAATTCCAATAAAGCTAACACCTCTGCTGGAAATTATGTGGATTATAACAAAGCATTAGGAAGTTACAAAGATGCTGCAATGGAAAGTATAGAAAATAATAAAATACCAGAATCAATGAAAAATATAATAAAAGAGTATTTTTCTAAAATAGAAGAATAAATTTATTTTGTATAAATAATAGATGGAGATGATTAAGATGGATAATAATTTATATGATATGGAAAAAGTTAAAGATATTATAGATAAAATAAATGTTATAGAAGGAGAAATTTCAAAGGCTATAATAGGTCAAAAGGATGTTATAAGACAGGTTATTATAGCAATTTTAGCAGGAGGAAATGTTCTTTTAGAAGGGTCTCCAGGGCTTGGAAAAACTCAGTTAGTAAAAACATTATCTAAGGTTATGGATTTACCTTTTTCAAGAATTCAGTTTACACCTGACTTAATGCCAGCAGATGTAGTTGGAACGAATATTATTATGAAAGATAAAGAAGGAAATAGTTCATTTTCTTTTCAAAAAGGTCCTATATTTTCAAGTTTAGTTTTAGCAGATGAAATAAATAGAGCAACACCAAAAACACAATCTGCATTATTAGAAGCTATGCAGGAACACACTGTTACTGTTGGAACTAACACATATACCTTACAAGAACCTTTTATGGTTCTTGCAACACAAAATCCAATTGAAATGGATGGTACATATCCACTTCCAGAAGCTCAGTTAGATAGATTTCTATTTAAATTGATGGTACCATTTCCTAATCTTGAAGAATTAAAAGAAATTATGAATGTAACTGTAAAAAATAATAAAATAAATCTTACAAATGTTATCACAGGTGAGGAAATCTTAAAGATAAGAAGGATTTTAAGAGAAGTTCCAATGTCAGCTTCTGTAGAAGAGTATGCTTTAAAAGTTGTTTTAGCAACTCATCCAGAATGTGAAAATGCACCAGAGATAACGAAAAAATATATAAGATTTGGTGCAAGTCCAAGGGCAGCACAGGCTATTATTACTACATCTAAAATAAGAGCTATAATGGAAGGACGTTTTAATGTAGCTTTTGAGGATATAGAGTATGTTGCATATCCAGCATTAAGACATAGATTTTTCTTGAATTTTGATGCTATGGCAGATGGAATAAAAAGTGAAGATATATTAGAAAAAATACTTAAAAGTCAGTTAGAAACAGTGTAATGATAAGGAGTTATTTATGGTAGATAAAGTATTTGATAAGGAGTTTTTTAGTAAACTTGAAAATATGTCTATTAAGATTGCTTCTTTAGCCAATAGTGGTGATTCAGGGGTTAGACGTTCAAAAGCAAAAGGCACATCTGTTGAGTTTTCAGATTTTAGAGAGTATAACGTCGGAGATGATATAAGACGAGTTGATTGGAATGCCTATGGAAGATTTGAAAAGCTATTTGTAAAGTTGTTTGTTGAGGAAAAAGAAGCAATGATAAATATATTTATAGATTGTAGTAATTCAATGGCTTCTGGTGATATAAAAAAGAAAAAATTAACTTTGCAAATTTCATCAGCTTTAGCATACTTGGCTTTAAACAATCAGGATAAAGTAAATATAAATCTAATGACGGACGATGGTTTGAAAAGTGAAAGATTTTCAACAATATCATCTTTTCAAAGAATGACAGGTTTTATGGAGAAATATGAGTTTAAAGGTTCTATAAATATAAAAGAAAGTTTGAAAAAATTTAAATTTAATAAAAGAGGGCTTACAATTATAATTTCAGATTTTCTGAATAAAGAAAGTATAGAAGAAAGTGTTAGATTTTTAAAATATAATCATGAAGAAATACTACTTATAAATGTTTTAAGTGAAGACGAATTAAAGCCTAAGGTAAATGGAGAAGTTACCTTAGTTGATAGTGAAAGTAATGAAAAAATTAAAGTTACAGTTACATCAAAAATTATAGAAAACTATAAAAAAGCACTAAAAAGCTTTACAAAAAACTTGATGGATGTAAGTAAGAAATATGGTGGTACATTTATCCAGATATCTAGTGATAGCTCTTTAGAAGAAGTAATATTTGAAAAACTTGCAAAGGAGGGTGTTCTATGAGGTTATTGTCCCCAATAAATTTATGGTTTTTAACCCTTCTAATTCCTTTTATAGCTATGTATATTTTAAAACGAAAAAATGAAGAGATCATTATTCCAAGCAATATGCTTTGGCATGAAGCTATAGATAATTTACAGGCAAGTACACCTTGGGAAAAATTAAGGACGAATATATTATTTTTTCTTCAACTTTTAACAATATTGGCATTAATACTTTCCCTTGTGAATCCTTTTATATATAGCAAATTAAGTGGATACAGCAAAAATATTATAGTTATTGATAATAGTGGAAGTATGAATTATAAAACAAAGAACTCTACGAAACTTGAAGAAAGTAAGCTAGAAGCAGAAAAATTAGTAGATTCTCTTCCAAATAAAGCAGAAGTTACCCTTATAACTACATCACCAAACAGTGAAATATTATTATCTTCATCAAAGGATAAGAAAAAAGTAAAAAATTTAATAAAGGCAATAGAAAAAAGTAACTCAACTTCGTCTAATGAGGAGGTTATTTCCTTAATTAAATCTATAGCAAATAATGAAAAAAATTTAGCTTATTATTATTTTACTGATGATGTTATTGAAATTGAAGGAGTAAAAGGGGATGTAATTAGTTTAAATGGGGTTTTAGATAATTTAATACTACAAAATTTATCAACAACATCAGATGATGAAGGAGTAGATGCTATTGCAACAATTACTAATACATCAAAAGATAATAAAAATGTAGAAATTGCATTATATGGAGATGATAAATTACTTCAGATTAAAGAGGTAAATATAAAAGGTACAGAAAATTATAATGTTCAATTTGATAAAATTTCTAAGGGTGTATCAGTACTAAGAGCAGAAATAGATATAGACGACGGTTTAAAAGAAGATAATTATTTTTATAACATAGTAAATCAAACTAATAAAAAGAAAGTTTTGATGATAAGTGAGAAAAATATATTTTTCGAAAAAGCTATGTCAATAAGAAATGATATTGAACTTTTCAAAACTAATAATCCAGAAGAAATAAAATCTGGATATGATATATATATTTATGATGGTATGTTACCAGAGAGTTTACCTACTGATGGAAATATATTAATAACTAATTTAAAAGATGAAAATAATTTTATAGGTTTAGAACCTCAAATCGAAGGGGGAAGTGCTACATTTAATAAATCTTCTATTACAGATTATATAGAAGGAGAAAGCTTTCAGTTAGCAACTTTTTCACCTATAAAATTAAGTGGAAATCTTCAAAGTTTTATAGAAATAAATAATAAAGTGGCAGGAGTTTTAGGAACTTTAAATAATCGCAAGGTTGTTATGATGGGGTTTAATATCCATGATAGTGATATGCCATTAACACATAATTTCCCTATATTAATGAACAATATAATAAATTATTTATCAGGAAATAATATGTTAGAAAATAGGGATATAACTTGTGGTGAATCTGTTAAAATTTCAATACTAAACAATGTAGATAATATTAAAATTATAGATAGCAACAATAAGGAAGAAAATTTTTCAAATGAGAGTGCAGAAGTAATCTATAATAAAACTGTAAATCCAGGTATATACAAGGTTATTCAAAAATCTAAGGATAAAGAAATAGAAAGTTTATTTTCTGTAAATTTTCCACGTGAAGAAAGTATATTAAAAGAAAATAAAGATAAAAAAGATATTAATATTATAGATAAGAAAAATTCAATAAGTGGTATTAGTTTGATGACACCATTATTAATTGCTTCATTAATTTTTATTATCTTAGAGTGGATAGGGTACATCAAAATAAATTCTAATAATAAAAATTAGAAGCTTAATTTTAGTAACTACAGAGAAGGGTGTGAAAGAATGAATTTTGGTTTTGAAAATAAAATATATTTAATACTGTTGCTTATTGTTCCTTTCGTTATTTATTATGGATATAAAACCCTTGAGTATATTGATAAAAACAGGAAAATAATTATAATAGCGGCAAGAAGTATAGCTATTGTATGTATTGTTTTAGCACTTACAGGAACTAGTTTATATTTAACTTCTAAAAATACATCAACTATATTTTTAATAGATAGTTCTCAATCAGTATATGGTAATGAAAAGGAATTTAATGAGTTTGTAACAAAAGCAATTGATATTAAACCATCAAAGGATAAAATAGGGGTAGTATCTTTTGGTGAAAAGCCTAAAGTAGAAACTTTCATTTCAAGGGACGGTAAGTTTTCAAAGGTTTCTTCAGAATTAAACAAAGAGTATACAAATATAGAAAGTGCTATTAATTACGCTATATCATTATTTCCCAATAATACAAAAAAGAGAATTGTTCTACTTTCAGATGGGTCAGAAAATGATGGAAAAGCATTAAATTTAATTCCTACTTTAAAAGAAAAGGGGATAGATTTAAAAGTTTATAAAGCAAACAAAAAAGAGGTAAATGACACAAGTATAGATAAAATTACCGTTTCAGAAAAAGTAAGCATAGGGCAAAATTTTGACGTAGATTTAAAAATAAAAAGTAATGTTAATACAAAAGGAACAATAACTTTATATAGCGGAAATACTGTGGTAGGAAAGCAAGAAGTTAATGTAAACAAGGGAGATAATAATTTTGTTTTTAAGGATAAGGCAGAAAGTTCTGGATTCAAAAATTATAGAGCAAGTATAGAATGTGATGGTGATGGTGAAGTTAGAAATAATGAAGCTAGTGCCTATACAGAAGTTATTGGAAAGCCTAATATATTGGTACTAGAAGACAGAAGTGGTGAAAGTGATGAGTTTATAAATATTTTGAACTCTCTTCAAATACCCTACAAAAAAATGGATGCATCAGTAGCACCAGAGACTATAGATAAGCTGACAGAATTTAAAGCTGTAGTAACTTGCAATGTTTCAGTAGACAATATGTCTAAAGGCTTTGTAGATTCTATTGAAAGTTATGTTAAAGATTTTGGTGGTGGATATATAGCACTTGGTGGAGATAATTCATATGCGCTTGGCGGCTATATGGAGACACCATTAGAAAAAGTTCTTCCAGTTAATATGGAATTGAAAGGAAAAAAAGAAATTCCTAAAATGAGTTTATCATTAGTAATAGATAGGTCAGGAAGTATGTCAGATACTGTTGGTGGTGTAAGCAACTTGGATTTAGCAAAAGAAGGGGCTATGAGAAGCTTAAAATCTTTAAGAAATAACAAAGATGAAATAAATGTAATAACCTTTGATGATGCCTATTCAGAAGTTGTAGAAAAGCAAGTAATAACTGATGAAGAAACGATAATTAGTGATATATCATCTATTACACTAGGTGGAGGAACAAGTATTATTCCAGGCTTAACTAAGGGATATGAGAATATAAAAAGCAGTGATGCAAAGGTTAGACATATTATATTATTAACTGATGGTGAAGCAGAGAAAACAGGTTATAATGAATTAATAGAAAAGTGTAAAAAAGATAACATAACTATTTCAACAGTAGCAGTTGGAGGTGGTGCAGATAGGGGCCTTCTTCAAGAAATAGCTAAAGGTTGTAATGGAAGATATTATGAGGTAAGTCAAGGAACGGATATACCAGAAATTTTTGCAAAAGAAACTTTTCTAGCTCAAAAATATTACTTGAATAATAGAGAGTTCACTCCGGTAATAAATTCTAATGGCTCTGTATTAAGTGGAGTTTCAGAAGGTGGACTACCAAGTTTATATGGATATATTGGATCGTCAGCAAAATCAACTTCAAATGTTTGTTTAAAATCAGATGAAGATGATCCAATACTTACAACTTGGCAATATGGACTTGGTAAAACTGTTGCGTGGAATTCTGATGTAACAGGTCAATGGTCTAAAAATTATGTAGGGTGGCAAAACTTTCAAAATCTTTGGAGTAATATATTAGGATTTGTAACGGATAATTTCTCAGAAGGTGGAAATTTTATAGAAGTAAATAAAGTTGGTACAAGTTTAAATGTTTCCTTTAAAAAGGAAAATGAATCGAATGTAGAAAAATCTAAAGTTAAGGCAACTATTATAACTCCATCAAATGAGAAAAAAGAAATTTTACTAACACCTAAATCATCTAAAGAATATACTGGCGTAATTGATGTAAAAGAAACTGGTAACTATATGATACAAGTCACAGAAGAAGAGAATGGAAAAGTTGTTTCTACAGCTAAGGGAGGATATGCTAATTCTTATTCACCAGAATTTTCTTTGGATAAGAATTTAGATATAACAGATCAATTAGTTGAAGAAGTAAATGGAACTATAATTACAGATATTAAAGATGTTTATAAGGAAAATAAAAATATAACAAAGAAATCTAAAAGAGAATTGGATGAATTTTTTATAATAGTGGCATTGTTTATTTTTATTTTAGATATAGCTTATAGGAGATTGGACTTGCATACTTATATTGAAAAATATATGCCTAAGTTTCAGATAAAAATAAACAGTAAAAAGACATCACGTAATATTGTACCAATTATAAAAAAATCTGAAACAGATGTAAGTTCTATAAAATCACAAGAAAGTATGAAAAAAATAAGATGAAAAGTGAGAAAAAACCACATAAGGAGGAAAAAGTATTAGATACAAAATCCTTAATAAAAAATATAAAAAAATAGGAATGCAAAATGCATCCCTATTTTTTATTTTGTATAATTGTCAAAATAACCTTGTATATAAACTATAGGAGTTCCTTTATCTCCACTTCCAGAAGTTAAATCAGAAAGTGATCCGATAAGGTCTGTAAGTCTTCTAGGTGTAGTTCCTTGAGATACCATAGAACCTACAAGATTATCTTCTTTATTTTTAATATATTCAGATATAGCTTTTTTAAGTTCTTCTCCTCTTAAATCAGCAAAATTATTATCAGCAAGATATTTTAATTTTACTTCATTAGGTGTTCCTTCAAGTCCAGCTGTGTATGCAGGAGATACTACAGGGTCAGCTAGTTCCCAAATTTTACCTACAGGATCTTTGAAAGCACCATCACCATAAACCATAACTTCAATAGTTTTTCCAGTTTTCTCTTTGATTTTAGCTTGTATAGCATCTACAACAGGTTGACAGTCACGTGGGAATAATTTAACTGTATTTTCAGTAGATTTATTTGATCCTAAAAGACCATAATTTTCATTAAATCCACCACCATCAACAGAGGATGATAATATATTATCAAGGCTATAAATTTTTTCTCCGCCATTAGCTTTTAATATTTTTTTAGTTCTAAATCTTGTATGTATATCACAAGTAAGAACACTTTTTGTATAATTTAGGATAGTTTTTGGATTATTTGAGAAAATAACTTCACATTCAACGCCATACTCTTCAACTAAAGATTTATAGTATTGAACATAATCAACTCCTGTAAATGTGTGTTTAACCTCTCCAAAGCAATTACGGAATTGTTTTTCAGTTAATACGTCACTCCAAGGGTTTATGCCTTTTTCATCAAGCATATCTATATCAACAAGGTGGTTTCCTACTTCGTCAGATGGATAGCTTAACATTAAAATAATTTTTTTAGCACCTTTAGCTATACCACGAAGACATATAGCAAAACGATTACGGCTTAATATAGGGAAAATTACTCCAACTGTATCATCACCAAATTTTGAATTTACATCTTTTGCGATTTGATCTATTGTTGCATAATTTCCTTGTGCACGAGCAACTACAGATTCAGTTACAGTAACAACATCTTTATCATTTATTTTAAATCCTTCTATTTCTGAAGCTTTTAATACGCTATCAACAACGATATCTTCTATACAATCTCCTTGATTTATAATTGGGCAACGAAGACCTCTAACAACAGTTCCAACTACTCTTTCCACTTTAACCTCTCCTTAATTTCAAAAAAATTTTTGAATTGAATTTATTCTTTCTACTTGTAATATACAATATTTTCATGGTATAAGTAAAATAAATAGTACATATAGTGGGTATAAGGGAGGCTTATATGATAACTAAATTAGATTTATATAAGGTGTTTTGTCAGGTAGGAAAAAATAAAAGTTTTTCAAAAGCAGCTAAGGAATTGTATATGACTCAGCCAGCTGTAAGTCAATCTATAATGCAGTTGGAAAGAGAGTTAGATACGAGACTTTTTACAAGGACTCCTAAGGGTGTCATTCTTACCAATGAAGGTAAAATATTATATGAACATGCAATATCAGCTATAAATTTGATTGATGCTGGTGAAAAAAAACTATTAGATTCAAAAAATCTTATGATAGGGGACTTAAAAATAGGTGTTGGAGATACTACATCAAAATATTTTTTACTACCATATCTTGAAGAATTCCATAGCAGATATCCAAATGTAAAATTAAAAATTATAAACAGAACTACGTTAGAATTATGTTCATTGGTAAAGTCTGGGAATATAGACATTGCTATTTGTAATTTACCTATAGAAGATTCATCAATAGAAATAATTGAATGTATGGAAGTACATGACATCTTTGTTTGTGGAGAAAAATTTAAAAATTTAACTTCATCACCATTAAATTTTGAAGATATTGTTAAATTACCACTTATATTACTTGAGCCTAAATCAAATTCTAGAAGATATGTGGAAAAGTTTATAAGTTCTAAGGGCGTTCAAATTGGTGCTGAAATTGAACTTGGATCACATGATTTATTATTAGAGTTTGCAAAAATTAATTTAGGAATTGCTTGTGTAGTAAAAGAATTTTCTTCTAACTATCTTGAAAATAAAATTTTATATGAAATTAAAACTGTTGAGCAAATACCAAAACGTAACATAGGTTTTGGTTTTTTAAAAAGCGTGTCATTATCCCCCGCATCAAAAAAATTTGTGGAACTACTATGTAAAGAAAAATAAATTTTAAACTTATTCATTTCTCAAATTAATATTTTATAAATAACTAACAGAGTATTTTAGTTAAAAGGTAATAGTTGTGGTGATTATTACTTTTTTGGGACCAGCTTTGATTGCTTTAGGTTTTATTTATATTTTTACACAAAATGTAGTAAATTAGCTATAAATACTCAATAGACCTAAGCTATTGCCAATAAAAAAGAACTGTAAGAAAATTTATTTAAAAGTGAATTGTTGACAAATTCAAAAAAATAATATATCATACCTAGTGGTGAAAATTTAATAGTAAATAAGTTATTAATTTTAGGTATATAGGGTTCCAAGTTGACTCTTAAAATTATCCATTCCAAAACTTGGATACCTAAAATAGTGAGACATGCTCCCACTCAATTAGAATTCAACACCCATCTTGTGTAAAAATATTTTAAGGTTGTTGAATAAATTTAAATTGGAGCTTGTTTCCCTATAGTTTTATGTATTTAAAATAATAAGAAGTGTTTGAAACATCCACTTTTGTAAAAAAACTCAAAAGTAGATGTTTTTTTTATGTTATTAAATAGATATGAGAAGGAATATAGATATATAAGTTTATAAAATTAAATATAGGGATATAGCTTTAAGTTTTATATACATATATACAATCGATTTAAAAGTTTTAATTAAGGGGAGGGATTAAAAAAATATGTTAAAAAGTTTTAAAGAAGATAAAGAGTTTTATAAAAGACTTTTTATTATAACGTTACCTATAGTTTTGCAAAATTTAATAGCATCATCACTAAATATGCTTGATACTATGATGATAGGTGTCGTTGGAGAAATTGAATTAGCTTCAGTAGGAATTGCAAATCAATACTATTTTCTTTTTAGTTTAATTGTATTTGGTATAAGCGCAGGCTCTGGTGTATTTATAGCTCAATTATGGGGAAAAAAGGATGTAAAAAATATAAAAAGGACATTAGGAATTGGACTTATATCTGGAATAATAGCTGCATTTTTATTTAGTATAATTGGATTATTATTTCCAAAACAAATAATGGGGATATTTAATACAGATCCTAGAGTTATAAAGACAGGCAGTGAATATTTAGTTATAGTTATCATAAGTTATTTATTTACAGCTATAACATTTAATTATGCTGCTGCTTTAAGAAGTATAGGAAATACTGTTCTTCCAATGGTAGCAAGTTTTATAGGACTTTTAACTAATGGAATATTAAACTACATTTTGATATTTGGTAAATTAGGTTTACCGGTTATGGGAGTAAAAGGAGCAGCATTAGCTACAGTTACTGCAAGAATAGTAGAATGCTTAATAATTCTTATAGTTGTTTATTCAAAAAATGAGATTTTAAATGCCAAAATAAAAGAGTTCATCAACATAGAAAAGTATGTGTTAAATGGATTATACAAAGTTACTATACCAATAGTTCTTAATGAAGCATGTTGGGGTCTTGGAAGTGTAACATATGTAGCTATATACGGAAGGATAGGTACAGGGGCAGCAGCTTCTATACAAATATGTTCAACAGTAATGAATTTATTTATGATAGTTACATTCGGACTAGCTAATGCAGCAGTAGTTATAGTTGGAAATGAAATAGGTGCAAACAGAGAAGAAGTAGGAAAAATATATGCACAAAGAATTTCTAAATTAGCTATAATGGTTTCTATAATTTTATCATTAGTATTAGCATTATCTTCAAGGTGGATATTATCTATATTTAATGTTTCAGAAACTGTAAAGTTAGATTCTTTATATATATTATATATTTATGCAGCAGTACTTATAGTTAAAGTGTATAATGCTGTAATGATAGTAGGTGTTTTAAGAGGTGGTGGAGATTCCACTTTCGGTTCATTAGTTCAGGTCATAACTCTATGGTGTATTGGTATACCACTTGCTTATATAGGAGCTTTTATAATTTGTTTACCAGTATATTTAGTTGTACTTTTAACTTTTGTAGAGGAAGCTATTAAAGTTGTGATAATGATGAAAAGATTTAAATCAGGAAAATGGATTCATAATATGGTTAAAGATATAGGGAAAGAAGCTTCTATATAGGGTAATAAGTTTATATTTAAAATTATTTATTAAATTCTTGTTATCAGCTTATAAATGGATAACTTTAGAATTAAATTTAAAATTTTATATTAATGTTGAGGTTTAAAATATAAGAAAGCTGCTTCTAACTTAATGTTAGGAGCAGCTTTAAATTATAATTTTAACTATAAAAAGATTACATAAAATTTACAGTTCGAAACAATGTTAAAATTGAAAATAAACCACATACAAATTGGTAATACCAATAAAACTCTTAGGAAAATTATGGTATAATTAAAAATAAATAGATAATAGTGCATTTACGTAAATTGGGACTAAATATATTAAAAGCATTTAATATATAGGGTTCTAAACTGACCTTTTAAATTATCCATTTTAAAATTTGAATATCTAAAATAGTGACACATGCTCCGAATTGCTTAAAATTCAACATTACATTTTACATAAAAAAATAATACTTATAATTTAACTAATGTCATACTAAGTAATTAACATAAATAAGAATTAAGTATATGAAAAATTAAATTATTCTGTAATTAAATTTAAAATCTACTGTTAGGGGAGATGGGGATTATGGCAAATATATTAGAGGTAAAAAATATATACAAGGAGTTATCTAAACGACCAATAATAAAAGGAATTAGCTTTGAAGTTAAAGAAGGAGAAGTCTTTGGATTTTTAGGTCCAAATGGAGCAGGAAAAACTACTACTATAAGAATGTTAGTTGGACTAATTAAACCTAATAAAGGAACTATAAAGATAAATGGATATGATATACAAAAGGATTTTGTAAAAGCTATTAGAAGTGTTGGATGTATTGTAGAAAACCCTGAACTTTATTTAGATTTAACTGGAAGACAAAATTTAAGGTTGTTCGCAAGGATGTACGGTGATGTTACAGAGGATAGAATACAGGAAGTAATTGATTTTATAGGTTTAAATGAAAGAATAGATGATAAGGTTAAAAAGTATTCTTTAGGAATGAAACAAAGATTAGGGCTAGGGCAAGCTTTATTAGGAAATCCTAAACTATTAATTTTAGATGAACCTACAAATGGATTGGATCCATCAGGGATAGTAGAGTTTAGAAATATTATAAAGAAGTTAGTTAAAGAAAATAATACCGCTGTATTTATATCTTCACACATACTTTCTGAAATAGAATTGCTTTGTGATAGAGTTGCATTTATAAATAATGGAACAATAAAGTCTATTGAACTTACTGAAAACCTTGTGAAAAATAGTACTGATGAAAGAATATGTTTAATCACCCCTGAAAAAGAGAAAGGTAAAGAGTTACTTTTCAATCTTTATTTTGTAAAACATGTTGAGGAGGAAGGGGAAAAGTTATTATTTTATTGTGAAAAAGGTACATTCCCTAAGCTTATTGAGGCATTTGCTAAAAGAAATATTCCCATAGAAGAAATAAACAAGGCACATCAAAATCTAGAAAATAGGTTTATGGAAATCATGGAGGGGGAGAAATAATTTGATAAATTGCATAAAGAATGAAATCATAAAGCTAATTCATAATAAAAAGCTATATATATTTTTATTAGCTTTAGTACTATTAATAGTTTTTAAACTTATCTATATGTATAGTAGCAGTTTTGGAAAAACCCCAAGTGAACAATTAAAGAAAAAAGAAAATGTGCTTATTGAATTAAAGGCTGAAGCAAAAAGTGAATCATTGTCAAAAGAAAAAAAGAAAGATATAGACATACAAATGAAAAGATTAGATGAAGAGATTAAAATGTTAAAAGATAATATAGCAAATCCAGATGAAAATTGGAAGAATACTATAAAAAATAAAATTGAGAACTTGGAAAATGAAAAAGGAGAATTGTCAGAAAATTTAGACTCTATTGAAATTGAGAAGTGCAATGCTGAATTACAATATTACAATTATCTTTTAGATAATGATATTGAACCAAATAAAGAGTATAAAATATATGCGTTTGAAGATATAACAGGAATATTTGATTTTATAAATAAAATGATTCTACCAATTTTAATTGCTTTTCTTTGCAGTGATATTATAGCAGGTGAATATACATTTTCGACGATTAAAGCACTTTTAACAAAGCCGGTATCACGCAGAAAAATATTTTGTTCTAAATTTTTAAGTAATATATGTATTGTTACATTAACTATATGTCTTATGGAGTTTATTACATTTATTATTATAGGTTTAATTTTTAATTTTGGTAATCCATCTTATCCTATAATTGTTGGGACAAAATATGTGAAGGCTTCTAATAATAATTTATATATAAATAACATTTCTGCTGTAATTGGAAGTTCATATATTATTTCTGCTTGGAAATTAATACTGCTAAATATATTTATGCAATTTATATTTATAATAACATGTGTAAGTTTTGTTATGTTCATTTCAACTATTTTTACAAATAACATTACTTCTTTAACTATTAATTTAGGGATATTGATGCTCATATCATTAATAACTTATATATTGCCTTTAAAATTTTTAAATAAACTATATCCTATATTGTTTACAACATATAGTTGTGGTACGGATATTATTAAAGGAAATTTAGTAATGAGTTTGAATAGTACAATATTTAGTATTCCTTTAGGCATAGTTATTATGTTAATTTGGAGTATTGTTTGTTACTTTATTTCATCAAAGATATTTAATAAAAGGGATGTATTAATATAAAGAAGGTGATAGGGTGTGGAGTTTAATTAGAAATGAAATAAAAAAATGATAAGCAAAAAAAGATTTATTGTGGTTTTATCAATGACTTTTGGCTTAGTTGCACTTGCAACATTTGGAGCTTATAAAAATCTTGGTTATGAACTGCCTAAAAAACGAGCTGAAAGGCTTAAAGAGTCAATTAATTATTATGAAGAAAAGAAAAAATATGCGTTGGAAAATAATCAGATCATGCAGGCCGAGAGATATGGTATTTGGGTAGAAGAAGATAAAAATGAGTTAGCTATTAAGGAAGAATTATTAGATAATAGTATTCCATGTAAAGATAGGCTGAAAAAAGAGATAGATTTTTTGAATAAAAGAAAAGGAGAGGGGACTACACCTAGTTTAGACACAGAAATTCAAAAGTTAAATGATGAAATTTCTGTAAAGCAATACTATTTAGATAATGATTTAGAATATAATTATAATGGTGATGGTACAGCATTTATTGCATTACCAAGTCTTTTAAAAACTATAGATAGATTATTTATAATAGTAATAATAGGAATTTTAGCATCAGATATTATTTCAGGAGAAAATGATCCTGCTACCATAAAGATGCTTTTAACAAAGCCAGTTTCAAGAGGCAAAGTATTAATTTCAAAGTTTTTAACAGTGGTATTTATGTCTAATGTTATAGTCTTAATTTTAGAATTTATAGCATTTATTTTTTTAGGATTAATATTGGGTTTTGGAGATCCATCAGCACCTATAGCTGTAGGAACAAGGTATAAAATGGATATGGCTCTTGTAGAAAATACAGGACAATCAATTTCAGCAGTAATTGGAAGTAGTTATTTAGTTACTACTTGGGAATTTACTATAAAGGCATTAATATTACAAACATTTTTAATTACAGCTACCGTTTCCTTTTGTTTTTTAATGTCTACACTTATTAAAAATAGTTCAGTATCAACAGGAGTTAGCTTTATATCTATGTTGATAATATTATGCATAACTGATAAAATTACATTTTTATCAGAACAAGGATTACCTAATATATTAAATAGAGTGTTACCATTTATATTTACATCGTACTTTGATATTACATCAGTTATAAAAGGTAATTGGGCAGGATTATTAATATGTCCACTTATAACATATAAATTTTCTTTATTTATATTAACAGCATGGATTATAGTGTGTTACTTAATTTCTCATTTTAATTTTGTAAAAAAAGATATAATTTAATATTAAATTATGGAAGGTTATCTTAAAATATAGTTAATTTTGAGGTAACCTTCAATTTTTATTATAGTTAAAAATATTGTCTTAGAAATGAAAATAAAAAGTAACACAAAAGACATAAAAGTTATTTAAAATAAAAATATGCTTATACAAAGTTTTTATGAAAAAGATGGAGGAAATGTTGTGGAGCTTAAAATATTTAATTTCATAGATGAGACTATAAAGCTTTTAGAAGAAACTAAACCAGAGATTAATGATGTTTCTGAAGAAATAGAGGATTATTTAAAAAAACATTTAGAATCTATGAATGATGGAGATATAAACTTAGTAACGAGAATAAAATCTAAATCTAGTTTAGAGGAAAAAATAATAAGAAATAATTATTATAAAAAATATAAATGTGCAGAGGATTTACTACATAATTTACAAGATTTAATTGGTATACGGGTAGAGTGTAGATTTATAGAAGATGAAGTGAAAATATATGAAAAACTAAGAGAGGTATTTAATGAAAGAGATATAGACGGATATTATTATAATTCACTAAATAAAAATATACGACTTTATTTAGCTGGAGAGCAACCTCAAAAACAAAAAATGGTTTTGAAATATATAAAATAGAT
>NZ_HE611050.1:842229-957740 GCF_000285575.1 Clostridium senegalense JC122 | reverse complement strand
AATATATAAAATAGATGGAATATATGAAAATGATAAAGTTAAATATAAATTTGAACTTCAAATTAAATCTCTTGTAAATATGTTCTGGGGTGAAATTGAACATAAAGTAATATATAAAAATAAAAATTATATGTTAGGTGATGAGTTTCTAAAAAATATATTAACATCTATAAAAAACATTTATGCATGATTGATAATCAATTAGCAGTAGTATATAATCATTCAGCTAAATCCAACACTGCAGATTTAGATGTAAGAAAAAAACAAATAGAAACTATGTTGTCTAAAATTATATATGATTCTTTCTCTAATCAGATGAAAAATAGTATAGGATTTATAGTTGACTTTAAAACATCTTCCGATGTGATTGTAAATTATATATTTAGAAGCAGCAATGCAAAAGATTTTCAGGATTATAATCAAACCCTTATTAATATGTTATCTAGAGTAAATGAAATAAGTAAGAATAATATTGATTTTGGTAGAGAGTTAGAATTTGATAGAGATATAAATTTTGAAAGTAAATTTTGTGAGAAATTTGGAAACAAGTTATTAAATGTTATAAATATTGATTTTCATTGGAATATATTTTTTAAAATTCTTTTTGAAATAGAATTAGGAAGTAATGCAGAAGATTTTGAAAGATTTATACAATATATGGAGTATAGATTTTATAATAATGAAGGATTCTGTCAACTAAATGATAATTTTACTAAAGAAGAAAGTGAATACATAAAATGTGAGATGTTAAATATAATAGCAAATGCTTTTGGCAAGGCTACATCTATAAGTTTTATATATGAAAAAAATATATGTAAGATAAATAATGTAATAGAAGAAATGGTATTTATGCTATGTAAAAATATAATTAGTTTTGAAAAATGGGAAAAAGAAAAAGATGTATATGAACAAATGATATTAAATAAAATATTATTAGAAGTTGATGAATAGTATAAGTTGATTATAAAGAAAATTTTGCAAATAACATCGTAATTAATTATTATGGTGTTATTTGTTAAAATATCTTATGATATAAAACAAATATAGAATTTTAAATTTATGCTTCATAGCTTCATATTTAAAAGTTAAAAGAATAAGAATAATGAAAATGGATAGGGTTATTAATGATTATTACAAGTTAGTTTGATTAATCGTAGTAAGGAGTGATTGTATGAAAAGAGTAAACTCTAATCCTTTTATAACTAGTGGATTTGAAAAATCAAAAACAGGTTACAATAATAAAACTATGAGAGTTTCTTCAACTATAATTAAATCATTAATTTTAATAGGTATAACAGTAACTTCTTTTGGAACTACCTGGTCTGTATTAAAAGAGGGTACTTCAGATTTCAATAGTTTGCTTATTATATCATCTATAGCAGCAGTTATATTATCTATATTAACTAGTTTTATACCTAAAATTGCAAATGTAACATCAATTTTATATGCTATGTTTGAAGGGGTATTATTAGCGAGTTTTTCTATGGTGATGGAATCTAATTATCCAGGTATAGTATTTTCTGCTACTTGCTTAACCTTTGCAGTGGCGATAGCTACATTGCTTATATATAGAAGAACACCAACATTAGCTGGAAAAATTAGAAAAGGGGTAACTATAGGTATAACATCAGTTTTTTTATTATATATACTGTCATTTATATTATCTATATTTGGAATTTATTTACCTATATATGGAGGTGGAACTATAGGAATAGGATTTAGTGTACTAGTAGTGACACTGGCATCTTTTAGTTTAATATTAGATTATGATTTTATCTTAAAAAATGTTCAATACGGTGCACCTAAGTATATGGAATGGTATTCTGCTTTTGGGTTACTTGTAACACTTATATGGTTATATATAGAAATAGTTCAGTTAATTTCAAAATTACTTCAGAGTTCTAGAGATTAAAACACACATATAGAAGGAATTTTGAATTTAAATTTATACATAATTCTAAAAGGTTTATGAGCATATATTACTCTTTAAATATTTAAGGGTTGAAGTAAATAATTTTAAAAGCCAATTTAAAACTTTATATTATATTTTAAATTATAAATTAAGGTAATAAAAATGTTTTGGTTAAAATTACATTAAATTAAAGTATGATGAAGAAAAAATTAAAAAAGTTTAAAATATTTAAATTAAATTTAATATTGATAAAAAAAGTTTACAAAAAATATATTTGAATATTTGTTTGTTAAAAGATATCATATAATATAGGAATATAAAATTGTTTTTTATTTTATAGGCAGAAGATTTTAATTCCTAAAGAATGAAACTAGATTAGAATTTGTTTCAATATATGAAAGTTGTATTAAATTTATAAGTTATCTAAAGTACAATTTAGTTGACTAATTAAAGTGGAGGAATAAAATTATGGAAGAAAATTTAATATCGGAGTATTTAAGAGTTGCTAATAAAACTTTTAAAAAATTAGATGAAGAATTAATTAAATTAGGTTTATATAGAGGACAACCGTCTCTTATAATGGTTTTATATAAAAATGAAGGAGTAAGACAAAAAGAGTTATGTGAGAAGCTTTCAGTTACTCCGGCAACAATGACTAAAATGGTAAATAGAATGGAGAAGTCAGGCTTTATAGTTAAAAAATAGATAGTGAAGATTTAAGAGTTAGTAGAATATTTCTTACAGAGAAAGCTCACTCTATAAAGAATGAAATTTTTAATTTATTTGAAGAATTCGATAAGCAGTGTTTTTTAAATATAAAACAAGATGAAAAAGAAATATTTCAATCAGTATTATTTAAAATAGTTAAAAACTTAAGTTAGTAATCTGTAATGTATTAGAATAAAATTTAGTTTTATTTTGATGCATTTTTTTATTTAAATTTAAGCAAATAATTAATATATAACAATATTTTAAGTACATATTAATATATAACTTTTAAATGCAATAATTATTGTTTTTCTTAAGTTGACTATTATATATCTAAGCAATATACTTGTAGTGAAAATGGGAAAGTTATATTCATTTACTACTATTATAATCTTATGAAATCTTATATAGGGAAATAATATCATATTTAAATTTATTCATAAAAATTTTGTTATCAGTTAAGAAAAACAAGTATAACTATAGTTAGTTAAAAGTTAAGAGCTAAGAGTTAAAAGTAATGGATGAAACTTAGAATCAGTTTCTTTAAATATATAAAAATTAAACGTTGAATTTTGAATATAAAGTTAACTGAAGTTATATCCAAAGTTTACAACTGTAACAAGAATAGTAGGATCACTGAAATTTATTTTCCTCAAGTTATTTTAAAAATAAAATTGAAAAGATGTAAATAAAACCTAGAACAATCAAAGCTGGTCCTAAAAAGTATGTTTATTATTATTAAGAACATAGTGAGTAACAATCACCACAACTATTAACTTTTAACTAAAATAATCTGCTGATTATTAAAAAAATATTAATTTTAATTAGTTGTCCAAATACATATTATTTTTAAAAAGCGTATTTTAAAGTAAAAGAGGAGATACTATGCCAAAAATTATTAAAAATTTAGATGAAATTATACGAAAAAAGACTTTTAAACTATTTTCAGAAAAAGGGTATGATGGGGTAGATATAAAGCTTATTGCAAAAGAATGTGGTATGGCAGTAGGAACATTTTATAATTATTATAGTAGTAAAATGGAATTGTTTATGGATATATTAGATAAGTCATGGAAAGAAACTTTTAAGAAGATAGAAGAAAGTAAAATGGAGAATTTAACTGATAAAGAAAGATTAGAAGTACAAATTGAAATATTATATGATGATATTGAAAATAGAAAAGGCTTAGGTTTTTATATACAACAAAAATATATATTTAATAGCAATAAGGCAAAAGAGATGATGAATATAAATGATACAATTGTTTGCAATATTAAACAAATATTTGAGCCTTTAACTAAAAAAGCTTGTTTTAACAACATTGAAGATGTAAATGAAAGATTAGGATATACATTAATACTGCAAATTACTAAATGCCTTGCTATGTATCCAGAAAAAAAATGTGAAAATCTTAAATTTATAAAATCTTTAATATTATCCTTAGTAGTATAATATTATATAATAAGTTAATTAAATTATAAGTTTCCTTTTATAGATAAAAGATGTTGTTTTTATGAATAAGTTTAATGGCTATAGGATATAATAAAAATGTAGTGTTAATTGGTAGATGATTAAGTTCATAATCTAGATTAGTTCTTAATGATTTTAGATTTGTCTAAAATTTATATATATATAATAGACAATTAAACATATTTAGAAGGGAGTTTGTAATTTATGGGTAAAAAAATGCATAAAGGAGAACAACAAAAACTACTAAAGAAAGCTAGAAATCTTTTAGAACAAGATATGGGCATTACAGAGGTAATGGAGGCTACAGGATTATCACAACAAGATATTCAAAGAGAACAACAAAAAATGAGAAAATAACATAAAAAAAGAACTGCTTTTTAATTAAGGCAGTTTTTTATTTTGCTAAAATTTAGAGTGTTAAATTTCGTAGAAATTTATAGAAAAACTAAATGTAAAGGAATAACAAGTGTATTAAATTATATTTAATAAGCTATAAATAAAAAAGGTATTTTGAAAAGTATATATAATTAAGTTATTATATATACTATAAAAAATTATACATAAATTTTTTATTTAAATTTTATAGGTCATTTAAAGGAGTACATTTATGAAGAAAATAGGCATGAGAAATATAAAAACAGCAGTATCTGTTTTTATTTGCATAGTAATAAGTAGGATTTTTAAATTTTCTTCACCTTTTTATGCGTGTATAGCAGCGGTTATATGCATGCAATCTACTGTAGAAACTTCTTTTGAAGTAGGAAAAAATAGGCTTATAGGGACCACATTTGGAGCTGTATTAGGGGTAGCATTTTCTTATATAATGCCTAATAGTGTAATTCTTACAGCAGTGGGCATTAGTTTGCTTATATACTTATGTGATGTAATTAATAAAAATAAGTCAACAACTATATCATGTATAGTTTTTGTAGCTATTATGACTAATTTAAAAGATAAGTCTCCATTTGAATATGGAGTAAATAGATTTTTAGAAACCGCATTAGGAATAATTATTGCTGTATTAGTTAATAAGTATATTTGTCCGTATTATAAGCTAAAAAAAGAGAAGAAGGATAAGTAAAGAACAAATCATTATTATGTGATTTGTTCTTTATTTTTTATAGATATATAAATTTAAGGCTATATGTAGATTCTTTTTATTAATTAATAAAAAATATAGTTAGTAATATAGAGAAACAAGCTCGAATTTAAATTTATCCAATAACTTTAAAATGTTTTCATACAAGATGCAGTGTTAAATTCTAGTGATTTGGAGCATGTATCACTATTTTAGGTATCCAAGTTTTGGAATGGATAATTTTAAAAGTTAACTTGGAACCCTATATAAATGAATAAGTTCAAAATTAAATTTGAAACTCAATACTGTGGTGCAAAATTATTTTACTATAAACTGAAAAGTTGATATTTTATTTAAAGGTCTAGAAAATATACCAAATTTTCACTATAATGAAAATATTTAATTAAAATTTAACGGAAATTATAGACAATAATACTAGTTTCGAGTATTATTAATATTAAGAAAAATGTTAAAAAATAGATAATTTCTATGTTGATGAAGAGGTGTAAATTTTGAAAAAAGATATTGGAAATAAAATAAAAGAACTAAGGTCAGATAAAAAGATGACATTAAGAGAATTAAGTGAGGCTACAGGACTTTCAATAGGTTTTTTGTCACAATTAGAAAGAGGTCTTACTAGTATAGCTACAGATTCGCTTATGAGAATAGCTGAAGCTTTAGATGTGGATTTAAATTATTTTTTTACTAATCCAAAAAGAAAACATAGAGTAGTTTTGAAGAGTTATGAAAAAGAAGTAGCTAAAATAGACAGTTCCATGTTTATAAATTATAACTTGACTACTAATCCTAATGATAAGGCTTTATTACCAAGATTAATAGAAATATTGCCTAATAACATAGAAGACAATTTAACTCAATATAAACATGAAGGTGAAGAGTTTATATACGTGTTAGAGGGAGTTTTGACATTGTATGTAGATAATGAACAGTATGAGTTATATCCAGGAGATACTGCACATTATAGTTCACAAATAATGCATAACTTTGCTAATCATACAAGTAAGATAGTTAAAATTTTGGAGGTTCTTACGCCAAATCCTTTTAAAGATAAAGAGTAATACTTTAATAAGATATTTATAAATTAGATAAATGTAATGTATATATTTTTTAAGGGAAAATTGTACAAGCAATTCTACAGTGGAGTAGGAAAAATTTTTAGTAAATTTGGAAAATTTCAAAATGTGTAGTGAATAGTGTGTATTTGTATAAGTCTGTTTATAAAACTAGAAAAAATATTTTAAAGTTTTATATTTAAATATACTTAAAATATTAGAGTCAATTGTGTATAATAGATTTAATAAAATTTAAAGATAATAATGATAATATAATTAAAAAATACAACAACAATTTTGAAATAGCAATATAAAAGGATGGTAAGATAATGAATAAAATAATTGGATTTATTGGCTCAGGAAATATGGGTAAAGCTATGATTGGTGGAATAATCAAATCTAATCTAGTTAAACCAAATCAAGTTATTGTTTCTGATTTAAATGAAAGTAAGTTAGATGAGATAAATAGAGAATTTGGTGTGATTACTACAACAAATTCTAATGAAGTAGCAAAGAAAGCAGATATATTATTTTTAGCTATTAAACCTAATGTTTATGATATAGTTATGAAAGAAATTAAACAGAATTTGTCCAAAGATACAGTTATAGTAACAATAGCAGCTGGAAAAACTATACAAGATATTGAAACTGTATTAGGAGAAGACAAGAAAATAGTAAGGACGATGCCTAATACTCCAGCATTAGTAAATGAAGGAATGTCAGCACTTTGTAGAAATAAAAATATATCAGAAGAAGAATTAAATAATATAAAAGATATATTTAAAAGTTTTGGAAAAGCTGAGGTTGTTGATGAGTACTTAATAGATTCTGTAATAGGTGTTAGTGGTTCATCTCCAGCTTATGTATTTATGTTTATAGAAGCATTAGCAGATGGTGCAGTAATAGGTGGAATGCCGAGGGATAAGGCATATAAATTTGCAGCACAAGCAGTGTTAGGATCTGCTAAAATGGTGTTAGAAACAGGTATGCATCCAGGAATATTAAAGGATATGGTTTGTTCGCCAGGAGGAACTACAATTGAAGCTGTTAGAAGTCTAGAGAGAAGTGGCTTCAGAGCTTCAGTTATAGAGGCAGTAGTTGATTGCATGAGAAAATCAGAAGAAATGACTAAAAAATAATTATGTAGTTAAAAGCTGTATTAGACTAGAAATATATTTTAATACAGTTTTAATTTTATATTTTATTTATATTAAGTTTTATAATATTATTTTATTTGTGTTATAAGGTTAAAAAATAATAATACGATTAAATTTATAGTAAATTAAAGTAAAATTTAAGCTTTTTTATAGTAAATATACTATATTATTTTAAAAAATATAAAAAAATATAAAAAAAACAAAAAAATGCTTGCATAACAAAAAAAACTATGATAATATTATTTTTGTCGTCAGGAGCAAAAGTTAAATGATGGACAAGTAAATGTGCGTTTTTAGCTCAGCTGGATAGAGCAACGCCCTTCTAAGGCGTGGGCCAGGGGTTCGAATCCCTTAAAACGCACCATGTATGGTGACCGTAGTTCAGTTGGTAGAGCACCAGGTTGTGGCTCTGGGTGTCGTGGGTTCGAGTCCCATCGGTCACCCCATATATGCGGGAGTGGCTCAGTGGTAGAGCGTCACCTTGCCAAGGTGAACGTCGCGAGTTCGAATCTCGTCTTCCGCTCCAATTTGCGGGTGTAACTCAATGGTAGAGTGCTAGCCTTCCAAGCTAGTTACGAGGGTTCGATTCCCTTCACCCGCTCCAATTATTTTTTGAAGTTACTTGAAAAAATAAGTTAAATATGGTAATATATATATATAAATTCATATCGGGGTGTGGCGCAGATGGGAGCGCGCGTGGTTTGGGACCATGAGGTCGCAGGTTCAATCCCTGTCACCCCGACCACTTTTAACACAATCATGCGGGTGTAACTCAATGGTAGAGTGCTAGCCTTCCAAGCTAGTTACGAGGGTTCGATTCCCTTCACCCGCTCCAGAAAAAGATAGCTTAATAGCTATCTTTTTTTGTTGTATAAAATATTTATTATGGTAATTAAATTAAAAAGCAATAATATAAGTTTTTGCATAAGTTTTTATTAAAGTGTAAATCTATAACTATATATCTAATTAAAATATTGTTAATAGAGAGGTGTGAATTAATTGAAAAATATATTTCAGATATATAGAAGAGATTTGAAGATGCTTTTTACAAACTATGTTGCAATTATAATTATTTTAGGATTATGTATTTTACCATCTTTGTATGCATGGTTTAATATTAAAGCTTGCTGGGATCCATATGGAAATACTAAGGGGATTAAAGTAGCTGTTGTAAATAAGGATTCTGGATATAAATTTGATAACATGGATTTAAAATTAGGAGAGGAAATTGTTTCAGAATTAAAAAAAATCATGATATTGGATGGGTTTTTACAGATCAAAAGGATGCAGATTATGGGGTTAATCATGGCAAATACTATGCAAGTATTATAATTACAGAAACATTTTCAAAAGATATTACTTCATTTTTGGGAAAAAGCCCTAAAAAACCTCAGCTTATATATAATGTTAATGAAAAAATTAATGCAGTAGCACCTAAAATAACAGAAAAGGGTGCATCTAGCTTACAAGAGACAGTATCTAAAAATTTTATTGAGATGGTTAACGGTGTTATATTTGAAAATTTTAATAAAATAGGTGTTGAAATCGAAGGACAAAGACCTACTTTAAAAAAAATAATTAATGTAATTTCTGACTTAAATAATAACATGGATGAAATTGAAACAGTAATAAATGAACTTTATGAGGGGTCAATAACTGCCAAGGAATTTATAGATAAAATTACAAGTAATATTCCAATTTTAAAAGAAACTTTGAATTCAGCAATAGAAGTGGGAAATCAGAGTGAAAAGTTTATTCAAAGAGGTAAAGAAGATATAGATACTATAGCTCCATTCGTAAAAGAAAGCTTAATATTTATAAGAGATAAAGCCAAAGAAATTAATATAATAATAGAAGGAATAGTAGATTCTACAAATGGAGTTGAAGTAACAGATGGACTTAAAAGGATTCGAACATTATTTTATAACATGGATGCAAGGATAACAAACTTAGTAGATACTATAGACAGAATTAACAATGTAGCTAACAATGAAGTTTTAGAACAATTATCGGCACAGTTAAAAAGTTTTTCTCAAAGAATTAATGAAAAAATACAAGTAGTGGATCAATTGATTAAAGCTGCAAGCGAAGGGCAAACTATTGGTAAGGATGCTTTAGAAGGATTAAAAGATATAAATAATGATATAATTAACTTTTTAGATAAAAAGATAAATTCTTTTGATTCAGAGCTTAAACCAGCATTAGATAATGTTATAAATAAATTAAATACAATAGTAGATAATTCATTGAATTTATTAAATGAAGCAAAGGGAGATATTCCTAAAGTAGAACAAATATTAGAAATAGGAGAAAAAGGTAGTGAATTAGGCATAGAGGGAATAGAAGAGCTTAAGAAAAATTTACCTTATATAAGAGAAACTTTATCTAAGATTAATGATAAAACTACTATTTTTCAAGATGAAAAAATTGTAGATAAAATATTAGAATTATTAAAAATAGATCCTAATGTTGCAAAAACATTTATATCTACACCAGTGGAACTAGTAGAAAATGATTTATATAAGATTCCTAACTATGGTTCTGCCATGTCACCATTCTATACAGTTTTAGCAATATGGGTAGGTACATTAATTCTATCTTCTATATTAACTGTGGATGTATATGAATTTGATGATAAGAGAATTTTAAAAAATTATGAGAAATTTTTTGGGAAATATTTATTTTTCCTAACAATAGCACTTATTCAGGGATTAATTGTTGCTATAGGAGATAAGTATTTACTTGGATGTTATATTGTAAATATGAAATTATTTATAATATCTACAATAATATCCTCTGTAGTATTTTCTATGATAGTCTATACTTTAGTTTCTGTTTTTGGTAACGTAGGTAAAGCCATTGGAGTTATATTATTAGTACTTCAGGTTGCAGGCTCTGGAGGGACTTTTCCAATAGAAGTAACACCACCATTTTTCCAAGCTATTAATCCATTTCTACCATTTACATATGCAATAGGAGTTATGAGGGAAGCAGTAGCTGGGCCGATAAGGGATAATGTGATTTATGATATAAAAATGTTAATAATATACTTTATAGGTGCAGTATTTATTGGTGTTATTTTGAAAAAACCTTTAGATAATATAACTGAAAAATTTAATAAGAAATTTAAGGAAAGTGGATTGTCTGAATAAAAATAAAGCTGTAAGGTATCTTACAGCTTTATTTTTAAAATTAATTATTTTGTTCAATCAATTTTAGTATACAATCATAAGAAAGGGTTTCCTTATCCATTAGTTCGTTAGCTAAAATATTAAGATTATCTATATTGTCTAATAAAAGTGTTTTCGTTTTAAAATATAAAGTATCTATTGTGTCTTTACATTCATCTAACACCATTTTAGCACTAGCATTTTGAATTGATGTTGGCATCTCTGAAAGTCTTAAAAGTCCGAGAGATTTCCCCATACCATACTCAGCTATCATATTGTAAATCATATTACTACTTTGTTTTAAATCACTATAAGCACCGGTAGTAATATGATTTTCACCAAAAATAAGTTCTTCTGCAGCTCTACCACCTAAAAAAACCATAATTTTTTTTGATAAATACTCTAAATTTTGATAACTTTTATCAGTAGGTAAAGTTAAAGTATATCCACCAGCACCTTTGGTAGTTGGAATAATACTTACTTTTGATACTTTTTCTTCAGGAAGTTCTAACAATGAAATTAAACAATGCCCAGCTTCATGATATGCTGTTATCTTTTTATCTTCATATTTAAAAGATGAAGTATTAATTTTTTCATGTCCAGCAATTATTGTTGAAAAAGCTGTGTCTATATGTGCGTTAGTAATAAAATCACTAGATTCCTTACAAGCAAGTATCGCAGCTTCATTTATTAAATTTTCAATTTTAGCACCGGAAAAATAAGCAGTTTTAATTGCTATATCTTTTATATTTAAATCATTAAAAGGTTTATTTTTAAGATGCAATGAAATAATTTTTTCTCTTGCTGATACATCAGGGAGACCTATCTCAATATGTCTATCAAATCTGCCAGGTCTTAAAAGGGCAGGATCTAGTATATCTAATCTATTAGTAGCCGCAATAACAATTATACCTTCATCATCATTGAATCCAGACATTTCAGTCAATAGAGCATTTAGTGTTTGATCTTTTTCTTCAGAACTACCATTAGTGCTATTGCTACGTTTTTTACCAATAGCATCAATTTCATCAATAAAAATAACAGCTTTTTTATGTGCCTTAGCTTTTTTAAATAGGTTACGAACTCTACTAGCACCAACACCTACATAAACTTGAATAAAGTCTGAACCGGATACTGCATAAAATGGAACATTGGCTTCACCAGCTATAGCCTTAGCAAGCAAAGTTTTACCAGTTCCAGGATCTCCATATAAAATTACTCCTTTAGGAACACGAGCACCATATTTTTTATATTTTTCAGGGAATTTAAGGTAATCAACAATATCTTTAACACTTTCTTTAGCTTCTTCATTACCAGCTAAAGAATTAAAATTAAATTTTTCTTTTGCAGTTGAAGATACATCTTCTGTATTTAAAGAAGATATGCCACCTTTTGATTTCTTTTTAGAAATTGTAGAAATAGTTAAATAGCCTATAGAAATTATTAAAAATATAGAAGATATTGTTTGTAACATATATGTATTTGATTTATCTTTTACGGAAACATTTTTGCTAAGTAATGTTTCTCTTAATGTATTGCTATCTGGATTATCTGTTAAATAGCTTGTCCCATTGTTTAAAAGAACTTCTATCTTAGGAGATGGAACTAAATAAACAGTAGATACGGAATGGTTATTTAAATCATTTAAAAACTCATTATAGGGTTTAAAATCTATTTTTGAACTTTTAAAGCTTATTGCTACCATTATAGAAAAAGATATAAGTATGGTGGCAATTGCTGTAATAAAGTAAATTTTATTTTCATTTTTTTTCACTTATAAAAACCCTCCTTAAAAGTTATTATATTAATCAATAAAAAAAGGCAATCAAGAATTAAAGGAGCTTGATTGCCTAGGTGAATTATAGTAATTAAAGTTTAAAAATATAAATTTTAAAGATGGCTAATATATTTTAAAAAATTATATTATTATATTCACCAATAACTACAAGCTATAATATAATTATATTTGTTTTGAAAACTATGTCTAATTAAAATCATATAAATTGGTAATGTAAGTTATGGAAATATAGTTAATTAATAAATAGTTAAAAATAAGAACCACGAAATATGAAATTCATGGTTCTTATTTTATGTTATGTATTTTATATTATTTAAAATAGATTTTTCCAGCATCCATTTTTTCGATTATTGCTAAAGATTCTACTTTTATATCTTTTTCTTCAAGAACTTTTCTTCCTGGTTGGAATCCTTTTTCTATAACAATACCTACTCCTACAACATTAGCTTCCCCTTGCTTTATAATGTCTATTAAACCTAGTGCTGCACACCCGTTAGCTAAAAAATCATCTATTATTAGGATGTTTTCACCTTTTTTAATGAAATTTTTTGATGCCATAACAGTATAATCTTTTTTCTTTGTAAATGAATGTACCTTACTTGTATATAGTTCGCTATCTATATTCAATGAATCTGTTTTTTTAGCAAAAACTACTGGAACATAGTCAAAATATTGAGCAGCTATTCCTGCTATAGCAATTCCAGATGCTTCTATAGTCAATATCTTATCTATTTTATGATCTTTAAATCTTTCTTTAAATTCTTTTCCAATCTCATTGAAAAATTTTATATCCATTTGATGATTTAAAAATTTATCTACTTTCAAAATATTTCCTTCTCTAACAACACCTTCAGTTAAGATTTTATTTTTTAAAATTTCCATATTATACCTCCAATAGTAACTTTATAACATTTAAATTAATATATTAAAAAATCCTAGACCAATTGTCTGTCTAGGAATATATTAAATAATAACTTGTAGTTAATTATTTAAATAAAGATATATACTCATATCTTTACTTTATATTCGTAGTCAGGAATTTCAGGCATCCTGGTAGAAACGCTCAAACCTCAATATATATTGATATAATTAAGCATATACGAAACTTATATTTAATTTTAATATGTAAATATATTAAATAAAATTATAACACATATGGATATGGAATTTCAAAAATAACTTTATTTAAATTAAAGAAGGCGCCTTTTAAGGTCATATAAAAGACGCCTTTTTCTTAAATAACTTCTATTGTTTTGAATTGTGGATCATAAGTTCTTATAACTGTTGCTGGAATTCCAACAGCGGTACTATTGCTTGGAATTGGCTTTACTACTACAGAGTTAGCTCCAATCTTAGAATTATCACCAATAGTTATAGGACCTAAAATTTTAGCACCACAACCTATAATTACATTATTGCCTATAGTTGGATGACGTTTACCACTATGATGACCTGTACCTCCTAAAGTTACGCCGTGATATATTACTACATCTTCACCAACTATAGCTGTTTCTCCGATTACAACACCCATACCATGGTCAATAAAAAGTCTTCTACCAATTTTAGCGCCAGGATGAATTTCTATGCCTGTTAAAGACCTGCTAAATTGAGAAATCAGTCTAGCTAGAAAATAAAAGTTATGATTGTATAATTTATTTGAAATCCTATAGAAAAGCAAGGCATATATACATGGATATAAAAATCCTTCTGGAGTGCTTTTGATAGCAGGGTCTTGCTTTTTTATAGTTTTTAAGTCTTCTCTAAGATATTTAAACATTAAAGTCACATCCTTATATTAGTATCTATGAAAAAACATTCATAGAAATATACTTTTCGCCACCATCTGGAGAAATTGCTAAGACTTTGTGATTAGGACCTAATTTTTTTGCTATTTGAATTGCAGCGAAAACATTTGCTCCAGATGAAATTCCAAGGAACAATCCTTCTAATTTAGCTAAATCATTAGCTGTTTTAAAAGCATCTTCATCACTTACAGTTATTATTGAATCTACAATTGATGGATCGAAAAGTTTAGGAATAAAACCAGCACCAATACCCTGTATTTTATGAGGTGATGGTTTTTTACCAGATATTACTGCTGAATTGAAAGGTTCTACTGCAATTATTTCAACAGAGGAATTATATTCTTTTAATTTTTTACCTATACCTGTAATTGTTCCAGAAGTACCTACACCAGCAACAAAGGCAGATAAGTTTGGTAAATCCTCTATTATTTCTAGTGCAGTGCTTTCATAATGCTTTTTAGGATTATTAATATTTTCAAATTGTTGAGGTATAAAATAATTAGGATTTTTACTAGAAAGCTCTAAAGCCTTTTCTATAGCACCATTCATTCCTTTGCTGCCATCAGTAAGAATTAATTCAGCACCATAAGCTTTAATTAAGTTTCTTCTTTCTAAACTCATAGTCTCCGGCATAACTAGAGCAACTTTGTATCCTTTAAGACGACCAATCATGGCTAAAGCTATACCAGTATTTCCGCTTGTAGGCTCTAAAATTATAGAGTTAGGATTTAAAAGTCCTTCCTTTTCAGCAGCTTCTATCATTCCAAGAGCAGCTCTATCTTTAATACTTCCTGCAGGGTTATATTTTTCAAGCTTTACATAAACCTCAGCCATATCCTTTGAAGTTAATGAATTTAATTTTATTATAGGTGTTTTACCTATCATATCTAAAATGTTTTCGTATAACATAATTTACCTCCTAAATTTTTAATAATACATTAAGTTAATAGATTAAAGCTTTAAATCGTTTTACTATAAGTTTTTATTTAATTTATGAATTGCAATTCTATATAAAAAGGGTATAAAAAAACTCCGTCTCTATAAATAAGAGACGAAGATTATATACTCCGTGGTTCCACTCTAATTGGGTAAAAAAACCCCACTTGAAAATCGAATACAAATTTATATTCTATCGCTATAACAGGCGAACCTGGAAATCCATACTAGAAGGCATATTTCTATTTGAATAATACCTACTTTCAGAACTCAGCTCAGAAGGGCACTTCTCATAAACCTATATTAGGAGTATTATATTAAATAATAAACCTTAAAGGATTCTCACCAACACCTTTTCTCTGTGAATTAGTATTTATGATACTTTTCTTCTTCAACGCATTTTAAAATTAATGTTATTATAAAACAATTATAAGTATATAGCAAGTAAGAAAAATGAAAAATTTATTTTAATATTAAATAATACATGAGATATCTATTTTTATATCAAATAATAAACCGGTTAGCTATTGGAAAATTCAATACTATAAAAAATAATAAAATTTTTTGAAATTAACTAGAAGTTTTTATTAAATTTAAGTATATTGTATAAGTAGAGAAAGGTATAATGCTTTTTATAATATACTTGTCAATACAGTGACATATAGACGATGTATTGTAAGTAAGTATTATATAAAAAATAAGTTCAAATTTAAAACATTAGGAACATATTTAGCTCGTTATTAATAAAATTTTTTTATATATGAATTTGATAAATGATTATATATTCCTAATAATAATTAAAATAGTTGATAATTAAAATTTATAATAAAATATTATATTATATATAGTATTTAAGGAGTGAAAAATTGTGATACTAAAAAATCAAATAAAATTCTTACAAAGGTCTTATGAGAATGTTGAAAAATTCAATTTTTACTTAAGTATATCTAATCCTAAGGAAAGTTGTGAAGTAGCCTTAGTATTGAAAAGACATTATCAGTGGGTTTTAAAAAATTCATTTTGTAAAGAGGTTGAAGATAATCAATTAATAAAATTTTTTAATGATTTAGTTAAAGATTTAAGCTATATACCTGCAGCAAAGTTAGAATATGATGATCTTAAAAAACTTGTAACATGTCACTTTTCTTTAGGAGAATTATACATACAAAAAAATAATAGAAGTTTTGCACAAGAGCATTTTGAAAAAGTTATAGAAGTACTTTCAGTTATCACTAAAGAACAAAGTAGACTTTTTAATATGGTTCAAGATAATAGTGATATTACTATATTTGAATTATCTATGTGGGCAAGAAAAAACTTGGGGGATATATGTAGCGATGTAGAAAAATCTTTGGAGCTTTATGAACAAATTGTAAGTGATAGAGAATTTTTATTCCTAGAAAAAAATAAATGTATATATTATGCAGCTAAGACAATAAGTGATGTGGATAGAGCTTATGAGGCAGCAATAAATGTATTAAAAGTTATACCATATTATGAGAACGTAGATAAAGATGTAGTAGTATTTTTAAAAGATAAAGAAAGCTATATAAAATCTTTAGAGATTTGTTATAATCAATATTTAAAAACTAAGGATAAATATTTTATAGATATTGCATCACAATGTTGTAAAGAAACTAAAAATTTTACAATGGAATATCTTCAAAAGGTAATAGAAATTTTAAATGAAACATTATATTCATTAGATTTTAAACAATGGAAATTACTTTCTAAAACATTATATGATGGAATAAAAAATGATGATATTTTATTTGAGGGATTTGTAAAATACTTAAATAACATGCTAATAAAAATAAGTTATAAAAATGGGGACTATAAGTATTTTGATGTTTGTATAGATATTTTAAGAGAAGTTTATGATGATATAGATAGTAAAAAGTACAATAATAAATTAGTTAGAGATTTAGAAGAAAATATAATATTTTATTTCATGGTTGCTGCTTTTAATAATGGATTTTATGATGAAAGTATTGAGTGTTCAACAAAATTATTATCAATAAATGAAATACGCAAGATAGATTTTGATGTGAATATAATAAATGAAGTACTTAGAATTAGTGTAAATAAACTAACAGGAACTAAAAATACACTGGAAAGTTATCCGTGGAGTGATTTAGTTGGTAAGTTAAAGGATATTAGTAAAAAGTGTGATAGGGACACTGATATAGAATATAATGAACAATGTAGAATTATGGGAAGAGGAATAAAGGTATTAGAAATATTACCTAAATATATAGATGAAGAAAGTATTTTAGATAAATTAATTGAAGAGAATGGTGAATTTAAAGAAAAAGTAGATAAAGAAGAGTATGTAATTTTAGAAAGTAGTCAAAGAAATTTAGATTTAGCGGATATATCTGTTGTAATGTTAAAAACTAGCAGTGGAGATTTAAAACAAGATATATTAAACTCAGTAGAAATATATAAAAAGAAAAATTTAAATAAAGTTTTATTTGTTATAAAAGGGGTAGAATATTTTACTAAAAAGATATTGAAGAGTTTAATAATTGGTTGGAAAAAACAGGATTTAATATAAATATTTCATTCTATAATGGTAAAAATTACAATGATGTACTTGAAAAAATACAAGTATTACATCCTAATAATATAACTATGTATAGATATAATGAATTTTATAATAACCTTTCTAAAGAATTGAATTATATAAATCAAGAGTGTGAAGATGAATTCTTGAAAAAAGGTTTAGAAGTTCAACTTATGGAAGAAGCTAGCTTTAAGTATAAAGAGTTTGATGATGAAGTGAAATCTAATATAGAAAACTTTAAAGATAGGGTAACTCAAGATACTAATTTATTGCAGGAATATATTAATACAAAAATAAATACTATTGTTCCAGCAGTAATAGAAGAAAATGTTAAAGTGGTTGACGAATTAAAAGAAAGTAAAAATATTAGAGAAGAAGCTAGAAACAAAGTTTCAGAAGAGATTTTAATATGGTATAAAGAGAATATGAATAAGCTTATGAAAAGTCAATTTGATATATTCTTAAGTAAATATGAAAAGATATATTTTAATGAGTTAGAAGTTATAAGAAATATAAATAATAATACTAACAAGGTTATACCAATATCAGGAGAATTTGCTAAGGAATTTAAAGAAATTAAATTTATAGAAAATCATAAATTAAAAGAAAAAATTTCTATGTGTTATGAGGATTATATAAATAGTTTAGATGATGAAATAAGTTTATTCCCTAAAAAGAATGTTTTGAAGAATTTAACATCTGGTTTATCTACTATATTTTCAAAGCAGAATGAAAAAGATGGTGGTAAATATGAAACTATAAAAAGAGAAATTATAGAAGATTCTATAATAGTGTGTGATAATTTATACTCTGCTATATTTAGTTCAGTAGAAGAATTAACTTTAAAATTACATTTGGAAATAGAAAATGTATATAAAGAATTATTAGAGGGACTAGCTCAATATAAATTATTATCAAATAAAATTTTAGAAATCAAAAAAATAGAAAGAACAGAATTAAAAAATAGAAATAATGAAATAAGCAAAAATATAGAGTTTGTTAATGTTCAACTTGAAAAATATAAGAAACAAATTCTTCAGGGATTAGTTTATAATAAGGGATTTGTTTATAAAGCATAATAAAAGTAGTAGAAGGTGTAAAAAATAAACACCTTCTATTACTTTTATTAATTAGAATTTATTAGACATTAATTTATTTACAAATCTAGCTAAGAGATTAAGATTTTCTTTTCTTGAACTATGTGAATTTGTTATAAGCTCGTTAATATAATCTAAAATATCCTTAACAAAGGTAGTGCTATAAAGATAGTTAACAATATCCTTTGGGTTGTGTTCAAAAGAGTTGATTATGTGAGCAATAGAATTTATTACATAGTCATTCTGCCTTTCTAATAAATCTAAATTTATAGATTCAGTATTAAAAATTTTTCTAGAACACATATCATCGTACAGTATTTCTATAAGATTATCTATTCTTAAGTTAGCCTCAAGTGAATTTAATTTTTTATTCTATTAAAAGTATAATTCCAACTATCTTCTAGTAATTTCATGTAAATTCTACTTTTGTTAGGAAAGTAATTAAAAACTGTACCAATTGGAAGATTGCATTTTTTTGCAATAAGTTTCATATCAACTTTTTCATAACCTCTTTGAATAAACAAATCTTTTGCACAATTAATTATACTACTTTCAACATCTTTATTATTGATATTGGGCACTGTCAAACCACCTCATAAATTATTATTTACTTGTACAAAATGTACAATTTAAAAAGTATATAATAATGATTATAGGTTTGGACAAAAGAGTTTGTCAACCTAAATAAAATACACAATAAATAATGAGTTATATTTAAAATTGAATAAATTTTGAATATATAAAACATAATATTCACAAGAGGTGATATTTATGAATAAAAATCAATCAAAAAATGAAAATTTAACTGTTCAAAAAGTAAGAAAAAATTCTGAAGGTGATATAACTGATGTTATGCTATCTAATGGAGAGGCTTATCCTATAAAACAAGCAATAGACATGACCAAAAATGGAATGATAAATGGCGTTAATGTGGGAAAAGCTAAGAATGGAAGAGAGTTCATAAAAAGTAATCCTAATGGAACAGAAGAAGATAATTTAAGCAATAAACCAATATTTTAAATATATATATATTTGTTAATATAAAAAAAGAAAAGGTGTACTATAGATTCACTCCCATATTATCTGTTTGACAGATAGGGATTTAATTTATAGCACACCTTTTTATTAATTTTTCAATTTATAGTTAGCGTTAGTAACATTAAAATTGTCTTTAAGCCCATCACTTAAATATATTTCATTATCTTTAGTTATAAAAATAGCATCTATATTTTCTAAAGAATTTATGAATTTTAATCCTTCATCACAGCCAAGGGCAAATGTAGTGGTAGATAATGCATCACCATCAACAGATTTATCACTAATTATAGTTACACCTAAAAGATCATTTTCATAAGGGTAACCAGTTTTAGGGTTAAGTATATGATGATATTTTTTACCGTTTTCCTCAAAAAAGCGTTCATATACACCAGAAGTAACTATGGATTTATCATTAACTAATAAATTTCCTACAGTACTATTTGAGTCATTAGGATCTTGTATACCTATTCGCCACTTAGTACCATCTTCTTTATTTCCTAAGATATATAAATTTCCACCAAGGTTAATCATAGCACTATTAACATTGTGCTTTTTTAATATATCAGTAAGTACATCTGCAGCATAGCCTTTGGCAATACCACCTAAATCAATAATCATATTAGGGTTTTTAAGGAAAACAGTTTTATTGCTATCATCCAAAATAACATCTTTATAGTTTATAAAAGATTTTTTTTCATTAATTTCTGTATCGCTAGGAAGACGAGCAGAATCAGTTCCTATGCCCCAAAGTTTAACAATAGGACCAATAGTTATATCAAAGTTTCCATTAGATAAAGAACTATAGCTTATTCCACTTTTTATAATATTATATGTATCATTGCTTACTGAAACTGCTGATTTCCCAGACATGTTATTAACCTTATCAAGTTCTGTATTTTCTTTATTTATACTAACTAAATTTTCTAAATCAGTAAGTTTATTAAAACATTCATCTAATATAGAACTATCTTTTGAATCAAAAATTTGAACTGTACATACAGTACCCATAATAAGTTCAGTTCTTGAAAGTGGTTCTGATGGTGTTTTTGAACAACCAACTAAAAATAGTATAGATAAAATAACAAAAGTAAAAGAATATTTTTTAAGTTTATTCATATTTTATCCTCCGTTTAATATATAGAATATAAGTAAATAAAATTACATTTTTTTATATTATATCATAAAAAAGCTTTAGGATTTTAACCTAAAGCTTTTAGAAAACTATAAATTATTTTGAAGGCTTAACTTTAATAGTGTCAGTATTACCTTTATTAGCTGCATTTAAAGCTTCTTTAGCTAATAATTTAAAATCATTAGATGAAGTAGTTGCACCAGAAATGTTATCTATTTCATCTACATTTCCTTTTTCAACTAATGCAGTGCTAAATTCTTTTGAGAACTTAGCAGGATAAGAATCAGAAGCTTTTTTCATGTTTTCTTCATATTCTTTATCTTCACTTTTAAGTTTTCCTTCAGCATTTACATAATCAGATTTAGCTTCTGTTATTTTTCCATCTGCAACTTTTATTTCAACAAAGCCTACCCAACCATGGTCATCAGCTTCAGAATATTCAGCTTTATAACTTCCGTCTTGTGGACCTTTAGCAGTTGAAGAACCACATCCAACTAATAGTGTTCCTGCTACTAATGTTGCACCTATAATACTAACTAATTTTTTGTTCATAAAAAAACCCCCTGTTAAAACTAAAATAAATTTTATTTTATATTGACTAAAAAAAACAATAAATTTAATAAATTCAATTTCAAGAATTCTCTATTTATTATTAATTTTATATAAAAAATAAGAAAAAGTAAAGATTATTATAGAAAAATTAAAATAAATTTAAAAAAAAGCTCTATTTAGCCAAATTTCATATGTAACAGTTAAATAGTAGGTTAAAACAGGGAATTATAAAAATTTAAATTTTAAATTATACAAAAATAGCAGTTATTTATTTATCAATTTTAAAAAAGTGAAGGAATATAATTTCACTTTGAAAAATTTAAAAATTAAGTTACTTTCTATAAGGTAGTTTCATTAAATATTTACTTGAAAATAATAAAAAACTAGAAAGCTACAAGTTATTTTAGTAAAATAACTATAATAAGGCATATTCATTGTATTAAGATTTATTATTTTATATGCCTAAAACAAATTGATAGGATGGAAAGGTGATATGAAAGTTATAAAAAAATTAGATATTATAATTATAGTTATTCTTTTTTTATATCCTTTATACCGTATTTGGTGTTTTATGTAAATAATTCAGGTGTAATATCAGAACAAATTTATGCAGTAGTAACTAGTGATGGAAAAGTTTTTAAAGAAATAAGACTTGATAATCATGTAGGAGAAGAGGAATTTAAATTAGAAACTAAAAACGGATATAATATTATAAAAGTGATGGATAATAAAATAGGTATAATTGACTCTGATTGTAAAGATAAAGTTTGTAAACAAGTTGGATATATACATAGGGTAGGTGAAACTGTAGTTTGCTTACCCCATAAAGTTGTAATTGAAATAAAAGGAAACATAAAAAATAATAATACTGAAGAAGATTTTATATCTGGATAGGAGAATATTGTGAAGAAAACTAGCAAATTAGTATATATATCATTGTTGATATCTCAAGCATTAGTTTTACATATAGTAGAGGGTATGCTTCCTATACCATTTATAACTCCAGGTGCAAGACTTGGATTATCCAATATCATAACGGTTATAGCATTATATACTTTAAATTATAAAGAAACATTTTTAGTATTGGCAATTAGAATAGTACTATCAGTTATGTTTGGTGGAAGTGTGTCAAGACTAATGTATAGTTTAGGTGGAGCAATTTTTAGCTTTATATCAATGGCTGTAATTAAAAAATTATTAAAGAATAAAGTAAGTATAATAGGTGTAAGTGTTATAGGTGCTGTATTTCATAATATAGGTCAATTAATAGTAGCATCATTAATTGTTGAAACATGGGGTGTTTTATTATATCTACCTATACTTACTATAGCAGGAATTGGAACAGGAATTTTTGTAGGGTTTACTTCATATTATGCTTTAAGTCATTTAAAAACAATTAATAAAAAAATGAACAATGGTTTTATGTAAAGTAAATGAATTATTTTAAAATTTAATAGATTTGATTAAAAAGTAAACTGAATTTTATTTTTTGTGAATAATTAATATAAAACAAAGAATAAAAATTCAGTTTTTTATAATTTATATATTCTATTTTAAATTTATTAATTTTATATTTTAAAATAGTTAAATTGAATTTTATTTAAAATACAAATAAAATATATTATAAACAAAAAATTGTTATATTCTTTAAAAGAATAACAGATTAATTAATACATTTTAGTTTGAAAAATTATATAGATTATAAAAAATAATTAAAAGATATAGAATATTTCATAAATAGAGTGTATAATAAAATTGAGTTTACAGAAAATTCTTTGAGAAATATAGATTTTATAAAAATTAATGATAATATATTTATTAAAGTTATTTAAAAATATATTACAAAATTTTAATGATTTTAAAGTCATTGATACTTGAATAGATAAATATATATAGATTAAGTTGCGATAAAAATTTTTAGACTATTCATATATTTATAAATTTTTATCTATAAATATACGAGTATAAAATTATGGGGTATAATAGAATGATTTGTTAATAAAAAACAAATATATAGGCTAGACACTATATAGTTAATTAAATGTCAAAAATGTAATCATTTACCATTGAATACAAAGAATCTATTTAAAATTCAAATAGTATAAAATATAATATTAGATTAAGTTATATTAAGGTGTTAAAGTTTTATATAATAAATAACTTATAGTTTATTAATAGTTAAATTTTTATGTTTAAATTTATACAATCATTAATAAAAGTTAACAATATATCATATTCTATTAATGATATAGGGAAACAAGCTAAAATTTAAGATTATTCAAATAGATTTAAAATATTTTCATTTTAAATGTAGGTTGAATTTAGATGGTTCAAAGCTTGCATCACTCTTTTGGGTATTCAAATTTCAAAATAAATTTTGATGGTAATTTGAAACCTTATAAAAAGAAAAACATAAAATTTATACTTAACTAAAATTAATAAAAAATTTTAGAAAAATCTTATTTTGCTTTTATTTTAAATGTATAGATTTAAATATTAATTTAAATACAAATTATTAAAATATTTTTATTTAGGGGGATTTTAATCATGAGAGAAGTAGTAATTGCTAGTGCAGTAAGAACACCTATAGGTTCATTTGGAGGTGGCTTATCTAAATTTTCAGCTGTAGACTTAGGAGTTTTAACAGCTAAAGAGGCAATAAAAAGAGCTGGAATAAGTGCAGATGTTATAGATGAAGCTATAATCGGTTGTGTTTTATCAGGTGGATTAGGACAAAACGTTGCTCGTCAAATTGCTGTAAAAGCTGGATTAAAAGAAGAATCAACAGCTATGTCAATAAATAAAGTTTGTGGATCAGGTCTTAGAGCAGTTAGTTTAGCAGCACAAATAATTAAAGCTGGCGATGCTGATGTTATGTTAGTAGGTGGAGCAGAAAGCATGAGTACTGCACCATATGTTTTACCAAATAACAGATGGGGACAAAGAATGGGTGACGGAACAGTTGTAGATACAATGATAAAAGATGGTTTATGGGAAGCATTTAACAACTATCATATGGGAATAACAGCTGAAAACGTTGCTGAAAAATACGGCATAACTAGAGAAATGCAAGATGAATTTGCTTTAAATAGTCAATTAAAAGCAGAGAGAGCAATAAAAGAAGGAAGATTCAAAGATGAAATAGTTCCAGTTGAAGTTCCTCAAAGAAAAAAAGATCCAATAATATTTGATACTGATGAGTTCCCAAAATTTAATATGACAATAGAAAAGTTAGCTAAGTTAAAGCCAGCATTTAAAAAAGATGGTACAGTAACAGCAGGAAATGCATCAGGAATAAATGATGGATCAGCAATGTTAATTGTGATGTCTAAAGAAAAAGCTGATGAATTAGGAGTAAAACCTTTAGCAACTATTAAATCTTACGGATCAGCAGGTTTAGATCCAAAAATAATGGGTTGTGGACCAATTCCAGCTACAAAAAAAGCATTAGAAAAAGCTAATTTAAAAATTGAAGATATAGATTTAATTGAAGCTAATGAAGCTTTTGCATCTCAATCTATAGCAGTTGCAAAAGATTTAAATTTAAATACAGAAATAGTAAATGTTAATGGAGGAGCTATAGCATTAGGTCATCCAATCGGTGCATCAGGTGCTAGAATTTTAGTTTCTTTAATTCATGAAATGGCTAAAAGAGATTGTAAAACAGGTCTTGCTACACTATGCATAGGTGGTGGACAAGGAACTGCTTTAATAGTAGAAAGATAATAATTTAAAAGTTATACTATATTTACAAGGGAGATTAATTAATTTTAATTTCCCTTTTTTAAGTGAATAAAATATTAAATAGAATGATTACATAAATAGTTATTTTTATTATAAAATTATAATTTATTTATTAATAAAAGCTTTGCATTACTTATTTTAAAGTATTGCAAAGCTTTTAATTTTTTATAGAGTGTTATAAATATGTCAATTAGTATGTGATGTAAAATAAGAAAATAGAAAAATAAAATAAAATAAAAAATATGTTATAAAAATTATAAATCTGGGTTCTATATATATGAGTGTACAAAATTATAAAAGTAAAATAAATATTTATAAGAATTTAAAATTAATTTACATATTAAATAAAGATAAACTTTACAAATAGAACTAGGAGAGGATTTAACATTTATGGAATTTGAAGAATTATTTAAAGAATATTATGTGTATGTTGTTAAGCAAGTTATGAGAATTGTTAAAGATCAGGCTATAGCTGAAGATTTATCACAAGAAGTGTTTATGCAATTATACAAAATAAATTGGAGAGAAATTGAAAATGTTACAGGATGGTTTAATAAATCAGCTATATATGTTTCATACAATTATTTAAGATCAGAAAAAAGACATAAAGCTCGTATAGAAAAAGTAGGTAGTTTTATAGAAGAAGATATGGAGATGGTTGATGAACAATATATTCGAAAGGAGGAAATTGAAAATGTACGGAATGTTATGGAAAAATTAAAAGAACAAGATAAAAAACTTTTATTATTGAGATACTCAGGACTTAAATATAAAGAAATAGCAGAGATACTACAAATAGAAACGTCTAATGTAGGAACAATGTTAGTTAGAGCTCAGAAAAAATTTAGAGATGTTTATAGAGAAAACTGGAGGTAAAAATATGAAGTGTTATGATTCAGGAATATTACAATCATATATTGATGGAGAACTTTCATTAGAAATGATGAAAAAAGTATCTAAGCATTTAGATAGTTGTAAGGTTTGTCAGAGTGAATTTAATAAACTATTAGAAATTAATGAATGGGAAATTGAACTAAGAAATCAGGATATACAAAGAGAAACAATTGATGTTGAAAAAGCATGGAATAGATTAGAAGATAATTTAAATAATCAAAACATAATTAGTAAAATTAGAGGAGTGTTTATAAATATGAATAAAAGAAATTTAAAAAAAATTACTACAGTTACAATGGCAGCCTTAATGATAATGGCTTTACCTATGGCAGCAAAAGGAGTGCAGAGTTTATTTTCAACTTATGTGCTAGAAGATTCTATTGTTAATGAAACACTAGTTAGGGAAGATGGAACAGTTGTAGATGGAACTAAAAATGGTCAGTTTCAAACTTTAGATAAAAAGATTATAGATAAGGATATTACTATTCATTTAACAGATTTATATGTTTCAGAATCTAGAGTATCTATTAATTATAGAATAGAGGATAAAGATGGAAATCGTATTCCTGTTGAGTATGATACTAAAGGCTTAGATTTAAAATATGATGGTATTAAAGATGGAAAACAAGTAGATGATCCTGAATATTATTTAGATAAAAAAGAGGGTACATTCTCAACACTTACATTTTTACAAAGTGAAGAAGGTCGTTCACCTTTCGAATTGTTTAAAGATGGAAATAAACTAGAAATAGGTATTCGTGAGCTTGGAGAGAAAACAGAAGGAACTGTAACATTTGTTGGTTTTAATCCTTTAGAATATCCTGTGAATTTGGATATAAACGTTAATAGAATAGGAAAAGTTGTAGGTTCATGGAAGGGGCAAATTGAAATTAATCCCAATAAATAAGTTTTAGGTAAAGAATATTAATTGGTTATAAAATAAAAAGCATTATTCAAAAGAATGATGCTTTTCCATTTTGAGAATTAAAGATGCTTGAAAATATTGTTTTAAAATTAAATATTATAAATAAATCAATGGTTATTTATAACTTATTCTATTGGGAAAATTTTTCACTGTATATTATAAGTAGATATACTAAAAATATTTATATTAGATTAATAAATATTTTTAGTGAGGTGAACTGTTAATGAAAAATAATAAAAGGAATATATGTGTGGTAGTAGTAGGCGTTATAATATTTTTTTAATAACATTTATATCATATTATATTTATGTTAAATCTAACACAGATAAATATGAATCTATAATATATCCTAATGTAAAAATTCAAGGATATAATGTAGGTGGACTCACTAAAGATGATGCAAAAAGATTATTAAATGCCAAATTTGAAACTCCTTTAGAAAAAAGTGGTATAATTATGGACTTTAAAGGGGAGAAAATTACTATTCCTTACAAAGATATAAAAGCTAATTATGATATTGATAAAGTTGTAGATAAGGCATTTAATTATGGAAAAGATAAAAATATTTATGAGAAATATAAGCTTATAAAAAAGCCACAAGAAGTAAACTTAAGTTTAAGTTTTACTCATGATAAAAATATAGTTATAGATATATTAAATAAACTAGAACAAAACTTAAATAAAGAAAGTGTAGATGCAAAAATTGATTTGATTGATGGAAAATTTATAATAACTCCACATAAAAATAAAGAAGAAATAGATAAAGATAAAATTTTAATGGACATAGAATCACTGATAATATCTAATAGAAATTTAAATGCAAAGTATAATATTAAAGTTACAGAAAAAACTCCGAATATAACTACAGAGAATTTAAAAAATATAAATAGGCTTATAGGAAGTGCAAGAACCAAAATATCTCCAGGTGATGACGGCAGATCTAAAAATATAGAACTTTGTACTAATAGTAATAATGGTATATTAATAATGAATGGAAGTACATATAGTTTTAATGAATTAATTGGAGATACTACTGCAGCAAAAGGATATGTACCATCAAAGATAATAATAGATGGAAAACTTGAAGATGGAATTGGTGGAGGAATATGCCAAGTATCTACAACACTTCATAATGCTATATTAAATTCTGGAATAATACCTACAGAACGAAAAAATCATGATATGCCTGTAAGATACACAAATTTAGGCATGGATGCAACAATAGCTTATGATTATATAGATTATAAATTTTCTAATACATTAGGATATCCTTTATATATACAAAGTTACATAGAGAATAATGAAGTGGTTTTTAATATATATTCTAATAATTCTTTAAAGAGTAGAAATTATGAGTTTTTACAAGAAGTTTATTGGGAAAAGCCAATAGAAACAGAGTATATAATTGATAATACAATTGCTAGTGGTGATATGAAAATTAAAAATCCAGGTAGTATAGGTTATAAAGTAAAAACTTATAGAAATGTATATGAAAATAGTGAATTAATAGAATCTAAACTTTTATATGATGATTATTATAAACCTGTTAATAAAGTTATTCTAAAGCATAAGTAGCTCTAAAAGTTATATAGATAAGAAAAGTAAAATTTAAGCCTACATATAAATTTAAAAGTTTGTATTAATTTATAGAGTTTAAATCTACATAAGATAAAACTTTTGACAAATATTTTCAAAAGTTTTGTTTTTATTTAAATATAAATTTAAATAAGAAAATCGAAGATAATTTATAAAATTATTTAAAATCAGTTAAATTTGTAATAATTATGACACTGGAAAAGTACTATCTATATGGTATACTTATAGATGAAATTATGATAAATTTATTTAATAGTTGTTATAGAAATTTAAAATCATGATTAAATTATACTTGAAGGGTTTTAATTTCTAAAAGGGTTATGATAAGATTATAGTTCTTTAATAAAGCTAACTTTAAAATGATAACAAATATTAAAATTCAACAGATAAATTAAAGTTTTGGCTTGTTTCACTATAATACTTTAAGTTTTTTAAAAAATATGAAAGGAATTTTATTATATGGGCGAGGACTTAAAAAAAGATAAAAAATCAAAAACTTCAAAAATTAAAAAATAATAAAAAACTAAAAATTGGAATGGCAATTTCTGCATTAGTAGTAGTTATTGCTATAGGTGGTGGAACTGCATACGTTAAAAGTACAGTTTCTAAATATGAAAATGCTATATATCCAGGTATGAGGATACAAGGTATCGACCTTTCAGGAAAAACAAAAGAAGAAGCTGTAAAAATTATAGACCAAAATTATAAAAATAATATGGAAAAAAAGAAGATTGTAGTAAAAGCAGGTGGAAAAAACTATGATATAAATTATAAAGATTTATCTTTAAAATTTGACTACGAAAAAACAGTAGATGATGTTCTAAAAGAAGGTAAAAATAATTCTACATTTGAAAAATTCAAGATGATAAAAAATGGCGAAGTTAAAGACCATGAAATCAAATTTACTTATGATGTAAAACCAATAGATGAAAAAGTAAATGCTATTGCAAATGAACTTAATAAACCTAAAACAGAAGCTACTATATCAGGTTATGGCGGTAATTTTAACATAACACCAGAACAAGTAGGATCTAAGTTAGATATGGAAAGCTTAAAAGCAGAAATAATTAATAAAATGACTAAATCTAGTGCTTCTGAAAAGGAAGTTGTTATAGAAGGTAAAATGGTAGAGGACAAGCCTACTATTACTAAAGATGAGTTGGCTAAAATAGATACTTTAATATCAACTTATAGTACAAACTATGATCCTTCAAATTATAATAAAAGTGTAAATATTGAACTAGGCGCTAGTACTGTAAATGGAACATTGTTAATGCCTGGAGAAAAATTTAGTTTTAATACAATAGTAGGAGATACTACACCGGATAAAGGATATATGTCTGGAATAGAAATAGTAGGTGATAAATTAGAGACTGGATATGGTGGAGGAATATGCCAAGTTTCAAGTACTCTACATAATGCAGTTTTGAGAATGGGAATTTTACCAGACTCTAGATTAAATCATAATTTGCCAGTATCTTATGTTCCTTTAGGATTAGATGCAACTATATCTTATGGTGGGGTGGATTATATATTTACTAATTCTACAAATTATCCAATATATATAGAAGGTGTTGCCGGTGGAGGAACAGTTACTTTTAATATGTACTCTAACTCAGCTGTAAAAACATCTAAAAGTTATGAATTTACTAGTGAAGAATATGAAACTATACCAACAACTACAGAATATAAAGATGATTCTACATTGGCAGCAGGCAAAGAAGAAGTAACACAAAATGGATCTATTGGACATAAAGTTAAGGCCTATAGATTAACATATGAGAATGGGGTATTAATAAATACTGAATTAATAAATACTGACACATATCAGCCATTACCTACGATAATTAGAAGAGGTACAGGAAAGGCCGAAACAAAAAAAGACGAAACTAAAAAAGACGAGTCTAAAAAAGATGAACCTAAAAAGGAAGAATCTAAGCCACAAGATTCAAAGCCAGACGATTCTAAACCAGAAGATTCAAAACCGAATGAATCAAAACCGAATTAATAATTATATAGATTAAATTAAAAGAGCGTCCAGTTATAAGGAGGCTCTTTTAATTTAAAATAATATATATTAATGTTTGATATTGCTAATAATATTTATAAAAAAGAATATTATTATGAAAGCAACAAAAATATCTATAATACCTTTTGTAAAAGATGAGGCTATGTTAAATACCAATAAAAGACTTTGTCTTAAAGAATATATTCCATATTGAAAGATAGATATTGTTGAAAGTATTAAAGTTACTATGCTTCCACCTATACATAAAAGTAAAGCTATTTTCTTTAAAAAAATAGTATTTTCTTTATTAAGTTCAAGTATTTTAAGCATTATAAGAATGGTAACTCCTATTATTAAAGCTTCTAAACTATTGATAAGGATTAAAGATATTGATAAAAAATAACATAATAAAACCAATGATTCTGTTTTAAGTTTTGTTATTTTTTTATGGGAAGGTAAAAATATTTTCCTTGTGGAAAAAGTTACTCTTAAAAATAAATCAAAAATAAATAAAATTAATAATATATTATTTATAAATAATGCAATGTTACGCAATAGATATCACCTCAATATTAATGAAATTTAAATTGGAGCTTATTCCTCTATATGATAAAATAAAAGTCAATTTTAATTCAATTATAGTTTATGCACATAATAAAAAAATAGGTATATATATATTTAGAAATTTTTAGAAATAATTAATAAGTTAAATTAAATTATTAACTATAATACAATATTTTAACTACAATGTAAAATATATATTTATAAAGGAAGAAGGTAATTTTATGAGTTTAAAAAGAATTTTTGATGAATTTGAAAAAGTATTACTTTCTATGGAAAAACCATCTATTTACTTTAATGAATTAATTGATAATGATGAATTTCCCAAGAAATATCCTTTTAATATGATTAGTGATTTAAAAAATGTCCCTCAATCTAAAGAACATCATCCGGAAGGCACTGTATGGAATCATACTATGCTAGTTATAGATAAAGCTGCTGTTTTAAAAGAGAAAAGTAAAAATATAAGAGCTTTTATGTGGTCAGCATTACTTCATGATATAGGTAAAAAACCTACAACAGTATTAAGAAAAGGAAGATATACTGCTTATGAACATGACATAGTTGGGGCTAAAATGGCAGAAGAATTTTTAAAATCGTTTATAAATGATGAAAAATTCATAAATACAGTAAAAAATTTGATTAGATATCATATGCATATACTATTTATAGTTAAAGACATGCCATTTAAAGATGAAAAAGGAATGATCAATAATGTTGATTTAGATGAATTGGCTCTATTAGGTCTTAGTGATAGATTAGGTCGAGGGTTTATAAGTAAAGAAGCAATTGAAAAAGAATATAAAAATGTTAAAATATTCTTAGAAAAGAGCAATAAAATAAAAAATAATAAAAATGAGTAGTTTAATATAACCCATTTAAAAACTAATATTTAATAGTATTTTGAGAAAAAAATGGAAAGGGCGTTATTGTGTGAAAGAAAAAATATTAAAAGCTTTAAAAGAAAATCCAGACAAGTTTTTATCAGGAGAGATGTTAAGTAAGGAATTGGGAATAACTAGAGCAGCTATTTGGAAACATATAAATTCCTTAAAAGCAGAAGGATATGAAATAGATTCTGTTTCTAAAAAAGGATATAAGCTAATAGATGTTCCAGACTTACTTACTAAAGATGAAATTTTACCACGTTTAAATACAAAATATATAGGGAAAACATATGTGTATTATTCTAAAATAGATTCTACAAATAAAAAAGCAAAAGAATTAGCTACAGATGGGTTTGAGGAAGGAACTATTGTTATTAGTGAAGAACAAAGTTTAGGACGAGGTAGACTTGGCAGGGTATGGTATTCACCAAAAGGAAAAGGAATTTGGGTTAGCATTATATTAAAGCCCGATATACCAACTATGATGGCACCAAGAATTACACTTATTGGTGCAGCGGCAGTACATAGTGCATTAGAAGAGTTTGGAATAAAAAGTGAAATAAAGTGGCCTAATGATATAATATTAAATAATAAAAAAGTCTGTGGAATATTAACAGAGATGAGTGGAGAAATGGAAAAACTTAATTATATTGTTATGGGAATAGGTATAAATGTAAACACAGAAGAAAATGAACTTGAAAATGAATTAAATAAAATTGCCACATCATTAAAAATAGAATGCAAAAAAGAAATATGTAGAAAGCAATTACTTTGCAGTTTATTAAATCACTTTGAAGGTTTTTATGATGATTTTAAAGAATATGGAACCTTAGAAAATGTAATAAACATATGTAAGAAGAATTCAATTTTAATTGGAAAAGAAGTGAAAATAATTTCTTATGGAAAAGAAGTTGCAGCTAAAGTAATAGATATAGAAGATGATGGAGAATTAATTGTTAAGTATGATGATGGTACTGTTGGAAAAGTTCTTTCAGGAGAAGTTAGTGTTAGAGGTTTATATGGATATGTTTAAAAATGTTTTATAATAATTTAAAGAAAATTATATAAAATAAAAAGGGCGAATTCTAAAAATGTTAATATTATTTTAGACGCCCACTTTTATTTTATTCAGAGAAAAGTTTTAAATTAACCTCTATTCCAGAAGGAAGTAAATCTAAAATTATATATGAATAAAATCTTTCCTTCCTTTTACTAGAAGGAGAACCAGGGTTTATAATTAAGGTTTTGTCTTTTGTTGTAATGAAAGGTTTATGGCTATGACCAAAAATAATTATATCTAAATTTTCATTTTCAAAAATTGCAGATACATTATCTAAGGTTGTTTTACTATCTCCATGACCGTGATAAATACCTATTTTGTAATTTTCTAAGGTAATAATTTCTTTTTCATTTAATATTTGTCTTGTTTCTTCTTTATCATTATTGCCGTAAACTGCAATAACATTAAAATACTTTTTTATATAAGGAAGAGTTTTAGCATTAGTAAAATCACCGGCATGGATTATTAAATCAACATCTTTTAATTTTGATTCTATTAAATTTTCTATTTTACTCAAATGTTTTCTAACATGAGTATCAGATATTACTGCTACTCTCAATTTATATCACCACCTTATTATAGTGTGTATAGTGAAATAATCATAAATTAAAATTTATTCATTAGATGTATATCAACTTGTAGATTTTACAAAATAAATCTATTAATTTTATCTTATTAAAGTATACTATTATATGTTACTTTACATATAATGTAATAAAAGGTGATGAAGATGTTTTTTTACATAATATATGTTATTATATACTAGTATATATAGGTTGTGTATATTGGAATATATTAACTTATTCTTAGGGTATATAGTATGTTTATTTTAAATTATAAAATATTAGTATACTCTAATGGAGGTTTATAAAATGCTAATACTTAACTTTTATTTAGTTACTGTTATATTTAGTATGTTAACAATAATGCTTATATTTTATGCACTTAATAATAATGAACAATTTCAATCAAAAATGTTCGATATGATGCTAAATAGTGAAAATAATGAAGATGATGATTCAAATAATTTTATTGATTTCATTATATCTATATATGTATTAATACCTATTATAAATATTATAGCGTCTATAGCATTATTGACAACTTTATATAGCAAGAAGAAAAATTAAATGCTACAAATAGAAAAAATTTGTAGTATTTTTGTTGTATAAAGAATTAAAATTTATTTTTTAGGATGGGGTAAAATGAAAACAATTGGACAGATGAAAGAAAAAACAATACATAGGCAGTTAAAAGAAATGTATTCTGAAGGTACTGGGGAAATGGAAGTTACATGCCTAGGTTATATTGTTGATGTAGTAAAAGAAAATATCGTATATGAAATTCAAAGTAAAAATTTTTATAATATAAAAGAAAAAATAAAAAAACTTTGTACTGAGAATAAAGTAGTACTGGTGCATCCTATAGCAGTTGAAAATATTATAATAACTTTAAATAAAAAAGGGGAAATTATAAGGAGTAGAAAATCACCTAAAAAGGGTCAGGTAGAGAATATCTTTGATGAACTAGTTTCTGCTCCAGAGTTCATTAATGAAAAGAATTTAACAATACAAATATTACTTATATCAAAAGAAGAACTTAGAATTGATGATGGAAAAGGGTCTTGGAGAAGGAAAGGTGTATCTAAATTAGATAATAACTTAGTTGGAATTTTTCAAACTATAAATTTAAATGAACCCTATGATTATTTGAGATTTTTATCTAAAAAAAGTATGAGTTTTACCAATAGACAATTAGCTAGTGAATTAAATATTTCCATAGGCATTGCTAGAAAAATTACATATACACTTAAAAAAGCAGGTATTTTAGATGGAACTGAGAAGATAGGTAGAGAAATTTTATACAAAATAAACAAATTTTAATATTATAAACAGTTGTTTAAAAAACTCGATATTTGTAGTATAATGAAGAAAATAGTGTATCACAAAAATGAAATTATACTACACAGGAAGCTTTAAGATGTATTAATGATGTGCATTTTAACAAAAATGTATTTAAATGTATAAAATATTTAAAATAGTGAATTATCTTATAGACTAATTAATAAAATGTACTAATTAATAAAAATTATTGAAAAGTGTCAAAAAAGAAATTATACTTAGTTTAAAGAATAACTAAATATAAAAATAATACTAATTTATTATTTTTGAAGATGCATTAAACTAAAATTTTGAATGTGATATGGAGTGATTAAGTATGGATATGGAAAAAGAAGTACTTTCAATTATTAAAAATAATACATTAACTTATCAAATGAAAGTTATATCTTTAGCAAAGTTAGCTGAAAATAGTATTAATATATTGGATATTAATAACGATATAAAAAATTACATGGATGAAGGTGTAATTTGTGACTTATGGGAAGGTAATGCACCATACAGACCTAGATATATAGTTCCAGATTATGAGAAATTTATGAGAGAAGGTAGCAAGTTTTTAGGTATAAATCCACCAACAAATATATGGGAAGCAACTCACAGTTTATTAATGCTTTATAAACATGTTCCATCAGTAACTACATTCCCAGTTTATGTTGGAAATCTAGATACACTTTTAGAGCCTTTTGTTAAGGATGAAGAGGAAGCATACAATGCAATAAAATTATTTTTAATGCATATTGATAGAACAATAACAGATTCTTTCTGTCATGCAAATATCGGACCTATGGATACTAAAGCAGGAAGGTTAATTTTAAAAGCAGAAAGAGAACTGCAAAATTCCACACCTAATATAACATTGAAAGTTGCTGAAAATACACCGGATGAACTTATGGTGGAAGCTGTGAATACTGCACTTAGTTGTGCAAAACCAAGCTTTGCTAATCATGAAATGTTCACTAATGATTTAGGAAATTACGCAATAGCAAGTTGTTATAATGGACTAAATATTGGTGGAGGAAGTTATACTTTAGTAAGGTTAAATCTTGCAAAGCTTGCACCAAAGGCAAAAAATATAGATGAATTTATGAACGAACTATTACCAAAATCAATTCAATCTATGTTAGAGCTTATGGATGTTAGAGTGAACTTTATTGTGGAGGAAAGTGGATTTTTTGAATCTAATTTCTTAGTAAAAGAAGGATTTTTAAATAAAGATAACTTTACTGCAATGTTCGGAATGGTTGGACTTGCAGATGCTGTAAACTATTTTGTAGGCTCAGAAAAGCAAGAAGATAGATTTGGATATTCAAAAGAAGCTAATGATTTAGGAATAGAAATTATAGAGAAAATGCAACAAGTAGTAAACTTACATACAAATGAGCATTGCAAAGCAACAGATGGAAAGTATGTATTACATGCTCAAGTAGGGCTTGATAGTGACAAAGGAGTAGCTCCAGGTTGTAGAATTCCAATAGGAGAAGAACCTCCAATACATGAGCACCTGATTCAAAGTGCTCCTTACCATAAGTATTTTCCATCAGGAATAGGTGATATATTTAAATTTGATGAAACAGCTAAGAGAAATCCTAAAGCTATAGTTGATATTGTTAGAGGAGCATTTAAGTTAAATTTAAGATATATTTCAGTATACTGTGCTGATTGTGATGTAATAAGAATAACTGGATATCTTGTAAAAAGATCTGATATAGAAAAATTAGAAAAAAATGAGCAAGTTCTAAATGATACAGTTGTTTTAGGATATGGAGCAGCTAAAAATGCTAAGATATTAGAGAGAAGATTAAGGAAAAATGAAGAATAGTAAAGCTTTAGTAAATAAAATAATTCCATTTAGTTCTGTAGATGGAGAAGGAAATAGAATGGCAATATTTTTACAAGGGTGTAATTACAATTGTTTGTATTGTCACAATCCAGAAACTATAAATTTATGTATAAACTGTGGTAAGTGTATTGAAAGTTGTAACTATGGTGCACTTACCATGGTTGATGATAAAGTTAATTATAACAGGGCTAAGTGTAAGAATTGCGATTGTTGTATAGCTGCTTGCGATAGAAATAGTAGTCCAAAAGTTTTGGAAATGACTGTAGATGATATTGTTAAAGAAATAGAAAAAGTTAAATTCTTTATATCAGGAATAACAGTATCCGGTGGGGAGTGTACTCTTCAAAGTGAATTTCTTTTAGAATTATTTAAAGTGGTTAAAAAAATGGGTTTAACTACATTCATAGATACAAATGGATCAACAAGATTATATGAGAATCAACAGTTGTTAGAAGTAACAGATAAAACTATGATAGATTTAAAAGCCTTTAATTCGAAAGAAAACAAAGAACTTGTAGGCCTTGGAAATGAAATGGTTTTAAAAAATATAGAAGAACTTGCGAAAAAAGATAAAGTCTATGAAATAAGAACAGTAGTAGTTCCAGAACTATTAGATAATGAATACACTATAGATATGGGAAGTAAACTTATATCAAAAATAGATAAAAATATAATTTATAAATTAATAAAATTTCGTAGTTTAGGGGTAAGAGAAGAACTTTTAAAAGCATATACACCTAGTCAAGACTATATGAATAAATTAAAAGAAATAGCATTGAAAAATGGAGTTAAAAATGTTCTAATTGTGTAAAAATAATTTTTGAATTTAAATAGAATTAAATTTTAAAATATATAAAAATACATGAGTTTGACAATAATAATTAAAAAATAGTGCATAATATTATGTCAAAATAGAAAAAATAAATTTAAAATAAAAGATTTTCCACTTGACATTTCAATTGTGTCAATATAAAATCATATATAAATAAAGCAAATAAATAAAAACTATGAAGAGAAGAGTATATATAAGAGGTAATCTTAGCGAATTGGTGGTGGTGAGAGACCAATATGAAACTTATATAGAAGAACATCTCAGAGTTTCTAACCGAAATTGTTATGAAAGTAGGCTTAGACGGAGTCAAACCGTTATAGATTGAACAGTATCGATTAATATCTGTACTGATGATAAGTTGGTCATTTTATGACAATTTGGGTGGTACCGCGGAATTATAACCTTTCGTCCCTTTTATTAGAGGATGGAAGGTTTTTTTATATTTAAATTTATATTAAAACTAAAAAATAAAGTTAATTAGATTAAAAATAGATATATAAGTTAAAATTTTTAATCGCAATTTAAAGGAGGATATAGATATGGAAAAAATACTTGTAAAACAACTTTACAGAGAATCTGAAAAATACGCAGAACAAATGATTTCAATAAGTGGATGGATTAGAACTTTAAGGGCATCTAAAAACTTTGGTTTTATAGAAATCAATGACGGAACTTTCTTCAAGAACCTTCAAGTTATATTTGAAGAAGGATTAGAAAATTTTAAAGAAGTATCAAAGTTAAGCATTAGTTCATCAATAACAGTAGAGGGAAAATTAGTTTTAACTCCAGGAGCTAAACAACCTTTTGAGTTAAAAGCTGAAAAAATAGAGATAGAAGGAGAATCAGATAACGATTATCCGCTTCAAAAGAAAAGACATAGTTTTGAATTCTTAAGAACAATAGCTCATTTAAGACCAAGAAGTAATACTTTCTCAGCTGTATTTAGAGTACGTTCATTAGTAGCTTTTGCTATACACAAATTTTTCCAAGAAAGAGGATTTGTTTACACTCATACTCCAATAATTACAGGAAGTGACTGTGAAGGCGCAGGAGAAATGTTTAGAATTACAACTATGGATCTAAACGATATTCCTAAAACAGAAGGTGGAGAAATAGATTATAAAGAAGATTTCTTTGGAAAAGAAACAAACTTAACAGTTAGTGGTCAACTTGCAGCAGAAGCTTATGCATTAGCATTTAGAAATGTTTATACTTTTGGACCAACATTTAGAGCTGAAAATTCAAATACAGCAAGACATGCTGCTGAATTCTGGATGGTAGAGCCTGAAATAGCATTTGCAGAGTTACAAGATGATATGGAACTTGCAGAAGATATGATTAAATATATTATAAGCTATGTATTAGAAAATGCTCCAGAGGAAATAGAATTCTTCAACAGCTTTATCGATAAAGGATTAAAAGAAAGATTAGTACACGTTGCTACATCTGATTTTGGAAAAGTAACTTATACAGAAGCAGTTGACATACTAAAGAAAGCAGATAAAGAATTCCAATATCCAGTAGAATGGGGTATAGATTTACAAACAGAGCATGAAAGATACTTAACAGAAGAAGTATTTAAAAAACCTTTATTTGTAACTGACTATCCAAAAGAGATAAAAGCATTCTACATGAGATTAAATGAAGACCAAAAAACTGTTGCAGCTATGGACTTATTAGTACCAGGAATAGGAGAAATAGTTGGAGGAAGCCAAAGGGAAGAAAGATTAGATGTACTAGAAGCTAGAATAGAAGAATTAGGACTTAAAAAAGAAGATTACTGGTGGTACCTAGAATTAAGAAAATACGGCGGAACTAAACATGCTGGATTTGGGCTAGGATTTGAGAGAATGATAATGTACGTAACAGGAATAAGCAATATTAGAGACGTAATACCATTCCCAAGAACTACAGGAACTGCTGAATTCTAATATAAAAATATTAATAACAAAAGCTTTGAAGTGAAACTAAAGTTTCATTTTGAAGCTTTTTTACTATATTTTGTACAGGAAATCTGAATTTTTTATTTTAAAATGAATAAGTTTAAAATTCAATACTACATTTTGTATGAAAATATTTTAATTATAATGTAAATAAGTTATGTTATAATAAGTAAGTTAAATTAAAAATAAGTAATAAGGTGTGTTGATATGGAAGATTTAAGAAATACAATTGAAGAAATTTTAAATGAAGAAATTATAAAAATAGTTATTAGCAATAGGAGCAATAAAGAGGTTAAATATAATAAGATAAATTTTATATTAAAAGAAAATAGTAAAGGTGAATATTATCAAATAGAGCAGTATACAGATAAACAAGTATTTCATGAAAATATTGAAAAAAATATGCTAAAAGAAAAATTATTGGAATGCATGAATTCTAATTATAAGCAAATGTCAGTATGGTCTAAAGGAAGTAATTTTGAAGTGAAAATATCTAAAAAGGGAAAGATATTTTTAGGAAAAAAGAAAAGTGATAACTCAAAGCTTATTAATAAAAGCCATAATAAAGAAAAAATTACATACTTAAAGAGGGTATGATTATTGAACCACTTATTGATTTAGGTGTTTTTACTAAGGAAGGTAAGGTTATTAATTCTAAGTATGATAAGTATAAACAAATAAATAGATTTATAGAGATTATTGATGATGAAATAAAGAAAAATAATTTTGAAGAACTTACAGTTTTAGATTTTGGGTGTGGTAAATCATATTTAACATTTGTATTATATTATTATCTTGTAGAAATTAGAAAAATTAAAGTTAAAATGATAGGATTAGACCTTAAAGAAGATGTTATAAAAAAATGTAACGATATAGCAACAAGGTATGGTTATGATGATTTGCATTTTGAACTTGGTGATATAAATGGATTTAAATATAATAATAAAGTTGATATGGTAATTACATTACACGCTTGCAATACTGCAACAGATTATGCACTTTATAATGCAATAAAATGGAATAGTAAAATGATTTTTTCAGTTCCTTGCTGTCAACATGAGTTCAATGATCAAATGAAAAGTGAAGATTTAAATATATTAACTAAATATGGGATAATACAAGAAAGAGTTGCTGCACTTATGACAGATGCAGTTAGATCTAATCTATTAGAAGCAGCAGGATATAAAACTCAGCTTCTAGAATTTATTGATATAGCACATTCACCTAAAAATATATTAATTAGAGCATCAAAGGCAAATATAACTAATAATAAAAAAGAAAAAGCTTTAAATGAAGTTAAGGCATTAATTAAAGAATTTAATTTCAATCCAACTTTACTTAATTTACTTAAAAAAGATAATTTGATTTAAATTGAATGTAAGATTTCTTAATTATTTTGAAATTTTAGGAAATATTATTTTTCTTAATTTAAAATAGAATTTTAATGAATAAGTTAAAAGTAAATATATTAGCAAAATATTCCTAAAAATATTCACTTGTGATAAAATATAAATAATACATATTTTAAAGTACTTATTATTTATATTCCTTTTAATTAGTAATATGAAGTATATTTAAATGTAGAATTAAGCAAGTGGCAAAGGGAGGAGATTGAAAATGGGGATGATATCTAAGATGCAAAAGAGAAAAAAAGAAGAGAAAAAAAAGGCCAAAAGAAAACAAAGAGGAATAGCGGCTACTACTGCATTAATTGGATCTGTTATAGGTGTAGTAGGTGGAATTTTATTTGCACCTAAACCAGGAAAAGAAACTAGAAAGCAAATTAAAGATAAAGCGAAAAGTGCTAATGAAACTTTAAGAGGCAATTCAATTAAAATAAAGGATAATGTTTCAGAAGCAAAAGAAAAAATTAATGCTTATTTAGAGGAAAAGAAAAAACCCAATTTTTATGTTGAGAAAATAGAGAAGTATGAAGATATAGACTGTGAAAATGAAAATTGTGAAGAAAATATTTGTGAAGAAGAAGCTTGTAAAGATAAAATTTGTGAATCAGATATATAGGGAAACAAGCTCCCATTTAAATTTATTCAGCAATCTTAAAATATTTTTTGCAAAATTTAGTGTTGAATTCTAAGTGATTCGAAGCGTGTCTCACTATTTTAGATATCCAAGTTTTGGAATGAATAATTCTAAGAGTCAACTTGGAAACCTATAGAGGATTAAAAAAATAAATAATAGAAATTAGGTGATTTAATTGTATATTTCTATAGAAAATTTATTTTTTATAATATTAAGTATTTTAGGAGGAACAGCTTTAATTTTTGTAATAATTTTCTTAAGTAAAGCTATAAAATTCCTGCAAAATTTAAATAATGTTATAGAAAAAAATGAAAAGAATTTAGAAAAAACTATAAGTAATTTACCAGAAGCCACAGAAAATATTGTAACAATAACTGATAATTTTAAAGATGTAAGTGAGGTAGTTACAACTGTTACTGCAGATGTAATTGAAACAAAGGATAGTGTTTCTGAATATTTAAGAATAGTAAAAGATATAGTTGCTATAGTGAGAGATGTATTTATAAAAATAAAAAAATCATGAGATTTTTCTCATGATTTTTTTATTTTTATTCATGTTAATTTTATGTTAACAAAACGTAAAAAAACTATGTACTAGTTTTGAAGAAAGTGTATAATTAAATTATATAGCAAATTAAAAAGATTTAAAAAATTATAGGTGGAAAATAGGATTAATATTAATTTCTCGCTTTAGTGATTTAGTGTAGTGAATTACATTTATATAAAAACAATTTAAAAATAAAATAGAAATGGGGAGGAGTTTTATATGGGATTAAACAAAAAACATTTAAAGAATTCTTTTTTATAACAATAGGATTAGTATTTTTAGCTGTAGCATTGTCAGTATTCTTAGTACCAAATAATTTAGCTGCAGGTGGAATATCTGGTTTAGCAATAATAATTAATAGCTATATACCTACAATTGCAGTACCTATTATAATGTTAGGATTAGATGTTATATTATATATAATAGGTTTTATATTTATAGGAGCAAGTTTTGGATTTAAATCTATATATTGTAGCTTGATGTTACCAATGTTAATGTCTATATTAACTAAAATTTTTAATATTAATGGTCCAATTGTAGATGATTTATTTATAAATTTAATATTTGGAATAGTAATTGGTGCAATAGGAATGGGAATTATATTTAATCAAGATGCTTCAACAGGAGGTACTGATATAATAGCAAAAATATTTAATAAATATTTTAAGTTAGATATAGGAAAGGGGCTGTTAATTACAGATTTTGTAGTAACATTAATGGCTATAGCAACTTTTGGACCGATGATAGGTATGTATTCCTTATTTGGTGTTATTATAAATGGATTCATGGTAGATTATATTATAGATGGATTGAATGTAATAACTAAAGTTGAAATTGTAAGTAACAGTGGTGAAGAAATAAAGAAATTTATTATGGATGAGTTAGGTAGAGGTGCTACTGTTTATGAGGCACATGGTGCATATACAAAGGAAAAAAAAGAGGTAATAACTACAGTAGTTGAAAAGAAAGAATTTATAAAACTTAGAAAATATATAAAAGATATAGATGAGAATGCTTTTATAATAATTTATAATGTTCATGAAACACTAGGAGAAGGCTTTGGAAGTTTAAAATAAAAAATTGTTAGATAATTGTTTAACGCATTTTATGTAAAAGCTTGTCCAATAAAAAAGACTGATATATATCAGTCTTTTTAACTATTAAGAAATAGTTTATAATATGTTAAAATTATTCTTGAGCTGGAGCTCCAACTGGACAAACGTTAGCACAAGCACCACAATCGATACAAGTGTTAGCATCTATAACATATAAACCATCTCCAGCACTTATAGCACTAACTGGGCATTCAGCTTCACAAGCTCCACAGCTTATGCAAGTATCAGCAATTTTATAAGCCATAATCAAAAACCTCCCTTATTAATAATTCAACATTATAATACCATAAATTATATTAATAATAAAGTGTTTATTTAAATATTTTGAAATAAAATAATCATAACATTTAAATAATAATAGTATTCAAATAACAATTATTTGTTGGAAATTTTAAAATATAATTTGATTTTTTGATAAAGTGATAAATTTATAGGATTTTTCATGTTAAAATAAAAGAAAGTTTTAAAATTTTAATTATAAGTTTTTAGTTATATATTTATCAAATGGAAAAATTTCAAGTTAGATAAATATATATTAATTTTAAACCTGCTATTTTTATAACATATAAATATTTTAGTAGTTAAAGCAAATTTTATATGTACATATTAAAGAGAAGTATTAATAAAAGGAAGTGATTTTATGAGTTTAAAAGGTAAAGTAGCAATTGTTACAGGTGGAAGTAGAGGTATTGGTAAAGCTATTGTCTTGGAGTTAACTAGATTAGGTGCTAGTGTGGTTATAAATTATAATAATGATGATGAAAGTGCTATTAATACATTAGAAGAAGTTAAATCTTTAGGTGGATATGGAATATTAGTAAAAGGAAATGTTTCTGAGTATAATTTTTGTAATGAATTAGTAACAAAATGTTTAAGTAAGTTTGGTAAAATTGATATATTAGTAAATAATGCAGCTATATCTAAAGTAGGATTATTTATTGATATGAAAGAAGAAGAATTTAATCAATTAATAAATGTAAATGTAAAGTCTTTATTTAATATGAGCAAAAATGTAATACCTCATATGATTGAACGAGGATGTGGAAATATAGTAAACATATCTTCAATGTGGGGAAATGTTGGTGCGTCATGTGAAGTTGCCTATTCAGCATCAAAGGGTGCAGTAAATATGTTTACTAGAGCATTAGCTAAAGAAGTTGCACCTATGAATATAAGGGTTAATGCAGTTGCACCAGGAGTAATAAAAACTAAAATGAATTCATGGCTTAGTGAAGATGAACTAAAAGATTTACAAGAAGAAATTCCTATGGGAAGACTAGGAGAACCGAAAGAGGTTGCTAAGGCTGTAGCTTTTTTAGTATCTCAAAACTCATCTTACATAACTGGACAAATATTAAATGTAGATGGGGCTATAATATAAATATAATAAAATATAATTGAAATTTCACATTGAAAATAAATTGAAACAAAGTTATAGTATAATGATATTAAAATATAAAAATTTAATACAAATACTAAAAGAGGTGAATACATAGATATGAGCGGTAAAGAGTTAGTATATACAATAATAGGCATTGTACTTATTATATTATTAGGACCAACTATACTATCTATCTTTGGAACAGTTATAAGTTTTATATTTACTATAGTAGGGATAATAATATTATTAACAGTATTAGGTGTTTTGTATTTAAAACATAAAGCTAAAAAACAATTTAAAAGTTATGATCAGTCTTATAGTCAATACAATAAGGAATATAAAAATAAAACTAATAGTGAAAATTTATACACAGCAGAAGATGAAGAATCTGTGATTATAGATGTTGATTATGAAGATATTGATGATTCAAAATAAAAAATCACAGAAATCTGTGATTTTTTATTTTCTTTTATAAAGATTAATAAAGAAAACATCCTTTAAAAAGTTTGTATATTACAATAAGGTTTTATTTTACAAAATTATAATTAAGAAAAATTAATATAGGTTATTTATGTATAATAGGGAGTGGTAATATGGCTAAAATTTTAGTGGTTGAGGATGAGATGTCTATAAGAAAATTTCTAAAGATAAGTCTTAAAAGGGAAAGTTTTAATGTATTAGAAGCTGAAAATGGAGAGGATGGAGTTCAAAAAGCAAGGGAAGAAAATCCAGATATAGTTATATTAGATATTATGCTTGGAAAAGGTATAGATGGATTTAAGGTTTGTGAAATATTAAAAAAAGATTATCCGGAGATAGGAGTTATAATGTTAACTGCTAGGGGGCAAGATTCTGATAAAATTAATGGGTTAGAGTTTGGTGCAGATCATTATTTAGTCAAACCATTTAATCCATTAGAGTTAGTTGCAATAATAAAATCCTTATTAAGAAGAATGCAATATTCTAAAAAAGAAAAAGAAGATAATTATTTATATTCTGGAGAATTTAAGCTAGATATATATAGTAAAAAGGTATATAAAAATAATATAGAGTTAGATTTAACACCAAAAGAATATATGATAATTAAAATATTTATAGAAAATAGAGGGAAAGCTTTTAGTAGAGATGAGCTCTTAGATATGGTATGGGGATATAACTATGTTGGCGATAATAAAATAGTTGATGTAAATATAAGAAGATTACGAAGTAAAATAGAAGAAGTTCCATCAGAACCAGTTTATATTGAAACTGTTTGGGGAACTGGATATAGATGGAGGGCATAGTAAAGTGACATCTATAAAAACAAGAATTTCCGGTGGATATTTAGTGAGTATAATAATAACAGTAATACTAGTTGAAGTTATAAGCATATTTGCTATTAGAAGTTTCTATTATGGAGGTTTAGAAGAAAGTTTAGTGAATCAAATTGGTATATCTACTAATTTTTATAATACGTATTTTTATAATGATACTGTAAAAAGTAATATTTCTAATGATATAGATCTTTATTGGGAAAATGCTGATGCTAAGGCTGAAATAATAGATAAAAAAGGAGATATTTTAATGGATTCCCAAGGTCAAAATAGGGGTAAAATAACAGTAACCAATGAATTTAAAGAATTGGTTAATGGTAAAATAAAGTTTTTTAAAGAAAAAAGCAGCTTAAATAATGAACCTATTTTGAGTGTATATATGCCACTATATTATAATGGAGAAGTCGATGGGGTTCTTAGATTCACATCTTCTACTGTGGATGTGGATAGAAATATATTAAAAGTATCACAATATGCAATAATGGCGGGATTTATTATTATAATACTATCTAGTTTTGTTAGCTTAGTAATTTCTAATAGTGTGGCAAAACCGCTTAAAATAATAAGCCAAGGTGCAGAAAAAATGGCAGAAGGAAACTTTAATGATAAAATACCTAAGTATTCTGATGATGAAATTGGAAAACTAGCAGACACCTTGAATTATATGTCAGAAGAGATATTAAAAAATGAAAAATTAAAAAATGAATTTATTGCATCTGTGTCTCACGAACTTAGAACACCACTTACATCAATAAAGGGATGGTCTATTGTGTTAAAGTCATCTGAATTTGAGGATGAAGAAGAGATAAAAGAAGGGTTAGATATAATAGAACAAGAAGTTGATAGGTTAACATATTTAGTGGAGGATTTATTAGATTTTTCAAAATTATTATCAGGAAATATGACATTGAAAAAAGAAAATGTAAATATTGATGATTTGCTTAAAGGTATATGTAAACAACTTACACCAAGAGCAAATAATGAAGGTTTAACTTTAACTTTAAAAGTAGATGGAGAGTTGCCAAGTATAAGTGTAGATATAAATAAAGCAAAACAAGTTTTTATAAATATAATCGATAATGCTATAAAATTTACTAATGATGGTGGTAGAATTTTAATATGTGTTAACGCTGATGAGAAGTATATAAACATAAGTGTTAAAGATAATGGCGGAGGCATAGCCTCAGAAGATTTAGAAAAAGTAAAAGAAAAGTTTTTTAAAGGAAAAGATTCAAAGTCAAGCAATGGAATTGGACTATCAGTATGTGATGAAATAGTGAAGTTACATGATGGAGAATTATTAATATTAAGTGAGGTTAATGTAGGTACAGAAGTTATAGTAAGATTACCATTATTATTATAAAAATACGGTAGAAATTTATATTAAAGCAGAGGAGTAGTATATGAAGAAAATTTTCGGGTTAATATCTATGTTTATTATGATAATTCTATTGGTAGGTTGTAAATATGATAATATTGATTTAGCTGTGAAGGCAAAAGAACCAACTACAACACCTATTATTAATGGACAATGGATAGTTAATGGATATAAACCTTTAGAAAAAAGTGATAATTTAAATGAATCATATAATGTTTGGAATAAGTCTATAATTACTATAAATACGCAAGTAGCTATATTTCCTAATAATACATATAAAAATCCAAAATATAAATTAAAAGTAGTAGAAGCAGAAAACTATATTCTAAAAAAATACGGAATAGAACCAAAAGAGATAGGAATTAATGATGAAAGAATAAGTATAATATCTATATCTTCAGATGAACACTATTATGAAGATGTGTTATTAATAGATAATGATAATGCTATTGTGGAAAGTAATAATATAATATATTACATTTCTAGGATTGATTCAAATGATATAGATGAGTTGAAAGAAAAACAAAATCAAAAAGGTGTTGCTATAGGAAATAGTAAATACTCTGATGAAAGTGATTTAACCAAAGAAAAAAGTGGCGTTTTTATAGGCTTAAAGGAAACTACTAAAATGGATACATATCCACTTATATTTAAAAATTATATAGATAAAATGAATGAATTTTCTTATAGAACTTTATGGGTTAATTTTGATGGGGAGAATGTGGAAATTAAAGAGATACCATATATATTTTTAGTTAGAAAAAATGGATTTTGGAAAGTAGAAAGTGAAAGGGTCTCAGGAAATGATTATATACAGGATAATATTACGGCAATTCCTTTAAATAAAAAGGATGAAGAGAACAATGCACTTAAAAAGGAAATTAGAAATGGATGGACCTATGGAACTATTGAAATAAATTTTATAGCTAATGATTATATGTGTGTAGAAACTCATGGAAATAATGTAGATTATGAAAATGAAAAATTTGATTATGAAAATTTAGAAACAATTCCTATTGATACAGTATACTCAGGAGAAATGAAATCAATAAGTATATCAAAAATTTTAGGCAAAGAGCAGCTAGAAGTTGTTAATGAAGAAATAATGAGGATAAATAATAAAACAGGATCTATAAATAAAGAGGATTATACTAAAGATTTTTGGGGATTTGGTGTAGAAAGAGTACCTGGAAAATGGGGGATGAAAGGTAGAGTTAATCAAGATTTAACCAATAATGATTATGCAGATTTCCAAATTCCTATAGATGTCCCACAAACTCTTTTGAAATATGATTCAGTATATTTACCATTAGCAAAGGTAAAAGAACAGGTGCCAAGGGCAAAAGATGTAATTTGTTCTCCAAATAAAGACATGGCAGTAGTATTTACAGATGAAAAAATACTTGTATATAAAATTGTTGGAACTAACTTAAGTGATTCACCATTAGGGGAATTTGATTTGAAAGAAAATGAAAAGCTTATAATGGCTGAATGGGCTACTGGTGATTATGTTGATCAATGGGATAAAGAAGTAAATGAGAATTTAGAATAAAAAAGTATAGTTCAAAATAATCTTTATTTTGAACTATACTTTTTAACTATATATACTTAACTACATCCTGTTGTTGTGCCACAGTCTTGGCAAACCTTACAAGTACCATTCCTCACAAGTCTAGTACTAGAACAATTTGAACAAACTTCAGAATAAATTCGTTCGCCATCAATAGAACTACTAGAAATTTCAGTTTCTGCTACATTGTTAGTAATATTATTTTGAACATTAAATTCAGTGCTAGTAGTTTGTGGCTTAACTTGACACCTAGAAAAATCTCCAAGTTCTATATCAATAACTTTACTAATTAAATCAGATATAGAAGAAACTTGTTTTATATATGGATGTTTTTGAACAAATCCATAAGGCTCATATTTTTGACCTCTAAGCATTTTGGCTATATCCTGAGGCGGAACATTATACTGTAACATTACAGATATAGATTTGGATAAGGAATTTAAAAGTCCCATTATGATTGTACCTTCTCTATCTGTAGTTATATAAATTTCGCAAATTTCATCTTTTTCATTTCTATTAACTGTTGTATATATTTTTACTTCATCTATTTGAGCTGGATGGGTTGTTCCATAGCGAATTCCTTCAGGTTTTTCGCGAGTAGAAATACAACGGTTACCTTCTAATTCTCTAGCTTTTTTTAATAACTCATCATAAGTTAAATCTTCAAGGTCAGATTTTTTTCCATCGTCAAGAGTAGTATTAAGTGGTTGGCTAGCTTTGCAACCATCCCTGTAAAGAGAAATACCTTTAATTCCAAGCTTCCATGAATTTATTACAACAGATTTAAAATCTTCTACAGTTGCATTAGATGGAAGATTAACAGTTTTAGAAACAGCTCCAGAAATCATAGGAGTTATACTGGCCATCATAAGTACATGTCCCATGGCATCAATAAATCTATCGCCGCTACCACATTTGTTGGCAGTATCAAATATTGGTAGATGTTCATCTTTTAAATGTGGTGCATCTTCTATTTTTCCATCAATTATTTTTTCATATTCAAATCCATCTTCAGAGACAATTTCTTTTCTAAGTATATAATCTAAAATATCTTTAATTTCATTGGAAGAATAGCCTAAATTTTTAAGTGTTTCTTCTATAACAGGATTTACTATAGTCATAAATCCACCACCAGATAATTTTTTATATACAAAATGAGAAAAATATGGTTCTATTGAAGTAGCACCACAATCCATTGCAAATGATATAGTTCCAGTAGGTGCAATAACCGAAACTTGAGCGTTTCTATATCCATGCTTTTCACCTAAATTAAGAGCATCTTTCCATGTGGATTTTAGCAATTTGCTTAATTTTTCCCAGTGAATTTTATTTAAAATATTATGATTAATTTCAAGTGGTTTATAATTTAAGTTTTCATAGTCAGAGTCTAAAACTTTAGCAACTCTACAATGGTTTCTTATAACCTTTAACATATATTCTTTATTAATAGAATATTTTTCAAATGAACCTAACTTTTCTGCCATTATAGCAGAAGTTTTATATGAAGTAGCCGTAAGTAATCCTATTAAAGATGCAGAAATTGCTCTGGCTTCATCAGAGTCATAAGGATATCCCATAACCATAAGTAAGGATGACAAATTAGAAACTCCAAGACCAGTAGTTCTAAATAAATAAGTTTTTCTAGCTATATCTTCAGTTGGAAACTGACCCCAATGTATAGAAGCTTCTAAAGCTAATTGTAAAATAGAAACTAAGTGAATATAACCTTCTAAATCAAAAGAATTATCTTCATTATTATAAAATTTATAAAGGTTTATGGATGCTAAATTGCAAGATGTATCATCTAAAAAAGCATACTCACCACAGGGGTTTGTAGAATTTATTCTATTATATTTAGCATTAAATAAACCATCTTCTCCACATGGACAAGTGTGCCAACTATTAAAAGTATCATCGAATTGAGGTGCAGGGTCTGCGCATTTCCATGCAGATGTATTAAACCTATCCCATAATAAACTTACTTTTACCTTTTTATTTATAAAGTTATCTACTCTTCCTTTTAACTCTATAGTTTCTTCAGGATTAACAGAAAGATTTTCAACCTTTTGCATAAAATCATCACTTAATCTTATAGAGTTATTACCATTTTGACCAGAAACTGTTTCATAAGCTTCTCCTTCAAAGTTGGCATCATATCCCATCTTACCTAAAGCTCTAACCTTATCTTCTTCTCTTGCTTTCCACTGGATAAATTCTAATATTTCAGGATGATTTATATCTAAAGCTACCATTTTAGCGGCTCTTCTAGTAGTTCCACCAGATTTTATGGCTCCAGCATTTCTATCTAAACCTTTTAAAAAGCTCATAACTCCAGAAGATATGCCACCGCCAGAAAGCTTTTCGCCTTTAGCTCTTATATTGGAGTAGTTTGTACCAGTACCAGAGCCACCTTTAAATAATTTAGTTTCCGTTACAAATTGTTCAGATATAGAATGTTTTCCTAAAAGCTTATCTTCTATAGATAGTATAAAACATGCTGAAGCTTGAGTTCTTGTATAAGCATCTTTACTTTTTACTACCTTTCCCTCCTTAGGGTCAAAATAATAATTATTTAAGCTTTCACTCTTTATTCCATAGGAGTGCATTAAACCTGTATTAAACCATTGTGGGGAATTTGGTGCATACATTTGATTTAAAAAACAGTATGCTAATTCGTCATAAAGGATTTCTTTTTCTTTTTCAGAATCAATTAGACCTTCATCAACTAATGCTTCACACCAAAAGTTAACAATTCTATGGACTACCATTTTTAATGAATTTTCATAACCACATTCATTAGGTACCATTGCTTTTTTAAAATACTTTGAAGCAATTATATCACAAGCATTTTGTGAGTAGTGAATAGGAAATTCTAAATCTTTCATATCAACTAAAACATTATCACTTTTATAGTCCTTTATAAAAACATTAATCTTTTTCCATTTGAATAAATCATATACATTAAGATTTTTATTTTCATCAAGTTTTTTGTATAATATCTTTTAAATAAATTTTTATATTACTCATTATCATCACTAGATTAGTTAACTTTTAAAACTAACTAGCATTGCACCTCCTAAGCGTAGAAAATTAACGAAACAAAAATACTACATATTGCTATATGTAGTATAATATGCACTATATGTTGTATTATATAACAAGGATTAAATTTAATCAACAATTATTATTTTATAACAATAATGAAAAACAATTCGAAAATAATAGAATTATTTGTACTATTGTAGAAAAAAATAAGTATATAAAATAATATATACTAAATTAGAAAAATAAATTTAATGATTAATATATTAGAATAAGATTAAATTTAGATGATTATAAGATTCTATTGCCATTTTAATAATAAAGTCTTAACTCTTAATTTTAAACTAATACTAAGAAATTATATAATTTTGAATAAGATATTATTTTTCTATATTATAAAGTTAGCATTATAGTATTTAAATATACCTTTACTTAATGGTTGAATATACATAACGCAAAAGGATATAATGAAGAGTAGTATATAGTTAAAGGTAGATATGAATATATTTTTATGATAAGGAGTGATTTTTGTGATAAAATCATTTAAAGGAAAGAGTCCAGTTATAGATGAAAGTTGTTTTATAGCAGAAAATGCAACTATAGTAGGAGAAGCTACCATAGGTAAGAATACAAATATATGGTATGGAACAGTTTTAAGAAGTGATATGAGTTATTTAAAAATAGGAGAAAATACCAATATTCAAGAAAACACAACTGTTCATAATGATTTTGGTGTACCAACAGAAATTGGGGATAATGTTACAATAGGACATAATGCAATAATCCATGGATGTAAAATAAATAATAATGTGTTAGTTGGAATGGGTTCGATTATTTTAAACAATGCGGAAATAGGAGAAAACACAATTATAGGTGCAGGGAGTTTAGTAACTCAAGGTAAAAAAATACCATCTGGTGTACTTTGTATGGGATCACCAGCAAAAGTTATTAGAGAACTTACATCAGAAGAAATAGAAAATATAAAAAAATCAGCAATAGAATATGTAAAAATGGCAAATGAACATAAGAGCATTTAATGAAAACTTATGTTGAAAATATGTTTATAAAAAAAGTAATATTAAAAAATGTAGAGAAATTAAATAGCTGTATTTAATAGTATGAGTACAGGTTTATTACTTTAAAACACAAAAGGAAAACTTTAGGAGGAAATTATGATAAAAATTGGTGAAATAAATAGTTTAAAAGTTGTTAGAAGGTCAGAGTTTGGATATTATTTAGATGGAACTACAGGGAATTCATCAGATGATATATTATTACCTAATAAAAGTGCGTTAAGAAATGATATAAGAATTGGTGATGAACTTGAAGTATTTATATATAGGGATTCTTTAGATAGAATTATAGGTACTATGAAAGAACCATTAGCAACAGTTGGAGAAGTAGCTTATCTAGAAGTAGTTGATGAAAGTCGTATTGGCTCGTTTGTTAATATAGGATTAGAAAGGGATGTTTTAGTTCCATTTAAGGAAACAAATTATAAATTGAAAGTTGGTAAAAAATATTTATTTGTATTATATGTAGACAAAACAAATAGACTTGCAGCAACAACTAAAATAGATAATTATTTACATGATACAAATTCTTATGAGGTTGGCCAAGAAGTAGAAGGAACTATATATGGGTTCCAAACTAATAACTCTGCAGAAATAGCTTTAGAAAATACATATAGAGGTGTAATATTAAAAAATGAATATTACAATGATTTAAAAATAGGCGATATAGTTAAAGGTAGAGTTAAAAAATATTATGAAGATGGTAAAGTAGGTATTTCATTAAGAAAAGTGAGATTAGAAGAAAAGTCAGATTTAGAAACAGAAATACATGAGTACTTAAAAGAGAACGATGGATTTATGAAATTGAATGATAAATCTTCACCAGAGGATATAGAAAAAACTTTTAAAACTAGTAAAAATGCATTTAAGAGAGCTTTAGGTGGGCTTATGAAGAAAAAATTGATAACTCAAGATAAAGAGGGAACTAGACTATTATAAAATTAATAGAAATAAGAAAAAAGTTAGAGATTAATCTCTAACTTTTTTTTCACTACTTCTTTTGAAAAACTTTAAAATTTCATTTATTATAATTGGCACTAAACTAATTAATAGTACAAAAATCCAATCATTTAAAGTAAGTTTATAAACTCCAAATAATGTAGCTATCGGTGGTATTGTTATAACTAAAAATTGTAGCAATAGTCCTAGTATTATAGAACTAATTAAATATTTATTGGAAAACACACCAATAGAAAATATGGATTTACTTTCATTTCTCATATTTAATGAGTGAGCAAGCTGAGTACTACTTAATACAGTAAAAGCTAACGTTTGAGCATGAATAAGAATTTTATCAGGTATGTTTGATAAAGCTATGTCAGAACCACCATAAACTTTAGCTCCATAAACAAAGGCTATTAATGTTAAAAGTCCAATTAAAAAACCGTTAAATATTAGTGTGAATATTGATCCTTTAAATAAACTGTCTTTAGCATTTCTAGGATGCTTATTCATAACATCCTTATCACCAGGATCTACACCTAATGCTAATGCTGGAAAAGTATCAGTTATTAAATTTACCCACAATATATGTGTTGCACTAAGTGGAGCAGCCCAACCTAGTAAAATTGCAAGAAATAGACTGACTATCTCACCAGCATTGCAAGAAATTAAGAAAATAACAGATTTTTTAATATTATTAAAAATATTTCGTCCTTCTTTAATTGCTGAAACGATAGTAGAAAAATTATCATCTGTAAGAACCATATCAGCTGCACCTTTTGCAACGTCTGTACCGGTTATTCCCATAGCAACGCCTATGTCAGCAGCTTTCAATGAAGGTGCATCATTAACTCCATCACCAGTCATGGAAACTATATTGTCTTTTGATTTAATAGCTTTAACAATTTTTACTTTGTGTTCTGGTGAAACTCTTGCAAAAACTCTAAGATTATCTATAGAGTTTGCAAGTTCCTCATCTGATATTTTATCTAATTCAGCTCCGGATATAACTTGTGATGAATCTGTAGCTATATTTAAATCTTTAGCTATGGCAAAAGCAGTATTTTTATGATCACCAGTTATCATTATTGTTTTTATTCCAGAGTTTTTGCAAATTTCTATTGAATCTTTAACTTCTAGTCTAGGAGGATCTATCATTCCTACTAATCCTATAAATATAAGATCTTTTTCCACATCATTTTCTTTTAAGTTGGAAGAATCTTCAACTGTTTTATATGCAGCTCCTAAAACTCTTAGAGCATCATCAGACATTTTATATGAGGCTTTTAAGATTGAATCTTTAAGTTCTGTAGTTAAATCTTTTATTTCATTGTTTAAATATATTTTAGTACACAAATTTAAAAGGTTATCAATTGCACCTTTAGTTAATACAAAAGACTCATTAGAGAATTTATTTATAGTGCTCATAAGTTTCCTATCAGAGTCAAATGGAATTTCACCAACTCTTGGATGATTCTTGTTAGCGTCTAGTTTAGTTAAATTATATTTGTTTCCGATATCTAGTAATGCTATTTCAGTAGGGTCTCCTGTTTTAGAATCTTCACTAGAAGTGGCATCATTACAAAGAACTAAATTTTCTATTAGTAATTTTTCTACAGGATCATTCATATTTAGGTTTTCGATATCATTTAGGTTATTATTACAATAAAATTTTGTTACTGTCATCTTGTTTTGAGTCAATGTACCAGTTTTATCAGAACAAATAACATTCACAGAACCAAGAGTTTCAACAGCAGGTAGTTTTCTTATTATGGCATTTTGTTTTATCATTTTTTGAACGCCAATTGCAAGTACAATAGTAACAATTGCAGGCAATCCTTCAGGGATAGCAGCAACGGCTAAACTTATAGAAGTTATAAACATATCTAAAATGTCTCTATTTTGTAAAATACCGACTACAAACATTATTATACTTATAGCTATAGCAGCAAAACCAAGGTATTTACCAAGTTGTTCAAGTTTTTTTTGTAGTGGTGTTTGTTCTGATTCATCTGTATCAAGCATCTTAGCAATTTTACCAATTTCAGTATCCATACCTGTTGCAACAGCAATACCTATACCACGTCCGTAAGTGGCTAAAGTCGACATGAAGACCATGTTTTTTTGATCACCAAGAGCAATTTCTTCATTTTCAATCGTAATATTAGCATCTTTATCCACAGGGACAGATTCACCTGTTAAAGCTGATTCTTCAATTTTTAAATTGGCACTTTCTATTAAACGTATATCACAAGGTATATATCTGCCAGCATCTATTATAACTATATCGCCAGGAACTACATCTTCAGAAGGAATTTCAACAATTACTCCATCTCTTTTTACAAGAGCTTTAGGCGTAGAAAGTTCCTTTAATGCATCTAAGGCTTTTTCTGCTTTAGCTTCTTGAATCATACCAACTATAGCATTAATAAGAATTACTATTAAAATAATTATTGAATCACTTGTTTCTCCAACTACAGCAGATAAAACGGCTGCAACTAATAATATATAAATCATCATATCGTTTAATTGTGAAAAGAACATTTGGAGCTTAGTCTTAGGTTTTTTAGTAGTAAATTTATTGAGTCCATATTTAGATTTATGTTCTAATACTTGATCTGAAGAAAGTCCATTATCTAAATTGGAATTTAGGAGATTAAGAACATCTTCCGTTGTTTTGTTAAACCACATTAATATATCACCTCTATTAATTGTATTCATTATATTTTATGATTGAAAGAATAATATTAGCCTAATAATTAGTATCAACATAATTAAAAAAAATATGATTAACTTTAAAAGATTTAAATATATCATGTTTAAAAATTGATATTATATTTAATATGTTTATATATAAGAGAAATATTATTGTTTCAATAACAATAAATTTTACTGAAAAATAAAAATTATTAAAATTACTAGTGTAAGATTTTATAATATTAGTTTTATTTTATGAAAAAAATTTATGAAATTTAAAAACATACTTAAAATTTAAATGTAAATTATAAATGATATTTTATATTGTATAGTAATAGAAATGTGAAATATGTATTAAAATTTTATTTATATAAATTAAAATAAAATTTAACAGAAAACAAATCCATTATTTGTAACAAAAAATAAAATAAATAAAAAATAAAATAAATGAAACAATATTCACAAAATTGTTACAAAAATGAAAATAAATATATATAAAATAAATAAAAAATTCATAAATATTTATTAAAAACTATAAAATTTAAAGAATATTCTAAACTTTCTTAATTTTAAATAATATCTTGATTTTCAAAAAAATGTGTATTATAGTACTAGTTGAGAAACAAATGTAAATAAATTATGAATTGCTTAACAATATATATTGTCTCTGGCCAGAGGGTTATAAAATATTGTTACATAAAAGTGTTCTCTCGTATGAAATTATATAAAGGGTTAATTAAAGTATGTATATTATAGGGGGATGATTGTATGAATGAAGAGATATTAAAACGTTACAAACATAATAGTAGAATGTTTTTCATTAGTTATTTATTTATGGGCATATTAAGTGGTATTGTAAATGATACACTTATAACATTTTTAAAGCAAGCTCAGCCTACAATAGTAAATAGTTACACAATATATACAGGTATAGCTACATTATTAACTGCAGGATTAGTAGCAGCTATAGTTAAAATGGGATATAAAAAAATACTTGTAGCTGGCGGAGTTGTTAGTATAGCTGGATTGATATTAATAAGTTTTACAAGAAGCTGGTTTTCAGTAAGTTGTATAACTCTTGTATTAATTTTAGGATTATACTTATTTGATGCAGTATTACCACCATTTTTAACACAGTATACTACTGAAGATGAAAGAGATAAAGTTTTCTCAAGAACAATGTATTCTAATGTTGCAGGAATGGCATTAGCAAGTTTTACAGGTGGTGCATTAATAGTTTGGAGATTTGCCTCAAGACTTGGAATTGCTTATGACCAAGCACAGGCATTATCAACTAAAACAGCAGAATTTACTACAGCTCAAAACGCAGCATACATATCTGCACATACTGATGTGTTCTTAATATTTGTGGTAATTGCAGTTCTTGCTACGATACCATTATTATTATTAAAAGAAGTTAAAGAAGATTATGCAGGACACCAAGATGAAAAAGGTAAAACTAAAATTGATTGGAGAGTACTTTGTAATAAATATGCGCTATTATACTTAGTGTATAATGGATTAATAAGATTTGGTGCATCATTAATAGTTCCTTACTTTACAATATTCTTAGGAACTTTAGGAATAGATAGAGCAACAGTATCATTTCTTATATCACTTCAAACAATAGCAATGGTTATATTTATGATGTTCTCACCATGGTTCTCGAAGAAATTTGGTAGAGTTGGTGCTATATCATTATTATCAGCAATTTCAGTTCCTTTCATGCTAATTATAGGAAATGGTGATAAATTTGGGGGAATGATGGTACTTGCAGTAGGGGCAGGATTATTCTTTAGGGCAGGATTTATGAATGCAGCAAATCCAATAGTTCAATCATTGCCAATGGAATTTGTTACTAAAGAATTAAGACCAGCTTATAGTTCAGTAATATTCGTATCACAAGCAATTGTAACAATATTAGCAGGTCTATTTACAGCAGGATTCCTTTTCAACGAAAACTTCTTAGGTGATTCAGGATATAGAATAGCATATTATGTAACAGCAGTTATCTATTCAATAGCAATAGTAATATTACTTACACAATTTACTAAGAAATTTAATAGACCTCAAAGTGAAAATGAAGAAGAAGAAGTAGCTTCTTAGTTTTAATGAGAACAGCCATATTATGGCTGTTTTTTTATGTTATAAATAGGTAATTAACTTATTTATAAATATCAACTATAAGACCTGTTATTTCATCAACAGTACTTCCTACATCTAAATTTTCTTTCTGTTCATTTAATAAATCTTGTGTTAGTTCTTCTAATTTTTTATCTATTATATCAACTGTAATGAAATATTGAGTTTGCCAGAAACTTGTATCTTTTTTTACTGAATACATAAAAGCAAGCACTGATTCTAAATAGGCCTTAATCTCTCTCTTATAAGCTTTAACATCAGCATAATTTTTACTTGCTACTAATTTTGTTCCTTTGTTTTTTATATTTTTTAACATTTGTTTTAATTGTTCTTCAGATTTTTTTTGTTGAGCAAAGTTAAAGTTCTTAGAAAAGTCTGATTGCTTATTTATTTTAGAACCACTTCTTTGGATTTGTGGACTATTTCTTAATTTTGATATTTCCATATTAAACACCTCTTATAGATACTCTATATTTATTATCGGAATGTAGTATAATTTTATTAAGATATCTTCAAAAATAAATTATAAGTTCATATATTATTATATAAAGAGAGGTAATTATATGCAAAAGCTTCTAAAAATGTTTTTCACGTTTCTTAAAATAGGTAGTTTTACTTTTGGTGGAGGGTATGCAATGATTCCACTTATAGAAAAGGAAGTTGTTGAAGTAAATCAATGGTTATCTAAAGATGAGTTTCTTGAAATATTAGTTATAGCTCAAAGTTTCCCAGGGGCATTAGCAGTAAATTCATCTACATTTATTGGATATAAAATTGGAAAATTTCCAGGTGCCATTCTAGGGCTATTGGGAGTAACTCTACCATCCTTTGGTATAATACTTATTATAGCTATGTTTTTTTCAAGATTTAGAAACTTAGCTATTGTAGAAAGAATGTTTAGTGGAATAAATGCAGCAGTTCCATTGCTTGTCTTAGTAGCAGTAGTTAGTCTTAGTAAATCGGTAAAAAAATCTACTAATAATATAATTATTGTTATAGTTACTGTGTTACTTACTGCTTTTTTAAATGTAAATCCTGTTATAATAATTATTTTAGCTGCTTTATATGGGATAATTTCCAATAGAAAGAAGGTGTCATAGAATATGGTACTTTTAAAACTTTATTTAGCTTTTTTAAAGGTTGGCACTTTTGGCTTTGGTGGAGGATATGCCATTTTATCCCTTATAGAAAATGAAGTGGTTAACAGTAATAAATGGATTAGTGCTACAGAATTTGTAGATATAATTGGTATATCTCAAATGACTCCAGGACCAGTTGCAATAAATTGTGCTACTTTTACTGGATATAAGGTAAGTGGAGTATTAGGAAGTATTGTGGCAACTCTTGGAGTTGTGACTACGTCTTTTATATTAGTTACACTTGCATATTTCTTTTTTACAAAATTTAAGGAATCTACATTACTAAATTCAGCATTATCAGGAATGAAGCCAGCACTTATTGGTCTTATAATTGGTGTGTTTATATCTTTAAGTAAAACAGCATATGTAGATTTAAAAAGTTTAATAATAGGAGCAATAATAGGGGTTATGCTCTTTAAAACTAAAATACATCCTATATTAATAATAGTAATTTCAGCGGTTTTAGGAATTGTGTTTTATTAAAAATGAGCATCGTCTATGATTTAAAATTAATCATAAACGATGCATTTTTTATTTTAATAATGTTCTAAACTCCTATATAAAACTATTATAGCTCGCGTCTGATGGCATTCTTAAATCACCTCTAGGTGAAAGACTTATAGAACCTACTTTTGGACCATCAGGCATACAAGAACGTTTAAATTGCTGAGTAAAAAATCTTTTAAGAAACATATTTCTCCATTTTAAAATTTCATCTTTAGTATATTCATCGCCAAAGGCATTTTCACTTAAAAATAGAAGTTTTTCAGGAGTAGCACCTTGCTTTATAAAGTGGAATAAGAAAAAGTCATGTAGTTCATAAGGGCCTACAATATCTTCAGTTTTTTGAGCTATTTTACCTTCTTTGTTTTTTGGCAGTAATTCAGGACTTACAGGAGTATCTAATATATCCATAAGAACTTCTGAAGCAGTACCATCTAATTCCTTTTCTGCAACGTATTCAACTAAATATCTCACCAATGTCTTAGGAATAGAGCAGTTAACAGAATACATAGACATATGATCACCGTTATAAGTACACCAACCTAATGCAAGTTCTGATAAATCACCAGTTCCAATTAGAAGTCCCGCATTTTTGTTTGCAATATCCATTAATATTTGAGTTCTTTCTCTTGCTTGAACATTTTCATAAGTAACATCATGTATAGATGGATCATGACCGATGTCTTTAAAATGTTGTATACAAGCATCTACAATATTTATTTCTTTAAGCTCGGTACCTAAATTTTCACAAAGTTTTAATGCATTTATATAGGTTCTATCAGTAGTACCAAATCCTGGCATAGTAATTGTTTTTATGTTTTTTCTGTTTAATCCAAGCATATCAAAAGTTTTAACAACTACTAATAGTGCAAGAGTAGAGTCTAATCCACCAGAAATACCTATAACAGCATTTTTAAGTTTTGTGTGACAAAGACGTTTAGCTAATGCAGCTGTTTGAATGTTAAATATTTCTTTACATCTTGATTCTCGTTCAGATTCTGTTTTAGGTACAAAAGGAAGTTTATCTATAGTTCTATCAAAACTATTGATGGAAGTATTTTTTATATTTATGTCAATTATTTTTGGTGTGAAAGGACATAAACACATACTATCTCTAAAACTTATATTTTTTAATCTCTCGTTGTTGAGTTTATCTAGATCAATTATTCCAGTTATTATCTCATTTTCTCTTTGAAATCTTTCATTTTCTGCAAGGGTGCTACCATTTTCAGAAATTATTAAATGTCCACTAAATAATACATCGGTAGAAGATTCAAAGACACCAGATGATGAATATATATAACTACCAATGCATCTTGAACTTTGATTTTTAACCAGGTTCCTTCTAACCTCAGCTTTTCCAACTAATTCATTAGAAGATGATAAGTTACAAATTATATTAGCACCACATAAACTTAAATAACTACTAGGTGGTATAGTTACCCATAAATCTTCACATACTTCAAAACCTATTTTGGCATTTTCAGCAGAAAATATAATATTTGTTCCAAATGGAATATCTTCTTGAAAGCTAAGGCTTACAGTTTCATCAATAATATTAAGTCCACTAGTAAACCAACGTTTTTCATAGAATTCAGAGTAGTTAGGTAAATGGATTTTAGGAATAATACCAATAACTTTTCCATCAAATATAACTACAGCGCAATTAAATAAACAATTTTTATGTAAAATTGGTGCACCAACAGAGATAATTATATTTTTTTTCTTTGAATATTCACATAGTTCAGATATGCCTTTTTCACTTTCAATTAATAATTTGTTTTGAAAAAATAAATCACCACAACTATATGATGTTATGCTTAGTTCAGGAAAAACTATTAAATTACAATCTTGTTTTAATCCATTTAAAATGCATTTTTTAATTTCATTAATATTAAAGTTTACATCTGCCACATTCGTTATAGGACAAGCGGAAGCTACTTTAAAAAATTCATAAATTCACTACCTTTCTTAAATAAATAAGTTAATAAATATATTATTTAGTTCAAAGATTTTTTAATATATATTTATAGATTATAGTCAAAAAATTTTGTTTTTTATTATTATATAAAAGTTAAGTTTGATATAATTTTCTAATTTAATAAAAACTAATTAAAAAAATTATAGTTATGCAACCTTATATTTAAGTTTACTTATCAAATCTTTGCTATAAGTCAAGTATAGTTAGTTAAAAGTTAAGAATTAAGAGTTTAGGATGAAACTGAATAGTGAGTTTCATCCAATTACAAGCATTAAACCTTGAAATTAAGATATAAAATTGATTGAATCTATATTTAAATTGTACATCCATAATAAGAAGGATAGGCGTAACAAAACATATGCTCCATAAATCATTTTTTGAATTTTTGTTTATTTTTTTCATTAAGTTTTCGTTTAGCAGTCTTCTTTTTCATTATAGAATAGCCAAATTTACCTAAAGGCTTAGTATTTAAAGCAAAGTATTCACCATGACAATAACTAATTAAATTAGCTTTTTCAAAATGTATTTTACCATTATCGTCAATTAAATCCTCATTTACTTTAACATTTAGAACTTCTAACAAAAATAAGTCATGAGTTCCAAGTGGTGTGATAGACTTTAATTTACATTCTAAAGCAACTGGAGATTCTTCTAAAGATGGAGTATTTATTTTAACAGCATCATTTAATTTAATTCCTAGGTGTTTAATTTTATCAATTTTTTTACCACTAACGACTCCACAATAGTCTACCATTTTAACCATATCTTTAGTAGTAAGGTTAATTACACATTCTTTACTTTCTTTTATATAATCATAGCTTAATCTTTCTGGCCTAATTCCCATTGCTAAGATAGGTTCTTTTGTACACACAGTACTTATCCATCCAACAGTAAAGACATTTATATTATCTTCTCTATTTTTAGATGTAACTAATACTACAGGTGTAGGATTAAGCATTACACTACCTTTAAAATTTACTTTATTCATATTTTTCTCCTTTTGTACGGCATAATATTTATAATTATTTAATATTAAAATAAGTTCTTTAGTTGTATTAACTAAGTTAGTTCATATGTATAATTGTCTATACATTAATAAAAAATAAAAATGTCTTTAGTATTATTAGTATGATATTAATCTTAAATTTTATTATTTGATAGTTAAATAAGTTTATATAAAATTATAACATAAATTTGAAAAATTCATGGCATTTATAGATTACTTTGATATAATTTATTTGTAGAATTAACATATTTAAAAAATTAAAGAGTAGGTGTTTAACATATGATAGGAAATAAAGTGAGAGATTTAGTATGTGTAGATATAGATAAAGAAAAAATAATGGTTATAGCTTGTGATAGTAGTGGAGGCATAGGGGATAAGGAACATGATGCACTAAAAGTAGAACCTTTTATAACGGGTAAGTATAGTGTAAGGGTAGGATTATTAGAAATTCTATGTAGTGGAGCAAAGGTAATAAGTATTGTAGATAATGTTTGTGCAGAGATGGAACCGACAGGTAGAGAAATTATAAAGGGTATAAAAAGTGAAATGAAGTTAGCTTCAATAGATGGCATACCATTAACGGGAAGTACAGAAGAAAATTTTAAGGTCACATCTACAGGAGTAGGAATTACTGTTATAGGAATTTGTGAAAAGAAAAGTGCAAAAATTAACAATATAAGTGAAAAAGCAAAGGTGTATGCCATAGGTAAACCTAAAGTTGGAAGTGAAATAAATTTTTATGGTGATGATGAAATATTTTCTTATGAAGATTTAAATAACCTTATAAATTTAGAGGAGGTTTTAGAAATAGTTCCAGTAGGTTCAAAAGGAATATTGTATGAAGCAAAAGAACTAGCAGTTAGCAATAAAAGAAAGTTTGAATTAAAGGATAATGTAGATTTAAATCTGAAAAAAACTTGTGGGCCAGCAACAGTAGCTATAGTTGCAATAAAAGAACATAAAACTGACGTGATAAAAAAATTAAAAAACGCAGTTGAAATAGGAAAAATTATTTAATTTCATTTATTTATATATAGTAAATATATTATAATGTATTCCAATATAAGGCCTAAGGAAAGTATTAAAAATAATTTTTTGAAAAATTTCATTATACCCCTCCTAAAGAAAATAAAACTAAATGGAATAAAAAATTAAACACTTTTAACAAAATAGGTGTAGATATATAGTTTAAAATTGTTCATTATAATATAATATATGATACAAAGTTGAAAAAGTTACCAAATATATTTTTAAAGATAAAAAAATAAATGATAGGCTAAAGCCTAGCATTTATTTTCTTTTATGAGAAACTTCAATTCTTACTTTTCTAACATTATTTATTTTTTGACCTGAACTATTTTTTAAGATTACATCAACTAAGTTATTAGGAACATCTATAAAAGTAAACTTATCTAATATATCAATTCTTCCAAGTTCTTTAGATTTTACTCCAGCTGTATTATCTAAAAACTTAACTAAATCTATAGCAGAAACTTTATCAAGTCTACCTACAGATAAAAATAATCTAGCAGTATCTTTGTTGAAATCTCTATTGAAATCTCTTCTGTTTGAGTCTCTTCTATTTGAATCCCTGCTGAAAGATTCTTCACATTTAAGAGTGTCTTGAGTATACTCATAGTTTAACTCTTTATCAAATAATATTTTCATTAGTGAAGCAGTAACATCTTCAGCTCCAAATTCATCTATTAAATCTTTAGAAGTTTGTATAAAACTTTCATAAGAATTCTCTTCTAAAGTAGCTTTAACAGACTCTAATATGCTTTCTGATTTTGAAGCATATATATCATTTAAAGTTGGTAATTGTTTTTTCTCCATTTTACTCTTAGTTACATTTTCGATTTGTCTTATCATAGACATTTCTCTGCGACTTGCAAAGCTATAAGCCGTACCTTCTTTGTTAGCTCTACCAGTTCTTCCTATTCTATGAACATAAGATTCTGTATCTTGAGGTAAATCATAGTTTATAACATGAGTTATATCTTCTACATCAATTCCACGTGCAGCAACATCAGTAGCTATTAAATAATTTAAATTACCAGTTTTGAATTTTTTTAAAGTATTTAATCTTTGAAGTTGTTTCATGTCACCATGCATACCTTCAACTATGTATCCTTTGCTTTGTAAAGCAGAAACTAATTCATCAACACCTCTTTTAGTCTTACAAAATAGTATAGCGCTTTTTGGTGCATCAACATCTAAAATTCTGCAAAGAGCTTCAAGTTTATCTTTTTGACCTACTTCAAAGTAAAATTGCTTTATTTTAGATACAGTTAGAGATTGTTTTGCAATAGCAATATGTTTAGCGTCAGATTTCATATAGTTTTTAGCTAAGCTTTTAATAGCTTTTGGCATTGTAGCTGAAAACAATAATGTTTGTCTTTCTTTCTTTAAATTGCTTATAATAAGCTCTATATCTTCTATAAATCCCATGTTTAACATTTCGTCCGCTTCATCTAAAACTAGGAATTTAGCGTGGTCTAATTTAAGAGTTTTTCTGTTTATATGATAAAGAATTCTTCCAGGAGTTCCAACAACTATATCTACACCTTTTTTTAATGGTTTAAGTTGTTTATCAATTGATTGACCACCGAAAATTGGAAGTATTTTATATTGAGCATACTTATTTAGTTTGCTTAATTCTTCACTAACTTGTATTGCAAGTTCTCTTGTTGGGGCTAATATTATTGCTTGAACGTTTCCGTTAGAGGGTTCCATTAGACTAAGAAGTGGAGCACCAAATGCAACAGTTTTTCCAGTACCAGTTTGTGCTTGACCGATTAAGTCAAAACCTTCTAAGCTTACTGGTATGCTTTTAGCTTGAATATCAGACGGATATTCAAATTTTAAATCATTAATAGCCTCTAATACTGAAGGCTTAAGATTTAAATCTTCAAATTTAATTTTATTCATTAACATTCCTCTTTCTATTATGTTTTTATATAAAAATTTAAATAACCTATAAACTTAATAATGTTATTCTATAATGTAGTTAGTCATATAAATCTATAAACTTATTAAATAATTCATATTTTAAGTTTTTCTAAAGTTGAAATACAACTTATAGTAACATAGTATTAACATAATATCAATGGAATATATTGAAAAAATCTATATTATAACATCAATTGTGAAAATAATATAGTAGGAAAATGTAAAAAAATTATAAATTTATTGATAAAATTTAAAATTTGCTTTAGCAGGGGCAATATATTATAGTAATTTATAGGAATAAAAGAATTATTCTTGTTATGTGCAAATAAAATGATATAATAAAAATATTTAGTTTGAAATATTAGAAATAATAATTCAATATTCTTTTATATTTTGAAATAAAATATTATTTGAATTTTGAATATTATTTTTAAAAATATATGTAAAGTGATTATGAAAATTTTGGGAGGAGGGTATTACTATTAAGAATATATTTGATACCTGTGATATTATTTTAGAAAATGGAATAAGGCTTATAACAATAAAAAAAGAAACTCAGTTAGCTTCTGTTCATGTTGGGTTTAATATAGGGGCATTATATGAGATGAATGATAAAAAAGGAATAGCCCACTTTGTTGAACATATGCTCTTTAAAGGTACTAAAAACAGAGATAATGAGGTTTTAAATTACGAATTAGAATGTTTAGGGGGAGAGTATAATGCGTATACAGATTATAAGTGTACAGTATATAGTACTACAACTCTTAATGAGGAATTAAATAAATCTTTAGATTTATTAGCAGATTTAACGATTAACTCTATATTTCCTAGAAAACAGTTAGAAAAGGAAAGAGGAGTTATTATCTCTGAGGTTAAAAGTGGAAAAGATGATTTAGAAGAATTAAGCTTTAACAGAATAAATAATATGGCATTTTTAAAAAGCCCACTAAAGTGTGATGTAATAGGAAAAGAAAAACATATAAATGATATGTCAAAGGAAGATTTAGTTGAGTTTTATAATAAATATTATGTTCCGAATAATTGTTATATATCAATAGTTTCAAATTATGATCATGAATATATAAGGACTTTAATTGATAATTATTTCGGGAACTGGAAATCAAAGGAAGTAAAAAGACCTATTGTAGAATTTGAAAAAAATATATGTAAAAAGGAAGTAACTTATAAAAAGGAAATAGAACAAAGTACAGTATTATACTTGTATTCATTTAATAATCTTACAAAAGATGAAGAGTTAGCACTTAGGGTTTTAAATCATAAGTTTGGAGAAAGTTCTAACTCAATATTATTTAGAGAATTAAGAGAAGACAGGGGACTTGCTTATGATGTTTATACTACATTAGACTTAAGCGAAGGATTAAAAACATTATATATTTATACATCAATAGCAGAAGAAAATGTTGAAGAAACGTTAGAAACTATTGATAAATGTATAAAGGATATAACAGAAGAAAAAATAATATTTGATGATGAAACTATAGAGATTATGAAAAAAGTATTTAAAACTGCAGTAGCATCAACGATGGAAGATGTTACGGATTTGGGGAATTATGTATTACATCAGGCTATGGAAGGTGAACATATATATGAATTCATAGAAGAAATGGAAAAATTAAGTGATGTAACTAAAAAAGATTTATATAAAGTGGCAAGAAAAGTTTTAAAAGATCCTACAATTCATATATTACTTAGAGATGAATAAAAGTAAAGCTTAAACTAATGAAATTTTTATTGGTTTAAGCTTTTTTAAACAAAAACTCTTGAATATTCATTTTAAACTGAAGTAAATCGTTGATTAGAAGTGAAATATTTTAAACAGGGGATTGTCTGCTTATAAATATTAAGGAGATATAGATATTAAAGAAAGGATACTAATGAAATCTATTATGAAATACATTATAAGTAAAATTCAAGTTCAAAAAAATAATAAAGATAGAGTAAATGTATATGTTAATGACGAATTTTTATTTGCTTGTAGCAATGAATTGGTTTATTATCATAATTTGAAAAAAGGTTTAGAATTAGAAAAGGATAAGATTATAGAAGTTGTAGAGGAAGATAATTATATAAAGGCTAAAAATGCTGCATTAAAGATTTTAGAAAGATCTTATAAAACAGAAAAAGAGATGTATGATAAATTACTAAGTAAAGAATATGATGATAAAACTATACAAAGAGTGATAAAATTTTTAAAAGAATATTCATTTGTTGATGATATAAGGTATGCAGAACTTTATATAAAAGATAAAATTAAGGTTCACGGGAAATCAAAAATAAAATTTTCATTAGTAAATAAAGGTATAAGTGAAGAGATTATAGAAAGTAAATTAAATACCATTTCTAATGAACAAGAAGAGTTAACAGCATTAAAATTAGGGGAAAAGAAATATAAAACTTTAATTAAAAGTGAAAAAAATTATTTAAAATTGAAAAAGAAATTAAGTGATTATCTTTTAAGAAATGGATATAATTTTAGTATAATAAATAAAGTTGTAAATAGTATTGTAACTTGTGATGATTTTTTTGAAACTGTAGAACAAAAAGAAGTAAACTTTGAGGAATTACATGATTTAGCATTAAAAAGATTAAATGTTTTAAAAAAATCAGAAGCTAATAAAGAAAAATTATACAAAAAATTATATGATTATTTATTAAGACGTGGATACAAATATGATGAAATAAAGACTATGTTAAAAGAAATATTATAATGCATAGATTATAATATATGGGGAAATAAGCAAAGTTTAAATTACTTTTCAAATTTTTGTTATTAGCTAGCAAAAGATAAATATAACTATAATTAATTAATGGTTTAGGATGAAACTGAATTACTAGTTTATTTAAATTAGAGAAAATAAACTTAAAACTATATAAATAAAAGGTGGTGTTACATTCTGAAAAGTAATGTGGTAAATATAATATTAATAGCAGTGTTAATATATCCTATTATTATAGGATTTCTTAAAAAAAATTCAACAGAAGCGTTAAAAGAGGTAATAAATTCTATCTTTACTAGTTTAGCATTGATATTTTCTATAATAATAGGTAGTAAAAATGTATGGATTATTTTTCAAATGCATAATGAAGGTAAGTTTAATAATATTTATGAATACTTACCAAACTGGATAATGAATTTATGTACTAAAAATATTTTAATTACTAGAATTGCTGTTACAATATCTTTTATATTGATAATTCAAGGGATTATTGTATTTATTTTATGGGTTGTTAGTAATATAATATTAACTCCAATATTGGAGGCTATAGATAGTAGTTTAAAAAGAAAATCTAATTTATCCAGAAGGATATATGGTGCGCTATTTCAAAGTCCTAAGGCAATTTGCAACTTAGTTATATTATGTTTTTTATTGAGTTTTGGAGCTATGTTTAATAAAAATCCAAAGTATATGAATACATTAGAAGAATCACAAATATATACCTATATATCAAAAAATGTGGTAAATCCAGTGATAAATTCAAATGTAGTTAAAAATTTGCCTCAAGTAGTAAATGAATCTTTTAAGATAATTGTTGAAGATACAGACATTAGTAAAAATGATAAAAGTGTTTTTAATGAATACTTAGATAGAAAAGCTGTAATTTATTACAATGGAATTACTTTGGATGAAGGAGTTAAATCTAGTGCTGCTATAAATGAAACAGCTTTATCCATTGTAAAAGAAAATGAAAATACCTATGAAAAGGCAGAAGACATTTATAATTGGATAGGTAATAATATAAAATATGATGATGAAAAGGCAACAGAAGTTATATCAAATAATTTAAAAATAGTAAAATCAGGAGCTATAGAAGCTTTTAATACAGGAAAAGGTTTATGTTTCGATTATGCATGCTTATTTGTGGCGATGTGTAGGGCAAATGATATACAAGTTAGAATGGTTATAGGTGAAGGCTTTAACGGTGAGCAATGGGTAAATCATTCATGGAATGAGTTTTATGATGAATCAAGTGGTAGATGGATAAATGTAGATACAACATTTTATTCTGGTGGAAATTACTTTGATAATAATAATTTTAAAAATGACCATAGAAATTCTAAAGTTGTAGGAGAATGGTAAAAAAAACTAGTCAATACTATTGATGTTTTATAGAAAAAGTTTAATGCAAAATTAACTTTGTATGGAATAATGAACTGCCTTATAATTTATATAAGGAAAGTTTTGCTTCAATATAGTTTCTATAAAAATTCAAATATCAATAGATTTTGACTAGTTATTTTATGTTTTTTATGAAGATGCTTTGTGAAGGTACGATTTTAGAATTAAATTAATGGCTTTTTCACACTCAGCATCTTTAGGATTTAATGACCATGCAATATTAAAATAATTTAGTGCCTTATTTTTTTCATTAATCATTGCATAACAATAGCCAAGATTAAAGAAATAGGAGCTTTCCTTTTTGAAATTTAATGCATTATGTAAATTTATAATAGCTTTATCAAATTCTTTTAATTTAATAAAACATACTGCTGTATTATAAAGGGAAGCAGCTTCATTTTCTTTAGTTTCAATAGATTTTTTATAAAAATTTATTGCGTGTTCATATTGTTTTTTATTGTAAAGATCATTAGCTTTTTCAAAATATTTCATACGAGACCTCCCAAATAAAAATATAATTACATTTGTAATAATTGACAATAATACTTAATTTATACATACTTAAATATAATTAATAACAAATTTACAATTTAATTTAGTATTTTGGTAATACTATAAAATATAAACTCTAAATTTAAATAGTAAATATTGAAATCATTATTTGTAATGTTTTACTAAACTTGTATACATAACTATAGTGTAATTAGATTTACTCTGTTGACTTTTATAGCAAAACTAATATATAATTATTAAAAATAATATTTAAAATAAAAGCATTGAAAAAGAGGAGTAGGATTTGGAAGTATCAAAGAGAGGAAAACTCTAGGGTGAAAGGTTTTCTATATGGAATAATCTGAAGGTAGCTTTGGAGCTTCTTTATTGAACTTTAGTAGATAAAGACGGTTGTCAAATCGTTAATTTATATGAGCCTGTTTTTGCAGGGAAAAAAGGTGGTACCACGAGTTTTTTCGTCCTTTTGGATGAAAGAGCTCTTTTTTTGTTTTATAAATTATGAAATTTAAGTATATACATTGAAAATTTAGCTTTATAAAAACAGATTAAGAAGAGGAGGATTTATTATGGAAAATAATAAAGAATTAGCAAAAAATTATGATCCGAAAGAGTTTGAAGAAAGATTGTATAAATGGTGGGAAGAAAAGAAATTTTTCACACCTGAAGTTGATAAAAATAAAAAACCATATACAATAATAATGCCACCACCAAATATAACTGGACAATTACATTTAGGTCATGCTCTTGATAATACACTTCAAGACATATTAATAAGAACTAAGAGAATGCAAGGATATAGTACTTTATGGCTTCCAGGACAAGATCATGCAAGTATAGCAACAGAAGTTAAAGTAGAAAATGCTTTACTTGAAAAAGGTTTAAAGAAAAAAGAAATGGGTAGAGAAGCATTTTTGGAAAAAGTTTGGGAGTGGTCAGAAGAATATAGAGAGAGAATAAGAACACAACTTAAAAAAATGGGTTGTTCTGCAGACTTTACTCGTGAAACGTTCACAATGGATGAAGGGGTTAGTAAGGCAGTTAGAGAAGTTTTCGTAAAACTTTATAATGAAGGACTTATGTATCAAGGGAATAGAATAACAAATTGGTGTCCTAAATGTATGACAGCACTTTCAGATGCTGAAATAGAATATGAAGAGCAAGGTGGACATTTCTGGCATATCAATTACCCAGTAGTAGGTAGTGATGAAAAAATAGAAATAGCAACTACAAGACCAGAAACTTTACTTGGAGATACAGCAGTGGCAGTTAATCCAAAGGATGAAAGATATGCTCACTTAGTAGGAAAAATGCTTAAGTTACCACTAGTGGATAGAGAAATTCCAATAGTGGCAGATGATTATGTTGACGTTGAATTTGGTACAGGCGCAGTTAAAATAACTCCAGCACATGATCCTAATGATTATCAAGTTGGTAAAAGACATAAATTACCTGAGATAGTTGTTTTAGAGGAGAATGGTAAGATAAGTGAAGGTTATGGAAAATTTTCTGGCCTTGATAGATATGAAGCAAGAAAACTTATAGTAGAAGAATTAGAGAAAGAAGAATATCTTGTTAAGATTAAAGAGCATAGCCATAATGTAGGGATACATGATAGATGTAAAACAGTTGTAGAACCAATGTTATCAAAGCAATGGTACGTAAAAATGGATGTTTTAGCAGAGCCTGCAATAAAGGCTGTAAAAGAAAAAGAAACTAAGTTCATACCAGAAAGGTTTGATAAAATATACTTTAACTGGATGGAAAACATTCAAGATTGGTGTGTTTCAAGACAATTATGGTGGGGTCATAGAATTCCTGTTTGGTATTGTAAAGACTGTGGAGCGTTAACAGTATCTGTAGACGATGTTACAGCTTGTTCAAAATGTAACTCTTCAAATGTAGAACAAGATAAGGATGTACTTGATACTTGGTTCAGTTCTGCATTATGGCCGTTTTCAACATTAGGTTGGCCAGAAAAATCAGAGGATTTAAGTTATTTCTATCCAACAAACACATTAGTAACTGGATATGACATAATATTCTTCTGGGTAGCTAGAATGATATTCTCAGGACTTTATAATATGGATCAAGTACCATTTGAAAATGTTCTTATGCATGGAATTGTTAGGGATGATCAAGGAATAAAAATGTCTAAGTCTTTAGGAAATGGAGTAGATCCATTAGAAGTAATAGAAAATTATGGTGCTGATGCATTAAGATTCTCATTAGTAACAGGAAATGCTCCTGGAAGTGATATAAGATTCTATGAGTCAAGAGTTGAAGCTGCAAGAAATTTTGCAAATAAAATATGGAACGCTTCAAGATTTGTTATGATGAACTTTGATGAAGATTTAATGAAAAAATACAAAGATTGTACTAATTATTCAATAGCAGATAAATGGATATTATCAAGAATGAACTCTATTATCAAAGAAGTTACTGATAATATAGAGAAATTTGAACTTGGAGTTGCACTTCAAAAAGTATATGACTTTATGTGGACAGAATTCTGTGATTGGTATATTGAACTTGTAAAACCTGTATTATATAGTGATGATGATGAAGCTAAAGGTGTTACATTAAATGTATTAAATGATGTATTAGTAGCTGGATTAAAATTACTTCATCCAGTAATGCCATTTATAACAGAAGAAATATATACTCATTTAAAAGAGGATTCAGAATCAATAACAATTTCTAATTGGCCAGAATTTGAAGAAGAATTAAAAGATGAAAAAGCAGAAGAATATATGAATTATATTATAGATGCTATTAAAAATACAAGGAATGCTAGAAGTGAAATGAATGTTCCACCTTCAAGAAAAGCAAAAACTTATATTTATGCAACAGAAGTATCAGAGCCTTTTAAAGAGGGAGTTCCATACTTTGAAAAGTTGGCTTCAGCAAGTGAAGTTATATTAATAAACTCTAAGGATGATGCACCAGAAAATGTTGTAACAGTAGTATCTAAAGGTGCTGAAATATATATGCCGCTATTAGAACTTGTAGATTTAGAAAAAGAACTTGAAAGATTAAACAAAGAAAAAGTTAAGTTGAAATCAGAAATTGAAAGAGTAGAAAAAAAATTATCTAATGAGAGATTTGTATCAAAAGCACCAGTTGCTGTTGTAGAAGAAGAAAAGGCAAAAGGTGAAAAATATAAAGAAATGTATAATGCTGTACTTGAGAGTATAGAAAACTTAACTAAATAATATATAAAATAATTTAGAAATAGTCCTTATGATTAATTATAAGGGCTATTTCATTTTGTATAAAATAAAACTTACATTAAATTTTTGTTATCAGTTAAGAAAAATAATTACAATAACTGTTAACTATCCACTCTTAATTCTTAACTAAAAATATATAATATTTTTAAAATATACAGTCGTAACAATTATATAATTGACTCATAGGCCCCCGTGGAAAAGTAGACTCATAATTCGAATGGAACTATACTAGGATTAATGAATGGAGGGGTGCATTATGAGTGGAAATTTTATTAGAAAATATACTGAAGAAGAAAGAGTGAAAATTGTAGTAATAAAGGCACTTTATAATAGAGAAATTAAGGGTAAAACATCTGAATTAATAATTAGAACAGACAATGAATCACAATTTATAGCTAGTAAATTTGAAAAGTTGTGTATTAAAGAGAAGGTTACACATGAAAGGATACCTGTGCATAGCCCTAATTATAATGCACATATAGAGTCATATCATAGATACTTACAAGAAGAATGCCTTGACGGTAGGCTGTTTAAAGATTTAGAAGAAGCAACTAATACTATCGAAAAGTATGTAAGTAACTATAACTTTAAAAGAATACATTCTTCAATTGATTATAGGACTCCAAATGAGTTTTATAATTTAACAAATAGTAATTTTAAGAATAAGCTAGTAATTAGCATTTAGAGTCCACTTTGAGGGGGCCAATCCGACAATGTCAGATGAAACTGGATCACCAGTTTCTTTTGAATTGAATGGAGTAAAACTTGAGGTTGAAAGAAAAATTGAAGAAAGTTTAGCAGCTAAGTGTACCACCATAACAAGAAGGACAGGCGTACCAAAGTGAATTTTCCATAAGTTATTTTTACAGTAAAATCGAAAGATTATCAATAAAACCTAAAGCAATCAAAGCCGGTCCTAAAATAGCAGCTTTGCAGCGTAGTTGTTCGGGACCGACTTCGAGTACTATTGGAGAAAAACTAAAATCAACAAAAACATCTAGCCAAAGTATAGCAAAGTAGCCAATTACGCGTCTATCCCTCTTGTGAAGGCGTAAAAATTTTGGATAATTGCTTATTCAGGTGTTCGGGACTGGCTTCGATTTATTAGTAGAAAAATATAAAACTAGAAGAGCATCAAGTGTTAGCGGAGAAAATAGACCTTACCGTGCCTGTCCCATTTGTTATGGAGCCAATGTTTAGAGGTATTTCTTGTTTAAATTTTTAGATAAGACCAAATTAAAAATATACGTTGAGAATTACTTGGAACTAAGTGAGTAGTAATAACCATAACTGCTCACTATTTACTCTTAACTCTTAACTAAAATAATCTGTTAGTTATTGATAAAATATTAATTTGAGTTTTCTCATTTAATAAATAAATAAGTTTAAAATTTAACTTGGAATCTTATATAGGGTTCCAAGTTGATTTTAAAAATTATCCATTCCAAAACTTGGATACCCAAAATAGTGAGACATGCTCTGAATCGCTTAGAATTCAACACTACATTTTGTATGAAAATATTTTAAAGTTATTGAATAAATTTAATTCGAGCTTTTTTCTCTATATGAATACAGTTTTATAAATTAAGAAAATAAATTGGTGAAAAGTTCTTTTAAATAGGTTTTATATTGTTTCAGTTTAAGAATAAAAAGAGTTATACATACAAGGTTTTTTCTATATTAAATGGATTAAATATGATAAAATCATATATAGATAAATTAAGAATTTTACGTTACTTAAAGACGGGGGGCTTACAAATGAATTATGAAGAAGCTATTAGATATATAAAAGAAACAGCTAAATTTGGAAGTAAATATGGGCTTGAAAGAACAGAAAAATTATTAGAGTTTTTAGGGAATCCCCATAAAAAAATAAAAACAATTCATGTTGCAGGAACTAATGGTAAAGGATCTACAACAGCAATGCTAACTTCAATTCTTATGGATAGTGGTTATGCTGTGGGAACGTATATATCGCCTTATATAGAAGAATTCGAAGAAAGAATACAAATAAATAGAAAAAATATACCTAAAGATGACTTGTGTTATATAGTTTCTAAAGTTAAAGAAGCAGTAGAAAAAGTTTGTGAATGTGGATATGGAAATCCAACAGAGTTTGAAATAATAACCTGCTGTGGATTTTTATATTTCTATAATAAAAATGTTGATTTTGTAGTAGTGGAAGTAGGTCTGGGGGGAAGATTAGATTCTACAAATGTTATAAATCCAATTTTAAGTATAATAGGTTCTATAAGTTATGACCATACACAGATATTAGGTGATACAATTGAAAAAATAGCCTATGAAAAGGCAGGTATAATAAAAGAGAATACACCGATTGTATTATTTCCACAAAAAAAAGAAGTAGAACTAGTTGTTGAAAACGTTGCAAAAGATAAAAATGCTCCGCTTATAAAAGTACCAAAGGATATTGCAGAGTTTGACAAAGTAATTACTATAGATGAGGAAAAAAATTTAGTACAACATATATTAATTAAAGATGATATGTTGCAAGAGTATGATTTAGCATTATTAGGAACTCATCAGATATCTAATTCTACTGTAGCAATCTATGCAGCAAAAGAACTTATAAAATTAGGAGTTAATATATCTAAAAAAAATATAATAGAAGGATTAAAAGAAGTTAAATGGCCAGCAAGACTAGAAATTATGAATAGTAGTCCTATGGTAGTCATAGATGGTGCACATAACATAGATGGAATAAAAAAATTAGATGAAAGTATAAAAAAATATTTTCACTATAAAAAGATGGTATTAATATTAGGGATATTAGCAGATAAGCAAGTTAAGGATATGGTAGATGTTATAGCACCTAATGCATATAAAGTAATTTGTGTTACCCCTAATAGTGAAAGGGCAGAATTAGCAACAGAATTAAAAAAAGAGATAGATATGTTAGAAATTGATTGTGAAGCTATAAAAACTTATGAAGAGGCTTATAAAAAAGCTTTATCATACTGTGAAGATGAAGATTTATTATTAATAAGTGGATCTTTATATATGATTGGAGATATGAGAAAAATAATTAGAAATTTTAAGTAAGGCATAATCAAATAAATAATAGACCAATATGCTTTAAATCTTTGGTCTATTATTTATTTCCACATGCCTAATAAATCGAAAAATGACAAAAACTGTATCATAATAAATCACCTTAACATAAGATATATGTATAAAAGTAATAGACTTATATGTGTAAGTTTTAAAATATTTATGTCTTGTGAGGAGGTGATTTTTTGAGTTATCTTTATATTTGTAATTCTGCTAGTGATAGAATAGATAAAATAAATATTAATGATTTTACTTTAGAAGAACCTATAGAATTAAATTATCATGAAAAAATAAAACCATTTAATATATGTATTGATAACAAAGCATTTATAATATCTAGTTTTGAAAACAATAGAATATATTTGTTTAAAAATGATGGAGGTATAGAAGAATTTTATATAGGATCAGGATGTAGTCATATGGGATTAATAGGCGATAAGTTATATATAATTTGTGAAGAATCTAACACCATAGTATGTTTCGATATTTTATCTAAAGAACTAGTAGAAGTAATAAGCTGTGGTATATCACCTCATAGTTTAGACTTTTCACCAGAGAATAATAGCATTGTTGTAGCAAATACTTTAAGTAATGATATAAGTATAATAAATTTAAAAGAAAAAGAAAAATAAAAAATATGAAGGTAGGTAATTATCCTGTAAAAGCTTTATGGTATGAAAATGGTGAAAAAATATTAGTATGTGAAAGTAATATGGGCGAGGAAACAAAGGGTGAATTAAAAGTTATATCGCTAGAGGATAATAAAATAGCTAGTATAACTATAGGTAATATACCTATAGATATGTGTTGTTATAATAATTATTGTTATATATCAAATTTTGGCGATGGAACAATAACAATTGTTGATATTACAAAGTTAAAAAAAGTTGATGAAATAGAGATAGGAGGTATATTAAAAGATATTCTGGTGGATGAAAAAAATATATATGTTGAAGATATATATTATAATCAATTGGTAAAAATAGATAAAATAAGTAAAAGTAAAAAAATCATTCCTTTAAATTTTGAGCCCAAAGGAATGATTAAAATTTAAGCTTAATCTTCGTCAATTAATGCATTAATAATTTTTGTATATAAATCTGAAGAATTAGATTTCCATCTATAACAAAGTTCTCTAGCTTGCTTATTAGAAGCCACACTAACTTTTAAATCTATAAGTGTTGTATCATTTTCAGAAGCAATTAAATTAACTAAATAACTATTTTTATTTTCTATAGTATAATCAGCAGTTACAGTAAGCTCTTTTTTTATACTAGAGATTTTATGTTCCATATATTCTTCAAGCTGAGAAAGTTTTTCTTTAGAGATTCTGTTTTCAAATAATGAAAGAACTTCTTTTCCGTTATCAGCAATAACTAGCCTATCTTTCCCGTGGTCAGTAATATGTTTTAAAAGATTTGCAGAGGTCAATTCTACTATATATTGCTGTAGCGTGAAATAATTCATAAAGTTATTTTCTAAAATTATTTCTGTAATTTGCATATTGGAAATAGGAAGTTTGATTTTATTTAGAATATATAATAATAATAATTTATTCTCTGCTAAGTTCATAGAATCTTCAAACATTCAATTTCCTCCTTTGAATAAAAGTAAAGACTTATCAATAAAATATAAGTTTAATTATTTAATAGCTTATATTTATATTAATATTATAGTAAAATACTTACTCAATTAATTTATGAGTTATAAGAATATTTTAAACATTTTCTTATACTCAAGTTAATTAAAAGTAGTATTTACCTTATGGGTATCCAAAATTCATACTTTGCAATTTTGGAGCCCTATATATTTATATTATATAAAGTAACCTAGTTAATTATTTTTATTTAAATAAAATAATTAAATTCACATTAAATTAAAATTTTTTATGAACATTAAAGGTTGATTTTAAATGTTTTCTCTATTAATAAAGTAATTTTGAGCATGTATTCATTTTAAAAGTGTTCTTAAATATATTTTAAAATGTAATGTGAAAATTAAGTTCATATTACATTATATCAATGATTAAAAATTATTTCATTATATTTATATTAAAAATTAAAATAGTTTTAGTAATATAGTGAATCAGATTTGAATAATATTTAATTGAACTAGGTAGTTAATTTTATGGAGGGGATAGAGATATTTAAGGGGGAAAAAAGATTCATAATTACTTTATCAATACTTATGATTATTGGACTTACTATTATAGGAATAAGTAGTACAAGCACTCTTCAGGTGGTTTCGCAAAGCAATAAAAAGTTGCCTATTTATTCAGTTGAAACAAAAGAAAAAAAGATAGCTATAACATTTGATACTACCTGGGGAGAAAACAATATAGATGAAATTTTAGATGTTCTAGATAAGTACAATGCTAAAGCTACATTTTATGTGGTTGGTCTTTGGATAGATGATTTTCCAGAAGAAGTAAAAGAAATTGATAAAAGGGGGCATGAATTAGGAAATCATAGTAATAAACATCCAAATATGACTTCTATATCAAAAGAAAAAATAATAAAAGAACTGGATATAACTGACGCAAAATTATTAGATGTTACTAATAAAACCAGTAAAACTTTTAGATTTCCAGAAGGTGCGTTTAATGATATGGCATTAGACATTGTAGAGAAAACAGGTAGAAAGTGTATACAATGGAATGTAGATAGTATAGATTGGAAAGGTGAAGGTGCAGAAATTGAAACAGAAAGAGTTCTAAAAAAAGCTAAAGAAGGATCTATAATACTATTTCATAATGCAAGATATACACCACAATCCTTAGCAATGGTTTTAGAAAAATTATCAAAAGAAGGGTACGAATTTGTTACTATCACAGACTTAATCTATGATGATGGATACAAAATAGATGGTAATGGAAGGCAAATAAAAAACAAATAATACATTGCATAGAAATACTATTTGTATTATAATGGAAACAAATGATTAAAGGTATAAAATTAAGAATTATAAGAATTTTCATAAAATTGGTCATAGTTATCGAATAAGAAGAATATACTATGATATAAAACTAAACTGAACTAAGGGAAAGAGGGGTTACTATGGACAATACAATGTTGAATAACAAAATTTATTTAGAGGGTAAAATTATATCAGGATTAGAATTTAGTCATGAAATGTATGGAGAAGGGTTTTATAATTTTAGTTTAGAAGTTCCAAGATTAAGTGATACTACTGATATTTTAAATATAACAGTTTCAGAAAGACTTACAACTGGTATAGATATGAATTTAGGAACAGAATTAATAGTAGAAGGACAGTTAAGATCTTATAATAAATTTGTAGATGGATCTAATAGACTTATATTAACTGTTTTTGCTAGAGATATTAGAGAGTTAAAAGAAAAAAGTAAAAACCCAAATCAAATTTTCTTAGATGGATATATATGTAAAGAGCCTATATATAGGACAACTCCTTTTGGTAGAGAAATTGCAGATATGTTATTAGCAGTAAATAGATTATATAACAAGTCAGATTATATACCTACTATTGCATGGGGAAGAAATTCAAGGTTCTGTAAGAGTTTAGAAGTTGGCGATAACATAAGAATTTGGGGAAGAGTTCAAAGTAGAGAGTATCAAAAAAGAATATCTGATACTGAAGTAGTTAAAAAGATAGCATATGAAGTTTCTATATCAAAAATGGAAAGAGTTGAAGAAGACGAAAGTGATATAGCTATTTGTGATACAGAAAATAAGGAATTTGATATGGAAGATAATGAAAATAAAGATTGTAATGATAGTGAAAAAATTCAAGATGTAATATAGAAAATAAAAAAAGGTGCTGTGCACCTTTTTTATTTTCTAAGATCATCTAACAGTTCAGTTTTTCCTTTAGTTTTATTATCTACAGATTTAATAATTTTAGCAGGGCAACCTGCAACAACTACATTGTCAGGTACATCTTCAGTAACAACAGAACCTGCTGCTACAACAGAGTTTGCACCAATTTTTACACCTTCAAGTATAACGGCATTAGCACCAATTAGAGAATTATCTCCAATTTCACATGGAGATTTGCTAGGTGGTTCTAAAACCCCAGCAACTACAGCACCAGCTCCAAGATGAACTCTTTTACCTAGTTTTCCTCTAGCACCTATTACTGCATTCATATCAACCATGCTCTCTTCACCGATTTCAGCACCAATATTAATAACTGCACCCATCATTACAACCGCATTTTTACCAATACTAACTTTATCTCTAATTATAGCGCCTGGTTCTATTCTAGCATTTATATCTTTCATATCTAGCATAGGAATTGCAGAATTTCTTCTATCATTTTCTACTCTAAAATTATTAATTATACTATTATTTTTATCTAAGAAATCTTTAACCTCATCATAGTTTCCAAATAATATGTAAAAATTTCCATGGCCATAACATTCTATGTTATCAAATTTACAATTGCTTAAATCACCATTTACATATACTTTTACTGGAGTAGCTTTTTTTGATTCTTTTATAAATCTGGCTATCTCATATGGATCTGTTAAATTATAATTCATATATATAACTCCTTTCATTAGTTAATACTCACAACATAAATGATATAATAAAATAAAAATTATTTAAAGACATATATGTAATATTTATTTGTTTTTATAAAAAACTTTATACGTTAATATAAAACTATACAGTAACCATTATAAATTATCAACATAAATTCAATTTATATAAGATTTATAAATTTATGAAATAAAATTTTTAAAAACTATAAAATTAAAGGTTTTTATAAAAAATGAATAGTATTTTACAATTAGATTTAAAATACATATATAATGAAGTAGGAGGAAATAATTTTGGGAAATTTAAAAGAAGGATATATTCAAATATATACAGGAAATGGAAAAGGTAAAACTACTGCAGCTATGGGTTTAGCAACTAGAGCAGCAGGGAATAAATACACTGTATATGTTGTTCAGTTTTTGAAAACAGGAAATACAGGTGAGCTTGAAAGTGCTAAAAAAATGGCTCCATATTTTAATATATTTAGGTTTGAAAAGACTAAAGGATTTTTTTGGACTTTAAATGAAGAAGAAAAACAACAATTAAAACTAGAAATAAGAGAAGCATATAATTTTTGTTTAGATACTATAAAAAATAGAACATGTGATATTTTGATATTAGATGAAGTGATTGGTGCTGTAACCAATAAACTTTTAACAGAAGAACAGATAATATATATTATGGATAATAAGCCTAAAGATATGGAACTTATAATCACTGGAAGAAATCTTCCTGAAAAAATAGCAGAAAAGGCAAATCTTATAACAGAGATGAAAGAAGTTAAGCATTATTATAATGAAGGAGTTCCAGCTAGAAAAGGAATAGAATTTTAATATAGAATTGGGGTAATTGAAGATGGATAATATTTTTTGTAAAAATATAGAAAAAGTAGAGATATCAGGTATAAGAAAATTTTATAATAAGGTTTTAAAGGTTAATGATGCAATATCATTAACGCTAGGTCAACCAGATTTTCCAATGCCAGAATCAGTGAAAAATGGAGTTTTAAAAGCAGTTGAGGAAAATAAAACTACATATACACCAAATGCTGGGATATTAGAGCTTAGACAAGAAATAAGCACATACTTAAAAAATAATAGTATAGAGTATGAAGAAGATGAAATATGCATTACAGTAGGTGGTAGTGAAGGTCTTATGAGTACTTTTATGGCACTTATAAATAGTGGAGATAAAGTATTAATACCTAATATAGCATATCCTGCATATGAAAGTATAACTAAAATCGTAGGTGGTGAAATAGTAAATTACAATTTGAATGAAAATTTTACTATAAATATTAGTCATTTGAAGGAAATGATTAATACTCACAAACCTAAGATATTGGTATTATCATGTCCAAGTAATCCTTGTGGAAGTATACTTACATTAGAGGAAAGGGAAAGCTTACATAAGATAATAAAGGAAAATGATATTATAGTTATAAGTGATGAAATTTATGCATCTCTTTGTTATGGTGACTATTATTCTATAAGTCAGTGTTATGATATAAGAGAAAAGATAATAATGGTTAGTGGTTTTTCTAAGATGTTTTCTATGACTGGTTTAAGAATAGGATATATATGTACTACAAAAGATATTATGGAAAGTATACTAAAGGTACATCAATATAATGTATCTTGTGCTACATCTATAAGTCAGTATGGGGCTTTGGCAGGATTAAAATATGGTCTTAAAGATGTTGAAAGTATGAAATTAGAATTTAAAAAGAGAAGAGATTATGTATATACGCGATTGAAAGATATGGGATTTAAGGTATGCAGACCAGAAGGGGCTTTTTATATATTCCCATCAATAAGAAAATTTAATATGACTAGTGAAGAATTTTGTCATAGACTTTTAAATGAAGAAAAAGTAGCAATAGTTCCAGGAACTGCTTTTGGAGAAGGTGGCGAAGGATATATTAGAATATCTTATTGTTATAGTAATGAGGAATTAAAAACTGCTTTAAAAAAATTAGAAAATTTCATAAAAAAAATATAGCTCTAGATTTTCTAGAGCTATATTTTTTATAAATTAGTATTTACGATATTATCCATAGAGTATAAACCTTTGGATTTATTAAACATAAATTCACAGGCTCTTAATGCACCTATTGCAAAAACTTCTCTAGAGATAGCAGAATGTTTTATTGAAATAACTTCACCGGCACCAGCAAATATAACTTCATGTTCTCCAACTATATTTCCACCACGAACTGTGTGTATACCTATCTCTTTATCATCTCTTTTGGAGATTCCTTCTCTTCCATATATGAAATTAGTATCTGAATCTATAGAATCTTTAATAGTGTTAGCAAGAAGTAATGCGGTACCACTAGGTGCATCTACTTTTTGATTATGATGTTTTTCTATTATTTCTATATCAAAATCTTTAAAAAGCAAATTACTTATATTTTTTAACACAGCATTCACTATATTTATACCAATAGACATATTTGCAGAATAGAAAATAGGAATAGTATTAGATAACTCTAGTATTTGTGATTTTTCTTCTTTAGAATATCCTGTAGTACAAAATATCACAGGCTTATTATTTTTAAGTGCAAAAGTTGAAATATCTTTTAAAGAATCCGGTCTAGAAAAATCTAAAATTACATCTATATCTATATTACAATCAGATATAGTACTAAATATTGGATAACTTAAAGTGTTATCATTAAATTTATCAATACCAGCTACTATTTCTAAATTTTTAAAGTTTTTAGATGTGGCAGAAATCATTTTTCCCATTTTTCCACTACACCCAACTAAAAGTACTTTTATCATAGTATCCTCCTAAATGCTTTAAAGATTGTATTCTATATGGTTTAAAATTAGGGTCATATAGAATCTTTTAATTTTATAATAAGTTATGAGCAGATAAAGAAGATTTTAAAGTTTCCTTATTTTTATCTTCCATATCAACAAGTGGTAATCTTAAATCACCTACATTTTTGTTCATTAAATTAAGGGCTGTTTTAACAGGAATAGGATTAGTTTCTATAAATAAATTGTTAGATAAATCCAATGTATCTAATTGTAGCTGTAATGCGTCATTAACATTACCCTCTTCAAATAATTTGCATATATTATGAACTTTATTAGGAATTACATTAGCAAGAACAGATATAACACCTATACCGCCCATAGCTAATATTGGAACTATTTGATCATCATTTCCAGAATAAATATCTAGTTTATCTTTACATAGAGCTTTTATTTTTATAATTTGGCTCATATCTCCACTAGCCTCTTTAACTGCAACTATATTTTTAAATTCACATATTTCTTTTAATACTTCAGGCGGTATATTCATGCCAGTTCTACCAGGTACATTATAAACTATTATTGGTGTATTTACATTATCATTAACAGCTTTAAAATGTGCAACAAGACCTTTTTTGCTAGTTTTATTATAATATGGATTTATAACTAATAATCCATCTACTCCCACTGATTCAGCATATTTACTCATTTCTATAGCAGAAGCTGTATTGTTACTTCCGGTACCAGCAATTACGGGAATTCTTTTGTTTATAGTATCAACAGTAAATTTTATTGTATCTTTTTTTTCTTTTTCAGTCATTGTAGAGGCTTCACCAGTAGTTCCACAAATTATAATTGCATCTGTATCATTAGAGATATGCCATTCCAATAATTCTTTTAATTTATTAAAGTCAACTCCTGTTTTAGTAAAAGGGGTAACTATGGCTACTCCAGAACCTTTAAAAATACTCATATTAACAATCCTTTCTAAAATAAATTTATATTTCTAAAATATACAATTAAATAAGATTTTTTTCAATAAATACTTCAGCAATTTGAATTGCATTTAGTGCGGCACCTTTTCTTATATTGTCAGCAACAACCCAAAGATTAATTCCATTGTCTGTGCTAAAATCTCGTCTAATTCTACCAACATAAACTTCATCTTTTCCAGCAACATCTATAGGCATAGGATAAATACAATTTTCAATATCATCTTTTAAAACTATACCTTTAGAAGAGGCATAAAGTTTAAATATATCTTCTATATTAAAAGAAGATTTTAGTTCAACATTAATACTTTCACTATGACCATGATATACAGGAACTCTAACAGTAGTTGCTGTTATTTTTAAAGAATCATCATGAAAGATTTTTCTTGTTTCATTTATCATTTTCATTTCTTCTTTAGTGTATCCATTCTCTAAGAATACGTCTATTTGTGGTATTAAATTAAAAGCTATAGGAGATGTGAATTTTTTAGGACTTTCTCCTTTTGAACCATTTTCAAGATCTTTAAATCCACCTAGACCAGCTCCAGAAACAGCTTGGTAAGTCGAATATATGATTCTATCTATTCCATATACATCATATAGTGGTTTTAAAGCTACCATTGCTTGTATTGTAGAACAATTAGGATTGGCAATTATACCTTTGTGATTTTTTATATCTTCCCAATTAACTTCTGGAACAACTAATGGAACGTCAGGGTCCATTCTAAAAGCACTACTATTATCTATAACTATAGCTCCATATTTTACGAAAGTTTTAGCAAATTTTAAACTAGTATCACCACCAGCTGAAAATAATGCAAAGGTAATTTTTTTATTTTTAATATTAGCTTCTGTTAATTCTTCTACAATTACTTTTTTATTTTTAAAAACTAAAGTACTACCTGCAGAACGTTTGGAAGAAAAGAAATAAATATTATCTATAGGAAAGTTTCTTTCTTCCAATATACTTATAAATTGTCGTCCTACCATACCAGTAGCACCTACAACAGCTACATTATAATTCAAAATAATCACTCCTCAAATATATATTATAATCCGTATTACATGAGAAAATATAATTGATATATTAGCTCTAAAATTAAGTTGTTAATATTAGAATTAAAATTCATTTCTCTATAATAGTATTATATATTTTTACATAATAAAGTTATATACCTTTGTAAAAATATGCATATTAAAATATATGAAACAATATAAAAAATATTAGCTTCTATATAGTATATTAAAATAATTATATAAAAAAGATATATATATATGAATAAAAATAAAAAATAGGTATGAAAACAATTGCACTATGAAAAAATGCAATTAATATCAAATTCGATTGCAAAATAAAAAGAAAAATTAAAATAAAACAAAAAAATCATGTAATAAATTTACAAAATAATAAACAATGTATGAATTGTTAAAAGTTGCTTTAAAAAATTGCAATTTTTATGAAAAACAAATAAATTTAAAAATAAAACGGAAAAATTTAAAATAAAGATATAAAACTTAACATAATAAATAAAATATACTAAATGTAAGTGAGAAAAAATTATTTTAAAATAGTAAACGGTATACAAATAAAATACATTTTAAATTAGTCATTGTTAAAAAAAATTAAAAAATAGTTTTAAATTTAAGCATAATAAATATAACTACTTACATAAATATATATATAAATAAAATATGATAAGTTAAGAAATAGAAGAAATATTAAAAAAATCAGGAGGATATTTATTATGACTTAAATTTAAATAAGAAATAGTGAAAAATAAATAATTAGTAGTTAATTTTAATACAGCTTAAAAATAATAGTTTCAAAGATAAACTTTAAACTAATTATTTGTAAAACAATTAGAGTATATTAAAAAATAAATAATTAATATTAAATTGTAAAAAGTATATTCTATATTAAATATAATAGTAGAAAAAAGAACAATGTTTACAAATTAGAAATAAGTTTTTCCCAAATAAAGAAAATTAATGGTTTTTAGCATTAGAAAACTAAAAAAATTTGAAAAAATCATTAAAAGTAATAAAATTTCATAAACAAATGAAAACTAAATTGTTTGACAATTGAAAAGTGATGTGATAGTATTATAAAAAATAAAAATTTCCAAATAATTCTGTTTGGATTTTGGTAAAAAGTTAAGTATAAAAGTTAAGTGGCAATGTTAAAAAATATATACAAAATATGAATATATTTAAAAATAAAATATTAATAAATTGAAAATTTAGATAAAAATACAATTTTATGATTTAGGGCGTAAAATTAATTGGAATTATCTAAAAATTCAAAATATAATACGCAATTAAATTCATTGTCACAAAATAAGGGGGACTAATAATGAAAAGCAAAAGAATGTTAGCAACAATATTAGCAGTTTCTTTAACTGCATCTATAGCTCTTACTGGTTGTGGAAGTGGTGGAAGTGAAAGTGCTAATGGAGAAAATGTAGGAGAGGGAACAAAGGATGCAGAGCAATATTTAAATGTATTGACATTGGAACCAAAAACCTTAGATGTTTCTAAAAGTTCTGATACTTATTCTTCAGAGGTTTTAGTTCAATGTATGGATGCATTAACAAGAACAGAAACTAAAGATGGAAAGGAACAAGTTGCTGGAGGAGTAGCAGAAAGTTGGACAACTTCTGAGGATGGATTAAAGTGGACATTTAACTTAAGAGACTCTAATTGGAGTGATGGAAAACCTGTTACTGCTAAAGATTTTGAATACTCAATAAAAAGAACAATGAAACCGGAAACTGGTTCACCTTACGCATTCTTATTATATCCGATAAAAAATGCGGAACAAGTGAATTCAAGTAAATTACCAATTGAAGAATTAGGAGTTAAAGCAGTTGACGACAAAACATTAGAAATCACACTAGAAAGTCCATGTGCTTACTTCTTAGGAATAACATCTTTTAAAGTGATGCAGCCACAAAGACAAGATATTGTAGAGCAAAATGAAGAAAAATATGGCTCTGAAGCGAATACATTAATATTTAATGGACCATTTAAGATTACAGAGTGGACACATAATAACCAATTTGTATTAGAAAAAAATGATCAATATTGGGATAAAGATAAAGTAAGTTTAGACAAACTAACAATGAAGATAATTAAAGAAGTACCTTCAAGGATGAGTGAACTTTTAAATGGGTCACTAGATACTTGTGGTGTATCTAAGCCAGAATGGATTAAAAAGTTTGATGAAACTGGAAACTTCAATGTTATAAATAACTATGATGGAGCTACAACATATACATTCTTTAATACTAAGGATAAATATATGTCAAATGCTAAGATAAGAAAGGCATTTATGATAGCTGCGGATAGAGAAGGATCAGTTCAAACTTTATTTAAGGGTTTAGCAGAACCGGCATATGCTTGGTGCCCACCAGCAGTAAAAAGTGGTGATGAAACATTTAGAAGTAAATCAGAAGATTTTGTTCAAAAGGTGAAGGATGAAAATTCAGATCCAAAGGCATTGTTAGTAGAAGGATTAAAGGAATTGGGGTTAGATACGGACCCATCTAAACATACATTTAAGTACTTACAGTCTGGCACTAATGCAGAGGCAAAGGAGTTTTCTGATTTTGCACAACAAAATTATAGTCAAGTATTAGGTGTAAATGTTCAAGTGGAACAGGTTGATTTTCCAATCTTCCAAAAAAGAACAAAAGAATTTGATTATCAAATGGCTGCAGCAGCATGGCAAGGTGATTACAATGATCCAATGACATTCTTTGATATGTTTATATCAGGAGCAGGGGTTGTGCCAACTGACTGGAAAAGTGAAGAATACGATGAACTGATTAAGAAAGCTCAAAATTCTACAGACCAAAATGAAAGAGCGGCACTATTTAAACAAGCAGAAGAACTATTAATATATAAAGAAGCAGTTATTTCACCAATGGTTTATAGAAAGAGAAACACTTACGTAGCTAAATATGTTCATGATGTAATGTATCCATTATTCGGAGTAAATGATTATAAATACGCTTATACTTCTGGAAGAAAGTAAGGGTGTTTTACAATAAAAGTGCAACGAACTTATAAAATAGTTCGTTGCAAGCACTTTATTTTAATGGAGGGATGATGTGATGTTAAAATTTACGTTAAAAAGACTGGGGTACATGTTTGTAACGCTATTTATAGCTATAACAATAACATTTATGTTAATACATGCTATACCAGGTGACCCGCTGGCTTCTATGGCTAGAAATTTGCCACCGCAAATTAAGGCAAACTATTATCAAAAGTATGGTTTGAATGAGCCAGTAATAGTGCAATATCAAAAATTTATAACAAATGCACTACATGGAGATTTAGGAGAGTCTATAACTTATGCAGGAAGAAGTGTTACAGAATCTATTGCAAGTTATGCACCGATTTCAGCTAAAATAGGAATACAAGCTATAGCAATAGGATTTACTTTAGGAATTTTATTAGGTATTATAGCGGCGTTTAATAGGGGGAAATGGCCTGATTATGTAGTTATGTTTATAGCGATTTTAGGTATTTCTGTACCTAGTTTCGTAATAGGGTCATTATTACAATTCTTCTTCACAGTTAAATGGATGCTATTACCATCAACTGGTTGGGCTGGATTTGGAATAAGTGGACTTAAATACACAGTACTTCCAACTATAGCATTAAGTTTTGGATCTATAGCGACTTATGCAAGATATATGAGAGCAAATTGCCTTGATGTAATAGGACAAGATTATATATTAACTGCAAAATCTAAAGGTGTTTCAAAGGTAAGCTTAATATGGAAGCATGTTATAAGAAATGCGATACTTCCAGCTATAACATTATTAGGACCTCAAATTGCAAATATATTCACAGGATCATTTGTTATTGAAAGTATATTTGCTATACCTGGACTAGGACAATATTTCGTTTCATCAATAAACGATAGAGATTATCCAATGGTTATGGGACAAACAATATTCATTTCTTTTTTATTTATTTTCTCACTATTTGTAGTAGATATAGTATATGGATTAGTTGACCCAAGAATCAGAGTTTCAGGTGGAAAAAAATAGGGGGTGTGTATTATGGCAGGATTATCAAAAGAAAAATTTGAAATTATAGGTTGTAAAGAATTAGATTCAGATTTAATTTTAAGACCTAGTATGACTTATTGGCAAGATGCTTGGAGAAGATTAAAGCAAAACAAAGTTGCAATAGTATCGCTTTGTATATTAATAGCTTTAACTATAATGGTTATTATAGGTCCTATGATAGCAAGAGCTATATCTGGGGTAAGTTTTGAAGTTACAAACAATGATTTAGTAAATCAACCACCAAATTCACAGTATTGGTTTGGTACAGATCAATTAGGAAGAGATACTTTCGGAAGAGTGTGGCAAGGTGGTAGGGTATCTATATTTATAGGTATTGTTGGAGCTATTATAGATACAGTTCTTGGTGCTATATATGGTGGCGTTTCAGGATTCTTTGGCGGAATAGTTGATGATATAATGATGAGAATATTAGAAATATTAGTAAGTATACCTTATTTAATAATAGTAATATTATTTTCTTTGATATTTGGAAAGGGAATTGGAGCGTTGATTTTAGCCATGACCGTTACAGGATGGTGTTATATGGCTAGACTTGTCAGAGGACAATTATTACAAATAAAAGAGCAAGAATATGTTCTTGCAGCAAAGGCATTAGGTGCAAGTTCATCAAGAATAATAGCAAGACACTTAATACCAAACACACTAGGTGTTATGATTGTTGCCATAACATTTGATATACCTGGATTTATATTTGGTGAAGCATTTTTAAGTTATATTGGACTTGGCGTACAATCACCAGACACAAGCTGGGGTGCATTGGCATCAGCTGCTCAACAGAACTTAATATTCTATCCAGAGCAATTGTTCTTCCCAGCATTAGCGATTTCTTTAACGATGCTATCATTCCAATTACTTGGAGATGGTCTGAGAGACGCATTAGATCCAAAATTACGTCAGTAGTAGGAGGGAATAGCTATGGAAAAAATATTAGATATAAAAGATTTGAGAGTTTCGTTTCATACTTATGCTGGTGAAGTTCAATCAGTAAGAGGTATAAGCTTTCATTTAAATAAAGGTGAAACATTGGCAGTAGTTGGAGAATCTGGTTGTGGTAAAACTGTTACAGCGAAAGCTATAATGAGATTGCTTCCAGAGCCGATGCCAGCAGAAATTAAAGAAGGAAGTAAAATTGAATTTGATGGAAATAGTGTTTTAGATATGGATGAAAAACAATTAAGAGAGCTTAGAGGTGCGGATATATCTATGATATTCCAAGACCCTATGACTTCTTTGAATCCAACTATGACAATTGGAAAACAAATATCAGAAAGTTTAATTATTCATAGAGGAATGAGTAAAGATGAGGCTATGAAAGAAGCTATAAAAATGCTTGATCTTGTTAATATTCCTAATGCAGATAAAAGAGCTTATCAATATCCACATGAATTTTCAGGTGGTATGAGACAAAGGGCTATGATAGCTATAGCACTTGCATGTAATCCTAAGATTCTTATAGCAGATGAGCCAACTACTGCTCTTGATGTTACTATTCAAGCGCAGATTATGGATCTTATAGGAGATTTACAAGAAAAGCTTGGAACAGCTGTTATTTTGGTAACTCATGATTTAGGTGTTGTTGCAGACGTTGCTGATAGAATTCAAGTTATGTATGCAGGACAAATAATAGAAAGAGGAAATTTAGATGAAATATTCTATGATCCACAGCATCCATATACTTGGGCGCTATTGCAATCAGTTCCTAGATTAGATACTAAGAATAAAGATGTATTATATGCATTAAATGGAACACCTCCAGATTTGATAAAGCCACCTGTTGGATGTCCTTTTGCAGCTAGATGCGAATATTGTATGGGAATTTGCAGAGAAGCAATGCCAGAGGTTACAGTTATTAGTGATACTCATGAAGTAGCTTGTTGGTTAAAACATTCAATGGCACCTAAGGTTGAAGTTCCTGAAGTTCTGAAAAGAGGTGAAGAGTAATGGCTGGTGATAGAAGAAAAAAAGATAATAATGAAATTTTAATAAATGTTAAAAATTTAAAAAAATATTTTAATGTAGGAAAAAATGCTACACTAAAAGCTGTTGATGATGTTAGTTTTCATATCTATAAAGGTGAAACTTTAGGACTTGTTGGTGAGTCAGGTTGTGGTAAAACAACTTGTGGTAGAACAGTTATGGGACTTTATGAAGCCACAGATGGAGAAATATTATTTGATGGTCATGATATAAGTAAGTTAAATAAAAAAGAAAAAAAGCAATTTGCAAGAAGAGCTCAGGTAATATTCCAAGACCCATATGCATCATTAAATCCTAGAATGACTGTTGGTGATATAATTGGTGAAGGTATAGACATACATGGATTATATAGTGGTCAAGAGAGAACTGATAAAATATATCACCTTTTACAATTGGTTGGATTAAATAAGGAGCACGCGTCAAGATTTCCACATGAGTTCTCAGGTGGACAAAGACAAAGAATAGGTATAGCCAGAGCTCTTGCTATAGAACCAGATTTTATAGTTTGTGATGAGCCTATATCTGCACTAGATGTGTCAATACAGGCTCAGGTAGTAAATCTACTTATAAAATTACAAAAGGAACTGGGATTAACTTATCTATTTATTGCCCATGATTTATCTATGGTTAAGCATATATCAGATAGAGTTGGTGTTATGTATCTTGGTACTATGGTTGAACTTGCATCAAGTCATGATTTATACGAAAAGCCATTGCATCCATATACTCAAGCGCTACTTTCAGCAATTCCTATACCAGACCCGGAAATTGGAAGGAATAAGAATAGAATAGCTCTTGAGGGAGAAGTTCCAAGTCCTATAAATCCAAAACCAGGATGTAGATTTGCGGCTAGATGTAGATATGCTAAACCTATTTGTAGTGAAAAAAATCCAGAATTCAAAGAAGTTGAACCAAACCACTTTGTAGCATGTCATTTATTATAAAATATGATATGAAGTTTTTATAAAAAAGAATGGTTTAAAATGAATTTATTCATTTTAAGCCATTCTTCTTTTAATGTAATAAAAGTTTAAAAGGAAAATATTTTATTGCAATAAAGTTGCTAGAATTATACATATGTTTAAAATTGTATATAAATATTCATATTTGCATAGAAAAGTTTAAAAATGTTATATTTTCTTATAAGAAAATATCAAAACATTTTCTTTTTTAAATAAATAATAAAGATTGTTAACTAAAATAAGATGCAACGAAGCGAAAAAAAAATGTCATAAAATAAAGAAAAGAGGTGTAAAAACCTTTTCAACAGTATAAATAGCTTTGATATATTCAGAAATATGAATTTGTATTATTAAATTATTTCAAAGTTCATAAAAAAGTAACTTGATTTGAGTAGAGCTTTAATATACGCTATATGTATAATTAAAAATTACAATTAAGTAAAAAAAAGTAATTTTTTAAATTCTTTTCAAATATATATAAGTATATAATATTGCCAAGTGAATTATTCATTTGCTTAGGTTAATAAAAGGGAGGCTATTTTTATGAAAGGTAAAAGATTATTAGCAGCTTTATTAACACTTTCCTTAACTGCATCTTTAGCTTTAACTGGTTGTGGGGAAAGTAAAAAAAATGATAACAATGCAGCAGGTGGGGATAATAAAGAAGAATCAAAAATTGATGATGAGCAGTATATAAATACGTGGTTAACTCAAGAACCTAAAACACTAGATCAATCAAAATCAAGTGACTTATATTCATCTATTGTTTTAACTAATATAAATGAAGCGCTAACAAGAGTAGAAACTGATGAAAATGGCAAGGAAGTAATTAAAGAAGCTGGAGCAGAAAGTTGGGAAAAGTCAGAAGATGGACTAAAATGGACATTTAAATTAAGAGATATGAAGTGGTCTGATGGACAGCCAGTAACAGCTGAACAATATGTTTATGGTATAACTAGAACGTTAAACCCAGATGTTGGTTCACCATATGGATTCTTATTGTTCCCAATTAAAAATGCACAAGCATATAATGGTGGAAAAGGTAAATTGGAAGATGTAGGGGTAAAGGCTATAGATGATAAAACTATAGAATTTACTTTAGAAAATCCATGCTCTTACTTTTTAAATTTAACATATTTTAAAGTAATGCAACCACAAAGAGAAGATGTAATAGAAAAGTATGGAGATAAATATGGAACAGAAGCAGAGACTATGATGTCATGTGGACCTTTTAAAATGAAAGAGTGGGTACACAATAATAAGATTGAATTAGAAAAAAATCCTGAATACTGGGATGCAGAAAATGTTAAATTAGAAAAAGCTACAATGAAGATTATAAAAGAAACAAGTTCTGCTATGAATGAGCTTTATAATGGTTCTTTAGATATGGCTGGAGTTAATAAACCAGAATGGATAAAGAAATTTGATGATAGTGGCAACTTCGAAGTCTTAAAAAGTTATGATGGTTCATCAGCATATATGTTCTTTAATCACAAGGATAAATATTTCCAAAATGCAAAAATAAGAAAGGCATTTATGCTAGCAACAGATAGAGAAGGTATGTGCGAAACTTTATATAAAGGGTTAGCAGAACCGGCATTAGCTTGGTGTCCTCCAGCAGTTTTCATTGGTGATGAAGAGTATAGAAAGAAAATTGAGTTCAATCCTGTTGAGGAGCTTAAAAAGGAAAACCCAGATGCAAAAGCTTTATTTATAGAAGGATTAAAAGAATTAGGGTTAGATCCAGATCCATCTAAGCATACAATAACCTTTTTACAAGCAGGAACAGATGCAACCTCTAAAGAATTTGCTGATTTTGAACAACAAAATTTCCAAAGTGTATTAGGTGTTAATATAAAATCAGAATTTTGTGAATGGGCTGTTTTCCAAAGTAGAGAAGAGCAACTAGATTATCAAATAGCTTCAATGGGATGGACAGGAGATTATAATGATCCTATGACATTCTTTGATATGTGGATGTCCACAGCTGGGGTTGTGCACAGTGGATGGAAAAATGAAAAATATGATGAATTAATACAAAAAACAACTAAAACTATAGATCCAGAAGAAAGAGCTAAGTTATTTGCAGAGGCAGAAAAAATGTTAGTTTATGATGAAGCAGTGTTTAGTCCAACAGTTTATAGATTTAAGAATTCATATGTTCGTAAGTATGTAAAAAATGCAACAACAAAAACATTTGGCGTTGGAATTATGGATCTTAAATATTTATATACTTCAGGACGTTAATAAAAAAGTTAAGGGCTATTCCAGCTGTGGAATGGCCCTTTTAAAAACATTTAAAATACAAATTTAGAATAATACATAATGGTGAAATTTTTATTGGCTATGAATAAAATGGTTTAACTATTAATATATGGTTTAAACTGTATTAATAAAACTTAAAAAATAGAATTACTTACGGTGTTTAAGAATATATATTAAGAGAGTAATAAAAAATCTAAGGGGGTATAAAATATGAAAGGGAAAAGGTTATTAGCAGCTTTATTAACAATTTCTTTAGGAATGTCTGTTTTTTTGGCAGGTTGCGGAAATGTAAAAAAAGGTGAGAATAGTAAAAATGACAATAAAGAAGAAGCAAAAATGGATAAAGATCAATATTTAAATATGATTTTAGGTGCAGAACCTAAAACATTAGATCCATCTAAAGCAACAGATACAGTGTCGTCTCAAGTTTTAGGAAATGCAATGGAAGCTATAACTCGTTTAGAAGTAGATAAGGATGGAAAAGATACAATTGTACCAGCTGGTGCAGAATCTTGGGAAATGTCTAAAGATGGAATGAAATGGACTTTTAAAATGAGAGATATGAATTGGAGCGACGGACAAAAGGTTACTGTAGATGATTATATATATGGTATAACTAGAACTTTAAATAAAGAGACCGGTTCTCCATACGCGTATTTGTTGTATCCTATAAAAAATGCACAGGCATTTAATACAGGAAAAGCTAAAGCAGAAGACTTAGGACTTAAAAAAGTTGATGAATCTACCTTAGAATTTACGCTAGAAGCACCATGTACCTATTTCTTAGAGCTTACTTATTTTAAAGTTATGGAACCACAAAGAAAGGATTTAATAGAAAAACATGGAGACAAATATGGAACAGAGGCAAATACGTTCTTGTTTACAGGTCCTTATATGATAACTGATTGGGTTCATCAAAGCAAAGTTGAATTAGTTAAGAATCCTAACTATTGGGATAAAGATGCAGTAAAGTTAGAAAAAGTTACTATGAAGATTATAAAAGAAGAGAGTTCAAGAATGAATGAATTATATAATGGATCTATAGATTTAGCTGGTGTTTCTAAACCGGAATGGATAGAAAAATTAGATAAAACTAATAATTTTGAAGTTAAAAAAGGTTACGATGGTACTGCATGGTATATAGCATATAATTTTACAGATCCATATTTTAAAAATGCAAAGATAAGAAAGGCATTTACTTATGCTATGGATAGAGAAGGAATGAGTAAAACTTTATTTAGAAATTTAGCAGAACCGGCAACGGCATGGTGTCCTCCAGGAATACAAATTGGTGGAGAAGAGTATAGAAAGAAAGTTGATTTTAATTTCTTAGATGAATTAAAGAAAGAAGGAACTACAGATCCAAAGGCATTATTAGTAGAAGGTCTTAAAGAAGAAAATATGGACCCAGATCCAGCAAAGCATACATTTAAATACTTAGAATCTGGAACTGATGCTAGATCCAAAGAATTTGGTGATTTTATGCAACAAAATTTCAAAAGTGTTTTAGGTGTAAATGTAGATATAGATTATGTTGAATGGCCGATATTCCAAGAAAGGACTAATAAATTAGATTACCAAATGGCTCATAAAGGTTGGCTTGGTGATTATAATGATCCAAACACATTCTTTGATATGTGGATATCAACTGCTAAAATGGCTCCTAACGGATGGGAAAGTGAAAAATATGATGAGTTAATAAAGAAAGCAGGTCAAACTACAGATCAGAATGAAAGAGCTAAAATATTTGAAGAAGCGGAAAGGTTGTTACTAGTAGATGAGGCTGTTATAGGACCAACAGTGTTTAGATTTAAAAATACCTATGTTCGAAATTATATTAAAAACTATATGTCTCCAATGTGGGGTGAAGTAGAATTAAAACATACCTATATATCAGGTAGAGAATAGATAAATAAAACAAGCGATTTCAAAATAAAAGATTATTTTGAGATCGCTTTTAAATTTAAGAATTAAAAATTAAAAAATATAAAAAACGGCAATTTTATATGTAAAAAAATAATATTAAAGCAAGAAATCTGTAGAAATATTTTAAAAAAATTAATAAAGTTATTAAAAAGTTAATAAAATAGTTTAAAAATGAACTTCTCTTATTAAATGTTATGCAAATGTATATATTTTTAAAATATTGTAAAAAATGTGACAATGTTATTGATTTATTTAAATGTATATATATAATCATAAGTATAAGGTAATTTTAAATTAAAAAAATAAACTTTACAATATACGCTAGTTAGCAATAAGTAAATTGTTGATTTACTTTTACCTGTAATGGTGCGTAATGGTAATAAAAGGGGGAAATCTTATGAAGAGCAAGAAAATATTAGCGGCTTTACTTACACTTTCATTGACTATGTCAATGGTATTTACTGGATGTGGAAGTGCTGGAAAAGGTACTGGGGATGCTGCAGAAGATGGTAAAGAAAAAATAGATAAGGATCAGTATGTTAATATAACATTACAGGACGAGCCTAAAACAATTGACCAATCTAAGTCAACGGATTTATATTCGTCTCAAGTTTTAGCAAATGTAAATGAAGCATTAACAAGACTAACTGTAGATGAAAATGGACAAGATAAGGTAATTGAAGCTGGAGCAGAATCTTGGGAAAAATCAGAAGATGGATTAAAGTGGACTTTTAAATTAAGAGATATGAAGTGGAGCGATGGACAGCCTGTAACAGCAGAGCAGTATGTTTATGGTATAACAAGAACTTTAAATCCAGAGGTAGCTTCACCATATGCATTCTTATTATATCCAATTAAAAATGCACAAGCTTATAACGGAGGAAAAGCAAAAGTAGAAGATGTTGGAATTAAAAAGATAGATGATAAAACTCTAGAATTTACTCTTGAAAATCCATGTTCATACTTTTTGGATTTAACATACTTTAAAGTAATGCAGCCTCAAAGACAAGATATAGTTGAAAAATTTGGTGACAAATATGGTACAGATGCAAATACAATGGTATTTTGTGGACCATTTGTTATAAAAGAATGGGTTCATAACAATAAAGTAGAATTAGAAAAAAATCCAGAGTATTGGGATGCAGAAAATGTTAAGCTACAAAAAGCTACAATGAAAATTATAAAAGATGAAAGTGCAAGAATGAATGAAGTATATAATGGGTCTTTAGATTTAGCTAGTGTTTCTAAACCGGAGTGGATAGAAAAACTTGATAAAATGGATGCCTTTGAAGTTAAGAAAAGCTATGATGGCTCAACAACTTACACAATGTTTAACACAAATGATAAGTATTTTAAAAATAAAAAATAAGGAAGGCATATGCTATTGCTAAGGATAGAGAAGGTTCTTGTTCTACTTTATATAGAAATTTAGCAGAACCAGCAACAGCTTGGTGTCCTCCAGCTGTTAAAATTGGCGATGTTGAATTTAGAGAGAAAATTAAATTTAATGCTTTAGATGAAATTAAAAAAGAAAATTCTGATCCAAAGGCTTTATTGATAGAAGGATTGAAAGAAGAAGGTCTTGATCCAGATCCATCAAAACACACATTTAAATATTTAGAATCTGGAACAAGTGCTACAAATAAACAATTTGCTGAATTTGAACAACAAAATGTTAAACAAGCCTTAGGCGTGAACTTAACAGTTGAGTATGTTGATTGGCCGATATTCCAAGATAGGACTAAACAATTAGATTTCCAAATAGCTTCTCAAGCTTGGGGTGGAGATTATAATGATCCTATGACATTCTTTGATATGTGGATGTCTACTGCTGGAATAGTTCCAACAGGCTGGACAAGTGAAAAATATGATGAGTTAATAAAGAAAACAACTGAAACAATGGATAGTGAAGAAAGAGCTAAACTTTTTGCAGAAGCAGAAAAATTACTATTAGTTGATGATGCAGTTATAACTCAAGGGGTATGGAGATTTAAAAACACATATATTCGTAAGTTTGTTAAAGGATATGTATCTCCTACATTTGGAACTCCTGATTTAAAAAATGTTTACACTTCAGGAAGAGAATAATATAACTATAAAAATAAGAAAAGTGGCGTTGTGTGCGTCACTTTTTCTTATTTTAAATTGTAAATGCTCACCTATTAAATTGTTTTGTTTAAACTAAAAATCTTCACTTGATAAAAGTATAAGTTGAAATTTCAAGCTCTATATAATTTTAAAGGGATGTATTAAAAAATTAAGATTATTTCCCTTATAAGATTTATATGATAATATATTAATATAATTGAATATTTACATATAATTAATATATAATTAATATATAGATATTTTTATGAAGTGATGAATTAAGGAATTTTTAAAGAGATATCACATTAATTATGAGAAAATTATCTATTTTGCTAAAAGTGTAAAAAGATTTAACAGAGTCTTAATATAAGTTAAGGAGTAGTAGAGATGAAGTTTAAAAATATATTTAAAATATCTATTGCAGTTATTCTTTGTATGATTGCTTTAGTGGGATGTAATAAAGGAAAAGAAAATAAGGATAAAATAGTAGAAGAGGATAAAAATCATCTCCAAGTGCTTTTAGATTCAGATCCAAAAACTTTAGATCAATCAAAAACAGTAGATACTTATTCATCTCAAGTTTTAACTAATGTTATGGAAGGGCTTACTAGAATAGAAGTTGATGCAAATGGTGAAGATATTATAAAACCGGCAGGGGCTGAAAAATGGTCTGTATCTGATGATGGGTTAGTTTGGACTTTTAAGTTAAGAGATATGAAGTGGAGTGATGGTCAGCCGGTAAATGTAGAGGATTATATATATGGGATAACACGAACACTATCTCCAAAAGTTAACTCTCCATATGCATTCCTATTATATCCAATAAAAAATGCGGAAGATTTTAATTTAGGACAAGTTTCTGAAAGAGAATTAGGAGTAAAAAAAATAGATGAATCTACATTACAAATAACTTTAGAAGTACCAACGGCATATTTTTTAAACTTAACTTATTTTAAAGTTATGGAACCTCAAAGACAGGATATAGTAGAAAAATATGGGGAACTATATGGATCAGATTCACAATATATGGTTTACACAGGACCTTTTATTATATCTAGTTGGACTCATGATGATGAGATTCAACTTGTGAAAAATAAAAAATATTGGGATGAAAAATCCGTTAAATTAGAAAAAATTACAATGAAAGTTGTAAAAGATGAAGAGAGAAAAATGAATGAACTTTTAAACGGCGATTTAGACATAGCAAATGTTTATGACAAAATAACTATTGAAAAGTTAAATGATAGTAATAGCTTTAATATAAAAAAAGGTTATGATGGTTCAGTAAATTATACTATATTTAATCAACAGGATGAATATTTTAAAAATAATAAAATAAGAAAAGCATTTATAATTGCAGCTGCAAGAGAAGAAGCCTGTGAAGATGATTTCGAAAATTTAGCAGAACCAGCATTAGGTTGGTGTCCACCAGGTGTTCAATTAGGGAATGAAGAATATAGAACAAATGTGAATTATTTCCCAGTGAATAACTTGAAGGAAAAATATGATAATCCTAAACAATTGCTAATAGAAGGACTTAAGGAGCTTGGTTTAGATCCAGATCCTAAAAATCATACATTTAAATATTTACAATCAGAAATAAATGAGAAATCTAAATATTATAGTGAGTTAGAAAAGAGTATTTTTGAAAAAAAATTAGGTGTAAATATAGATATAGAATATGTTGGTTGGGTTGAGTTTCAACAGAAAACTAGGGCTATGGATTATCAAATGGCAGCTCAAAGTTGGATTGGTGATTATAATGATCCAAGCACGTTTTTTGATATATGGTCATCTACAGCTGGGATAATACAAACAGGTTGGTCTAATGAAAAGTATGATAGATTAATAAGAGAAGCTTCTAGAACTAATAATCAAAAGAGTAGAATGGAATTATTTAATGAGGCGGAAAAAATATTGGTAGAAGAAGATAGTGTTATTAGTCCATGCTTATGGAAGATAAGGAATATATATGTTAGAAAAGAAATTAAAAACTTTACTAGACCTATGTGGGGAACTATAGATTTTAAATATACCTATATTGAACAATAAAAGGACTTGCGTTTTGCAAGTCTTTTTATGTATAAAAATCCTTTTATCGTAAAGAATATTAATACGATAGGAGGGGTTTTTATGGGAAAAACACCATTAAAAAAAGTTATAAAAGCAAAGTTGAAAAGTAATAGAGAACTAACTCCTTATGAAAAATTAAGAGAAAAAATGAAATATGAAATAGCAGAAGAGTTAGGTCTTAAAGATAAAGTTGAAAAACATGGTTGGAGCAGTTTGACTACAGAAGAAAGTGGTAGAATAGGTGGTTTAATGACTAAAAAGAAAAAGCAACTTAAAATACCCAAAAATAATGAAATAAATGATTAACAAAAAACCTTCTTGTGCGTATTTTAACAATTTAGTATTATATATTAAGAAAAGCTATAAACATTAAATCTTATAAATTGTATAGAATAAGAAGTTTTTAATATATAATTGCAATAGATTTTAAAACGAAGATATATTTATAATATATAAAGAATGGAGGGTCAATAGTGAGTTGTTATAAAGATTTTGCTACTATTTATGATGAACTTATATATGGAGACGTTGATTATAAAAAATGGGCAACTAAAATATTAAGCATATGTGACGAACTTAATATAGAAAGAAAAAATTATTTGGATTTGGCTTGTGGAACTGGAAATTTAACTGTCGAGGTTGGTGAAAAATTTCAGAATGTATATGCTGTAGACTTATCTCAAGAAATGCTTACTGTGGCAGAGGAAAAATTAAGAGAAAAGTCTATAAGAGCAAAGGTGCTTTGTCAAAATATATGTAATTTGAAAATAAAAAATAAATTTGATCTTATTACATGTTGTTTAGATTCTACTAATTATATAATAGAAGAAGAAGCATTAGAAGATTACTTCAAAGGTGTTTATGAAGTGTTAAATATAGGTGGAACTTTCATTTTTGATATGAATTCTAGTAATAAATTATTAAATATATTAGGCAATAATGTATTTAATTATGATAGTGAAGATGTTGTCTATATTTGGGAAAATTATCTTGAAGATGACATAGTAAATATGTATCTAACATTTTTTGTTAAAGAAGGACAAGTTTATAAAAGGTTTGATGAAGAACATGTAGAAAGAGCATATGAAAGTAAATTTATATTAAATGTTCTAAATAAAATAGGATTTAAAGTAAATTGCATATTAGATTGTTATGAAGATAAAGAAATAACAAAAGATAGTGAAAGAATAACTTATGTAGTAAGAAAATAATGTTTTAATATTAATTGCAAATAGGAGGTTGGATATTTATGGATAAGATAATAAGAGCAACAGCTAAAGATGGAGAGGTTAGAATAATAGCAGCTATAACAACAGATATGGTACAAAAGGCTACTAAAATACATAATTGCACACCGACAGCATCTGCGGCACTAGGAAGAATGCTTACATCAGCAGGTCTTATGAGTGCTATGTTAAAATCAGAAAATGATAGTTTAACGTTGCAAATAAATGGAGGGGGAGAGGCAAAAGGTGTTGTTGTAACAGCTCATACCGATGGAAAAGTTAAAGGATACATAGGAAATCCTAGTGTAGATCTTCCTTTAAATAGTAAAGGAAAAGTAGATGTAGGTGGAGCTATAGGAACAGATGGATATCTACAAATTATAAGAGATATGGGACTAAAAGAGCCATATGTAGGTCAAGTGCCAATATGTACTGGTGAAATAGGTGATGATTTAGCATATTACTTTACTGTTTCAGAGCAAACTCCTTCAGCAGTAGCAGTTGGCGTTTTGGTTGATAGAGATTTAAGTATAAAAGCTGCTGGTGGATTTATAATACAAATGATGCCAGGTGCATCTGATTTTGTAGCAGATATTATAAGTTATAGACTTCAAGAAATACCTTCAGTTACAACAATGATAAGTGATGGAAAAACAGTACAGGATATTATAAATTCTTTATTTGATGATATGGATGTAAAGTTTTATGATGAGGGTGTTTTAGAGTTTGAGTGTGATTGTTCAAGAGAAAAAGTTGAAAATGCATTAATAAGTATAGGAAAAAAAGATTTACAAGAAATATATGATGATGGAAAAACAGAAGAACTTAAGTGCCATTTTTGTAATAAAAGCTATGATTTTACTCAAGAAGATATAGGTAAATTATTAAAAGAAATTGAGAAATAATAACATAAAAACCTAAAATTTAAGATATAGGATTCCAAAATAAATATTTAACTTATGATAAGTATATTGTTTAAAGTATTGAAGTTAAATTAAAAAATTGGAATCTTATACTTTTAAATCATAGAATATAAAAAGAAAAATTAAGCATTATATATAAAAAATAGATTATAAAGAAAAATAAAGAAACAACAATAAAATAAAAGAAAAATAAAAATAAATTAATATAATTAATAACTGAAGTGTTGACATATGGTTAAAGATTTTGTATTATGTAAATGTGCTCGGTGAGAGCACAAGAGATGGTCGCATAGCTCAGCTGGGAGAGCATCTGCCTTACAAGCAGAGGGTCACAGGTTCGAACCCTGTTGTGACCACCATTTTGGCCTAGTGGCTCAGTTGGTTAGAGTACCGGCCTGTCACGCCGGGGGTCGAGGGTTCGAGTCCCTTCTAGGTCGCCATTTAATTAAATAAATTTTAGGCTCGATAGCTCAGTCGGTAGAGCAGAGGACTGAAAATCCTCGTGTCGCTGGTTCGATTCCTGCTCGAGCCACCAAAAATGCGGGAGTGGCTCAGTGGTAGAGCGTCACCTTGCCAAGGTGAACGTCGCGGGTTCGAATCCCGTCTTCCGCTCCAATTTGGCGCCATGGCCAAGTGGTAAGGCAGAGGCCTGCAAAGCCTTTATCCCCAGTTCAAATCTGGGTGGCGCCTCCAAAAACTCATTACATTTGTGTAATGAGTTTTTTTGTGTTTAAAAAATTATTTTAATACATATTTACAAAAATTAGAGTAAAAGCTACATTAAAAATTAATTAGTCTTAAATAAACTATTAAATTTCAAATGTAACTTTCAAAGAGGTTTAATTAAGTTTAAAATTTGTAAATTTACAAATTTAAAAGTCGAAGTTAATTTTTAACAAAAAACTATAAACCAAAATATAATAAATTAAGAGTCTAATCTAAAAGCCTAAATATCTAAAAAGAAAATACTTCCTCTATCTATTAGTTTGGTATCAGATAGATAAACAGGTGTGACATTATGTTTATTTAAAAATCTTAGAATATTATCTTTAAATTTATATTGATTTAAAGAACCATAAAAGACTAAATGCTTAGAATCTAGTAGACCACAGGTTCCACCAATAAATCCATAATCTAGACCAGGAAGAATTATATCTCCTGATGGAAGTAACAAAACATCTAAATCATAATGTGATAAGGCATTATAAATAGATTTATCAGTAGTTATCAATGCTTTTTCATTTATTATTGCAGTAGAACATTTAGCATATCCTTGTTTAACATTTATTAAATTTTTGTGAGAAACTAAATTCAAAAGTTTTTTATCTGTATGTTTTAAAGTGTGTATAAAATAGTTATCTAAATTTACTGCATTTAAAAATATATCATGAGGATAATTATCTGTAAGTCTATTATTTGAATACATAAAAGATATATTATATTTGTTTTTTAAAATGTTAATAAAATCTGTATTCATATCAGGATGTACCATTAATTTTTTATTAGAAATTACATTTATGAGCATATCGGGATGTCCACAAACTGCATCATAAAGTTTATTACAAGGAGGACATTTCATTACTATACAATTCAAATTTTCAAGAGCTCTAATTTCTTCTTGAGAAATTCTAAAATCAACTAATGCTAATTTCAATGATGAACACTTCTTTCTTTGATTATTTTTATTGAGAGGTTTTAAATTTAATTTATACATTAAATTTTTACTATCAATTGAGAAGAGTAACTATACACTAATATAGAATTAAGTATATAAAGATTTCTCATTTGATAAATGGATAAATTATAAATTCAAGTTGAAGTATTTTAATTTTAAAATTTATAATTTAGCTGTCGATAATTGTTAAAAATATTAATGTATATGAATTGTTATAAAACACATAATAATTACGAAATATAATTTTTTATATATTATCATTTAAATAATATGTTTACAAGTTATAGCTTTTATAGTTAGGTAGTTACCATACTAAAAAGGAGTGAGCTATATGTTGATGCTAACACTTATAAAAGAGAATTCTAGAGATTATTTAATAGATGCTATAAGAAATGCAAGAGAGTATTTCAAAATTAAAGGCGTAAGAATAGGAGTTTCTGAAAGTATAGAAAATAAACACCATATTATAAAGATTTATTGTGATGACGAAAATTATGATGTAAAATTTCAAAAAATGTTTAATTTGTATATAGGAAATATTTTGTTTAAAGAGCTTGTAGATGACTTTTGTGAAAAAAATCTTTCTAAGTATTTAGTTGATAATTTTTACTTTTTAAAATGTGAAGATATTATAGAAATAAAGAAGGAAGTTTTAAATATTTTACAAAAGGAAAATAGTCCAATAAATGAACATATGATTTACTATATGAATAGAAAAAATGATATTGTAGATAAAATAGTTTTATTTTTAGAAGAAAACAGTGATATAAATATAGATGGATTTATAAAATTTAGGATGAAACAATTTTCATGCGAAATACAAGATATTATTGAAAAAATAGTGGAAAAATTTATGGTTGAAAAAGAGTATGATGAGTTTATAAAATTATTAAAATATTTTATAGATGTCCAAGAAAGTAAAATAGATGAACTTCATATAATCATAAATAATGATGGTAATTATGCACTTGTGGATAAATTAGGTGAAGATGTTCTTCGAAGTATAATGGATGAACTTTCTGTAGATAATTTAAATTTGAATGTAACAATTGAAGATTTAATAATAAGTGGATTGATTACAACAGCACCGCAAAAGGTTATAATACATTGTGTTCAAAATTGTAAAAGTAAGGAACTTATAGAAACTATAAAAAAAGTATTTGGTGATAGAGTTTCCTTTTGTGATGAGTGTATAAAATGTAAGCAAATAAAAAGCTATTTAAAAGTTTAAAAAAAGTATTGACATTAAAAGAAAATTAGGTTACAATACATGATGTTGAAATAAATAAGAGATTAAACAAGAAGAAACAGCCGTTTCTCACCTTGCAGTTATGCTAGTAAGGTTACACTGTAGTAAATTTATTCTATGAATGCAGTAGGACGGCTTTGCCGTCCTTTTATTATTATATAAGTATAATCAGTGTTAGAAATATATTTAAGATATATTCTATATATTACACCAGGAGGTGAATTGCTATTAGTAAAAATAAAGACTTCATGATGAATGAAGACATAAGGGAAAAAGAAATTAGGGTTATTACTGATGAGGGTGAGCAATTAGGAGTTCTAACATCTAAGGAAGCATTAAGAATTGCTGAGGAAAAAGAATTAGATTTAGTTATGATTTCTCCAAATGCAAAACCACCAGTTTGTAAGATTATGGACTTTGGTAAGTTTATCTATGAACAACAGAAAAAAGACAAAGAAGCTAAGAAGAAGCAAAAAACAATAAGCATAAAAGAAATCAGATTGAGTGCTACTATTGAAGAAAATGATATAACTATAAAAGCTAATAGAGCGAAAAAATTCTTATTAGACGAAGATAAGGTAAAAGTTACTGTGAGATTTAGAGGTAGAGAAATTGAAAACTCACAAGTAGGACATAAGATATTGAACTCTTTTGTTGAAAAGTTAGGTGATGTTTACACTATAGAAAAGCCAGCTAAACAAGAGGGAAGAAATATGATATTAATATTAGCTCCAAAAAGAGCATAAACACTGAGAGGAGGAATTTATTATGCCAAAAATGAAAACTCATAGAGGTGCAGCTAAAAGATTCAAGAAAACAGGAACAGGAAAGTTAAAAAGAGCAAAAGCTTTCAAAAGCCATATATTAACTAAGAAAAGTTCAAAAACAAAAAGAAATCTTAGAAAAACTGGATACGTTTCAGTTACTCAAGAGAAAGCAATGAAAAAATTACTACCATATTTATAATTTAGGAGGTATTTTAAATGGCAAGAGTAAAGAGAGCTATCAATGCTCGTAAAAAACATAAAAAAGTATTAAAACTTGCAAAAGGATACTACGGTGGAAAGAGCAAGTTATTTAAGACTGCTAATGAGTCAGTTATAAGAGCATTAAGAAATGCATATGTTGGAAGAAAGTTAAAGAAAAGAGACTTCAGAAAACTTTGGATAGCTAGAATAAACGCAGCTGCAAGAATGAATGGTCTTTCATATTCAAGATTCATGAACGGAATGAAACTTGCAGAAATAGATATAAACAGAAAAATGCTTTCTGAGATAGCTATAAATGATCCAAAAGCATTTGCTGAATTAGTTGAAGTTGCTAAAAAACAATTAGGAGCTTAATTAAATACAATACATAAAAATGTAGCCTTGTGCTACATTTTTGTATTATATAATTATTTAAAGAAAATAAGTAAAAGTAGTATAATATTTTAGAAAAAGAGTATATAATTACATTCAAGAGAAAATATATGATTAGAGGTGTTATTGGTGAAATCAAAGCTAGGTAATTTTTTTAAAATGAAAAATTTTACAGCTATGCAGATATTAGCTATTGGTTATGCCGGAATTATATTCTTGGGAGGAGTATTATTAAGTTTACCTATATCAAGTAATGATGGTACTGTTACTCCATTTATAGATTCAGTATTTACATCTACATCAGCAGTATGTGTAACAGGTTTAATTACGGTAGATACTGGTACCCATTGGAATTATTTTGGCAAAACAGTAATAATATGTCTTATACAAATAGGTGGATTAGGGTTTATGGCTTTTGCAACAATGTTATCATTACTTATAGGTAAAAAAATAACATTGCAGCAAAGGCTAATAATGCAGGAGTCCATGAATTCAACCTCGCTACAAGGAATAGTTAAACTTGCAAAGTATATACTTATATTTACTTTTTCCATAGAAGGACTTGGAGCATTATTATTAAGCACACAGTTCATACCTGAGTTTGGATTGATAAAAGGTATATACTATAGTATATTCCATGCCATATCCGCATTTTGTAATGCTGGATTTGATCTTATGGGTAACTTCAATAGTTTAGTTAATTATGGAGGCAATGTCGTTATAATATGTACAATAGGAGCACTAATTGTAATAGGTGGATTGGGCTTTTTTGTATGGGATGAAATATATAATTATAGAAATAGAAAAAAATTGTCACTACATAGTAAAGTGGTAATAGCTATGACTTCTACTTTATTAATTGGAGGAACAATATTATTTTTCATATTTGAATATAATAATCCTGAAACTATGAAAAATATGGGGATAAAAGAAAGACTTTTAGCATCTATGTTTGCATCAGTAAGTCCTAGAACGGCAGGATTTAACTCTATATCTGTAGCTGGAATGACTATTCCATCAATATTTTTAACAATAATATTGATGTTTATAGGTGGTTCACCAGGATCTACAGCAGGAGGATTAAAAACATCTACAGCTGGTATACTTTACATGACAGTTAAATCAGTTATAGCTGGTAGAGATGAAACTGTTATATTTAAAAAAAGAATTAATCAAGATATAGTATATAAATCTTTTGCTATTATGATTATAGCTATAGGATTAGTAATTACAGTTTCTGTCTTATTAGCTATAACACAGTCTGCCAGTGGAGAACCTTTTGAGTCTTATATTTTTGAAGCTACATCAGCATTTGGTACAGTTGGAGTAACTATGGGGTTAACTCAAAAGTTAAACACTATTGGAAAGATAATAGTAGCGCTTACAATGTATGCTGGAAGAGTTGGTCCATTAACATTGGTTTTAGCTATTGCTAAGAAAAGAAAAAATAAAAAAGTTTGTATAAAATATCCAGAAGATAAAATTTTAGTTGGGTAGAGGTGATTATTATGGTTAAAAAGCAATTTATTATAATTGGATTAGGTAGATTTGGAACATCTGTTGCAGAAACGTTGTATGCACTAGGAAATGATGTTTTAGCAGTAGATAAAGATGAAGAAGTAATACAAAACATATCTGATAAAGTTACTCATGCAGTACAAGTTGATGCTAATGATGAGCATAGCTTAAGAGCATTAGGAATTAGTAATTTTGATGTTGCAATAATAAGTATAGGATCTGATGTCCAAGCAAGTATATTATCAACATTATTAGTTAAAGAATTAGGTGTTAAACATATAATAACAAAAGCTAATAATGCTTTACATGCAAAAGTTTTATATAAAATAGGAGCTAATAGAGTAATATTCCCAGAAAAAGATATGGGAGTAAGAGTAGCTCATAACTTATGTTCTTCTAATATTTTAGATTATATAGAACTTTCTCCAGATTTTAGTATTGCAGAGATTGTAAGTTCACCAGTTTGGTATGGTAAGACTTTAAGAGAACTTAACTTAAGGGCAGAATACGGAATAAATATTATGGCTATAAAAACTCATAATGAAATAAACGTTGCTCCGTCACCAGATGAAAGAATACAAGAAGAAGATATAGTAGTAGCTATAGGTGAAACTAAGCAATTAAATAATCTTGAAAAATTAATTAGATAGGGGATTAAATGTTGCAGTACATTAGTAGTAAAGAAAATGCATTAATAAAAAATGTAAGAAAACTAAAAGAAAAAAAACATAGAAATTCTCAAGGGTTATTTTTAGTTGAAGGCTTTAGATTTATAGAAGAAGCAATAAAATCTGAATTTAATATAAAATATATATTTATAAGTGAAAATTGTACTAGTGAAAATTATGATAGATATATAAATTTTTCAGGAGACGTTTATACAGTAAGTAGTAGTATTTTTAAAATCATAAGTAGTACAGATACTCCTCAAGGTGCTATTGCTGTAGTGGAAAACAAAGCATTAAATTTATCAAACAGGGACGGAGTATACATTTTAGTGGATAGAATTCAAGACCCTGGCAATCTTGGAACTATAATAAGAACTGCTCATGCATCTGACTGCTTAGGAATTATAATTACCAAAGGAACAGTTGATATATATAATGAAAAAACATTAAGATCAACAATGGGGTCAATATTTAATATTCCAATAATTGAAGATAAAGATTTATCTTTTCTAAAAGAGTTACAAGAACGTGGATATAAATTAGTTACTAGCTCTTTAGATACTGAGAATAATTTCTATGACATTAATCTTACGGGAAAAGTTATTATAGCTGTAGGCAATGAAGGAAATGGAATTAGTGATGAAATTTATGAACTTTCCAATGAAAAGGTAAAAATTCCAATGCCAGGTGGAGCAGAATCATTAAATGCTTCAGTTGCAGCATCTATAATGATGTATGAGGCAGTAAGACAAAAAAATATTAAATAAAATGTTGAATTTAAAATGAAACATGAGTATAATAGAAACTATATTTAAAAATTAATATTTCAGGCATATTGTATTAAATGATAAACTAAGCATTATTATATTAATTTATGTGTCTCTAAACTGTGAAGGAGAAAAGTAGGTATAAAAAGCATACAGGGAATAAGAATCATAGATTGAGAGTTCTTATATGAAATGTTTTATAGTGAAGTTCACTCTGGAGTTCTAATTGTGAAGTTGTAAAAATGGTAGTAATTAGCGGGTTAAACCGATATCTTTTAACTAAGAGAAACTTATTTTAAGTTTAATTAGGGTGGTACCGCGGATATATCCGTCCCTTTGTAGGGGCGGATTTTTTATATGCAAAAATAAGTATAAAATATTAGTATTTGATAAATGCATAAACTTAAAGTTAATCTTAAAAATCTATGTAATTTATAAGATTAAATTAAAATTTTTAGTCTAGGATTAAGATAGTAAATGTTATATAACTTATAACAGTTTTACATAAAGGTTTAATTTATTTTAAAGAAGGGAGTTTATTTAATTATGAAGGAAAAATTAGAAGCAATTAAGTCTTCAGCATTAGAAGAAATAAAAGCTGTTGTAGAAAAATCTAACCTTGAAGATATAAGAGTTAAGTACTTAGGAAAAAAAGGTGAACTTACTCAGATACTAAGAGGAATGGGAGGTTTATCTAAAGAAGAAAGACCTGTGATTGGAAAGCTTGCCAATGAGGTTAGAAGTGCTTTAGAAACGTCTATAGAGAAAGTAGCTACTGACATTGCTAAAAAAGAAAAAGATAATAAACTTAAAAATGAAGTTATAGATATTTCTATGCCAGGCAAAAAACAAACAATAGGTAATAGACATCCTTTAGATTTAACACTTGAGCATATAAAAGAAATATTCCTATCAATGGGATTTTCTATAGAAGAAGGACCAGAAGTAGAGAAGGATTACTATAATTTTGAAGCTTTAAATATACCAAAAGATCATCCTGCAAGAGGTGAACAAGATACTTTTTATATAAATGATAATGTAGTGTTAAGAACACAGACATCTCCTATACAAATAAGAACAATGGAAAACCAAAAACCACCTATAAAAATGATAGCTCCAGGTAAGGTTTATCGTTCTGATGCAGTTGATGCCACTCATTCACCTATATTCTATCAAGTTGAAGGACTTGTTATAGATAAAGGAGTAACATTTGCAGATCTTAAAGGTACATTGGAATCATTTACTAAAAAAATGTTTGGTGATGTTAAAACTAAATTTAGACCACATCATTTCCCATTCACAGAACCTTCAGCAGAAATGGATGCAACTTGCTTTGTATGCAATGGAGAAGGTTGTAGAGTATGTAAAGGTAGTGGTTGGATAGAAATATTAGGATGTGGAATGGTACATCCAGAAGTTTTAAGAAAATGTGGAATAGACCCAGAAGTTTATAGTGGATTTGCATTTGGTTTTGGACTAGATAGAATGGTTATGCAAAAATATGCAATTGATGATATAAGATTACTTTATGAAAGTGATATGAGATTCTTAAATCAATTTTAGTAGATTATAATTTAAAGGAGGAATAACAATGAAAGTTCCAGTAAATTGGCTTAAAGATTACGTTGATATAAACATTTCACCAAAGGAATTAGCAGATGCGTTAACATTATCAGGATCAAAGGTAGAAGAACTTGTAATTACAGGAGATGATATTACAAATGTAGTTACAGGAAAAATAACAAAAATAGAGAAGCATCCTGATGCAGAAAAGTTAGTTATTTGTGAGGTGAATATTAATAAAGAAGAACCAATACAAATAGTTACAGCTGCAACTAATATGAAGGAAGAAGATATAGTTCCAGTAGCATTACATGGAGCTACATTACATGGAGGACTTAAAATAAAAAAAGGCAAATTAAGAGGTGTAGTATCTCAAGGTATGTTCTGTTCTGAAGAAGAGCTAGGAACAGCTGGAGATGAGCCAGTACAAGGTCTTTTAATATTACCAGAAGATACTCCAATTGGTGTAGATATAAAAGAAGTTGTTAAAATGGGTAGTGCAGTTATTGAGTTTGAAATAACATCTAATAGGCAAGATTGTTTAAGTGTTGTTGGTATAGCAAGAGAAACTGCTGCTACTTTAAGAACTACTTATAAGATGCCTAAAATAGAATATAAAGCAAAGTGCAGTGAAAATATTTGTGATAGCTATAAAGTAGATATAAAAGATGAGCTATGCAGAAGATTTATGCTTAAAGGTATAAAAAATGTTAAGATAGAACAATCTCCAGGTTGGATGCAAGAAAGACTTTTAGAAGTAGGTGTTAGACCGATAAATAACATTGTAGATATTACAAACTTTGTTATGATAGAGCTTGGTCAACCATTACATGCTTATGACGCAAGAGAAATAAAAACTAATAATTTTGTTGTGGAAAGAGCTGCAAGTGGTGAGAAGTTTACTACTTTAGATGAAGTTGAAAGAGATTTAGATGAAAATGTATTATGCATAAAAGACGGAGAAAAAACAATTGGTCTTGCAGGTATAATGGGTGGATTAAATTCAGAAGTTAAAGATGATACAACTATGGTTCTTTTAGAATGTGCAAATTTTGAAGGTGTAAACATAAGAAATGTATCTAAAAAATTAAATTTAAGAACAGAAGCATCATCAAAATTTGAAAAAGACTTAGATCCAAATCAAACAGAAATAGCAATCTCTAGAGTTTGTGCTTTAATCGAAGAATTAAATGCAGGAGAGATAATGGAAGGTACCATAGATATTTATAACGAGAAAAAAGAAGATAAATATTTAGAAGTTGATAGTAATTGGATAAATAAATTTTTAGGAACTGCATTAACAAAAGAAGATATGAAGAAATACCTTGATAGTTTAGATTTAACTACTGAGATAGATAGAGAAATTTTAAAAGTTAAATCTCCAACTTTTAGAAGTGATATAAATATTAAAGAAGACATTGCAGAAGAAATAGTAAGAATATATGGTTACAATAATGTTCCATATACAATGCCTTTATGTGAAGCGGAGAAAAGTGGAAAAAGTGAAAAACAAAATTTAGAAGAAAAAACTATAAATACTTTAATTAACAGTGGATTGAACCAATCAATAAGTTATTCTTTTGTAAGTCCTAAAATATTTGATAAGCTTTTAATAAATGAAGACAGTGAATTGAGAAAAACAGTTAAAATTAAAAATCCATTAGGTGAAGATTTTAGTATAATGAGAACAACAACATTAGCATCTGCTATGGAATCTTTAGCAAGAAACAATGCTAGAGGTAATAATATTGTAAGATTGTTTGAAATAGGGAAAGTTTATATACCAACTGAAGATTCATATGAGTTGCCAGAAGAAAGAAATATAGTTACTTTAGCAATGTATGGAGAAATGGATTATTTAGATTTAAAAGGTGTAGTAGAAAATATTACTGATGAATTAGGAATTGAAAAAGTTTCATTTAAAAGAGAAAGTGAAAATTCATCATTTCATCCAGGAAAGACTGCTGCATTATATATAGGTAAAGAGTATGCAGGAGTTTTAGGTGAAGTTCATCCAGATGTAGCTGAAAACTATGATGTAGAGGAAAGATGTTACATTGCTGAATTAAATTTAGATGTATTATTTAAAAATGCTAAACTTGATAAAAAATATAAGCCTCTTCCAAAGTTCCCAGCTGTAACTAGAGATATAGCAATACTTGTAGATGAGGAAATTTTAGTTCAAGAAATTGAAGAGACTATTAAAAAGCAAGGTGGAGCAATACTTGAAAGTTGTAATTTATTTGATGTTTACCAAGGAAAGCAAATTCCAAAGGGAAAGAAAAGTGTTGCATATGCTATAATTTATAGACATAAGGATAAAACATTAACAGACAATGATGTAAATAAAGTTCATGATAAAATATTAAGATCTCTTCAACATAAACTAGGAGCAGAATTAAGATAGAATAAGAAAAAAGCAAAAC
>NZ_HE611050.1:826729-841821 GCF_000285575.1 Clostridium senegalense JC122 | reverse complement strand
TATATNTCTTTTTTGTGATTTTAGATATAGAAACAGGTATAATATAATTAAGGAATTTATAGGAAAATAAAATAAACTTATACAGCTACTAATCAGTTCTTATATTAGGTCAAAAATCAAATAAAAACCTATAAAAGTTTCTAAAAAAATTTTCAATGAATAACTTATTTCAATTTTTTATTATTACATAATGTATCAATAAATTAAAAGAAAGATATTTTATTTAAATAAAGTAGCTTAGTTTTACAAATATAATAATGAAAGCTTCAAATTTAAAATATATTGTAGAATATTATAGTATAAGTTTAAAATGATAAAAATAAAATGGTTAGATATGGTTTATTTTAATACAGTTTTATGATAAAATATTAGCAACTATAATCTTTAAGAGGGTGTTTTTTTTGAACATTATAACCGTTAGAATAAATGGAATTGAATATAACTTAAAAGGCGAGGAAAATGATCAATACTTGCATAAGGTAGCTAAATACTTAGATAATCGTATTCAAGATTTAATGTCCACAAATAAAAAATTAAGCCCAGGAGATGCTACAGTTTTAGCAGCTTTAAATATGGGAGATGAAATTTTAAAAAGTGAAGAAAGCTATAAAAAGTTACTAGAAAACTATAAGAAGGTTGGAAATGATAATAAACTTTTAATTTCTGAATTAGAAAAAATGAAAAATGAAATTGAAGTACTAGAAGAAGAAAATTCAAAACTTATATCTAATAATGAAATTTTAGAGAAAAAATATTTAGAGATGGAACCAAAAGTTAATGAGCTACAAGAAGAAGCTACAAAATTGAAAGTTTTAGCAATAGATTCTAGTGAGAAAGATTCTGAATTGAAAAATGTAAAAGAAGAATTAGAAAAGAAAGAAAAGGAACTTAATTTTATAAAAGAAGAATTAGAAAAGAAAAATGAAGAACTAACTAATTGGATTAAAGAAGCTGAAGAGAAAAATGAAGAAATAAAAGCTAAAGATATGGAGTTATATATAAAAAGTGATGAGATAAAAGAAAATGATATAAAAATAAAATCTATATCAGAAGAATTGGAAAGAAAAGATTTAGAACTTCAGTCTATGGAAGAAGAGTTAGCGCTTACAAAGGAAAAGTTGCAATATAAAGTTGAAGAGATAGAAAATCAAAATTTAGAGATAGAGTCAAAAGATATAGAAATTCAAAATAGAGAAACTCAGCTTAATAATAAATTAAAAGAGTTTGAAGATTTTAGAGAAAAAACTATAATAAAAAATGAAAAGTTGACTAAAGAATTAGAAGAAATTAAAATAAAAAATGATGGTGAAGTGAAGGAAACTGAAAAATTATTAAAGGAAATAGATGAAATTAATAAAGAACTTTTAATAGTAACTGATTTTTTAAAAGAAGTAAAAAAAAAGAATGATGACTTAGATAGAGAAAAGTCTATATTAACAAATGGAAATAAAAAATTATTATCAGAACTAAAAAAATTACGATTAGAAAAAAGCGAACAATTAGCTAGAAATAAACAATTAGTTTTAGAGTTACAAGAACTGAGAAAAGAATTGACTAAAGAAAAGTTAAAAATTAATCCGTTATTAAATATAAAATAGCTTGTAGATATTATATCTTACAAGCTATTTTCTTTTAACAGAATTATAATTAAAAATCTTAATATGAAAATAAATTTTTCATAACTTTTAATTATATAAAATATGCTTTTAATATACAAAATTTGAAGTTTTTATGTATAAATTGTATGTATTTTATTAACAATTGAAAATGTAAGGTGCTAAATACTACTTATAGTGCATAGTTATATTCTAATAGTTCACTATAGGAGGAAAGATGTGGCATGAAAGTTTTGTTATGTGTAAGACAAGACTACTTGAAAAATACAGGTAGCGACACGGCTATAATAAAACAAGTTTACAAGCATTTAAGATTATTAGATATAAATGTTACTATAAATAATGGAAATGTTTATTCTTTTAAAGGCTATGATATAGTTCATCTTTTTAATATTAATGAAATAGGTCAAATTTATAAATATCACAAAGAAGCAGTAAAATGTAAGTGTAAGTTAGTAATAACACCTTTATATTTTAATATGGAAAAGTACTATAAATACAAAAATGAAGAGGATAAATTAAAATTTTGGAAGAGTTCCAATTTATATAGAGAAGAAGTGTTAAATAAATGTAATTTAATAGTTTGCAATAGTCAATGGGAAAAAAATGTATTACAGAAGGATTTTAAAAAATATAAAAATATTATAATTTTAAAAAATGGTGTAAGTGAAGTTGAGGATGAAAATGTTCCATTATATAATTTTGAGAAGAGATATAATGTAAGTAATTATGTCTTAGCTGTAGGAAGAATAGGAGCAAGAAAAAACCAGCTAACACTTAGTAGAATTTGCAATGAATTAAATATTGATTTAGTTTTAATTGGTGCAGTAGATGATAAAAATTATTTAAAAGAATGTTTAAAATATAAAAATGTAAAATATTTAGGATTTATGGATAATTATAATTTGTTTAATGCATATAAATTTGCAAGAGTATATGCGATACCTAGCTTCATGGAAATTACAAATTTGGCTGCATTGGAAGCTGCTGGAAGCGGGTGCAATATGCTTATAACAGAAGAAGGTGCAATGTCAGAATATTTTAAAGAGCTAGCTGTATATTGTAATCCTTATGATGATCAAACTATAAAAGAAGGAATTTTAAAAGCTTACTATAAAAGAAAAAATGATTGTTTGAAAAATTATGTATTTAAAAATTATCGTTGGGAATCTACAGTAAATATACTTTTAGATGAATATAATAAGCTTTTAAATAGATGTCAATAAAGTGTATATAGGGTTCTAAGATAGGTGTTTAATTCCTCACTTGATAAAAGTGTAAGTTAAAATCCTAACTTAGGACCTTATATAAATTATTGTTGGATTTATATTATTACAATTGTTATAATTGTATAAGGTGTTGTAAAAGATTTATAATAAAAGGTAATGTAAATAGTTTTTTAGATAGTAAGTTCAAAACTAAAGGCTCAAAATAGGAGTGAGAAATAATGAAAAAAGTGGAGTTACTAGCACCAAGTGGAAGTATGGAAAGCTTGTACGCAGCAGTGCTTTCAGGGTGTGATGCAATATATATGGGCGGAAGTAAATTTTCTGCTAGAGCATATGCAAATAATTTTGATGATGAAGATTTACAGAATGCAGTAGATTATTGCCATATTTATGGAGTGAAAGTATATATAGCAGTTAATACATTAATAAAAGAGGAAGAATATAATGAGGCAATAGAATATATAAGATTTTTATATAAAATAGGTGTTGATGCGTTAATAATTCAAGATTTGGGACTATTTTATGGATGTAAGAAGTTATTTCCAGATTTTGAGTTACATGCATCTACTCAAATGACAGTACATAATGGCTATGGTGCACTATTTTTAAACAAATTAGGATTTCAAAGGATAGTTTTATCTAGAGAGTTGTCGCTAAAAGAGGTAGAATACATATCTAAAGATTTAGGAATTGAAACGGAAATATTTGTTCATGGAGCTTTATGTGTTAGCTATTCAGGTCAATGTCTTATGAGTAGTATAATTGGAGGTAGAAGTGGAAATCGTGGTAGATGTGCTCAACCTTGTAGACTTCCATATACTTTAATAAATAAGAAAAGTGGATTGAATAAGGCAGGATACTTATTATCTCCAAAGGATATATGTACCTATGATGAAATAAAAAAAATAATAGATAGTGGAACTTCTTCTTTAAAAATAGAAGGTAGGATGAAAAGACCAGAATATGTTGCTGGTGTAGTTGGAAGTTATAAAAAAGCTATAGATAGCTATTACAATAATGAACCTGTTGATATTAAAAATGAATATAAGAAACTTACTCAATTATTTAATAGAGAAGGGTTTTCAAAGGCTTATATGTTTGGAAATGTTGGAAAAGATATGATGGCATATAATTGTCCTAAAAATAGTGGTATATATCTTGGCAAGGTTCAAAAGGACTTAACTATAACATTAGAAGAAGACATACATTTAAGAGACGGCATTAGAATTAAGGATGATGGATTTGCCGTGTCTGGAATAAAATTAAATAAAAATGATGTTGAATATGCTAAAAAAGGAGAAAAAGTTACGTTAAAGCCAACTAAATATAAATCTGGAGATGTTCTTTATAAAGCAGGAGATATAACTTTATTAGAAGAACTTTCTAGCATATATGAAAATCTGTATGCTAAAAAATTACCAATAGATTTACAAATTGAGTTTAAGGTAGGATATGCTTTAAAACTAATTGGTAAATTTGAAGAAAATGAATTTGAAGTAAGTGGAGATATAGTACAAAAGGCTTTAAAAAGACCACTTGATAAAGAAGGATTATTAAAATCTTTAAATAAATTAGGGGATACTCCATTTGAGTTAAACAAAATAGAGTTTTTAGACTTTGAAGAAGGGTTTATGGCAGTATCCTCAATAAATGCTATTCGTAGAAAACTTACAGACAAAATAATAAATTTTCTAATATTAAAATATAGAAGAGAAGATAAAGTTAAAAAAGATATCAGTTATATTTCAAAGAAACCTAAAGAAAAATCTAATATTCCAGAATTTATGGTGGTAGTAAGTAATATAGAACAACTTAATGCGGCAGTAGATAGTGGAGTTAAGGATATAGCATTAGACTGTTTCTTTAAGGGTAGTAAAATACGAATAGAAGAAGTTACAAATATTGATGGAGTGAATGTGTATATAAAGACTCCTAATATAATTAAAGAAGAATTAGAAGGAATTTGTGACTTAATAGAGAAAAACATAAGTGGAATAAAAGGTATAGTTACTTCAAATTTAGCTATAATAGCTAGATTTTATAATAGAGTTAATATAATAGGAGATTATAAACTCAATATATTTAATAGTTATAGTTCACAGTTTTATAGTGAATACTTAGATGGTGCAGTTATGAGTGTTGAATTAAATAATAAAGAGTTAAATAATCTAGCAAAAAAATCAACTTTAAAACCTCAAGTGATTATTTATGGAAAGTATGAACTTATGGTTAGTGAATATTGTCCAGTAGGTAGTTTGTTTGGAGGAAAAAGTAGTAAATCTTCATGTTCTGAAAAATGCTTTGAAGGAGATTATGTGTTAAAAGATAGAAAAGGTGAGGAATTTAAAGTTTTAACGGATAAATACTGTAGAAGTCATATTTATAATAATGTGCCATTAAATCTAATTCCTAATATGAAAGAATATAGAAGAAATAATATAGATTCATTTAGGATAGATTTGATAGATGAAGATTATAATAAATCTAAGGAAATAATAAAAATGGCTATGGAAGAGAAATTTGAAGGTGATTATAAAAGATATACAAGAGGTCATTATAAAAGAGGAGTAGAATAAAGTAGGTGATATAAATGCAAGAAAAGACTTTAAGAGTATTAGAATATAATAAGATAAAAGAACAATTGAAAAAATATACAAAAACTCCTGCGGCAAGGGAGCTTATAGATAAATTAACTCCTTATGATAATCTTTATGAAGTAAAAGAACATCTTGAGGAAACTAAAGAAGCATTTAAACTGTTAACAACAAAAGGAAATCCTCCATTTGAAGGTATATATGATGTTAGGGAAGCAATAAATAAGGCTAAAAAAGAATCTTCATTGACCTGTGAACAATTATTAAGAATTGCATCTATGCTTAAATGTAGTAGAAGTTTTAAAGAGTATATATCTCATAAAGAGGAAGAAGAAGGATATAGGGTTTTAGAAGATATATGTATAGGAATAGTACCTATAAAAAAATTAGAAGATGAAATTTTTATGGCAATAGTAAGTGAAGAAGAAGTGTCAGATAGAGCTTCAGATGATCTTTATAATATTAGAAGAAAACTTAAACAAAAAAGTTCATCTGTAAAAGAAAAAGTAAATTCACTTTTAAGAGCTAATTCTAAATATCTTCAAGAAAATTTATATACTATAAGAGGCGATAGATATGTTCTGCCAGTTAGAGCAGAATATAAAGATCAAGTGCCAGGTCTTATACATGACCAAAGTGCTACTGGAGCAACTTTGTTTATAGAGCCAATGAGCCTTGTAAATTTAAATAATGAGATAAGAGAGTTGTTTATAAAAGAAAAAAAAGAAGTAGAAAGAATATTAAGGTTGTTATCTAAAAAGGTAACAAATAATATAGAGTTAATAGAAAATGATGCAAATATATTATGGGAATTAGATTTTATATTCGCAAAAGCTAAGTATGCTAGTGAAATAAATGGAATTTGTCCAGAAATAAATGATAAGGGAATTATTGATTTAATTGAGGTAAGACACCCACTGATTGATGCTAAAGTAGTTGTTCCTAATAGCGTATATTTAGGTAGAGAATTTACATCTTTAGTAATTACAGGTCCTAATACTGGAGGTAAAACTGTAACTATAAAAACTGTAGGGTTAGTCCATTTAATGGCAATGAGTGGAATTTTAATTCCAGCAAGAAGTAATTCAGTAGTAAGCTTTTTCAAAAATGTTTATGCAGATATTGGTGATGAACAAAGTATAGAACAAAGTTTATCAACTTTTTCATCTCATATGACTAATATAGTTGGAATAATAGAAGAAGCAGATGAAAATTCTTTATGTTTATTTGATGAACTTGGTTCTGGAACAGATCCTACTGAAGGTGCTGCTCTTGCTGTATCTATATTGGAGAATTTGAAAAAAAGAGGATGTAGAGTTGTTGCTACAACTCATTATAGTGAGTTAAAGGGATATGCATTAAAAACATTAGGTGTCGAAAATGGATCTGTTGAATTTAACGTGGAGACATTGAGCCCAACTTACAAATTATTAATAGGAGTTCCTGGTAAATCCAATGCTTTTGAAATTTCTAGAAGACTAGGACTTCCAGAGTATATAATTAAAGATGCTAAAGAAAACATATCTACAGATAGTTTGAATTTTGAAGAACTTATTCAAAGTCTTCAAGCTAAAAGTATAAAGGCAGAAAATGATGCAAGAATGGCCGAAGCTCTAAAAAAAGATGCAGAGAAATTAAAAGAAAAATATGAGGAAAAGCTTTATAAATTTGAAAAGGCTAGAGAAAATGCACTATATTCGGCACAAAGAGAAGCTAAAAATCTTATAAAACAGGCTAAGGAAGAATCAGATACAGCTCTTAAAAATATAAGAGAAATTGAAAGACTTGGATATAGTTCCGATGCTAGAAAAAAACTTGAAGAAGAAAGAAAGAAAATAAAAGACAAACTTGAACATGCAGAATTAATAGAAACTAAAAAGCAAGAAGCCACAGGAGAAAAACTTAAAAAAGTTAATGAAGGTGATGAAGTATACCTTCCAAAATTAAATCAAAATGTTATAGTAATTTCTAAGGTAGATTCAAGAGGAGAGGTTCAAGTTCAAGCTGGGATAATGAAAATAACGGTAAAATTTGAGGATTTAAGAAAATCTAAATCAATTAAACCAGATAAGGCCATAAGAAAAATGGAAAAAAGGGAAGCTAAATTAAGACTTAAAAATACTCCTACATCAGTTGATTTAAGAGGTATGGATTCAGAAGAAGCTATATATACCGTAGATAAATATTTAGATGATGTATATATCGCTGGACTTGGTGAAGTATCAATAATTCATGGAAATGGTACAGGAATTTTAAGAAGCTCAATAAATGATTTGTTAAAAAGGCATCCACATGTAAAATCACATAGACTTGGAAAATATGGTGAAGGTGGAACTGGTGTTACAATTGTAGAACTTAAATAAAAAGATATATTACAAAAGTTCCATTGATACATACTATCATTGGAACTTTTATAGTATAAAAATATAATAGTATGAGCAAAGGTTTTTGTGTGAGTATTATTATTGGTATTTTAAATTTAAAGGGTACATTTATAAAATATTTTGAAAAAAGATTTCTATAAGATATAATTAAATTATTCAACTTATATAGGGAAACAAGCTCCAATTTAAATTTATTCAATAACTTTAAAATATTTTCATACAAGATGCAGTGTTGAATTCTAAGTGATTCGGAGCATGTCTCACTATTTTAGGTATCCAAGTTTTGAAATGGATAATTTAAAAAGTCAACTTGGAATCCTATATAGGGTTCTAAGATGAATTTTAAATTTATGCATTTATCAGATAAGAAAACTTAAGATTAACAGCATATTAATAGTTGACAGCTCATTTTAGTTAAGAGTTAATAGTACATAGTTAAGATGTATAATTAATTACTAGTTGATGTACTTCTAGTAATACTGAACGTACCTTTTCTAGGACGGGCCTTGTTTAATATAGGTTTTTTTGCTAAACTTTTAAATTTTAAATAACTATAGTTGTGCTTATTTTTCTTTACTGATAACAAAGATTTAACGAACAAATTTAAATAAAATAACGTGGGAGTGATAGGCATGATATTAGTTAGTGGATGCTTGTGTGGAGTAAATTGTAAATATAATGGCGGTAATAATTTAGATGAAAGAGTTTTAAAATTATTACAAGAAGGAAAGGCTATGCCTATATGTCCTGAACAACTTGGAGGACAGGCTACACCAAGGGTGGCTCATGAAATAATAGACGGTGATGGAGCTATGGTTTTAGATGGAAAGGCAAGGGTTTTGAGTCCAGATAAAAATGATGATGCTACTGAAGAATTTCTAAAAGGAGCAAATGAAGCTCTTAATATAGCAAAATCTATAGGTGCAGAGTATGCAATATTAAAGGCAAGAAGTCCATCCTGTGGTTTTGGAAAAATATATGATGGAACTTTCAGTGGTAATAAAAAAGATGGTAATGGAGTAGCTGCAGAGCTTTTATATAGAAACGGTATAAAAATATTTACAGAAGAAACTTTAGAAGAGTTTCTTTTCCAAAAAAACAATAAATAGTATATTATTTTAAATTTATTATATAAATTATGGAGGGGTTGACACAAAAATGAACATGAATGATATTAGAAAAAATGCTAGAGAAAATTTAAATGGAAGTTGTAGAGTTTGTAAAAATTGCAATGGTGTGGCTTGTGCTGGTGAAGTTCCAGGAATGGGTGGAAAAGGTACTGGTGAAGCATTTAAAGCTAATTTTGATGCTTTAAACAATATAAAATTAAATATGAGAGTTATGCATGATGCAAAGGATATAGATATTTCAACAGAGTTTTTTGGAAAAAGAATGGATATACCAGTTTTTGCAGCACCAGTTACAGGTACAACTTTAAATATGGGGGGGAAATTTACTGAAGAAGAGTACATAACTTGGGTAATAGAAGGGTGTTTAGATTCTGGTATATATCCTATGGTGGGAGATACAGCAGTAGATTCATTCTTAATGACTAACCTTGAAGTGTTAAAAAAATATGATGGAGATGGAATTGTATTTATAAAACCATGGGAAAATCCTAATGTTATAGAAAAAATAAAATTAGCGGAAAAGTCAGGAGCTTTTGCAATTGGTGTAGATATAGATGCATGTGGACTAATAACATTAGCTTTACATGGGAAACCAGTTATGCCTAAAGGGATAGAAGAAATAAAGGAACTTGTAAATAGTACTAAGTTACCATTTATATTAAAAGGAATAATGACTGTAGATGAAGCAATGCTTGCTGTAAAAGCAGGCGTAGATGCTATTGTAGTTTCCAATCATGGTGGAAGAGTTATAGACCAAACACCAGGAACGGCAGAAGTATTATCAGATATAGCTAAAGCTGTTAAAGGTAAAGTAAAAATACTTGTAGATGGTGGGGTAAGAACAGGAGTAGATGTATTAAAAATGTTAGCACTAGGTGCAGATGGAGTTCTTATAGGAAGACCATTTGTTACAGCTTCTTTTGGTGGCGGAAATGAAGGTGTAACTTGCTATGTAAACCAATTAAAAGGTGAATTAAAATCAGCAATGGTATTAACAGGTTGTAAAAATATTGAAAGTATTAATGAAAATATAATATATGAAAAATAACATATAACTTATTAAGGTAAGAAAAACAGTAAGATTTAAAAAATTATAAAATTTTACTGTTTTTTATTGTATAATATACTAAATTACCTATAAATATAAACAAATTTGATAAAAATACAAAAAAAGTAAAATAAATTTACATTTTTTTGATAAATTTTAGCTGTTAAAATTGACATTGAGATTCAAGGAGGTATACTTTAATTAAGAATATTTATAATATTCTTAATTGGTTATAAAACCAAAAAAAGTGTATATGTATATAATGTATTTAAAAATTTGAATTTGAAATGTACAAGCAATTGTTACATAGTAATAAAAATTCAAATTATAGTTTGTTATAAATTAAAAATGTTAAAAAACATCATAAAAGTTTCTAAGCTATAACTATAGGGAAACAAGCTCCAATTTAAATTTGTACATCAAATTTTTGTTATAAGTTAAGAAAAATAAGTACAAATATAGTTATTTAAGAATTATTAATTAAGAATTTAGGATGAAAGTGGCAACCACTTTCTGAAAATGATTTAAAAAAATCTATGAATATAATTTGCTTTGAAAATTTATAAAAAGATGCGTTGAGAATTACTAGGAACGAAGTGAGTATTAATAACCACAATTGTTAACTATTCACTCTTAACTTTTAACTAAAATAATCTGTTAGTTATTGATAAAATATTAATTTGAGCTTTCTCATTTGATAAATGAATAAGTTTAAAATTTAATTTGGAACCTTATAAGGTTAATAAAGATAAAATTTAAAAAAGGTATGTAAAAGAAGATAATAGTCTAAAATTTTAAATTCTATTTTGTGAAATACAAGCATATCAGGGGATTAAAATAAAGGATTTTCAAAAATAGTAAGAGATTTTTTATATTATTTAATTAAATATGCCTAAAATTGCAAAGCAGTGAAGGAGGATATTATGATAACTAAATTAGAAGAAATAATTGAAAAAGCTAAAAGTGGTAAAAAGAAAACATTAGCAATTGCTGTAGCGCAAGATGAAGTAGTTTTAAAGGCAGTTTATGAAGCAGTCAATGAAAATATAATAAATGCTGTTTTAGTTGGTGATGAAGATAAAATAATTAGCATAGCTAGAAATTTAAACATAGATTTATCTAAATTTAAAATTATAAATGAAAAAGATATAAAAAAAGCAGCAGCAAAAGCTGTCCAATTAGTAGTAAATAAGGAAGCAGATTTTATAATGAAGGGGATGCTTGGAACAGCAGACCTATTAAGAGCTGTTTTAAATAAAGAATGTGGTCTTAAGACTAGCAATTTATTATCTCATGTAATGGTTTATGAAACTTCTAATTATCACAAGCTAATTTTATTAACAGATGGAGGTATGGTGACATATCCAGAGCTTAAAGATAAAATAGGCATAATAAAAAATGCAGTTAATCTTGCTCATGCTTTAGGTATAGAGTGCCCTAAAGTTGCGCCAATTTGTGCCGTTGAGGTGGTAAATACTAATATGCAAGCTACTTTAGATGCAGCAGCATTAACTGCTATGAATCAAAGAGGGCAACTTAAGGGATGTATCATAGATGGGCCATTAGGTCTAGATAATGCTATATCAAAAGAAGCTGCAAAACATAAGGGGATAGTTAGTGATGTTGCAGGAGATAGTGATATATTATTAGTTCCGAATATAGAAGCAGGAAATTTTTTAGGCAAATCTTTAACATATTTTGCAGATGCAGAAAGTGCTGGAGTTATACTAGGGGCTAAATGTCCTGTAGTGTTAGTTTCAAGAGCAGATAGCGCTCAATCTAAATTATATTCAATAGCTTTAGGAGCTACACTTGTTTAATTAATATATGGTAAGTAACAATTTTACTTTATAGAAAATATATATATTTGGGGATTTGGAGGGATATTATGAAAAAGGTAATTATGACTGGAAATGAAGCTATCGCAAGAGGAGCTTATGAAGCAGGTTGCCACATGGCATCAGCTTATCCAGGCACGCCAAGTACAGAAATATTAGAAAATTTTGCAACATATGAAGGTGTTTATGCAGAATGGGCACCTAATGAAAAAGTTGGATTTGAGGTTGCATCAGGTGCATCAATAGGTGGTGCAAGAGTATTATGCACTATGAAACATGTTGGATTGAACGTTGCAGCAGATCCATTATTTACAATGGCTTATGAAGGAGTAAATGGGGGATTTGTAGTAGTAACAGCAGATGATCCGGGAATGCATTCATCACAAAATGAACAAGATAATAGGTATTATGCACCTCATGCTAAAGTTGCACTTATAGAGCCATCAGACTCACAAGAATGTATAGAATACATGAAAAAAGCTTATGAAATTAGTGAAGAATTTGATACTTTAGTATTATTTAGAACAACTACAAGAGTGTCTCACTCAAAATCTGTGGTTACAGTAGGGGAAAGAAAAAATGTAGAAGTAAAACCATACGAAAAAAATGTTAAAAAGTATATTATGACACCAGCTAATGCTAGAGCTAAACATTATGAAGTAGAAGAAAGATTAGAAAAGCTTAGAAAATACTCAAATAATTGTGAGTTAAATAGAATTGAAATGGGAAGTACCAAAGTTGGAATAATAACAAGTGGTGTTTCTTATCAATATTGTAAAGAAGTTTTAGGTGATAACGCATCTTATTTAAAAATAGGATTAAGTTATCCATTGCCAGATGAAATGATAAAAGAATTTGCAAGTAAAGTAGAAAAATTATATGTAGTTGAAGAAAATGATCCATATATAGAAACAGCAGTAAAAGCAATGGGGATAAACTGTATAGGAAAAGAAATTATACCTATATGTGGTGAGTTAAACCCTACAATTGTAAGAAAAGCTATCTTAGGTGAAGGTTCTGTAATAAATTATAAATCAGATGTAAGACCACCATCAAGGCCACCAGTATTATGTCCAGGATGTCCACATAGAGGAATTTTCTATGCAGTATCTAAATACAAGGATGTAATATCTACAAGTGATATAGGATGTTATACTCTAGGCATGAACCCTCCTTTAAATGTAGGGGATACAGTAATTTGTATGGGTGCATCTATTTCTGGTGGAATAGGTATAGAAAGAGCATCTATAGTAGGTAAAAGGGAAGGAAAAAAAGTATTTTCATTTATAGGAGATTCAACATTTTTCCATTCAGGGGTTACAGGACTTATAAACTCTGTTTATAATAATACTCCAATAGTTACTGTGATTTTAGATAATAGAATAACAGGGATGACTGGCCATCAAGAAAATCCGGGAAGTGGAAAAACACTTCAAAATGAACCAGCTCCTATGGTTGATATAGAATCATTGGTAGTATCTTGTGGTGTCAAGAAAGAGAATATTAGAGTTGTAGATCCTTATAAATTAAAAGAAACAGAAGATGCTGTTAAAGATGCCCATAATAGCAAAGAACCATTTGTAATAGTAACAAAACAGCCATGTGCATTAATAAAAGAAGTTTTAAAGAAGAGAGCAAATTTAAGTTGTAAAGTAGATAGTGAAAAATGTAAAAAATGTAAGAAGTGCTTAAAGACAGGTTGTCCAGCACTTAAATTCCAAAATGGAATTGTTTCTATAGATGAATCTATGTGTAATGGTTGTGGATTATGTAAAGAAGTTTGTCCATTTGATGCAATAGAAAAGGTTGGTGAATAATATGAAGGATGTAAAGAGTATATTATTTATAGGTGTTGGGGGACAAGGTACAATACTTGCATCTAAAATATTATCTGAAGGATTATTAAGACACGGATATGATGTTAAAATGTCAGAAGTTCATGGTATGGCACAAAGAGGTGGAAGTGTTACAACTCAAGTAAGATTTGGAGAAAAAGTGTATTCTCCACTTATAGAAGAGGGCAAAGCAGATGTAGTTGTTGCTTTTGAGAAAAGTGAGGCCTTAAGGGCGTTACCATTTTTAAAAGAAGGTGGATATTTAGTAGTAAATGAATATGAAATACATCCAGTACCAGTGCTGATAGGAGAAGAGAAATACCCAGAAGACGTAATTGGTGAATTGAAAAAAAGAGTAGAAAAATTAGTAGTTTTAAATGCTGCAAATATAGCTGAAGAATTAGGAAATATAAAGGCTCAGAATGTAGTTCTTTTAGGAGCATTATTAAAAGCATTAGACTTAAGAGAAATAGATTGGGAAGAGGTAGTTTCAACACTAGTACCTCAAAAGGCGGTAGAATTAAATAAAAAAGCTTTAAAACTAGGTATGGAAGCATAATGTAATTAAGGGCTATTTCGAAATAATGATAAAATTTTATTTTGAAATAGCCCTAATTTTATTTATAAAATCACATGGAATTATAGGAATTTTTAAAAAATTTGATATAATGTATTTATACTTTAAGGATAGATAGTTTTTAGTTAAGTAAAAACTATTTTAACACTAAGTTTATTTGATTCTATTAACAATATTTAAAGCCCTATAAATTAGTGAACTTGGATGAACAAGGGAGGAATATTTTATGAAACTGTATGATAAGCCATCAAAGGAATTAATGGACAAACTGTTGCCATATAAAAAATCAATAGAAAATATAGAAGTATCTAAACCAATAAGTCATAATAGAAAGCTTTATAGAGAAGTAATATTTATAAAAAAGTTTACTAAAAATTTAAGTGTAGAACCTGAAAACTATATGTATATAGATGAGGATGATAATGTTGTAGAAGATAGAATTCTGTGCGAAAGATTAGCTAGAATTTTTTATTATATGGATATATATTTAAATGAAGAAAAGGGAAGTATACTAGCTGCACTTCAGGATGAAGCAGATATAAATAAAGATAAAAATGATTATGAAAGTGTTCTAGAAGGTCTAGAAATTATAAAAAAAGGTCATCCTAAAAATATTGACAAGGTAACTTATATAATAGAAAGACTGCCTTCACTTAGGATGAAAACTAACGAGAAATTAAAAAAATTAAAAGAAGTAATAGAAGAAGAAAAGAAAAAAATGAATATTTTAATGAAAGAATGATTGAAATATTACATCCATATTATAGACAGGTTATGGAGGTAAATTATGAAAAAATATTACTTATTGGAAAAGGTAAAGATTACTATTATGATATTAAAA
>NZ_HE611050.1:679470-826472 GCF_000285575.1 Clostridium senegalense JC122 | reverse complement strand
TATTTAAAAAGAAAGCAGAGAAAAAAGAAGAGTAAATAGTATTTTGTTTAATACAAGACATAATGAAAAACTTATGAAAACAAATTATTTGTTAGGTTATTATAATAATTTACTTAAATCATATGGTAATGTTTTAAATATGAACTACAATCAATATATAAGAACTTTAGATAATGCTGGTATGAAAATGGCAGCTAATAAAATGTATTTGTTAAGAAATAATACAGTGAGAAAGTAAAAATCATATTGATAAGTATAAAGTGCAATATGCTTAAACTCCTATAGCTTTTTATAGGAGTTTAAATTCAGTTTTTAATAGGTTGGTATAGCTCAAATGGAGTGAATGAGCTGTTTAATTGATTGAATTTTGTATTTAAAATATAATTATGAAAAGATTTATAGGAAAGAAAAAACTTAGAGTAAAACTGAAGTTCAATTTATAATAGTATTATTGACATATTAATTTATCCATATATAATTTAAATTATGTTTAATTTAATTTTGAAGAAGGTATAAAATATGAATAATAAGAGTTTGTTAAATAAATTTTTATCCTTTTCTGTAGGAAGTTGGATAACTTTTTTGATTGGAATAATTAGTACGCCAATTATAACAAGAATGTTTTCACCAGTACAATTTGGTATATATTCTCAGTTTGAATTGTATTCTAGTTTAGTTATGATTATATTAGTATTTGGTATAGATCAAGCATTTGTAAGATTTTTTTATGCTGAAAAAGAAGAAAATAGAAAGCTATTATTATTAAGATGTGTAAAAGTTCCAGCTATAATAAATATATTGTTAATAATTTTAGCAATTATATTTAGAGAGTATGTATCTAAATTTATATTTGGAAGTTATAGTTTAATATTTTTAATAATCATTATAGTTCATGTAAGCTTTTTATTAATTAATAGGTTTGCATTATTAGTTGTTAGAATGCAACAAAAGTCTAAAACATATTCATTATTAATTGTCATGAATAAAGTCTTTTATTTAGTTATGATATTTATTGCAGGATATTATCTTAAAGATAACTATATGGCTTTAGTATTAGCACTATTATTTTCTAATGTTGCAGTTACTATAATGGCTATAATATGTGAAAGAGAATATTGGAATATATTTAATATAAAAGATAGTGAAATGGAACTACAAACTGATACGAAAGAAATTTTAGTATATGGTGCACCATTGGTTATAACAGCAGCTATACATTATATTTTTCAATCAGCTGATAGAATTGCAATACAAAGTTTTTGGGGCGCAGAGGAACTAGGGATATATAGTTCGGCAGCAAAGGTTGTTGCATTACTTACTATATTACAGGGCTGTTTTACTACGTTTTGGGTACCAGTAGCTTTTGAAAGATATGAGAAAAATCCAGAGGATGTAGAATTTTTTGAAAAGGCAAGTTTAATTGTGACTATTGCTATGTTCTTTTGTACTATTGGATTAATTTTATTTAGAGATATAATTATTCTATTTTTAGGTTCCGAATATAGGACTGCAGCTTACATAATACCATTTTTAAGTTTTATGCCAATAATGTACACAGTTTCAGAAACTACTGTTTTAGGAATTAATTTTAAAAAGAAGCAAAGAAAGCATATATACATATCTGTAATTTCATGCGTTGTAAATATAATAGGGAATTTTATATTAGTTCCTAAATTGGGAGCTGTAGGTGCAGCTATTTCTACAGGATTATCTTATATAGTGTTTTTTTCAATAAGAACATATATAGGTCTTAGATACTATAAGGTAAATTATCATCTTAAAAGATTCTATATAATGACTTTTGCATTGTGTATATACACATTTTATGCTACATTTTTCAAATTTGGGTATATATATGTTTTATTAGGTATTTTAGAATTATTATTACTATATATTCTTTATAGAAAATATATTAATGCACTGATTAATATGTGTAGGGATTTATATAAAAAGAAAATAAAAAGATAAAATAAAACCTATTAAAATCAAATTTTATAAAATTTATTTTAATAGGTTTTGTTTTTGTTTTGTAACACAAAAATAAATAGAAAGAATAAAATATATTATGTAAAAAATAAATTTACATTGAGTGTATAATTTAAAGAATACATAAAAATAAGTACACTTTTGCTATGGTTAAAATATTATTTGGGGGGATACAATGAATAAAAAATATAGAAATACAAGAACGATAAACTTAAGAAGAAAGAAAAGGGAAAAAAGGAAAAAAGAAAAAAGATATGTGCTACCATAATAGCAATGATTTTAATTGTATCTTTAGGTATGATATCTAAACAAATATATGTGAAAAATCATAGCTGTAAAATTTTAGTTAACAATGAACAAACTATTGAGGAGATTGAACAAGCAACTAAAAACTTGAAGGGGAAAACTATAAGATTGAAAGATAGTGATCTATATAATAAATATATAGATATGAGTAAGTCGCTAAAAAGCAAAAATGTTGTTTTGGTAAATGAAAATAATATGCTAGAAAAATTATTAGCTATGCCCTTAGCTAGTTATAAAAATGCATCAGTGTTGGTTATCGATAACGATAATATACCAGATGATGTTAAAAATGAAATAAGCAGAATAAATCCAGAAGAAGTCTATATAATAGGAAATGATATAAGCATATCTAAAACTGTTGAAAATCAAATTGATTCAAATAAGAAAATAAAAAGGATATGCGGAAAAGACATATGTCAGTTAAGTAAAAATATAGCAAAAGAGATGAGTGGATATAATACTGTTTTTGTAGCATCAGAACAGGATAAGGATAAAAATACATTAATAGCAGCAGTAGCATCAAAATTGAAAGCACCTATTTTATTTTCAACAAAAGAAGATGTGAAAAATAATAAGTTTATAACTAGAGTTGAAAAAGAAAATAGATATATTTTAAATGAAGGATTATTTTCTAAAGAAAAATTCAATGATGAATCTTTAATAGATATTAAAGATTTCAATAATTCTAGTACAAAGATAAATAATAAGTTTTTTACAAAGTCTAATTCCATTATAGTTTTAGACTCAAGGGAACAAGAAGATATATTAGCATCTTCAATGCTAAAAAGGCCAATAGTTTTCTATAAAGATAATATTACGGAAGATGAAAAAGGCTATTTAAAAAATAGTGATTTTAAAAATATATATTTTGAATCAAAAATACCTAACGAATTTCTAGAAAAAGCTTTAAATATAAAAAATAATTTAGAACCTGGAGAACTTAAGTTTAATAAACCTAAAGCAGCATTTTTCTTTAGCCATCAAGATGATGTAATACTATTTGCTCATTCAGCAATAATGAATGCAGTAAAAGAGTTAGGACCAGAAAATGTTAAAGTTGTTCTTATAAACAGAGGAAATGGATCTTTTGTTTATAAAAGAATAAAATCAGGAAAATTAAGTCCTAAAATACCATCAACCATGACATTGGAAGAGTTTGCAAAGGCGAGAACCAATGAATTCAATAGAGAATTAGATGCCTATGGAATACCTAATGAAAATAGAACATATTTAGATATACCAGATAGTAGTACTAAAGAACATATAGATGAATTAAGAACGGATATAAGAGAGTTTATAAGTGATGGACAGGATTATCAATTCTTTACTTTTAGCTATTTTAAGGAGCCACAAAGTGATCATTCAGCATTAGGCAGAGTATTTAGAGAACTTTATGATAATCAAGAAATAGATAATGTATATTTTGTAAATAAACCTAAGGCTTATGAGGCTTTAGATAAAGATGTTAAGTTTAGTACCAATATAAAGACGGATGAAGATATGCAAACTGTTAGAAATGCAATGAACTCATATGCTGTTTATGAACCAGCAAATGGATTATATGGTATAGGGATAATATCAGTTAGGGATATGTTTGAAACTTTAGAATATAATCTACAAAATGGTGGATATATATATGGAACTATACCAGGGCAAAAGGATAGTAATTAATAAGGCATAATAAAATAAATAATAGATTAGTATTCTCGCATATTTGGTCTATTATTTATTTTCATATGACTAATATAAAAAATAAGCTCTAGAATTATTAAAATTCTAGAGCTTATTTTAATTTACGTCTATATAAACAGCATCTTCTTCTTTAACTACTTTTATATATTCAACATTAGGGTCTTCAGTGCCTTGAACATAAAGACCAGTATCTTTTAGCTTTTGCACATAGTTTATTATTTCTTGTGTGATTTTTTCACCAGGGCAAAGTACTGGTATTCCAGGAGGGTAAGCCATTAAAAACTCGCCACTTATCATTCCTACACTTTCAGAAATTTTAACAGGTGTATTAACACTATTAAATGCTTCACTTGGTATTTGCATTTGTTCTGGAATTGGTGGTATATCTATAAAATCAGCTTTTTTAGCACCTTTTCCGTAATATTCATCACTTATTTCTCTTAATGCAATAAGTAACCTTTCCATACCTTCCTTTGTATCACCAAATGAACCTACAATAAGAACATTATATAAGTCTGAAAGCTCCATTTGAATATGATATTTATTTGATAAAATCATATCTAAATCATAACCAGTTATACCTAAATCTCTACAAGTTATAGTTATTTTAGTAGGGTCGAAAGCATAAGCTCCTGATTTTCCAAGTATTTCTTCACCAAAACAATAAAAACCAGGAATTTTATTTATTTCTTCACGAACATAATTTGAAAGTTCTATTGTTTTATCTAAAAGTTCTTTACCATCTAAAGCAATTTGCTTTCTAGCAGTATCTAAGGAAGCCATAAGTATATAAGATGGTGATGTTGTATGCATTAAATTTATAACTTGTCTAACCCTTCCAATGTTTATTCTTTTAGAACGAACTTGAAGTAAAGATCCTTGAGTTAAAGCTCCAATAATTTTATGAGTACTTTGAGCGCATATATCAGCACCAGCTTCCATAGCAGACATTGGAAGTTTCTCATTGAAGTTTAGATGAGGACCATGTGCTTCATCTACTATTAATGGTATATCATATGAGTGTACAATATCTGCAATTTTATTTATATCTGTAGCAACACCATAATAAGTTGGATTAATAATTAAAACAGCTTTAGCATCTGGATGTTCTTTTAAAGTACTATCTACAGTTTCAGGAGAAACGCCATGAGCTATACCTAATTTTTTGTCTAGCTCTGGTTGCATATAAACAGGTATTGCACCAGCTAGAATTATTCCTCCAGTTATAGATTTATGTACATTTCTAGGGATTATAATTTTATCTCCAGCACCTACAACAGAAAGTATCATTGCTTGGATAGCCCCAGATGTACCGTGTACTGAGAAAAAGCAAGAATCTGAACCATAAGCATCAGCTGCAAGTTCTTGAGCTTTTTTTATAGGACCTGTTGGATGATGATAACTATCAACAAGTTTAAAAACAGTAACATCAATTTTAAAAGGATTTTCACCCATAAAATCCTTGAACTCTTTATAGGCACCAATGCCTTTTTTATGTCCAGGAACATGAAATGGTAGAGTATCTCTATTAACATATTCCATTAGGGCGTCAAATAGTGGTGTTTCATGTTGATTTAACTTATACAATCTAATATCCCCTCTTTCTCTATAAATAAAGCATCTCAATGCTTGTTAAGCGTATAAATATAATTCTTATAATGATATATAGTATAGTTTTGCAAAAACATGCTGTACTGTTTAATTTAAAACAAATTAATTATAAGATAATAAAATTGTAAATGCAATAGATTTTACTTCAATATAAAATTCCAAATTTATCTTATATTTCCTAGTATAGGTATATAAGTTTATGTTTAAGTTTATTCACTAAATCTTTGTTATGATTTGCTAAAAATAAGTGCAACTACAGGTAGTTAAAAGTAATGGATAAAACTAAAAATTAATCTTGAAAAATACATTTAGTATTAAGAACATAGTGAGTAATAATTAACATAACTTTTTAACTAAAATAAGATGAAAGCTATTAGTATGAGTTTATTTAAAGTTTTCTCATTTCATAAATGAATAATTTTAAAACTCAGCTTAGAACCTTGTAATTATATGTATAAATAATTTAAAATTTTAATTTATACATTTACATTAAAATTTTCATTTCAATTAAGAATATAAATAAACATTCATTAATATATATTTTGAAATATATATTATTTTATTAGGTATATTTTAATATTCTATGATATAATTCCCTATAAATGAATTTTAGTTATATTTAATATTATTTTTATTTAAACATACTATGTTGTATAATATTTAAAAGACATTGTGAAGTTTAATTTTAAATAAATATAGTGAAAATACTTTATGAAAATTATATTTTGTATAATATAGATTTTATATGTTAATATACTTAAATGAAATATTTTAAATAATAATTGAAATGTAAATTTAGATTTATAATTTAAAAAATTGTATTGCTAAACTTAGTTTACAGTAAATTAAGTTTTTAATACATTAATTTAAACATTTAGATTAGGATGGTGAACTATGAGTAATATAGAAAGTCATTTTTTAAACAAATTATCAAAGGTTTTATTTTTGGAAATTAAAAAGGGAACTAAATTTAATTCTTATGAATTTAAGGAAAATGTTTATTTACCTGTAAAAAGTGAGGATGTAGTCGGAAAGGCAAAGGACGGGGATGATTTAAAAAACATTCCAGTAACATTATTCTTAGAAGGAATATTTTTTGTTTTGGGTTGTGATAAAAAATTTAAATTTAATAAAATATATAAAGAAATAATAAAAGATATAGATGGTAGCATGAAATTTATTAAAGGTACCATATTTAATAATGTAAAAAATGAAAAGTATGAAGACTCATATATATTATTGAAGGGACTTTTAGAAATAGAAAAGACAAAAGAAAACTATAACAAAGCACTATTACTGGTAGATGGGTTAAGAAATAAAGAGGAAAAATATAAAGAAGAAGAATTATTATTGATAGAAGAATGTAAAAAATAGATGAATTTAATACACCATATTTTTATGAAGCAATACTAAAAAAGAAGATAAGGATTTAGAGGGTGCATTATTTGCTATAAATCAATATATTTCTTTAGGTGGAGAACAAACAAATGATGTCTTAGAATTTAAAAATTCTCTTGAAGTAATAGGAAAATATGAAGATGGAAAAGAATTAGTATATGAAGATCCTAAAAAAGCTTTAGAATTATTAATACCATTAATGGATGAATTGGGTAATACTGTGGAAATTTATTATTATATTGCTATTGCGTATAGAGTTCTAGAGAATAATGAAAAAGCTATATATTATTTAAATGAAGCTCAAGCAATAAACAGTGATGATGTAGCTGTAGTTAATGAATTAGGAATAAATTTTGCATGTATTGGTGATTATCAAAATGCAATAAGGTATTTTAGAGCAGCATTTGAAGTTACCAAAGAAGTAGATATATGTACTAATTTAATTATGTGTTATTTAAATTTAGGTGATATTGAACAGGCGAAGATTCATTTAGAGTTGGCAGAAAAAATTAATCCAGAAGATGAAATATTAAAAGAAATAAAAAAGTTGAATCTTAATTAACTTAAAATATAGAATGTAGAAAAATATTAATTAACAAAGAAAAATCAAATTTAAATAGAATGGATTTTATATAAATGCTAAAATTATAATGAAAAATGACAATAACAATGGTAAAATGGCATTAAAAGGTTAAAAAAGCAGTTGATTTATTGCAAAAATGTTGTAAAATTATAAAGGGATTTGAACAATCTATATAATAAAGGTTTTTTATAAATTTTTATTAATTAAAAATAAGATAATTTATAAAATAACAATCTTTTAAATAAAATGGTATAAATAAAATTTGTATTAAACAATATAAAGGCTTAGGAAGTGAAATTATGAAAAATGACAAAAGAATAATGATATTAGATATTTTGTTCGTAATATTATCATTGTATATAGCCTTAGTTTTAAGATTTGATTTTAATATTACAAAGAATTATCAGTTATTTTTTAAGGTCTCTATAATACCACTTATTATTTTCACCTTATTTTTCAATAAAATATTTAAGTTGTATGACAATATATGGAAGTATGCATCTATTGATGAATTATTTTCTATAGTATATTCTGTTAGTTTAACCAATATAGTGTTTGTAATTTATAGCTACTATATCAGTTATACATTTTTAAGAAGTCCATATTATAGGTTTCCTATGAATGTTCATATAATTTTTTGGGTGTTAAGTGTTTTAAGTTTAGGTGGTCTTAGATTTATACTAAGATTATTAAGTAATAAAGAAACACCAAAAGGAATTTGTGGAAAAAAAGTTAATACTCTTTTAATTGGCGCAGGTGATGCTGGAGCTTTAATTATAAAAGAGGTAAAAAAACATTCAGACTTAAGTTACAATATAGTTGGAATTATAGATGACAATGAAAATAAAAAAGGAAAGCGTATTAATGGAATAAAAGTGTTAGGCGGAAGAAAGTCTATAGTAAAAGCTTGTAATGATTATAAGGTTGAAGAAATAATTTTAGCGATGCCATCGGTAGAGTTACACGATAAGAAAGAAATACTAAACATATGCAAAGAAACTAAATGCAAATTAAAAACAGTTCCAGGTGTATATGAACTTATGAATGATAACTTTAGCATGGGACAACTTAGAGATGTAAATATAGAAGATCTTTTAGGTAGAGAACAAATTAAGTTGGATAATGAAAATGTTGATAAATATATAAAGGATAGAGTAGTATTAGTAACTGGTGGAGGTGGCTCTATAGGTTCTGAGCTATGTAGACAAATAGTAAAGTTTAAACCAAGGTTATTAGTGATACTTGATATTTATGAAAATAATGCATATGACTTAGAGATGGAATTGAATAGAAACCATCCACAACAAGAGAAAAAAGTTATTATAGCATCTATTAGAGATATGGAAAGATTAAGAGAAGTATTTAGTAATTATAAACCAGATGTTGTATTTCATGCAGCAGCTCATAAACATGTTCCATTAATGGAAAATAATCCAGCAGAAGCAATAAAAAATAATATTGTAGGAACATATAATCTTATGAAGTGTTGTGATGAGTTTAATGTAAAAAGAGTTGTTCAAATAAGTACAGATAAGGCAGTAAACCCAACAAACGTTATGGGGGCAACTAAAAGATTTTGTGAACTTATAATTCAAGCATTTGATAAAATAAGTAAAACTGAATTTGTTGCTGTAAGGTTTGGAAATGTATTGGGGAGTAACGGATCGGTTATACCACTATTTAAAAAGCAGATAGCAAATGGAGGACCAGTTACGGTTACACATCCTGAGATAACAAGGTTTTTTATGACTATACCAGAGGCAGCTCAACTTGTTATACAAGCTGGGGGAATGGCTAAAGGTGGAGAAATATTTGTGTTAGATATGGGGAAACCTGTAAAAATGGCTGATTTAGCAAAGGATTTAATAAGTCTTTCAGGATTTAAACCAGATATAGATATTAAAATAGAGTATGTAGGATTAAGACCAGGAGAAAAGCTATATGAGGAACTTTTAATGGATGAAGTTGCATTAACATCTACAGACCATAAAAAAATATTTATTGAAAAACCTATGGATGTTGATATGAAGTTTATAGAAAAATCTGTTGATGAATTTAGAGAAGTGCAAAAAATAGAAAAAGAAGATATAATAGCTTTACTAGAAGAAAAAGTTCCAACATATAAAAGAAAACAAAACTAATACAAAATAATTGAAATATACTATATAAGATTAAATAGTATAGAAAAACATATAACTGATAAAACTAAATCTATAATATTTATTTGTAATTAAAATCAGCAAAAATATAATTTATAGATTATAGAAGATAATAGTACTAAACATTTGCTTTACCACTATGTCCAGAAATAACTTTCAATTGGTAGCATATGCAGCTGATAAGTTAAAAGAGTTTTTTCAAAAGTAGTGCAAAATAGATTAGTCTAACTTGAATTAGGAGGAAGTAAAATGTCAAATAAATTAAAAGAAGAATTATTATTAAAACTAAAAAATAAAACTGCTAAATTAGGGGTAGTTGGCTTAGGGTATGTTGGATTACCGTTAGCAGTAGAAAAGGCTAAAGTAGGATACGAAGTAATTGGTTTTGATGTTCAAGATCAAAAAGTTGCAATGGTAAATGAAGGACGTAACTACATAGGAGATGTAGTTGATGACGATTTAGCAGGTTTAGTTAAAGAAGGAAAATTAAAAGCTACAACAGATTTTAGTTTTGTTTCAGAAGTTGATACTGTATGTATAGCTGTACCTACACCATTAGATTTATACAAACAACCAGATTTATCATATGTTGTAAGTTCAACTAAAAGCGTAGCTAAATATTTACATAAAGGAATGTTAGTTGTTCTAGAAAGTACTACATACCCAGGAACTACAGAAGAAGTTATAAAACCTATATTGGAAGAAACTGGATTAAAATGTGGAGAAGATTTCTTCCTAGCATTCTCACCAGAAAGAGTTGATCCAGGTAATAAAGATTTTAATACTAAAAATACTCCAAAAGTTGTTGGAGGATGTACAACTTCTTGTACAGAAGTAGCTGCTCAACTATACAGAAATGTATTAGAAGGAGAAATAATGGAAGTTTCATGTCCAGCAGTTGCAGAGATGGAAAAAATACTTGAAAACACATTTAGAAACATAAACATAGCATTAGCTAATGAAATGGCTATATTATGTAAAAGAATGGGAATAGATGTTTGGGAAGTTATAGATGCAGCAAAAACAAAACCTTATGGATTTATGGCATTTTACCCAGGTCCAGGATTAGGTGGACATTGTATACCACTAGATCCATTTTATCTAGAATGGAAAGCAAAAGAATATGATTATCATACTCAATTAATAGAAACTTCAGGAATAATAAATGACTCTATGCCAGAGTTTGTTATTGAAAATGTTATGAATCTATTAAATGGAGATAAAAAAGCACTTAATGGTTCTAAAGTATTAGTTATGGGAGCTGCTTATAAAAAGGATATTGATGATATGAGGGAATCTCCAACACTAAAAGTAATAGAATTATTAGAGAAAAAAGGTGCAAATGTGTTAGTAAATGATCCATATATCCCATCATTTAAACATAAAGGTAAAGAGTATATATCAGTTGAATGGGAAAAGGAAATAGAAAGTGCAGATATAGTTCTTATAACTACAGATCATAGTTGCTATGATTATGAATCAATAGTTGAAAAAGCTAACTTATTATATGATACTAGAAATGCTACTAAAAATGTTAAAAACAACAGACATAAAATAAACAAACTATAATTAATTATTGCACTTTGTTTGAAATTGAAGCACATAGGGTTATTAACTATGTGCTTTATCTAATAAAAAACGAGGAGAATTCTTATGAATATACTAGTAATATCTCATATGTATCCTAATAATTATAATGAAAATAATGGGATATTTATTCATAAACAAGTTAAAGCATTGAAAAGCTCTAAGGAGGATGTGAATATAAAAGTTATATCACCAATTCCGTATACACCATATATACTTACATTACTTTCAAAAAAATATAAAGGGTATTATAATATACCTAAAAAAGCTATATGGGAAGGGGTAGAAGTTTTTTATCCTAGAGTAGTTTGGCTCCCTAAAAATTTAAATTTTAGATCTTCAGGTGAAATTTTATATAAAGGAATTAAAAAAATAACATCAAAATTATACAAAGAGTTCAAATTTGATTTAATCCATGCACATGTAGCGTTACCAGATGGATATGGAGCTGTTATGTTAAATGAACATTTTAATAAGCCTTTGTTGACCACAATACATGGCCAAGATATGAACTATACGGTTAATTTAGATGAGAATTTTAAAAATAAGGTGGTTCATGTATTTGAAAAATCAAATAAAGTTATATTTGTAAGTAATAAATTAAAAAGAGAAGCAGAAAATATAACTGGTAAAAAAAATAATTATGTGGTTATACCTAATGGTATAGAATTAAATGATATTGTATCAAAAAAAAGCCAAAGTATATGCCAAGAATTTCATGGAAAAAGATATATTTTAGTTGTTGGTAATTTAATAAAAACTAAAGGTATAGATTATGCTATAAGAGCTTTTTCAAATATACATAATGATTATGAAGATTTAAATTTGGTTATTATAGGAAGAGGGATTGAAAGAGAAACTTTAGAAAAACTAGCTTTTGAAAATGGTGTTGCAGATAAAGTCATTTTTAAAGGTGCATTGCCTCATAATATAGTCATGGAATATATGAAAAATTGTTATATTTTTGTGTTACCTAGCTATAAAGAAGGTTTTGGCGTAGTTTATATAGAGGCTATGGCACATGGTAAGTTAGTAATAGGATGTAAAGGTGAAGGCATTGAAGATGTAATAGAAGATTTTAAAGATGGTATATTGATGGAACCAAGAAATTTAGAAGACTTAACAAATAAAATAAAATATGTACTAGAAAATGATAGCATAAGAAAAGACATAGAAAGAAATGCTAAAATAAAAGTTGAAACTAAATATACTTGGACTCAAAGTGCTAATAGTTTATATAGTGAATACTTAAGATTGTATCAATAAAAAGTGAATAGGAGCTTAGGTGATGAAAATATGTATACTCACAACTGGTCATAGTCCAACAGACTCTAGAATATTTCATAAGGAAGCAAAATCTCTTTTAAAAAAATATAAGGATATAACCATAGTTGCACCATATGAAAGAGGAATTCACGAAATTGATGGTATAAAAGTAGTAGGTATAACAAAACCTAAAAATTTGAAAGATAGATTTCTAATTCTAGAGGAGTTAATAGATAGGGCCATAGAAGAAAAAGCAGATATATATCATTTTCATGATTTTGAAATTATATATAAAGCAAAAAAGATAAAAAAGAAATTACCTAATTGCAAAATAATTTATGATGTTCATGAGCATTATCCGGATATGGCTAATATGTCAAATAAGATACCAAAGGTGATAAGACCATTATCTACATTTTTTGTGGATAAAACGGAACTTATTATTTCAAGGGGATTTGACTATATAATTACTGCAGATGAAGCAGTTGAAAAAAGGTTTAAAGTAGTAAATAAAAATGTAGAGGTAATCCATAACTTTACACAGTTTATTCCTGAAAAAAAATATGAGGTAGAAAAAAAATATGATATGATTTATCAGGGAGGAATTACAATCGAAAGAGGAGCATTACAAATTCTTAAAACTGTTAATATAATTAAAAACAAATATAATTATAAAGACATAAAGATGATATTTGTAGGTCCATTTGGTTATGATAAGTGTGAAGATATTTTAAAAGAATATATTAAGGATAATAACTTAGAAAAAAATATAAAATTTACAGGAAAAGTGAAACATGCAATGGTAAGAGAATATATGTATAAATCTAAAATAGGATTAGTTACATTATTACCATTACCTAAATACTTTAAAAATATACCTACTAAACAATTTGAATATATGAGTTGTGGTATCCCTGTAATTGGAAGTTATATGCCACCTATAAAAGATTATATTACTGCATACAATTCAGGATTAGTAGTTAATCCAGAGGATGAAAATGAACTAGCAGAAAATGTTATTCATCTTTTGAAAGATGATAAATTAAGAGATGAAATGGGTAATAACGGTATATATTCTATAAAAGAAAAATTTAATTGGAAAAAAGAAGAAGAGAAATTATGGAAAATATATGAAGAACTTTGTAATAGAGAAGCGTAGGAGGGAATTATTATGAAAAAATTTAAATTTGCGGTTATAGGTTGTGGAAGAATATCTTACAAGGGAGTAGAAGCTATAGTAAATAATAAAGAAGAGGCTGTTTTAGTAGCTACTTGTGATGTAGTGGAAGAAAAAGCTATAGCTAAAAAAGATGAATATATAAAAAATATGAACTGTGAATGTGATGTTAAAGTATATACAGATTATAAAAAAATGATTGAAGATATGGAAATTGATATAGTATATATTGCTACTGAAAGTGGATATCATCCAGAAATAGCAATATACTGCATGAATAATGGAATAAACGCTATAGTTGAAAAGCCAATGGCTTTATCTGTAAAAGATGCTAATGAAATGATAGCTGTTGCTAAAAAGAATAATGTTACTCTATCTATATCTCATCAAAACAGATTTAATGCACCAATACAAAAGTTAAGAACTGCAATAGAAGCGAATAGATTTGGTAGACTTGTAAATGGTACAGCAAGAATACTTTGGAATAGAAATATGGGATATTATGAGCAAGCACCATGGAGAGGAACTTGGGCTCAAGATGGTGGTACATTAATGAATCAATGTATACATAATATAGATCTTCTTCAATGGATGTTAGGTGGAGAAGTGGATACAGTATATGCTCAATGTGATACATTTTTAAGGGATATAGAAGCAGAAGATTTTGGAGCTATAATAATAAGATTTAAAAATGGAGCTATAGGAATTGTTGAAGGTAGTGCATGTGTATTCCCTAAAAATTTAGAAGAAACTTTAAGTATTTTTGGAGAAAAAGCAGCAGTATGCATAGGTGGAATGGCTGTTAATAAGATTGAAACTTGGAGATTTGAAGACGAATTAGAAAAAGAAGAAGATGTAATAAAAGAAGCATCAGGTGAAGTTGATAATGTTTATGGTGCTGGACATACAGCATTATTTAAAGATGTTATAGATGCTATAAATAATGGAACAGAGCCATTAGTTAGTGGAGAACAAGGAAAAAAAGCTATGGAAATAATCCTTGCAGCTTACAAATCAAGATTAACAGGAATGCCAGTTAAATTCCCAATGGAAAACTTTGCATCAATTGAAATGAAAGATATAAAAAAATTAAAAAACTAATTTTTTAAGTAGAAAGTGAGAACGATGATGAATTATATTTCAGATAAAAGTAAAATCGGACAAAATGTAAAAATAGGAAGATTTGCTGTTATAGAAGATGATGTAGTTATAGGTGATAATTGTATTATAGGACACAATGTAGTTATTCATGATGGAACTATTATAGGTGAAAATGTAAGAATAGATGATAATACAATTATTGGGAAATTACCTATGAGAGGTGTAAATAGCATATTTAAAGATGAAGAAAAATTAGAACCAGCTAAAATCTCACAGGAATGTTTGATAGGTGCATCTGTTATAATTTATGCTGGATGTACTATCGGAAGTAAAACTCTTATAGCTGATATGGCAACAATAAGAGAAAATGTAACTGTAGGAGATAAAAATATAATAGGTAGAGGTACTACTATTGAAAACTTCTGCAAAGTAGGGAATAACTGCAAAATACAAACAAATGTGTATTTAACAGCATATTCAGAAGTTGAAGATAATGTATTCATCGCACCATGTGTTGCAACATCAAATGATAATTATGCAGCACGTTCTAAAGAAAGATTTGGAAAGTTTAAAGGAGTAACAGTAAAAAAAGGTGGTAGAATTGGAGCTGGAGCTGTAATTTTACCGGGAAAAATAGTTGAAGAGGATGCGTTAGTAGCAGCAGGAAGTGTTTTAACTAAAGACGCCCCAAAGGAAAAAATAGTATTAGGAAATCCAGCAAAAGTATTTAGAGAAGTTCCAGAAGACCAACTTTTAAAAAATCAATAAATAGCTTGTAAAAGTTAGTTTTAGATTTAGTATAATATGAAAGAATAAGGGGTGTGTATATGACTAAGTTATGTATATTAGCAGATGCTGATAGCATTCACACACAAAAATGGTTAGATTATTTTTCAGGGTTAAATTATGATATACATTTAATAAGCATGAGGGAAAGTGACTATAAATATAGTGGAAACGTAAAAACCTATGTTTTAAAGCCCATGTATAAGAATAAAAGTAGTTACATTTTCTTAGCGCGTAAGGTTAAAAAACTTGTAAAAAAGATAAATCCAGACATACTACATAGTTATTATGCATCTAGTTACGGTTTTTTTGGAGCTGTAAGTGGTGTTAGACCATTTGTAGTTTCAGTTTGGGGAAGTGATGTATATCTTTTCCCAAAATCAAATGGGATATATAAAAAAATACTGAATTATGTATTTAATAAAGCAGATGTGTTATGTTCAACAAGTTATGACATGGCAAAAGAAATAAAAAGTTATAATAGTGAAAAAGAAATTGTAATTACACCTTTTGGGGTGGATGTTAATTTATTTAGTAAGATATCAGAGATTTTCGAAGAAGAAAGCATGACTATAGGTATAGCAAAAAGCCTTGAAAAAATTTATAGTATAGATACTTTAATAAAGGCTTTAAGAATAGTTATTGATAGAACAAAAGATACGAGTATAAAATTAAAAATTATTGGTGATGGTAGTGAGCGAAAAAATCTTATAAATCTTACTGAACAATTGAATTTAAATAAAAATGTTGAATTTGTTGGAAGAGTTAAAAATACAGAAGTTCCACAATATATAAATAAAGTTGATGTTATGTGTTTATGCTCATTAAGTGAAAGTTTTGGAGTATCTGCAATTGAAGCATCAGCGTGTGAAAGACCTGTAATAGCTTCAAATTGTGGTGGATTAAAAGAAGTTATAAAAGATAATGAAACAGGGCTTCTATTTGAACCACAAAATGAAAATGAATTAGCTGATAAAATTGAGTATTTATATAAAAACAAATCTATAGCTAAAGAAATGGGAAAAGAAGGTAGAAGAGTAGTGTTAGATATGTATGATTGGGAACAAAATGTTAAAACAATGTCAGATTTATATGAAAGATTATAATTTGGAGGTATTTGAATTTGAGTTATGCTAAAAATATAGCTAGTAATTTTATCACACAAATAATGATAATGGGTTTTTCTTTTATTACTAGCTTGTTAATAACAAGACAATTAGGTCCAAGTGGAAAAGGTGATTTGGCATATTTAACTTTAATTATATCAACCATATCAGAATATGGCCATTTAGGAATAACATATTCATTACCTTATTTCTATAAGAAAAGTAAAAGTTCGCCACAGGATATATTTAATACTAATATTTTAACTATAATTGCTATATCCTTAGTAATTACAATGATTATTATTGGATGGAAGATAGGTGGGAATTTAAATTATAGTTGGCTGATAATAGGAATAATGATAGTTACTATTATTGGATCATTATTTGCAAATTTATTTACATCTTATTATGTTGCTGATGAAAAAATATATATGGCAAATAATATAAACTTAAAAAATACTTTTATGAAGACCGCAGTATTACTTGTTTTGGTTTTCACAGGATGGTTGAATTTAATATCTTATTTAGGTGTGCAACTTATATTTATATTAATAACAATACCGTTATTATTTAGAAATGTAAGAGCATATAAGTTAAATTTAAGTTCTTATGATAAAAAATTGTTAATAGAACAGCTTAAGTTTGGTGGAATGATATATTTAGGAAATTTATTTGTTTTCTTAAATTATAAATTAGATCAATTTTTAGTTCGTGATATGTTAGGACAAGTACAATTAGGAATATACAGCGTATCTGTTACTTTAGCAGAGATGTTATTTTTGATTCCCTCTAGCGTAGGAACTGCTATAACTGGAAGATTATATAATATTTCAGATGATGCACATGAGCAAAGAAAAATTACTACTGCGCTTACGGTTAAGTATGTTTTTTACATTACTCTAATTTTTTCGATAGGAGCAATAATATTTAGTCCATTAATTATTTGGCTTTATGGAGAGGAATATGCATCATCTCAACTTCCAACTCAAATATTGTTTATAGGGATAGCATTTGCTTCTATTGGAAAAGTTTCAGGAGGATATTTTCAAAGCATAGGAAAACCATATATACATACGGTTATTGCATTTTCAATATTTATGATTAATTTTGCCTTTAATATAATGTTAATTCCTAAATGGGGTATTAATGGGGCAGCAATAGCATCTACCATATCATACACAGTATATGGTTTTATATATTTGGGAATGTATATATTTAAAGAAAAAATTTCGGCTAAACATTTATTAGGAATTACTGATATTGATAAAGAAATAAAAAGTAGAGTAGTAAAATCAATAAAAGCAAGGCTAGCTAAGAGGTGATAAAATGAAAAAAGTGGATTTAAAAGTATCTAAAGATAAAATAATAAAACATAAATTATCTATAGCCATTGTAAGTATTATAATTTTAAGTTTAATAATTACTTTAATGATGACATGGAGAAAATTTGATCCAGATACGGCTGTAATAAATTTTGCAGATAAAAAATTAGAAAAATCTATTAAGAAAGAGTTAAACATTATAGGTAGAGATATATATATAGAAGATACTGAAAAGGTTAGTAAACTAAATTTATCAGAATGTGAAATAACAGACTTAACAGGAATAGAAAATTTTAAGGAATTAGAACAATTAAATTTAGATAAAAATAAAATACAAGATTTAGAACCTTTAAGTAAATTACCTAAATTAAGGATATTAGAATTTAATGGTAATAAAATATATGATATAACTCCATTAGGAAAAATAGAAACATTAATGAATTTAAGCTTAAGTAGTAACTATATCACAGATATTAGTGCACTATCATCACTAAATAATTTAGTAGAGTTAAATTTAGTGAAGAACAATATATCAGATATTACACCTTTATCTAATCTTCAAAACTTACAAAGACTTAATTTAACCCTCAATAGAATAACATCAGTAGATGCATTAACTAATTTGAGAAATTTAAGAGATTTGGATATAACATCTAATTATATAAATGATGTAAATTCTATAAATAAAATAATTTCTTTAGAAGAATTAAAAATGAATAATGATGGAATAACACAACTTCCAGATTTATCACCATTAAAAAATTTAGAAGTATTACAATTATCAACGAATAAATTAACTAATTTAGATTTTATAAAAAATAATAAAAAACTTAGAGAATTAAATATTTCTTATAATGACATAAGTAATATTGATGAGATAGCAAATTTAGAAAATATAGAAATCTTAAATTTAAGATTAACTTTAGTAAAAGATATAAGTGTATGTTCCAATATGGAAAAGCTTAATGAAATTTATTTAGATAAAGATGTAAATAGAGAGCCTATAAAACATCTAGTTAATAAATTCAGTCAAGCAGATGATGAAACAAAACTATATCTACTAGAGGAAAGGTATAAGTAATATGGATATTATATTTTTCAAGTTAATGTTAATATTTTCAGGAGTAGCACTTTCTGCCTATTTATTTTATAAGGCAGCAGGTACTTTAATGCCTAATAAATTAAATTTAATTTCATATACATTTTATCTTATTATTTTACAAGCATATATCGGAGTTAGTTTAGCTTATTTAGGCGATAGAAAACACTATATGATTGGATATATAATAGAAGATAAAAATATAGATAAAACTTTTTATTTATTATTGTTTACTATTATAGCAATGCCATTAACTATATTATTAATTGAGAAAATATTTAAAGTTAATGCTAAAAGAGACTATGATATATATTTAAAAAAAGAAGTTGAGACAAGTAATGAAAAAAATGTATTTTTAATTACAGCATCTCTATCAGCATTTTGCATAATGGTAATGACATATATGTTTGTTAGAATTGGTTATATACCAATCTTTAAACTAATATTTAAAGATCCTAATTTGGATTTAGCTTTAGAAAGAATTAGAATATCAAATATAACATCATATGTAGCAAATATTTTTGTATTAACATTCATCCCAATGTTATCTTATTTAGCTTTTACATTTTGTATGACTGTTAAAGATAAAAAATGGAAAATATTATTTTCTATATTATTTATAAGTTCGCTTTTAATAAAAACATACAATTTTGCTAAGGCACCAGTAGTATTTTACTTATTTGTATTTATAATTATATACATATATGTAAAAGGTGGAATAAAGTTAAAATTCTTTGCACCACTAATTGTATTCCTTGGAGCAATTATATTTGCAATGTATGCCTTAAATGGAAGATTAAATAATATATTTAGTATCTATGAAGGACCACTTGGAAGAACTATATATACCCAAGCAGTTACTCTGATGTTTCATATAGATTTATTTACGTCAGGGGTGCCATTACTTATGGGACGCAGCTTTTCACCTTCGATTTTACATTTTTTAGGAATTGGAAAAAGTCATGTAAGATCTGGAAAAGTTGTAATGGGGTATTATGGAAGCAGAAACGTATATAAAGGCATAGCCGGTGTTATGAATGCTATGTTTGTTGGAGAAGCTTTTGCTAATTTTGGAGTGAAAGGTGTAGTATTCGCAGCTATATATATGGGAATATTATTTGGAGGCATATTTGTAATCTTCTTGAAGTGTAAAAAGGATCCTATAAATATAACTTTGTTCGCAGTTTTAACATCGAATTTTGCCATTGCTAGTCAAGGTGGATTCTGTGACTTTATATATAGTTCTAGTACTATTAGTATTGTAGGATTATTATTGTTTATTAAATATTCATCTGTAATATTTGATAAATTTAATATTAAAATTAATTAAAATATATAGATAAGCATAAATGGATTAATTAAGTAAATTCATTAGCTTATCTATATTAATAGTTAGGTAAATTTTATAACCAATTATTGGAACTATAAATTGGAGGAAAAAATGAAGAAAAAGTGTATATTTCATATTCCATTTAAAATAGATAAAAATTATGCAGCAGCTTCTCAAATAAGACCTATGAAAATGATTCAAGCTTTTAAAGATATTGGATATGACGTTGATGTTGTTAGTGGATATGGAAAAGAAAGAAAAGAAAAGATTAAAGTTATAAAAAATAATGTAAAAAAAGGTATAAAATATGATTTTGTATATAGTGAAAGCTCTACAGAACCAACGCTTCTAACAGAAAAAAATCATTTGCCTATTTTCCCTTTAATGGATTTTTCTTTTATGAAATTTTGTAAAAAAAACAATATAAAGATAGGATTATTTTATAGGGATATTCATTGGAAATTTGATCAATATAAACAAAGTGTAGGTTTTCTAAAAAGAACAGTAGCATATATTTTCTATTATTATGATTTATTTATGTATAATAAAATTTTAGATGTCATGTTTTTACCATCTATAGAAATGGGAAAATACATACCATTAAGATATAATTATGAAAGAATAAAGTTGCCATCAGGATGTGATTATATTGATTGTGAGGATAATCAATATAAAGTATATAATGATAAAATTAATATTTTTTATAGTGGTGGATTAGGAAAATTATATGATTTAGAGTTTGGTTTTTAAAGTTATAAATGAAGATGAAAATTATACATTAACTATAGTTTGTAGAGAAAATGAATGGAAAAGCGTGGAAAATAAATATAAAAAATATATTAATAGTAGAATAAAAATACTTCATTTAAAGGATAAAGAATTAGATGAAGAGGCTAAAAATGCAGATGTGTTTTGTTTGTTGACTAAACCATCACATTATTGGAAATTTGCAATGCCTATGAAACTATTTTATTATTTATCCCATAAAAAACCTATAATTGCAGTTAAAGGTGGCATAGGTGGACGTTTTATTGAAGAAAATAACATAGGATATACATGTGAATATGAATTAGATTCTATAAAAAATAAACTTAAAGAAATATATGAACATAGAAGTGAGTTAGAATTTAAGTTTAAAAATATGAATGAAGTATTTGAAAGAAATACTTGGCAACAAAGAGCTAGAGAAGTTAAAGATCAACTTATGAAAAGTAATTTTTAAATTGGTGATGTAAAAAAATTGCAAAGGAGATAAAGATGGAGATAGATAAACATACCGTTTCAGTAGTCATTCCTTGTAGAAATGAAAAAAACTACATAAAAGAATGTTTAGATTCTTTTGTAAATCAGACCTATCCTAAAGATTTATATGAAGTTTTAGTTTGTGATGGAATGTCTGATGATGGTACAAGAGATTTAATTAAAGAATATGAAGATAAATATGACAATATACATTTAGTTGATAACAAAGGATTAACGGCTCCTAAAGCTATGAATGAAGGAATACGATATAGTAATGCTGATAGCATAATAATATTTGGAGCTCATGCATATGCTGATGAAAAATTTGTAGAAAATAATATGAATTTATTATTTAATAATAAAGAGGTAGGTTGTGTAGGTGGTCCCATAGAAACTATTAGTGAAAATGATAAAGGAACAGCTATTGCCTTGGCAATGAGTTCACCGTTTGGTGTAGGTAATGCATTATTTAGATATGCAAAAGAGGAAATGTTTGTAGATACAGTAGCATTTGGTGCATATAAAAGAGAGGTTTTGGAAGATATAGGTTATTTTGATGATGAATTAGTTAGAAATCAAGATGATGAAATTAACTTTAGAGTTACTAAAGGTGGATATAAGATATTACTATCTCCAACAATTAAATCTACATATTATAGTAGAGGATCTTTTAAAAAACTTTGGAGACAATATTTTCAATATGGTTTTTGGAAAGTTAGAGTGATGCAAAAGCATGGAGGCACACCATCTATAAGACATCTAGTACCAATGGCATTTGTTTTAGGAAATATAGGAGCAGCTGTACTAAGCTTATTTTTCAAACCTATATTTTATATTTGGATGGTAGTTTTAGCTTTATACTTAATAGGAGATTTAATATCTTCATTTAAGATAACCAAAGGTAAAAGAAAGCTTTTAAAATATATTCCTATAGTTTTTCCTATATTACATTTTAGCTATGGTATAGGATTTTTAGATGGATTAGTAAATTTTTATCTGCTAAAGTCAAATAAAAGGATAAATAAAAATACTAAGACTTCAAGATAGATTAATTAGAAAAAAATACTTACAATAGAGCATATTAGTGAAAGTATAATTTATAAGGTTTAAGGGCCCTTCCTTTAGGTATGGGCACTTTAAATGTTAAAAAGAGTTGGTGATAATATGAATAAAACATCTAAATTATTATATTATTTAATCTGTATATATGTATTAATTTTGCCTATAATAAATGATAAACTAGGGATTATAGGTAAAGTTCCAGATATTATATTAATGTTAATTATTTTTATTTATGCTATATATTCATTAAAAAATAAAATAATAGAAAAAACTTTATTCGAATTTAAATAATTTTATAACTTCATTTTTGGGTATTAGTATAATTGTACTAGCTATAGTTATGGCTTTTTCAACAATATATTCTGCAGAAAAAGGATTAGCATTAAAAGAAACATTTAGATTTGTAACATATATAGCTTTAGTATTTATAGTAAAATATGAAGTAAAAGAAAAGAAAAGTATAGAAAACATAATAAAGTGTTTTGTATGTACAACGGCAATTTTATGTGTATATGGAGGTATACAGTATTTTACCAAGATTGGATTAGATCCAATATTTATATCTTCAGAAGGAACACGTATTACATCGACTATGGAAAATCCAAATGGATTAGGAGCATATTTAGTTTTAAGTTTCTTTCCTATATTTATGTTGATTTTTAATGAAAATAATAAAAAAAGTAAAAGTTTTTACATTATAACATCATTATTAATAGTTATAAATATATTTTTAACTTATTCAAGAAATGCTACTGTTGGATTTATCATAGGACTTTTAGTTTTAGCATTTTTATATAATTATAAATTTTTATCTGTTTTTATAATATTTGTACCGATAATTTTATTTGATAAATCTTTAATAAATAGATTTTCCAACATTAAAATATCTGTATTAAATGACCCACGAATAAAGCTGTGGAAGGTAGCAGGAAAAATGATAAAAGAAAATCCCATATTAGGAATAGGAAATGGTAATTATGTAGCTCTATATGATCAATATATTGAAAAATATCCAGAATTAAGATACAAAGATTACCATAGATTTAGTAGTCATAACTCATATTTAAAAATTCAAAGTGAACTAGGGATATTAGGAATAATTTCATTTGTTCTTGTTATTGTAAGTTCTATTAGAAGTGTAGTTAGAGTTTATAAGAATTCTCATAATAAAATGTATAAATTATTTTTCATGGGAGTTATGGCATCTAGTATAGCTTTTTTAGCTATGAACTTTTTAGATAATCTATTTTTTTCACCACAAACAACTACTTATTTTTGGTTGTTTATAGCATTATCAGAAAGTATTTTGTTTAATGATTTGAAAATATATAATTAATTTTATAATCTTATAGAATTATAAAATTAAAATATGGCAAGTATTAAAATAAAGAATAAATGTTTATAAATAGATGATGTGGAGGGATACAATGGACGCAAATGACATAAAAATAGACGCTTATAGTGAAATTAGAGGGAAAGCTATACAGTTTGGGATAAAAAGAATTTCAGATATAATATTATCAATTATAGGTATATTAATATTATCTCCAATATTTATAATATTGTGGGCATGGATAAAATTAGATTCAAAAGGACCAGCACTTTTTAAACAAGTGAGAGTAGGCAAGGATGGTAAAAATTTCACTATATTGAAATTTAGAACTATGGTAGTTTCAGCAGAATCAAAAAGAGAATTAGAAATAGATCCTGAAAATATGGATAATTTTGTTTTTCAGAGCAAAAGTGACAATAGAGTTACTAAAAGTGGAAAATTTTTAAGAAAAACTAGCCTAGATGAAATACCACAATTATTTAATGTTCTTAAAGGGGATATGAGTCTAATTGGTCCTAGACCAGAGATACCTGATGTTGTAAAATATTATCCAGAAAGCTATTATCAAAGATTATTAGTATTACCTGGGATAACAGGACTTGCACAAGTAAATGGAAGAGGAGAAATAGAACTTGGCAAAACTGTTTATTATGATTTAACGTACATAAAGAAGTTTTCTTTATTATTAGATATAAAAATATTATTCCAAACGGTTGTAAAAGTGTTTAAAAGTGAAGGGGCATTTTAAATGGGAATAAAATTATTAGATTATGATATTTTTTCAGGAACAAAAGAAGAGCTTATTAAAGAAGTTTTTTCAAAAGAAAAAATAAATATTGTATCTGGAAATCCTGAAATATTAAATCTAGGATTAAATAATAAAAAATTATTTGATTTTTTCACATCAGAAAAATCAATAATAATTCCAGATGGAATTGGAACTATTATCGCATCAAAAATAGTAAAAAACCCTATACAAGAGAAATTGGCTGGAATTGAAATAATGGATGAAATAATTAAAGTTTGCAATAAGGAAAATAAAGGTATATATTTATTAGGTGCAAATGAAGAAGTTTTAGAAGACTGTAAAAAAGAATTAAAAGAAAAATATAAAAATTTAAATATAGTCGGAAGTCATAATGGATATTTTGAGATGAGCAACTGTACACATATTACGAAAGAAATAGAAGAAAAGAAACCATATGCTATATTTGTAGCAATGGGTGCACCAAGGCAAGAAGAATTTATTATAAAAAATATGGAAAGTTTGCCATGTAGTATATATATGGGTGTCGGTGGAAGCTTTGATGTGATTTCTGGAAAAGTTAATAGAGCACCTAAATGGATGATAGATTGTGGATTGGAATGGCTTTATAGAACATTAAAAAATCCTTCGAGAATAAAAAGATTAGGTATTATACCTAAATTTTTAATCACTACCATAAAAAATAGGTAGAATAGGGAGCATATTATGCTCTTTTTTTATAAAAGAATATAATATAATTTGACATTGTAACTTATTTTTAAAGTGTAGATTATTATTTTAAAGTATTATATAATATACTGATTAAACTAAAAATATAAATTGCTTTTTATTTCTCTTTAAACTTTTAGGAGGGGATTAAAATTAAGGTTTTACATATTATATCGGGAAATGATAATGGCGGAGGAGCCAGTCATGTATTAAGTTTATGTAGCAAGGATAATAAGTATTTTGAAAATGTTTTAGGTTGTGTAGGAGAAGGATATTTATCTAATAAAGTAAAAAATACAAAAATAAATTATAAAATTTTTCAGAAGAAAGTTATAAATACTGAAATAGTAAAATATGCAGAAGAAAATGATATAGATATTGTTAACTTTCATGGAGCATCACCATTTTTAATACATTTTTTTATAAAAAATAAAATAAAATGTAAAACTGTAGCAACAGTTCATAGTGATTATAGATATGATTTTTTAAATAATAAATTTAAGTATTATTTATATACACCATTAAGTTCATTAGGGTTGAAGAGTTTTGAAAATTATATTACAGTTTCTGAGAATTTATTAAGACTTTTAGAAGAAAAGCAGTTTGAAGGAAAGAAAGCAGTAGTTAATAATGGTATAAGAATTAATAAATTTATTGAAAAAGAATCATCAGATCAATTAAAAAATAAATTTAAAATAAATGAAGATGATTTTGTTTTTGGAGTTATTGCAAGATTTCATCCTATAAAAAATCATGAAAATATAATTAGAGCATTTGCTAAATTTAATAATGATAATAAAAATTCTAAGTTGCTTTTATTAGGAGATGGAGAATCAAAAGACAGAATAAAAGAACTTATAGTAGAGTTGAACTTGGAAAAAGAAGTTATTTTAGGTGGATTTGTTGAAAATGTAGGGGACTATCTAAAAATATGTGATTGTACAATTATAGCATCTTACAGTGAAGGGGGAGCTCCACCATTAGCAATGCTTGAATCAGCAGCTATGGAAATTCCAGTGATAACTACCAAAGTTGGAGATTTGGAAAATATAATAAATTTTAATAATGGAATATTGATAAAATCACAAGGTGAAAAGGATATTTATATAAGTATGTTAGAGGCTTATGATAAGGGTGAAAATTTAAAAGTTTTAGGACATAATATTAAAAATTTAGTACTGAAAGAATTTACAATGAGTAGATTTTGGCAAAAATATCATAATTTTTATAAAGAAATTTTAAAGGACAAACACTAGATAATTATCTAGTGTTTTTTATATAGTAATTTTATTCAAATTGTAGAAATATTTTTTAAAATAAGACTAATACGGATATAGTTGACTAGTCAACTATACTGTGATATATTTTAAAAATATTAACAAAGCAATTATAGGGGTGCAATCTATAACTTAAATTTATACATCAAATTTTTGTTATCAGTTGAGAAAAATAAGTATAAATATAGTTAGTTAAAAATTATGAATTATGAATTATGAATTAAGAATTTAGGATGAAAGTGACAACCACTTTCTGAAAATGATTTAAAAAAATCTATCAATATAATTTGCTTTGCAAATTTATAAAAAGATACGTTGAGAATTACTAGGAACGAAGTGAGTAGTAATAACCACAACTGTTTACTATTCACTCTTAACTCTTAACTCTTAACTAAAATAATCTGTTAGCTATTGAAAAAATATTAATTTGAGTTTTATCATTTGATAAATGAATAAGTTTAAGATTTAATTTGGAACCCTATATATGAGGATAAAGTTAAATTTTAAATTTAGATGAAAAATAAGGAGGTGCATAGATGGATAAAAGAAGTTTTTTATTAAAATATGTGGCTATAATATATAGGGCATCTCAAGGATACATAGATGAAGCATTAAAAAAATATAATCTGAGTTTTGGAACCTACCCTTTTATTTTGGTTCTATATAACAACGAAGGAATAAGTCAGAATATCTTAAGTGAATATGTGAAAGTAGACAAATCTTTTTCAGCAAGAGCTATAAAAAAACTTATAGAAATTGGGTATGTACAAAAAATAGTTAATAATGAGGATTCAAGAGCTTATAAATTATATCTTACTGATAATGCTAAGGCTATAGTTCCAGGTATTTTAAATGAACTTGATGGATGGTTAAATATGATAACTGATGGATTAGAAGAAACAGAGAAAAAAAATGCAGAGTGCTTATTAGAAAATATGTACAAAAATGTTGAACAATTTAATACTAAGTATTAAATAGAGAGATAAGAATTTAAATTAATTGAGGAGGGGAAATTAAACTATGACAAAAGATGAAAAATATATACATAACAATAGATGGTTAATACTTGCTATAGTAGTTATGTCTCCATTTATGGCATGTATAGATAGTAGTATAATAAATGTAGCGTTGCCAATTATGTCAAAAGATTTAGGTACATCAATGGCAGGAATAGAACAAGTAGTTACAAGTTATCTTATAATAATTTCAGCTACAATACTTATATTTGGAAGACTTGGAGATATAAAAGGGAAAACCAATGTATTTAAATATGGTTTTTTAATATTTGTTTTAGGTTCTTTATTATGTGGTATATCAAATACATTAGATTTCTTAATATTTTCTAGAGTTATTCAAGCAATAGGTGCAGCGATGACTATGTCCACAAGTCAGGGAATAATAACTCAGATTTTCCCAGCGAATGAAAGAGGAAGAGCAATTGGAATATCAGGCACATTTGTTGCACTAGGAACATTACTTGGACCTCCTTTAGGTGGACTTATAATATCTGTAGTAAGTTGGGAATATATATTCTTAATAAATGTACCTATAGGTATAATAGCATTTATAGCAGCATTAAAATATTTACCTAAAGATACGACAACTAGTAATCAAACTCTAGATATAAAAGGTGCATTACTTTTTTTGATATGCATAATTACATTATTCTGGGCAATGCTTACAGGTCAACAAATAGGATATGGGAACATAAAGATAATAATATCATTTGTGATAGCTTTAATATGTTTTGCTTTATTTATTAGGTTAGAATTAAAAATTAAAAATCCAATGGTAGATTTGTCTATATTTAAAAATAAAACTTTTTCAATTAATATATTCTGTGCTTTTGTAGCATTTATAGGAATTAGTTGTATAAATATAATTCAGCCATTTTATCTTCAGGATGTATTAAAGTTGTCACCTGCTAAAACAGGGTTTATGATGATGGCATATCCTATAGTATTAACTATTGTAGCACCATTAAGTGGATATTTATCAGATAAGATAGGAAGTAAAATACTTACACTAATTGGACTTGTTATAACAACTTTAGGGTTAATAGGAATGGCTACATTAAATGAAAAGTCAACTTTTGTAATTATTATTGCTATACTGGCTGTAGTAGCAGTAGGAAGTGGATTATTTCAATCTCCTAATAATAATTTAGTTATGTCTTCAGTGGAAAAAAGTAAATTAGGAATAGCTGGTGGAATTAATGCTCTTATTAGAAATTTAGGGTTTGTATTTGGTGTTTCAATTGCAACATCTATTTTGTATAACAGAATGAGTTATAAAATTGGTTATAGAGTATTAAGCTATGTAGAAGGAAGAGAAGATGTATTTATATATGGAATGAGATGGGTTTATATTGTTGCAGCAATAGGATGTTTTGTTGGATTTTTAATATCTTTAATAGATAAAACAAAATTTAAATCAAAAATAGATAAATAAGCTTAAAAACAAGGTTTAACTAGAAAGAGTTAAACCTTGTTTTTTTGTAAAAATAATTTATAACTTTACTAAGTTAAAAATATTCAGACAATTTAGTTTTTATTTTTTGAAGGGGAATTAAAAAATATAAAGAATATGTAGTATAAAGATATAAAATAAGAGTTAATTGCAAAATTTGGAAGTTTAGGGATTATCTGAATTATATGCAATATTTTATCTAAATTTAGTTTATATATAAATCAAAAGGGGGCAATTAGATATGAGCAATGTTACAGGACAAGAAAAAGGTAAAACTATTTTAGAAAATGATAAAAAGGTTATTATAAATGGAAAAGATTTAGACTTACAACAAATTATAGATGTTGCAAGAAATGATTATTTTGTAGAGTTAAGCGACGAGGCAAAAGAAAGAGTCATAAAATCTAGAAACATAGTAGATAAAATAGTTGATGATGAAAAAGTTGTTTATGGTATCACTACAGGATTTGGTAAATTTGCAGATGTAACTATAACAAAAGAAGATTGTAAGACATTACAAAGAAATCTAATAATCTCTCACTCATGTGGATTTGGAGAAAATTTAGAAAGAGAGTATGTTAGAGCAATAATGTTACTAAGAGCAAACAACCTTTCAAAAGGATATTCAGGAATAAGGTTATCTACATTAGAAACTCTAATAGATATGATAAATAAAAAAGTACATCCATCAATACCAGAAAAAGGTTCATTAGGAGCTTCAGGAGATTTAGCACCACTTTCACATATGGTTTTACCAATGATAGGTGAAGGTGAAGCAGAGTTAAATGGAGAAATCTTGTCTGGAAAAGAAGCTATGAAAAAAGCTGGAATAGAAACAATAGAACTTGTTTCTAAAGAAGGATTAGCCCTTATAAATGGTACACAGGTTATGACAGCAGTAGCATCTATAACAACATATGATGCTATAAATTTATTAAAACTTAGTGATATATCAGCAGCAATGACTTTAGAAGCTTTAAGAGGAATAAAAGATGCTTATGATAACAGAACTCATAGAATAAGAAATCATTCAGGACAACAAAAAACAGCTATAAATATATTAAACTTAGTAGATGGTAGTACATTTGTAACTCGTCAGGGGGAATTAAGAGTTCAAGATGCTTATACATTAAGATGTGTTCCACAAATACATGGTGCATCTAAAGATGCTATAAGATATGTTGAATCTGTTATAGAAACGGAAATAAATTCTGTTACAGATAATCCAATAGTTACAGAAGAAGGCGATGTTATATCTGGAGGAAACTTCCATGGACAACCAATTGCATTAAGTTCTGATTTCTTAGGAATTGCAATTGCTGAGGTAGCAAATGTTTCCGAAAGAAGATTAGAAAGACTTATAAACTATCAATTAAATGATTTACCTGCATTTTTAGTTAAACATGGTGGACTAAATTCAGGATTCATGATTACTCAATATGCAGCAGCAGCATTAGTTTCTGAAAATAAAGTTTTAGCACATCCAGCTAGTGTAGATTCTATACCATCATCAGCTAACCAAGAAGACCATGTTAGTATGGGAACAATAGCAGCAAGAAAAGCTAGAGATATACTAAAAAATGCTGAAAGAGTATTAGCTACTGAATTATTAGCATCATGCCAAGCTATTGATTTTAGAACTGATTTAAATTTAGGAAAAGGCACTAAAGCTTGCTATGATGCAATAAGAAAAAATGTAGGATTTATAGAGAATGATGTTGTTATGTATAAAGAGTTAGATAAGGTATTGGATTTAATAAAATCAGGCGAAATATTATCTGCTGTAAATAACATAGTAGATATAAAATACTAATGATATAAAAAATATTTGGGGGTAATAGTATGGCAAAAATTATTGAATGTATTCCAAACTTTAGTGAAGGAAGAGACAGAGAAAAAATTGAAAAAATAATGGACACTGTTAGAGGCAAAGAAGGGGTTAAATTATTAGATTATTCTAGTGATACAGACCACAATAGAAGTGTTGTTACATTGGTTGGAGAGCCAAGCAAAGTAGAAGAAGTAATAATAAATATGGCTGAAAAAGTTTATGAATTAATAGATATGAGTACACATGAAGGTGGACATCCTAGAATGGGAGCATTAGATGTAGTTCCATTTGTTCCAATAAGTGAAGTAACTATGGAAGAATGTGTTGAAATTGCTAATAGAGTTGGTAAAACAATAGGAGAAAAGTTTAATATACCAGTATATTTATATGAAAAAGCTGCTACAGCATCACATAGAGAAAATCTAGCAAAAGTTAGAAAAGGACAATATGAAGGATTTTTTGAAAAAATAAAAGAAGAAATGTGGGCACCAGATTATGGTCCTAAAGAGGTTAGTGTTAAAGGTGGCTGTGTTGCAATAGCAGCAAGACAACCATTAGTAGCTTTCAATGTAAACTTAGATACATCAAATGTTGAAATTGCAGATAAAATTGCTAAAACAGTAAGACATTTAGGTGGTGGATTAAGATTTGTTAAGGCTATGGGAGTTATGTTAGAAGAGAGAAATATAGCTCAAGTTTCTATGAATCTTGTAAACTATGAAAAGACAGCAGTTTACAGAGCTTTTGAAATGATTAAAATGGAAGCAAAAAGATACGGCGTTTCAGTAGTAGGTAGTGAAGTTATAGGGCTTGTACCGATGAAATCTTTAATAGATTGTGCAGAATATTATCTTCAAATAGAAAACTTTTCAATGGATCAAATATTAGAAAAAAGAATTAGTGAATAGTTTATAAATTTAGGCATAAAAAATAGATAATAGACTAGTATTCTTATTTATTTAACAGGAATATTGGGTATAGTATTTGTATTTATATGCTTTCATTTGAAGATGTATAGGGTTCTAAGTTGACTTTAAAGTTTATATTTTAAAACTTGGATACCCAAAAGAGTGAGACATGCTCGGGAACACTTTAGATTCAGCAAAACTCTTTAAAAAAGTTGTTTTTAGATTAAAATATAACTTTAAATACGAGCTTGTCTTTTTATATATTTAAAATTGAGGTGTTTAGTATGTCAATGATAATAAAAGAAATTGACTGTTTGGTGACTTGCAAAGGTAGTCATAGAAAGACCAAAAATGATATGAATAATGCTCATATCATAGAGAATGGATATATCATTGTAAAAGATGATATTATAGTTGAAGTTGGACAAGGCGATGGCTATAAAAAACATTTAAATGATTGTGATAAGTTAATCGATGGAAAAGGAAAAACTGTTACACCAGGACTTATAGATCCTCATACTCATTTAGTTTATAGTGGATCAAGAGAAAAAGAATTACCATTAAAATTAAATAAAGTAGGATATATAGAAATTTTAAATTCTGGTGGTGGGATTTTAAGTACCGTTGAAAATACAAAAAAGGCTTCATTACAGGAATTAGTTGATGAAAGTAAAAATAGATTGGATATAATGCTAAAATATGGAACAACTACTGTTGAAAGTAAATCAGGATATGGTCTTGATTTAGAAACAGAGCTAAAAATGCTTAATGCAAATAAAATTTTAAATGAAAGTCATCCAGTAGATGTAGTTTCAACTTTTATGGGATTGCATGCACTTCCAGCAGAATTTAAAAATAATAGAGAAGAGTTTTTAAAAATTGCAAAAAAAATGATTCCAGAGATTGCAAATAAAAATTTAGCTGAGTTTATAGATTGTTTTTGTGAAGACGGTGTATTTTCAGTAGAAGAGTGTAGAGAATTTTTAGAAGAAGGAAAGAAATTTAATCTTATACCAAAGGTTCATGGTGATGAGGTTGAACCAATGGGAGGAGCAGAACTTGCAGGAGAAGTTAAGGCAATTTCTGCAGAACATCTTATAGCAGCAAGTGATGATGGAATAAAGGCTTTAGCAGATAATAATGTAATAGCAGTATTACTTCCTTCCACAGCTTTTTACCTTATGGTTGGAAGTTTTGCAAGAGCTAGAGATATGATAGAAAATGGCGTTGCTGTTGCCTTAGCTACAGATTGTAATCCTGGAACCTCACCAACTGAATCTATGCAAGCAGTTATGACATTTGCAGCATTTGGCATGAGGATGTTCCCAGAAGAAATAATAAATGCAATGACTATAAATGCAGCAGCAGCAATAAATCGTGAAAAACAAATTGGAAGTATAGAAGAAAATAAGAAAGCAGATATAGTTATATTTAATTCTAAAAATTTAAATTACCTAATTTATCATTTTGGTATAAATGCAGTAGACAAAGTTATAAAAAATGGTAAAATTGTTGTTGGAAATTAATTAGGGAGGCGAAAAGAAAATATGTTAGATAAAAAAACAATTAGAGAATTTATGAGTGAACTTGCATCAAATTCACCTGCACCGGGTGGCGGTAGTGTTTCAGCAGTATCAGCATCATTAGCAGCATCATTAGTATCTATGGTATGCAATTTAACAATAGGAAAAAAATCTTATGAAGCACTTAGTGAAGAAGAAAAACTTCAAGTAGATAATAGCTTAAAAGTTTGTGATGTTGTTAAAGATGAATTCTTAGATTTAATGAATGAAGATACTGAAGTATTTTTAGAACTTATGAAAGCATTTAAAATGCCTAAAGAAAGTGATGAAGAAAAAAAAGCTAGAAGTGCTAAAATACAGTTGGGTTATAAGGGTTCATTAGAAGTACCTTTAAAAACTGCTAAAAAGACATTTAGCTTATATGATTATATATTATCAGTTGCTAAATATGGAAATAAAAATGCAGTTTCAGATGCTGGAGTAGCGGCATTAATGGCTCAAAGTGGTCTAGAAGCAGCTATATTAAATGTAAAAATTAATGTAACTTCCATAAAAGATGAAGAATATGTAAAAAACGTAAAAACAGAAATAGAACATTTGGTTAATGACGGAAGAGCAAGAAGAGATGAGATATTAGCTATAGTTGAAAGTAAGCTATAGAAATTAATTTAATAAATTTACAAATATAAAAAGTCATTTTAAAATAGAAAATTAAATCTATTTTAGAGTGACTTTTTTGTATCATTTTGATATAAACCCTTTTATTTACAGATATACTTCAATAATTTTACAAATTATGATATACTAAATTAAGAAAATTGTTTGAATATTGAGAAAAGATGAGGGGAAGTTATGGACTTTGATTTTAAAAGGCAAGTTATGGAGTTATATAATCTTTTAATAACTCCAATTGATGAAATTTTTAAACAAACTGCCATAGTGAAATTTAAAAAAAATATTAAATTAAAAGAAGATGATTTAATTGGAGAATATTATTATGAAGGTCTAAAAGAAAATAAAGAAAAGGGGATTGTATATACTCCATATCCAATAGCTAAATATATAGTTGAAAGCAGTATCACTAAAGAAGATGTGATAAATAATCCATATATTAAAGTAGTAGATCCTTCTTGTGGTGTTGGTAATTTGATTATTCCATGTTTTACACACCTATATAAAATGTATAAGGAGAACTTATCTAATATAAATAAAGTTAATGGTATCAATATTTTGGAAAAAGATATAACTAGACATATTATAGAAAATAATTTATATGGATTTGATATAGATGAAGTTGCATTAAAAATTTTACAAATAGATTTGTTCAGTTGTAGTAATTATATATATGATAAAAATCTTGGCAATAAGGATTTTTTATTTTTAGAAGAAGATTTAAGATTTGATATATTTATAGGAAATCCTCCATATGTAGGACCTAAGCAAATAGATAAAGAATACTCGTTAAAATTAAAAGAACGATTTAGAGATATATTCAAAGATAAAAGTGATTTATCATATTGTTTTTTTAAAAAGTCATTAGACTTATTAAGAGTAAAAGGAAAATTATCATTTATAACATCACGATATTTTTTAGAATCATCTAGCGGTAAAGAATTAAGAAAAACATTAAGAGAAAATACTCACATAATAAGAATAATAGATTTTTATGGGGTCAGGCCTTTTAAAGGTGTAGGTATAGACCCAGTAATTATTTTTATAGAAAAAGAAAAAATAGTTTAAGGGATGTAGAAATTATAAAACCGCTATCTGATAAAGGTCGTAAGGATGATAAATTTTATAACTCTTTATTTTTAAACCAGGGAGATGCTTATAAAAAATTTTTAATAAGTGAGTCTACATTAAATGGAGAACGATGGATTTTAAGAAGCAATGATATAAAATCCATTGTAGAAAAAATAGAAAGTTTTTGCCAGTTTCAATTATCAGATATTTGTACTAGCCATCAAGGAATTATTACAGGATGCGATAAGGCTTTTGTTGTTGATGAAGAAACTATAAAATGTGAAAATATAGAAAAGGAATTATTAAAACCTTGGATAAAAGGAAGCTTTATAAAGAAAAATCAAGTAAATAGAAGAAAAAATTATATAATATACTCTGATTTAATAGAAGATGAAGAAATGCAACCTAATGCAATAAATCATATAAGACAATATAAAGAAAAACTAAGTAAAAGAAGAGAGTGTATAAAAGGGGTCAGAAAATGGTATCAACTTCAATGGGGAAGAAATAAAGAAATTTTTGAAGAAGAAAAATAATATTCCCATTCAAGGCATCTGCTAATAAGTTTTCTTTAGATAATGGTAGTTATTTTAGTGCAGATGTTTACGCATTAAGGCTTAAAGAAAATAAAAATTTTAGATATGAAGACTTATTGTTTATATTAAATAGCAAAATTTATGATTTTTATTTTAAAACTTTTGCAAAAAAACTTGGAGAAGACTTATATGAATATTATCCTAATAATCTTATGAGACTATATATACCTAATATTAAAGGAAAAGAACTTTCAAGTGAGCAACAATTATATGAATATTTTAATTTTAATGATAAAGAAATTGAATTAATAAATGAACAATAAAATTGATATGAAAGTTTATTGTTCATTTATAAAACTATAGGCAAATAATCTCCAATTTAAATTTATTTATTAAGTGAGAAAAGTTCAATTAATATTTTACAGATAGTTAAAAAGTTATTTTAGTTAAGAGTTAAGGAGTTCATTATGCACTATGTTTCTGATAATTCTAACCGTAATTTTTTATTTTATATAAATTTATAAAGTAAATTATATTATTAAATTGAAGAAAACAGGGCTTCAATGTCTATAACAAATGTTATTGTAAAGTATAATATTAAAAAAATATTGGATTAAGTTAGAAAATATTTTATATTTTGCTTATAAAAAATAAGTTTTATTATAAAATAATAGTAAAATAATGTAAAAAATTTAAATTTGTGTTATAATGTTTTTGTAATATAACATATTTAAAAGAATATAATAATAAGTTAAATAGATTAATATTAGAATTTTAGTAATGGTTGGAGGGAATATTATGCAATTAACATTTGAAAAGTTAAATGAAAAGTTAATAGTAAAACTTAACGGAGAGCTTGATCATCATAGTGCTTCAGAACTAAGAAATAAGATAGATGACAGAATGGATATGGAAGGAACTATGAAACTTATATTAAATTTTTCAGGAGTATCTTTTATGGATAGCTCAGGGATAGGAGCTGTTATAGGAAGATATAAAAAAATATCTATGCATGGTGGAAGTCTATGTGTGACAGATTTAAAACCTTCTATAAAAAAGGTTTTTGAGTTGTCAGGTTTATTTAAAATTATTGATGTTTATGACAATGTTGATGAAGCATTAAAGAATGTTTAATGGAGGGATTAAGATGAGTCACAATAGAATGAAAATAGAGTTTTTAAGTAAATCTGAAAATGAAAGCTTTGCAAGAGTTGTAGTATCAGTGTTTGCAGCTCAATTAGATCCAACAATAGAGGAGATAAATGATATAAAAACTGCTATATCAGAGGCGGTTACTAATGCTATAATACATGGCTATGAGGAAGATTCAACCAAAATGGTTGAAGTAGAAGCAACTATAGAAGGAAATGAATTGACTGTAATTGTTGTAGACAAAGGAAAAGGTATAAATGATGTAAAAACAGCTAGAGAGCCACTATTTACCTCAAGACCAGACTTAGAAAGGTCAGGTATGGGATTTACTGTTATGGAGACTTTTATGGATAGTTTAGAGGTAATATCAACACAAGGTGAAGGAACTAAAGTTATTATGAAGAAAACTTTTAACTCAGCAGTATAGGTGACTAATATGGGGGAAAAAAATTATAAGGTGAATAATTATAATTACGATGATAATATGGAGCTTATAAAAAAAGCTAAAGGTGGCGATAAGGAAGCTCTAGATTTTCTAATTGAAATGAATTTACCACTAGTATCTGCATTAAGTAAGAAATTTTTAAATAGGGGCTATGAGTATGATGATATATTTCAAATTGGCTGTATAGGCCTTGTAAAAGCTGTAAATAATTTTGATGATGGGTTTAATGTTAAGTTTTCAACTTATGCAGTTCCAATGATTGTAGGAGAAATAAAAAGGTTTCTAAGAGATGATGGAATAATAAAAGTAAGTAGAAGTATAAAAACTGTTGCAAAAAAGATACATTATGATAAAGATACACTTGCAAAAAAATTAGGAAGGGATCCTACAATAGAAGAATTATCTAAATTTTCAGAAATACCTAAAGAAGAAATAATCACTGCACTAGAGGCATCTAATAATATGCAATATTTATATGATACTATTCATCATGATGATGGCGCACCAGTATTATTAATTGATAAATTAAGTGAAGATTATGAGGAAGATACAGAGGTTTTAGATAAATTAGCATTAAAAGAAGCACTAAGTAAATTAGATGCAAAATCAAGACAAATTATTATGTTAAGATATTTTAAGGATAAAACACAAGTTGAAGTTGCTAAGATGCTAGGTATAAGTCAAGTTCAGGTATCTAGAATAGAGAAAAAAGTATTGAAAATTATGAAAGAAAAATTAAGTGGTTAAGATGTAAAAATATCTTAACCACTTTTAATTTTTAGATATAAAGTTTTTAATAAGATTATATTTTATTTTAATATAATCTTATTAAAGAATAATAGTAAGATTAGTTACTAATAATATATAGAAGAATAATAGTTATAAAAGAGGTGAACTTTATGAAGGAAAATAAACTGAAGAAAAAATTTCATCAGTTATATGAAGAAGAAACTCCTAAACCAAATTTAATAAAAAACTGTTTTAGAGCATTTTGGACAGGAGGATTAATTTGCACTATAGGTCAAGTGATATATAATGTATTACTTCGATTTGGAATATCTGTTGAACAGGCTAAAGTATATTTACCTATAATAATGATATTTATAGGAGCTAGTCTAACAGGAATTGGTGTTTATGATAAAATTGGTGATTATGCAGGTGCTGGTTCTGTAGTACCAATAACAGGGTTTGCTAACTCTGTAGTATCTCCAGCTATTGAATTTAAAAAAGAAGGCTATGTTTTAGGTGTTGGAGCAAAAATATTTACAATTGCAGGTCCAGTTTTAGCATATGGAACAACAGCTTCGGTAATATTAGGACTTCTATATTATTTTATTAGGTGGTGATTTTTTGGCAATCAGAATGGGAAAGCAAACAGTAAAATTAGAAAGTAAACCTAAAATTCTTTCTACATATACAGTTGTAGGTCCTAAAGAAGGAGAAGGGCCATTAAAAGATTATTTTCACGAAATATTAGATGATGATATGTGTCAGTGTGAAACCTTTGAAAAAGCAGAAAGTAAGATACACTATTCAGCAGTTCAAGGATGTATAAAAGATGCAAATGTAAAAGAAAGTGATATAAACTATATATTTAGTGGAGATTTATTAAATCAATTATTTTCCTCAAGTTTTATGGCTAGAGATCTTTGTATACCATTTATAGGTATGTATGGTGCTTGCTCTAATATGACAGAAACTCTTTCAGTTGCAGCCATGGCTGTAGAAGCTGGATGTGCTAATTATGCTATCGCATCTACATCCTCGCATTTTTCGTCAGCAGAAAGACAATTTAGAGTTCCATTAGAAATGGGAAGTCAAAGAACGCCTAGTTGTCAATGGACTGTTACAGGAGCCGGAGCAATGATGCTAACAAATAGAAATGTTAAGCATAAACCACATATTACATATATTACAACAGGTAAGATTAAAGATTATGGGATAACAGATCCTAATGAAATGGGAGCAGCAATGGCACCAGCAGCAGTAGATACAATTAAACAACACTTTGTTGATACAGGTTTAAAACCTAATTATTATGATTTGATTGTTACTGGAGATTTAGGTAGTATAGGAAAAACAATAACAGAAAAGCTATTATTAGAATGTAAAATTGATGTTAAAAAAAATTACATTGATTGTGGTGCAGAAATATTTGATTGTGAAAAGCAAGATACCAATTCTGGAGGCAGTGGTTGTGGTTGCTCAGCGGCTGTTATGGGAAGTTATATTTACAAGAAGATGATTAAAGGAGAATTAAAAAGAGTTCTCTTAGTTTCAACGGGAGCACTTTTAAATTCTATATCAACCCTACAAGGTGAGACTATACCAGGTATTGCACATGCTGTAGCTATTGAAATGGATGGTGATTAAATGAATGAATATTTATCTGTATTTATAGTTGGTGGAATAATATGTGTTATTGGTCAAATATTAATGGATACAACTAAGTTAACTCCAGCAAGGATATTAGTTTTGTTTGTTACAGGTGGTGTTATATTACAGGGCCTTGGAATATATGAAAAAGTAGTGCAAATAGGAAAAGCTGGTGCTACTGTACCACTACCAGGCTTTGGATATTCGCTAGCAAATGGTGTAATGAAGGCTGTTGACAAAGATGGTTTTCTAGGAATATTTACTGGCGGTGTTCAAGGTGCAGCTGGAGGAATAAGTGCAGCTATTGTATTTGGGTATATAATGTCAGTTTTATCTAATGCTAAAACAAAGTAGAGCTTTGAATTTCAAAGCTCTACTTTGTTTTTTAAAATAATTTTCTATTACTAGATTTATTTTTATTTTTATTTGAATTGGAATTCTTATCTTTATCTTTGTCTTTATCCTTATCTTTATCTTTATTTTTCTCCTTGTCTTTATCAGTAGTCTTATAAGATGTTGGATCTGTTTCAGTAGGGACTAACCATTTTGAATCATTAAGGAATACATATGAATAATAATCCCTAGTTATAAATACTCCTGTTTTTATTTTGCTTTTTGGTGTATTTTCAGATGGTAAGTAATATTTTCCATCAGCGCCTAAAACATATTGAGACTCTACGTGAATGTTATCTAAAGAAGAAGGTTGAGTGCCGTCAATAAACAACTCTGAGTATACACGATTGCCTCTAGGATCTTTATAAGATAATTGTGTAGGAAGAGTACCTGAGTCTCTACAGATATCTACACTGACAATTCCATCAGGACGTGCTAATTCCGAATATTCTAAGCTCCTATGAGCAGCAGCCATAACTCTACCCCAAAGTGCAGCAGGTTTATCACTGTTCATATTATAAATTGGAGTATAATCATCATTTCCAATCCATACTGCAGCAGAAAGATAAGGCGTTAACCCTGCAAAGGTTAAATCAGTAGAATCAGAAGCAGTACCAGTTTTACCTCTAACTTCCATATTACCAAAAGCCGCACTAGGACCAGTTCCAATTACAGGTTCTTTTAGCATATCATAAACTATATATGAAGCTTGAGATGATAAGACAGTGTTTGTTTCAATTTTATTTTCTAAAATTACTTTTCCATGTCTATCTAATACTTTTGTATATAATCTTGGTTTAGTGTAAACTCCATTATTACCAAAAGTTCCATAAGCTGCAGATAAGGCTAAAGGATTTGTTCCAGCTAAACTACCACCATCTAGCTGTCCTAAAGCTAGAGCTGAAATTGAGCTTTTATCTGTTTCATCTAGTTGAATTCCAAAATTTGTGCCATATTTTGCAGAAATATCAAGACCAATAGTGTCTGTTACTTTAGTAGCAACAGTATTTCTAGAACTACGTATAGAATCTCGTAGTGTCATATAACCTTCATAGTCTAATTGCGCATTTTTAGGATCATATGGAGGATCTCCATATTTTGAACCTATTGAAGTTGGAATTGGAGAATCTTCAATCATTGAACCAGCAGTTAAAATCTGCTCATTTATAGCTGGAGCATAGACCGTAAGTGGTTTTAATGAAGAACCAGGAGAACGTAAGAAATTTTCAGAAGCAGCTCTATTATAAGAGTTTGGTTCCTGCTTACCACGGCCACCAACAATACATTTAACATCACCAGTTTTATAATCCATGATTGTTGCTGATGCTTGTAAGTTTGGATTATCATTAATATTTAATATAGATCCATTAGAATCATTTACTATTTCTTGAACCTCATTTTGAAGTTCTGTATCCATAGTGGTATAAACTTTATAACCACCATACATTAACTTATCAAGTGCTTCGGATTTAGAAATTTTATAAATCTCTACCATATCATCCACAACTTGATTTATGGCAGGTCTTGAAAAATATTCAAAATTCATTCCATTGTTAGAATTAATATTAAAGTCAAATGTCAAAGGGTCTTCAATTGCAGCATCATATTCTGTATTAGTTATTTTCCCAAGTTCTAACATTTTATCTAAAACAGTTTTTGTTCTAGGAGAATCAAAAGGTATATTATTTTTAAAGTTTTCATAAGCATTATAATAAGACACAGATGGATTCTGTGCAGCGCCTGCTATAAAAGCTGATTGCTTTAATGTTAAATCCTTTGAAGATTTATTAAAATACATTTGAGATGCAGCTTCTACACCATGGGAAGTTCCACCTAAGTATATAGTATTCATATAAGATTCTAAAATCTCACTTTTACTAAGTTCTTTTTCAAGTTTTAAGGATAAGTACATTTCTTGAACTTTTCTTTTTATGGATGTTCTATTTTCTAGGGAATCTTCTAGAAAATATCTATATTTAACTAACTGTTGAGTTATAGTAGATGCCCCTTGTAAATTACCTTCAGACATGCCAAAGATGATTTTAACATCTTGAAATATTGCTCCACCTATTCTTCTAAAATCAATACCTTTATGAGAATAAAAACGTTCATCCTCTATGCTAACAAAAGCATCTTTTAAATTTTCAGAAGTTTTATCTATATCTATAGATATTCGTCGCTCTGGAGTTAAGAATTCATCTATTAGATTACTTTTAGAATCATATATAGTAGAAGTTTCCTCAATATCAAGGAACTTTTCCACATCTATTGTTGGTGCAGTTTTTATCATACCGTAAACTACGCCAGTACCTATTGCTGCACATGATAAGAATAATATAATAAATACAATAAATATACCTTTAAGTATTTTTTTTCTACTTGTTTTATTATTTTTATTTTCAACCGTAGGCTTTTTTTCACTCATAAGCATCCTCCTTAGGATTATTCTGTTGATTATCATTTTTGTATTATATCATACTATATAAAATTAATAAAATTTATAAAATTATTCTTTATATAAATAATAGTACATATAATTTATTATTACTATTTTACTAGAAAGTAAACATATTAAGAAAATTTTATTAAAAAAAGGGGATAATTGTATATGAAAAAATACATGAAGTTAAAAATAGTAATGGTAATTATATTTATATTTGCCATACTTAGTTCATTTATATATTATTTTGATGAAATTATATTACCAAGTGTTCTTGCAATTTGTGATGGAGAAATGAGAGCAAGAGCAGTGCAAGTTATGAATAAATCTATTTTGGAAAAATACGTAAATGAATTTGATTATGAAGACATTATTAAATTTCAAAAAGATGAGAATGGGAATATTGTATTGGTACAAGCAGACACATTAAAGATGAACAAAATTGCTAATGAAGTATCTTTAGAAATTCAAGAAGAATTAAATAATTTAAGTTATCAAGATGTAAAAATTCCAACTGGATATATAACTAAGAATAATATATTGGCAAATTTTGGACCTAAAATAACAGCTAAAATGCAACCGATAGGGCATGTAGAAACAAAATACAGTTCAGATTTTGAGACAGCAGGTATAAATCAAGTAAGACATAAAATATATGTAGAAGTAAAAACAAATATTAAAGTGATATTACCTATGGCTAATGAAGATGTACAAGTTGCTACTCAGGTACCTATAGCAGAAACGATTATAGTAGGAAAAATACCTGAAACTTCAATACAAATGGATATGAATAAACAATAAAAAAACGAGTGATTTTTCACTCGTTTTAAGATTAAATAAATTTAATTATGATTCCCAATTAAATATGTAAGGTATGTTTCTATAATAATCACCATAGTTTAAACCATAACCAACTACAAATAAATCTTCAATAGCAAATCCGCAAAAGTCAGGTTTTATACTTACTTTTCTTCTTGATGGTTTATCAAGTAAAGAACAACATTTAACAGAATTTGCACCTAAGCTTTTTATATGATTTACAACAAAATCCATTGTTATCCCACTGTCAATAATGTCATCAACAATTAAAACGTCAAACCCTTCTATATTGTCAGGAACATCATTAACAACTTTAACAATACCAGATGATTCTTCATTATGACCATAGCTAGAGGTTGTCATAAAACCTATTTTTGTAGGAACATATATATATCTTACTAAATCAGCAGCAAATATAAAGCTACCTCTAAGAAGTGATAAAACATAAAGTTTTTTTCCTTCATAAGCTTCAGAAATTTCTTTTCCTAGTCTAGCATTTGCTTTTTCAATTTCTTCTTTAGAAAATAATACATTAACTTTTTTGTTTTCCATTTGAACACGCCCCTATATAAATATTTTGTTTGAATTTATTGTTTAATTAATGCTTTTAAAAATAATATATACGTTAAATATTATGCCCTTAGTGTAAATAATATATTGAATTTTAAATAACAATAAATTGTATTATAAAAATGATATATTATTTATATTAACAACAATTATAAGTTTTTTCAATAAATATATAAAACAAGCTATAATCCTAGTGTTTAATAACAGAAAAAACATAATTAGAGTTAAAATTTTAAATATAAGTTTATGAATTTAGTTAGGTATAAAATTAATTGGAATTTGGCAAGGATATAAATATTAGTAGATATTTAGCTTAAGATGCTATACTATTATTATGTGATTTTAAAAAAAGTATGCTAGTTAGCTTTTATAAGGAGGGGTTTGCATGATAGATGGAAATATAGATGGAGTAAAAAAATCCATATTAAATAAATTAGAAGTTATACAAGATTTAAAGGTGCCTAAAGATACTGTTGTTACTTTAGATATAGTAAATATATTAAAAGAAGTTACATTAGAAATTGAAAGGGAAGTTAGTGTTGCAATAGATAGAAAGGGGAATATAGTCTCAATAGCTGTAGGAGATAGTAGCACTGTTGACGTGCCTTTAATTGATGTTCGTGAAGGAAAACTTTCAGGTGTAAGGGTAATACATACTCATCCCAATGGTAATCCTAAACTTTCCGCATTAGATATATCAGCACTAATAAAATTAAAATTAGATGCTATGGTAGCAATAGCTGTTAGTGAAAGTGAAGAACTTAATTATAATATTGGTTTTTGTGATGTAACTGATAATATATTAGTAGAAGAAGAAGTGCATTTAAGAAACAGTGAGGAACTTTTAAATTTTAACCTTTTAGAAAAAATAAAATATATAGAAGATATTATTAAAAACAATAATGTCGTTGAAGATAATACGGAAAGAGCAGTTTTAGTAGGTACTGAAGATGAAGAAAGTTTAGAGGAATTAGAGGAGCTTGCTAAAGCTTGTGAGGTAGTGCCTGTATATTCAACGCTTCAAAAGAGAAGTAAGAACAAGATAGACCCGGCTTTTTATATAGGAAGAGGAAAGGTTGAAGAAGTAGCTTTAATTAGACAATCATTAAGGGCCAATGTTGTTATATTTGATGAAGAACTTTCTGGGGCACAGGTTAGAAATTTAGAGCAGGCATTAGGCGTTAAAGTTATTGATAGAACTACATTAATTCTTGAAATATTTGCAAGACGTGCTAAATCGAAAGAAGGAAAAATACAAGTAGAACTATCTCAACTTAAATATAGACTTTCAAGACTTGCAGGACTTGGAACCGTTCTTTCAAGAACTGGTGGAGGTATAGGTACAAGAGGACCAGGAGAGAAAAAATTAGAAACAGATAAAAGGCATATAAGAGAAAGAATATTAGATCTTTCAAAAGAACTTGACAGAATAAAGCATATTAGGGTTACACAAAGAGAAAAAAGAAGTAAAGATACTGTATCTAAAATAGCCCTTGCAGGTTATACAAATGCTGGGAAATCAACACTGAGAAATAAGTTATGTGATTTATATCCTTTAAAATCTGCTACCGTTAAAGAAAAAGTTTTTGAAGCAGACATGTTATTTGCTACCTTAGACACTACTACAAGAGGAATACTTCTTCCAGATAATAGAGTAGGAACAATAACAGATACAGTTGGATTTATAAGAAAACTTCCACATGATTTAGTTGAAGCATTTAAATCTACATTAGAAGAAGTTATATATGCTGATTTAGTACTTCATGTTGTTGATAGTGCTAATAGTGATGCTGAAAAGCAAATAGAAGTTGTAGAGGAAGTTTTAAAAGAGCTTAAGGCTAATGATAAACCTACTATGTTAATCTTAAATAAAATAGATAGTGCAGATAAAGATATAATCAATAAATTAAAAGAAAAGTACGATAACTATGAGATAATAGAAGTGTCTGCAAAAGAAAATATAAATTTAGATTTGCTTTTAAATAAATGTACAAAGTTACTTCCATATAAGTTGAAAAAATTTAAAGTTTTAATTCCATATAGTGATTCAAGTACTGTTGCGTATATTCATAGAAATGGAAAAGTAGATAGTGAGAGTTATGAAGCAGAAGGAACGCTGATGGAAGTTCAAGGTGATGAAGAAGTTTATAATAAGTGCAAAAAATATATAGTAGAATAATATTTTTAAAAGGTGACTTTATTCATTGTTAATGAAATTGAGTCATCTTTTAATTATGTCATTTAATTATGCCATGCTATGAAAATGTAAAGTGGTATATTATAATGTATATAATGAAATGTGTACAGGTGGTGAGAAGATGAGCAAAGGATTAGTAAAATTCGATTGGAATTTTATAGAAAACTATTCTGAAGAGGAAATATCATATTTTCTTCATTTAGAAGGAAAATCTTTAGATGCCATAAGTAGAATTAGAAATATTGACAAAAGTGATGTTCAAAGACATCTTATATTGTCAAAGATGAAATATAGATATTTAAATAAGAGTGAAAATATTGAACAATTGTTTAAAAATTTAACTACAGTAGCTAAAAATGAAAGAATATATATATTAAATAGCTTAGACACAGTTAATAAAACTAAACTTATAGATTACATATTAAATAATCATTTAAATATATCATTAAAAGAAAAAGAAGTAGCAATATGGATGTTAGGAGAGCTAAAGTCTAATAAATCCGTTGACTTTCTTATAAGATGTACGGTTCATAAGTTTGTAAACATAAAAAGATTGTCCGTTTCTGCACTAGGGAAAATTGGTGATGGAAAATGTGAGCCAGCGCTTGCAAGAGCATTAAAGGATGAAAATGGTCAAGTTGTTAGCTATGCCATAAAGTCATTAAAGAAAATTAATGGTATAGATTATAAGGAAAGAATAAAAGAAATATATAATTCTACAGATAAAGCTTATATACAAAAGGCTTGTGAGGAATATTTAGGTATATAGAATGGAGGAATGGTATGAGTTATTTTACTATAAAAGATGAAGCAAAGGCAGAGTTTGATGAGAGAAAATCAGTTTTTATAGGACATGCCAAAAGGGTAACAACAGAAGATGAAGCAAAAGAATTTGTAAGTAAAATAAAAGGTATGCATAAACAAGCTACACATAATTGCTCTGCATATATTGTAGGAGAAAATAAGAATATTCAAAGGTATAGTGATGACGGAGAGCCTCAAGGGACAGCAGGTATACCTATGTTAGAAGTTTTAAAGAAAAATGATTTAACAGATGTAGCAGTTGTTGTTACAAGATATTTTGGTGGTATACTTTTAGGGGCTGGTGGGCTTGTAAGAGCTTATTCGAAGGGCGCTGCTGAAGCCATAAAAGAAGCTGGGATTGTTGAAAAGGTTAAAGGGTTTGAGATAAGAGTTATATTAGAGTATGATTTACTAGGAAAAATACAATATATATGTGGGACTAACAATTGGTATATAGAGGATATAATTTACACAGATAAAGTTGAATTAATAATGTACTGTGAAAGTAGTAACTATGAAGAAGTCTCTAATAGTTTTGTAGAAGCAACAAGTGGAAAAGTTATAATAAGTGAAGAAGATGAAGAATTTTACTTTAAAATGGGAAATAGGTTATATAAAGAGTGTAATATTTAACTTGATTTTGATAAGAATTTATATATTCTTGAATTTGAAAGGAATATTTCATTATGTTATAATGTTGCAGTAATATTTAAAATAAGCCATTATAGGCAGTATTTATATATTTAGTTAGGAGGAGTTCAAATGTCAGGACATTCAAAGTGGCATAACATACAAGCTAAGAAGGGTAAAGTTGATGCTAAAAGAGGAAAAATATTTACAAAAATAGGAAAAGAAATAGTTGTTGCGGTTAAAAATGGTGGACCTAGTGAAGATACAAATGCTAAATTAAGAGATGTTGTAGCAAAAGCAAAAGCTGCAAATATGCCAAATGATAACATTCAAAGAGCCATAAAAAAAGCAGCGGGAGAGTTAAATGCTGTTGATTATGAAACAATTGTTTATGAAGGATATGGTCCTGAAGGAACAGCTGTTATAGTTGAATGTTTAACAGATAACAAAAACAGAACAGCAGGAAATGTAAGATATGCATTTTCTAAACAAGGTGGAAATATGGGTTCAACAGGATGTGTAGGATTTATGTTCCAGTCTAAAGGTGAAATAGTTATAGAGAAAATTGATAGCATAGATGAAGATGAATTAATGATGTTAGCTTTAGATGCAGGAGCAGAAGATTTTGCTGCAGAAGAAGAAGTTTTTGTAGTAACAACTGCACCAGAGGATTTTGGAAAAGTAAGAGAAGCATTATCAGAAAGTGGAATTGAATTTTTAGAAGCTGGAGTGAAAATGATACCAGATACATACACTGAAATAAATGAAGAAACAGCTGTGAAGTTCCAAAAAATGCTTGATGTTCTAGAGGATGATGAAGACGTTCAAGAAGTTTACCACAATGCTGAATTCCCAGAAGGATGGGAAGGTTAATAGTTGTAATAAACTATTGGAAAATCTATCTTTCATTACAGAATAACTATTTGTAATGAAAGGTAGATTTTTTTAGTTAATAAGTTTTTTTCTAGTAAACAATATAGTGATAGATTTTTTAAATTATAATCATAAGAATGGAGTGTTTATATGCTTTATACAATAATAGTTAGCATAATAGTTATTATATTATTTATATCTTTAAGAAAAAGTATAAATAGAATTATAAGGTGGATGTTATTTTTGTTTATAATATGTATTATTGGTGGAATTGTTTTTATAAAAGGAACAAATTTTGAAAACTATGTTGAATCTTTAAATACAAATTGGAGTTTAAATCTTCCAAAGGCACAAAAGGAATTAAAAGTTTTAGACAGTGGCTCAAGTTTTTTTGGTGATGGAGAAGATGTTGTTATATTGCAATATTCTAAAGAAAAATTACTTGATATAAAAAAGAGCTTAAATGGGAGAAATGTAATAAATATATTGTAGGGGATATGCAAAAATTTTATAGTAATAACAAAGAAAGTTATAAGAAAGAAAGTTTAGTACTAGATAATAATAATAAGTATTTATATTTTCATAAGTTTGAAAATGATAATTATGATTGGATTACTTTTCTTTTAGATGAAAGAGAAAATTGTATTTATGTTTTTGAAAGTCATATGTAATTTATAAAGTAAAATTTAAATATTTTAAGTATGTAATAAGTATGTAATTTGAAGCGTGTTTTAAAGTTGAAGATAAAAGAATAATTTAAGGTATTGTGTTTTTATAAATTAGATATATTACTGTTTTAGGTTAATTTCAAAATAATAAGATAAGGATACAAAAGATGATGAAATTAGTTGCTATATTTGGAATATTTTGATAATATGTATGTAATAAAAGTGTTGTATGGTAAATTATATGAATTAAGTTCATATAATTTAATTAGGGGGTGCTATTTATGTTAGATAGTTTTAGAAGAACTTCAGCTAGAGAAGCGGAATTTAGGGGAGAACCAAATGATACTAAAAAATATTTTTTAAAATCAAATGTTAAAGCAAATGCAATTATAGTAGGAGCTATTATAATTGGGATTGCCATAGGTTTTTACTTTTTATCATAATATTAAATAAATTATAAAAGCAATAACTAATAATTTATATAGTTATTGCTTTTAATTTATAAAATGGTATAGGAGTTTTTATGAGTATAGAAGATAGAAATGGTTACTTTGAATATTTTCCTTTTTTAGAAAGTGAAAGGTTTTACTTAAAAGAAGTAAATTACAGTTTTAAAGATGAATTTATTAAAATGATGTCAGATGATGAAAGTATGAAAAATTCAGGCATGGAGATTACTAATGTAGAAAAACAGTGTGATATGTATTTAAAAAAAGTTAAAAATATGTATGAAAATAAAACAGGTATAAGGTGGAGTATAATAGATAAGAAAACTGAAAAATTTTTAGGGGAGATAGGAATATATAATATAGATTTTAATTCAAATAATGCAGAAATAGGATATAGTATTTTGAAAGAATATTGGAGATGTGGAATCGCAAGCGAATGTATATTAACTGTTGAAGAGTTTTTTTTCAATAATCTTAAAATGCATAAAATTATAGCTAAAATAGATATAAAAAATACACCATCTGTAAAATTGATAGAAAAACTAAATTTTTATAGAGAGGGAGTTTTAAGAGAACATTATTTTAATAATATAGAAAAACAATATATCAGTATAGCTATATATTCAAAAATAATTAATAATTAAGAAAATAGAATCAATAAAAGACAGACAAGCAATTTAGTCTGTCTTAATTTATATTATTTATTTTAGGCTACTTCTTCAGTTCCGGTAATATTAGAAGGTTGTCTGCCTTTATTCTTAAATACAGACCCACCAAGTAATCCAGCAACAGTTCCACCAAGTATGGCAAATATTATAGCAAAAATCACATTTTTAGGATTATTAAAAGCAAATGGTGCTAATAGACCAGGAATCGGTGATGCTGTACCAGGGGCGTTGTTGATTATTCCAAATATTGCAGCTGAAAGTCCAGCAAGGCCTCCACCAAAGAAATTTGAAACATATATAGGGATTGCATTAATTGTTATTATATGAGCTTGAGTTAATGGTTCTAACATCACTGCTACAATATTGCTTTTATTTCCTAGTTTTAATTTTTTAAATATTAATCCGTTTGTAAAAGACCCTCCTACACAAGCTATAGAAGCAATACCCATTGCTAGACCTTTAAGTCCTAGCATTGCAGTAAGAGCCATTGAACTTAATGGAGATGTACAAATCATTTTCATTATTCCACCTAGCAAAAAGCCCATTAATAGTGGTGATTGTTCAGCGGCAACGGATATCATTCCACCTATACTAACTAAAGTAGAATTAACAACAGGATCCACACCTATAGCAATAAATCTTGCAAGTGGAGCAATAATTAAAGCACCTAATATTACATCTAATCCTTCAGGTAAATATTTCTCTATATAAGGAGATATAAGTCCAATAATATATCCAGCTATGAAGCCGGGTAATATACCATAGCCACCAACTGCTACACCACCAGCTACAGCGAAAACAGGGTTAGCCCCCATATTCAATGATACCAATATTACAGCAGCAACTCCACCTAAACTACCTGCGGCCGTACCTACAGTTCCAAAAAAAGTTAGTTGCAATAAGTCGCCAGTTATATATTTATGGATGGCTTCTACTAAAAAAGTAGCTACTGCTGCATTAGCAAGTCCAGACATTGCTTTTTGTCCTTTAGGCATTTTTAAACTAAATAGTGAGAATAAAACTAAGGTTAATAGTAAAAGTCCTATACCTTTAACTAGTATTAACATAAAACCCCTCCTAAAATTAAAGCTTACATGTGAAAAATTTTCAAAGTGAAATATGATAATAAAAAATGAATGTTGCATGTAAAAAGCACTAACGATTTTTAAAACAAATAGGTTTCTTTTAACTTATTTATAAGTATAATAGGTAGTTACAGAAAACTACAGATAATTACAAGAAAAATATTTAAATTTTTAGAATATACTAAAAATTTAAACAATGTACATGGCTTTATAAATTAACTTAATAATAATTTAAATAAATATATAAATGTTTAATAGGTTGTTAAAAAATAAAAAAACTTAAAGATATAATTAATTAAAAAAACTTCAATAAAATGTATAAGAAAAGAAGTTATCTTCACATATACATTTCATTGAAGTTTATATTACAATACTTAAATTAACATATTCATATAAGGTATTAAGTTGATCTTAAGAATTATCTATCCTCAAACTTGAATATCCCAAATAGTGAGAAATGATCAAAATCACTTAGAATTTAACACTGTATCTTACATAAAAATATTTTAAAGTTATCAAATAAATTTTAAATATAAATTTTGATACTTAATAATAAGTAGAAATAGAAATTACAAGTATTAATCTTTACTATAAAACATTAATGCATTTAAAAACTTTTTTATGTTTGTTTTTCCACCAGCAGAAATTTTCCCTCTTATAAAGTCCATTTCTTTTTTTACTTGTTCAAAATTATAAAGAGTATTAGAATATTCATTAAAACTATCATTCATATAATCTTCAAGTCCGAGATTAGCAAGGTTGACCATTCCGGCATTTGCTGCTCTACGGATTCTTTGTTCCATTGATTTTGGACTGTCAGTAAATTTTTTGCAAAGTTTATTTAGTGTGAAATCATATACACTCTGATTAGTTTTTATTAAATATTCAACTAAAGTTAAAATATCTTTACTACCTAACTCACCCATGATACCTAATTTTTGAAGTACTGCTTGAAGTTTTAACATAAAATTATTTTCTTTAGATAATTCTTCAGTTTGAGGAGTAGAATCATTTATGTTTGTTGAAATTTCTTTTATAAATAAATTTTGCATTTTATAAAATGTTCTATTTATTGATATTGATTTAGATACTTTATCTATAACATTTTCTACTTCTATAGCATTTATAGGTTTTTGAATAAAAAATTCAATACCGGCTTCATAGGCCTTACCTATAATATCTTTTGAACTTACTTGAGATAACATAATAAAATTAATATCTAAATTTTCTTCTTTACATTTTTCAACTAAAGATATACCATCCATTAAAGGCATCAGAAGGTCCACTATAACAATATCAGGAGTTAAGTTTTTTATATCTTCTAATCCATCTATTCCGTTAGTAGAATATCCTATAATTGTTCCTAAACTTCTACTTTCTATGATTAATTTTAATATATTTATTATGTTTACATCATCATCTATTAAAAAAAAATTCATGGTTATGATTCCTCCAATATATTCTTTGGTATATAAATTAAAAAGGTTGTCCCTATACCTTCAAGGGAAGTAACATCAATTGAGCCTTGTAATTCATCAGTTATTATGTCTTTTACTAGGCTTAACCCTAGACCACGATTAATTTCGCCTGTTTCATAATTGATTTTAGTTGAATATCCTGGTGAAAATATGTAATTTAAATTTTCACTTTTAATGCCTAATCCATCATCTTTAACTTTAAAAATATGATTTCCTTCATCTGTATAATGAATAACATTAATATAATGCTTCCTATCATCAGTAATAGATTCTATTGAATTTATAATTAAATTTCTAAGAATAGACATAAGAAAATAATGCTTGCTTGTAAAAAAATTTCTTTCTATAGAAAAAGATAAGGAGATATTCTTTTTGTAGGAAGAAATTTCTCGTATCATACTAATTTGAAGAATTTTTATGATTTCTTCAAAATAAATACCATTATCATTAAGATTATCTTCTAGAGCTTCTTTAATTCCCCTAACAACTAAATAATATTCTTTTTTTATTTCGTGAATGTCTTTTGCAATTATTAATGAATCATTGGCCCAGGTTTCACTAGATGTATTTTTAGAAATTTTTTCGAAAAGTCCATAAGATGTAGACATTATATTTTCAATTGTATGCATATTTTTTTCCATCCAAAAAACTTCACCTTTTAATTTAGCTGTTACCCATAAAAGTTTTTTATATCTTTCAGCATGCTCTTTTTTTAAAAGGATAATACTGTAATAATCAATTGCAACAAAAACTATATACACTAAAAGAGAACGTATAATGGCAACTAAAATAATACTTTCTTGAACTTTAAGGGAAAAGATTATAGTACCAACACGAATAAATCCTTCAATAAAATTAGCAAAATAATCTATTATTATTAGATTAAGTAGAAAAAATTTATTTTTTAAATTATAGTTAATAGTTTTATATAAAAATTAAAAGATAATCCATAAAATATATAAAAAAATATTTCAGGTGAGTATGCTGAAATTGAATTATCAAAACTGCCAGTAGTAAGAAAATGAACGATTATTCTTAGAAAAAAAATTCCTAGTGAAGATAATAATGTGGTTAAGGCAACATTAAAACTTCCTAGAAAATATATAAATATAGGCAACAATATTATAGCAAATGAAATTTTAAAATTTGTTAAAAATAAATTTATATGAAATTGTGCCCCAATAGAGATAAAAAAACTAACTAGAATAGTTCTTTTTATGTTATTATTTATATCTAATATATTTAAATTTATCATATAAAAACCCTTCTTAATCATTTGAAATATTCAAATATTCGCACTATTTATTTTATCACAAAATATGAAATATCTAAACTTTCATAAACAAAATAAAAAAATAATATAGAAAAATAAATTAAAATTTAAATTTATTCAGCAATATTCATCATAATTGTATAAAAAGTATAAAAATGGATAAAAATCTTAATAAAGACTTTTATACAAAGGAGTGAATTAAAAAATGAACAAATTAAAGGAATACAAATTTCAAATTTTATCATCATTAATAATAGTTTTTGCATTGTTTTTTTGTGGATATTCATTTTATATAAATATAGCTAAGAATAAACAAGTAGATACATTAACAAAGGAAGTTAGTTCTGCGAATGTAAAAGATAATACAGTGGTAGAGTTTCTTATAAAATATTCTAATTGCAATAATTTTATAAATGATGATAAAATGATGAAATTAGTAGAAAAGGATAAAGATAAAATTAAAGATTTAAAAGAGGGACAATTAGAAGAAATATATAAAGGATATGGATATAAATTAGATAAACATACCTCTAATAAAATTACCTTTATAAAAGAGATTCAAGGATATGCATATGAAAGTGGAAAATATTTTATAGGAATAAATGAGAATAAAGTTGTTATATACAATAAAAAAGAAGATAATAATTTAGTAGTTGTTGAAAATATGGTTCCAAATGTAAGAAGTGAAGATAAAAGGCCTATAACATTAGAAAATCTTAAGGATAAAGGCAATTTAATAGAAAGTTTTTATGAAGGAAAGAAAGAATATCAATTTGATGATAAAGAATCAGCATTAGAATATGCAAAAGCATTATGTAGTTCATAAAATATAAAATAATTAAGTTTAAAATGCATAGTAATTTTACTATGCATTTTTTATATACACATATAAAAACTAACTAAAATCATACATTGATGCAATTTAAAAGTGTTAAGGTTGAATTGAAAATCTGTTGATGTTAAAGTAATATAGTGAAATACTATATAAATTTAATGTTATAATTTATTAGTAAAAAATTATAGAATGTTAGGAAGGATTTATAAAAATGTATGAATATATAAAGGGTAAATTCATTTCTATAAATAAAGATTATGTAGTTGTAGAAAACAATGGAATTGGATATAAGATATTTACATCAGGAAATACAATGGCCCAGATGCCAAATACCAATGATGAAGTAAAATTAAATATTATCCAAATCGTAAGGGATGATTTTATAGGACTTTATGGATTTTTAACAAAAGAAGAAGTTGAAATGTTTAATTTGCTACTTACAATAAATGGGGTTGGAGCAAAGGCAGCATTATCATTATTATCTATATGTACAGTTACAAATCTTAAGTATGCAATATTAAGTAGTGATGAAAAAACTATTACAAAAGCTCCTGGAATAGGAAAAAAAATAGCCCAAAGAATCATTTTAGAATTAAAAGATAAGCTAGATTTGCAAGAAGTTATGGAAACTGGAATAGATGAGACTATAATAGAAATGGATGTTATTCATAACGAGGCTTTTGGTGCCTTACTAGCTTTAGGATATTCAGAGAAAGAGGCTGAAAAGGCAGTTAAAGCTGTTGGAAAAGAAGCAAATATAGAAGATATGATTAAGAAATGTTTAAGATACTTAATGAAATAATCTGAATTTAAAATAGTATATAAAGTTACTATATAATTTTAAGAAAGGAGTGATTATATGGAGGATAGAATTGTTACTTCTGATTTTATAGAAGAAGATGGCGATGGAGAGTACTCATTAAGGCCGCAAAGATTAAAAGAATATATAGGTCAAAATAAAGTTAAAGAAAGATTAGATATATTTCTAAAAGCAGCTAAAATGAGGGGTGAACCTTTAGATCATACTCTTTTTTATGGACCACCAGGTTTAGGAAAAACTACGCTTGCTAATATAGTTGCAAAAGAAATGGGTGGAAATTTAAAAGTTACATCTGGCCCTGCTATAGAAAGGGCTGGAGATTTAGCATCTATTTTAACATCCTTATGTGATAATGATGTTTTGTTTATAGATGAGATACATCGACTGAATAGAGCTGTAGAAGAAATTTTATATCCAGCAATGGAGGATTATTCTTTAGATATAGTTATAGGAAAGGGCGCATCAGCAAAGTCTATAAGATTAGATTTACCTAAATTTACTTTAATAGGAGCTACAACTAGGGTAGGACTTTTAACAGCTCCACTTAGAGATAGATTTGGAGTGCTTTGTCCTATGGAATATTATAGTGAAAATCAATTAAAAGAAATAGTTGTTAGGTCAGCAGAGATTATGAATGTATCTATCAAAGAAGATGCGGCATTAGAAATTGCAAAAAGGTCTAGAGGTACTCCTAGAATTACAAATAGGTTATTAAAAAGAGTAAGAGACTATTCCATTGTAAAAGGAAATGGAATAATTGATTATGAAGTAGCAAATAATGCAGCAGAGCTTTTAGAGATTGATAGAGAAGGATTTGATCAAATAGATAATAAAATAATAGAAGCAATAATATACAATTTTGGTGGTGGGCCAGTAGGAATAGAAACTTTAGCCTATTATATAGGAGAAGAATTAGGGTCTTTAGAAGAAGTATATGAACCGTATTTGATAAAAAAAGGGTTTATAATAAGAACACCTCGTGGAAGGATAGCTTCAGAAAAGGCTTATAGACATTTAGGCATTCAAATGCCAGAAAAATAATATTTGAGATATAGCTTATAAAGTGGTAAAATAATAACCTTGAGAGAATTTATATTAGAGACAAAAATAAAGTTATATATAGGAATTAAAGATGGCATTTAAAATAGTAATACTATATGAGAGTAAAAAGTGGCTAGAAGAAGGTTATATATGAAAGTTTATTGCTAGAGCTAGCCACTTAATGTAACTTTTTTGATGGTATAAAGGTTTCGCATATGATAAGAGTAAGAATCTAAAGGTTATGTTAAAATCTTATACTATATAAATATAATTTGAATTTTTTATTTTTAATAAATTTAAAAATTAGGACGGTGTAGACAGTGAACGTAAAAGATTTTTATTTTGATTTACCAGAAGAATTAATAGCACAAGTGCCCTTAGACAAAAGAGATGAATCAAGACTTATGCTAGTTGATAAAAATACAGGAGAATTAGAACATAGAACATTTAAGGATATTATAGATTTCTTAGATGAAGGTGATTGCTTAGTTTTAAATGATACAAGGGTTATGCCAGCAAGGTTATATGGACATAAAGAAGAAACTGGTGCTAAAATGGAATTCCTTCTTTTAAGAAGATTAGAAAAAGATGTTTGGGAAACATTAGTAAAGCCAGGAAAAAGAGCTAAAGTTGGAAACAGATTTGAATTTGGGGAAGGTAAATTAAAGGCTGAAGTAATAGAAGTACTTGAAAATGGAAATAGAAAAGTTAGATTTGAATATGAAGGAATATTTGAAGAGGTACTAGATGCTTTAGGAGAAATGCCATTACCACCATACATAACAGAAAAATTAGAAGATAAGGAAAGATATCAAACAGTTTATTCTAGGGAAGTTGGATCGGCAGCAGCGCCAACGGCAGGGCTACATTTTACAGAAGAACTTTTAGAAAAGCTTAAAGAAAAAGGTGTTAATATAGCATTTGTTACTTTACATGTTGGTCTTGGAACATTTAGACCAGTAAAAACAGAAAAGGTTGAAGAACATGAAATGCATTCAGAGTATTATTATTTAAATAAAGAAAATGCTGATACAATAAATGCTGCAAAAGATAAAGGTAAAAGAGTAATAGCAGTAGGAACAACATCCAATAGAACTTTAGAAAGCATTGCAGATGAAAGTGGAAGAGTTAAAGAACAATCAGGATATACAAGTATTTTTATATATCCAGGATATAAATTTAAAATAGTAGATGCTCTTATAACTAATTTTCATCTTCCAGAATCAACGCTTATAATGTTAATAAGTGCTTTTTCAACAAGAGATATTGTTATGAATGCATATAAAGAGGCTGTACAAGAGAGATATAGGTTCTTTAGTTTTGGAGATGCAATGTTTTTACATTAGATCTTGATACATACTATTATAAAAACATGTGTAATAAAATTACAAAAGGATGGTTGGATTTATGTACAAATTATTAAAAAAAAGTGGAAAGGTAAGAAGGGGTGAATTTACAACGCCTCATGGAGTTATACAAACTCCTGTATTTATGAATGTTGGTACACTAGCAGCTATAAAGGGTGCTGTGTCATCTATGGACCTAAAAGACATAGGCTGTCAAGTAGAGTTATCAAATACATATCATTTACATTTAAGACCAACAGATACGGTTGTTAGCAAAATGGGTGGATTACATAAATTTATGAATTGGGATAGACCTATACTTACAGATTCAGGTGGATTTCAAGTTTTCTCCCTTTCTAAAATGAGAAAAATAAAGGAAGAGGGAGTTTATTTTAACTCTCATATTGATGGGAAAAAAATATTTATGGGACCGGAAGAAAGTATGCAAATACAAAGCAACTTAGCATCTACTATTGCTATGGCTTTTGATGAATGTATACCTAATCCTTCTTCAAGAGAATATGTAGAGGCATCTGTTGCTAGAACGACAAGATGGCTTGAAAGATGTAAAGTAGAAATGGATAGATTGAATTCTTTACCAGATACTATAAACAAAGAACAAATGCTTTTTGGAATAAACCAAGGTGGAGTTTATGAAGATATAAGAATAGAACATGCTAAAACTATCACAAAGATGGATTTAGATGGATATGCTATCGGTGGATTAGCTGTAGGTGAGAGTCATGAGGATATGTATAGAATTATAGATGCAGTAGTACCTTATTTACCTCAAGATAAGCCTATATATTTAATGGGAGTTGGTACACCGGAAAATATATTAGAGGCAGTATCAAGAGGAGTAGACTTCTTTGATTGCGTTTTACCAGCAAGAAATGGAAGACATGGACACGTATTTACTAAACATGGTAAAATAAATCTTATGAATGCTAAGCATGAATTAGATGATGCACCAATAGATGAAGGATGTCAATGTCCAACATGTAAGAACTATAATAGAGCTTATATAAGGCACTTATTTAAAGCTAAAGAAATGTTAGCTATGAGGCTTTGTGTATTACATAATTTATATTTTTATAATAAGCTTATGGAAGATATAAGAAATGCAATAGATGGCGATTATTTTGAAGAATTTAAAGCAGAAAAATTAAAAGCGTGGGGCTCAAAATAATAGGTTTTACTATTTATATATTATGGTTATAATATAAAAGATAGGTAAATATTTTAAAAAAGTTCATTAATTTTAAAAAACATATAACTTTTTATAAAGAAATATGTTAAAATGCTCCATGTATCATTTTACGATAAGTATTATGAGATGAGATTTAATTAAAATTAAATTAAAAAATTTAACATGATTATAAGTAATCGTGTAAATAAGGAGGAATAAGGATGCAAGCTATTTTATTTAACATTGTACCTATAGTATTAATGTTAGGGTTATTTTATGTTATGATTTTCTTGCCAGAGAAAAAAAGAAAGAAAAAGTATCAGGATATGTTAGGTGATTTAAGCCTTAATGACGAAATAATGACAAAAGGTGGAATCATGGGAAGAGTGGTTAATATCCAAGAAGAATTTATAATATTAGAGAGTGGTCCGGATAGAGCAAGGATAAAACTAGCTAAAAACGGAATTAGTTATGTTATAAAATCAAAAGAGGAAAAAGACACTAAAGCAGAATAAAACAATGAATAAAAGCCCCCTAATTGTAATATATTACAATATAGGGGGGGATTATAATGGGTAAAAAAATAAAGTATTCCTGTGTTGGACATGGTGTACTTAGAGCATTTATATTAACAATGTTTGCGTTAATAGTATACTCATTGCTTATAAGTGTCATATCAGTGGGTCCGAAAGTAAATTCTATATTTTATATAATACTAACCTTAATAAGTATTATATATGGAACTATATGTGCTACTATTAAAGCCGGAAGTAATGGTTGGCTTATGGGAATTTTAGTTGGATTATTTTATATTGTAGCATTATTTATAGTTTCAATATTATGTGGTAAAGAATTTGCATTTGGAGTAAAGGAAATTACAAGAGTGATTATGGCTACCTTAGTAGGTGCATTATCAGGAATGATTACAGTGAATCTATAAAATTAAAATTAATTATAGATATAACATTGGTGTAATTAATAAATATGAAAAAAATTTTAAAAACTTGATATATACTATTGTACAATAACAGGTTTTGAAATTATAATATATATATTATTAAAAACACCTAAAGGATGGAGGAATTTACAATGAAACACATTAAAACAGTTAACAAATCAAACATAAAAGAAAGCTTAAAGAAGCCAGGATGCAAAGAGTGTGCAAACTCTTGTCAATCAGCATGTAAAACTTCATGCACAGTAGCTAACTTAGCTTGTGAAAACTAATTAATAGTAAAAAGAGGCAGTAACTATATAGTTGCTGCTTTGTGTTTAGTAGGAGGAATAAAATGGCGTTAATTCATAAATTTAAACAAGATAATGATTACTATGTAATAGATGTAAACTCAGGAGCGGTTCACGTAGTTGACGAATTAGTTTATGATCTTTTAGATGAAAACAAATTAAGAAGTAAAGAAGAATTAGTTGAAGATTTTAAAAATAAATATTCTGTAGAAAGTATAGAAGAAGTTTATAGCGAATTAAAAGAATTAGTAAGTGAAGGAATGTTATATTCATTAGATTTATATGAAAATATAGCAAAAAAAAGTGGACAAGCGCAATCATATGTTAAAGCAATGTGTCTAAACATAATTCATGATTGTAACTTAAGATGTAAATATTGTTTTGCAGATGAAGGTGAATATCATGGATGTAGAAAAGCGATGTCTCCAGAAGTAGGCAAAAAAGCAATAGATTTTGTAATCCAAAGTTCAGGACCAAGAAAAAATATAGAGGTAGATTTATTTGGTGGAGAACCATTAATGGCATTTGAACAAATTAAGGAAATTGTAGATTATGCAAAAGAACAAGAAAAAATTCATAATAAGAATATAAGATTTACAATGACAACAAATGCAACACTTTTAAATGAAGAAAATATGAAGTATCTAGATGAAAACATGGGTAACTTAGTTTTAAGTATAGATGGTAGAAAAGAAGTCAATGATAAAGTAAGAGTTAGAGTAGATGGTTCAGGCTGTTATGAGAGCATTTTACCTAAAATAAAATCTATGGTAGATATGAGAGATAAATCTAAATCTTACTATGCAAGAGGAACATTTACAAGAGAAAATACAGATTTCTTTGAAGATGTAAAACATATGGCAGATTTAGGTTTTGATGAAATTTCTATAGAACCTGTTGTACTTCCAGATGAACACGAACTTTCTTTAAGAAAAGAAGATTTACCAACAATATTTGAACAATATGATAAATTATATGAAGAAATGTTAAAAAGACATAAAGAAGGAAAAGAATTTAGATTCTATCATTTTAATATAGATCTTCAGGGTGGTCCTTGTGTATATAAAAGGATATCTGGATGTGGAGCAGGACACGAGTACATAGCAGTAACTCCAGATGGAGATATTTATCCTTGTCATCAATTTGTAGGAAACGAAGATTATTTAATAGGAAATATATATGATGGAATAAAGAAAAATGAAATAGTTCAAGAATTTAAAGAGGCTCATATATATAACAAACCAACTTGTAAAAAATGTTGGGCTAGATTTTATTGTAGCGGGGGATGTCAAGCAAATAACTTCAATTTTAATGGTGATATGCATATACCATATGAAATTGGTTGTGAAATGCAGAAAAAGAGAGTTGAGTGTGCTATAGCATTAAAGACTAAAATTATGGAAATGGAAGAAAAGTAATCCAAAATTGTGATTGACTATGAATTTTGGAAGATATATAATAAATAACATTGGAAAAAACATAAATTTACTAATGTAAGAAAGGGGATAGACATGAAGAGAGGTAAAAGTGTGTCCTTATTTATTGGCGCTGTGGTAATTATAGCCTTGCTAGCATATATTGGATACTTTGGTGCAGAAGCCTTTGGATATAGATTCAAATCTTTTGGACAGTCCATAAATAAAGGTCTTGATCTTCAAGGTGGTTCATCTATACTTATGGAGATAAAATCTGATAAAGTAGATAAAGACACTATTAATAGAACTATTGAATTAATTTCTATGAGGGTAAATAAATTAGGAGTCAGTGAAACTTCAGTAACTCGTGAAGGGGAAAAAAGAATAAGAATTGAAATTCCAGGTCAATTTGACACAAAATCTGTACTTGATACTGTTGGAAAAACAGGCGATTTAAAGTTTACAGACTCTGAAAAAAATATAATTCTTTCAGGAAAAGATGTAAAAAATGCAGTTGCTCAATATGACAATGAAGGAAAAGCGGTAGTTGGATTAGAATTTAATGATGAAGGAACTAAAAAATTTGCAGATGCTACAACTAAAAATGTAGGTAAACAAATTGCAATATCAATGGATGATGAGGTTCTAACTAATCCTCAAGTAAATCAAGCGATAACTGACGGAAAAGCAGTTATAACCGGCATGAAATCTTTAGAAGATGCTACAAGAATAGCTAATATAATTAAATCTGGTGCACTTCCAGTACCTGTTGAAACTCTTTCTGTTAAAACAGTAGGACCAACTATTGGTATGGAAGCTGTAGGATTGAGCAAGAAAGCAGCTGTAGTTGGCATAGCTTTTGTTATGATATTTATGTCTTTATACTATAAGCGTCCTGGCGTTATATGTTCATTAGCCATTGTATTATATGTATGTCTGTTATTATATGCTTTTGCTATCTTTGAAGTAACATTAACTCTTTCAGGTATTGCAGGATTTTTATTAACAGTAGGTATGGCTGTTGATGCTAATGTACTTATATTTGAGAGAATAAGAGAAGAATTAAGAACTGGAAAATCAGTAAAATCATCAGTTGAATCTGGATTTAGTAAAGCTTTAGCAACTATACTAGACTCGAATATAACAACTATAATAGCTGCTGTTTCTTTATATATAATAGGAACTGGTTCAGTTAAAGGATTTGGGTTAACGCTTGTAATTGGTATAGTAATAAGTATATTTACTGCTTTAACTGTTACAAAGTTCTTAATAAATATGGCAGTGAATATTGGTATTCTTAATAAACCATCCCACTTTGGCGTTAAAAAGGGGGTAAATTAAAATGAAATTTATAGAAAAAACTAAAATTTGGTTTACTATATCCCTTATACTGATAATCGTAGGAATGGGTACAGTAGTATTTAGAGGGTTAAATTATGGTATAGATTTTACAGGTGGTACAATTATAGATATAGCTTTAAATGATAAATTTGAGAAGAATAAAGCTGATGAAATATTAGAAAAATATGCAAAAAATAAATATGCTACTAAAGTTGTAGATAATGGAAAAGAACTTGAAATAATAGTTCAAGAAGGTGTACTTACAGATGAAACAACTGATAATTTAATTGAAGATATGAAAAAAGAATTTTCATTAGATGATTCAGCAATTTTAAACAAAGAAAATCTAGGTGGAACTATTGGTAGAGAACTAAAAGTGAAAGCATTTATAGCTGCTATAGTTGCAAATGTGGCTATGCTTATATATATTGGGTTTAGATTTGAATTTAATTTTGCAGCAGCAGCAATAATTGCAGTAGTACATGATGTCTTAATAACTGTAGGAGTTTATGCAGTTTTAGGAATACCTGTTAATACACCATTTATAGCGGCAATACTTACTATTATAGGATATTCTATAAATGATACAATAGTTATATTTGATAGAATTAGAGAGAATTCAAAGAAAATGAGAAAAGTAGAAATCTCTGAGATTGCAAATATAAGTATAAATCAAACCTTATCTAGATCTATAAATACTGCACTTACAACATTATTTACTATAACTGCAGTGTATGTATTTGTTCCAAGCATAAGAGAATTTTCATTACCATTAATAATTGGTATAGCTATGGGAGCTTATTCATCAATATTTATAGCTAGTCCAATTTGGGTTATCTTAAAAAATAGAAAAAAAGCAGCAAAAATATAACATAAATTGCAAAAAAATATAATATATATTATGGGGGATAGGTTTTTTGTGAAAAAAAAGGCATATCTCCTGCTTTTTTTTACAAAAATATTTGTAATGTTATAGATTTTAAATTATAATATTAGTTGTTTTCTATTGTTTTGGAGGAGCATGTTTATGGATGAACACTACGTTAAAAATACCTATAATTCTCTATTGCTAAAAGGTATGAAGAGTGCTCTTAAAAGAATAATAAAAGCGATAAATGAGAGAGAAAAAATAGTAATTTATGGTTATTATGATTTTGATAGTATTACTGCAATTTCGCTTTTAATATTAGTATTAAGATACTTAAATGCTGATGTGGAGTATTTTCAACCTAATGAAATTAGAGAAGATAGAAATTTAAAAGATAATGATATACAAAATTACATAAAGTACTTAGGTGCAGATCTGATAATAACTGTAGGTTCTACTGTAAGCTCAGAAAAAGAAATTCAACTATGCAGGGACCTGGATATAGATATTATTGTTACAGATTATCATAAAGATTGTAAGTGCTATGATGAAGTTGTTGTTATAAATCCTAATAAAGAGGGATGCAACTATCCATTTAAGAATCTTTCAGCATCTGGAGTAGCTTACAAGTTAGTACAAACTGTATCAGAATATTATAAAATGACTTGTATAAATAAGTACATAGATCTTGTTATGTTAGGGACTATATCTAAAGGAGTGCCTGTTATTGGTGAGAACTGTTTTATAGTGAATGAAGGATTAAAACAATTAGAATGTAGTAATAATTATGGTATAAGAGCTTTAATTGATGATAATAATGTAGATGACATAGAAGAATTTATACATAATAATTTGACGATGGATATATTTCAAAGGACTAACGCTATGGGAAGAATAGATAATGCAAGAATAGCTATAGAATTATTTACTACTAATGAAAAACATAGAGCAAAACAGATATCTAAATATCTGTATAATGAAATAAAAAAAGTAAAAAGCAGAATTTTAATAGTAAATCAAAAATCTTTGTATAACTTATATAAAGGTGTAATTAAAATGTTTATATATCCTGAAAGTTGAGGCTTTTTCACTATATTAATTAAAAAAATGAGAGTTTGTATAATGTTTTATATGTTCTGTTATTAAGTAATATTTAAATGAATAAAATATCATATTTTATATATACTAAATGTATAATTTTGGTGATGGTTAATTATAGTTTAAATATACAGTTTAATATATAAATACAGGACATAATAACATTTTGTTTTGATGTATTGTATTTAGCAAGGTATATTTGTGGTTTTTAGGATTTTGAGATAATTTAAATTCTAAGAATATGATAAATTATAAAAAGGGGGAAACGACAATGAATTTAAAAGAAAAAATAAGAGTTATAGATAATTTTCCTAAAGAAGGAATTAGTTTTAAAGATGTTACGACTTTGCTTGGAGATGGAGAGGCTTTAAAGTTCACCATAGACAAAATTGTAGAACATTTAAAAGATAAAAATGTGGATTTGATAGTTGGACCAGAAGCTCGTGGTTTTTTATTTGGAGTGCCTGTTGCTTATGCACTAGGAGTTGGATTTATTCCATGTAGAAAGCCAGGTAAGTTACCATATGAAACATATAACACTAAATATGGATTAGAATACGGTAGTGATACATTAGAAATTCATAAAGATGCTATAAAAAAAGGTCAAAGAGTAGCTATAGTAGATGATTTATTAGCAACAGGTGGAACTGTTTCTGCAGTGGCAAGCCTTGTTGAAAAGATGGGTGGAGAAGTAGTTTCTTTAGATTTTGTAATTGAACTTACAGAACTAAATGGAAAAGAAAAGATAAAAGACTATGATGTAATGTCTTTAGTACAATATAACCTTTAATCTTAAAATGGTATTTATAAAAATTAACAGCTTAATTGCAGGGTTTCAAGTAAGCTTTAAAAACTATTTATTTTAAAACTTAAATATTTAAAGGAATTATACAATCTCATAAGTATCAAAACTCAACACTGAATTTTGAATGAAAATATTTTTAAGTTCTTGAATAAATTTAATTTCAAGTTTGTATCCCTACATTAATAATAAAGATGATATTATAAATAAAAGCTGACATTATTTCTATAAAATGTTTAAAGCAAATTGCATTAATAAAATTGTTATTATATAATAATATCATTGATAAAAATAGTGGCTGGTTACTTAACCAGCCTTTAGTTTTAGGAGTGTAATCTAGATGCTAGAAAAGTTATTGGATAAAATAAATAAAAATTGTACAAATGTTGATATAGAAGAAGTTCGTAAAGCTTTTGAATTATCTTTTGAAGCACATAAAGAGCAAAAGAGAGAATCCGGTGAGCCTTATATAATTCATCCGTTAGAGGTAGCCTGTATATTGGCAGAATTAGGTCTAGATACATCAACTATAGTAGCTGGACTTCTACATGACGTTATAGAAGATACAGATTATACATATGAAGATATATGCCAAATGTTTAGTGTTGAGGTAGCTGATTTAGTACAAGGGGTTTCTAAATTAGGTAAAATTAAATATAAAACTAAGGAAGAGCAACAAGCTGATAATGTAAGAAAAATGCTTCTTGCTATGGCAAAAGATATAAGAGTTATACTTATAAAACTTGCGGATAGGTTACATAATCTACGCACTTTAAAATTTAAAAAAGAAGCTAAACAAAAAGAAAAAGCAAAAGAAACATTAGATATTTATGCTCCATTAGCACATAGACTAGGGATATCTAAAATAAAATGGGAACTAGAGGATTTATCTTTAAGATATTTACATGAGAAAGAATATTATGAACTTGTAAAAGAAATAAGCCAAAAGAGGGCAGAGCGAGAAGTTCAAATAGAGAATATAATTAAAAATTTACAAGATAATTTAGATAAAGTTGGAATTAAATCTGAAATAGAAGGTAGGCCAAAACACTTTTATTCTATATACAGGAAAATGGTTAAGAAAAATAAAACAATAGATCAAATTTTTGATTTAACTGCAGTTAGGGTGCTTGTAGATGATATAGGCGATTGTTATGCTGCTTTAGGTATAGTTCATACTATTTACAAGCCTATACCAGGACGATTTAAAGATTATATAGCTATGCCTAAACCTAATATGTATCAATCTATACATACTACAGTTATAGGACCTTTTGGAAAACCTGTTGAAATTCAAATTAGGACTTATGAAATGCATAGGATAGCAGAATATGGTATTGCTGCTCACTGGAAATATAAAGAAGGCATATCAAATAATAATGACTCTTTAGAATCAAGACTTTCATGGCTTAGAGAAATGTTAGAATGGCAAGGAGAAACTTCAGATGCAGAAGAATTTATGGAAGGTTTTAAAATAGATTTATTTTCAGATGAAGTTTTTGTTTTTACTCCTAAAGGTGATGTAATAAGTCTTCCATATGAGTCTACACCTATAGACTTTGCTTATAGTATACATACAGATATAGGACATAAGTGTACTGGGGCAAAAGTTAATGGCAAGATTGTACCGCTAACATATCATTTGAAAACTGGAGAAATTGTTGATGTTATAACTTCTTCCAATTCTAAAGGGCCTAGAATGGATTGGATAAACATAGCTAAAAGTAATAGAGCTAAAAGTAAAATTAAATCATGGCTTAAACGTGCTAAAAGAGACGAAAGTATTGAAAAGGGAAAAGAACTTTTAGAAAAGGAATGTAAAAAACATGGATTTACATTAAATGAAATTTTAAAAGCTTCTGCCCTAGAAAAAATTTTAAAAAGATATAATTTAAAATGCTTAGATGATTTATATGCAGCTATAGGTGTAAATGAAATCATACCTACTAATATCGTTAATAAACTTAAAGAGTCTTTAAATGAGAGTCAGATTCAAAGCAAAGATGATGAAATAAAATCCATTGAAAATAAAAACACTATAAAAATTAGAGCAAATAATAAAGGGGTTTCACATATTCAAGTTAAAGGGGAAGGAAACTTATTAGTAAGGTTTGCTAAGTGCTGTAACCCAGTGCCGGGGGATGAAATAATAGGATATATAACTAAAGGAAGTGGAGTTTCAGTACATAGAAAGGATTGTAAAAATCTCATAGCTTTGGAAAACAAAGAAAAGGAAAGAATTGTAGATGTAAGTTGGGAAGATGAAAAGAATTTTGGTGAGTATTTGACAAAAATTCAAATTAAAGCTGATGATAAAGTTGGAGTACTTACAAATATAATTCAAATTATAAATGATAGCAGTGTAAATATTATATCAATAAATGCAAAAACAACAAAGGCTAGAGAAAGTATTATAAATGTTAAAATATCTATAGCCACTGTAGAGCAATTAACTAAAATACAAAAGAAGATACGATCATTAAATGGTGTATATGACGTTTATAGAATAAAAAATTAAATTAGATAGGGTGGATAAAAATGAGAGCTATAGTTCAAAGAGTAAAAAATTCTAGAGTTGAAGTTGAAGATAAAATCATAGGGAAAATAGAAAAAGGATTAAATGTTCTTATTGGGATAAGTAAAGAGGATACAGAAGCGGATATAGATTATATAGTGAGAAAAGTTTTAGGAATGAGAATATTTGAAGATGAAAATGATAAAATGAATTTTTCTGTAGAAGATATAGGTGGAAGTATACTTTTAATTTCTCAGTTTACGTTATATGGCGATTGTAGAAAAGGGAAAAGACCTGATTTTATGAAGGCACAAGGTGGAGAAAAAGCAAAAGAGCTATATGATAAACTAGTTTTAGAGTTTAAAAATAAACTAGGTGAAAATAAAATTGAAACTGGTGAATTTGGAGCAGATATGCAGGTTTATATACAAAATGATGGACCTGTAACATTACTATTAGAAAGTAAAAAAGACTTTTAGTTATAGGTGGGTGTTAATTATGGTAATAAAAAGAGTTGTTGCAGGAATATATGGAGCAAATTGCTATATAATCATGGATGAAGAAACTAAAGAAGCAGTTGTTTTAGATCCTGGTGGAGATGTAGATGATATAGAAAAAGAAATTGGTAAATTAGGCGCAAATGTGAAATATATTCTTCTAACACATGGTCATGTAGATCATGTAGGTGGAGTAGATGAATTGTTCAAACTTGTAGGTGGAGAAATAGGAATAAGTGAAAAAGATTATAAGTTTATGAAAAAAGGTACTTATATCTATGGAGATGTTTTCTTTAATGGTGTAAATATGTACTTAAAACAAAATGATAAAATTAAGTTGAAAAACTTTGAGATAGAATGTATAGAAACACCTGGACATACGCCAGGAGGGCTTACATTTAAAATAGGAAATAATGTGTTCACAGGTGATACATTATTTACAGGTTCTGTAGGTAGAACGGATTTAGAGGGTGGAGATACAGAAGCTCTTATGAACTCTATCAAAAATAAACTTATGATACTAGATGATCATACTATTGTGTTCCCAGGTCATGGTCCAAGAACTACAATGGAAAGAGAGAAAGCAACTAATCCATTTTTGAGATAGAATTTTAGAAAAAGGACTTGATAAAAATTGTATAATAAGGATACTGAAATAAGAGTTAATTTAAATAATTTACAATTTAGATATGATATTTTTCAAATGATAAATTTATTTTATGCTTTCAGTGATATAGAATTTGTTGATGAAAAAGAGGATATAAAAATAGATATTTTTCAAGAAAAAATATCTATAAAACATAAAGATATTATTAAAGATTATACTATAAATGATAATTATAAAATTAAAGAAGAAGTTAGAAAAGCAGTTTTTGCTTTTCTAACTGATTTAACAAACAAAAACTTGGTTTGGGGAACTTTAGTTGGAATAAGACCATCTAAAAAGGCTATAGAACTTTTGGAAAAAAATATTAGTGAAAATGATATTATAAAAGAATTTAATGATAGATATTTTACATCAAAAGAAAAATCTCAACTTTGTATAGATGTTGCAAAATGGGAAAGAAATATAATAAATAAGGATGAAAAAACTATTAGTGTTTATATAGGAATGCCATTTTGTCCAACTAGGTGTGCGTATTGTTCATTCACATCTAACCCAATATCAAGCTGCAAAAATATAGTTAAACCTTATTTAGAAGCATTACATAAAGAAATATCAGAACTAAGCTTATATATAACTAAAAGGGAACTTAAAATAGAGTGTGTCTATTTTGGAGGGGGTACTCCAACTGCTGTAAACAATGAAGAGTTTGAATATATAATGAAACATATATACAATTCTTTTATAGAAAATAAACATATAAAAGAATTTACAGTTGAATGTGGTAGACCAGATAGCATTACAAGAGAAAAGCTTTTAACAATGCAAAAATATAAAGTTCAAAGAATAAGTATAAATCCTCAAACAATGAATGATTCAACACTAAAAGTTATAGGAAGAAATCATAATGTTGAGTCTGTAGTTGAAAAGTTTAATTTAGCTTGTGAATTAGGATTTGATAATATAAACATGGATATAATAGTAGGGCTTCCAGGGGAGAATCTAATTAATATAAATAAAACCTGTGAAGCTATTAAAAAGTTAAATCCTCAAAGTTTAACAGTGCATGGTATGTCTATTAAAAGAGCATCTAAACTTTATGAGAATTTAATAAATAATAAGAAATTTGAAATACCTAGTCAAGATGAGCTTAATGATATGTATGAAAAGACTGTTCAATTATCAAAGGAACTTGATATGAATCCATATTATATGTATAGACAAAAGAATATGGTAGGGAACATGGAGAATATAGGATATTCAAAAGATGGTAAAGAAGGTATATATAATATACAGATGATAGAAGAAAAACAAACAATTGTGGCATTAGGAGCAGATGCTGTTTCAAAAGTTGTTTTTTTAAATGATAATAGAATTGAGCGCTTTGGAAATGTAAAAGATGTAAGAGAATATATAAAAAGAATAGATGAGATGATAGAAAAGAAAATAAATTTATTAGAATCTCTTTATGGAGTATAAAGGAGGAATTTCATGAACTTTAAAGCACCGAAAGGAACTAAAGATATATTACCATCAGAAGTGTATAAGTGGCATTATGTAGAAAATTTAATGAGAGATATAGCTGCTAAATACGGTTGTTTAGAAGTAAGAACTCCAATGTTTGAAAGTACAGATTTGTTTAAAAGAGGTGTTGGTGAAACAACAGATATAGTTCAAAAGGAAATGTATACTTTTGAGGATAAAGGCGGAAGAAGTATAACATTAAAACCTGAAGGCACAGCACCAGCTGTTAGAGCATTTGTTGAAAATGCACTTTATGCAGATGCGCAACCAACAAAATTATATTATTTTACACCAGCATTTAGATATGAAAAAATGCAAAAGGGTAGATTAAGACAACATCATCAGTTTGGTGTTGAAGTTTTTGGTTCGCAACAGGCTTCGGTAGATGCTGAAATAATAAGTATAATTATGGATGTTTATAAACACTTTGGAATAGAAGGATTAGAGCTTCATATAAATAATTTAGGATGTCCAAATTGTAGACAAAAATATAATGATGCATTAAAAGAATATTTAGAGTTAAAAAAAGAAGGATTATGTCCAACTTGCCATAGTAGGTTAGAAAAGAATCCATTAAGAATATTAGACTGTAAAGTTGAAGCATGTAAAGAAATTGTAAAAGATGCACCTATAACATTAGATTATGTATGTGATGAATGTAAGAATCACTTTGAAAATTTAAAAACATATTTAGAGGCTATAGGAATTAGCTATATTGTAGACCCTATGGTTGTTAGAGGTTTAGACTATTATACTAAAACTATATTTGAAGTTATGGATAATGGATTTACACTTTGTGGTGGTGGTAGATATGATGGCTTAATTAAAGAAATTGGTGGTCAGGATATACCTGCTGTAGGTTTTGGTATGGGAATGGAGAGGCTATTATTAACTCTTGAAGAAAAAGGTATAGAAATACCAAAACCAAACTATATTGATGCTTATATTGTTTCAATGGGGGAAAGTTCTAAAATAGAGGCTGTTAAACTTGTTAATTCCTTAAGACATGTAGGAATAAAGGCAGATTGTGATCATGTTGGAAGAAGTGTTAAAGCACAGATGAAATTTGCAAATAAAATTGGAGCAAGTTTTACAGCAGTTTTAGGTGAAGAAGAAATAAATAATAGAAAATTCAAGCTAAAAAGAATGGATGATGGAAATCAATTTGAACTTAGTTTGGATAATATAAATGATATATCAAATATAATTAAAAATAATTAGTTTGCCATTAGGAATAGAAGTTAAATTCTTAATTTATAACTAGAAGGTTTTCAATTTTATAAAACCAATTGAGTTTAAATTGTTATTTTAAATGGGTTTCTTATCTAAGTAAATTTAAATTTAGGTGGGAAACCCATATAATGAAGTTATAGCTATTAGAGTTATAACCGGAATAAAATTTATGTTATAAATACTTAATAATTTTTTTGTATATCTATACATAAAGGATAAGTAATTTTTAGGAGGTACAAATATGGGAGAAGCATTAAATGGGCTTAAAAGAACCATTATGTGCGGTGAACTTAGAGAGGAACATGTTTCTCAAAAGGTTACTGTAATGGGATGGGTCCAAAGAAAAAGAAACTTAGGTGGTCTAGTTTTTATAGACTTAAGGGATAGAACTGGTATACTACAAGTAATGTTTGGAGAGGAAATAAATAAAGAGGCTTTTGAAAAAGCTGATTTAGCTAAACCAGAGTATTGTATAGCTGTAACTGGTGAAATTGTAAGAAGAGAATCTCCAAACAATAATATTCCAACTGGAATGGTAGAGTTAAAAGGTGAAAGTATAAAAATATTATCTGAATCAGAAACTCCTCCAATATATATAAAGGAAAATCTAGATGCAGCGGAAAATATAAGATTAAAATATAGATATTTAGATTTAAGAAGACCAGATATGCAAAATATCTTTATGATAAGAAATAAAGCAAATAAAATTGTTAGAGATTATTTAGATGAAAATGGTTTCTTAGAGATGGAAACGCCTATGTTAACTAAGAGTACTCCAGAAGGAGCTAGAGACTATTTGGTTCCTAGTAGAAATTATCCTGGAATGTTTTATGCATTACCACAATCACCACAAATATTTAAACAATTGCTTATGGTTTCAGGATTTGATAAGTACTATCAAATAGTAAAATGTTTTAGAGATGAAGATTTAAGAGCAAACAGACAACCTGAATTTACACAAATAGACTTAGAAATGTCATTTGTAGAAGTTGATGATGTAATAGCGTTAAACGAAGGATTGATTAAAAAAGTATTTAAAGAAATAAAAGGAATAGACGTGCAACTTCCAATAAAAAGAATGCCATTTAAGGAAGCTATGGAAAAGTACGGTTCTGATAAACCAGATTTAAGATTTGGTATGGAGATAAAAAATATCACAGATGCTGTTAAAGATAGTGAATTTGCGGTATTTAAAAATGCAATAGCAAATGGTGGTTCTGTAAGAGCTTTAACAGTAGAAGGCGCTTCAGATATGGGTAGAAAAAAAATAGATAAGCTTGGAGAATTTGTTAAAACTTATAAAGCAAAAGGTTTAGCATGGATAGCATATAAAGAAGAAGAAATTAAATCACCAATAGCTAAATTCTTTAGTGAAGAAGAGATGCAAAATTTATTAAATGCTGCAGAAGCTAAAGTTGGAGATTTAGTATTAATAGTTGCAGATGTAGATAGTGTAGTATTGCAATCATTAGGAGCATTAAGATTAGAAATTGCAAAACAGCTTGAAATATTAAAAGATAATGATGAATTTAATTTTGTTTGGATAACAGAGTTCCCATTATTAGAATATGATGAAGAAGAAAAAAGACATGTAGCATTACATCATCCGTTCACATGTCCTATGGATGAAGATTTAGAACTTTTAGATGTAGATCCTTTAAAAGTTAGAGCTAAAGCTTATGACATAGTTTTAAATGGAGAAGAGCTTGGTGGAGGTAGTATAAGAATCCATGATACTAAACTTCAACAAAAAATGTTTGAGCTTTTAGGATTTAGTAAAGAAAGTGCATGGGAGAGATTTGGATTTTTATTAGAAGCATTTAAATATGGACCACCTCCACATGGCGGACTTGCATATGGTTTTGATAGAATGGTTATGTTCTTAGCTGGAACAGATAACATAAAAGATGTTATAGCATTCCCTAAAAATCAAAATGCATATTGTCCAATGAGTGAAGCTCCAAATCTTGTTGATGATAAACAGTTACAAGAATTATGTATTAAAACCGACGTGAAAAAAGAAGAAAATTAATATTAAAAGAAATTATGAATTGAGCATATATTTCAAAATTGTGGACAAAATAAAAGTATAATAAATTTTGTTAAAAAGTATTAATAAATATTTGAAAAAATAGTATTGTTAGTATATAATATAGTTATAAGTTGAATTAATTTTCCTACTGTGTGCGTGGAAAAGGCCTATATTGAGCCAACATTTTAACAATAGGAATCACTGCTCTTTATTTGGAGTGTTGACTTGAGTACGACTTAAGTACCAGAAAAATAAAGGAGGATTCCACCCGTGGTAGTACGGGTTCAAATACGCCTTGGAGACGGCATAGTGGGGTTAATTTAAAGAATTAAAGGTTGCATTTATGTAACCTTTTTTTTATACTAAATAAATAAAAACTATTCAGTATATAAAAATTTGATAACAGTTTATTGTAGAGGCCAATTAAAACAACGTATTTTAAACATGAAAATTATTAATACTATTAGGTTGGCTAAGAGTGTTTTGCAGAACTGCAAGCCAATAACAGGTACTGTATTGGATTCTATTTGTTATGAAATAAGTTTAAAATTTGAATTTGTTTTTAATGTGTATGTATAAATTACACTCAAAATTATATGGGAGCATTTTACTAACCATAATAGACTGTAAATGATCATTGACGTTTAAGTTTTATAAAAGTTGTGAAGTTTATTTTATGTTTTAATATACATGAAATATAGTGGGATTTTACATATGGAAGTTTTAATATCATGTTACAATACATATAAGTATAAAAAAGGAGGACTAACTAATTTAGATAATTAGTTAATAAGTATATGAGTGATATAATTAATTTTAATGAATTGAAAACTAAAGCAAGTGATAAAGATATCGATAAATTTGAAAATTATATATATGAGTTATATTATTCAATGTCACAAGGAAAAATGAATATAAGTGACTTTACAAAGAGTCTAAAGGAATATATGGATAAAAACTCTATATCTAATGAAAAATTAATGAATATTCAAAAGAAACTCATGGAGAGATATGGATTTAATTCTGAGGATTTACAAAATCAAATGAAAGATTTTGGTGTTGATTTAAATTCTATGGGTCTTGGAAACATAACTGAAGAATATGAAAGTTTAAGAAAAACTATTAGCTTTCAAGAAAAATATCAAGGGAAAACTAAAAATTCTGCTGTTATGATATATAAAATAACTAATGATATTAATGATTTAGATGTTTTACTAGAGCAAGAAAATGTTATATTAAGAAGTTCTAATAAAATAGATATTCAAGATATAGAGTTAAATGAATTTTTATGTTCCTATAAAAAATTATTAGAAGGAAAAACACTTAAAATCTCCATATGTGAAAATGCAAAAGAGTATGAATATTAAAATCAAAATATAACAAAATCTATATTTAAGTGTTTGAATTTTGAGCATATGTTTAAATTTAAGGACGTCCCTAATTTACAAATTAAGGACGTTTTTTATATTAAAAAATTTAATAAGTGCGTTTTTTTGAAAATATACTAGTTAAAAGATTTGCTACTGTAGAGGTAAGAATTACAGCTACAGCTATTGAACCGGCATAAGATAATGTGTCTAATCCTTTAATTAAAGATAGTTCATAATTTCCCTTTACAGTTTCGAAAGTAGTATAATACATTCCACTTCCAGGAACAAGAGGAATTAATCCACAAATTAAATACAAGGTTACTGGTTTATTAAAGACTTTTGCGCAAATTTCTGATACCATACTTACAGCTATTGTACCAAAAAACATGGAAACTACAGCCGAATAACCTAAAAATAATAGATATTTATAAACTACCCAAGACAATGCGCCGCCTAAAGCAGTGAAAAATAAATGTTTTTCTCTAATATTAAATATAACACCAAAACATACTGTGCTCATAAATGCATATATAAAATCTAATAATAATTGAGGCATTATAGAGTACCTCCTAAAATAAATATGAATAATTTAAATCCAATAGCTGTTCCTATAGCAATGCTTACTGCTATAATTAAAGCTTCGACAGCTCTAGAGATACCTGAAATTAAATCTCCGTTAAGAGTATCTCTAATAGCATTAGTAACTAAAAGTCCAGGGACAAGAAGCATTATAGCTCCTATAATTATTTTATCAATGTTAAAGTTTGGATTAAAATGATGTGCAATAACAGCAATGGAAGAAGCTATAAATCCTCCACACACATTTGTGAAAAAACTGTTAACATTGTATTTTTTGAAAATTCTACCGCTTAATGTAATTAACATTCCTATAAAAAAAGAAATGAAAAAATCTCTAAAAGCACCTCCAAATAATAATGCGAAAAATCCTGCAGCAAACATTGAGCTTATTAAAACAGTATCATCTCTATAAGGAGGAAGTGTAGATATATATCTTAATTCTCTTTCAATTTCACTTGTTGGAATAGATTTATTAGATATTCTCTCTGATAAATCAGCTACTAATGAAACCTTTTTTAAATTTACGGTTGTTCCTGTTAATCTTCTTACAGTAGAAACAGTTTCACCATTATTGTTAATAGAAATTACAATAGTCGTTGGTGTTATAAAACTGTTCACGTTATGTATTTCAAATGTTTTGCATATTGTGGAAATTGTTTGTTCGACTCTATAAGTTTCTCCACCATTTTCAAGCATCAGCTTACCAGCATCTGCAGCTATGTGAATAATATTATCAGTATCCATGTATGCTCCTTTCTATTATAAATTTAACAATGCTCCTCATAATTATAGCTAGAAATATAAAGAAAGTTCAATAGGATATAAAAAAATTGCAAAATTTTAATAATACAATATATTTTGTATATATTGTATTATTAAAATTTTATATTAGTTAAAAAAATATAGTATATAAAAAATGAGTATTTAAAAGTCCTTCATTTTTTTGAATTTTTAATAAAAAACCAACATTTTGGAGAATTTCAATTATATATTCTTCAAATATGTTGGTATAAGAAATTTATTTAGTTTATTAACAGAGATTATTGCTCACTCTCCATTTTTTTTAGTCTAGATTTTAAAATTATTTTTGTTAAAAGCCTACTCAATGTAGAAACAAACATAACTGATACAGAAATTGAACCAGCATTAAATAAAGTTTGTATGCCTTTTGTAAGAGCAGTTGAATAATTTCCTTTAACAGCCTCAAAGGTTGTATAGTACATTCCGCTTCCAGGAACAAGGGGAATTAACCCACAAATAAGGTATACAGTTACTGGATTTTTAAATACACGGGCGCATATTTCAGCAACAATACTGACCATTAATGTTCCTAAGAACAAGGCTAATACATCTGAAAGTCCATTTAAAATAGCTAATTTATACACAAACCAAGATAGACCACCACCAAGAGAGGCGAAAAATAAGTCTTTTCCTCTAACATTAAATAATATTCCAAATCCTAAAGAGCTTATAAATGCATATATAAAAGCTAATATCAATACTTTCACTATAGTGTACCTCCTAAGATAAATATCCAGACTTTAAATCCAATAGCAGTTCCAATTGCTATACTAGCAGCTATTATTAAAGCTTCTACAGAACGAGAAATACCAGAAAGTAAATCTCCAGATAAAGTATCTCGAATAGCATTAGTAATAACTAATCCAGGAACTAAAAGCATTATAGAACCTATTATTATAGTATCTACATTAAAAGATGGATTAATATGATTTATAATAACTGCAATAGAAGAAGAAATTAATCCACCAAAAACATTACTAAAAAAATTATTAACTTCATATTTATCAAAAAGCCTTCCTGTAAAAGTTATGAGAAGTCCAATGAAACAAGAAATAAAGAAGTCTCTTAAATTTCCTCCAAATAGTAATGTAAAAAATCCTGCTGTAAGTGTAGAACTTATTAAACTTGCGTCGGAACTATACGCAGGTATATTATTTATGTAATGTAATTCTTTTTTTATATCATCCATAGATAAAGTATTTGTATAGAGATTTCTAGACAAATCATTTATAAGGGCAACTTTTTTTAGATTTACTGTTCTATTTTTTAAACGTCTAACTGTAGTTATAGTTTCAGAATTTTTATTTGTTATAGAAAGAACTATAACTGTTGGAGTAACAAAGTTCTCTACATTTTTAAGTCCAAAAGCTTGACATATCATAGAAATAGTCTGTTCAACTCTATAAGTCTCACCACCATTTTCAAGCATTATTTTACCAGCATCTGCTGCTATATGAATAATATTATCAGTATACATGGCTACTCCTTTCGATGAAAAAAATTATGCTTATTCAATTATATATAAAAATTTGCAAAATTCAATAGGATATGAAAATATTTAAAAAATAAAATTTATTTTTCTGTTAATTTTAAATTTAAAGTTTATTAATAATTTTTTAACAGATTATTTAAGAATCCTTATTTTTACAAATAAATTTGATAATATTTTAATAAAAGTAAAAATATAGAATGGTATTCGTTTTCATTTGGAAAAATATAGATTAATATTTATTGTATATTTAAAAATAAAATATGTAATAAATTATGTATTTTTTAAATGAATTATAAATTATATCGATTACATAATTTATTTAAATTTATATACAAACTATAAAAAAATTTTAAAATTTATAGTTTGTGAAATATATAAGAATTTGTTACAATGTTAATAAAATAATGCTAAAATTAATAAGATTTTAAAAACATTATTATTTTGCATAATTAAAAATTTAATATTCAATATATTTAGGGGGGCAAAAAAATGAATTTAAATAATTTACAACTTAATGACAAAGAGTTACTAGAATTTATTAATGAGGAAACACAACGTCAAGAAGATCATATTGAGCTAATTGCATCAGAAAACTTTGTATCAGAAGGAGTTATAAGAGCATTAGGATCAGTACTAACTAATAAATATGCAGAAGGTTATCCAGGAAAAAGATATTATGGTGGATGCTTTGCTGTAGATAAGGTAGAAGATCTAGCAAGAGATAGAATGACAAAATTATTTAATGCAGATCATGCAAATGTTCAACCACATTCAGGTTCTCAAGCGAATATGGCTGTATATTTAACAGTGTTAAATCCAGGAGATACAGTACTTGGAATGGATTTAAGTCATGGTGGACATTTAACACATGGTAGTCCAGTTAATTTTTCAGGAAAATTATATAAGTTTGTATCTTATGGAGTAGATAAGGAAACAGAAACTATAGATTATGAAGATGTTAGAGCAAAAGCATTAGAATATAAACCAAAATTAATAGTTGCTGGAGCAAGTGCTTATTCAAGAGTTATAGATTTTAAAAAATTTAGAGAAATAGCTGATGAAATAGGAGCATATTTTATGGTAGATATGGCTCATATAGCAGGATTAGTTGCTACAGGACATCATCCATCACCAGTTCCATATGCAGATTTTGTAACAACTACAACTCATAAAACTTTAAGAGGACCAAGAGGTGGAGCTGTACTTTGCAAAGAAGAATTTGCTAAAAAATTAGATAAATCTATATTCCCAGGAATGCAAGGTGGACCTTTAATGCATTGTATAGCAGCAAAAGCTGTTTGTTTTAAGGAAGCAATGGAAGATGATTTTAAAACATATATAGACCAAGTTGTAAAAAATGCAAAGGTTTTAGGTGAAGAACTTGAAAATTACGGATTTAGAATAGTTTCTGGTGGTACAGATAACCATGTTATGCTTGTGGATTTAACAAGTAAAGATTTAACAGGTAAAGAATTAGAAGCTATGTTAGACGAAGTAAGAATTACAGTAAATAAAAACACTATACCATTTGAAACAAAAAGTCCATTTATAACAAGTGGAATAAGAGTTGGTACTGCAGCAGTAACAACAAGGGGATTTAAAGAAGAAGATATGAAAGAAATAGCTTCTTTAATAAATGATGTAGTAGAAAATAGAGGAAAAGATTTAGAAGGAATAAAAGAAAGAGTAGCTATACTTTGTAATAAACATCCATTATATATGTAGTGGTGAGTTAAAATGAAAAGTGAGCATATTTTACAGTATTTAATAAACAATATTAACGAGGGAATACACATTGTAGATAATAAAGGGAAAACTATTTATTATAATTGTGCAATGGAAAAAATAGAAGGCTTAAAAAAAGAAGAAGTATTAGGTAAAAAAGTTTATGAATACTTAAAAGCAATGGAAAATGGCTCTACACTTATGAAAGCACTTAAAGAGAAAAAAGAATATAGGGATGTATTACAGAATTATTTTAATAAAGAAGGTAGAAAAATAACATCTATAAATACAACAGTTCCAGTAATTGCGAATGATAAGGTTATAGCAGCTATAGAGATTGCAAAAGATATGACTCAAATAAAAAGTTTAAATGAAAAGTTGTGTGATTTAGAGAAAAATAATAAAAAATCTAAAAAAAATCATTATGAATTTAAAGATATAATAGGTGATAATTTAATTCTTAAAAATGAAGTAAACAAATCTTTAAGGGCTAGTTTGAGTAGTTCATCAGTTTTGATATATGGAGAAACTGGAACTGGTAAAGAAGTTTTTGCTCAAAGTATACATTATGGAGGAGTTAGAAAAGACAAGCCGTTTATTCCTATAAACTGTGCTGCTATACCTAGTGCTTTATTAGAAGCTATGTTGTTTGGAACGGTAAAAGGGAGTTTTACTGGAGCAGAAAATAAAAAAGGTTTATTTGAAGAAGCTAATGGAGGAACAATGCTTTTAGATGAAGTTAATTCTATGGAACCTTATCTTCAATCTAAACTTTTAAGAGTTCTTCAAGATGGATATATAAGGCCAATAGGGAGTAACAAAATAGTAGATATAGACGTTAGAATCATAGCAACATTAAACGAGGAGCCTGAAAAACTTATTGATAGTGGTAAACTTAGAAAAGATTTTTACTATAGGTTAAGTGTTATAAGAATTAACATACCGCCACTAAGAGAGCGTAAAGAGGATATTGAAAAAATAGCTAATTACTTTTTGGATTATTACAACAATATTTTGAATAAAAATATTAAATTAATAGACCCAAAGGTTATAGAAGATTTCTTGAATTATGAATGGCATGGAAATATAAGAGAACTTAAAAATGTCATAGAAGCAGCAATGAACATGATAGATGAAGGCGAAGTGTTAAATAAGGAATACTTTGAAAATAAAGCTATATTTAATAATAAAAGTGAAAAACTTTATTTTTGGGAAGGAAATGTTTCAATTAGTGATTATTTAGATAATTTGGAGAAAGAAATTATAGAAAGAATTTTTTCGAAAAATGGAAGAAATATTACTAGGACAGCAAAAGAACTTAAGATATCTAGGCAAAATCTTCAATATAAACTAAAAAATATTCTATAAACTAATAAATATATTTATGAACTAGAATGAGTGCATATATTTTTGCATTTATTCTAGTTTTTTTATTTTTACTTAGTGAAAAATGGTATTTTCATACTTAATAAGTAAAAAAAATTTGCAGTTAGTGCAAAAAAATGGTCATTATTTAAAGAAAGTTTAAAATTTGTTAAAACAAAATAGAGATTTAAATTGAAAAACTAACATATATTACTATTAAATATGGCATTGAAATTGCTTTAATAATTATAGGGAAACAAGCTACAATTTAAATTTATTCAATAGACTTAAAATATTTTCATACAAGAAGAAGTGTTGAGTTTTAAGTGATTTGGAGCATGTCTCACTATTTTAAATATCTAAATTGTGGAATGGATAATTTAAAAATGAATATCTAAGTCTAGGGTAGTTTTAAATGTATTTCCATTAATTGGGGGATTGGGCATGGAAAATATAAAAGTGATTTTTTGGGGATTAGGGGTTATAGGTAGTGAAATGGCAAGAATGACACTAGATAAAGAAGGGTTAGAAATAGTAGGAGCTATAGATAAAGAAAAATTAAAAGTTGGATTAAGATTAAGCGAATATTTGAATTATGGTAATAGTTATATTGTTATTAATAATAACCCTATAGAAATACTTAAAAGTGTAAAGGCAGATATTGTTATATTAGCTATTGATTCAGATTCACTTGTAGAATCTATATTCCCAAAAATAAAACTGATAATACAAAATAAAATAAATTGCATAATAATTTCTGAGGAGATGATATATCCTTATTCAATAGAATCAAATTTATCTAAAGAAATTGATGATTTAGCAAAAATAAATAATGTTACGGTACTTGGTACAGGCATTAATACAGGATTTATGTTAAATTCTCTTATTATGATGCTCACAGCTTCTTATAAAAACATAAAATCAATAAGAGCAAGTAGAGTTACTGATTTATCAGGACTTGGAAGAACAATTATAAAAAGCCAAGGAGTAGGTACTACAATTCAGGAATTTGAAAAAGGTACAGAAAGAGGAACTATAAAAGGACAGATAGGTTTTGCTCAATCTATACCCATGATAGCTAATACATTAGGTATAAGATATGATGAGATAATTGAAAGTAAGGAGCCTATTATATCGAATACTTATAGAGAAACAGACACTGTTATAGTACATCCAGGAATGGTTGCAGGATGTAATCATATAGCTATAGCTTATAGAAATAACAAAAAATAATAGCTTTAGAACATACACAGCAAATATATCCTCAGTGTGAAGGTTTTGAAACTGGTGACTATATAGATATTTATGGAGATGGTAATTTACATCTTTGTATAACACAAGATATTTGCAGCAACGTAGGAACAGCAGCTCTTGCAATCAATATGATTCCACAGGTTTTATCAAGTAAAAGTGGCTTAAAAACAATGATAGATATGCAAATACCTCATATTATAGAGAATAATTTTGTAGATCAATTAAAGTATTATTTAAAATGAATTAGGGAGGAGAACTATGATAAAAAAAGGAAGTTATGTTGAAATCTCAAAGATAGTATTGGCTAGTGAAGATAGGGCTAAAAATATACCAGAAGATACAAAGTCAACTCCATTGAAAATGTGGGTTAGAGGACATGTACTTATGGATTGCAATATTGGAGATGAAGTTGAAATTGAAACTATTATAGGAAGAAAAATACGTGGTGTATTAGTTGAAGAAAACCCTAACTATAATCATAGTTTTGGCAAACACATAAGTGAAATTGACTATATAGGAAAGCAGGCTAAAGAAATTTTATTTGAAAATTAGTTTTAGGAGGTGAAAGTTTTGAATAAGTATGAAAAATTAATGTCTAGAAAGAATGAAATAATGATTAAATCAGTTGGGATAGATTTTTCAAAGTATGAGATTGGAAGAATTGCCTTTGATTATGAAGGAATGATGAGAGATATAGGATATTCATTAGGAGAAATAATGAAGATTCAAAGTAAAGTAGGAGTAGGAAATACACCTTTACTAGAATTAAAGAATATAACTAATTTGGCACGCAAAGTATCTAAGACAGGGAAAGCGGCTAGAATTTTCATAAAAGATGAAAGTTGTAATCCATCGGGAAGCTTTAAAGATAGAAGAGCATCAGTATCTGTTTATGATGCAAAAATAAGAGGGTATAAAGGTGTTGTATCAGCAACATCTGGAAATTATGGTGCAGCAGTTGCTTCTCAAGCATCTATGCAAGGATTGAAATCTATAATAGTTCAAGAGTGTTATGATTCAAAAAAGATAGGGCAACCTGAAATAATAGAAAAAGGAAGAAAATGTGATTGTTTAGGTGCTGAAGTTATACAACTTACAGCAGGACCAGAATTATTTTATACATTCTTAGAAGTCTTAGAGGAAACAGGATTTTATAATGCCTCATTATATTCATCTTATGGAGTAGCTGGAATTGAAACTTTAGGTTATGAAATAGCTACTGAGTGTAGAGAAAGGTTTGGTAAAGATCCTGTAGCGGTTATATCAACACATGCTGGAGGTGGTAATGTTACTGGTACAGCAAGAGGGCTTATAAAGGCAGGCGCAGTTGATACTAAAGTTATAGGAGCTTCTGTTAATCTTCAAGGTCTTCATATGGCAAGTGATACTGATTTTAATAGAAAATCATTCACTACAGGACACACTGGTTTTGGAATACCATTTATGGTGTGGCCAGATAGAAGTGATGTACCAAGAAGTGCAGCAAGACCACTAAGATATTTAGATAGATATGTTACTTTGAGTCAAGGGGAAGTTTTTTATGTTACTGAATTATTATCAAAAATAGAAGGTTTAGAGAGAGGTCCAGCAGGAAACACATCATTAGCAGCAGCATTTGCAATAGCTCAAGAGATGGAGGATGATGATATTTTAGTTGTTCAGGAAACTGAATATACTGGTGCTGGGAAGCATATTTTGCCACAATTAACTTTTGCCAAGGAAAATGGAATAGATATTGTAATTGGTGATCCTAAAAAAGAGGTTCCAGGTAAGAATATTATTCTTCCAGAAAACCCATCTAAAATATCTATATCAGAAAAAGATTTAAATCATTATAGAAAGTCGCTTATAAAAAATAGTGTTAAAAATTTAGAAGATAAAACTATAACCATGACAGATTTAGACTTCTTATGTGAAGAGACTAAATTATCAAAACTGGAGTTATTAGATATTCTTAGAGAGTTTAGCGTATATGTAAAATAAATTTTTAATTTAAGATAATGATTGAATTTAATTTTTATAAAATGGGGGGATGGACAATGAAAAGAGAAGATGATTTTCAAGTAAGAAGAAAGCATTTACAAAATTTAAGCGATGAAGAACTTTATGAAAAATTTTGGAGTTTAACAGAAGAAATAGTAAAACCACTAGTAGATTTATCATACAAAAATACCTCGCCATCAATTGAAAGATCTGTTCTTTTAAGAATGGGATTTTCTAGTATAGAAGCTGGAAAAATAGTAGCAGAAGGTAATAAATTAAATTTATTACAAAAAGGCATTGGAAATGTAGTTTTAAAATATGCAGATAAAAAAGGTATAGGGTATATGCAAGCAGGAAGAATTTTGGCGGAGGGTAATGGTTGGAATGAAGCTATTGAAATGTTTAGGGGGGATACAAATTGTTAGAAAAGAATAAAAAAATCAATGTGGAAGAAATATTAAAAGATTTAGATAAATATACGCCTAAGAGAAGAGGTTGGCATTGGAGAGAAGAATATGAAGAACCTATTGGTGAATTTACTTATAAGGAGATTAGCAAACCTTTAGAGAATAGTAGAAGTCTTCCATCATCTAGAAGTTTTAATAATATAGATCCTCAACCTATACCTATAATTACATCAGAAATAGCTTCTGGAAGATTTGAAGATGATATAAGAAGGATGAGAATGGCTGCTTGGCATGGTGCGGATCATATAATGGTTATAAGAACAGCAGGACAAAGTCATTATGATGGATTGATAGAAGGAACACCAGAAGGTATTGGCGGAGTTCCTATTACAAGAAAGGAAGTTAGAGCTACAAGAAAAGCTCTAGATTTAATAGAAGAAGAAGTAGGAAGACCTATTAATTTTCACTCATATGTTTCAGGTGTAGCAGGACCAGATATTGCAGTTATGTTTGCGGAGGAAGGAGTAAATGGTGCACACCAAGATCCACAATACAATGTATTGTATAGAAATATAAATATGGTACGTTCTTTTGTAGATGCTGCAGTTGCAAAAAAACTTATGGCATGGGCTGGTACACTTCAAATAGATGGAGCACATAATGCTAATGCAACAGCTATGAAAGGTTATAATGTAATGCCAGAGCTTATGGTACAACATGCTATAAATTCGAAATTTTCTGAACTTATAGGAATGAAAAGCGAAAATATAGCTCTTTCAACAGTACCACCAACAGCTCCTCCAGCTCCTTGTTTAAGATATGATTTGCCTTATGCAGTAGCACTTAGAGAATTGTTTAGAAATTATAAAATGAGAGCTCAAATGAATACAAAATACATGGATTCATGTACTAGGGAAGCTACGGTAACTCATACATTAAATCTTTTGATTTCAAAGCTTACATCAGTTGATATTCAAAGTACTATAACACCTGATGAAGGTAGAAATGTACCTTGGCATTATAATAATATACATGCTGTTAATACTGCAAAGCAAGCATTAATAGGTATGGACGGATTGATGGATTTAGTTGAGCTTAAAAAAGATGGTTATTTAGGAGAAAAAGTTAGAGAACTCAAAGAAAGAGCAGTGCTTTTTTTAGAAGAAATATTACAAAATGGAGGATATTTTGAAGCAGTAGAAAAAGGATTTTTCGTTGACTCAGGAGAATATCCAGCAAGAAACAGTGATGGAATTTCAAGAAAGATAGATGGTGGTATAGGAGTTGGTACAGTAGTAGAAAGAGATGAAGACTATTTTGCTCCGGTTTGTGGTCATTTTGGTTATAATAATATACCCCAAAAATACAATAAACCTTGTGATCCTATAGATGGATGTACCTTATGTAAACATGAAAAAATACAATATATTGATGAGTTAGATGAAGAAGATAATGTTTATAGAAGAATGGAAAAAGTTAAAGAGGATGGAACTATAATTCCAGAGGTAGAATGGAAAAAAGATGGGTATGTATCCGCTACTATTTTTATACCTGAAGAAGAACGTACTGCAGAAGCAGCGGCTATTGAAATGGGTAAAAATATGAACTTAACAGATGTTGAAGTTATTCACAAACAAATTATGCAAGATGCAGAGGGAACTTTAGTAGAAATTAAAGGTAGAGTGAATTTTGCAGTTAAAAAAGATGAATTGAAAGTTCCAGAGAAAAAAGAACTTTTAAGTGATGATTTCATGAGAGAATATGTTAAAGAAAATCCTATAAAGATAGTTGCTGCTACTGTAGGTGAAGACGAGCATTCTGTTGGGTTAAGAGAAATTATAGATATAAAACATGGTGGCATAGAAAGATATGGAATAGAATGTGTTTATTTAGGCACATCTTGTCCAGTAGAAAAATTAATAGATGCTGCTATAGAAACGAAAGCTCAGGCTATAGTAGCTAGTACAATAATAACTCATAATGATGTACACACTAAGAATATGAAAAAAATACATGATCTTTGTGTGGAAAAAGGTGTTAGGGATAAATTTATATTAGTTTCAGGAGGGACACAAGTAACTAATGAAATAGCTGTAGCAAATGGTATGGATGGTGGGTTTGGAAGAGGAACTCATGGTAATGATGTAGCATCATTTATAATTGAAACTCTTATGAAAAAAAATGAAGAATAATTAAGTGTATTAATTTAGGGTTCTAGAGATTAATGTTTAGCTTATGTAAGAAATTTATTGTTTAAAAATGGTAAGTAAAACTTCAAACTGTTATTCAGTTAGTTATTTCAAGAAACTCTAATAATCTTTTTCAAATTTTTAGGACTAAAGGGCTGAATCGACGTCCTGTTGAAGCAGTGACGAAACCCTTCCTTGGGTTTCGGTGCTAAAAATATTAAAAAACTTTATAAGAGTTTCTAAGTCATAACTAAAAATCATAACTAACTTAAAGTTCTATATATAATTAAAAAATATCTTAGGTAAGAGTTAATAAATCAAAAATTCAACTTAGAACCTTATAATAAAGCATAAGCAAAATTAAAAATAATAAGGGGGTGAAAATAATGAAGGTAGATTACTTGGTAGCCGAAATAGGGAGCACTACAACATTAGTTACAGCACTAAGTTTTACTAATGGTTGTGAAATTGTGGGACAAGGTAAGGCGTTTACAACAGTGCTTGATGGAGATGTAACTATAGGCCTTAAAAATGCCATTAAAGAAATAGAAAATGCTATAGGAGAAAGTATTAAATATAAAAAAATGTTAGCAACAAGTAGCGCTGCTGGAGGATTGAAAATAACGGTCCATGGTCTTGTGGAAGATATGACAGTAAAAGCTGCTAGAGAAGCAGCTTTAGGCGCAGGTGGAATAATAAAAATGGTTACATCTGGAAAACTAAGAAAAAGCGATTTGAAAAAAATAAAGGAAATTAGTCCAAATCTTATTATGATCGCAGGTGGAACAGATTATGGTGAAAGGGATACAGCACTATGTAATTCAGAAATAATAAAAAATGAAAATTTAAATATACCTATAGTATATTGTGGAAATATAGCAAATGTAGAAGAAGTAAAGGAAATATTTGAAGGCGATGAGTTATATATAATAGATAATGTTTATCCTAGGGTAGACGAAATTAATGTAGAACCTGCAAGAAAAATTATACAGAAAGCATTTGAAAAAAATATTGTTAAGGCACCAGGCATGGAACAGATAAGAAAAATGGTAGATGGTGCAATAATGACAACACCAGGGGCTGTAATGGAGGCTACAAAACTTTTGTATGAAAATATAGGTGATTTAGTTGTTATAGACGTAGGTGGAGCAACGACAGATGTTCATTCAGTAACAGAAGGATCTAAAGAAATATTAGATATGTTAGTGATACCAGAGCCAAAGGCTAAAAGGACTGTAGAAGGAGATTTAGGTGTTTATATAAATAGTCAAAATTTAATTTCAAATTTGAATAAAGATGAAAAAAAGGGATTAACAGATGTGCAGATACTAAATAACATAAAACCTATACCGGAGTCAGATGAGGAAAAGAAATGGAGTAGTGTCCTATGTAAAAAAGCTGTTGAGTTAGCAATTAAAAGACATATTGGTGTAATAAAGAGGTCCTATGGTAGTGGAAAAAATTTTTTAGCTTATGGGAAGGATTTATCAAAGGTTAAGTATATAATTGGAACTGGAGGGGCTCTTACTAGGTTGCCTGAGGGGAAAAAATCATTAAATATGATAAAATATATTGGAAGTGATTTAACTATGTATCCTAAAGAAGATGCTATAATTTTGTTGGATAAATTTTATATAATGGCACTTGCTGGGGTTTTATCAAGAGAAGATAGTGAGCTTGCATCAGTACTTTTAAGAGCAAGTTTAGAATAAAAATATTATTTAAATTTTTATAGATGGTACGTAATATTAAGAAGCTATGAAATTTTAATGGATATTAAAGTTTCATAGCTTCTTTTATGCATTTTTAAATAACATTTTTTTTTGTCTACAGTGAGCCAAATACACTCTAAATAAACTTTCTGTAGTTAAAAGGCATGCCCGTAAAGCGTATGTTACATCTTTTTCATGATTACTTAATGTATTATCATTTAGATATTTATCATGAAGTGAAAATATTTCAGTTAAAATGTCTTTTGGACAATTAAATAATTCATAGGGTTCTAATATTAAATTATTTAAAATGCTATTTATATTTTTGTTTATAAAAAACACTTGGTTTTGTTCATATATATGATGGTCTGGACGATTTCCTTCGTAGTGCTCATTGTGAGGATAACAAAAATAATCACATATAAAGTGGCAAATACTACCTAGTTCTATCATAAAATTACTATAAGTTATGTCATTGTCTATATTAGAATATATATTATTAATTAAAGTATTAAGATGTGTTACACAGTGATGGTTCACATGATATTTCATATTCTTTTTTTAACATCCGGTCGTATATTACCATATAAAAATGAAACAGGTTTAATAATAATATCAAGTCGTTCTTCTAATATAGGTTGGATTTTATGACCAATTGTCAAATGTGCAATAATATTCATATAAATTACCTCTTTAATTTCTTAAGTATACTTGTGTATTTTAAATGTTAAATTAAAATACTAATTAATATTTATTTTATCCACTACAATTAAAATTATATATTATCCATTAAAAAAATCACTATTAAAAATTGGAAATTTAACTTTTTTAATAGACTGTTTTAAATTAATAATTTAAAACAGTCCTTTTTATAATTATTTAATTAAAATAGAGCTATCTATATTTGAGTATTTAGATATATAATAAGATCTATTTAAAGCAATTTTTTCAAGTGCATATAATAAAACATTTATTTCTTCTATAGTATTATACATTCCAAAACTTACACGAAGAGTTCCGGGATAGGTTTCTTTAGGTAAGGGAATAAAACTTCTGCTTTGTTCGGGAGAAATATGCAAAAGTCTTTGCATATAAGGTTGGGCACAAAAACAGCCACTTCTTACTGCAATTCCAAATTCTAAAGAAAGAGCTTTAGCAACTATATTATGATGAATTCCTTCTATATTAAAAGGGATTATACTAACTTTATTATTAAAATTTAAATAATCTCCATAAATAATCAAATTAGGTATAGAAATCATATTTACAGTAGCATATTTTGTTAAATGTTTTTCATAACTTTCAATGTTCTTCATGCCTAATTTAGAAAATTCATCTACTGCAGAAACCATAGCTAATGCTCCTATTACATTTGGTGTTCCAGCCTCATGCCTATCTGGAGAATCAGCCCATTTAATATAGTCATGCATAACAAAATCTATAGTCCCACCACCAACGTGATCTGGATTACAGTTTGCAAATATATCTTTAGGTCCTAAAAGTGCACCACATCCAAATGGAGCATAGAATTTATGACCGGAAAATGCAATGAAATCTATATGGTTTAAATCATAAAATGGTTTTAAATCTATAGGTGCGTGTGGAGCTAATTGTGCACAATCAACTAAAATTTTTGCATCATAGCTATGAGCAAGTTGTGCTATTTCATAAATTGGTGTTTTATGCCCAGTTACATTTGAAGCTCCAGTTACTGTAACAAGTTTAACCCTACCTTCATATAAATTTAATTTCTTTTCTAAATCATCTATTAATAAATTCCCATTATTATCTATATTAATATAGTCTATATTATACCATTTACGCCAAGGTAAATCGTTAGAATGATGTTCCATTACAGATGATAGTATAACATCTTTTTCAGGTTTATAATCCATTAAAATATAGGCTAATTTGTTTATAGACTCTGTGCAATTTTTTACAAAAATTACATCCATATATTCTTCGTCATAGTTAAAAAAGTTTCCTATAGCTCGTCGATTTTCTTCATACAATATAGTGGAAAGTTGAGATTTATAACCATTTCCACGGTGTATTGATGAATATTGAGGACAAAAGGTAATTATATCATTTATTACCCTTTTTAGAGGTGGCGTAGTTGCTGCATTATCGAAATTTACATATTTTACTAATTTACCATTCAATAGAGGTATATTTGAGTTAACACCAACTACTAAATCTCTGTAAGGGCTATAGTTATTACTCATAAAACACCTCCAAAATTAGGTAGTTTAAAAGGTACTACCTATATAGATATAATATTAAACTTTTTTGTAAATGGTACATATAAATGATATGAATATTGGTAGAACATAAATAAAAAGTTAATTTATTTTTAAAAAATTAAAGTTTATATTTTGTAAAATATAACTATGGACTAATTAATTATTAAAAATACTAACAAATTAACTATAAATATTTAAAATTTTTATAGAAAATATGATAAAATTATTGTTGACAGTATTACTCTGATTTGGTATTATCAAAGTGTAGTAAAACACTCAACATTAAGGAGTGATAAAATGAAATTATCAACAAAAGGACGTTACGGAGTTAAGGCTATGGTTGACTTAGCTATTAATTACGGAAAAAATCCTGTTTCTATAAAAGTTATTTCTCAAAGACAAAATATTTCAGAATATTATTTAGAACAGCTTTTTTCTACACTAAGAAAATCAGGACTTATAAAAAGTATAAGGGGTGCAGCTGGAGGATATGTTTTAGCTAAATCTCCAGAAAAAATAACAATCTATGATATATTAGAGGTTTTAGAAGGTCCAATAGAGATATCAACATGCTTAGATAGTGATTGTTGTGACAATATTGATTGTTGTGCAACAAGAATAGTGTGGAAAAAAATAAAAGAAAGTATAGATAGTGTTACAACATCTATAACTCTTCAGGATATAGTAGACGATTATAAAAATATTTTAACTATTAAAGGAGTGACAGTTCAAAATGAATAAAAAAGTTGTTTATATGGATTATGCAGCTACTACTTACACTAAACCAGAAGTTTTAGAAGAAATGATTCCTTATTTTAATCAATATTTTGGAAATCCATCTTCAATATACTCTATATCAAGAGAAACAAAAAAAGCAATAGATATAGCAAGAGATAGAGTTGCTAAAGCACTTAATGCAGATAGAAGTGAAATATACTTTACAGGTGGCGGATCAGAAGCGGATAACTGGGCTTTAAAAGGAATAGCTTTTGCGCATAAAGAAAAAGGAAACCACATAATAACTACTAAAATAGAACATCATGCAATACTACACACTTGTGAGTATTTAGAAAAATATCATGGATTTGAAATTACATATTTAGATGTAAATGAAGAAGGTATAATAAGCCTTGAAGATTTAGAAAATGCAATAACTGATAAAACTATATTAGTAAGTATTATGTTTGGAAACAATGAGATAGGAGCTATTCAACCAATAAAAGAAATAGGTTCTATATGTAAGGCGAAGAAAGTATTTTTCCATACAGATGCGGTGCAAGCTGTAGGAAATGTAGCTATTGATGTTAAAGATATGAATATAGATATGCTATCATTAGCAGGACATAAAATATATGGACCTAAAGGTGTAGGTGCACTATATATAAGAAAAGGAATAAAAATTCACAATCTAGTACATGGCGGTGGACAAGAAAAAGCAAGACGTGCAGGAACAGAAAATGTAGCAGGAATAGTAGGACTTGGAAAAGCAATAGAACTTGCTAGTGATAATCTAGATGCACATAATAAAAGATTAGTTGAATTAAGAGATAAATTAATAAATGGTTTGCTTAAAATACCTTATACAAAATTAAATGGACCAACTGGAGAAAAAAGATTGCCAGGAAATGTGAATGTTTGCTTTAAATTTATAGAAGGAGAATCTATACTTTTAATGCTTGACGCTATGGGAATATGTGCATCAAGTGGTAGTGCTTGTACATCAGGATCATTAGATCCATCTCATGTATTATTAGCTATAGGACTTCCACATGAAATAGCACATGGTTCATTAAGATTAAGCATAGGTGATGGAACAACAGAAGAAGATGTAGATTACGTTTTAGAAAAAGTTCCAGCAATAGTACAAAGATTAAGAGATATGTCACCATTATACGATGAGTTTGTAAAAGGAGATGAAAAATAATGATATACAGCGAAAAAGTAATGGATCATTTTACTAATCCAAGAAATGTAGGAGAAATAGAAAATGCTAGTGGCGTAGGAGAAGTTGGAAACGCTAAATGTGGAGATATAATGAGAGTTTATCTTAAAATAGAAGATAATATAGTTGTTGATGCAAAATTCAAAACTTTTGGTTGTGGATCTGCAATAGCTTCATCAAGTATGGCTACGGAACTTATAAAAGGAAAATCAGTAGACGAAGCATGGGAGCTTTCTAATAAAGCTGTAGCGGAAGCATTAGATGGACTTCCACCTATAAAAATGCACTGTTCAGTACTTGCAGAAGAAGCAATTCACAAAGCAATAAATGATTATAGAGTTAAACAAGGTTTACAGCCATGGGATTTTAAAGAGACAGATCATGACGCATTACATGATGTGGTTCATGGAGAATAGGTGAATATATAATGAAAAAAAAAGTTGTCATAGGAATGAGTGGAGGCGTAGATAGCTCAGTTGCAGCATATTTATTAAAAGAGCAGGGGTACGACGTTATAGGAATAATGATGAAATTATCACCAGATGATCCAGATTATGCAGAAAATGAAGGTGGATGCTGTTCGCTTTCAGCAGTGTTGGATGCTAGAAGGGTTGCAGATAAATTAGATATTCCTTTTTATGTTATGAACTTTAAGCAACCATTTAAGAACTATGTAATAGACAATTTCGTAGATGAGTATTTTAATGGGAGAACTCCTAATCCATGTATAATGTGTAATAAACATATAAAATTTGAGGAGCTTTTAAGAAAAGCTATATCTATAGGGGCAGATTATGTTGCTACGGGTCATTATGCATCTATAGAGAAAAAGGATGGAAGATATCTTTTAAGAAAATCTGAAGATGATAGGAAAGATCAAACTTATGCATTATATAATCTAACACAAGAACAATTAAAGCATACTTTAATGCCTTGTGGACAATATGCTAAGACTGAGATAAGAGAAATTGCAGAGAAAATTGGACTTGAAGTGTTTAGAAAAAAAGATTCTCAAGAAATATGTTTTATACCAGACAATAACCATGGAAATTATATAGAAAAGAAAAGTGGTAGAAAAGTAAAACCAGGAAAATTTGTGGATAAAAGTGGTAAAGTTTTAGGTGACCACAAAGGAATAGTTTACTATACTATAGGTCAAAGAAAAGGACTAGGTATAGCACTTGGAAAACCAGTTTTTGTAATTGATATTATTCCAGAAAAAAATCAAGTAGTATTAGGCGATGAACAGGATATATTTAGAAATACGTTGATAGCTAAAGATGTTAATTTAATACCGTTTGATGAAGTTGATGGGGAAATTGAAGTTACAGCTAAGGTTAGATATTCAGCAAAACCGGCTAAAGCAAAATTAAGTCAAGTTGGAGTTAATAAAGTAAAATTAGTATTTGAAGAAAACCAAAGAGCAATAACAAAAGGTCAATCAGTAGTATTTTATGATGGAAATTATGTTGTTGGTGGCGGTGTAATAGAAACAGTACTATAAGCATATAAAAGCCTTCATGAAAATGGAGGTTTTTTATTATATCATAATTATAAGTAAAATCTAAAGGAGCAAAAAATGAATGAAATATTAAATTAGGGAAAAATATATAGGGTTATAAAAGATAATGTACATATCCTTGATAGTAAAATAGTTGCAATTAATAAATAAAGAACACAATACTATTAAAATATGTAAAGATAAAGCAAAGTATATTTTCTAAAAATTTTACCAATTAGATTGTTTTTAATGTTATAATTAATAATATAATAAATTAAATATTAATATTTAATTTATGTAAACATATATATTTTTTTCTTATCATGAACGATTTTCACTTGAAGATGGTAGTAGTTTAAATGCCATTTTATAAACATACAGGGTATTTACAGGAGATGATTTTATGGATTATAGTGATAAAGTTTTAGAACATTTTTATTCTCCAAGAAATGTAGGAACAATGCCAGATGCTGATGGAATTGGTGAGGCTGGCGATGCTAATTGTGGAGATATAATGAAGATTTATATAAAGGTAGAAAATAATATAATAAAAAAAGTTAAATTTATGACTTTTGGATGCGGTTCAGCTATTGCATCATCTAGCATAGCAACAGAACTAATAAAAGGCAAAACTTTAGAAGATGCTTGGAGTCTTACAAATAGATCAGTTATAGAAGCATTAGATGGTTTGCCATCAGAAAAAATTCATTGCTCTGTGCTTGCAGAACAAACTATACACAAGGCTATTAATGATTATAGAGAACGCAATAATCTACCTAAATGGGCAGATAGATGGGAAGAAGATAAAAGATAAAATTCATGGGATATCCATGGATTTTATTTTTATATAGATAAGGGATGAGGATTTATTTAAAAAAGTTAGAATATTCAGTTTGTTAATAAAAAATTAAATTTATATAAGGTTGGGGATTGAATGAAAAAAAGAATAATGTTAATAAGAGGAGGCATATTTTCAATAATTATCGCCATGTTACTTTTTAATGTATATATATTTTATATTTATAATGTTGATTTAATTACTTATATTAAAAAATCCCAAGATATATCAGCAGAAGAGCATAGGTGGTTAAATAATCATGGAAAAATAATTTATGCATCAGATCAAAATGCTCCGCCGCTTGCATTTAAAAGTTATAATGGCCAATACAAAGGAATATTAGTTGATTTTATGAATGCATTATCCATAGAAATAGGTCAAGAAGTTGATTTTAGAATTGATGATAGATGGAAAAAATCTTTAGATAACATATTGACTAAACAAATAGATTGTTATGGAATTATACCATCTGATGATAGAAGTGATTACTTTCTCTTTTCAGATCCCATATATATTATAAAAGGAAATATAGTAAAACCTAAAAAATACACAAATATAAAAAATTATAAAAATTTAAAACCATATAAAATAGCAGTTCCAAAAGGAGATTATTCATTAGAATTTTTAAAAGAAAATTTGCAAGATGGGAAATTTATTTTAACAGAAGATGTTAGTGAAGCTTTAGACTTAGTACAGGAAGGGAAAGCTGATGTGGCTATAGGTGATGAGCCCGTTATAAAGTATTACATGGAAAGTAAAGGTTTAAATAGGAATTATGAAACTTTAGAAGAAAGTGTATATGAAAAGCCTATTGTTATAGCAGTACCAAGAGGGGAAAAAAAATTAATTAATATACTAAATAAGGGCATATTTTCATTAAGAAAAAAAGAAACTTTTAGTAGCATAAAAGAGAAATGGTATAAAGATGATTTAAGACTTATTGGAGAAAGTAAAAATAGTAGATTAACTGGCATAATCTTAGTAGCTATTTTTATTTTATTAATATTAACTTACATTATATATATATGGACAAATCTATTAAAAGAAAAGGTGAAATCAAGCACTAAAGAATTAATGGAAAGCAAGAATACTTTAAACAATACTCTAGATAGTATAACTGATATGGTAATTGTGGTAACAAAAGATTATTCAATAACTCATGCTAATAATGCATTTTATGAATTTTTAAAAAAGGATGGGTATTTTAGAAGGTTTAAAGTAAGCATATTTAGTGAGATTATAGAAGAGACTTTTAGTGAAAATTTTGAACTCAGAAAGGAATATATAATAAATGAAAGAACTTTAAGAGTAAATACATTTCCATTTAAAGATAATAGCGAAATTTTACAGAAAATTGTTATTGTTATAAAAGATATAACAAAAGAAAAAATTATAGAAAAAGATATGATTCAAACTAATAAAATGGCAGCAATAGGAGAGTTAGCAGCAGGAATTGCCCATGAAATAAGAAATCCATTGGGCATAATAAGAAATTATTGCTATTTATTAAAAGATAGAACTAATACTTATAATGAGAATAAAGAGTATGTTTTATCAATTGAAAATAATATAGGTAGAGCAACAAAAATTATTGGAAATCTATTGAATTTTGCACGAATATCTAATGAAGAACTAAAAATGACTAATGTAAAAGAATTTATTGATAATATTTTATTATTAGAAAATAAATCTTTAGAAAAGGAAGAAATAGAGGTTATAGTAGAATGTGATGAAAATTTAAGTTTCAAGTTATACAAAGAATCATTAAATCATATATTTTTAAATTTAATTTCAAATAGTATAGATGCTATAAGAAGTGTAGAGCGAAAGGGTAAAATCATTATAACGGCTATGGTAAAAAATAATATATTATATTTTAAAATTTATGATAATGGTTGTGGTATTAAAGAGGACAAACTGACTAAAATATTTAACCCTTTTTATACAAGTAAGCCAATAGGTAAAGGTACAGGCTTGGGATTATATATAACTTACAATGAAGTTGAAAAATGTGGAGGGAATATAAGAGTAGAGAGTATATTTGGGAAAGAAACTTCTTTTTACTTAAATTTTTCTTTATTGGAGGAATGGGAAAATGAGTTATAAGATGGATATTTTATTGGTTGATGATGAAAAGGAATATACGACTATATTAAAAAAATAATAGAAAAGAAAGGTTATAATGTAGAAACTGCTTCTAGTGGAAAAGAAGCTATTGAAAAAATAAAAAAGTTTAGATTTAACTTAGTACTATCAGATTTAATAATGGATGGAATGGATGGCATAGAATTATTAACTAGAATAAAAGAAATAAGTAGTAATATAGAAGTTATATTAGTTACAGGATATGGCAGCATACAAAATGCAGTAGAAGCTATGAAAAAGGGAGCATTTTCATATTTTATTAAAGGAGATTCACCAGAAGTTCTTATAGATGAAATAAAAAAGGTAGAAGAAATGGTGGAGTTAAGGTGTGCTTTTGATAAAAGTAGTGAATTTGTCTTAAAGACTAATAATAAAGAATTTAGTCAAGCGATAGATATAGCTAAGAAAGCAGCAGAAAGTAATATAAATATATTGATTTTAGGAGAGTCAGGAGTAGGAAAAGACGTTTTTGCGAATTATATACATCAATATAGTGATAGAAAAGAAGAAAATTTTGTAGCAGTAAATTGCTGTGCATTTTCTGATACGCTTTTAGAATCAGAATTATTTGGACATGAAAAAGGAGCTTTTACAGGAGCTATAGAAAAAAGAGTAGGAAGATTTGAACTTGCTAATAATGGAACTTTGTTTTTAGATGAAATAGGAGATACATCCTTAGATGTTCAGGTAAAACTTTTAAGGGTTTTAGAAAATAAGACTATACAAAGAATTGGCAGTAATAAAGAAATAGAAGTTGATTTTAGATTAATTTGTGCAACGAATAAGAATTTATATGATGAAATAAAAAAAGGAACATTTAGAGAAGACTTTTTTTATAGAATAAGTAGTATAGTGATAGAAATACCACCTTTAAGAAATAGAGTTGAAGATAAAGAGATGTTAATAAATTTTTTCTTAAATCAATGTGAAATGGAATTTAACAAAAAAATAGAATATATAGATGATGACGCTAAAAAGTTTTTAATGACTTATGAATATCCAGGAAATTTAAGAGAAATGAAAAATATTATAAGAAGATTAGTTGTTTTGGCGGAAAATGGAATGATTACTTCTAAGTATTTACCAAATCAAAACATATCTAATATATACGAGGATGACGTAGATGAAATAAGACCATTAAGAGAAATACGAAGAGAATTCGAAAGTGAATATATAGATAAGGTTTTAGTACAATGCAATGAAAATATTTCAGAAGCGGCACGAAGACTAGAAATAAGTAGAAGGCAATTAAGTAATAAAATAAATGATTTTCAAATTAGGTAATAAATTTTCAAGTGGGAAAAAAATTTCATAGTGATTAGGAAATTTTTTTCCATAATATAAAGTAGAGCATTGTTTTATAAATGCTCTATTTTTTTATGTTTTTATTATATGTAGCATTAATTGATGATAGATTTAGTAAACAGGCAAAAAAAAGAGCGTAAAGAGAATAAACATTATTTTTTATAAAGTTTTAAAGACATATAGGTATTTAAAGCAAATTATCATCTTATATATATAAATCAATATATTTGGCATGATAATTGCTTAAATAAATAGTATATAAAAAATATAAAATATAAGAAATGTTTTATTATATACATCTTAAATCTTTATAGTCATATTATTTTAGTAAAGAGGTGGGGTTATTTATGGATAAGAAGAGAGAAAATTGGGGAAGTAGGTTTGGATTTATAATGGCCACGGCAGGTTTTGCCATAGGTTTAGGAGCCGTATGGAGGTTCCCATATATGGTTGGAGTCAACGGAGGGGGAGCGTTTTTATTAGTTTATATTTTAATATCAGCAATAATAGGTATTCCATTATTTATAGCAGAGATGGGGCTTGGTAGAAGAACACAACTTAATCCAATAAGTGGTATGAGAAAATTAGAAAAAAAAGGAAGCATATGGGTAGCTATAGGATGGCTTGGTGTAGCAGCAGCAACAATAATAATGTCATATTATACAATGCTTATAGGGTGGATGCTTGCTTATTTTATAAAAATGTTAACAGGGCAATTTTCAGGAACTACAGCTGAAGAAATAATGACAATATATACGTCTTTTACATCAAATCCTGTAGAAGTTATGATATATACAGTGATTATGATTATAATACTTGGAATTATAGTTAATAAAGGATTAAAAAATGGTATTGAAAGTTGTTGTAAGTATTTAATGCCAGCACTATTTGTTCTTTTAATTGGACTTGCAATAAAGTCTTTAACATTACCAGGTGCTATAGAAGGTGTTAAATGGTATCTTACACCAGACTTTTCTAAAATTGATGGTGGAGTAATACTTGCAGCACTAAGTCAGGCATTTTTCGCTATAGGAATAGGTTTTGCAGGTTCCTTTGTATATGGAAGCTATTTAGATAAAAATAATAGTAACTTGCCAAGTGATGCAACTATAATAATAATTGTAAATACATTAATAGCAATAGTTGCAGGACTTGTAATATTTCCAGCTATATTTTCATTTGGATTATCTCCAACAGAAGGGCCAGGTTTGACATTTATAACTATGCCAAATTTATTTTCAAAAATGGCAGGAGGAAGATTTTTTGGAGCAGCGTTTTTCTTCTTGGTTATAATTGCGGGAATAACATCAGGGATAGGTTTTTTAGAAGCTATAACTTGTACAGCTTCAGAGGTTTTTAAAGTAGATAGAAAAAAAGCGGTTTGGGTTATCTTAGGAATCATATTTATTCTCTCTATACCATGTATATTATCACAAGGTCCATGGTCAGGAATTAAAATATTAGGCAAAAATTTCTTTGACTTAGCAGATTATGTTTCAGGCAGTATATTAATGCCATTAGGTGCATTATTAATGTCATTATATATTGCGTTAAAGTGGACATTTAAAGGATATATGGATGATTGCAATACAGGTGCAGGAAAGTTTAGGGTACAAAGTTGGTGGAAACCTATAGTTGTAGTTTTAATTCCTATAACAGTAATTATTATAATGATAACTGGATTGATTTAAAATATATTAGAAATATATTAGAATATTAAAAAGGGCTATTGTAAAACTCACTGAATAATTTCAGTTAGTGGAGCAATAGCTCTTTTTATATTTATTAAAAGAATATATTTTAAAAAAATATGGAAACAATATAGAGGAGGTGGTGAGATTTTGTATAAAAGTAGTGACTTTATTTACATGGATGTAGTTAATATAGAAGGAGAAACCTTAGGGTATATTAATGATATTCTTATAAATTTTCATAAAAAACAGATTTTAGGTTTTTCTGTAACCCCTTATAAATTATTAAGAAAAAATTTTAATGTATTAAAAGAAGATATAATTTATCATAATAAAAATATGGTTGTAAAAAGCATTAACAAAGGTAAATATTTAAAATTTAGTGATATAAAAAAATATATGTTATAAATAAAATTCAGAGGTTATAGGAATAGTTAAGGATATAATTTTTGAAGAAAAAGAGTTTAAATTAAAAGGCATAGTAGTTGCAAAAATATTTCTAGTTTACTTAAAGAAAGAAATATATTTATTGCAAAGGAAATGATTTTAGGGGAAAAAATATGTTTTACATAGGAGAAAATAAAAATTTCAACTAGTATGTGTTCCCGGTACTAAAAAAATATAAAGAAATTTTGCAGTATATAAAATTAAAGTAGAGGTTGATGAATTTGAAAAAATAAATAAAGATAAAATCATTAATGTAAGCTTTATGATTTTTATACTATTTGGTATATACTTCATATTAAAGAAGTTTCCTATATTTTTAGATTTAATAATGGTAGTATTACTTTCGTTTATAATTTCATATAGTTTAAGACCATATTATAAGTTTTTAATAAAAAAAGGAATGAATTCTAGGTTAAGTGCGTTAGTAGTAATTTTAAGTATCATATTAGGAATAATAATTATTTTTACAATATTAATTCCTTCTATATTTAACGAAAGTGAAAATTTAAATGGATTATTAATAACTATAGAAGAGTATATAAGTAAGTTTAAAAATTTAAAAATACCTATGGGAAATAATGAATATATAGCAAATTTTATGACTGTAGTATATGAAAAGGTTCAACTGCTTTTTAATGAATTGGCAAATAGTGCAATAGAAAAAATAATACAATTAGGTGAAAATATATTACTGTTTTTAATAGTGCCTACAGTAATTTATTTTTTCTTATGTGATGATAACCTTATTTTAAGTGGATTATTAAAGTTTATACCTAATAGTGAACGACAAGCACTAAGAAAAACATTGCTTCATATTGATAAAGTACTAGAAAGATATATAATAACACAATTTGAATTATGCGGAATAATAGGTGTATTAACATTTTTTTCATTAGCATTTTTAAAGGTGAAATTTCCTGTATTATTATCAGTAATTAATGCAATTTTCAATATCATACCATATTTTGGACCTGTTATAGGTGCAGTACCAATAATTATATTATCTAGTATGACATCTATAAGAACTGCAGTATATGTTTCTATTGTATTAGCCATAATACAACAGGTAGAAGGTGATATAATAGGTCCTAAAATAATAGGTGACAGTGTTAATGCTCACCCATTAACGATACTTATATTACTTTTGATAGGTGGAAATATTGGAGGAATAATTGGTATGATAATAGTTATTCCTATTTGGGTAACAATTAAGGTGATATATGAGGATATTGAAGCATATTTATTTTAATGTTATGTTTTGTCAATTAAAATAAAGTATTGCAATTTAAAATTTATAAATTTGATATATAGTATAGAATATAAGAAGCTATATATAGTAGGAAATAGAACAGTAAATATTAAAAATAAGTTTTTTCTTTTATAAAATAGTTGACAAATTAAGCTTTTTTAATATAATGAAAATATAAAAATTTAATATAATGGCAATGATAAGAATTAGTAAATATATTAAGACATTAAGAGAGGAAGTGGTTGGTGAAAACTTCTTGGGAGATATATTGAAGCTGTCTTTGAGCTATATTTAATTAAGAGATATTGACGATGAAAATAATTGTCATCAATATAATAAGGGTGGTAACGCGGAACTTTCGTCCCTTCTTAGGGAAAGAAGTTCTATTTTTTTACAAAAAAACAAATTATTTGAGGAGGAAAAGATATGAAAAACATGACCGTAAATGAAATAAGAGAATCTTATTTAAGCTTTTTTGAAGGTAAGGAACACTTAAGATTAGAAAGTTTTCCATTAGTACCTAAAAGTGATAAAAGCTTATTGTTAATAAATGCAGGAATGGCTCCATTAAAGCCATACTTCACTGGAATTCAAACACCGCCATCTACTAGAGTTACAACATGCCAAAAATGTATAAGAACAGGTGATATTGAAAATGTAGGAAAAACTTCAAGACATGGTACATTTTTTGAGATGCTTGGTAATTTTTCTTTTGGAGATTACTTTAAAGGGGAAGTTATTCCATGGGCATGGGAGTATATAACAAAGGTTTTACAAATACCAAAAGATAGATTGTATGTAACAATACATTTAAATGATGACGAAGCTTTTGAAATATGGACTTCAAAAACAGATGTTGATCCAAGTCGTATATTTAGATTAGGTGCAGATAACTTCTGGGAAATAGGAGTAGGTCCTTGTGGTCCATCTTCTGAAATACATTTTGATAGAAATCCAGAGCTTGGACAGGTTAAAGATGCAGAAGAATTTGTAACTGCATCAGATAATGATAGAATAATTGAGTTTTGGAATTTAGTATTCACTCAATTTGATAAAGATGAAGAAGGTAATTATAATAAATTAGATCATCCTAATATAGATACAGGAATGGGGCTTGAGAGAATAGCTACTATAATGCAAGGTGTTGACAATATATTCGAAATTGACACTATGAAAGCTATAGTAGATAGAGTTTGCGAAATGTCAAATAGAAAATATAAAGAAAATGCACAAGAAGATATTTCTATAAGAATAATAACAGATCATGTTAGAAGTGTAACGTTTATGATTAGTGACGGAATATTACCTTCAAATGAAGGAAGAGGATATGTACTTAGAAGACTTTTAAGAAGAGCAGCTAGACACGGTAGATTGTTAGGGATAAAAGATATATTCCTAAGTGAACTTTGTGATGTAGTAATAAAAAATTCTAAAGGTGAATACAAAGAGTTAGAAAAAAAAGCTGATTATATTAAAAAAGTAATTAAACTAGAAGAAGAAAGATTTAGTGAAACTATAGACTCTGGTATGGATATATTAAAATCATATATAGAAGAATTAGAAAAAAATAATGAAAATATCTTAAAAGGTGAAAAAGCATTTAAGTTATATGATACTTATGGGTTCCCAATAGAACTTACAGAAGAGATCTTAGATGAGAAAAACTTAAAAGTAGATATAGATGGTTTTAATAAAGAGATGCAAAGTCAAAGGGAGAGAGCAAGAAATGCTAGAGGCGACTCAAATTATATGGGAAATGAAGATATTATAACAAATAAAATAGATAAAGATATAAAAACTTCTTTTGTTGGATATAATAAATTAATAGATGAGTCAGAAGTGAGAGTACTGATAAATGGTAATGAGTTTGTATCTTCACTTGAAAAGGGAGATAAAGGGGTTATCGTTACAACTGAAACTCCATTCTATGCTGAAATGGGAGGTCAAGTTGGAGATAAAGGTACTATAACTTGTGAAAACTTTAAAGCTATAGTTTATGATTGTAAGAAAAATATTTCTGGGAAAATACTTCATTTTGTAAAAGTTATTGAAGGTGAAATTAGTGTTGGAAATAAAGTTAAGCTTTCAGTAGATGAAGAAAGAAGAAATAAAATATGTAAAAACCATACTGCAACCCATATGCTGCATGAGACGTTAAAAGAAATTTTAGGTGATCATGTAAATCAAAGTGGTTCATATGTTGATGATAGTAGACTAAGATTTGATTTTACACATTTTTCAGCAATGACGGCAGATGAGATTAAAAAAGTTGAAAATAGATTGAATGAAGAAATAATGAAAGTTTATAATGTATCTACTGATGTTATGACTATAGAAGAAGCAAAACAAAGTGGTGCAGTTGCATTATTTGATGATAAGTATTCAGAAGATGTAAGAGTTGTTTCTGTAGGCGAATTTAGTAAAGAACTTTGTGGAGGAACTCATGTTAAAAATTCTGGTGAAATAGGATTATTTAAAATTTTAAGTGAAAATGGAGTAGCAGCTGGAATTAGAAGAATAGAAGCAACAACTGGTGAAGAATCTGTAAAATTTGTTGAAGAAAAAAATGAGTTATTAAAAGATGTTGCATCAATGTTAAAGTGTACAGAAAAAGATTTATTAAATAAAGTTCAAGGATTACTTCAAGAAATAAAAGAAAAAGAGAAGGAAGTTCAGGGTTTAAAAAATAAATTATCAAGTGGATTAGAAGATGAATTATTAAGTTTAGTAGAAGAATGTAATGGAGTAAAAACATTAGTTGCTGCAGTAAAAGACATAGATGGAGATGGATTAAGAAGCCTTGCAGACAAATTAAGAGACAAACTTCAAAGTGGAGTAGTTGTTCTTGGAAGTGCATCAAATAATAAAGTTCAATTTGTAGCTATGGCAACAAAAGATGTAACATCAAATGGAATTCATTGTGGAAAAATAATAAAAGAAGCAGCTACAGTAGCTGGCGGCGGCGGCGGTGGAAGACCAGATATGGCTCAAGCTGGTGGAAAACTACCTGAAAAATTAGATGAGGCAATTAATAAAGCTAAGGCAGTAATAGAAAGTTCTGTTAAATAGTGTACTTTTTACTTCCGATGATTTATAATATATATAACAATTATGAGAGTATAACTTTTTAAGTTCTACTCTCTATAATCCATATGGATAAGAAAGAGGGCGATTATAATGGATAACCAAAATACAGTTCAGTTTGATGGAGTAAGAGATAAGAAAGATATGACTAAGATGATATTGACTGACGTATATGATGCCTTAAAAGAAAAAGGTTATAATCCTGTTAATCAACTAGTAGGATATTTAATTTCAGGAGATCCAACATATATTACAAATTATAATGGAGCAAGAGCATTGGTTAGTAAACTAGAGAGAGACGATATATTAGAGGAAGTTTTAAAAGCTTATCTAGATATAAAATAAAAATGCCTTATTGGCATTTTTATTTTAATTTTTTAATGAAACTAATATAGTAATAGGAATGATATACTATATGGTTAGGTTTGCAAAATACATATATCTAAACCTCGTATAAAGTTTATGGTTTTCTGCATATTAAATCATATGAAATTTACCAAAAACAGCTTAGTATATAGTAAAAATTATTTATAATGTATAAAAAATATTTAAAAAACATATATTTTAGAGAAATAGTTAATAACTATTAAATAATTAATTATACATATTTATTTTTATAAATTAATTTTATATAATAAAGTAAAATTAAATTTACTTCACTTAAAATTAAGTATTATATATAAAATGGCTAAGATCTTTTATTATAGCTATAAAAAGAGTGAATTTTAAAATTTTAATAAAACCACAATTTATAATTATATTTGTATAGGAATAAAAGTTCGAGTTAAAAACATATATAAAATCATTATTAGATAGAAAATAAAAGAATTTTAATAAATATCAATAATACAATATATTCTTTTGTTTAATTGAAAAATTTTGCTTTAAAAAGACATAAATTGAATTTAAATATAGAGAATTATAATTATAGTGTGTAAGCATTAAAATAAAAACTTAATTCATAAAGCCTTTAAAATCCTAAAGTATAATCCTAAAGTGAAATTTTATTAAAGAATATGTATGATAACAATTTCACATTAAGATCTATTCAATAACTTTAAAATGTTTTTATACAAAATTAAGTATTGAATTTAAAAGGTAAGAAAGCGCCCAATTATTTTAGGTATTTAAGCTTTGAAAGAAATAATTTTAAGAGTAAAACTAAAGTGTTAAAAGTAAATAAAAATTTTAAATTTTATCATAATATAAACATATTTAAAAATATGAGCATTTGATTTTATATAATTATTAATATATATTAAATATATTAGGGAAGTAAAAACATATGCAAAAATATTGTCTTATGAGAAATATGTTTAATTTGCAAATGAAAATATGATGTATGAAATTTCTATACTTTTAAAGATTAATTTTACAATTAAAATAGTTTTGGCAATATGTTAAGTTTAGAGCGGAAAATTATTTAAAATAGTGTATTTATTATTAACATATAAAGAGTATAAGTTTTAAAACGTTAATTTGAAATTTACGTTTAATTTTAAAGAAAAATATGTGTTTTATAGATTTTTATATCTAAAACATGATTAGGAGACTAAAATGATGAGAATATTAGGATTAGATGTAGGGGATAGAACTATTGGAGTTGCAATAAGTGATCCCTTAGGTTTTACAGCCCAAGGAATAACTACAATTAAAAGAAAAGGGCTAGAATATGATATGAATGAGTTAATGAAAATATGTGATGAATATAGTGTTGAAAAAATTGTTTCAGGTCTTCCTAAAAATATGAATGGTACTGTTGGAGAACAAGGTGAAAAAGTGAAGCAATTTTGCGAAGAGTTAAAAAAACATACAGATAAACCAATAATATTTTGGGATGAACGTTTAACAACAGTAGCAGCACATAGAGTTATGCTAGAGGCAGATTTATCAAGAAGTAAAAGAAAAAAATTAGTAGATAAAATTGCAGCTACTTACATATTACAAGGATATCTAGATAGTATATAAAAAAGGAGAGAATGAATATGGAAAATAAAATGGAAACAATAATGTTAATGGACGAAAACGGAAATGAAATAGAATTTGAAATTGTTGTAAAATTAGACATAGAGGATAAAGAGTATGTTATAGTTACACCAGTTGAATCTGATGAAGAATATGATGTAGCCTTAAGAATAGAGGAAAGTGAAGACGGAGAACTTGTACTAGTACCAGTTGAAGAGGATGATGAATTAGCTTTAATTTCAGAAGCATATGAGGCACTAGAGTTAGAATAATAAAAGAGCATTATCATTTGAAAATTAATATCTTTGTAATAATGAAGATTTCTTTTAATATTAAATTTGTAGAATAAAGGTAAGCACTAGTTTTGTTAGTTGTAGAGGAGTTAAGATAGTTTAGCTTCTTAAATGAAATTTTCATTCATTGAAATTATCATATTAGAAAGATTTACCTATCTGTGAAATATAAATTATTTTAGAGAGGATGTAATATTTTGAGTATGTCTCATGAGAAAATTGAAGATTTAAAAGAGGTTTTAAAAGAAAAAGGATATAAATTAACTCCTCAAAGAAGGGCTATATTAAATGGCATAATAAACAGTGAAGGTAGTCATTTAACTGCAGAGGAGTTATATGACTTAGTAAGAATTGATTGTCCAGAGATAGGACTAGCAACAGTTTATAGAACAGTTCAACTTCTAGAAGAAATGGGAGTTGTTTGTAAGCTTGATTTAGATGATGGTAGAAGTCGATATGAGCTTTGTCAAGGTGACGATAATCATCAACATCATCATTTAATATGTAATGATTGCAATAAAGTTATTGAAGTTCAAGGGGATTTACTTGACGAAATAGAAGAAGTAATAGAAAAAAAATATAAGTTTAAAATAGAAAATCATAGTTTGAAATTTTATGGATTGTGTGAAGACTGTAATAAAGAATAAATGACAAATTAAGATTTTTCATATTTTAGAAATTATTAATTTAGTTAGGAAAAGATATATGGAGAATAAAAATATACCGAATAATAAAACTACTGATGAAAATAAAGTAGTAGATAATAAGGCAATTCATGAAGATAAGGTAGTGAATAATAAGGTTAAAAATAGAGTCGGCTCTAATGGAGGGTTTAAAAAATATAAAAAACCTTATAGAACGTATAACAAAATAAGTGATAAAGAAGAAAATGTGACTGAAAAGGCAGGGAAAATTAAAACTGACAATGTAAATATAAGTAATAGAAAAAAAACTGACGATAATTTAGTAGAGAAAAAACAGTTTAAAAACTCATTGCCAAAGGTAAAAAAAGATACAGTTACAAAAAATAACATTAAAGCTAATAAAGATATGACTAATAAAGATTTAACAGAAAATGAAAATAAAAAAGTGTATATGAAAAAAAATAAAGAAAAAGGAGGGGAGAAAGTGAGAAAAGAGAAAGATAAGATAAAAATTATACCTCTTGGAGGCTTTAACGAGATTGGAAAAAATCTTACTGTTATTGAGTATAAAAATGATATAGTTATAGTTGATTGCGGTTTAAAGTTTCCAGATGATGACATGTTAGGTATAGATGTTGTAATACCGGATGTCACTTATCTTTTGAAAAATAAAGATAGGGTTAAAGGCATATTTTTAACTCATGGTCACGAGGATCATATAGGGGCATTACCATATATATTAAAACAAATAAATGTACCTGTATACGGAACTAAACTAACTTTAGGTATTGTTCAAATAAAACTTAAAGAACATGGTATTTTAAGTACAGTTGATTTAAAGTATATAAAACCTAAAGATATAGTTAAACTTGATAATGTATCAGTAGAGTTTATAAGAACTAGTCATAGTATAGCTGATTCAGTTGCTATAGCAATTCATACTCCAGTAGGAGTAGTGCTTCATACTGGAGACTTTAAAATAGATTACACACCAATAGATGGATGTGTAGCAGATTTAGCAAGATTTGCAGAACTTGGTAAAAAAGGTGTAACAGTAATGTTAGCTGATAGTACTAATGTTGAACGACCAGGGTATACAATGTCAGAAAGTACAGTTGGAGAAAGCTTTGAAAACATATTCTTTTCAGCTAAAGGAAGAATAATAGTAGCTACATTTGCTTCTAATATTCATAGAATACAGCAAATAATTCAAGCTGCAAGTAAGTATGGAAGAAAAGTAGCTGTTTCAGGAAGAAGTATGGAAAATATAATGGCAGTAGCTATAGAACTTGGATATATCAAAATTGATAAAGAAACATTAATCAATGTTGATGCTATATCTAAGTACAATGATAACCAAGTTGCTATAATTACCACTGGAAGCCAAGGAGAACCTATGTCAGCACTTTCAAGAATGGCAGCATCAGAGCATAAAAAAGTAAACATACAAGAAGGAGATACTGTCATAATATCAGCAACACCAATACCTGGAAATGAAAAACTAGTTTCTAAAGTTATAAATCAATTGTTTAAAAAGGGTGCAGATGTTATATATGAGGCATTAGCTGATGTTCATGTATCAGGGCATGCTTGTCAAGAAGAACTGAAATTAATGCATACATTAGTTAAACCTAAGTTTTTTATACCTGCCCATGGAGAATACAGACATTTAAAACAACATGGTGAACTTGCTGTTAAACTAGGTATGCCTGAAAGAAATGTATACTTAGGAGAAAATGGTGATGTTATTGAACTCTCAAGAGATTCTATAAGAAAAGTGTCATCTGTTACATCAGGTCAGGTATTTGTAGATGGATTAGGTGTAGGTGATGTAGGTAATATAGTTTTAAGGGATAGAAAGCATCTATCACAAGATGGAATACTTACAGTAGTTGTTACAATTGAAAAAGATACATGTACAGTTATAGCAGGTCCAGATATAATCTCAAGAGGATTTGTATACGTTAGAGAATCTGAAGATTTAATGGATGGAGCAAGAGAACTGGTTAAACAGGTATTAAAGGAATGTGAAGAAAATAAAATTAAAGAATGGCCAACTATAAAAGGTAATATAAGAGAAGTATTAAGAGGATATCTTTATGAAAAAACTAAAAGAAGACCTATGATATTACCTATAATAATGGAAGTTTAAAAAATAAGCTGTATAAAAATAGAAAGATTTTCTATTTTTATACAGTTTTAGTTTTGTAATAATTATTATGAAGTTATTAATAATTTTAATGGTCACTTAGATATTTACAAGTGTTAAAGCTAAGTGAAGAAATAAAAATTATAGTATTTAAAAGTAATAAATTAAAATACTTATATATTTGAAACTTTATAGTTTCAAAAAATAATGAATTGATTATATAGAAATAAAACTTAACTAAAAGATAAAATTTTATAAAAAGTCATATTGAAAATAGTAGTTAATAATTATTAAATATAAATTTGAATTAAAAAAATCATAATTACATTCAAAAAGAAAAATAAAATTAAAAGTTCGAAAAAAGAATGAAAGAATATGGAGAAAATCAAATTTGAAATTATAAATTAAAAAATAATTTACATATGAGATAATTAAAATATTAAATATTTATATTAGAAATAAAAAATAGTTTTTATATTAAATAAATAGGAAAACTAATAATATTAATAGTTATAAAAAATATATAAAAACATAATAAAAAATTGAAATCTAACTTAAATTTTTATGAAAATTATGTTAAAAAATAAAGTGAAGGTTTATTTTAAATATAATTCTTAAAGAATTAACAATATAATTAATTATAATAAAAGAAATACTTTAAAGTATAAAAATAATAAAAGATTAATGGGAATATTGTAAAAAAATCAAAAAAATTTAACTAAAATTTAGCTAATTGAATAAATATATATATTAAAATTTCTTTGAAAATTATTAAATGATTTATTGTTAATAAAATTAATTGTAAAAGTGCGACTTTAAACAGTTGTATTGTGTATTTTAGTTGAATTTTATGTAAAATTAGAATAAAATTAATTGATAATGTATAATAAAATATTTTTTGTCAAAAATTTATATGTAAGAAGAAATTTAGAACTTAATATAAACATTACAACATTGACTTTTATTAAACATAATATTAGAATAGGTATAGTTAATTTAAATTGGGTACAAGAGCCGTATCCAATTTTATTTTGTACGTGATTTGTAGAAAAAAGAAGAAATTTGGAGGAAATTTAATGGATAAAATAACTAGAGATGATATAAGAAATATAGCTATAATAGCTCACGTTGACCATGGTAAAACAACATTAGTTGATGCGCTATTAAGACAAAGTAAAGTTTTTAGAGATAATGAGAAAGTTCAAGAAAGAGTAATGGATTCAAATGACTTAGAGAAAGAAAGAGGAATCACTATTCTTTCTAAAAATACAGCAGTTCATTATGGAGATGTAAAAATCAACATTATAGATACACCTGGACATGCTGACTTCGGTGGAGAAGTTGAGAGGGTTTTAAAAATGGTAGATAGCGTTCTACTAGTTGTAGACTCTTATGAAGGTGCAATGCCACAAACTAAATTCGTTCTTAAAAAAGCTTTAGAGCTTGAATTAAAACCAATAGTTGTAATAAACAAAATAGATAAACCAAATGAAAGAGCAGCTGAAGTTATAGATGAAGTGTTTGACTTATTTGTTGAGCTTGGAGCTTCAGATGAACAATTAGATTTTACTGTAATATATGCTTCTGCTAGAGATGGAATTGCTAAAGCAGAATTAGAAGATGAATCAGATAACATGGAAGCTTTATTTAAAGCTATAATTGAACACGTAGATCCACCAAAAGGATACGTAGATATGCCATTACAAATGTTAGTAACATCTTTAGATTACAACGAGTATGTTGGAAAAATTGGTATAGGTAAAGTTGAAAGAGGTACTGTAAAGAAAAATCAAACTGTAGCAGTAATGAGAAAAGATGGTACAGTGAAAAACGTTAAAGTATCTAATGTATATACATATAATGGATTAAAAAGAGAAGAAACTGAAGAAGCTAAATTAGGTGATATAGTTGCAGTATCAGGAATTGCAGATATAAATATAGGAGAAACAATAGCAGATGCACAAAATCCAGAGGCACTTCCATTCGTAGAAATAGATGAGCCAACATTAAGCATGAACTTTATTGTTAATAATTCTCCATTTGCAGGTCAAGATGGTGAATTTGTAACATCTAGACACTTAAGAGATAGACTTATGAAGGAACTTGAAACAAACGTAAGTTTAAAAGTTGAAGAAACTGATTCAGCTGATTCATTTAAAGTAAGCGGAAGAGGAGAACTTCACTTATCAATATTAATAGAAACTATGAGAAGAGAAGGATATGAGTTCCAAGTTTCTAAACCAACAGTTATATTTAAAAGCGAAAATGGAAAGAAATTAGAGCCAATAGAGCACTTAACAATAGATGTTCCAGAAGAATTTATGGGAGTAGTTATGGAAAAGCTAGGACCTAGAAAAGCAGAAATGCTAAATATGACTAGTGCTATAAATGGATATACAAGACTTGAATTCACAGTACCATCAAGAGGTCTTATAGGATTCAGAAATGAATTTATGACTGATACAAAAGGTAATGGTATAATGAATAGTATATTAGAAGGCTACGAACCATTTAAAGGTGAAATTCCTGAGAGAAGCAGAGGATCATTAGTTGTATTTGAAAATGGAGAATCTGTAACTTACGGATTAGTTAATGCTCAAGAAAGAGGAGTATTATTTATAGGAGCTGGAATTCCTGTATATCAAGGAATGGTAGTTGGAGAATGTTCAAGAAATGAAGATATAGAAGTTAATGTTTGTAAGAAAAAACATCTTTCAAATACAAGAGCATCTGGTTCTGATGAAGCATTAAAATTAATAACACCAAGAGATATGTCATTAGAACAATGTTTAGAGTTTATAGCTTCAGATGAATTAGTAGAAGTTACACCAAACAACATAAGATTAAGAAAAAGAATTTTAGACCCAGCAATGAGAAAAAGAGCGGCAAAAAAATAAATAATAGAATAATAATGGGGTGAGTCTGTGAAAAAAGGTGTTATTATATCTAGTTTATGCCTAGTGGGGATATTAGTATTAGGAGGAGTCTTTTATAGTCATACTATAAAAGACCCTTTTAAAACAAATGAAGATTTTGTAATTGAGGTACAACAGGGGGATAATTTATATAATGTTATATCACGATTAAAAGATGAAGGCAAATTGAAAAATGTAATAATTCCTAAAATCTATATAAAAAGTTTGGAAAATAAACCAGATATTAAACCAGGTGAATACAAAATAAATAAAAATAGTTCCTTAAAAGAATTTTTATCAGTTTTAGAGGATGCTACTTTAGATCAGAGTAAAGTTCAAATTACAATTCCAGAGGGGTATGATATAACCCAAATAGCGTCACTTTTACAGGAAAAAGGTATAATAGAAAAAGAAATTTTCTTAGAATCATTTAAGAATTATACTGTTCCAACATATATAAAAGCCGATAATAAAGTGAAATATCCTATGGAAGGATTTCTATTTCCAGATACATATACTTTAAAAAAAGGAAGTAGTGGAGAAGAAATCATAAAAGTTATGAACGACAGGTTTAATGAAGAAATAGAGGAAATTACAAATGATAAAAAACTTTCAGATGAGGAACTGTACAAAATAGTTACTATGGCATCTATAGTTGAAAGAGAAGCTAGCAACCCAGAAGAAAGGGATGTTGTAGCATCAGTTTTTTATAATAGGATAAATAAAAATATGAAATTTCAATCATGTGCTACAGTACAATATGCATTAGGTGAACACAAAGAAAAATTGTATGAAAAAGATTTAACGATAGAATCTCCTTATAATACATATTTAGTTGATGGTATGCCAATAGGACCTATAAGCAACCCAGGCAGAGAGTCTTTAAAAGCAGCAATTAATCCTAAATCAACTAACTATTTGTATTTTGTATCAAATAATGACGGAACACATTTTTTTACAGATGATTACAATGAATTTTTAAAAGTTAAAGAAAAAACCCAAGGTTTTTAAAAAAAATTATTTAGTCTATTATTAACAATCTAAGAAGATGGAGGATATTTATGAGTGGAGTTACTTATGAATACATGGAAAATTATTTAAGAAATCTTATCCCTGATGATATAGGTATTTTAAAAGAAATGCATGACTTTGCGATGGAAAATAAAGTGCCAATAATTCAAAAGGAAGGGGCTAAGTTTTTACAATTTATGGTTAACTTTAAAAGGCCTAAAAAGATTTTAGAACTTGGAACTGCCATAGGTTATTCCTCTATTTTAATGAATTTAGCATCAGGAGGTAGTTGTGAAATTACAACTATTGAAAGAGATGAAAATATGTTAAAAATAGCAAGTGAAAATATAGAAAAGTATGGTTTGCAAGATAAGATAACAGTGCTTCCAGGAGATTGTTTAGAAGTTTTAGAAAAGCTAAATGATAAATATGATATGATATTTATGGATGCAGGGAAGGGCCATTACAATCATTTTTTACCTCATTGCTTAAGATTATTAGAAAAAGATGGTATAATTGTTGCAGATAATGTTCTTTTTAGAGGAATGGTAGCCTGTGATGATCTTGTTAAAAGAAGAAAAATAACTATAGTTAAGAGGATGAGAAGTTACTTGGATATGGTTTCAAGTGATGAAAGCTTAGTAACAACAGTAATACCAATGGGCGATGGTATTGCACTTACTGTAAGGAGGAATGAAAATGATAAGACCAGAGATATTAGCTCCAGCAGGTAATTTAGAGAAACTAAAAACTGCTATAAACTTTGGCGCAGATGCAGTATATTTAGGTGGGAGTAAACTAAACTTAAGGGCATTTGCAGATAATTTTTCCAATGAAGAGTTAAAAGAGGGTATAAAATATGCTCATGACAGAGAGAAAAAAGTTTATGTGACATTAAATGTTTTTCCTCATAATGAAGACTTAGAAGGCTTAGAAGAATATCTTAAAGAACTTTATGAGTTAGGAACTGATGCTATAATTGTTTCAGATCCAGGAATTATCATGACTGCAAGAGAAGTTGTACCAGAGTTAGAAATACATTTAAGTACTCAAGCTAATAATGTAAATTATAAGTCTGCTATATTCTGGCATAAGCAAGGAGTTAAAAGAATAGTTTTAGCAAGAGAATTAACTCTAGAAGAAGTTACAGATATTAAAAATAAAATACCAGAAAGTTTAGATTTAGAAATATTTGTACATGGTTCTATGTGTATGTCTTATTCAGGTAGATGTTTATTATCAAATTATATGACAGGAAGAGATTCTAACAGAGGTGCCTGTGCTCAGCCTTGTAGATACAAATATAAGCTTGTTGAAGAAAAACGAAATGAAGAATATTTTCCAATAATGGAAGATGATAGAGGAACGTACATAATGAATTCAAAAGATTTATGTATGATAGAGTATATTCCTGAGCTTGTTAAAACTGGTTCAGTTTCATTGAAAATTGAAGGCAGGATGAAGAGTGCTTATTATGTTGCAACTGTAGTTAAAGCTTACAAAGAAGCTTTAGATACATATATGAAAGATCCAGAAGGGTATAAGTTTAATCCTAAGTGGTTACAGCAATTAGATAGACCAAGTCACCGAAAATATTATACAGGATTCTATTTAGGAGATAAGGATAGTCAAATATATGAATCTTCTTCATATATTAGAAATTATGACATAATTGGAATAGTAAAAGATTTTAATAAAGAAGAAGGTATAGCAACTATAGAACAAAGAAACAAAATTTTTGATAATGATACTGTAGAAGTCTTAAGACCTGTTGGTGATAATATAGAAGTTAAATTAACAGAAATGAAAGATGAAAATGGTAAAAAAATAGAGTCAGCACCTAGTGCACAAATGATATTTAATGTGAAAGTTGATACTGAATTAGAAAAAAATGACATACTTATAAAGGCCAAGGAGGAAAAAAAGTAATGAGCCGACCAGTTTTAATAGGAATTACCGGCGGAACGGGTTCTGGAAAGAGTACTATTGCAAAGGAAATATACAAAAAGTTTGGAGAAAATTGCATAGCAATGATAGAGCAAGATTCTTATTATAAAGATCAAAGTCATTTAACTCCAGAAGAAAGAGTTAAAACTAACTATGATCATCCAAATGCATTTGATACAGAACTATTAATCCAGCAATTACAAAGTCTTATAAATGGAGAGAGCGTAGAAAAACCAATATATGATTTTGAAATTCATAATAGAAAAAGTGATGAAACGGTAAGAGTTGAATCAAGAGATATAATTATTGTTGAAGGAATATTAGTTCTTCAAGAAAAAAATCTAAGAGACATGTTAGATATAAAAATATATGTAGACACTGATGCAGATGTTAGATTCATAAGAAGAATGGTAAGAGATGTTAAAGAAAGAGGAAGAACAATAGATTCTGTTATAACTCAATATTTAACGGTTGTAAAGAAAATGCATGAAGAATTTACTGAGAACACTAAAAAGTATGCAGATATAGTAATTCCAGAAGGTGGCCATAATAAAGTTGCCATAGACATAATAAATGCTAATATAGATCAAATATTACAACAAAAAAATAATTAACATTAATTAGGAATAGAACACTTTACTATAGTCAATAATTTGATTATGGTGAGGTGTTTTTTTATGAGAAGAAAAAGAAAAGTAAAAAAATTTATAGTTATAAAAAATACGATTTAAAAAAAACTATTAAAAATAGAACTTATATAGTAACAATAGTATTTACTGCCATATATTTAGGGTTAATATGTAGGTTATATTATATTCAAAATTATAAAGATAATACCTATGCTGTCATGGCAGATAAACAATATTATTATGAAGAAAAGATAAGTAATATAAATTACAAGCTATTAGGTAGAAATAATGAGGACTTGTTTAATTATGAAAATAAATATTATATAGTTGTAGATCCTATGACATTTATAAATATGAATAATAATACTGATGATAATAGTATTAAAACTGTAATGTATATATTGAGAAATTATGATAAAGAATATGATTTATATCAAATACCTTATATGGATAAAAATAAAAAATATACTTATGAAGTAGATAAAGAAACTTATGAAAAAATTAAAAATTATACTGATGTAAATGGAGTTTATGGATATATAAGTAAAGATGCATTAATAGATAAAAATTGGAAGCTAGAAAATATTATAGCATCTCCTAAGAATTATGATGATGAAGAATTTAAGGATAAAGATTCTCTTGAAATAAAAGTATATAATATGATTAAAAATAATAAATTTCCAAAAGTAATTTATGAAAAAAATGTAGATGGTAAAATAATAAGTGAGAAATTTATTGAGCCTAATGAAAATATAAATGTTAAACTGACTATTAATAAGAATGCTGAAACCTTAATAGAAAATATCTTAAAGGATAATTTATTAAAAAAATATCCTCAAGTAGGTGTGTGTTTAGTGGAAAGTAGTACTGGAGAAATTCTCTCTATGTGCCAAAAAAATGATAACATTTCTAATGTAAACATAGGTGTTCCAAGTAGTAATGGATTTTTAGTTGGATCTGTATTCAAAACTATTGTGTTAGAGGGAGTATTAGATAGAGAGAGCCACTCATTAAAAGAAAATCTTGATATCAAACATATATTTCCTAAAAGTAATGAACATAAAAGCAGATATAATTTAAGTGAAGCATATTTATATTCATCTAATGATATTTTTGCTCAATTAGGTTGGGATTTAGGCAGTGATACTATGATTAGTTATGCTGAAAAACAAGGGTTAACAAGTAAAGTTTTAGGATTATCAGACGAAAAATGTGGAACATTTGACAATATTGATGATAAAGAAAATATAGGTTTTATAACTAATACATCTATAGGCCAAACTTTAAGAACAACACCAATAGCATTAACATCTATTCCAAGTGTAGTAGTTAATGATGGGATTTATATAAAACCTAATATAATAAAGGGATATGTGGATAATGAAAATAATGTAATTCAAAATGATGAAGTAGAAAAAAAACAAGTAATAAATGAGAAAACAGCTAATTTACTAGAAAAAGAAATGATTAAGGTAATAAAATCTACAGATGGAACAGGAAGAAATGCAGATGTTAAAGGTATAAATATGGGTGGTAAAACTGGAACAACTGAATATTTTATTAAAGGAAAAGAATACTCAGATGGATGGTTCGCAGGTTTTTTTCAGCATAAAAACAAGTATTATTCATTAGTAGTATTTATACCTGAAATAGATATCAAAGAGGATGCAGGTGGAAGAACTTCTGCATTAGTGTTTAAAAAAATAGTAGAAGAGTTAACAAGTAAAGAAATTTTATAAATTAGAAAGACAGTTTAAAAAATAATTAATAATTTTATTTTTAAACTGTTTTTTTATGTTTATAAGTAAAAATATGTACTAATTTGTAGAAAGTTAATTTATGAGTGTAAAATGAAAAATATTTCAAATTAATTTTAAAATTTTTTAAGGTGGACAGGCTACTTTTTAATATAACCATCATATTATTATAATAAGCACTATTAGGGGGAACAACTATGGTTTTCTTCAATTGGTTTCTTAATGTAATTGGAGAAGTTACATTACTGACAGCCTATGTATCTGGAAGTAGTTCTTTTCCGCAGCCGTTAAATGACAAGGAAGAAAAAATTTACTTACAAAGATTTAAGGAGGGAGATTTAGAAGCTAAAAATGTTCTAGTAGAAAGAAACTTAAGGCTGGTAGCTCATATAGTAAAAAAGTATTCATTTCCAGGAAAAGAAGTAGATGATTTGATTTCTATAGGTACAGTAGGCTTAATAAAAGCTATCGATTCTTTCGATATGTCAAAAGGAACAAGACTTGCAACTTATGCAGCAAGGTGTATAGAAAATGAAATATTGATGTTAATTAGAAATAATAAAAAGACAAAAGGCGAAGTATATCTTCAAGACCCAATAGGTGTAGATAAAGAAGGCAATGAAATTTCATTGATGGATATATTAAGTAGCGATAAGGATTCTATTGCAGATATAGTTGAAAATAAGATACAAGTAAAAAAACTTTATTCAAAGATTAATACAACATTGCAAGAACGAGAACGGCTAATAATAGAAATGAGATATGGACTTATAGATGGTAAATCAAAAACACAAAGGGAGATTGCTCAAATATTAGGAATATCAAGGTCATATGTATCCAGAATAGAAAAACGAGCATTGAAAAAACTATTAAAGGAATTAAATAGTTCGGAAAAACAGAAAAAATAATCTGATAAACTAAATTAATTTAGAGTGTATATTTATTAAAAATATTTTATATTTATAATGAAATTATGAAGTCATTTGCAAAACATATTTATAATAATATATAATTTATTTATATTATGTTATAGATAGGTGGCAAGGAAATGTATAGTGGATTGCTAGGAAAAAATATAAAATATAGTCTTTCTCCGTTAATTCATAATAAAAAGTATAAAGAAGATAGTATACCATTAGAATATAAAATTTTTGATGTAGATGAAAATAGTCTTGATATATTTGTTAATAAAGCTAAAAAAGATTTAATAGGTTTTAATGTAACTATTCCATATAAAGAGTCAATTATAAAATATTTAGATGGTATTGAATATCCAGCAAATAAGATAGGTGCAGTGAATACAGTAGTAAATGTAAATTCTAAACTAATTGGTTATAATACAGATTATTTTGGATTTATATTAAGCTTAGAAAAAGAAAATATTAAATTAAAAGGTAAAAATGCTTTAATTATAGGCAGTGGCGGAGCAGCCAAAGCAATTATTTATGCACTTAAAGATTTGAAAATAAAAACCATAGATATTGCACTTAGAAATGAACAAAGCATAAGAGAACATAAAGCTTATATTAGTAAAACTATAAATATACATGAAGAATTTGATTTAACAGAATACGATATAATTATAAATTGTACTCCAATTTCAGGTGCAAATCATCCAAATGAAACACCAATAAGTATAAAAAAATGTAATTCTAAAAAAATATTCTATGACCTAAACTATGAACCAAAAAATACGCTTTTTATGAAAGTTGGAGAAGAATACGGTTGTCGCGTATTAAATGGTTACAGTATGCTTTTGTATCAAGGATATAAAGCAATTGAAATATGGAAAAAATATTTAAAAGAGAACACATAATTAATGTGTTCTCTTTTAACATGAAAAAAATGTAAATTTTTAATTGAACTTATTATATATTAAGGATATAATTTTAAGTGTGATAAAGATTAAATATTCTTTAATTTTGGTGATTTTCCTTGGAAATATACTAAGTTTTTTAAATTAAAAATTTTATTCTATAATTAAGGATTAAAAACAAAAATTTAATTAATTAGTATTAAAGTGAAATATTGCATTTTACTTGTAAAGCAATTATACTGAAAATAGGATGTTTATATTTATATATAAACATTTTATAAAAAGTTAATTAAGATTAAAGGAAAAGAGGATTTCTTGTTGAATATGTACTTTTGAAGCTTCTCTTAAAAGGGGGGTAATTTAAGTGAACAATTACATAGTTGGAATAGACATTGGTGCATCAAAAATATGCGGTGTAGTTGGAAATTTAGATAGTGCAGGAAAGCTTCAGGTTCTAGGTGTAACTACAAGCAAATGTAATGGTGTGAAAAAATCTGGAGTTTCAGATTTTGAAAATACATCCAATGCAATCAAAGATGTAGTAACCCAGCTAGGAAATATTATCAATACTAATATACATGGTGTGTATATATCTATACCGGTATCTTTATGTGAAGTAATTGAAAAAAGAGAGATATTGACTTTATCTTCCCAAGATAGAGAGATAACCAGTGAAGATATTGAAAATCTAAAAGAGTTAATAAGACTAGAGGTTAAACAATCTACCAATAAAGAGGTTCTAAAAATAAATCTTTTAGAATTTAAGATAAATGATGTTGGTAACATAAATAATCCTCTAGGGTTGTTAGGAAAAAATTTGGAGGTGGTTTCACAGGTAATAGTTGCATCTAAAGAAATTGTGAATCTTTATAAAAAACCGGTGGAAGACATAGGTATTAAAATTTTAGGATTTACAGTTGATTGTTTAGGTGTATGCAAAGATACATTAAGTGAAACTGATGTACAAGATGGAGTAGCAATTATAGATATTGGAGCAGAAACATCAGATGTTGTAATATATAAAAAAAATAAATTAGAATATGTTGCAAGCATTGGTCTAGGCGGAGATACTATAACGAATGATATAGCTATTTGTTTAAAGATTTCTAAAGATGATGCTGAAAGCTTAAAGATAAAAAGTGGACGTATTTATAAAGAAAACATCGATAATGGGGAAAAAATAAAGATTTATTCTTTAAAAGATGGACAAACTATAGAAATAGACTATGTTATGTTAGTGGAAGTAATTTATGAAAGAGTTAAAGAGATAATCAAGTTAATCAAAGAAGTTTTGGTTGATTCTGGATATTATAATCAAATTAAAACTGTTGTTTTATGTGGTGGAGGTGTTTCGCTTTATAGAGGAATAACTGATTTGATTGAAAAAGTGGTAGAAAAAGAATGTAGAGTAGTTACGCCTTCATATGTAGGAGTTGCAAATCCAATCTACACAATAGCAACAGGAATAATAAAGGAATTGTCTTTACAATTAAACAATGATATTGAAAAAGAAGCAGATAATAAAGTAGTAATTCAAAAAGATGAACAATTAAAGAAGAATAAGGATGACATTAAATTTTTATCCAAATTTAAAGCGTTTTTATCAGATTTTTTCTAATGAGGAGGTAGTATTGTGCTAGATTTTGATGTTCAAGACAGGGAGTTATGCAATATAAAGGTTATTGGATGTGGAGGCGGAGGAAACAACGCTGTAAATAGAATGATAGAGGAAGGCTTGAAAAATGTTGAGTTTATAGGAATTAACACTGATAAACAAGCGTTAGCATTATCAAGAGCTACAGAAAAGATACAATTAGGAGAAAAACTTACTAGAGGACTAGGAGCTGGTGCTAATCCAGAGATTGGAAGAAAAGCAGCAGAAGAAAGTAAGGAAGAAATAATTCAATTGCTAAAAGGTGCAGACATGGTGTTCATAACTGCCGGAATGGGTGGAGGAACAGGAACTGGTGCAGCTCCAGTTGTAGCAGAAATAGCAAAGTCTATGGGAATATTAACAGTTGGTGTTGTAACAAAGCCATTTTCATTTGAAGGCAGAAAAAGAATGTTACATGCAGAACAAGGTATTAAGGCTCTTAAGGAATCTGTAGATACATTAGTTACAATTCCAAATGAAAGACTTTTAACTATGGTAGATAAGAAAACTACTTTAGTTGATTCTTTTAGAAAAGCAGATGATGTTTTAAGACAAGGTGTTCAAGGTATATCTGACTTAATAACAATACCTGGAATAATTAATTTAGATTTTGCTGATATTAGTACAATAATGTTAGACAAAGGTCTTGCACACATGGGTGTTGGATATGGAAACGGCGATAATAGGGCGCAAGAAGCTACTAGAGAGGCTATATCTAGTCCTTTATTAGAAACATCAATTGTCGGAGCAACAGGTGTATTATTGAATATTACAGGTGGAGCAGATTTATCATTACTAGAGATAAATGAAGCAGCACAAATAGTTCAAGAAGAAGCAGATCCAGATGCTAATATTATATTTGGTGCAGTTATTGATGAAAGTTTAAATGACGAAATAAGAATTACTGTTATAGCAACAGGATTTGAATTAGATGAAGCATCAAAACCATCTCCAACTCAACAGCAAGCAAATAGAACTGAAATGCCATCTAGAGGGGTAATAAATAGTCAAATGCAACCACCACAACAACAAGAAGAAGAGGCTGCAGCTACAAAAACTGTAGAAGAACCAGAATTAGATTATTCAGTTCCAACTTGGCTAAGAAGAAGTGGAAGATAATATAAGAAAATAATATAATATAAATAAGAAAAGAAGAAACTAAAGTTTCTTCTTTTTTTTATGCCTATATTAACAAAAGATTAATTATTTTTTATTCCCATATAAGTTTAAGAAGTTACTATTTTTTTGATTATATTAAGAGACTTTGTATATATTGATAAAGGAAAAAGTGAAAATATTATGCAATTTGACGAAAAAGACAATTAATATAGAAAAATACAGTTGTGAGTTTTTACAAAATTTACCACTATATATATGTATAATAAGTATAAAGGAGTGAGTAAATTTGGTTTTGTATTTAGATGAACTAATATTAGAAAACTTTTTAGTGAATTTATTTCTACTTCAAATAACATTTCGTACGATTAAAAAACGATGTACTTTAAAACGACAGATATTAGCTGCATTTTTAGGGAGTTTATATGTAATTGTCATAATATTCCCAGCACTGAGATTTTTAAATAATAAAATAACAAGTGTTTTAGTTGCATTTCTAATGATTTTAATTTGTACCAATAATAAAAAATTTTACTTGAAAGGAACTTTAATTTATATAGGATATTCTATGGTTTTAGCAGGGACTACATTTTATTTTTCGATAGGCAATAAAGGTATCAATAATTATATATTTAAATTTAATTATAAAAAATTAGCTTTATCAGTAATGGTTATTTATTTAATTATTGATAGATTAGTTTTTTATATAAAGGATAGAAAGTTAATGCATCAGTATATATATGATGTAGATGTATTGATAAAAGAAAAAAAATAAAATTTAAAGGTTTTTTAGATACAGGAAATGAACTTAGGGAGCCTATAACAAATTTGCCAGTTATAGTAGTTCAAAAAAATATATTAGAGGGGGTAGATATAAAAGATTATATAAAATATTCAATAACCTATTCGGTGGTAAATGGTAATTTAGGGAAATTGCAAGGGTTTAAGCCAGACAGTGTAACCATTAATGAAAATGGACAAAAAATAACTAAAGAAGTAATTTTAGCATACTGTGATAATCAATTAAGCTACAGCAAAGATTATGGTGCATTATTGCCAAGGGGAATTTTAGTTTAATAGAGGAGGGGTATTTTTGAACTTAAAGATGTTTTTAAAAAGGATTGTTGAAAAGGTAAGTAGTTTTTTAGGTAAGTTTAAATTTTTTAAAAATAATATTTATTATATAGGGGGAAGTGATGCATTACCACCACCGCTTACCAAGGAAGAAGAAGAGGAATTGGTAAAACAATTAGTAGGTGGAGATGAAAATATAAGAGCGACTTTAATAGAAAGAAACTTGAGACTGGTTGTTTATATAGCAAGGAAATTTGAAAATACAGGAGTTAATGTTGAAGATCTAATTTCAGTTGGAACTATAGGGCTTATTAAAGCTGTAAATACTTTTGACCCAGAAAAAAAAATAAAGCTTGCTACATATGCATCTAGATGCATAGAGAATGAAATTTTAATGTATTTAAGAAGAAATAGTAAAATAAAGACAGAAATATCTTTTTATGAACCACTAAATATAGATTGGGATGGGAATGAATTATTGTTATCAGATATTTTAGGTACTGAAAATGATATTGTATATAACCTTATAGAAGATGAAGTGGATAAACAATTATTGTTATTGGCAATGGATAGATTAAATGATAGAGAAAAAGAAATTGTAGAATTAAGATTTGGATTAAATGGATGTAATGAAAAAACACAAAAGGAAGTTGCTGATATGCTAGGAATATCACAGTCTTATATATCTAGACTTGAAAAAAGAATAATAAAAAGATTAAAAAAAGAAATTAATAAAATGTTATAAGGTTTGTCCCGAGTATAAAAATTATTACATCAGGAAATAATTAAAATGCAATTACTCTGAAGGGAATGATGACCTTATGATAATAAACAAAGTAGAAATATGTGGAGTAAATACATCGAAATTGCCAGTATTAAAAGAAAAGGAGATGAGAGAACTACTTTTTAAAATGCAAAATGGAGATGATAGTTGTAGAGAAAAATTTATCAAAGGCAATTTAAGATTAGTTCTTAGTGTTATACAAAGATTTAATAACAGAGGTGAAAATGTAGATGATTTATTCCAAGTTGGGTGCATAGGTCTTATAAAAGCAATTGATAACTTTGACTTAAGTCAAAATGTAAAATTTTCTACTTATGCTGTGCCTATGATTATTGGAGAAATTAGGAGGTATTTAAGGGATAATAACTCAATTAGAGTTAGTAGATCTCTTAGAGATATTGCATACAAGGCACTCCAAGTTAGAGATAGACTAGTAAATAAAGATAATAAGGAACCTACAGTATCTCAAATAGCTAAAGAATTAGAGATACCTAAAGAAGAGGTGGTCTTTGCTTTAGATGCTATCCAAGATCCAGTTTCATTATTTGAACCGATTTATCATGATGGAGGAGATGCCATTTATGTTATGGATCAAGTAAGTGATAGTAAAAATTTAGATGATAGTTGGCTTGAAAATATATCTATAAAAGAAGCAATGAAGAAGTTGACTGATAGAGAAAAATTAATATTAAATTTAAGATTTTTTGATGGTAGAACTCAAATGGAAGTAGCAGATGAAATTGGAATATCTCAAGCTCAAGTATCAAGATTAGAAAAAACAGCATTAAAACATATGAGAAAATACGTTTAGAGCCTAAAAAGGCTCTATTTTTTTATAAAATGTAATATAAATTTTCTTATTAACATATAAATAGTACAAGCTAGCTAGTATAGATTTTAAATTATAAAATTTGTACATTACAAAACTTGGATATCTAAAATAGTGAAACATGCTCCAAATTACTTAGAGTTTAATAATAAATAAAATTAGTGAATAAATTTAAATCTGAGCCTGTTTCTCTATAGAAGTTATTAATTTAAATAAAGCACTAAATAAAGGAGTGGGAGATAAATGGAAAATTCAATGTATGCTATAAATAGCTTGAAAATGATGGAGGTAATAGATATAAACACTGGAGCTAAACTAGGCTTTATAAAGGATTTGAGAATAAATTGTGATGAGTATAGAGTAACATCAATAGTACTTCCTACTCAAAAAACTGGATGGTTTATGAAAAATACTGATATAGAAATACCTTGGGAAAAGATAAGGAAAATAGGATTGGATGTAATATTAATTGATGGTGATGGGATAATAAGTTTTGATGAATAAAATAAATTTATAAAAATTTTATAGAAATTTATTTTAATATGTGTATAATAAGAATATAATAAATTCTTTAGGAAAGTAGTGAATTGATGTGAGATGTCCATTTTGTAGTAGCGAAGACAGTAAAGTTGTAGATTCTAGATCAACTGAGGATAATTTGGCTATAAGAAGAAGAAGAGAATGTCTTTCTTGTAATAAAAGGTATACTACATATGAAAAAATAGAAGAAATGCCTATATTAGTAATTAAAAGAGGCCAACATAGGGAATTTTTTAATAGAGAAAAGTTAATAAGAGGTATAGTTACTGCTTGTCAAAAGAGACCAGTAACAAGGGCTATTATAGAAGATATAGCTAATGATATAGAGAAAAGTTTAAATAATAAAATGATGGTAGAAATAAAATCCGAAGAATTGGGAGAAATGGTTCTTGAAAAATTAAAGTATATAGATGAAGTTGCATATGTTAGATTTGCATCTGTATATAGGCAGTTTGATGATATAGATACTTTTATTCAGGAAATTGATAAATTAAGAAATTTAAAATAAAACACTATAATTTTTGTAGTGTTTTATTTTTATATATGGGAATTTAAACTCAATACGTAATTTGAATGTATTTTATTTTAATATAGTTTTATAGTTTTTAGAAAAAGGGGGAAGATAAAATGGAAATTAAAAATATGAATGGTTATGAATTCTTAGCTTTTCAAAATGACTGTGCAGAAATAATATTTTCCACTGCAAAACAAGGATTAAATTTAAATAAAAATTTAAAAGTAGGTTTAGAAAATTTAGATAAAGTAAAGAAATTTTTCAAGTTAGATAATTTAGAATACTTAAATCAAATTCATAGTGATATAATATATAGTTATAATGAAAAATCTATAAAAGGATTAGATGGAGATAGTATTATAACTAACAAAAAAATATAGGAATAGGGATATTTACAGCTGATTGTGTTCCTGTTATTATTGTAGATAATAAAGAGAAAGTTATAGCTGCTATACATAGTGGGTGGAAAGGTACATATGAAAAAATAGTATTAAAAACTATAAATAAGATGATAAAAGATTATAATATAAATCCTAAAGATTTAAATGTATATATAGGACCACATAACAGATCATGTTGTTATGAAGTTAGTGAGGAACTTATTGAAAAATTTAAAGAGGTAGATATTTATAAAAACATAAATATAAATCAAGGAAGATATTTAGATTTAGAAAAATGCATTTTTTACTCAATTGGATTTAATAGGAGTGAAAAAAGAAAATATAAATACAATTAAACTTTGTACTTATTGCTGTAAGAAGTATAAATTATACTCTTATAGAAAAATAGATGAGAGGGAGGGTAGGCTATTTTCATTTGTATATATGAAATAGCAATTTTATGGCGGAAAAAAAAATTTTAGTTGTTGATGATGAAGAACATATATTAGAACTTATAAAATTTAATTTAAAAAAGGAAGGTTGTAATGTAATTACAGCTAACACTGGTGATTTAGCATTGAAATATGTAAAAGAAAATCACCCAGACTTAATATTATTAGATCTTATGTTACCTGGAATTGATGGATTAGAGGTATGTAGGATTATTAGAAAAGATCCAGAAATTTGTGAAATACCTATAATAATGATAACTGCTAAAGGTGAAGAAATAGATAAAATATTAGGATTAGAATTAGGTGCAGATGATTATATTACTAAACCATTTTCAGTAAGAGAATTAGTTGCTAGAGTAAAAGCTATATTAAGACGAACAGGAAGCAAGAAGGATAATTCTAATTTTAAATTTGATAATATTACTATTAATTTTGATAAGCATGAAGTAAAAATAGATGGACAAAGAATTGAATTAACTCTTAAAGAATTTGAGTTGCTTGAGATTCTTATAAAAAATGAAGGTAAGGTAGTAACTAGAGAGGTGTTACTTGATAAAATTTGGGGTTATGAATATGTTGGAGAAACTAGAACAGTAGATGTTCATATAAGACACTTAAGACAGAAGATAGAGAAAGATGATAAAAATCCTAAATATATTCAAACTATAAGAGGAATAGGATATAGATTTAATTATGAAAAAAATGAAATCTAATGGATCTATGAAAAGAAAAATAACAGTTTTTATACTTGGAGCTATAGTTTCAGTATTAATATTAGTTACTATATTGTTTTTAAATGTTTTAGATTATCAAAGGCAGGAAAATGCAAAAGAAACTTTTAAAATATATGCCAATGCCATAAATGGATTAATAGAAAGAGATATAAGGGAAAAGGATAAGATAGATTTTATTAGAGAACTAGAAAATGAAGAAATAAGAGTAACAATTTTAAAAAATGATTTAACTTTAATTTATGATTCAGTAAAAGATAACAATTATGACAAAAAAGAAGAAGTTAATAGGGCTTATAAATATGGTGAAAGTTTTTTGATAAGAAGGAGTAATCATTTAAATTCAGACACAATATATTATGCTAAAAAATACGAAAATCATATAGTAAGGATATCAAGGTTAGATAAAATAGTGGAAAATGTTGATAGAGCATATATAGCATTATATGTAGCACTTGTAATTACAACATTGATTTTTTCCGTATGGATAGCATCTAAACTTTCTTATGTAATAGCAAAACCTATAAGTGACCTTCAAAAGATAACATCAATGATTGCAGATGGAGAATTAGATAGAAGAGTAAAAATAACTACAAATGATGAAATTGGCAAGCTAGGGCAATGCTTTAATGGAATGGCTAATAAATTGGAATTCACGTTAAATGAAGTTAAAGAAAAACAAAATAGACTTTCAGCAATACTACAAAGTATGGATAGTGGATTAATTGCTATAGATATAAATAATAAAGTTATAATGCTCAATGCATATACTAAAAAAATATTTAATATAGACAGAGATGTTATAGGAGAGAACATAAATAATATATGTAAAGATTTTGACATGAATATGTTATTTGAAGATTTAGATAAAAATTATAAGGAAATAAAAATAGAAATTTCAAATGAGACATACCTTAGAGTGAGAACTGCTGAAATCATAAATAGAAGTCAACATATTGGAAAAGTTGCAGTAATACAAGATGTCACCGATGTAAAAAGGTTAGAGAATGTAAGAAGTGAATTTGTAGCAAATGTATCCCATGAATTAAAAACACCACTTACTTCTATAAAAGGATTTACAGAGACTTTGAAATATGTAGAAGATGAAGAAACAAGAAATAAATTTTTAGGAATTATAGAAGAAGAAAGTGATAGATTAACAACATTAATATCAGATATATTGATTTTATCAGATATAGAAAGACAGATAGATTTAAAATTAGAACAAGTAGATGTAAATGTTGTAATAGAAAATGTTTATGAACTTATGAAAAATTTTGCTCAAACAAAAAATATGAATTTAAATATGGAAATTAATCAATTAAATATAGTTGTGGCAGAAAAAGATAAACTAAAACAAATGATAATAAATTTAGTTGATAATGCAATAAAATATTCAGAGGGAAATAATGTGGTAATAAGAACTAAGAATGAAAAAAATGGATGCATAATTGAAGTAGAAGATGATGGAGTTGGAATAGCTAGTGAACATTTACCACGATTATTTGAAAGATTCTATCGTGTAGATAAAGACAGATCAAGGTCCAGTGGAGGAACAGGATTAGGATTGGCTATAGTTAAACATATAGCATTAAAGTTTGATGCAAATATACAAGTTGAAAGTAATTTGGGGAAAGGTACCAAATTTCAAATATGGATACCTTATGAAAAAATGTGAAATATTTGAAAATAGTTACAAACTAGTGTACTATAGTAATTATAAAGTGTTATTATAGAACACTAAAAATAATGATAATTATCTCCTAAATATAATTTATGTCTCAAAATAAGATTTTATTTTTATTTTGAGACTATTTTTTGTAATATAGGTATTTGAAATCATATATATAAAATAAGAATAATATATGATAATTAAAGAAAATAAAAATTTAAATTGTTTAAATTTTATTATTACAATATGTATTTTTAGTTTCCATGAAGTAAAATACTTAATTGTATAATTAAAATTTAAATATGAAAATAAATTTTAAAATAATAGGATTTTAAAATTTATTTTATTATCTTATTAAAGTGGGTAAAATTAAAATATAAGTATAAATAAATTTAAGATAAACATAATATTTAAAACACTATTTAAGAAAGTTTTAACTGTTAATGTATATTGACTAATAACAGTAATTAATATAATATAACATAATGTATACAGTATAAAAAAGTAGAAAAAGGAGGAATCTAAATGAAAAATATAATCTCAAAAGTTCTTCCTAATAGTATAGCTGAAGAAGTAGAAATTGAAACAGGTGATAAGCTTTTAAGTATCAATGGAAATGAAGTAAAAGATATTATAGATTACAAATTTCTAATTACTGATGAATACTTGGAAATAGAAGTTGAAAAACCAAATGGAGAAATTTGGGAATTTGAAATAGAAAAAGAGTATGATGAAGATTTAGGTATAATATTTAAAGAAGCAATTTTGGATAAACCTATGAGTTGTCATAATAAATGCATATTTTGTTTTATAGATCAACTTCCAGAAGGAATGAGAGAAACTTTATATTTCAAAGATGATGATTCAAGACTATCTTTTTTACAAGGAAATTTTTTAACTTTAACTAATATGAAAGATGAAGATATAGATAGGATAATAAAATATAGAATTAGTCCTATAAATGTATCAGTACATACAACTAACCCGGAGCTTAGGGTTAAAATGTTAAACAATAGGTTTGCAGGGAATATTTACGACATATTAAAAAAACTTTCAGATGCTGACATAAAAATCAATACCCAAGTAGTTTGTTGCAAAGGAATTAATGATAAAGAAGAGCTTGTAAAAACAATAGAAGATTTATATAATTTGTATCCGAGTGTACAGAATTTAGCAGTAGTTCCTTTAGGTGTGACTAAATTTAGAAAAAATCTTAAAGAATTAGAGCTTTTTGATAAAAGCAGTTCTAAGGAATTAATAAAAGATGTATCACAGTTACAAAGTAAATATGTAAAATTAAGTGGAGATCCTTTTGTAAGGCTGTCAGATGAATTTTATGTTATGGCAGAGGAAGATATTCCAAGTAATGAGCATTATGGATCTTATGAACAATTAGAAGATGGAATTGGTATGATAAGAATGCTAAGGGAAACTATATCAAACACAATAGGTAACCTTGATTTGAATATATCAGGAAATATTTCTATGATTACAGGTGTTTCAGCTGAAAAATTTATAAAAGAGGCAGCAAAAGAAATTATGGATGCTAATCCTAAAATAAAAATAAATGTGATAGCTGTTGAAAATGAATATTTTGGGAAAACTATTACAGTAGCTGGACTATTGACAGGTAAGAATATAATAAATACTGTAAAAGAACATGATTTAGGCGATTACTTAATAATGCCTAATAATATGTTAAAAAGAGGATATGAATTAGGTGAAGAAAAAGAAGGATTACTTTTAGATGATTATAAAGTTTCTGATTTAGAAAAGATTTTAAAAAGAAAAATACTAATTTGTGATTATGCTGGGGATGATTTAATAAGCATAATAAACAAAAATTTGGAGGAGGATTAAGATGGGAAAACCAATAGTTGCAATAGTTGGAAGACCAAACGTAGGTAAATCTACGTTATTTAATAAGTTGGCTGGAAAAAGAATTGCTATAGTTCAAGATACACCAGGAGTCACTAGAGATAGAATATATGCTGAGGCTGAATGGCTAAATCATAATTTTACGATTATTGACACAGGTGGAATTGAGCCTACTAATGAAGATATAATAATGAGTCAAATGAGAAGACAGGCAAACATAGCTATAGAAACTGCTGATGTAATAGTGTTTATAGTTGATGGAAAAGCTGGACTTCATCCATCAGACCATGAAGTAGCTCAAATGCTAAGAAAAAGTAAGAAGCCTATAGTATTAGTTGTAAATAAGGTAGATAGAATAGAACAAGAAGATAATGCATATGAGTTCTATAACTTAGGTATTGGAAATCCAGTAACAATATCAGCATCACAAGGATTAGGCCTTGGTGATATGTTAGATGAAGTAGTTAAACACTTTAACTATGATGATGCAAATGAAGAAGAAGAAGAAGATATAAAAATAGCAATGATAGGAAAGCCTAATGTAGGCAAATCTTCTTTAATTAATAAAATAATAGGTGAAGATAGAAATATAGTAAGTAATATTCCAGGAACTACTAGAGATGCAATTGATAGCAAAGTAGAGACTAATGAAGGTAAATTTACTTTAATAGATACAGCTGGATTAAGAAGAAAGAGTAAAGTTAAAGAGGAAATTGAAAGATATAGTGTTGTAAGAACTCTTACTGCAATAGAGAGAGCAGATGTTTGTATTTTAATGATAGATGCAACAGAAGGCTTGAGTGATCAAGATGAAAAGATAGTTGGATATGCTCATGAATTAAATAAAGCAATAATGGTTATAGTTAACAAATGGGATTTGATTGAAAAAGATGATAAAACTATGAAAGAATTCCAAAATAATATTGCTAAGGGATTATCATTTATGAATTATGCTCCATATCTATTTATATCAGCTAAAACAGGTCAAAGAGTTAATAAAGTATTACAAATGGCTAAAGAGTGTTATGATAGCTATAGCAAGAGGGTAGCAACTGGAGTGTTAAATGATGTTATAAGTAGAGCGGTACTTATGAAAGAACCTCCAATAGTAGCATTAAGAAGACTAAAAATATTTTATGCAACTCAAGTTGGAACGAAACCTCCAACATTTATATTCTTTGTGAATGACCCTAACTTATTACATTTCTCTTATGAAAGGTATTTAGAAAATCAATTAAGAGAGAATTTTGAGTTTAAAGGTACAGGTATAAAATTAATATTTAGACAAAGAAAAGAAGATTAAGCATATTAAAATAAATAAGATGTCAAAGATTTAAAATATATTTGTCATGAAACAAGAATATGAAATTCAGTCATAGTAGGATTATGTATGGATTTTGTCAACTAAGTATTCGTGACGAATAGGTGAGAACACAGATTTATTATTTATTTGATTATACCTTAATATAAGAACTGTGATTGAAAATCACAGTTCTTGGTGTATAAAGAGAAAATTATATTTGTAAATAAATAGAATTTGTATATAATTACTATATAGGTATTAAGAATAATGGGAGGTGTTTTATTTGGAAAAGGTATCTATATTAGGAGCTGGAAGTTTTGGAAGCGCACTAGGTGTTATGTTAGCAAAAAAAGGTGTAGAAGTTTCTATATGGGCTCATAAAAAAGAGACAATTGAAGATATAAATAAAAAAAGAGAAAATATAAAATATTTACCCAATGTTACAATTCCAAGCAATATGATTGGATATAATGATATGGAAGGTGCTGTCAAAGATAGTAGTATAATAGTTTTGGCTGTTCCATCTCATGCTATAAGAAATATAAGTAAACAGTTATCAACTGTTGTAAATAAAAATCAAATAATTGTTACCGTTGCTAAGGGCTTAGAAAATGGTACTTTGAAAAGAATGTCTGAAATAATAGAGGAAGAGATTAAACATGCTGCTGTAGTAGTTTTATCAGGTCCATCTCATGCTGAAGAAGTTGCAGTGGATATACCGACTACAGTTGTAGTTTCATCATTGAATATGGATGCAGCTGAAAAGGTACAGGATATTTTTATGTCTAGCAAGTTTAGAGTTTATACTAATGATGATTTAATTGGTGTAGAAATTGGAGGAGCTTGCAAAAATATTATAGCATTAGCAGCAGGTATATCAGATGGTATAGGGTATGGTGATAATGCTAAAGCAGCATTAATGACTAGAGGAATGCATGAAATAATGAAAATAGGAATAAAACTTGGAGGAAAGCCAGAAACATTTAATGGACTTACAGGTTTTGGAGATCTTATAGTTACTTGTACAAGTGTCCATAGTAGAAATAGGAGAGCTGGAATATTAATAGGTAAAGGTATGTCTATGGATGAAGCAGTTGAAAATGTTGGTATGGTTGTTGAAGGGATAAAAGCTTGTAAAGCATTTTATGAGTTAAAGGAAAAAGAAAATATTACTATGCCAATAACAGATGTTTTATATAAAGTTTTATTTGAAAATAAAGATCCTAAATATGGAGTTTATGAGCTTATGTCAAGAAATAAAAAGAGAGAAAATGGCATATACGAATAATGGCAAAATAAAATTTGAAATTAATACATTATATGGAAAACACTTTAAAAGTATTAAAACTTTTAGGGTGTTTTTTTATTAGTTAATATTTTTAAGGTTTATTTAAGGCTTGTTTTATTTTTATGTAAGTTAGCATGAATATAATTTAAGATGTAAATTAAAAACAATATAAGTTTTAGGAGATGTTAAACTATGAAAAAGAAAATGATAATTTTATTAATAGCAACTATTATACCATTAGGAATGATAGGATGCGGTAATAGCGTAAAAAATAATTCAAATAAAAGTCAAGTAGAACAAAAAGAAGATAATGAATTCAAAATTAGTGAGTTAGGTATATCTTTTAAAAAGCCAAAAGACTTTAATGAAAAAATAGAAGGAAAAGGTGTAGTTGACTTTTTAGGAATAGGTAATGATGGACAAGGTACCTATGGAAAACTAATAGGAAATTATATAAGTGATAGTGCTTTTAAAAAGCTTGGAGAATTAGGAGAAAAATCAAATGGTGAAAATTTAGATGAAGAATATATGAAATTATTTGAGGAAAGTTTTAAACCATTATTTGAAATTGTAGGAATAGAGAAAGATAAAGCTAAAGAAAACACTTTAAAAGATATAGAGGAAAAATATAAAAATAGTGTAAAAGTAGGAGCTCAAGATGGTATAGAATACTACTTAGTTTATGGAGCTAAGGATGAATATCTAAAAGGTTTAAGTGATGCAGAGAAAAAAGAGTATAATACTTATTTAGAAGAGGCAGAAAATATAAAAAATAGTATAAAGATTATAGATATTGTGACACCTAAAGATGAAGTTAATAAAATTAAAGGTAATAATAAAATAGAATTTGATACAAAGGATACCAATGGAAATAAGGTAGATTCTAAATTATTCTCACAACATAAAATAACAGTTGTAAATATATGGGGAACTGAATGCGGACCTTGTGTAGCAGAAATGCCAGTTTTTGAAGATTTATATAATGAGTATAAAGATAAGGGTGTTAATATTTTAGGCATAGTAAATGATGCTAAAGATGATGAAACAGCTAAAAGAGCTAAAGATATATTAGCCAAAAAAGCAGTTACATATGTCAATATAATTCCTGATGATAGTTTAAAAAATGGAGTTTTAAAAGATATAGTGGGAACTCCTACAACTATTTTAGTTGATAATGAAGGGAAAATAGTTGGTGAACCAATAATTGGTGGTAAAGAAAAAGATGAGTATAAAAAAATTATAGATGAATTTTTAAAATAATAACTAAATTAAGGTAACAGTTGTTGCCTTAATTTAAAAATGTATAATATTAAATTCTATTTTAAATTAAGGTGTGGTGATTAAAGTGAAAAAGTTTATAACATATTGTACTTTATTTATGGCTATAGGATTTATTTTATTTGGAATTTATAGAGGAGAAGTTAGTATCGTTCTTCAAAAAGCTATAAATATATGTTTGGAGTGTATAGGTATTGGATAAGAGAAGAATTACACAAGTGATTTCAGCTATGGTTAGTAATGGATATTTTAAAGGTTTTTTTGAAGGTCATATATATAAGGGAAATTTAAAAAAGACTTGTGTTCCAGGTTTAAATTGTTATTCATGTCCAGGATCCTTAGGATCATGCCCTATAGGGTCACTACAGGCTACTATAGGATCGTTGAAGTATAATGTGGCGTATTATACTATTGGTTTAATAACTCTGTTTGGAGTCATATTTGGAAGGCTTATTTGTGGGTTCATATGTCCCTTTGGATTAATACAAGATTTGTTATATAAAATACCATCTAAAAAGATTAATGTCAATAAAAAAGTTAATGGTGTTTTGAAATACTTAAAGTATATAATATTAGTAGTGTTTGTAATAATTATGCCTATGTTTTTAGTTGATGATGTAGGTATAGGAAGTCCTTACTTTTGTAAACTTATATGTCCAGCAGGAACATTAGAGGCCGGTATACCTTTAACTATAATGAATGTATCATTAAGAGGAACTATAGGATTTTTGTTTAAATGGAAAATATTTATACTAATTATAACCATACTTTTATCTATAGTTGTATATAGACCATTTTGTAGATATATTTGTCCATTAGGAGCAATATATTCATTGTTTAATCCTATAAGTTTTTATAAGTTGAATATTAATAAAGATAAGTGTACAATGTGTAAAAAATGTATGAGAAAGTGCAAATTAAATATAGAAGTATATAAAAATCCTAATAGTTTAGAATGTATAAGATGTGGAGAATGTGCTAAGGCATGTAGTAAAGGAGCTATAACTAAAGGGTTTGATTTACCTTTAATAAAAAATAACCATAAAAGAGAGTAACTCTTTTATGGTTATTTTTTATTTTATTCTGATTTTCACTATCTATGTATAGAATATAGGATGAATTAAAAGTTATAAATTTTAAAACTTGGACACCAAAAATATAAGAAGTAATCTAAAGTGCGTATAACTAAATACTACCTTTTGTATAAAAATATTTTAAAGTTATTGAATAAATTTAAATAGGAGCTCATTTTATTACATTAATAAATATTGATTAAAAGTAATTTTCATCAAAATGGTATATTAGTTTTATTTTTCTAATATATATATAGTGTCAATATTAAGTTGTGGGAGGGTGAAACTTGGAAAATTTTAATATATACAATGATATAGCCGAAAGAACACAAGGGGATATATATGTTGGGGTAGTAGGACCAGTTAGGACTGGAAAGTCAACTTTCATAAAGAGATTTATGGAAATGATGGTTATACCTAACATAGAAAATGAACATAAGAAAGAAAGAGCAAAGGATGAATTACCACAAAGTGGTTCAGGAAAATCTATTCATACGACAGAACCTAAGTTTGTACCTAATGAGGCAATAGAAATCAAATTGGAAAATGGAGCTTTATTTAAAGTTAGAATGGTAGATTGTGTTGGGTATATAGTTAAAAATGCATTAGGATATAATGAAGAACAAGGCCCTAAAATGGTAAATACACCTTGGTTTGATTATGAGATTCCTTTTGAGGAAGCAGCAGAAATAGGTACTAAAAAGGTAATAAATGATCATTCAACAATAGGCATAGTTATGACTACAGATGGTTCTATTGCAGGATTAGATAGAGAAGAGTATGTTGAAGCTGAAGAAAGAGTTATATCTGAATTAAAATCTATAAATAAACCTTTTATAATATTATGTAATTGCAAAGATGTAAATACAGAAGAAAGTAAAAATCTTCGTAAAGAAATGGAAAAAAAATATGATATTCCAGTGCAATTAGTAAATGTTATGGAGTTGGATAAAGAGGGTGTATCAGACATATTCAGCAATGTACTTAAAGAATTCCCAGTTAAAGAAATTAACATAGACATGCCACAATGGATAGAAGAATTAGATAGTAAACATTGGTTAAAGGTTAATATAATGAGTGCTTTAAAAGACATGAGTGGAGAAATAACAAAAGTTAGAGATATTACAAAAATTTTAGAAAACCTTGATGGATTAGAGAATTTATCTGCAATAAAAATTAAAGAAATGAAAATGGGTGATGGAACTTCAAGGTTAGATATATTACCTAAGAAAGAATTATTTTATAAAATTTTAGGTGAAACTTGTAGCATAGATATAGAAAATGAAAGTCAATTATTAAAAATGATGGAAAGTTTCTATAAGGCTAAAGTTGAGTACGATAAAATAAAAGATGCGCTAATTGATGTTAATAATACAGGATACGGATTGGTAGCTCCGCAGTTATCAGAAATGAAGCTAGAGGTTCCAGAGCTTATAAATAGTGGAGCTAGAAAGGGCATAAAATTAAAAGCTTCAGCGCCTTCTTTGCATATTATAAGGGCAGATGTGGAAACAGAAGTTCCTATAGTTGGTACTGAAAAACAAAGTGAAGATTTTTATAAGGCTATTTTAGATCAATTTGAGAATGACCCATCCCAAATATGGCAAAGTAATATGTTTGGAAAGCCATTAGAGGAAATAGTTAAAGAGGGTCTTCAAAGCAAATTATATAAAATGCCGGATGATGTTCAAAATAAATTGCAACGAACTCTTCAAAAAATTATAAATGAAGGAAGTGGAGGGTTAATCTGCATAATATTGTAATAAAAAAATAAATGTATAAATTGGTATAAATGGAGTGAATTTAAAAATCACTCCATTTTAAATTTTGCAATAATAGCACATTGTTGCAAGAAAAAAATCATAATTGTTAGTAGATTTGGCTTGAATTCTTATGTTGGTGTAATGGAAAGAATAAATTGAAATAATTATTGAGAAAAAAATGAATAGCAACTATTAATAGTATAAAAATTTAAAATCTTCTTTTTTAAAAATAAACACTTTAAAAAAAATAAAAATGTTGTAAAATATTTATTGAAAGAGTTTAAACTTAAAATTAAATTTTTGTAAATTATATGAGATGAAAATAAATAAATCCTTTCAAAATTTCATTGGATTAAACATATTATTTGATTAATGGAACAAAATCCATAAATGAATGATTAGACGTGATAGTAATTAGGAGGTATATACACATGAAAAAAGTAGTTGTTATTTTTAATGGTGGCACAATATCAATGAAGGTAGATGAAAGAATTAAGGCAGCAGTTCCAACTTTAAATGGTGAGGAAATAATGTCTATGGTTACTGGAATTGAATCTCATGCGGAAGTAGAATCATATAACTTTTCATCGTTGCCAAGCCCACATGTTACACCAGAACTTATGTTAGAATTATCTAATTATATAAAAGGTTTTTTAAAAAGAGAAGATGTTGATGGTGTTGTTGTCACACATGGAACAGATACTTTAGAAGAAACAGCGTATTTCCTACACTTAACAATTAAGAGTGACAAACCAATAGTTATAACTGGATCTATGAGAAACAGTTCAGAACTTGGATATGATGGTCCGGCCAACTTAGCGGCATCTATATGTACAGCTACATCTAATCAAGCAAGGGGTAGAGGTGTTTTAGTTTGCTTAAATGATGAAATTAATGCAGCAAGTGAAGTAACTAAATCTCATTCAATGAAGCTTAACACATTTGAAAGTCCAGAATTTGGTTTAGTAGGAATTGTAGACAACAATGAAGCACATTTCTATAGGGAAAGTTTAGATCATGATTACATAGGAACTGATAAAATAGAAACTGATGTTGAATTAATTAAAGCTTGCGCTGGAATGGATGGAAAATATATAGATTTTTGTGTAGAGCGTGGTGTGAAAGGGTTAGTTGTAGAAGGTACAGGAAGAGGAAATTTGCCACCTCAAATGGCTACATCTGTTAAAAAAGCTATAGAAAAAGGTATACCTGTAGTTATGGTTACTAGATGTTACAGAGGTAGAGTTTTAGATAGCTATGGTTATGAAGGTGGCGGAAAAGACCTAAGAAATGCAGGTGTTATATTTGCAGATAGCATGCCAGGACAAAAAGCTAGGATAAAACTTATTATAGCATTAGGAAAAACTAAAAATATAACAGAGATAAGAAAAATATTTGAAAATGGACATTACTAGAATATAAAAATATTTATAAGATAGGTGTAATATAAATAAAGATATTACACCTGTTTTTGTATTTTTTTATATTTTTAAGATAATATTTAATTTAAAATGGAATATATAGGTATATTTTGTAAAAAATATTAACATAAAATGATTTTTATTTTAAAAATAGGTAAAAAGTGAAAAAAAAGCCTAATATTTATGCTATAATAAAATTTAAATTAGTATATTAAATATAGTAAATGTTTTAGGTCAAGATTATAATATAATTAGAAATTAATATATGAATTAAAACGTTAATTGATATTAAATGTTAAAAAAATAACAAATAACAGATTCTTAAAAATAATATTTAGTTTAAAAGTTTATTTTAGTAAAATTTTAAAAATTAAAGAAGTTTAAAAAATATATTAAAAGAAAATCATCACCTTTTTTATTAGCAGCTAGAAGTTACTTGCCCATAATATTGAAAACTAATAAAAGGGAGGGTATTATGTACATTCGTATAGGAATCTGTGAAAGTGATATTGCGCAAAGAAACTCTTTAAAAAAATATTTAAACAAAATTGTTGGAGAAACAGGGTTTAAATATGAATTGTTAGAGTTTGATTCTGGAGAAGAACTTTTGAAAAATTATAGAAGAATGAATATTATATTTTTAGACATAAATGTAGGAAAAATAAATGGAATAGAAGCGGCTAAAGAGATAAGAAAATTTGATTCCACAGTAGAAATAATATTTGTAACGAAGTTTAATAATTATATTTATGAGGGGTATGAAGTAAGAGCATATAGATATTTATTGAAACCTATAAGGTATGAAACTATTAAAATTGTTACATTAAATTGTATTAAAAATATTAATAGACAAAAAAATTGGTTATTAAATATAAAGGCGAAATCATAATTTTAAATATAGATGAGATTGAGTATATAGAAGTAATGCAAAAAATGATTACTATACACACAGAAGACAATGAATATATGCTTAAAATGACTTTGAGTAAATTTGAAGAAAAATTATCTGAATATAATTTTTTAGATGCCATAAAAGTTTTTTAGTCAATCTCAATAAATTAAAAGAAATAAAGGATAATATAATTAAAATTAATGATACTTATATACCTATAAGCAAATACCGATTAAAAGAATTTAGAGAGAAATTAACAAAAATTTTAGAGGATTCAATATGGATTTAAATTAATTTATCTATTATTAGGTTAAATGTTAAAATTAGAATCATGTTTTAAAGTGGATAAGTAATAGTGTATTAACTTTTGGTGATGATATTTAATCAATATAGTTGAATTTAAATAGAATAATTTTATTTTAAGTATACTTCTTATAAATTAAAAGTTATAGAATTAAATTTAATAAGAAACTATAGTTTAAATTATCTATTAAATGTTAGATATGAATATATTATATTATTTCATAAAATTTATTTAGAATATAAGAATGATTTTAATATGTAAAATACCATCAGTTAAAATCACTTGTAATTATCATTGTAATTACAAGTGATTTTTTAAAACTTAATAAACATATAATTGAAAGTCATATCGAAACCAAGTATAGGGAGATAAGATTAAATTTCAATGCATTCATATTTGAAATTTACTTTAAAATCCTTATATATTTACTTTAAATGCAACATAAATAATTAAAATTAATCAAATTATGAATAAATACAATAAAAAGTAGACAAAATGTGACAAAAATATGGACGAATATTAAAAAAATCTATTTATTCTAGTATAAGTATTATTCATACCAAATATATTGAAAAAAATAGAATCATGATACAATTTTTTTAAAGTTAAACTTAAAGAAGTGGGACAAGTAATATAAGGTTAAAGTAAAAATATGTTTTAGGTGATGAAAATATATTAAAACTAAAATAAATTTTATTTAAAACGAATTTGTTGAATAAAATTGTAATTAAACAGTATAAGATAAGTACTTTACAAATAAGAGTAATATATCTTTATAAGAGATATTAAAGTGTTAAAAACAAATAATTATATGTTTTAGTACTTATTAAAAATGCAAACGATGACATTCTAAATTAAGTTTTGTACATTGATAGTTTTCTTTTAATTAGCTTTATGATTTGTTAGGTTAACAAATAGGAAACATCAATGTTCATATAAAAAATTATATTAAGTTAAGGAGGGGAAGTTTATGAAATTTATAAAAAAGCCATCTAACAAATTTCAATTAGGATATTGTGTAGTTTGTGACAAAAACTGTGATAACAGATGTGCAGATCAATGTATAATTATGGATCCGAGTAGTAATAGTTAATAAAAATATCAAAATTGATTAAGTGGGGGGTGGAATAAATGAAATTTATAAGAAAACCATCAGAAAAATACGTGTTAGGTTTTTGTAATGCATGTTCAGAAAATTGTCACAATGATTGTTCTAAACAAGCTGGATGTGGTTATTGCGCATCATACAATGAAAGTAATTAATTTTAATTACAGTAAGTAAAATATAACATTTAACAATTGTATAACATAATTATTAATTTAAGTTTGTAATTAGAGTTTATATAAATATAGTAATTTTAAGAGCATAAATAACGAATAGTAGAGGTAGTAGTATATGAAATTTATAATTAAGCCTAAAAAATTTGAAAATGGTTTATGCTATTGTGATCAGTGCGATTATTGTTCATTAAAATGTGCTAGTAGATGTGGAATTTATACGTAATATAAAATAGTATAGTAATTTTATTGATAATTGTTATATTGAATTTTATAAGAAAACTGTTTTGTTGATAAATTTCAAATTAAATTCTTTAATTTCTTCTTTTATAGGGAATAACTTTTTAAGAAAAATTAGCATAGCTTTGATGAGTTTATAAAATTTAGAGTGGCTATATGGAGAACTCAATATAGTAGATACTATGAGGGGAGAGAAATTATGAAATATGTGAAAAAACCAGCTGAAAAATTTTCTAAAGGATATTGTTTAATATGTTCAGGAAATTGTATAAATGACTGTGTAGGACAAACTATATGTCAATATGCATTTAATTAATAAGAATATAAGTTCTTAAAAAATTAAATAAATATTAAAAGTTTATCTATAAAATTCAGAAAATTACAACAATAGCTTTAAGAAATATGTTAAGCGCTATAAAAATATCATATAATTCGTAGTTTAAGGGCATAAAAAGGGAGGGTTGACATATGAAATATATTATTAAAAATATGAACTATAAAGATGGATTTTGTGTTATAGGATGTTCAGATAAAGGTTGTAGCAAGGTATGTGTAAACAATTGTACAAGAGTTTGTGTCGTGGATTGTCCAATTAATGGAGATTAATGCAAAAATAATACAACAAGTGTTTTGATTGGAGATTTTATCATGAAATATGTAATTTATAGAAAGAAGGAATTAAGATATAGTTTAGGATATTGTTATTGCAGCAATTGTAGTGATTGTCATGAAAATTGTGGAAATCAATGTAAGACATATTATTATTAAATAATCTGTTATAATCTTAAATTTTAACTTTATTATAAATTAAAAGTAATTTTGTTCTACATTATTTTATAATAGGATTTTACTTTAAAATATACTCCAAATTTATGAGTTGTAAGTTTAGCATATTAAGTAAGGTATTTAAAACTTATCTGAGGATTATATATTAAAAGATATAATTAGTGATAATATGTTAATTTGCAATATTGATTTTATTAATAATTAAAATTAAATTTATATGTTAATAAGAAAATAGGAGGAGTTTATGAGGTATATAATAAGAAAATTAAAAAATGCAGATGGATATTGCCTTTGTCAAAATTGTCCTAAACGAACTTGTGCAGAAGTATGTTTAGAAAATGGTTGTATTGATGTTTGTGTAGTATATAGCTTAAATTTCTAAATCATACCTATATATAAATAAGTTTTTTAGTGGTTTACATTAAAATATATAAAATTAATAGTAATGGATTTAATTTAAATATTGATTTCTCTTTTTGTGATAGTAACATGAAAAGAGAAGTCAATTTATATAAAATTAATGAATTAGGAGGGGTCATGAAATATATAATAAAAAAATCAAAGAATATGAATTGGTATTGTTATTGTTCAGATTGCAATGTGTGCGAAAATTGCAATAATTGCGAAATATATCATTCTATGATATAAAAACAAATAAATTAATTATAAAAAATTACATATTAGGGGGCAGGAGTTATGAAAAAATCAAAATATAATAAGATTATTAAATTGGAAGATGGGAAAACAATAGCTTTTAATAGTGTCACTTGTGCATTAGCAGAAGTAGAAGATGAATTTTTAAATGTACTAGAAAATATTGAGAATATAGATACTGAAAACTTAAGTGGAAAGATGAAAGAGTTAATTGAGGATATGTCTGAAGGAAATTATATAGTTCATAATGACATGGATGAATTAAAATTATTAAAGTATAGAAATTATAATGGAAAATTTTCAAGTTCATCTTTGGGATTAGTTATTGCACCTACATTAGCTTGTAATTTTGCTTGCCCTTATTGTTATGAAACTCCTAAATCAGGAATGATGACTAAAGAGGTTCAAGATAGTTTAATGGAAATGATAGAAGAAAATGCAAAAAATAAAAATAGTATAAGCATAACATGGTATGGTGGAGAACCACTATTAGCTAAAGATATGATATTTGATTTTTCAAAAAGAGCTATAGATATATGCGAAAAAGAAAATGTTAAATATAGCTCATATATTGTAACAAATGGATATTTAATAGATGAAGAAACTATTGAAAATATGAAAAAAGCAAGAATAACAGGAGCTCAAATTACAGTGGATGGACCTCCTAGTATTCATAATAAGAGAAGAAAATTAAAGAATTCAGATGAGGAAACTTTTACTACAATAATTTCTAATGTGAAAAAGCTTATAGATGGTGGAATAAAAAATATAGCTATTAGAATAAATGTAGATAAAACAAATGTTAATCATGTTGAAGAATTATTAGATATATTAGAAGAAAATGGTCTAAAAGACGTTATTGTAAATTTAGGACATGTTACTGCATACACAGATACTTGCAATGGTATAGCAAATAATTGTTTAAATACAGAAGAATATGCTAAAAGTGATAGCAAGTATCAGAAAATCTTATTTGAAAGAGGATATAAAGTTTCGGGAGCATATCCATTTTATCCAAGTATAAAAGCAAATTACTGTTGTGCTGATAATGTTGGAGCTTATGTAGTTGATGCAGAAGGATATATGTACAAATGTTGGAATGATGTTGGAAATATTGATAAGGCTGTTGGAAATGTGACTACAATTAAAACTAAAGTAGATGAAAAAATGTATGCTCGCAATATGGATTATATATTATGGTCACCTTTTGAATATGAGGAATGTAGAGAGTGTAGCATATTACCAATATGTATGGGTGGGTGTCCTTATAAAGGAACAATGAATGAAAAGCCAGAATGTGAAAAATGGATATATAATTTAGAGGAAACAATAATAGCAACATATAATCAAAGCAATGAAGTTGGGTGTGATAGGGGATGTTGCTGTGAATAACCTTAATCTTGATATTAAAGATTTAAGGGTGCTGAGAGATATGACTGATTATTTTAACTTTTATTATAGGATAAGGAATATAAGAAATATATTTCATTTTAATAATAAAGTTACTATAGATGTTATAGATGGATTAGATGAATTATCAAAAATAATAGGAAATAAAGTACCAGATTGGGTTATTGGTACAAGCTTTGATGATGTAATTTTAATATTAGATCATGATAAGTGGAGAAAGTTAAATAATGAAACTGTTGACAATTTAATACTACATGAATTTATTCATGTAGTATTAAATTCAAAAGCACAAATTAAATTGCCAATTTGGTTGAATGAAGGATTAGCTATGTACTTTGCTGATCAACATAATTCTTATATAAATAAGGTTCCTAAAATAAATGAGAATTTTAATTTTTATAAGATTGATTACTATAATAATGAAATTTATCACATATCAATATATACAGTTATTAAATTGATTGATAAATATGGAATAGAGTGCATTGTTGATAAAACTTTAAAAACTAAAAATTTTGAGCAAAGCGAGATTTTTAATAATGATAACTTATTAAATTTATTAAAATAAAAATACAATTAAATTTATGAAAATTAGTTCTGGAATTGGT
>NZ_HE611050.1:644164-679122 GCF_000285575.1 Clostridium senegalense JC122 | reverse complement strand
GAAAATTAGTTCTGGAATTGGTAGTATTTAATATAACTTTTTATCATTTCTTAATGATAAATAAAAAAGGAGATGTAAATAATGAAAGGAAACATAGAAGTACGTAAAGCAAATATAAGTGATATAAATAGAATAAATGATATTATGTTTTGTATTAATGAGTTAAGAGCAAAAAGTACAGAATATGATGATTATAAAATCTATCATTCTAGAAGTTCTTTAGAAGAAGTGTTAAAAGGTAATAAGGATGAAATGATATTTATTGCTGTGGAAAATAAAAAAGTGATAGGAATGTTAAATTTTTCATTTAATAATCCTAACTATATGTTTTTTGCAGATAAATTTATTTATATAAATTATTTATATGTAGATACAGATTATTTACAAGATGAGTATAAAGTAGAATGTGTTACTAAAAAATTATTTGACAATACAATAATAGAAATGAAAAAACATGGTTTTAAGTATATATGTGCAGATGTGCTTAATAAAGAAGATGAATTAAAGAAAATACTAGAAAAAAATCATATGAAAAGTTATAGACATAGATTATGTAAGAAAATAAAAACTGTTTAAATTAAATAATCTACTTTAGGGAGAAATTATGAAAAAAATATTAAACAATATATGGGAAGTAGCAAAAGAATACAAATGGCAGGAATTAATAGGTTTAATTTTTACTATTTTATATACAATTGCTGTATTTATATCTCCAATTGTATCTAGATATTTGATTGATGAAGTTATCCCAAGTAATTCACTTGACAAGCTAAAAATAGGAATATTAATATTTTTTGGAGGGTGTATATGTCAACCTATATTTGGATATCTAAAAAATAGAGTATTTATGAAAATAAGTGAAAATATAACGATAATGTTTAGAGAAGAGATGTTTAATAAAGTAATAAATGCACCTATGGAATTTTTTGATGGATGTAATAACGGAGCGATTGTATCTAGAATAAGTAATGATGGTAGAAATGTAAGTGAATTTATTACTAACTTTTTCGTTGTTGTTGTAAAAAATATAGTGCTAATAATTATGATTATTATTGGAATGTTAATTTTATCTAAAGAAATTACTTTAATGGTTATTTTGTTATATGCAATATATTTTTTTGTTAATTGGAAAATATCTCATAAGTTTAGTCCAATGTCTAAGGATATTCAAGAAAGTTATGATCAAATATGCATAAAAATTAACAGGAGTGTAGGATTGGTTAATACTATTAAAGCATTTAACCAAGAGGATAAAGTAAAAAAAGAGTTTAAAGAAATAATAGAGAGAAATTATAGGAACAATTTAAAGTTCAGAAAGTTAAGTATGTTAATGAATAGTGTTAGCAATGGAATAATGATAACATCATTATCTATTGTATATGGAATAGGAAGTTTGCTTGTAATGGATGGAAAAATAACAATAGGAACAGTTGTAGCTATAGGGTTATATTTTCAATTATTAGTACAACCCATATATGAATTGTTGAACAGTAATATAGACATACATACAATAATACCGATATTTAATAGAATTAATGAATATATGAATTTAAAAACTGAAAGAGCTAGTAAGCAAGAAAATGAAATCCTTTATATTAAAGAGATAGAATTAAAAAATGTTAATTTTAAGTATAATAATGGAAGTGAAGCAGTAAAAAATATTAATTTAAAATTACCATCAAAAGGAATTTTTGCAATAGTTGGAGATTCTGGTGCAGGTAAAAGTTCTTTAATAAAGTTATTAAGTGCATTTTATGATTCCTATGAAGGTGAAATAAAAATAAATGAGAAAGAACTAAAAGAATATGGAGTAAGAGATGTTAGAAGTGTTATAAGTTTAGTATCACAAGATATAGAATTATTAAATGAATCTATTAAAAATAATATAAAAATGGGTAGAGATATAGAAGATTTAAAGATAGAAGAAGTTATAAAAAATTTAAATTTAGAAGAATCTATAAAAAAGTTAGAATTAGGTTATGACACTGTAATTAATGAAAGAGTTAATTTATCTGGTGGGGAAAAACAAAGGTTATCTATTGCTAGGGCATTGGTAAAAAAATCATTAATTTATATTTTTGATGAACCAACAGCTGCATTAGATACTATAAATGAAAAAAGAGTAAAAGACATATTAGAAGAATTATCAAAACAGAGTCTTGTGATTATAATAACTCATAATTTGAGTTTGCTAAATAAGGCCGATTGTATTTATACAATGAAAAAAGGTGAAATAGTTGAGGAAGGAAATTATGAATATTTAACTAAAAAAGACTCATATTTTTCTAAACTTATGAAAGAGCTTTCTAACAAGTAATATAAGCAGTTAATTTATAAGCTTAGAAACAAATATTGCTTATAAGATAAAGTTAGAAAGAGGTGGTTGGAATGAGAAAAATGATTGTAGGATTTGTAAGTGTTATTATAATTACTTTAATTTTAACTTCATGTGTTCAAAAAAATAAAAATAAAATAAAATTTAATAAGGAGATTGTTCCATATAGTAAAGAAGAAACCAGTGATTACAGTTATGAAATAAAAGGTACTTCACTTGAAGTAAATAATAATTGTGGAAACTTAAAAATAGAGAAAAGCAATATAGATAAAATTAAGGTTAGGATAGAAAAACTTGTTGGTGGAAAAAGTGAAGATAAATTGCAAGATGCACTAGATAGTATTAAGTGCACTTTAGAAAATGAAGTTGTTAACATAAATTCAATTTGGAAAGATAAGACTACTATAAATTCAATTAATGTAGAAACTACTATAATTGTTCCAAATAGTATTCAGTCAATAAATATAAAAAACAACATTGGTAATGTTAATATAGCAGGTAATTATGATGACTTAAAAATTCACATAGAAAATGGAGAAATATCATATAATGGAAACTTAAAAAAGGAAGTATATTTTTAAAAATTGGAAGTATTGATTTGAATTTTCAAAGTTTAAAGAGTGATTATAGTTATGATATTAATGGTGAAATTATAAATGGAAAAATTAAAATACCAAAAGGAATTGAGTTTAACGTTATAGGTTCTATGGCTGAAAAAGTTAAAATTAAAGATGAAATAAATATTGATGAGGATGGAGCATTATTTGATATAAATGCTAAAGTAGGAAATATAAATATAGAAAATTAGAATGAAATTTGGGGGTATGCTTATGAATTTTGTTATTAGAGAAGCCAAATTATCTGATTTAGATAATATATTGGAATTATGGAGAGAGTTATCTGTAGATCAATTAGGAAAAGATAGTTATTATAAAGGAAACTTAGAATTTAATTGTGGTACTAATCAAATTAAAGAGTCTATATTAAATGATAATTGTGGAATGTTCGTTGTAGAATCTGGTGAAGATATTCACGGATTTGTGGAGGTATGGATAAATAGAAAGGATTTTGCTTTTGAAAATGATGATTATGCATATATATTGCACTATTATGTAAGGGAAAAAAGCAGGGCTGTAGGAAACATATTTTCTATTATATACCGTCTTTATAAAAGTGCTGAGGAGTGGTCTATAGGTAAGGGGAAGGAGTATGTAGTGTCAGATGCTTTTGAACATAATAAAAAAATAGTTAAGTTGTTAAAAAGAGTAGGTGTATCTAAATACAAAACACGAATGGTAAGAGAAATATGAGGTTATTTTTTAAAATAGCATTTAACAGTATAAAGAAGAACAAGGTTAGATACATATTACTAACATGTACATTAGTTTTATCTACAATTATTATGTTAGCTACATCTATAATAAAAGATTCTGCTATTAAAATTAGAGAGGATCAACTTAGAAAAACAACTTTAAATAGCCAATTGTTAATAACAAAATCTGATGAAAAAAATCCTTTTTTCAACCCTGAAGATATTATAAAGTCTATTAAAGATATAGAAGGAATAAGTCATGTTGTACCTAGAATAGGAGGTATAGCAAGAGACATTAAAACTTTAAAGAATATAAATGTTATTGGAGTTAATTTTACTAAACAAAAATCTGCATTCCCAATAGAATTAATAGATGAGTATGAAATTAAAGATACGGAAAATAAAATTATAATTAATGAAAAATATGCAAATGAAAATTCTTTAAAAGTAGGGTCTAAAGTACAACTATCAATTCAAGATAAGGAAAAAGAATTTATTATAAGTGGGATAGCTAAAAATACAGGTGTGTTTAATTCAAACATGAACACTGCGATGATTAATATTAGTGATGCTCAATATCTTTTAAGTCAAAATGAAAATGTTTATTCAATTGGAATAACAATAAAGAACCTAGATAACATAAATAATATGATTGAAGAAATAGATTCTAAAATTTCATCTGATTTTATAATTCAACAACGCTATGACATAGATTATTTTAAATCATATGTAGGCACTATAGATATGGCATTAAAAATAATTGGTATACTATCTATATTTATAACACTATTTTTAACATATTCAACATTTTCACTTATAATCTATGAAAGGTTACATCAAATAGGTATATTAAGAAGTTTGGGAATATCAAAAAAAGATATTGCCATAAGTGTTATAGTGGAAAACTTACTTATAGTCATAAGTTCAATAGTTATAGGCAGTATATTAACTGTTCCATTTGTGAAAGTAGTTTTAAATTATATAGTACAAGATGGATATTTTAACTTAAGTTTGGTGAAATTTTTATGCATAGATGTCCTAATTGTACTTTTCAGCATCATGGTAATAGTAATTTCTTTAAAAAATATACTTAAGATGTCTGTTATAAATCTTTTAAAAGGTATAGATAAGAAATCTTATAAAAGCAAAGGAAAAAAATATTTCAATATTTTTGTGGGGTTTTATCATTATCACTGTCAATAGTAATTTTAATTAGAGAATATCAAAGTGAAAATGGAGTATTTTTATTAATTTTAGGTGCTCTTTTACTTATTGCTGCTTTTGTATTATTAGTAAAAGTTTTACTAATAATAGTTAATTGGATTTTGAAAAAAATTCTTTCTTTGTTTAAAGGTTCAATTAATATTTTGTTTAAAGAGTTTATAATGCAGTTCATTAATATATTAGACATAGTAGTTATTATTTCAATAATTGTTTCATCTATGTATATAAGTGTTGCACTTAAAACAATGATAAACAATGGAGTAATGAATATATATAGGACTGCAGATATAATGCTAAGTATAGATGGTTCGGTGGAAGAGAATTTTCATGATGAAATTATGAATATAAAGTACATCAATAACTCTTTATTTCAATCAAGAACAACAGAAACTATTAAAGATGTTAAAGTTGACATTGCTGGAATAGATGGCATTGATTACAAAAGAAATTTTTCAACGGAAATAATTAAACAAGGTGGACAGGATATATTTGAAAAACTTGATGATGAAAAAAATATTATAATAACAACTACATTCAGTAAAAATACTGGTATTAAAGTAAAAGATTCATTAAAAATTAAAGATGTAAGTTATAATGTAATTGGAGTTGTTAGTAGTTTTGAAAATATGGGAAAAGTATTATTTATATCTAAGGATAATTTTAAACAGGATATAAAAGTAAAAGATAAGGATATGTGTCTTATAAAGGTTGAAAATGATGATGAAATAGAAACTACAATATATGAAGTAGAAAAGTTGTTTAAAAATAAATATGAAAATAAATATTCTATACAAGAATTATCAGTTCTTAATAAACAGAATAATGAGAATAATAAAAAAATATTCAATATAGTAAATGTTTTAATATGTATTTCTACTTTAATATGTATAGTTAGTATGAGTAATAACATTACTATTAATATTTTATCTAGAAAAAAGGTATATGCTACAAAACGAGCATTAGGAATATCTAAAGAGTATTTGAGTAAATGTATTTTATTTGAAGCTATAATATTGGGAACTTATAGTGGCGCTTTTGGAGTTGGATTAGGTGCTGTATTAAGTAATTATATTAATAAAGTTTTATCTTATTATATTGGAGATATGGTTTTTATTAAGAATGGTAAATTGATGATAATACTAGTTTTAATTTCTATATGTATGAGTATTATTAGTTATATATATCCTATAAGAAAAATATCTAAGATAAATATAATAGATGAAATAAAATCAGATGACTGATAAGGGGATTGATTATGAGTATATTAAAAGCTATTAATATCAAAAAAAAGATTAATGTAAGTGATAATTCTTATGAAATATTAAAAGGTATTAATTTAGATGTTAATGAAGGTGAATTTTTAAGTATAATGGGTCAATCTGGGGCTGGTAAGAGTACGCTATTATATATTCTTAGTGCTTTAGATATACCAAGTGAAGGTAGTATATTATTTGAAAATAGTGATATATTTAACATGAAAGATGCTAAGTTAAGTAAGCTAAGACGACAAAACTTCGGGTTTATTTTTCAGTTTTATAATTTAATAGAAGATTTAAATATTGAAGATAATATATCAATTATATTTGAATATGATGGAATACCTAAAAAAAAATATAAAGAAAGATTAGATTTTTTACTAAATAAAGTTGGTTTATATGAGAAAAGAAAATGTTATCCATATCAATTGTCAGGAGGACAACAACAGAGAGTAGCTATAGCGAGGGCTTTGATTACTAATCCTAAAATTATATTCGCAGATGAACCTACAGGTAGTTTAGATTCGGAATCTGGTAAAAATGTATTAGAAATATTAAAGGCGTTAAATGTAAATGATAAGAAGACTATTGTAATGGTTACTCATGATAAATATGCAGCTTCCTTTAGTGATAGGATTATAGAAATAAAAGACGGTAAGATTAATACTAATAATAAATAAATTTTAAGAATAAACCACCTCAAATTCTATTTGAGGTGGTTTATTCTTTATGAAATTAAGTTATATAATACCATACATAGATTTTAAAGCAATAATTTAAAATCTATGTATAAAAATGATTAACACGAACAAAAAAATAAAAAATAAAAAATATACGTAAAATTCATTGACTGTTTTAAAATAAACTGATATTATAAAGATGAAGAATATACGAAATAAAAAAATAAAAATAAAAATAAAGTTTGCAATGATACGAAAAAAAAGCTTTTGGAACTTAAAATGTTAAGGAGGAATCAAGATGGAAAATTATTTTGCATTACAAGATAGTGCAACAGATGTAAAAAAAGAAGTTGTTGGTGGAATAACTACATTTTTAACTATGGCCTATATAATAGCAGTAAATGCTAATATTTTAGGGGCAGAAGGAGTAGGTATGCCACCAGGTGCTATAGTTACTGCTACTTGTTTAACAGCAGGATTAACAACTATATTTATGGGTCTTTATGCAAAGTTACCCTTTGCATTAGCACCAGGCATGGGATTAAATGCTTTCTTTGCATTTTCTGTAGTTTTAGGTATGGGAATATCTTGGCATGTAGCATTAACAGCTGTATTTGTAGAAGGAATTATATTTATTTTATTATCTTTAACCAATATAAGGGAAATGGTTGTTAATGCTATTCCTACAAATTTAAAATATGCAGTAACAGCAGGAATAGGTTTATTTATTTCATTTATAGGATTTATTAATGCGGGAATAGTTATCAAAAGTGATGCTACAACTGTTGCTATGGGAAATTTAATTAGTCCAACTGCTTTAATAGCTGTTGTTGGAGTGTTGGTAATAGTTATACTTTCTAAAAAGAATGTTAAAGGTGCTATACTTTGGGGGATTTTGATTAGCTCTATAATTGCATGGGGGTATGCAATTATATCACCAGAATCAGCATTATCTTACGGCATATCATTACCAGAGGGAATATTTAAATATGAATCATTAAAGCCTATAGCATTTAAACTAGATTTTTCTTTTTTAATTCTAAAGCACAAATTATGCAATTTATAACCATAGTATTTACATTCCTATTTGTAGACTTTTTCGATACTGTTGGAACATTGGTAGGGGTAGCATCTAAAGTAGGTATGGTAGATGAAGATGGAAAGGTTAAAAATGCAGGTAAGGCATTATTAGTTGATGCTATAGGAACTACTGTAGGATCTATTTTAGGAACATCTACTGTTACAACTTATGTTGAAAGTTCAGCAGGAGTAGCAGCAGGTGCAAGAACAGGCTTAGCTTCAGTTGTTACAGGAATATTATTTTTAATGGCATTATTCTTTTCACCAATATTTATAGCAATACCATCAGCGGCTACAGCGCCAGCACTTATAATAGTTGGATTTTATATGATTGATAGCATAAAAAATATAGATTTTTCAGACTTTACAGAAGGGGTGCCAGCTTTCTTAACAATAGCATTGATGCCTTTAACTTATAGTATAGGAGATGGATTAACAATAGGTGTTTTAGCTTACGCTAGTATGAATTTTATAAGTAATATAGTTAGTAAAGAAAAGAAGAAAATTTCGCCAGTAATGTATGTTCTAGCAATAGTATTTTTTATAAAAATTATAGCTTCTCATTAATATTGACATTAAAATTTATAATAAGTAAATCTTCAACAAAGAAATTATTACTTTGAAGATTTACTTATTTTTATATAAAAATTTAATTTAAAATATGAAACGTAAAAGTTTATGTATATATAGATATGCAGGATTAGTGGATTAAGTGAAAAATGTTATCAAATGATAAAATAAACAGGTTATAAGACGTAGAAATTATATAAATATAAAAATAAGTTTAAAGTGATTTAAAAAATAACTATATTAAAAAAATGCTGTTTAACTTAAAAAGATTAAGTTTAATAAGATATCTTAATTAAATAATAGCAAAATTAAAGATAAAACATTTATTAGGCTTTGTTAATGACATAGTTGAAGCAGACGAAGGGTTCTTAGCATATAACTGCAATATGTCAAGATGTTTTCGTAAAAGAGGAGGAATAAGTTAAAAAGTGGTATAAAAGTGGTATATAAGTAAATAATGGGTTTGTGCTGGTACAGCACTTGATAGAGACGGTAATATAATAATTGAATTGTTGTATACTGGCAGAGTTACTGTTAATGAATTAGAAGACCTATATGATAATCGTATAGGAAACATTTTATTCTATGTATAGATAACCATAACCATAAGAATTATACATATTAATAGCCTTTACTTTAATTTAAAAAGATGGATAAGTAGAGTTGATGATGTTGCAAGTAAACATTCAAATAAATGCCTTAAATAGTAAAATATAAAAACACTTTTATATTAGAAAAAGAAACAATCCAAATTGAAATTTTCATGGTTAGCAGTAATAAACCCCATAGTTATACTATGGTTAAAGATTTTAACACAAGAAAACTGATATTTATATAAATATCAGTTTTAAAAATAATTACTGAGATTATAATCTACGAATTGTGTATAGTGAGAATATATGGTATTAAATTATAAACTTTAAGTTGGAATATATCGGAGTTACAATGGTAAAAGTGAGAGTTAGATGGATTCAAAAACAAGCAGATGAAAAGTGCTGTATTTAATTAGAAGTATTTGTGCTATAAGCATTATAATATTTGCAGGTATGCAGATTTTAGGTATTTGGAAAACTGGAGCAGATTATTAGTGCCATTGTTGGGTGTGTCAATGTTAATCAAAGTCATTCAGAATTAAAAAATAAAGAGGTTGATAAATGTATTTCATGTGCTGTGATACTTGCTTTGGGATTTTCAATTTTAAAATTTGTAATAAGATAAAATCAAATTTGTAGACATGGATTGGATTGAAATTTTATTAAAAAAATGTATTTTGTGAAGATAGTTTTATGTTTTAGAATAGTATTTTTATGAATATATTGAATAAAGTAATATATTTATAGTTACATAAATATGAAGATAAACTTTTCTATAATTTAGATATATATTAAAGTTTAGATTTAATCAATAATAAACACAATGTATTATCAATTGAGAATGATAAGTTTATAACTCATATAATTAAATTTATATGAAAGATAAAAGAATAAATTAAATTAATTTTGTATATTATGTAAAAATATATATTATTGGAACATTTTATGACATATGAGAATACCATAAGTTATATTAGTAATTTGCAAGGTGATTTTATGAAGATAAATAATAGATTAAATGGTATAGGTGAATACCACTTTAAAAATCTGGATTATATAAGAGAAAAAAGGATATCCATGGGCAAAAAAGTAGTAGATTTAAGTATAGGAGATCCTAATTTACTAGTAGATGAAAACATAAAGGAAGGATTAATTGAAGGTATGAATAAAAAGGGTTTTAATAAATATCCTCCTTATGATGGGTTAGAACAATTAAAATTGCAAATAATAAAGTATTATAAAGACAAATTTAGTGTACAATTAGAAGAAGAGGAAATAGTTATACTAATAGGCTCAAAAGAAGGAATAAGTAATGTAATACCTTCAGTATGTGATGTAGGAGATACTGTTTTAGTACCAGAACCAGGATATCCAGTTTATTATATAGCATCTAAATTATGGGGTTGTTTTCCGTGTACAGTACCATTAAAAGAGGAAAATAATTATTTAATAGATTTAGATAATATACCAGAAAATACAGTAACAAAAGCTAAGTTAATGTTTATTAATTATCCCAATAATCCAACTGGAGCAAATGCAACGGAAGAATTTTTTGAAAGAGTAGTTAAATTTGCTAAAAAAAATAATATAATTGTTTGCAATGATGCTGCATATTGTGAAATAATAGAACAAGATATAAAACCTATAAGCATATTACAATTTGATAAAGAAAAAACAGTTGTAGAATTTGGAAGCTTTTCTAAGTTGTATAATATGACTGGCTTTAGGGTTGGATATGCTGTGGGAAATAAAGAAGTAATTAAGAACTTAATTAAAGTAAAAAGCAACTTAGATTCTGGCCAGTTTATGCCAATACAATATGCTGCTATTAATGCTTTAAAACTAGGGGATGAATATAATAAACAATTAAAAGAAGAATATAGCAAAAGAAGAGTTTTGGTGAAAAAAATATTAAAAGAAAAAAATATTAAATTTTTTGATAGTTATTCTACATTTTATATTTGGTGCAAGACACCTAAAGGATATACAACTTATGAATTTTGCTTAGAACTTTTAAATAAGTATGGAATTATAGTTACACCAGGAGATATTTTTGGTACTTTAGGGTATGATTATTTTAGAATAGCATTAACACAACCATACAATATAATTGAAAACTCTCTTTCAAGTCTTGACAAATATGAATAAAAGTTATAAAAATGATAGTATGTATAAAGTTTAACAAATTTGAAAAGTAGAGGCTGTTTTGCCTCTATTTACTCTTTAAAAAATCAGATTTTCTTTAATTTCCTATTAAATAATTCAAAATGCTAAATAATACATATATTTTTAACTTGAAATTGATAATGTAAATTTTGTATAATAGTGAATAAAGAATTTTACAAAGAACTCGGAAGGATGCGTTGATAAATGATAAAAAGCATGACGGGCTTTGGGCGTGGGAGTGTACCGAATGGGCACTCAAATTTTATTGTAGAAATAAAAAGTGTTAATCACAGATATTTTGAACTAAATGTAAGAATGCCAAGAGCTTTAATCTCATTAGAAGATGGTATAAGAAAAGTTTTAAGTGAAAAAATAAAAAGAGGTAAAGTAGACGTATTTATAACTCAAAAGACACTTGAAAAAGAAAATGTAGAAGCTGTTTTGAATGAAGAACTAATAAAAAGTTATATGAATTGTTTAAATAAAGTTCAAAATATGTATGATTTAAGAGATGACATTTCAACTATGAGTTTAGCAAGGCTTCCAGAGGCCATTACTCTTGAACAGAAGGAAGAAAATTTAGAAGAAGTTTGGAAAGAATTACAAGCTTCTTTAAATATTGCAATGGATTCTCTTTTAACTATGAGATTAGAAGAAGGAGAAAAGCTAAGACAAGATATAGAGAAAAAATGTGATTTAGTTTTAGATTATGTAAATCAAATAGGTGAAAGAGTGCCTGACACAATATTAGAGTATAGAGAAAAATTAAGAAAAAGACTTAAAGAACTTTTAGAGGATACTCAAATAGATGAAAATAGATTTGTTATGGAAGTTGCATTACTTGCAGATAAAACTGCAATTGATGAAGAAATAGTAAGATTAAACAGTCATATATGTCAAGTAAAAGAAACTTTAAAAATAGAAGGACCTATAGGTAGAAAACTTGATTTTATAATTCAAGAAATGAATAGAGAAACAAATACAATAGCATCTAAAGTTACAGATTTAAGTATAACTAATTTAGCATTAGAAATTAAAAGTGAAATAGAAAAAATCAGAGAACAAGCTCAAAATATAGAGTAAATAGGAGGACACTAATGGGTATAAAATTAATAAACATAGGATTTGGAAACATAGTTTCAGCTAATAGGTTAGTTGCAATTGTAAGCCCAGAATCAGCACCAATAAAGAGAATCATTCAAGAAGCGAGAGATAGAGGTATGCTTATTGATGCTACATATGGAAGAAGAACAAGAGCCGTAATAATAACAGACAGTGATCATGTAATATTATCAGCAGTACAACCAGAGACTGTTGCTCATAGGTTATCATCAAAAGAAGACGACCATCATATAGATGAGGTTGATGAATAATATGGCAGTTAAAGGGCAATTATTAGTTATATCAGGTCCGTCAGGGGCTGGAAAAGGTACTGTTTGTAAGGCTTTATTAGAAAAAAATGATATATGGATATCAGTTTCGACAACTACAAGATCTCCTAGAGCAGGAGAAGTTGATGGAATAAATTATTTTTTTACACCAAGAGAAGATTTCTTAAAAAAAATTGAAAATGATGATTTTTTAGAGTATGCTGAAGTATATGGTAATTTTTATGGAACACCTAAAAGTAAAGTTTTTGAAATGCTTGAAAATGGTAGGGATGTAATATTAGAAATAGATATACAAGGTGCACTTAAAATAAAGTCTGCTTATCCAGATGGAGTATTTATATTTATACTTCCTCCATCAATGGAAGAATTAGAGTCAAGAATAACAAATAGAGGTAGTGAAACACCAGAATCATTAAAAACTAGATTGAGTGCCGCTTATGATGAAATTTCTTTTGCATCAAAATATGATTATGCAGTAGTTAATGATAGAGTTGAAGATGCTGTAAAGAAAATTGAAAGCATAATAATGGCTGAAAAATGTAGAGTTTATAAAATAAAAGATGAAATACTAGGGAGGTTCTAATATATGAAAAATAACAACAGTTCAATGATTAACCCATCAATAGTAGATTTATTAAATAAGGTTGAAAACAGATACTCATTAGTAGTAGCAGCTTCTAAAAGAGCAAGACAAATAATCGATGGTTCAGAACCATTAATAGAAACTGAAAGTACAAAACCAGTTACTATAGCTATAAAAGAGATTAATCAAGATGCATTATTATCTGAAAGCCAAGATGTGAAAGAGGGCTTAAAGTAAGATGAGCAAAGAGAAAACAGTAGTTATAGGCGTATGTGGCGGAATAGCTGTTTACAAAGCTTTAGATGTTATAAGTAGATTAAAAAAGAAAAATGTTAATGTACATGTTATAATGACGAAATCAGCTACTGAATTTGTGAGTCCTCTTAGTTTTCAATCATTAAGCCAAAATATGGTTATTACGGATATGTTTGAAGAACCTAGAGCATGGGAAATACAACATGTATCATTAGCTAAAAAAGCGGATCTTATGGCTATAATTCCTGCTACAGCTAATATAATTGGAAAAGTTGCAAATGGTATTGCAGATGATATGTTATCTACAACAATAATGGCAACTAAGGCTCCGGTTATTTTTGCTCCAGCTATGAATACAAATATGTATACAAATTCAATAGTTCAAGATAATATATCTAAGTTAAAAGGTTTAGGATATGAATTTATAGCACCTGAAAGTGGAAGATTAGCTTGTGGTGATGTTGGTGATGGAAAGCTTGCTGATACAGAAAGCATTACAGAATTTATATTAAGTAAATTAAACAGTAAAAAAGATTTAAAAGGTAAAAAAGTATTAGTGACAGCAGGTCCAACTATATCAAGAATTGATCCAGTGAGATATATAACAAATGGATCAAGTGGTAAGATGGGGTATGCTATAGCAGAAGAAGCAAGAGATAGAGGTGCAGAGGTTACTTTAATAAGTGGACCTACCAATTTAAAACCACCAACTGGACTAGAATTTATATCAATACAAAGCAATTCTGATATGTATGATGAAGTATTAAAAAGATTTGCAGATAGTGATATAGTTGTAAAATCAGCTGCAGTTGCGGATTATAAAATAAAAAGCTATTCTGAAGAAAAGATAAAAAAAGGATCTGGAGATTTAGTTTTAGAATTTACAAGAGATAATGATATATTGAAATCTTTAGGTAAAATGAAAAAAAATCAAATATTAGTTGGTTTCGCAGCAGAAAGCCATAATTTAATTGAAAATGCAAAAGGTAAGATAAAAAATAAGAATTTAGATTACATAGTGGCTAATGATATAACTGATAATGATGCTGGATTTGCTAAAGATACGAACAAAGTTACAATTATTAAGAAAGATGAGACTTTGATTCCTTTAGAAGTAATGGATAAGAAAAAAGTAGCTGAAAGTTTATTTGATATTGTAATTAAGGATTTAAAATAAAAAGCGACATTGTCGCTTTTTTATTTTTATATATAAATATATAGGGGAAAATAGTAGTTGGTTTTGAAATTATGGTATAATATTAAAAGTTAATTTTTATAGGGATATAACATTAATATTTAACCTATACAGGGAGTTTTAGCATTAATAGTTATATTTAATGTTAAAAATTTATTTCATAAAAGATAAATTTAATTTTAAATTTATAACCCTATATTAATATTTAGATATTAGTATGAAAGAGAGGTAAATATGAAGGATTATGTTGGGATAATAGTAAATAATGAAGCGGTAAAGTTAGATAAAATATTTACTTATAAAGTCCCAGACAACTTGAAAGATGACATATTGGTTGGTCATAGGGTTAAAGTTCCTTTTGGATTTGGAAATAAATTTATAGATGGATTTGTTATAAATTTTTATAAAGAAGATGATATAGATAAAGAAAATATAAAAAAATTAAATATGTGAAGTCTATATGTGATGAGTTTCCATTATTAAAACATACTGATATAAAGCTTATAGAGATAATGAGAAGAAAATATTTATGTACTTATCTAGAGGCTATAAAAGTAATAATACCTACGTCTATTACAAAGGGAATAAAGTTTAAAACTAAGTTGGTAGTTATGATATCTAAGCCATTGGAAGAGAAATATTTAAAAGAAAAGTATATAAATATATATGAATTTATAAAGGCTAATAACGGAATTTATAGTAAGTCGGAAGTGTCAAAAGAAAAAGGTTTTTCATTATCATCTATAAATACTTTAATAAAATATGATTTTTTAAAGTGTGAAGAAAGTATAGTAGATAGGTATAATGTAAAAGAATACAAAAAATATGAAAAAAAAATATTGAACAAAGATCAAAAAAATGCAGTAGATAATATTTTAAATTCATCAAAAAAACAATTTTTAATACACGGGATAACTGGTAGTGGAAAAACAGAAATATATATGAATTTAGTAGAAAGTATGATGAATAATGGAAAAGATTCTATAATATTAATACCAGAGATTTCTCTTACTCCACAGATGGTAGAAAGATTTAAAGGTAGGTTTGGAAAAGATGTTGCAATTTTTCATAGTAAATTAAATGATGGAGAAAGATTTGATGAGTGGATGCGAGTTAAGATGGGAAAAGTCAAACTTGCTATAGGTGCTAGGTCTGCATTGTTTCTACCTTTTGAAAAACTAGGGCTTATAGTTATAGATGAGGAACATGAAGCTAGTTATAAGTCAGAAAGTGATCCTAAGTATGTTTCAAGAGAAATTGGTGAAATCAAAACTCAACTTGAAGATTGCAAATTAGTTTTAGGTTCAGCTACACCTTCTATAGAAACATATTACAAAGGTCTTATAGGTGAATATGATATAATTACACTAAATAATAGAGCTGTAAATAATAAATTGCCAGAAATTTTTGTTTCAGATATGAGAGAAGAACTTGCAAATGGAAATAGGAGTATTTTTAGTAATGAGCTCTATAAAAGTATTAAAGAAGCTTTGAGTAAAGATGAACAGATAATATTATTTTTAAACAGAAGAGGATATTCAACCTTTGTATCTTGTAGAGGGTGTGGGTATGTTTTTAAATGTGATAGATGTGATATATCATTGACATATCATAATAATCAAGCATCGTTAAATTGTCATTATTGTGGAAATAAGGTTCAAAAACCTAGGATTTGTCCTAAATGTGGTAGTAAGTATGTAAAGCATTTTGGAATAGGAACTGAGCAACTTGAAAATCAAGTAAATAAAATGTTTCCAAATGCAAAAACTATAAGAATGGACTTTGATACGACAAGGGAAAAAAATGCTTATGAAGTATTGTATAATAAATTTAAAAATAAAAGTGCTAATATACTTATAGGGACTCAAATGATAGCTAAAGGATTAGATTTTCCGGATGTCACATTAGTAGGTGTAATTGCAGCAGATTTATCATTAAATATACCAGATTATAAATCTACAGAAAGAACCTTTCAATTGATAACGCAGGTAGCAGGTAGAGCTGGAAGGGATAAAAAAGATGGGAAAGTAGTTGTACAGACATATACTCCTGATAATTATAGTATAAACTATGCCGCTAAAAATGATTATTCAAGTTTTATGAAAGAAGAATTGCAACTTAGAAAACTTTTAAATTATCCACCTTTTTCTAAAATAATGAGTATGAATTTTAGTAGTGAAAAGGAGAATTTTCTTATAGAAAATGTTCAACGATTAGGTTATAAACTAAAAAGTTTATTAGAAAGAAATCAAGAGGTGTCTATATTAGGACCATGTCCTTGTGGTATATCTAAAATAAAAAATTATTATAGATGGCAAATAATTATTAAGGGTAAAATAAAAGAAGATTTAGCAATGAATATAAAAAAATTTGTTTATGAAGAGCTAGAAAATGTTTATAATGATATAAGAACTAGTATAGATGTAAATCCGAATAATATGATATAAAATTATATATATAATATAATTTTATAAAAATAGTTAAAGTTAAGGAAAAGGAGAATTATTATGGCATTAAGACAAATTAGAACACAAGAAGATGAAGTGTTAAGAAAGAAATGTAAAATAGTTAATGAAATAAATGATAGGTTGTTAACATTAATTAAAGATATGAAAGAAACTATGTATGAATCTAATGGTGTTGGACTTGCAGCTCCACAAGTAGGAATTTTAAAAAGAGTTGTTGTAGTGGATATAGGAGAAGGTCCTATTGTATTAATAAACCCTGAAATACTTGAATCAAAAGGAGAAGTAGTTGATTTAGAAGGATGTTTAAGTATTCCTAATGAGCATGGAAAAGTTAGAAGACCACAATATGTTAAGGTTAAGGCTATGAATGAAGATGGTGAATGGTTCACTATTGAAGGAGAAGATTTTTTAGCAAGAGCGTTTTGTCATGAAATAGACCATTTAGATGGAGTTCTTTATATAGATAAAATAGAAATGTAGGTGATAATATGTCAAAGATGAAAATAGTATTTATGGGAACGCCAGATTTTGCAGTTCCTTCTTTAGAAGCATTAATAAAAGAATTTGAAGTTAAAGCTGTAGTTACTCAACCGGATAGACCAAAAGGAAGAGGCAAGTCTTTAGCAATGTCTCCAGTTAAAGAGGTGGCTTTGAAACATAATATAGAGGTATATCAGCCAGAAAAAATTAGAAAGAATCAAGAAACCATAGATAAAATAAAGGCTATAGAACCAGATTTTATAGTAGTAGTAGCTTTTGGCCAAATATTACCTAAAGAAGTGTTAGAAATACCTAGATATGGTTGCATAAATTTACATGGATCATTGCTTCCAAGATTTAGAGGAGCAGCGCCTATACATTATTCTATCATGGCAGGAGATAAAGTGTCGGGAAATACTACTATGCTTATGGATGTAGGTCTTGATACTGGAGATATGCTTTTAAAAAATACAGTTGAAATTACTGAAAAAATGACAGCAGGAGAATTATATGAAATTTTAAAGGAAACAGGTGCACCGTTGCTTATAGAAACTTTAAAAAAGTTATATAATAATGAAGTAATACCAGAAAAGCAAAATGATGATTTAAGTTGTTATGCTCATATGTTAAATAGAGATATGGCTAATATTGATTGGAATAAAAGTGCGCAAGAAGTGCATAATTTTATAAGAGGATTAAATCCATTCCCGATTGCTTATAGTTATTATGAGGATAAGATGATGAAAGTTCTAGAATCAGAGGTTTTAACTGAAAAGTCTACAAAAACTCCTGGAACTATACTGAAGGTTGATAAGAAGGGAATGAGAATATCAACAAAAGATGGTATTCTATTAGCAAAAAAAATTCAATTCCCTAATAAAAAAGCTATGAAAGTGTCAGAATATATAAAAGGAAATTCAATAGAAGAAAATATAGTTTTACATAAATAAATTATGAAAATCTATAAAATAAAAGATGTAGGAGGTTGCTGATTATGTATCCATTCTATTTTGATTCTACAATGTTAATACTTATACCAGCTCTTTTGATTTCTATGTGGGCACAGATGAATATTTCATCTACATTTGCTAGGTATTCCAAAGTTTATAGCAAAATGGGATATACAGGTAAGGATGTAGCTAGGATGATATTAGATGCACATGGATTATTTGATGTTCCTATAGAAATGATAGGAGGAAATTTAACAGACCATTATGATCCACAAAGAAGAGTTGTTAGATTGTCAAGAGATGTTTATAATGGTACATCAATAGCGTCAATAGGCGTAGCGGCACATGAGATAGGTCATGTAATTCAACATAAAGAAGGGTACGGACCTATAAAAGTTAGAAGTGCATTAGTGCCTATTGCTAATATAGGATCAAATGCATCTTGGTTTTTATTTTTCTTAGGTATAATTTTTAGTATAAATCCATTAATAAATATAGGTATTATATTATTTTCAGCTACAGTATTATTTCAACTTGTAACATTGCCAGTTGAATTTAATGCATCCAATAGAGCTATAGAAATAATTAGGTCTAAAGGAATACTAGTAGGGGATGAAGTAAATGGTGCTAAGAAAGTATTAAATGCAGCAGCTCTTACTTATGTTGCAGCAGTTATAACTGCAGTATCACAATTGATAAGACTTTTAGCAATTAGAGACAGAAATGAATAAATTTTAATCGAGGTAAAAAAATGAATAATGCTAGACAAATAGCAGTAGATGTTATAACACAAGTTTTTAATAATAAGGCATATTCTAATATTGTATTAGGTAAAGAACTTAATAAAAGTGATTTAAGTGATGTTGATAAAGGCTTGGTAACTGAAATTGTTTATGGAACGATAAAATATAAATATACAATAGATAAAATAATACAAAGTTTTACTGGAAAGAACTTCAAAAAACTAGAAGACTTTGTGCTAAATATATTAAGAATATCCATATATCAAATAAAGTATTTAGATAAAATACCTCCATTTGCTGCAGTAAATGAAGCTGTAAATTTAACAAAGAAAAATTCATCTTTAGGTGCATCAAAATTAGTGAATGGAGTATTAAGAAATTACTTAAGGAATTTAGAAAAAAGTTATTGTGGAGAGGACCCTATTGAAAAGCTATGTTTTGAATATTCTTTTCCAAGATGGTTAGTAGAACATTTTATAAAACAATATGGTAGAAAAACAACTGAAAAAATATTAATAGGATTAAATGAAAGACCTGCACTAACTGTAAGGGTAAATGAAATAAAAGGTGAATATGAAGAGATTTATAATAGTATGGAAAATGAGGGATACCAAGTATCAGAAGGATATGTTGCTCCAGAAGCTATTAGAATTGTAAATGGGAGAAATATTGAAGATAATCGTTTATTCAAAGAAGGCTATGTAACTGTTCAAGATGAGAGTGCCATGTTAGTAGCTCCATCAATGGAACTTAATAGTGATTCCAGAGTTTTAGATTTATGTAGCGCACCAGGAGGAAAAACGACACATATTTCTGAAATCATGGATAATACAGGTGAAGTTTTAGCTTTTGACATACATGAAAATAAATTATCACTTATAAAAGATAATGCAAAAAGACTTAATATAAATAATATTAAATGTGAAACATTAGATGCATCTGTGTATAAAAAAGAATTTAACAAATATGCAGACAGGGTATTAATAGATGTTCCTTGTTCTGGACTAGGAATTATAAGAAAAAAACCGGAAATCAAGTATACTAAAAATCAAAAAGAATTAAAATCAATAGTTGAAATTCAAAGAAGTATAATGAATAATGCAGCAAAATATGTAAAAAAGGATGGAGTTATTTTATATTCCACTTGTACTTTAAATAAAGAAGAAAATGAAAAAAATATTCAATGGTTTCTAAAAAATCATCCTAATTTTAAATTAGAACCTTTATTTTTTGGAAATGTGGATAATATAATTTATGGTGATAGTGGAGAGGTAACTATACTACCTAATAAATTTATGGATGGCTTCTTTATTGTCAAAATACGTAGGATTGGGTAGGTGCAATTGTGAAAAATATATTGGACTTAAACGTTAATGAATTAAAGCTTTGGATGAAGGAAAATGGAGAAAGTGAGTTTAGAGCAAAACAGGTTTTTTCGTGGATTTACAAATATGTATATAATTTTGATGATATGAAAAATTTATCAAAATCCACTAAGGAAAAATTAAAAGATAATTTTTATATTGGGGTTCCTAAAGTATTAGAAAAATACAATTCTGTTGATGGGAATACAAGAAAATATTTATATAAAATGAAGGACAATAATTTGATAGAATCTGTAGTTATGCAATATAAACATGGAAATTCTATATGCGTGTCTACTCAAGTAGGCTGTAGAATGGGATGTAAGTTTTGTGCGTCTACAATAGATGGTGTTGTTCGTAATCTAACTAGCGGAGAGATTTTAGGACAAATAATAAAAGCACAAGAAGAATTAGGAGAAAGAATATCAAATGTTGTTCTTATGGGAAGTGGGGAACCACTTGATAACTTTGAAAATGTTATTAAATTTTTAGAACTTGTAAATGCAGATTATGGATTAAATATTGGGCAAAGGCATATAACATTATCTACTTGTGGTATAGTTCCTAAAATAAAAGAATTAGCAGATAAAGATATGCAGATAACTCTTGCTATTTCACTTCACGCTCCTAACAATGAAATGAGAAAACAAACTATGCCTATAGCTAAAGCTTTTAATATAGATGAATTATTAGAAGCATGCAATTATTACATAGATAAAACTAATAGAAGAATAACTTTTGAATATGCATTGGTAAAAGGATTTAATGATAGAGAAGAGGATGCATTAGAATTGTCTAAGATATTAAAAGGTATGCTTTGCCATGTGAATTTGATACCAATAAATGAAATAAAGGAAAGTGAACTAAAAAGGGCTAATATAAAGGAAATAAATAATTTTAAAGACATTTTAATAAAGAATGGCATAGAGACCACTGTTAGAAAAGAGATGGGCTTAGATATAAATGCAGCTTGTGGACAACTTAGAAGAAGTTATTTAGAAAAAAAGGAGTTGTAACAATGGGGAGATTAATAGGTATAAAATCTGATGTGGGAAATAAAAGAGTTTTAAATGAGGATTTTGTTAAATATTTTGAAGATGAAGATATTGCTATATTTGCCATAGCAGACGGTATGGGCGGGCATAATGCAGGTGAAGTAGCAAGTAAGATGGCGTTAGAAACCGTTATAGATTATTTAAAAAAGAACAAAGAGGAAGAAAGTAGAATAGCATTAACTAAAGCAGTAAATTTAGCAAATCATCATATATATAAAGCTGCCTTATTAAAGGATGAATATAGTGGAATGGGAACTACAATTACCATTTGTTATATAAAAGATGAAAAATGTTTAGTGGCAAATGTTGGAGATAGTAGATGTTATGTTATTTGTAAAGATAGATTAATAAAAGTTACAAAGGATCATTCCTTGGTTCAAGAACTTTTAGATAATGGAACTATTAGTGAAGAAGAAGCTCAAAATCATCCTAATAAAAATGTAATTACAAGAGCTATAGGAACTAAACCAATTGTAGATGTAGATCTTTATGAATTAAATCTAAATGAATTTGATAAAGGTCTTTTATGTACTGATGGACTTACAAATGAATTAAGTGAGCAGGAGATTTGTAATATTATTATTACAGATAAGGAAGATGTTTGTGATGAGCTTATAAAAGCTAGTAAAGATAGAGGCGGAAGAGATAACATCTCAGTTATCATATTTAAAGGAGCGTGTGGAGATGATTGGAACCATATTGGGGAGTAGATATGAGCTGATTGAAAAAATCGGTGAAGGTGGCATGGCTATAGTTTATAAGGCCAAATGTCGACTTTTAAATAGGTATGTTGCAGTAAAAATACTAAAAGAGCAATATACTTCTAACATTGAATTTATGGATAAGTTTAGAAAAGAAGCTGCAGCTACAGCAAGCTTTTCACATAATAATATAGTTAATATATTTGATGTTGGGGTAGAAGGAAAATATAACTATATTGTTATGGAATTAGTGGAAGGGAAAACATTAAAGCAAGTAATTTGCGAAAATGGTAGTTTACCTTGTGATCAAGTAGTGGAATTTGGAATACAAATAGCACAAGCATTAGAGTGTGCCCATAGAAATGGTGTTATTCATAGAGATATAAAACCACATAATATTTTAGTTAAAGAGGATGGGGTAGTTAAAGTTACAGATTTTGGTATAGCTAAAGCTTCTAATAGCGACACTATAACCCATACAACAAAAGTTATAGGTTCAGCTCATTATTTTTCACCAGAACAGGCAAAGGGAAAAGTTGTGGACTTTAGAACAGACATATATTCGTTAGGTATTGTGCTTTATGAAATGGCTACTGGTAAGTTGCCTTTTGATGGAGATAGTCCTGTATCTATAGCTTTAAAACATATACAGGAGCCTGTGGTACCACCAACTGCTATAAAATATGACATACCATTAAATATTAGTAATTTAATATTAAAGGCTATAGAGAAAGAGCCTATCAAAAGGTATCAAAGTGCTACAGAAATATTACATGATTTAAGGCAAATAAGAAGTAATATTAGTTATAATATACCTCAAAACAATGGTGATACTGAAGAATTTACAAGGATAATGAGTCCTATAAATATTGATGAAGATAAATCATCAAAAACATCATATGAAGATAGCAATAATTATAATTTGTATGGAAAAGATGGAGAAGAAGAATATGATGAAGAAGAATATGATGAAGAAGAATATGATGATGATGATGATGAAGAAATTAAACCAAGGAAAAAAAGGTCGAAAAATAAGAAAATGAAATTGTTATTAGCATCTATAGGAATATTTATAGTTCTAATTGGAGCTTTTGCAATAACGTTAACAATGAAGCCATCTACAGATGCTGGTTCTAGTAAAAAAGAGGTTAAAATACCACAGATTGTAGGCAAAAGCGAAGAAAATGCTAAAACTATCATTGAAGAACTAGGACTTGTATTTAAAGTTGATGGTGAAGAAAAAAGCGATAAACCTAAAGGAGAAGTATTAAAATGTATTCCTAATGAAGGAACTACAGTGAAAAAGAAATCTGAAGTAAAAGTTATTGTAAGTTCAGGACCTGAAGAAGTAACTGTACCTGATTTAGGAAATTTAAGTTTACAAGAAGCACAAAATCAAATTACAAATATGGGTTTTAAGGTTGGAAAAGTTACAGAGGAAAATAATGAAACTTATAGTGAAGGAACTGTAATTAGGCAGAATCCACAACCAGGAACTACAGCTAAAAAAGGAGAATCTATAGATGTAGTTGTAAGTAAAGGATCAGCCGTTAAATATTCCCAGACTCCAGATTTAATTAATATGACTGTAGATGAAGCATCTAATGTTTTAAGTGCAGCTAATTTAAAATTAGGAGCAACTACTGAGGTTTCAACTACTGATAAGAGCCGTGATGGAAAAATATTTTATCAAAGTGTATCATCTGGATCAAAAGTTAATGAACAAACGGCAGTAGATGTTAAGTATTATAAATATAAAGAACCTGAACCAGAAAAAGTTTCTGTACCTTATTTTGTAGGTATGACATTAGGTGATGCTAAAAATTTGGCTAATAGTCTAGGGTTAAATATAAGTGGTTCAGGAGAAGATAGTGATATAATTGAAAGTCAAAGTATACAAGCAGAAACTAAAGTTAATAAAGGTGAAAATATAAGTGTAACTGTTAAAAAACAGGAGCAAGAAAAGCCTGAAAAACCTGAAAAGCCTGATGAAGGAGAAAATCAACAATAAATTTGGAGGATATATGCAAGGAATAATAGTTAAAGGTATCGGTGGTCTTTATTATGTAAAAAGTGAAGGAAACACGTATACATGCAAAGCTAGAGGAAAGTTTAGATATAATAATTTATCACCTATGATAGGGGATAATGTAGAAATTAAGGTTGAAGATAATTCTGTTACAATAGAAAAAATATATGAAAGAACAACTGAACTTATAAGACCGGTTGTTGCCAATGTAACTCAAGCTTTTGTTATATTTGCATTTAGACATCCTGATTTAAACAGGGATTTGCTTAGCAAATTCCTGTTATTATGTGAGTATAATAATTTGAATGCTGTTGTTTGTTTTAATAAAATGGATCTTAAAAATGAAGATATTGATAAAGTAAAAGAAGAACTTGAATCAGCAGGTTACGAGGTTCTATATTTAGAGGCTAAAAATAATTTGGGACTTGAGAAACTAAAAGAAAAAATTAAAGACAATATAAGTGTATTTTGTGGTCCATCAGGAGTAGGAAAATCTACTATACTTAATAAATTTATTGGAAGAGAAATGATGGAAACTGGGGAGATAAGTGGTAAATTAAAAAGAGGAAAGCATACTACAAGGCATAGTGAATTAATTGAATTTGGAGATGGATATTTAGTTGATACACCGGGTTTTTCATCTTTAGAATTAAATTTTATCCCTAAAGAAGAATTGCAATATTGCTTTAAGGAGTTTGAACCATATAGAGATAAATGTAAATTTAATAATTGTATTCATCATAAAGAACCTAGTTGTGCAGTTAAGGAAGCTGTAAATGAAGGGAAGATTCATAAAGCAAGATATGATTTTTATATAAAAACTTTAGAAGATATAACAAATAATAGGGGGAATAAAAGATGATGAAATTATCACCGTCAATATTATCAGCTGATTTTTCAAATTTAGGAAAAGCAGTTGAAGATTTAGAAAAGTATGGAGCAGATATGGTGCACATAGATGTTATGGATGGAATGTTTGTTCCAAACATATCATTTGGTATACCTATAATAAAATCTATTAGAAAATGTACTAAGCTTACATTTGATGTTCACTTAATGATTGAAGACCCATCAAGATATGTAGAAGACTTTGCTTTAGCTGGTGCAGATATAATAACTATACATGCAGAAGCAGATAAACATTTAGATAGAACTGTTAATTATATAAAAGGATTAGGAGTTAAGGTAGGAGTAGCTATAAATCCAGCTACACCAGTGGAAAACATAAAGCATCTAATTCCAATAGTAGATATGGTTCTTGTTATGTCTGTTAATCCTGGTTTTGGAGGTCAAAAGTACATACCATACTGTAATGAAAAAATAAAAGAAATTAAAAAAATAAGTGATATATCTAATAAAAACTTAATGATTCAAGTTGATGGTGGAGTGGATAAAAACAACATAAAAGAAATAGTAAGCTGTGGAGCAAATGTTATAGTAGCAGGATCTGCAGTATTTAAAAACAATGAAATTGAAAAAAATATAAGAGGACTAAAAGAAGGGTTTTAATATGAAATGGTTAATTATATCTGGTGGTACACCACCAAAAAAAGAAACCATAGTTAAATATATAGATAATGGATTTTCTATTATAGCAGCTGATAGTGGAGCTAATTCTTTGTATAAATATAATATAATACCTAAAATTTTACTTGGGGATTTTGATTCAATAGATAAAAATGTATTGGAATATTTCAAAGATAAATGCGAAATTACTAAATATCCTAAAGAAAAAGACTACACAGACACAGAAATTGCATTAGAAAAAGCTATTGAATTAAATGCAAAAGAAATAGTATTCTTAGGCTGTACTGGAACAAGAGTAGATCATTTAATAGGTAACTTATGTATACTTAACAAAGCTATAAATAGAGGTGTAGATGCACATATAGTTGATGAAAATAATAAAATAACTATGATAAAAGAATCAAAAACTATTTATGGGAAAAAAGGAGATATTTTTTCTGTCTTTGCATTTAACACAAAAGTTGAAAGTTTGTCTGTAAAAAATGCAAAATATGAATTAAAAGATTATAATTTAGAAGTAGAAGACAGTCTTACTGTATCGAATGAATTTGTTGAAAATGAAGTTCATTTAGAATTTTCATCAGGAACATTAATGATTATAAGATCTGTAGATTAGCAAAAAAACTAGCGTTTGATTAAACGCTAGTTTTTTTGTGAAAAATTATATAAATTATATAATTTATAAAAATTTAATTTTTACTTTATAACTAAATAAAATATATGTATAATTTTTAAATTTATAATAAAAATTTGATGTATAAGATTAAATTCAATATTGGTACACTTATAAACTTAAAAACAGTGTCAAAAGAAAATTTAATACATAATATGGTAATAAGAAATGTGATTCATAAAAACTATTTAATATAAAATTATAAGCAAGGTGAGATAATGGCTAAAAAAAATAAAAAAAATAAAAATAAAAAAGAAACAACAGATATGAAAGTTATAGGGGCTGTAGCTTTTGGTGTGATTTTAGGAATTGTAATACCATTTTGGGGTTGGATTATTGCAATAGGACTAGGAATTATTAGCGCTGGATGGAAAGTTATGGAGAAATAGTGGAAAGGTGGTGAGAATGTGAAAATAGTAGCTATAAAACTTCCTAAATTCTTATCTAAGATAGTTAAACTATTCATAAGAAAAGAATAAAAAATAGAAATCAAGCTTAAAAATATATAATACATAATTAGCTTGATAAATGACTAATTTTAAAAGTTAATCTAAATCTAGAAAGTAAATATTGAAATTCGTATAATAATTAATGTTTATAAAATAAAAATACAACTTTAAATTTAAAGTTGTATTTTTATGAAAATCTTAAGATTTTCATCAGTATATTATTGAATTGAAATATCTTGTTTATATGTAAAGTATCTAAAAATTATTAGGTACTATTTAAAAAGAGTGCTTTGGCACTCTTTTATAGCTATATAACAAGCTAAAGATTAAGCACGCTCAACCTTACCTGAACGTAAGCATCTTGTACATACATGTATAGTCTTAGGAGAACCTTTAACTATAGCTTTAACTCTTTTTAAGTTAGGAGCCCATGTTCTTTTTGATTGACGGTGTGAGTGGCTGTATTGAGTACCTGATACAACACCTTTATTACAAATTTCGCATCTTCTTGACAATTCAAACACCTCCTTATAATCACAATGATTTAATGTTTAAATCAAACATAAGCTATTTTACCATAATAATTATATTTTATGCAAGTAAAAACTAAAAATAATACATAAATTATATTATAAAATTATACAGTTTAGGGAAAAATCAATAGATGATATATTAATTTCTTGAATTAATCTATTTTATAATATAAAATAAACTATATGGTGTTATTAAGGAGGAGTTATATATGAAAGCTAGTATAACTAATCAAGTAGGTAATATTTTTTATTCAGAAGAAGTTTTAGCGAATATAGCAGGTGTATCAACAATGGAATGTTATGGTGTTGTTGGAATGGCCTCTAAAAACGCTAAGGATGGTCTATGGGAGCTTTTAAAAGCTGAAAACCTTAGTAAAGGTGTTAAGGTAAACATGAAAAATGAATCTTTAAGTGTAGAATTATATATAATAGTAGAATATGGAACTAAAATTTCAGTTATAGCTAATAATATAATTCAAAAAGTAAAATATAATGTGGAGAACTTTACAGGACTTAAGGTTTCACAAGTTATAGTGAATGTTCAAGGTGTCAGAGTCTAGGAGGTATTAAAGTTGGAAAACTTAAAAATAAATGGGCAAGATTTTTGCAACATGCTAAAAAATGCATCAAATAAATTAGAAGAAGAAAAAGATTATGTTAACTCGTTAAATGTTTTTCCTGTTCCAGACGGAGACACAGGTACAAATATGTCAATGACATTTAAGGCTGCTGTTAGTGAAGTAGATGGATTAGATAATGACGACATAGGGGAAATAGGAAAAAAGTTAGCTAAAGGTGCTCTTATGGGAGCGAGAGGAAACTCTGGTGTTATACTTTCTCAAATATTTAGAGGAATAGCTAAAGGATTAGAAGGTAAAAAAGAAGCTACAGTTAATGATATAAAGGAAAGTATAGTGCAGGGTTCTAATTTTGCTTATAAAGCAGTTATGAGACCTACAGAAGGTACAATACTTACAATAATCAGAGCAGCAGCAGAGGGCGTTAAAACAAGTAAAGCTCAAAATGTAACTGCTTTATTTGAAGAAGTATGTAATAATTGTGAAGTAATGTTACAAAAGACACCAGAAATGTTACCACAATTAAAGCAAGCTAAAGTTGTGGATGCAGGTGGAATGGGATTATTAATTATTTTTAAAGGAATGTATCAAGCTTTAAATGAAGGGTTAAATGTTAAATTAAATACAGAAGTTTTACAAAAAGAAACTTATGAAATGCCTAATATACAAACTGACATAAACACTGAAGACATTAAATTTGGATATTGTACAGAGTTTATGATTTTATCATGCAAAGTTGACACAGAGGATTTTAAAAATTATTTAGAACAAAGAGGGGATTCTATAGTTGTAGTTGGTCTTGAGGATATGGTCAAGGTTCATGTGCACACAAATGATCCAGGAGAAATAATTTCTAAAGCATTAACATTTGGTGAACTTTCAAAATTAAAAATTGAAAATATGAGAGAACAACATAGAAGTTTACTTGGTATAGATGAAGAAAAAGCCATAGAAAAGATAGAGACAGTTAATAAAGAACCTATAAAAAAATATGGATTTGTTACAGTAGGAAGAGGCGAAGGTATAAAAGCAATATTTGAAGATTTAGGCGTAGACGTAGTTATTGAAGGCGGTCAAACGATGAATCCAAGTACACAAGATATAGTAAATAGCATAAATAAAATAAATGCAGAAACTGTATTTATTCTTCCAAATAATAAAAACATAATTATGGCAGCAAATCAAGCTGTGGAATTAGTTGAAGATAAGAATGTAATAGTTATTTCTACAAAAACTATACCACAAGGGGTAACAGCTATAACAATGTTTAATAGTGAAGATGATGCAAATCAAAATTTTGATATTATGTCTGAAGCAATTGGCAATGTTACATCTGGTTCAGTAACATATGCTGTAAAAGATACAGAGCAAGATGGTAAAGTTATTAGTGAAGGAGACATACTAGGAATACTTGAAAAGGATATAAAACAAGTAGGAAAAGATGTTTACACTGTTTGTGAAGAGTTAGTAAATGACATGATAAACGAAGATAGTGAGATAATAACTCTTTTCTATGGTGAAGATTGTGATAAAAACAAGGTTGATGAATTAGTAGAGAAATTGGAAGAAAGGTATCCAGATATGGACATCCAATGTTTTGACGGGAAACAACCATTATATTATTTTATTACAGCAGTAGAATAAAAGCCTAAGGGCTTTTTTCTATTATATAGATACTTATTTGTATATTTTTAAAATTTTGTATATGATTTTTAATTATCTACAATTAAAAATGGTTTATGGAGTGATAGTGTGAATGTATATGACGACATAACATTTGTTAAGGGTGTAGGGCCTAAGATGGGGGAGAAACTTAATAAGTGTGGTATATATAATATTTTAGACTTATTATTATATTTTCCTAGGGATTATGATATGGTTAAAATAGGAAATTCCATAGAGGAATTTGAAGATAAAGAGAAAGTAATATTAGAATGTACTGTGAAAAGTATATTAAGAGATATTCGAACTAAAAATAACAAAATTTTATCTACAGTTATATTTAACTGTGGTAATAAGAATTTTAAAGGACAATGGTTTAATCAACCTTATGCTAAAAATAGTTTTAGGGTTAATTCTACATATGTTATAACTGGAAAAGTTGAAAAGTTCAATGGTGAATATAGAATGAGTAATCCTAAAATATTAAAAAACACTAGTATAGATAAGAATAAAATACTAGCAAAGTATTCATTAAAGGACAATCTAAACAACAGTTTTTTAAACAAAATAATTAGTGATGTTTTATCACAGGTAAGGATAATAGAAAATTTACCATCAAAAATATTAAAGAAATATCAATTTATGTCTTTAGATGAATCTATAAGGAATATACATAGTCCTAAAGACAGATATAAATTAGAAGAGGCTAGAAAAAGATTAAAATTTCAAGAGCTATTTGCTTATTCTATGAAGATTCTTATGTTAAAAGAATTGAATAAAAGTAGTTTAGGGATAGCATTTAAAATGGCTAATGAACTTAGAAATTTAAAAGATAAATTACCGTTTCAATTAACTGAGGCTCAAAGTAGAGTTATAAGGGAAATATTAATTGATGAAAAAAGAAATGTTCCAATGAATAGGTTGGTACAAGGTGATGTAGGTAGTGGAAAAACTATAGTTGCATTAATAAGTTTATTTAATGTTATAAAAAATGGGTACCAGGCAGCTATGATGGCGCCTACAGAAATATTGGCTAAACAACATTATTTTGAAGCAACAACTCTTTTTGAAGATTTTCAAATAAATATACAATTGCTAACAGGTAGCACTACTGCTAAAAATAAAGAGATTATAAAAAATGATTTAAAAGAAGGTAAAATTGATTTATTAATAGGAACTCATGCTCTTATAGAAGAGGATGTTGTTTTCAAAAATTTAGGTATGATTGTAACAGATGAGCAACATAGATTTGGTGTAAATCAACGAAATAAACTAAGTGCAAAATCTGAGAATGCTGATGTGTTAGTCATGAGTGCTACACCTATACCAAGGACATTAACGTTATGCCTTTATGGAGATTTAGATGTATCTGTTATAGATAAATTGCCACCTGGAAGAAAAAAAGTAGATACATATTATTTGGATAAAAAAGAAAGAAATAGAGCTTATGATTTTACTTTAAAAGAAATAGGTATGGGAAGACAAGTTTATATTGTTTGTCCTTTGGTAGAAGAAAATGAAGATTTAAAATTAAGTTCTGTGGAAACTTTGAATAATGAACTTAAAAATGGGTATTTCAAAAATATTGAAGTTGCAATTCTTCATGGAAAAATGCCTAACAAAGAAAAAAATGCTATAATGGAAGAGTTTAAAAATGGGAATATAAAAGTATTAATCTCTACTACTGTTATTGAAGTTGGTGTTAATGTACCAAATTCAACAGTTATGATAATTGAAAATGCTGAAAGGTTTGGACTTTCTCAGCTACACCAATTAAGAGGAAGAGTTGGGAGAGGTAGTCATAAATCTTATTGTATATTAATTGCTAATATAAAGAGTGATACAACTAAAAGGCGTATGGAAATTATGAAAAATAGCAATGATGGATTTTATATAGCAGAAGAAGATTTACGTATAAGAGGTGGTGGAGAGTTATTTGGATTTAGGCAGTCTGGGGAAAATAATTTTCTTTTAGCTGATTTAGTTGAAGATTTTAGGATCTTTAAAGCAGCTAATATGGAAGCAAAAGAAATTATAAATAGTAAAACTATTGAAGATGAAAAAGTAAAAATTGAAATTAAAGATAAATTAGAGAAAAGTTCTAAATATATTTGCTTTAATTAGAGATTGTGATTTAAAATATTTATGAAAAATAAAAATATAATATGAATTTTAATTTATAAACGAAAAGGAGCAAAAACTATGAGAGTAATCGGCGGAATAGCAAAAGGAAGAAATTTACTTCCACCAGAAGGAATGGGAACAAGACCAACATTAGATAGAATTAAGGAATCTATTTTTAATATAATACAGCATAGAGTTAGGGGAGCTGTTACTGTAGATTTATTTTCAGGGACAGGAAGTTTAGGAATAGAAGCTGCTAGTAGGGGTGCGGAAAAAAGTTATTTAATAGAAATGGGAGATAGTAGTTATAGTCTTCTTAAAAAGAATGTTGAAAATCTAAAATTTCAGGATTTATGCGTAACTTTAAATGGAGATTGTTATAAATTTCTTGAACAGTTCTATAAAGAAGATAAAAAGTTTGATATTATATTTATAGATCCTCCTTATGCTAAGGAAATGATACCTCCAGCAGTAGAGTTAATTTCAAAATATAAGTTATTACAAAAGGATGGATTAATAGTTACTAAAATAGACACAAGTGAAGTTATTTATGAAGGAAATGATGAAATAACTTTATTTGATAAAAGAAAGTATGGAAACACTACAGTTTGTTTCTATGATTACAAGGAGAAGTAAAATGAGAAAAGCAGTGTATCCTGGAAGTTTTGATCCTATTACAAAAGGGCATTTAGATATAATAAAAAGAGCTTCATATATTTTTGATGAAGTTGTTGTAGCTGTCTTGATAAATCCAGATAAAAAAGGTTGGTTTACTATAGAAGAGAGAGTTGAACAAATAAAGAAAGTAACAGCTAATATGCCTAATATTAAAGTTGAAAGTTTTAGTGGACTTTTAGTCGACTTTATGAATGATAAAGAAATAGATGTAATAATAAAAGGATTAAGATCTATGTCAGATTTTGATTATGAGTTTCAAATGGCTTTAATGAATAAAAAACTAGATAAAACTAAGGAAACTTTGTTTATGATGACAAACTCTAAATATTCTTATTTAAGTTCATCGTCAACAAAACAAGTAGCATTATTTGGAGGGTGTTTAGAGGATTTAGTTCCAGAGGTTACACAAGAAGAAGTGAAGGCTAGGGCTAAAGTAAAAAGGGGGGAATAGGTTTTGGATAAAAGTATTAGCAACGTTTTAGAACTTGTAGATTATCTTGAAAAAACTGCTAAGACATCTAGTAATTTATTGGGGAAAGTTAGTATAAATAAAGGAGAATTATTAGGTCTTATAAATGAACTAAAAGAAAATTTACCACAGGAATTTAATGATGCAAAGACTATTGTAGATAAAAGAGAGGAAATTTTTCTAGCTGCACGTAGAGAGGCTGAGGAAATGAAACAAGAGGCATCTATAATAATTCAAAAACAATTTGAAAATGCAGAAGTTTTGAAAAAGGCGGAAGTAAAAGCTGCTCAAATATTAGATGAAGCTAATATGGAGGCGAGAAAAATAAAGGCTGACGCCAATAAGTTTTCAAAGGAATTAAGACTAGGTACAGTTAATTATGTTGATGAGGTATTAACAAAATTACAAAGGGAAATAGATACTAAAAGTGAAGAAATGGTTTTAAAGGTGAATAAAGAAGTGGATATTATGCTTAGAGGTATATATGAAGATTTTCAGAGCACTACATCCACTATTGTTGAAAATATAAAAGAATTAAATGCGTTTAAATAAATTTTTTAGATTAAAAGCTAAAAATGGGATAATTATAAACATAGATATTAAGATATAAAGTTGAGAATTTATATTGTTAAAATATTGATTAGTATTAAAGGTTTCTAATACAGGTGATAATAATGGAATTTTGCAAATAAATGCTGTGAAAAAAGCACTTATAGCACCTTGAGTTAATTTAAAAAATAAGTACTTTTTTATACTTACATTGAATTTAGAAATTATAGAATAAACCTGCGATGTTATAGATATGCCACTAAATCCTATTAAAAAACTTATTAGAATTAATTTGTTATTTAAAGAAAGAGTGCATTTAGCAATTATATTGCAACCATTAGTTAACTCCAATAGGCCCAAAGATATTCCTTTTAAAACATCTAAAGGGATATTTGATATATCTGACAGTTTGTTTGCGACAGTGTTAAATAATACACTGTCGTTTATTATGCCTATTAATACAGAAAAAATTACTATGAAACCACCTATGGATAAGGAGGTTTTAATTGCATCTTCTACGGCAGCCATAAAAGATTGGCCAAGGTTTGTAGAAGGATTATTTGTTATATTTGAAAATGATTTATTCATATAGAAATTTTTATTAGGTTTAATTTTATTAGGTAATATAAAAGCCATAGCTATACAGGAAAGCATATTAGATAATAGTAGTAAATAGCCTATTTTAGGATTTAAAAGCATAGAAGTACCTACAGCACCAACAATGAAAAGAGGACTGCCGTTTGAAGCGATATTTAAAAGTCTTTCGTAGGTTTTAAAATCTATAAATTTTTCACTATATAATATAGTTGCATATCTAGCGCCTAAAGGATATCCACAAAATACACTTACTAATAGAGCTAAGCTACAATTTTTAGGTAAATATAAGGGGGTACATATAAAATTACCTAATATTTTGGAGTATATATTTATTCCTCCACAGGAAATAATCATGTTCACAAGTATTAGAAAAGGAAAAAGAGATGGAAATACTGAATAAAAAAATAATTTACAACCTAAAATTGTAAGTTCTATACAGTGTTTTGGATCTGAAATTATGTATAATATTATTAAAGTACATAATAAAGTGAAAAAACCATTAAGATTATATTTTCTAATAAAAATATAACTTATTAAAACTATAATAATAAAAATAAAATAGTAAATCATCAATATACCCTCCAAAAATTAATGTCTTAATTAATTTATATTTCTAGGATAGATATATATGATTAAATTTTTTATAATTATAAATAAGAAAAAGATGGGTCTTAAATAGGTTTTAAAAT
>NZ_HE611050.1:618285-643923 GCF_000285575.1 Clostridium senegalense JC122 | reverse complement strand
ATTATATACTACTTTATAATTATTGGTCCTCTAAGAAAATCTTCATTATACTTATAATTCTTATTTAATAAGCTATACATTTTAGATGCTTGTAAATCTAATTTTAAGCTTTCATTTTGTATCTTAGGAATTTTTGTGTATATAGGAAAATCAGAATTGGTTTTTATAGATTTTAAAATAGTTTTTCCTTTCTGATTAAATCCTAAAACTTTTGCATAAGAAGCAGGTTCTTTTCTTAAATGATCACAGTTAAATTCTTCAAAACCTATAAAAAATTGACAAAGAATTCTACTTATACGAGTTAGAGCATAACGTTTAGATTTTATATCTGAAAGTATGTCATTATAATTGTATAAATTATTAATGCTTTTTTCTATTTTATTATGAAGGCCTTCAGAAACATCAGGAATTTTATTTAATAAATTAAATTTAGAGTAGTTTTTATACTTTATATAAGGTAGCATACTGTTGTCAAAGGTAAAATTGTATCCAAGTGAATCTAGTTCCTTTAATCTTTTAAAATTATAACTAGGAATGTGATCAATAAGCTCATCTAAAGACTTATTATTTTTTAAATAGTTTCTGATAGAAGTAGCACTTGAAAAGATGGAATTGAAATCACTGCTGTTATAACTTCCACCCTCTCTTTTAATAGTATAGGGCATAATAGTGCTATCTAATTTTATAATGCTTTTCAAATATTCTATAGCTAAGATATTATTTGAAGAGTTTAATATATCTTCTAAGTTTGAAATAAAAATATCTTTTTCATTTAAATATTTTTTAATTGCATAGGTTCTTGCTTTAGGATACGGTTCTCCTTCTTTTAATTTTTCTTTTAAATATTCTTTAAATTCAGTAGGTTCATCATATAAAGTTTTTGCAATTACTTTTAAGGTATCAATATTACCGTGTTCACTGCCAAAACAAATGCTATTAACTATGTTTAAATTGTTTAATAAACTTACTGCTCCATAGGAAAAAAATTCAGCTGAAGAAAGAGCGTAAATTGTAGGGAGTTCTAAAACCAAATCTACACCATTGTGTAATGCCATATTAGTTTTTTCGTATTTATCTATTAATGAAGGTATACCTCTTTGATTGAAATTCCCGCTCATTACTGCTATTAAACCATCGCATTTAGTAAGTTCCCTGGTCTTTTGTATATGATGTATATGTCCATTATGCATTGGATTATATTCAACTATTATACCTGCTAAATTCATAAAAAATCACTCCAATCAAAATAAATATAAATTTATTGTATGCCTAAAATATTATTTAAAGTTTAAACTTATATCCATATAGTATACTATAAAATTTATTTTTGTCATAATTGGTTATAGGTACTAAAATTTAATATTGAAATAGTTAGATAAAACAAATGAATAAATTTATTGAAAATAGAAATAAATAAAACTTAAAAATCAAAATAAAGAAAATTAAGTATATTCAAAATCAGATTTAAATAATGATATTAAAATTCTGTTATAAGTACTTATGGTAATATAACTACATTAATACATAATTAATTGCCTATAGAAAATATGTCACTTATTATGTCACTTATATAGGTAAATAAGCTCAAATTTAAATTTATTCAATAACCTTAAAATATTTTCATGGAAGATATTATGTTGAATTCTAAGTGATTTGGAGTATATCTCGCTATTTCTGGTACCCAAGTTGAATTTTAAAATTATAAAATAAGAAAATCTAAAATTAATATTTTACTGTTAATTAATGTTTATTTTAGTTAAGAGTTAAGAGTGAATATTTAAAAATTGTTTTATGGGACTTATTAAGATTGAAAAACTAAATTCCTAACCATACAAACAATATGTAAAATATATTTGGTAAGTGCTAAGAAACAATTGAAAGAACTTGTATAATTTATTATGAGTAGACAGTAATTTAATTTTACATATAATTAAGATTTAAGTAATAATAACTATAAATTTAGTTATTATTTTAATTAATAGATAAAATGATGAATTTTATGTATAAAGTATAAAATACATTTTTCCCATATTTAGTGGACGAAAATTCAGGAAATTTATTTTTTTGACGATAAATAATGAAGATTTCTCATTTCTATGTAATAAAATTTAATTATATAATGTCAATGTTAATAAATTTAACAATTAAGGTTGAAAATTATACTTAAAAAGGGGTATATTAATAAGGTATATTAAAGTTTCTTACTCGAAAGGAGAATTTTGAAATGAGTTTTGTAGATAAAATTTGGAAATTAGCCAAAGAAGATGTAAAAAAAATAGTTTTACCAGAAGGTGATGAAGAGAGAAATTTAAAAGCTGCTCAAATCATAACTGAAAATAAATTAGCACAAGTTGTTTTAGTTGGAAATGAAGAAACAATAAGAAATAACGCTAAAAATTTAGGTGTAAACATAGAAGGAATAGAAATAGCTGACCCAGCAACTTCTGATAAAACAGAAAAATATGCTGAAGCTTTCTATGAGTTAAGAAAAAATAAAGGTGTTACTATAGAGAAGGCTTTACAAACAGTTAAAGACCCTGTTTATTTTGGAACTATGATGGTTAAAATGGATGACGTTGATGGATTAGTATCAGGTGCAGTTCATAGCACAGGAGATTTATTACGTCCAGGTCTTCAAATAATAAAGACAGCTCCAGGAATAAAAGTTGTATCAAGCTTCTTTGTTATGGAAGTTCCAAATTGTGAATATGGTGCAGATGGAACTTTATTATTTGCAGATTGTGCAGTTAACCCAAATCCAAATGCAGAAGAATTAGCGTCAATAGCAATAAGTACAGCTGAAAATGCTAAGGTTTTATGTGGAATTGATCCAAAAGTTGCTATGCTTTCTTTCTCAACAATGGGAAGTGCTAAGCATGAAAATGTAGATAAAGTAAGAACTGCAACTGAACTTGCAAAATCTCAAAGACCAGATCTTGCAATAGATGGTGAATTACAATTAGATGCATCAATAGTTGAAAAAGTTGCTAAACAAAAAGCTCCAAATAGTACAGTTGCTGGAAATGCAAATATTTTAGTATTCCCAGATTTACAAGCTGGAAATATAGGATACAAATTAGTTCAAAGATTTGCAAAAGCTGAAGCAATAGGACCAGTTTGTCAAGGATTTGCAAAACCAATAAACGACTTATCAAGAGGATGCAACGTAAATGATATAGTAAATGTTGTTGCGATAACTGCTATTCAAGCTCAAAATGCTTGCAATAAGTAGAAAAAATATTATATACTAAAAAATACAGGTCTTATAATTTATTAAGATCATACTAAATAAATTTTAAATTATTAAGCGAATCATATTTAAGGAGGAATTACAATGAAAATACTTGTAATTAACTGTGGAAGTTCTTCATTAAAGTATCAATTAATAAATATGGAAAATGAAGAAGCTATAGCACAAGGATTAGTTGAAAGAATAGGAATTGAGGGATCAATATTAACTCAAAAGGTTCCAGGAAGAGACAAATACATAGTTCAAGAACCTATGGCAACTCATAAAGAAGCTATACAACATGTTATTGAATCTTTAACAGATAAAGAACATGGTGTAATAACAAGCATGGATGAAATAAACGCAGTTGGACACAGAGTTGTTCATGGCGGAGAAAAATATGCAGCATCAGTTGTTATAAATGATGAGGTAATGGCTCAATTAGAAGAGTGCACAAAACTTGCACCACTTCATAATCCAGCAAATATAATTGGAATAAATTCATGTAAAGAATTAATGCCAAAAACTCCAATGGTAGGTGTATTTGATACAGCATTCCATCAAACAATGGATAAAGAAGCATATATATACCCATTACCATATGAACTATATGAAAAACATGGAATAAGAAAATATGGTTTCCACGGAACTTCTCATAAGTTCGTTTCAGCTCAAGTAGCAGAAATGATGGGAAAAAATATAGAAGATGTTAACATAATAACTTGTCACTTAGGAAATGGTGCTAGTTTAGCTGCAGTTAAAGGTGGAAAAGTTGTTGATACAAGTATGGGATTCACTCCGCTTGAAGGAATAGCAATGGGAACAAGATGTGGTAACATAGACCCAGCTATAGCTATGTTCTTAATGAGAGAAGAAAATATGACAGCTGATGATGTTGACAACTTATTCAACAAAAAATCAGGTGTTTTAGGAATTTCTGGAGTAAGTAGTGACTTTAGAGATATAGAAAACGCTGCAAAAGAAGGAAATGCTAGAGCAGAGCTTTCACTAGATGTTTACAACTTTAGAGTAAGAGAAATGATAGGTGCTTATGCAGCAGCTATGGGTGGAGTAGATGCAGTTGTGTTTACAGCTGGTCTTGGTGAAAATTCTCCAACAACAAGAGAAGCAATCTGTGAAGGATTACAATTCATGGGAATTAAGATTGATTCAGAAAAGAACAATGTAAGAGGAAAAGCTGTTGAAGTAAGTGCTGCTGATGCTACAGTTAAAGTGTTTGTTGTTCCAACAAATGAAGAGTTAATGATAGCAAGAGATACTAAAAACTTAACTTCAAAATAGTATAAATTTATAAAACTGCTATATCCTTCCGAAATGTTATTTTAAAATAATAAATTGTTCTTGACTTTTAATAGCATAATTTATATAATAATTAATGTTTGAAATAGTAGAGTCTTGAATGAAAATAAGGAGGGGTGTAGTAGCTTTTACTCAAGCTATGTGATTTATGTCACATTATATATGGATTTGTCCATATGAGGAAAGAGATTTCCAGAGTATATAATATGTACATAGACCTTTCGGAATTAAAAAATAAGAATTATGGACGTAAAGAATTAAACTTAGAAATATCTAAGGAAAGTTTTAATGATAACGGTGAAGTGGTCAAATTTCTTAAGCCGATAAATTTTAATGGAACGTTAAGACTAGTTGATGATGTTTATTATTTAACTGGAAAAGTTATCACTAAAGTATTATTAGCATGTTCAAGATGTAGTGAAGATTTTGTTTATGATATATCATTTGATATAGAAGAGAAATTTTCGCATACTGTTGAAGATATTGATGGAGAAATTATCTCACTTGATAGTAATAAATTAGATCTTTATCAAATTATAGAAAATAATATGGGAATAGAGTTTCCTATAAAAAGACTTTGCAATGAAAATTGTAAGGGGTTATGCCAACAATGTGGAACGAATTTAAACCAATCTTGTTGTAATTGCAATGAGAATGAAGTTGATCCGAGGTTGGCAAAATTAAAAGAATTATTTTCTAACTCGTAAGGAGGTGTAATTATGGGAAATCCTGCTAGAAAGTCTTCTAAAGCTAGAAGAGATTCAAGAAGAGCGCAAACATTTAAACTTGGTTTACCAGGAATAGTTGAGTGCCCTCAGTGCCATGAAATGAAACTTGCACACAGAGTTTGTAAAAGCTGTGGATACTACAAAAATAGAGAAGTTGTTTCAACTGAGAAATAATAAAAGAAAGTCACTTGACTTTCTTTTATTTTTTATATAATATTTTCACATAACATAAAAAATATGATAGTATTTTTTATGTAAAATAGATATAATATTAAGTGACATGTAAATTATAAAATTTTGTAAAAATAGGCATTGACTTAAGAGAAGTAATTTATAAAAATAAGCGAGGGTCTGATAATGAGATTTGTGGTAGACGGAATGGGTGGAGATAATTCACCTTCAGCAGTTGTAGAAGGTGCTGTTATGGCTGTAAATGAGTTTAGTGATATAGAACTTGTTATTACAGGACCACAACAGGCTATACAGGATGAATTAGATAAATATCAGTATGAAAAAAGAAAAATAACAATACTAGATGCAACAGAAGTTATAAGTACTAATGAACACCCTGTAATGGCTATTAAGAAAAAAAGGATTCCAGCATAAATAAAGCTTTGCAATTAGTTAAGCAAAAGGAAGTGGATGGAATAGTGTCCGCAGGAAGTACTGGTGCTTTTTTAGCTGGATGTACGTTAATAGTTGGTAGAATAAAAGGAATAGATAGACCAGCATTGGCTCCTATAATGCCAGGATTAAATGGTCCATTTATGATTATAGATGCAGGTGCAAATGTTGATTGTAAACCACATTATTTAGAACAGTTTGCACTTATGGGTAAAATATATTTTGAAAGCGTATTAAAACATGAAAATCCTAAAGTTGGATTAATAAATATTGGATCTGAAGAAGAAAAAGGAAATGAACTTACTAAAAGCGTTCATAAACTTTTAAAAGAGTCTAATAAAAACTTTATAGGAAATGTTGAGCCAAGAGAAGTTACTGATGGGGATGTTCAAGTTTTAGTATGTGATGGATTTGTAGGTAATACAGTTTTGAAAATGTATGAAGGTGTAGCATCTAATTTATTTTCTATGATTAAAAAGAATTTAATGTCATCATTAACGACCAAAATAGGTGCAGCTATGTCAAAACCTGCCTTTAAGAAAATAAAGAAAGAGTTTGATTATACTGAGTATGGTGGCGCAGCGTTTTTAGGGGTAAAAGGTATATGTATAAAAGCACATGGTAGTTCTAATGCCAAAGCTTTTAAAAATGCAATAAGACAGGCAAAAAAGGTTTATGATAATAATATCATAGAAAAAATAACAGAAGAAATAGAAAAGACAACAGAAAATAAAAATAAATTGTAAACAGCGTATAAAATTAATAAATTTAAGTATATTATTAAAAAGAATTAAATATTTAAAATATATATTGATTACTTTTGATAATACTATTAATATAATATTATTATCATATGATTTATTTATAGGAGGCTGGAATATATGTTTGAAAAAGTTAGAAAAAGAATATCAGAACAATTAAGCTTAGATGAGGATGATATTACATTAGAATCTTCTTTTATAGATGATTTAGGAGCGGACTCATTAGATATAGTGGAGTTGATTATGGCTTTAGAAGAGGAATTTGATATTGAAATTCCAGATGAAGATGCAGAAAAAATATCTACAGTTGGCGATGTAGTTGAATACATAAAAACACGTGTAGATGAATAATAAAAGTTCCGCATCTATGCGGAACTTTATTTAAATTAAATATATATTAACAATTGGAGTTTTTTCCTCAACTTATTAAATTAAGATTATTAATTATAATAAGCTGAGGAATACACTCCTAAGAAGGAGCTGAATTATGAAAATAAGAAATACTACTATTGAACTAAAAGAAAAACTTAATGTGGATATAAAAGATATAAAATTGCTACAAACAGCAATTACTCACAGTTCATATGCTAATCAAAAAAAAGGTGTTGAGTATAATGAAACTTTAGAGTTTTTAGGAGACTCTGTATTGCAGCTTGTAATATCACAGTATTTATATAATAGTTGTAGGAAAAAAGGAGAAGGATATTTAACTAGAGTTAGATCACTAATTGTGTGCGAAAATTCTTTATATGAAATAGCTAAAAAGTGGGACTTGGGAAATTACTTAACAATGAGTAGAGGAGAAGAACTTACGGGAGGACGAACAAGAGTTTCTATATTATCCGATGCAGTAGAGGCTATAATAGCAGCAATATATTTAGATCAAGGATTAAATGTTGCAGAAAAGTTTATATTAGGTAATTTTGAAACTGTAATAGAAAAAGCATTAAGAAATGAAATTGTTATAGATTATAAAACTAAATTACAAGAAACACTTCAGAAAAATGGTGAAGTAAGTATAGTATATAATTTAGTAAAATTTGAAGGTCCTCCACATAGAAGACAGTTTTTTGTAGAAGTTCTTGTAAATGGGGTTTCAAGAGGAAATGGTATAGGGTATAGTAAAAAAGAAGCAGAACAAAATGCAGCTAAAGAAGTTGTATTAGGCAAGGAGAATAGCAATGAATAAGGCTCATTACATAATACCTATTTTTGTTCCTCATGAAGGATGTCCTCATACATGTGTATTTTGTAATCAAAATAGTATTACAGGAAGTTGTTTTAAAATTGATGGTAATTTTGTTAGAAATACTATAGAGGAATATTTAGAGACAATAAATAGAGAAAATGCTATAGTAGAGGTGTCTTTTTTTGGAGGTACATTTACAGCTATAGATATTGAAAAACAAAAAGAATTACTGTCAGTGGCGAAGGAATTTAAGGATTTAGGAAAAATAGATTATATAAGAATGTCAACTAGGCCAGATTATATAGATGATTTTATTCTTACGAATTTAAAAGAGTATGATGCTGATATAATAGAATTAGGAGTTCAATCCTTAGATGAAGAAGTTCTTTTAAAATCTGGTAGAGGTCATGATGTAGAGTCTGTAAAAAAAGCCTCACAGCTTATAAAAAAATATGGAATAACATTAGGGCATCAAATAATGTTAGGACTTCCAGGGGATACAATGGAAAAAGATATTGAAACAGCAAGAAAAAGCATAGAGATGAATCCTGATATATGTAGGATATATCCAGCTCTTGTTATAAAAGATACTCCTATGGAAGAACTTTTACATAGAAAAGAATACAGACCATATACTTTAGAAGAAGCGGTTGAAATAAGTAAAGTTTTATATAGTATGTATACTTCAAATGGTATAAATGTAATAAGAATTGGTTTACAGCCAACAGAAGAAATAAATTATGGTAAAGAATTTGTTGAAGGGCCATTTCATCCTGCCTTTAGGGAACTTGTTGAAGGTTCTATATATAAAGATATATTAATTGAATATTTTACTAAAAAAGGTGAAATAGAAAGTTTATCTATAAATCCTAAGGATATATCTAAATTGTATGCTAATAAAAAGGTGTATTTTAGAGAAGCATTATCAGTTTTAGGTGTGAAAAAAATAAAAGTCTATCAAGATAGTAATTTAGATAGAGGTAATATTAAATTGCAATTCAATTGGGAAACAGTAAAAATATGTATAAATGAATATTTACAAAAATATTAAAAACCGTGATTTCACGGTTTTTTAATGGTTTAAGATAAGAATATGAAAATAAATTATGGTTTGAATTTTATATAAAAATAATATAAACTTACATTAGTGAACTAGGGGAAAAATGGATTTGCTATATAAATAAAAAGAGAGGTGTTTTTGATGAATAAAAAACAAAGAGATAAACTAACAAAAATACTAGCAATATGTATATCTGTATTTATGGTTTTAGGTATAGTATTGCCACTTATTATAAGATAGTAGGAGAGTGAATGGATGTTTTTAAAATCTATTGAAATAAGAGGTTTTAAATCCTTTGCAGATAAGACAGAACTGATATTTAAAAAAGGTATAACTGCAGTAGTTGGTCCTAATGGTAGCGGCAAAAGTAATATATCTGATGCTGTAAGATGGGTTTTAGGAGAACAAAGTGTTAAAACTCTAAGAGGAGATAAAATGGAGGACGTGATATTTGCGGGAACTCAATTTAGGAAACCTGTTGGACTTGCACAGGTTTCTTTAATCTTAGATAATTCTCATGCAGAATTAGATGTTGAATATTCAGAAGTAGTTATATCAAGAAGATTGTATAGATCAGGAGAAAGCGAATATTTAATAAATAACACAATATGTAGGCTTAAAGATGTTCAAAATCTTTTTATGGATACAGGAATAGGAAAAGAAGGATATTCAATAATAGGACAAGGTAAGATTGATGCAATATTAAGTGGAAAGCCGGAAGAAAGAAGAAAATTACTAGAGGAAGCTGCTGGGATTGTAAAGTATAAAACAAGAAAAGAAGAATCAGAACGAAAATTAGAAAATACTAATCAGAATTTGATAAGAATAGATGATATATTAGGAACATATGAAGAAAGATTAGAACCTTTAAAAAGCGAAAGTGATAAAGCAAATAAGTTTTTAGAGCTTTCTAAACAGTTAAAAGTAAATGAAATAAATATTATAATTGATTTCATAGAAAAGAATTACATAAAAATTTCTAGCTACAAATCTCAATGTGAAATTATAAACAAAGAATTACAAAATAAAATAAATGAAAGAAGAATATTAAAAAATAAATTAGAAGAAAATAATTTAAAACTAGAGGAATTTGAAAATAAGATTTCTAAAGATAAACAAAAGTTTTATGACAATAAGTCTAAACACCAACAAGTTTTATCTGAAATTAAAATTTTAGAAGAAAGAATAGAAATTATAAAAAATTCTATTTCTAAAATCAATGATGAAAAGTTAACTTTAATAGATAAAGTAAGAAATTTAGAAGAAAATATAAAAGAACTTGAAATTGCATTAAAAGATTTTTTAAATTCTCATCAGGATATAAAAGAAAAAATTACATTAATAAAAAACTGGTTGAAGAAATTTGCAATGATAATTTAAAAGAAAATTCTAGATTGAAAGAAATTGAAAACATAAAAAATTCATTGAATATGAAAAAGAATGATGAAAGCAATAATATTATTATTTTAAATAATAATATTGAAGGAATAGAACAAAAATTAGAAAGTATTAAAACGGAAATAGAAGGAATACGTAATTCTATAAAAATTAATGAAACTACAAAAGCTGTACTTAATGGAGAAGGTATTAAAATACTACAAAAGATTGATGATTATAATACTAAAATAAAAGAAAATAAAATAAACATAGGAAAATCAAGACATAATCAAACAATAGGAGAAAAAAGACTTAGAGAACTTTTAGCTACATCTAATAAAGTGGATGCAAATTTAAATATGCTTATAAACTTGGAAAAGCAGTATGAAGGCTATAATAAATCAGTGAAAACTTTAATGCAGCATGTAGATAACAAGAGAATAAGCAATTTAAAAGGACAGTGTTATATTTTAGGAGAAATTATAAAAGTAGAGAAAAAATTTGAAACAGCTATGGAAATAGCATTAGGTTCTAGCTTATCCAATATAATAACTGAAGATGAAAATGGTGCTAAGATTCTTATAGAATATTTAAAAAAACATTCTTTAGGTAGAGCAACATTTTTACCTTTAAATACAGTAAAAGGTAGAATTGTAGAACTTGGAAATAATATAAAATCTATGAGTGGTTTTATTGGTATAGCTAGTGAAATTTTAAATTATGATAGTAAATTTAAAGGTATAATAGATTATGCTTTGGGTAGAACTTTAATATGTGATAATATGGATAATGCAATAAAAATAGCACGAACACTTAATTATAGACAAAAAATAGTTACATTATCTGGAGAAGTTATAAATCCTGGAGGAGCATTAACAGGTGGTAGTATTTACAATAAATCTAATAATGTTATAGGTAGAAAAAGAGAGATAGAAGAGTTAAAAATTAGATTTGATGTATTAAATAAAGAAGTTAAAGAGAAAAATATATTATTAAAAAATTTAAATGAACAGATAAAGGAATTAGATGAAGAAAATTTAAACTTAAGAGATTATGTTCATTTTGAAAATATAGAAAAGACAAAAATAAATGAAAAAATTAATTCTTTGAAAGATGATACAATCAAATTAAAAAATAGTTTAAATGAAAATGAAAAAATTTAAGAGAAAAAGAATCAGAAAGAAAGAAATTATTAGAAGAGATTATAACTTTAGAAGAAAATTTAAAATCTATGAATAATGAGATTAGTAAATTAGAAATTGAAGAAAATAGTTTAAGAGAAAAAATAACAGAAAGTGAAGCTTCAGTAGAAAAATATAAGGATACTTTAACAGAACTGAAAATTGAAAAAGCAAAAATAGATGAAATTGTTATAAATAGAGAAAATGATATTAAAAGAATAAAAAATGAAATAAAATTATTAAAAGAAAAACAAGAAAATCTACACAAGGAAGCAATATCATTACAAGATAATAAGAAAAATTATGAAGAAATCTTAAAAAACAATAAAGATAGTGTAAAAGATATAATAACTGAAATAGAAAATATGGAAAAATTTATAGAAGATAGTCAATTAGAAAAAATAAAAATTAAAGATGAAATTAATAAAATAAAATCACAAGAAGAAGGTATAGGTTCAGAACTTGAAAATACAGAAAAAGAATTACATAGATATCAAGTAGCATTAGCGAAAATAGAAACGGAAAAGGAAAACCTTCTTTCAAAATTAAATGAGGAATTTAATTTGACTTATGCAGAAGCTTTAGAGTTTAAAGAGCCTTTAGAAAACATATCTAAAGTTAAAGAAGAAGCATTATTTATAAAAGAAGAAATTAAAAATTTAGGAACTGTAAATGTAGGATCTATTGAAGAGTATAAGGAAGTAAAAGAAAAATATACATTTATGGTATCTCAAAAGGAAGATTTAGTTGATGCTAAAAATGAACTTATAAAAGTTATTGATGAGATGACAGCTAAAATGAGAGATGTTTTTAAAGAAAACTTCATAAAACTTAGAAAGAATTTTAATGAAACTTTTAAACAATTATTTAAAGGTGGAAGTGCAGATTTAATCTTAAAAGATGGAGATGAATTAACATCCAAAATTGAAATTAATGTAGAACCGCCAGGTAAAAAATTACAAAATATAAATTTGTTATCCGGTGGAGAAAAAGTATTGTCTGCAATAGCACTATTATTTGCTATATTGAAAATGAAACCTACTCCATTTTGTATATTAGACGAAATAGAAGCAGCTTTAGATGATGCCAATGTAATAAGATATGCAGAATTTTTAAATAAGTTTTCAAATAACATACAATTTATAGTAATAACACATAGAAAAGGTACAATGGAAGCAAGTGATATGTTATACGGGGTAACGATGGAAGAAAAAGGTGTATCCAAGGTTGTATCAGTTGACTTTACAAGATAAAATTAATGGAGGTAATTAACTATGTTTGGAAAATTTTTTGATAAATTAAAAGAAGGATTAACAAAAACAAGAGATAGTATAAGTTCTGCTGTATCAGACGTTTTAAATCTAGCTGTAACTATAGATGATGATTTATATGAAGAACTTGAGGAAGCACTAATAATAAGTGATATAGGAGTTGAAACATCTGTAGAAATAATAGAAAAGTTAAAAGAAAAAATAAAAGAAGAAAAAATAAAAGATGTAGCTATGGTAAAACCATGTATGAAAGAAGTAATAATAGAAATGATGGGTGAGGAAGTTAGTAATATATCACCTGAAAAAACTCCAGAAATTAAACTTGTAATAGGGGTAAATGGTGTAGGTAAAACTACATCTATTGGTAAATTAGCAACAAAAATAAAAAATGAAAATTATAAAGTTTTATTAGCTGCAGCAGATACTTTTAGAGCAGCTGCTATAGATCAATTAGAAATTTGGAGTAACAGAGCAAAGGTAGATATAGTAAAACATCAGGAAGGTTCCGATCCAGCAGCAGTAATTTATGATGCAGTTCAAGCTGCTAAAGCTAGAAATGTAGATGTATTAATATGTGATACAGCGGGAAGACTTCACAATAAAAAGAATTTGATGGATGAGCTTTCAAAAATTAACAGGGTCATTGACAGAGAATTTGGTGAAGCTCACAGAGAAACTTTGTTAGTATTAGATGCTACTACAGGACAAAATGCAGTTATACAAGCAAAACAGTTTATGGAAGTTTGTCCTATTGATGGTATAATACTTACAAAACTAGATGGTACAGCAAAAGGTGGGGTTGTAATATCTATAAAAAATCAATTAAACATACCTGTAAAATTTATAGGTGTAGGTGAAGGAATTGATGATCTTCAAGAATTTAATTCAAGAGAATTTGTTGAAGCATTATTTTGAAAAATTTTGAAAAGTAAAACATTAATTTTATAATTAGATGTTAAGTAAAAATACTTGACAGGTATAAATCTTTTTGCTAATATATCATTTGTGAGTTAGGTGATTTTATGGAAAAGAGATTTGAATTATCTTTACTCTTAGATTTTTATGGATCATTGCTTACGGAAAAACAAAAAAATGTAATGGATCTTTACTTTAATGAAGATTTATCTTTAAAGGAAATATCAGAAATTACAAAAACTAGTAGGCAGGCGATTCATGATATAATTAAAAGGTGTGAAAATCTTTTGGTAGAGTATGAAGAAAAACTTAACCTTTTAGAAAAGAGTATAAAAAGTGAGAGTATTAAGCAAAAGATTATAAAAGAACTAAAGAATGTAAAAATAGATAGTGAAAAAAATTCTATATTAATAGATGATATTATAAAAAATATTATCGAAATTTAGGAGGTCTGCTATGGCTTTTGAAGGATTAGCTTCTAAATTACAAGAAACCATTAAGAAGTTAAAAGGTAAGGGCAAACTTTCAGAAAAAGATATAAAAGAAGCCATGAGAGAGGTAAAATTAGCCTTGTTAGAAGCTGACGTTAATTATAAAGTTGTAAAAAACTTTGTAAAAGATGTTAGCGAAAAATGCCTAGGAAACGAAGTTTTAGAAAGCTTGACTCCAGGACAACAAGTTATTAAAATTGTTAATGATGAATTAACAAAGCTTATGGGAAATACAGAAAGTAAGTTAGAATTAAATCCTAATGGAATATCTGTTATTATGCTTGTTGGATTACAAGGTGCTGGTAAAACTACAATGGCTGGTAAACTTGCGCTTAACCTTAGAAAAAATAATAAAAAACCTCTTTTAGTAGCTTGTGATGTTTATAGACCAGCTGCAATAAAACAATTGCAGGTAGTAGGTAAGTCAATAGACATACCAGTGTTTACTATGGGAGATAAAACAAGTCCAGTTGATATAGCAAAAGCATCTATTGAACATGCGAAAAACGAAGGATGTAATGTAGTTATAATAGATACAGCTGGAAGACTTCATATAGATGAAGAGCTTATGAATGAGCTCAAAGACATAAAAGAAAATATAGTGCCAAATGAGATACTTTTGGTTGTAGATTCCATGACTGGACAGGATGCTGTTAATGTAGCGGAGAGTTTTAACTCACAGTTAGATTTAACAGGTGTTATTCTTACTAAATTGGATGGAGACACTAGGGGTGGAGCAGCACTTTCTATAAAAGCAATGACAGGAAAACCAATTAAATATGTTGGTATGGGAGAGAAAATGTCAGATCTTGAAATTTTCCATCCTGAAAGAATGTCATCTAGAATATTAGGAATGGGAGATATGCTTTCTTTAATAGAGAAGGCACAGGCTGCAATAGATGAAGAAAAGGCACAAGAACTAGGAAATAAAATGTTGAGTCAAGAATTCAACTTTGAAGATTTCTTAGATATGCTTCATCAGATGAAAAAACTTGGACCTTTAGGAAAAATTGTAGAAATGTTGCCAGGTGCAAATAGCAAGGAATTAAAAGACTTAGATTTGTCACAAGGTGAAAAAGAAATGTCTAAAATAGAGTCAATAATAAACTCTATGACATTAAATGAGAGAAGAAAACCAAGTTTAATAACATCTTCACCATCAAGAAAGAAGAGAATAGCAAATGGTGCAGGAACAACTATACAAGAAGTTAATAAACTTCTAAAGCACTATGAAACAATGAAAAAGATGATGAAGAATATGAAGGGTATGCAAAAAAATACACAAAGACAGATGAAAAAAGGGTTATTTGGAAAATTACCTTTTTAACATACAATTTATTTTTTAAGGAGGTGAAATACACATGGCAGTAAAAATAAGATTAAAAAGAATGGGTGCTAAAAAAGCTCCTTTCTATAGAATAATCGTAGCTGATTCAAGATCTCCAAGAGATGGAAGATTTATCGATGAAATAGGATACTACAATCCAACAACTGAACCAATTACAGTTAAAATCGATGAAGAAAAAGCAAACAAATGGGTTCAAAATGGAGCACAACCAACAGAGACTGTAAAAAGACTTTTCAACAATGCTGGAATAAAATAATTCTTGTTGAATTGAATGGAGGCGCATTCCATGAAAACATTACTAGAGGTACTTGCTAAATCTTTAGTTGACAACCCAGAAGCGGTATCAATAAATGAAATTTCAAGTGATCATTCAATCATTTTGGAGTTAAAGGTTGATAAAGCTGATATGGGAAAAGTAATTGGTAAACAGGGAAGAATAGCAAAAGCTATTAGAACTGTTGTAAAAGCAGCAGCTGTTAAGGAAAACAAGAGAGTTGTTGTAGAAATAATAGAATCATAAGAGTTAGGCTAGCCTAACTCTTATTTTAATATAAATTTTTATTAATATAAGAATATATGGTTATATTTACCGTTATAATTATGTGAGAATTTATTTATTTAAAAAATAATAATTAAATTTTAATAGTTATTTAATGAGTTATAGTTTCTAAGTTACAACTAAAAATCATGATTATTATTAAAATATATTTTAATTAATTAAATAAATAAGCTAAAATATAAATTTAGATTAAATAAATTATATTTTTGTTGATAATAATAAAAACATAATTTAATATATAAATTGGCAATTGAAAATCAAATCGTTAGGGGATAAAATTAAGTTAATAACGTGAGTTTTTATAAAGTATCCCAAATATATTATTAGGAGGTCTGTAGAATGAAGGAGTTTATGAGCATAGGACAAATAACTAAACCTCATGGAGTTAGGGGTGAGGTGAAAGTTTTTTCGCTTACAGATAGTTTAGAGGAATTTAGAGAGTTAGAAAAAGTTTATATAGATGGCGTTGAAAGAAAAATAACATCATGTAAATTACAAAGTGATAGAGCAATATTAAAAATTGAGGGTATAGAATCTATGAATGAGGCAGAAGAGTATAGGAATAAATATTTAAAAATTCATAGAAATGATGCAAAACAGCTTGAAGAAGATAGCTATTATGTTGCAGATTTGATAGATTGTAAGGTTTTTGATACTGACGGGGTAGAACTTGGGAAAGTATATGATGTTTTAGAAACAGGTAGTAATGATGTATATTGGGTACAAGGTGGAAAAGAGGAAGTTTTAATACCTGCATTAAAAGAAATAATAGTTAGTATTAATATTGAAAAAAGTGAAATTGTGATAAAGCCTGTGAAGGTTTGGAGTGAATAATGAAAATACATATATTAACTCTTTTCCCAGAAATGTTTGATGTTTTTAATCATAGTATTTTAGGAAGGGCACAAAAGGAAAATATTTTAAATATTGAATGTGTAAATATAAGAGATTATACAAATAATAAGCATAAAAAAGTTGATGACTATCCATATGGTGGTGGTGCTGGAATGGTGATGATGCCACAACCAATAGTTGATTGTATAAAAGATGTTAAAAAAGTTAATAATGGTAAAGTAGTATTTTTAGGTCCAAGAGGAAAGACTTTTAATCAGAAAATGGCTAAGGATTTTAGTAAAGAAAAAGAATTAATATTTCTTTGTGGTCATTATGAAGGTATTGACGAAAGAATTTATGATTATATAGATATGGAGGTATCATTAGGTGACTTTGTATTAACTGGTGGTGAAATGGCGTGTATACCGATTGTTGATAGTATAAGTAGAATGATTCCTAATGTATTATCTTGTGATGAAAGTTTTATGGAGGAATCTTTTTATGATGGACTTTTAGAATATCCTCAATACACACGACCTTTTGAATTCGAAGGAAAAAAAGTTCCAGAAATATTAATTTCAGGACATCATGAAAATATACGAAAATATAGAAGATTACAATCACTATTAATAACAAAAAAACAAAGAAATGATTTATACAAAAACATTGAACTTACAAAAGAAGATAAAAAAATGTTGGAAAATCATTATAAAACTAAAAAATAAGTTGATAACATTAAATTTATATGATAAAATCATTTTTGTGCTGGGCGGTCCTCTGTCATTTACATATGATTAAGAACGTCAAATAATTTTTAGGAGGTAACGCACAATGTTAGACATAATAAAACAAATCGAAGCAGAACAAATCAGAACTGATTTACCAGAATTCAATGTAGGAGATACTGTTAAAGTTCACATCAGAATAAGTGAAGGAAACAAGGAAAGAATCCAAGTTTTCGAAGGAACAGTTCTTAAAAGACAAAACGGTGGAGCAAGAGAAACTTTTACAGTAAGAAGAGTAGCTTCTGGTGTAGGAGTTGAAAAAACTTTCCCAGTTAACTCTCCTGTAATAGAGAAAGTTGACGTTGTAAGAAGAGGTAAAGTAAGAAGAGCTAAATTATTCTACTTAAGAGATAGAGTAGGAAAAGCTGCTAAGGTTAAAGAATTAATAAGATAATTTTGTAAAAAATGGGGCGTTAGTGTCCCTTTTTTTATTATGAAAATTATTTGGTTAGTAAATATATAAGTTATATTTTAAGTTTTAAAATCTATAAAAGATAAAATAAAATTCAATACAATATTAGATAAAGAAGGTGTAGTTATGAGTATAAACTGGTTTCCAGGGCATATGGCTAAAACAAGAAGACAAATAAAAGAAAATTTAAAACTTGTTGATGCTGTAATTGAAATAAGAGATGCTAGAATAGTAAAATCTAGTGCTAATCCAGATATAGAGGATATTTGTCAAAATAAACCTAGAATAATTTTATTAAATAAAAGCGATTTAAGTGAAGAAAAAGTGACAAAGCAATGGGTTAAGGAATTGTCTAATGAACATACAAAAGTTTTAAGTGTAAATTGTTTAAAAGGATTAGGTCTTAAAAATATAAAACCTGCATTAGATGAAATGTTAAAGGAAAAACATGATAATTTAAGAAACAAAGGTGTAGTTAATATAGTTACTAGAGTAATGGTAGTTGGAATACCGAATGTAGGAAAATCTACATTTATAAATAAATTGGCTAAAAATAATATAGCTAAAACAGGTGATAAGCCAGGAGTTACTAGAAATAAGCAATGGATAAAAACTAAAATAGGAATAGAACTCATGGATACTCCAGGAGTATTATGGCCTAAATTTGAAGATGAAACTGTAGGGCTTGATTTAGCGTTTACTGGTGCTATAAAAGACGAAATTATGGATATAGAAGAGTTAGCCTTGAAATTAATAGAAACTCTTCAAGTTAGTTATCCGGAAAGATTGAAGGAAAGATATAAGCTTCCTGAACTTAGTGAATCAGCATTAGAAAATATGGATAATATAGGTAGGAAAAGAGGGGCTGTAATAGCACGTGGTAATATAGACTACAATAGAGTAGCTGTTATGTTATTAGATGAATTTAGAGGTGGAAAATTAGGAAATATATCATTAGAAAAACCAGAGAAATAAGGTGATATACTTGGAAGTTATAGATTTGAGTAAAATGAAATTTGCTCTTGTTAAAGAATATGTTTTAAATTTTCAAAACAACAATGATATAAGAACTTCAAAACTAAAGTTTATGGAGCTTATAAAAATGTTAAATGGTGATAGCAGAAAGAATGTAAATAAATTAGGTGAAAAGTTAGAAAGAATTATAATAACCTATGAAGCAGAAGTTAACAGAGTAAAAGATATGTATATTTTTGATAAAAGTTTTGGAAATTTTAAATATGTTGCTGGTGTAGATGAAGTTGGAAGAGGTCCTTTAGCAGGACCTATAGTTTCAGCTGCTGTAATATTAAACTTAAATTATATGGATGATAGAGAATTAATGTTATATATTAATGATTCTAAAAAGCTTTCTCCAGAAAAAAGAAAATACCTAAGTGAAATAATAAAATCTAAAGCTGTAAGCTATAATATATCAGTTATAGATAATAAAGAAATAGATGAAAAGGGTATTGGGTGGTGCAATCAAGAGGTTTTTAGAAGAGCATGCCATGGTTTAGATAAAAAACCAGATTTAGTTTTATCTGATGGATATTTAATAAAAGAGTTTGATATAGAAAATAAGAGTGTAATAAAAGGTGATACTAAAAGTGCATCTATAGCCTGTGCATCTATATTAGCCAAGGTCTATAGAGATAAAATTATGGAAGATTATCATCAGCATTATCCAGAATACAAATTTTATAAGAATGTAGGATATGGAACAGAGGAACATGTTGAAGCTATAAAGAGAATTGGTATAACTGAAATACATAGAAGAAGTTTTTTAACCAACATATTAAATAAATAAAATTATAGTCTCAAAATAAAGGGGGATTTTTATTTTGGGACTATTTATAAGCTTATATGTAACCGTTTACCCAAAACGCATTTTTGATTAGATTTATTTTAGGTTTATAGTCATTTAGAAGAATTTCAACGACATCAAATCTTATACTATGATTGAATAATTTATTTTTACAAATATAGTATTGAGCAGTTTTTATTATTTTCTTTTCTTTGTAAAAATTTACAGCTTCACTAGGATATCCATAATAATCTGATTGTCTAGTTTTAACTTCTATAAAACAGATAGAATTGTCGTTTTTGCCTATTATATCGATTTCACCAATATTACATGTGAAATTTCTACATAATATTTTATATTTATGTTTTTTTAGATAGTTTGTGGCTAAATCTTCACCACTATCCCCAATGATTTTATTAAAAATTTTCAATAATATGACCTCCTAAAATCAAAGCAAATATATTTTTATTATTGCCAAGTATAATAATAATAAACAAATTAAATTTTAAGATGTTTATTATCATAATAACCTGTCAACAATTAACATAAACAGAATAAGGAGGGATAAATATGGCTATACAATTATCCTGTGCTACATTTTTAGGGGTAGAAGGAATTGTTATATCTGTAGAAATAGATATTTCAAGAGGAATACCATCATTTAATATAGTTGGTATGGCAGATACTTCTGTAAAAGAAGCAAAGGATAGGGTTAGAGCTGCAATAATTAATTCAGGATATAAATTTCCTAATAATAGGATAACTATAAACTTAGCACCTGCTGATTTAAAAAAGGAAGGTACTATATTTGACTTACCTATAGCGTTAGGAATATTAATAGCAAGTAAACAAATGGAAATAGAAAATATGGATCATTACTTGGTAATGGGTGAATTATCTTTATCAGGAAAATTAAAAAAAGTTAAGGGTGTATTACCAATAGCCATTGAGGGAAGTAGAAAAGGATTTAAAAAATTATTAATTCCTTATGATAATTATGTTGATTGTTCTATGATAAAAGATATAGAAATTTATCCACTAAATAGCTTAAAGCAGTCAGTAGAATTTTTATTACACAAAGATATGCCTTCATACCACTATAAGGAAGCAAAAGAAATATTAAAAGAAAGCTCTAGAGATTTTTCAGAGGTTATAGGACAAGAAGCGGCGAAAAGAGCTTTGGAAGTAGCTGCTGCAGGAGGACATAATATATTAATGCATGGTGCACCAGGTTCTGGTAAAACAATGTTGGCAGAAAGAATAACATCTATACTACCTAATTTAACTTATGAAGAAGCTTTAGATGTTACCAAAATATATAGCGTCCATGGTGGTGTGAATTATGAAGGGGGACTTATAAAAAGAAGACCTTTTAGAAGTCCACACAATACTATAACAGAAGTAGCTCTTGTTGGTGGTGGTAGAAATCTAATGCCTGGTGAAATTTCATTAGCTCACAATGGGGTATTGTTTTTAGATGAAATATTGGAATTTAAAAAAAATTTATTACAAATGTTAAGACAACCTTTAGAAGATAGAACAATTAAAATAACTAGAAATGCAGGAACAGTGTCTTATCCATCTAGTTTTATGTTAGTTGCTGCATTAAATCCATGTCCATGTGGATTTTATGGAACTAATATAAAGCCCTGTCGATGTAGTGATTATGAAATAAAAAGATACATTGGGAAATTATCAGGACCACTTTTAGATAGAATAGACATATTTACACAAGTTAATCCTTTGTCTTATGGAGAGATAAATTGTAATATAAAAAAAGAAAGTTCAAAGGAAATACGAGAAAGGGTTGAAAATGCAAGAACCATTCAAATAAAAAGGTTTAAAGATGAAAATATAAAAAATAATTCTGAAATGAAACAAAAGCATATAAAAAAATATTGTGAAATAGATAATAAAACAAGTAAAATATTGGAATTGGCGTTTAATAAGTTTCATTTAAGTACAAGGGTATACAGTAGAATTTTAAAAGTAAGTAGAACTATAGCTGATATAGAAGGTAAAGAAAATATTGAAGAAAAACATATAATTGAAGCACTAAATTATAGAAAATTTATAAATAGTGAAATTATATAAAGGGAGAATTAAAAATGTACGATAAGTATAAGATTTGGTTAGCTATAGCACCTATAAAAAATAGTATAAAATTAGAACTTTTAAAAGAGCTTACAAATGAGAAGAATATTTATAATTTTATGAAAGAAAATAGTAATAGAAAAAATAAACTTGTAGAAACTCTTCTAAGAACTTATAGTGAAGAAAGATTATACAACATTCAAGAACTATGTGAGAGGGAAGGTATAAGTTTTTTAAATATAAAGGATAATAAGTATCCTAAAAGCTTGTTAAATATAAATGAGATGCCTTATGGAGTGTTTTATAGAGGAAATATAGATAAGTTAAATAATGATGATAAGAAAATAGCTATTGTTGGTTCTAGAAGAGCTAGTTATTATGGGAAAAACATAGTTGAAATTATTTGTAGAGAACTTAAAGATACTAATGTTCAAATAATAAGTGGACTTGCAAGAGGGATAGATGGAGAAGCACATAAAAGATCAATAGAGAATGGAATATATACTTGTGGAGTTCTAGGATGTGGTGTAGATGTCATATATCCTAAGGAACACAAAAACTTATATAAAAAAATCATTGAGGAGCAAGGATGTATATTATCAGAATTTTCACCTGATGCACCACCAGAAAGGTTTAGGTTTCCTCTTAGAAATAGAATAATAAGTGGACTTTCTAATTTGATATTAATTGTAGAAGCTGGTGAAAAAAGTGGATCTTTAATAACAGCTAATTGGGCATTGGAACAAGGAAAAGATATTATGGCAGTACCTGCATCTATATTTTTAGAACAAAATAAAGGTACGAATAAATTAATAAAGGATGGTGCATATCCATTTACGAAAGTAGAAGATATTATAAATTTATTAGAAATTGACAAAACTTGCAATACAGATAAAAATGTTAGGAAAAGTTATAGTGAGATATGTGATAGAATATACGAGATTTTAACTAGTGAACCAATGCATGTTGACGAAATAGCAAGAAGTTCTAATATTGACATAACTCAATTGTATGGGGTATTATTTGAAATGCAACTACGAGAAGAAATATGTTGTTTAAATGGCAATTATTATGTTAAGGTAAATAAGAGTATATAAAATAACATTTTTACACATAAATATTTAATATGAATAACTATTATAGGGATACAAAATTGTTTCTTAAGTTATACATGGAAGATTTTGATTCTTAAAAGGGTGATGGCAAGCTTGTGAAAATTTCAATTAAATCACTTTTTTAGCTAAAAATAAATATTTTGAGTTAATATGTAAGTTAAGGTTTTAGCTTGTTTTAATATATTAAATTAAAGTAGTATAATGTTAAATTAAATAATGACGAAATTACTGGAGGGGATACGATGGGTCAAAAACTAGTTATAGTTGAGTCACCAGCTAAAGCGAAGACCATAAAAAAATATTTAGGAAAAAATTACGTAGTTGAAGCTTCTATGGGACATATTAGAGATTTACCAAAAAGCCAATTAGGCGTTGATATAGAGAATAATTATGAACCTAAATATATTACCATTAGAGGAAAAGGTGAATTAATAAAAAAGTTAAAAAAGAAGCTAAAAAAAGTGAAAAAGTTTACCTTGCAACTGACCCTGATAGAGAGGGCGAAGCTATTTCTTGGCATTTAGCTAATATATTAAAGATTGATGGAAGTGAAAAATGTAGAATAGAATTTAATGAAATTACTAAAAATGCTGTAAAATCTGCAATAAAAAATCCTAGATTAATAAATGAGAATGTATTTGATGCTCAGCAAGCAAGAAGAGTTTTAGATAGATTAGTAGGATATAAAATAAGCCCTATATTATGGAGAAAAGTAAGATGGGGATTAAGTGCGGGAAGAGTTCAATCAGTAGCACTTAAAATAATCTGTGATAGAGAAAAAGAAATAAAAGAATTTATACCGAAGGAATATTGGTCTATAGAATGTGAAGTTTATAAAGATTCCTTAAAAGATAAGTTCACAATTAAATTACACAATAAAAAAGGTAAGAAAATAGAAATTTTATCAAAAGAAGAAAATGATTTAATAATAAAAGAATTAGAACAAGGTGATTTTGTAGTTGGAAATATTAAAAATACGGAAAAAAATAAAAATCCACTACCACCATTTACTACAAGTACATTGCAACAAGAAGCTTATAGAAAATTAAATTTTTCTACTAAAAAGACAATGTCAGTTGCACAAGAATTATATGAAGGTATAGAAATAAAAGGTTTTGGAACTGTAGGTTTGATAACATATATGAGAACAGATTCTGTTAGAGTATCTGATGAAGCTCAAGAAGCTTCAAAACAATATATTCAGAATAATTTTGGAGATGAATACATTCCAGATGTAAAAAGAGTATATAAAGGTAAAAAAATAGCCAAGATGCACATGAAGCTATAAGACCAAGTAATGTTGAAATAACACCTGAAATTGCTAAGCAAACATTAAAAGATACTCAATTTAAATTATATTCTTTAATATGGAATAGATTTATGGCAAGTCAAATGGCTTCTTGTATTTTAAACAGCACATCAATAAATGTTAATAATAATGATTATGTTTTCAAAGCTAGTGGATCTGTTGTTAAATTTGATGGATTTACTAAAGTTTATAAAAGTGAATCCGATGAAGAAAATAAAACACTTAAAATACCAGATTTGAAAACAGGTGATAAATTAAAAGAAAATAACACTGAAGGAAAACAGCATTTTACTCAACCGCCTCCTAAATTTTCTGAGGCATCATTAGTTAAAACATTAGAAGAAAATGGTATAGGAAGGCCAAGTACTTATGCACCTACAATATCAACTATACTAGATAGAAAGTATATTGAAAGAAATAAAAAGGTGTTGGATCCTACGGAATTAGGGCATATAGTTAATAACTTAATTTCCGAGTATTTTAAGCAGATTGTAGATGTTGAGTTTACTGCAGAAATGGAAAGTAAACTTGATAATGTAGAAGAAGGCACTGCAGAGTGGAAAAAAATTGTAGATGAATTTTTCACACCATTAAAAGAAGCTATAGAAATAGCAGAAAAAGAAATAGCTAAAATAACAATAGAGGATAAAGTAACAGACATACCATGTGATAAATGTGGAAGATTGATGGTTGTAAAACATGGTAGATTTGGAGATTTCTTAGCATGTCCTGGATATCCAGAATGTGAAAATACTAAACCAATAGCAAAGGAATTAGATGTATCGTGTCCTAAGTGTGGAAAGAAAATATTAGAAAAAAGAAGTAGAAAAGGAAGAACTTTTTATGGATGTAGCGGATATCCAGAATGCGATTTTGTGAGTTGGTTTGAACCATCTGGAGAAAAATGCCCAGAATGTAATGACATTTTAGTAAAAAGGTATACAAAAACAAAAGGAAATTATTTAGAATGTGCTAATAAAGAATGTAAATATAGGAAAGAGTTAAAAGAAGAAATAAAAGAAGAAGAAAATTAAATAAAAATTTTTGTGAAAAACAAAAAAAAACTTTACAAATTCGTTAAAAAGTTTTATAATGCTTGAGTTGGTAAAATGAAATAGAAATATATTATCTAAATAAAATCATTCTTAATTAATATTTATTATAAACACTACAAATTGATTAGATTTTGCTATAATTTTTTACTTAAAAAAGTTATAGCAAAATCTATATGC
>NZ_HE611050.1:577411-618048 GCF_000285575.1 Clostridium senegalense JC122 | reverse complement strand
AAAACGCAATTCTAAAAATATGAAAAAATTTCAAGTATATTTTATTAAAAATATAGTAAAATAATAATAAATACATAAAAAAAATAAATTAATTGCTTTAAAATTTATTATATACTTAATTTTAATTTAATATTTCTATAAATATGTTGTTTTACAAAAAAATAATATATTTGTCGAAATAGGTAAAAAAACATTGAAATTTTAAAATTGATATGATATGATAATTAGTATCATAAACAATTCAAAAAATTTTTAATTAGCTAAAAATTGCAAGAAATGTTTTGAGTGACAGCTTATTTGTAGTAGATTGATTTGTGGGAGTAGAAACAAGAAAGAATATAAACTAGTGTTTATAAAGGAGGAGAAGTAGAAGTGTCGCTATTAGATAAAACAAGAAGACTAAATAAAATTTTACAAAAATCAGGAACAGAACCAGTAGTTTTTGATGAAATATGTAATTTATTAAGCGAAGTATTAGATTGTAACGTATATGTTATAAGCAGAAAAGGAAAAGTTTTAGGATATAATTTTGCTGGAGGATTTGAATGTGAGACTGTTAAAGATCACGTTGTTAATAACATGAGATTCCCAGAAGATTATAATGAAAGACTTTTAGGGGTAGATGAAACAAGAGCTAATCTTTCAAGCAAAGGAATTTGCGTATTTGAAGGAGAAAAAGATTGTGAAATTGAAGGAAAACTTTCTACTATAGTACCTATAAATGGAAATAGAGAAAGATTAGGAACTTTATTATTAGCTAGATTTAATAAAGAATTCTTTGAAGAAGATTTAGTTATTGCTGAATATAGTGCAACTATAGTAGGAATGGAAATATTAAGAGCTAAAAATGAAGAAATAGAAGAAGAAGCAAGAAAGAAAGCTATAGTTCAATTAGCAATAGGAACACTTTCTTATTCAGAGTTAGAAGCTGTAGAACATATATTTAATGAGTTAGACGGCTATGAAGGTCTTTTAGTAGCTTCTAAAATAGCTGATAAAGTTGGAATAACTAGATCAGTTATAGTAAATGCATTAAGAAAATTTGAGAGTGCTGGAGTTATTGAATCAAGATCTTTAGGTATGAAAGGTACTCATATAAAAATACTTAATGAGAAATTAATAGAAGAGTTAGATAAATTAAAATAGAGCATTATGCTCTATTTTTTTTGTTTAAATGTTGTATTTTATTAAAATCAATGCTATAAAGTTTAAAATTAAGTTTTAAAATTATTTATTTTAAAACTTGGATATCTAAAACAATGAAGTATGTCTTTAATCATAAAAAGTGAATATTAAATTCTTTATAAAAAATTCAAAGTTATTAAATAAACTTTTGTTAGCAAGTGATAAGATTAAGTACAATTATAGTTAATTGAAAATAATGGATGAAACTGAAAGTCAGTTTCTTAAAATAAAAATACTGTTAGTATTATTAGGGAGATAGTGAGTAATAATTACTAAAACTTTTAACAAAAGGAAACCATTAATTATAGATAAAATGTTAATTAAAGTTTTCTCGATTGACAAATAAATAACTTTATAATTTGCTTTATAACCTTATATTTAATAGAAGTTAAAAATAAAAATACGTTTATTAAAGTATTTTATGGATATAATACTAATGTTAATTTATAATTAAAAATACTTCAAATGAAGTGAAATTTTATATTGAATAGTGCTTAGTATTATGATATACTAACACAGGTAAGAATACGCACATTGCTGTATTTTCTAGAAAGGTGCCTTATTTTGAAGGTTTTTTAGAAAAAATGAGGGCAATGGAGGAAAAACCAGGAGGGAATTTAAAATGGCAGTAATATCAATGAAACAATTATTAGAAGCTGGTGTACATTTTGGACACCAAACAAGAAGATGGAACCCTAAAATGGCTCCATATATATTCACAGAAAGAAACGGAATATATATAATCGATTTACAAAAAACAGTTAAGAAAATCGATGAAGCTTATGATTTCTTAAAATCAGTATCAGAAGAAGGAAAAGATGTACTTTTCGTTGGAACTAAAAAACAAGCTCAAGAAGCTATTAAAGACGAAGCAATAAGATCAGGAATGCACTTCGTAAACAATAGATGGTTAGGTGGAATGTTAACAAACTTCACAACTATCAAAACTAGAATCGGAAGATTAGAAGAATTAGATAACATGGAAGAAGATGGAACATTTGATGTTTTACCTAAGAAAGAAGTTACTCTATTAAAAAATGAAAGAGAAAAACTAGAGAAAAACTTAGGCGGAATTAGAAACATGGATGCTAATAATATAGGAGCATTATTTGTTGTAGATCCAAGAAAAGAAAAAAATGCTATATCAGAAGCAAAAATATTAGGAATACCTGTTGTTGCTATAGTTGACACAAACTGTGATCCAGATGAAGTTGATTACGTAATACCAGGAAATGATGATGCTATAAGAGCGGTAAAACTAATAACTGAGAGATTAAGCGATGCTATAATCGAAGCAAGACAAGGTGAACAATTAGCTGAATAATTTTATTTTACCTTGAATAATTGACATTTTAGAATAAAAAATGTTAGTAGAGTAAATAAATTTAAAAGGTAAGTGAAAATAAATTTCATTTACCTTTTAAATTAGTTAAGAGTAGGAGGAATTATAAATGATAACTGCAAGCATGGTTAAAGAGCTTAGAGAAAGAACTGGTGCAGGAATGATGGACTGCAAAAGAGCTTTAAGTGAAACTAATGGAGATATGGATAAAGCGATAGAAATATTAAGAGAAAAAGGGTTAGCTGCAGCTGCTAAAAAAGCAGGAAGAATAGCAGCTGAAGGACTAGTTGTTACTTATATTTCAGAAGATAATAAAAAAGGTGCTGTAGTAGAAGTAAACTGTGAAACAGACTTCGTTGCAGCTAATGAAGAATTTGTTAAATTAGCTAAAAATATAGCTAAGCAAGTAACTTATTCAAATGTTACTACTGTAGAAGAATTAATAGAAGAAAATTACATAGAAGATGAAACTTCTACTATAAAAGATACATTAACAGCATTAATAGCTAAAATCGGAGAAAATATGTCTGTAAGAAGATTTAAAAGATTTAGCATAGAAAATGGAATGCTTCAAAGCTATATACACGGTGGTGGAAGAATAGCTGTTATGGTTGAACTTGCTTGTGATAAGCAAGATGAAACTTTAGCTCAAGTTGGAAAAGATGTTGCTATGCAAATTGCTGCTGCAAATCCATTATTCTTAGATGAAACAGCTGTTGATCATGAAACTATAGAAAAAGAAAAAGAAATCTATAGAGTTCAAGCTTTAAATGAAGGTAAACCAGAAAAAATAGTAGAAAAAATGGTTGAAGGAAGAGTTAAAAAATACTTAAAAGAAGTTTGTTTAGTTGATCAAGTTTGGGTTAAAAATCCTGACTATACAATAACTAAATATCTTCAAGAAGAGTCTAAGAAAATAGGTGCTGACATAAAAATTAATAGATTCGCTAGATTCGAAAGAGGAGAGGGAATCGAGAAAAAAGAAGATAACTTTGCAGAAGAAGTTGCAAAAATGCAAGGTAAATAATAAAAAATAAAAGAGAACCTATGTGTTCTCTTTTTTTAAAATAAACATATAAATTTACAAATTTTTGATGGAATTATAATAATTTGGAGGTACAATATATATGGAAGCTGCAAAATATAAAAGAGTAATGCTTAAACTTTCAGGTGAGGCTTTAGCTGCTGATAAGGGGTATGGTATAGATTTTGATATAGCTAGTAAAATAGCTTTACAAATTAAAGAATTAGTAGAGATGGGTGTTGAAGTTGGAGCTGTTGTTGGTGGAGGAAATATCTGGCGCGGACGACAAGGCGAAGATATGGATAGAACAACTGCGGATTATATGGGTATGTTAGCAACATGTATAAATGCATTAGCACTTCAAGACTCATTAGAGAGTGCTGGAGTACACACAAGAGTACAAACAGCTATTGAGATGAGAGAAATTGCTGAACCTTATATAAGAAGAAGAGCCATGAGACACTTAGAAAAAGGAAGAGTAGTGATATTTGCAGCAGGTACTGGAAATCCATATTTTTCAACAGATACTACAGCAGCTTTAAGAGCTGCAGAAATAGAAGCAGATGTAATATTATTAGCAAAAAAAGTAGATGGGGTTTATGATAAAGATCCATATAAACATAATGATGCTGTTAAATTTGATAACTTAAGTTACTTTGATGTTATAGAAAAGGGCCTTCAGGTTATGGATACTACAGCAACATCACTATGTATGGATAATGATATTCCAATATTAGTATTTGGATTAGATAAACCAGAAAATATAATTAAAGCTGTAAAAGGTGAAAAAATTGGTACTCTAGTATCTAAAGTATCTTGTAATAAATAATTTTTGGAGGTAGTTTATTGTATGATTAAAGAAATTATAAAAAATGCTGATGAAAAAATGACAAAGACTCTTACAGTTTTAAAAGGTGAATTATCAACAATGAAAGCTGGAAGAGCAAATCCAAAAATGTTAGACAGAATAGAAGTGGAATGCTATGGTAGCATGGTTCCATTAAACCAAGTAGCTAATATATCTGCTCCAGAAGCAAGAGTACTTTTAATACAACCATGGGATAAAAGTTCTTTAAAAGATATTGAAAAAGCTATTTTAAAATCTGATTTAGGATTAAATCCTACTAGTGATGGTGCAGTTATAAGATTAATGATTCCTGAACTAACAGAAGAGACAAGAAAAAATCTTGTTAAGAATATAAAAAAAGTTGGAGAAGATGCGAAAGTTGCAGTGAGATCTATAAGAAGAGATGCTAATGATAAGATAAAAGCTCTTAAAAAAGATGGAGAAATTACTGAAGATGAAGCTAAAAAGTCAGAAGATAGCATTCAGAAGGAAACTGACAAATACGTAAAAGAAATAGATACAATTGTTGCAGCAAAAGAAAAAGAAGTTATGTCAATTTAATTTTATATTAATAGATAAAAACCTGCATTTATGCAGGTTTTTATTGGTTTAAAATTAAATTTGTATTTATATTAATGAAAATGCATAATATAAAATTAATTTTTAAATCTATTTTATAAACTTAAATATAAATAAAACTTTATTTTTTATTTAAATTTGATAAAATTATTATTAAGTGTAGTTCAACTTTAACTTATATATGATATATAAGGTTGAGTTAAAATTTATTTAATGACTAAAACATATTTTTATATCAAATGACTTTTGAAATTATATATATATAATCTTGACTATTGTATCAATTTTGGTATATCTAGATTTAAAAATGAATAATTTAAATAGTCAGCTTAGAACTATATAAAAATAACAACAGATAAAAATAAAGAAAAATCACTTTTAGATTTAGAATGGAGAGATAAACATGTTGAATTTTTTTAAGGGTAGTGAAAAAAAAGAAGAAAAAATAATTTTAGATAGTAATAATATACCAAAACATATAGCAATTATCATGGATGGAAATGGAAGATGGGCTAAGGATAGAGGATTGGCTAGAATGCTTGGACATAGAGAAGGTATGAAAACTATAAAAAGAATTTTGAATAGAGCATCTGATTTAGGTGTAAAATATTTAACCTTATATGCCTTTTCCACAGAAAACTGGAAAAGACCTAAAGAAGAGGTTGGTGCACTGATGAAATTAATAATTGAATTTGCGCATAAAGAATGTGAAGATTTAAAGAAAAATAATGTAATAGTAAAAACAATAGGAGATTTAGACAAGTTACCTAATACTAGTTTAGAAGCAATAAATATGTTAAAAGAGGAAACAAAAAACAATACAGGTATTGTATTAAATATTGCATTAAATTATGGTGGAAGAGATGAAATTATAGTAGCAACAAAAGAAATATGTAAGCAGTTACTAAATGGAAAAATATCAATAGACGATATAAATGAAGAATTAGTAAATAATAATTTATACACAGCAGGTATGCCAGATCCAGATTTGATAATAAGACCTAGCGGAGAGCAAAGATTGAGTAATTATCTATTATGGCAAAGTGCATATTCAGAGTTTTGGTATTCTAACATAAAGTGGCCAGATTTTAGTGAAAAAGATTTAGAAAGAGCTATTTATGATTATCAAAATAGGGATAGAAGATTTGGTGCTGTAAAGTAATGGAAGGAGATTTTTATGAATAAAAGGTACATTGGTGCAGCTATGATAGCTCCAGCACTAGTATTTTTCTTAATAGGAGGAGTTATACTTAAATATTTTGTTTTAGTTTTAGCACTATGTGGGCTTTATGAGTTTTATAATGCTTGTAAAGAATCCCAGTTAAAACCTATTTCCATTATAGGATATATAATAACTGTAGTATATTTTGTTACATTAGGTGAAAAATTTAATTTTGAAATGGTTTCATATATGTTAGTAATAGGTACTTTTATAACTATGTTTGTACCTGTGTTTAATACAGAATATAATTTTATAGATGTAGCAACTACAATGTTTGGAATTTTATATGTAACGATATTTTTTAGTTTATTGCCACTTATAAACATGTTAGAATATGGACAATATTTAATATGGTTAGTATTTATATCTTCTTGGGGATGTGATACTTTAGCATATTACACAGGAAGATTTTTAGGTAAACATAAATTGATACCTAAGGTTAGTCCTAAAAAAACGGTTGAAGGTGCAATTGGTGGACTATTTGGTAGTGTTTTAGGTTGTGTTATATATGGTTATGTAATAAAAAAATTTGGAGTGAATATATCACTTTATAATTATGCGATAATAGGAATTTTAGGAGGAATAGTAGGTCAGTTAGGCGATTTTGTAGCGTCATCTATAAAAAGACATGCGAAAATTAAAGATTATAGTAATCTTATACCTGGACATGGTGGAATATTAGATAGATTTGATAGCATACTTTTTGTATCAGTTGTAGTATATTATTATATAACAATTTTTATGGGGATGTAGAGTTTGAAATATAAAAAATTATTTTATTCTATTGTTTTACTTATACTATTCATAATTGGAACTATAATAATAACAAATTATATAAGACCTATTATGGTGACAACTGCTTTAATCTTAGTATCGCTACCGTTATACAAAATGTTAAGGAAAAGGGATACTTTTGGAGAAAAGGCAAGTGCTATTATTAGCATAGTTTTTATAAACTGCCTTTTCTTTCTTATTTTATTGTTTATAGGTACATTTTTATTTGATAAAGGTGTTTCTTTTGTAAATGATGAGTTAAATGGATTGTTATTATATATTAGTGAAATTTATAAAAGAATAACACCTTTTCAAAGTTTAAATGATATGGATGCTAAAAATAGAATTTTAAATGCTATGGAGAAATTTTTGAAAAGTGGAGTATTAAAAAAAGGTGCTATTCACACAACGGATGGATTATTAACTTATTTTGTTGGAAATATAATAGCATATTTTGTTTTAGCTGATATAAAATCAGTAGCACTATTTATAATTGAATTAATTGGTAAAGAAAATTATATGAGAGTTAGGAAGAAGTTTTATGAAATGAGTAAATTGATAAAGATAATAATTTATTCAGCTTTTATAAATATGATTATTGTAATAATAGGGTTTAAAATACTATCTATAAAAAATTGTATATCTTTAGGTATTATTTGTGCAATATTAGATATAATTCCTTATATAGGAACTTTTATAGTGTTTGTTCCATTAACATTATATTATTTTTATATGAAAAATCATTTTATAGTTATAGGGTTATTAACATTATATGTTATATTATTTTTAACTACACAAATAATTCAAGGAAAATTTATGAGTTGTAAACTAAATATTCCTCCAATACCACTAATTCTTGCAATATATATTGGTACTAAAAATTTTGGTATAATTGGAATGATTACAGGAGTGTTATATGTAATAACTTGTAATGAGTTTGTCTTTGAAAAGTCATATGATTTTGATAAAATTTATAATGCAAAATAGATTTATATTTGAAGAAATTATGGCATAATAGTATAATTTTAAAAAGGTAAGTTATAACAAAGGGCTATAAATTTAAATTATATAGTATAGTTAGAAGAAGGAGCGATTTTTTTTGAAAAACATAAGTATATTAGGGGTTACGGGCTCTATAGGAACTCAGACGTTAGACGTTGTTAGGCAAGAAAATGAAGAGTTTAATGTAATAGGTATATCTGCAAATACCAGTTATAAAAAGGTTATAAATATAATAGATGAATTTAAACCTAAATATGTAGCCATGATGGATAAAGATAGTTATATTAAAGTAAAAGAATATTGTGAAGAACATGAATTAGACATATTAGTTTATGAAGGATTAGAGGGGTTAATAAAAATATCAACATTAGAAGAGATAGAAATGGTAGTCACATCAGTTGTTGGTATGATAGGGCTTATACCTACTATAAAAGCTATAAGAGCTAAAAAAGATATTGCTCTTGCAAATAAAGAAACTCTTGTAGTAGCAGGTGAAATTGTAATAAGAGAAGCTAAAGAAAATAATGTTAAAATATTACCAGTAGACTCAGAACATGGAGCTATATTTCAATGTTTACAAGGGAATGAAAATCAAAAAATAAACAAGATATTATTAACAGCATCAGGAGGGCCTTTTAGAGGGAAAAGTAGAGAAGAACTTACTACGATAAAAGCAGAACAGGCATTAAAACATCCTAAATGGAATATGGGAAAAAAGATATCTATAGATTCATCTACGTTGGTGAATAAAGGATTAGAGGTTATAGAAGCCCATTATTTATTTGGTGTTGATTATGAAGATATAGAGGTGGTAGTTCATCCACAAAGTATAGTTCATTCAATGGTAGAATATATAGATGGAAGTATTATAGCTCAGCTTGGAAGTACAGACATGAAATTACCAATACAATATGCAATGAACTATCCAGTAAGGAAGCCATCTGTTACTGAAAAATTAAATTTTTATACATTAGGACAATTAACTTTTGAAAAACCAGATATGGATACTTTTGGGTGTTTAAAACTTGCTTATCAAGCAGGGAAAAAAGGCGGTAACATGCCTGCAATAATGAATGGAGCTAATGAAGTTGCAGTAGAATTATTTCTAAATGGAAAAATTGGTTATTTACAAATAGAAGAAATTTTAAAAGAATGTATGGGAACATTAAAATTTATAAAAAATCCTACTTTAGAAGAAGTCATACTTACAGATAAAGAGGTTAGAAAATATGTTGAAAATAAATTTGGTATATAGGGAGATAAATTAGTATGGGAGTGTTATTTGAAAATATAGGACATATACTTATGGCTATAATAGCCTTTGGAATTTTGGTTGTAGTGCATGAATTTGGACATTTTATACTTGCAAAAATAAATGATGTACGTGTAGATGAATTTTCAATAGGTATGGGACCTAAACTTTTTGGCATAAAAGGAAAAGAAACAGAATATAAAATATGTCTTCTACCTATAGGTGGTTATGTAAAAATGTATGGAGAAGATGATGAAGTAACTAGTGTAGACCCAAGAGCATATGCAAATAAAAATTCATGGCAAAAACTTTCAATAGTTTTAGCAGGACCAATAATGAATATATTTTTAGCTATATTCTTATTTGGACTTGTTGGAAATATAGAAGGAATTCATGTTCCAACTGTAAGTGATACAATAAAAGATAGTCCAGCATATACTGCAGGTGTAGAAAAAGGAGATACTATAAAATTTGTAGATGACAAAAAAATAACTACTTGGAATGATTTTGCAACAGAAGTTATTTTAAGTGATGGTAAGGAACTAAAAGTCACTATTGAAAGAAATGGTGATTATAAAGATATAAACTTAACGCCAGCATTTTCAAAAGAAGAAAATCAGTTTTTAATAGGTATTTATCCAGAATTGAAAACTCCAACAATTGGTGAAGCTTTTAAATATGGCGTTGATCAAACAATAAGTCTTACAAAACAAACTTTTCAATTCTTTGGAAGATTATTTAAAGGAAAAGTATCAAGTGATGATTTTGGTGGTCCTATTTCGATAATTAGAATTTCAACTGCAGTAGCAAGGCAAGGGGTTGCAAACCTTATGTTGTTAGGAGCATACTTAAGTATTCAATTAGCTATATTTAACATAATACCATTTCCAGCATTAGATGGTGGTTGGACTTTAATATTAATATTACAAATAATAACTCGAAGAGAGTTTAATAAAGAAGTTATTGCAAGAATAAATTATTATGGATATATGGCACTTATGGGGCTTATGATATTTATGCTTGTAAAGGATATTGTTAATCCTATTCAATTTTAGGAGTGATTAAGATGATAAGAAGAGAAACTAGAAAGATACAAATAGGAAATATAGAGATTGGTGGAGATGCTAAAATAGCAGTCCAATCTATGACTAATACAGATACAAGAGATGTTAAAGCAACTGTAGAACAAATATTAAGACTTGAAAAAGCAGGATGCGATATAGTTAGATGTGCAGTTCCAGATATAAAAGCAGCAGAAGCTATTAAAGAGATTGTAAAAAATATTAATATACCTCTTGTAGCAGACATTCATTTTGATTATAAATTAGCAATTAAAGCTATGGAAAATGGTGTGTCCAAACTTAGAATTAACCCAGGAAATATAGGAAGCGAAGAAAGGGTTAGAGAAGTTGTAAAAGTTGCTAAAGAAAAGAAAATACCAATAAGAATTGGTGTTAATTCAGGATCTTTAGAAAAAGGTATTCTTGAAAAATATAAAAGACCTTGTGCAGAAGCTTTGGTGGAAAGTGCATTAGGACATGTAAAGATATTAGAAGATATGGATTTTCATGATATAATTATATCGATTAAATCATCAGATGTAGGTGAAATGATACAAAGTTATAAATTGATGTCAGAAAAGGTTAACTATCCACTACATTTAGGTGTAACAGAGGCAGGGACTCCTTTTAAAGCTACTGTTAAATCAAGTGTTGGCATAGGGGCATTGTTATCTCAAGGTATAGGTGATACTTTAAGGGTATCTATTACTGGAGATGTTGAAGAAGAAGTTAAAGTTGGAAAAGAAATTTTGAAATCTTTAGGATATATTAAAGAAGGAATAAAATTTGTATCCTGTCCTACCTGTGGAAGAACAGAAATTGATCTTATAAAAATTGCTAACGAAGTAGAAGGATTACTTGCAGGAATTAATAAGAACATAAAGGTAGCAGTTATGGGATGCGTAGTAAATGGACCAGGAGAAGCAAGAGAAGCAGATATTGGTATAGCTGGTGGAAAAGGTTGTGGAATAATATTTAAAAAAGGTGAAATTATAAAAAAAGTAGATGAAAAAGATCTTGTTCCAGAACTAATGAAGGAGATAGAAAAACTATAGGACTAGGAGGATAAAATATGAATAAAAGCCTAGTTGAACTTTTAAAAGATCATTTAGATGAACATAAGGATATTTCTGATTATGATATTAAGGTACTGAGGATTCAGTACCTTAAAAAACGGAAAAACTAATAATATACTTAAGCGGTGACAGTGGTCTAAATGAAGATATAAAAGATAAGGTAGAATTAATACTATATAAGGCGTTAAAAGTATTTAAAAATATAGAGTATATATGGTATGTGGATATAAAGGCTGCAAATTTACAAGAAGTATGTACCATGTATTGGACAGATCTTATAAATGATGTTACAGTAAAAAATCCAACAGTGAGAACTGCTTTATTAAATTGTGAAAAGGAAATTGATGATAGTACTGTAAAAATAAAAATTTCTAATAAATTCATATGTGATATATTAAAAAATAAACATATGGAACAAACTATTAAGTCCACATTAAAAAGAGTATATGGTATAGATGGAAGTATAAAAATAATTAATGACAATATTGTGAAGGTGGATTACTTTAAAGAAAAAGAGAAAGAAAATGTAAATATAATACAAGAAGTAATGAAAAACACCAATGTAGAAAATAAAAATAATTCTATAGAAAATAGTAAATTAAAATCTTCAATGCAAAATAATAAAAATAATAATGGAAGTGCAAATTCTTACAGAAAACCACGATTTGATAACTCTAAAGATGCTAATGATGAAAATTTAATTATTGGGCGTCATGTTACAACAGAGCCAACACAAATTTGTGAATTAGATCAAACTTCTGGATTTGTCTCCATAATTGGTGATATATTCAAAGTTGAAATAATAGAAACAAAAACGGGAAGAATTATACCTACATTTTGTATTACAGATTATACTAGTTCTATAATGGTAAAATGTTTTCTCAAAAATCAAGAACTAGAAAAACTTCAGGAAAATTTGAAGGTAGGATTGCACTGTAAAGTTAGTGGAGAAGTTATATATGATACTTATGCAAGAGAAATAGTACTTATGGGTAAACATATGTATAAAATGGCTAAAACTGAGAGAAATGATATAAATGAAGAGAAAAGAGTAGAGCTTCACGCACATACTAATATGAGTTCTATGGATGGATTAGTATCAGCATCAAAACTTATAAATACTGCTGTAAAATGGGGACATAAAGCTATTGCAATAACTGATCATGGTGTGGCACAAGCATTTCCAGAAGCTATGAATGCATCTAAAGGTAAAGATATAAAAGTTATATATGGTATGGAAGGTTACCTAGTTGATGATGGAATACCAATAGTGATAGCAGATGAAAATAGAAATCTTAATGACGATATTGTAGTATTTGATTTAGAAACTACAGGATTTTCCAGTGAAAATGATTCTATTATTGAAATTGGGGCAGTTAAAGTTAGAGATAATCAAATTGTAGATAGATTTAATGAATTTGTAAATCCTAATAAGTCTATTCCGTATAAAATAACAGAGCTTACAGGAATAACAAATGATATGGTTAAAGATGCAGATCCTATAGAAAGTGTATTACCTAAGTTTTTAGAGTTTGTTGGAGATTCTATGGTTGCAGCTCATAATGCTCCTTTTGATACATCTTTTATAAAATCTAATTGTAAAAAAATTAATGTAGAATTTAAAAATTCAATAATGGATACTATTCCTTTAGCAAAATTTTTATTTCCAGATTTAAAAAGATACAAGTTGAACACAATATGTAAGCATATAGGTATATCTTTAGAAAATCATCACAGAGCTGTTGATGATGCAAAAGCAACAGCGGAAATAGTACTACATTGTTTAGAGATGTTAAAAGAGAAGGAAATATTTGATGTATATAAATTAAATAAAGAGTTTTTAGGAAATTTTGATATAAAAAAGGCTGTTACTTATCACATAATAATACTTGCAAAAAATCAAGTAGGCATAAAAAATTTATATAAAGTTATATCAAAGTCTAATTTGGAATATTTTCATAGAAGACCAAGGGTACCTAAAAGCCTTTTGGAAGAATTTAGGGAAGGACTTATAATTGGCTCTGCTTGTGAGGCAGGTCAAATATACAAAGAGGTATTACAAGGCAAATCTTTTGAAGAGATGGAACAATTAGTGAATTTCTATGATTATTTAGAGATACAACCAATTGGTAATAATAAATTTTTAATTGCAAATGGAACAGTTAAAGACGATAATCAGCTAAGAGAAATAAATAGTAAAATTTATAAACTTGCAGAAAAATATAATAAATTAATTGTAGCTACAGGTGATGTTCATTTTTTACATCCTGATGATGAGGTTTTTAGAAGAATACTTATGGCAGGACAAGGATTCTCAGATGCAGATAACCAACCACCGCTATATTTTAAAACTACTACAGAAATGTTAAAGGAATTCTCATATTTAGGTGAAGATAAGGCTAGAGAAGTAGTAATAGAAAATCCAAATAAAATAGCAGATATGGTTGAGGTGGTAAAACCAATTCCAGATGAAACATTTCCACCTAAAATTGAAGGTGCAGATGAAGATATTAGAAATATGACGATGGAAAATGTAAAGAGAATCTATGGAGAGGACTTACCAGAAGTAATACAACAAAGATTAGACAAAGAGTTAAATTCTATAATTAATAATGGGTATGCAGTACTTTATCTTATAGCTCATAAATTAGTTGCAAAGTCAATAGCAGATGGATATTTGGTAGGTTCTAGAGGATCAGTAGGGTCTTCTTTTGTTGCAACTATGACAGATATAACAGAAGTTAATGGATTGCCACCACATTATGTTTGTCCAAAGTGTAAAAATAGTGAATTTTTTATGGATGGTTCAGTAGCTTCTGGGGTTGACTTGCCAGAAAAAAATTGTGAGAAATGCGGAACTCCATATATTAGAGATGGACATGACATTCCTTTTGAAACTTTCTTAGGGTTTGAAGGAGATAAGGAGCCAGATATAGATCTTAACTTTTCCGGTGACAATCAAGGAGACATACATAAATATACTGAAGTACTTTTCGGAGAAGGGCATACTTTTAAAGCAGGAACTATAGGAACAATTGCAGAAAAAACTGCATATGGCTTTGTAAAAAAATATTTAGATGAAAAAGAGATTAATGTTCCATCAGCAGAGATAGATAGGTTGACAATTGGATGTACTGGAGTTAAAAGGACAAGTGGACAACATCCAGGGGGGATAATGGTAGTTCCAAGTGATAATGAAATATATAATTTTTGTCCTATACAACATCCAGCAGATGATCCTAACTCTGACATAATAACAACTCATTTTGATTATCATTCTATAAGTGGTAGATTGTTGAAATTAGATATACTAGGTCACGATGATCCTACTGTATTAAGAATGCTTCAGGATATAACAGGGCTTGATCCAAAAACAATACCACTTTCAGATCCTAAGGTTTTGAGTATATTTACATCACCAGAAGCTTTAGGGGTAACAGTAGAAGAATTGGGATGTGAAGTTGGAAGTTATGGAATTCCAGAGTTTGGTACTAAATTTGTAAGACAAATGCTATTAGATACTAAACCTAAAACTTTTTCAGATCTTGTAAGAATATCTGGATTATCACACGGAACAGATGTTTGGCTTAACAACGCTCAATATTATATTAAAGAAGGCTTCACTACATTAAAAGACTGTATATCAACAAGGGATGATATTATGGTTTATTTAATATATAAAGGGTTGCCACCTAAAATAGCTTTTAATATTATGGAAAAAGTAAGAAAAGGAAAAGGCCTTTCAGAAGAACATGAACAAATAATGAGAGATAATAACGTCCCAGATTGGTATATCGGATCTTGTAAAAAAATAAAATATATGTTTCCTAAAGGTCATGCTGCAGCATATGTTATGATGGCAGTTAGAATTGCGTATTATAAAGTTTATTATCCTAAAGCATATTATGCAACGTATTTTACTGTAAGGGCAGATGATTTTGATGGAGACGTTGTTATAAAAGGAGAGGAAGCTATAAAGGCAAAAATGGATGAAATAGCTGAACTTGGTAATAAGGTAGGACCAAAAGAAAAAGGTTTGATGACAATATTAGAATTGTCTTATGAGATGTACAAGAGAGGTATAAAATTTTTGCCAGTAGATATATATGTATCTCATGCAACGAAATTTTTAATAGAAGGTGAGTATATAAGAATACCACTTAGTGGATTGCAAGGTGTTGGTGTCAATGCTGCTAAAAGTATTATGGAAGCTAGAGAAAAAGGAGAATTTCTTTCTAAACAAGATTTAAAAGAAAGAAGTGCTGTTTCTAAAACTGTTATAGAATCTTTAGATAACCATGGGTCATTAGAAAATTTACCAGAAACCAATCAATTAAGTTTATTTTAAAAGAAATTTTGATTATTTGTTATTAATTTTAGAAAAATAGAGCAAAATATGTGTAAGAGTATACCTATTTAAATTCCCTTGAAATAGATTGTTTTTTATGATATACTAACACTAAGGTTTAGTGATTTGAGATAATTGTACTTTTGGGAGAGTAGGTTATGCCTACTCTCTATTTATTGAAACGCAACACTTTAAGGTTGCGTTTTGTCATATAATAAAAAGTAAATTTAAAGGAATTCATTAGACAATAGAACATATCATATATTTATGCATTCTATAATAAAAAGTGGAGTTAGACAGTATAATTCCATAAGAGTTAAAAGGAGGTTAATGTATGGAAAACAGTATTTTAGTTGAAAAGCTTAACGGATTAGCACAGCCAATAGTTGAGAAAAATGGATGTGAAATGTATCATCTAGAATATGTAAAAGAAGCAGGCGAATATATATTTAGAGTTTATATAGATAGCGAAAAAGGAATATCGCTTTCAGAATGTGAAAAGGTTAGTAGAGAGTTAAGTGATGTTTTAGATATAGAGGACCCTATAGCAGATGAGTATACTTTAGAAGTTCAATCACCAGGAATATTTAGAACATTATTTACAGATAAACATATTGAAAAATACATAGGGCACGATGTTAAAGTTAACTTGAAAAAATTATTAAATGGTAAGAAAAAATATGAAGGTGTATTAAAGAAATTTGATACTTTAAATTTAGTAATAGAAATTTCAGGTGAAGAAATAGTTATTCCAAGAGAAAAAGTATCACAAGTTACTTTAAACCCATCGCTATAAGGAGGATAACTAAAAATGAATGAAGAATTTATAGATGCACTTAGAGAAATTGTAAATGAAAAGGGAATAAGTGAGGATTTATTATTTACGACAATAGAGGATGCGTTAGTTGCAGCATATAAGAAAAATTATGCAAACTCTTCTGTAAACGGACAAAATGTAAAAGTTACAATGGATAGAGAGTCAGGAGAAACTCACGTATATGCTCAAAAAGAAGTTGTAGAAGAAGTATATGATGAGACTTGTGAAATATCTTTAGAAGAAGCAAGAGAGCTAAGTCCAAGATATGCTATTGGAGATATAGCTGAGATGGAGGTTACTCCTAGAAGCTTTGGTAGAATCGCAGCTCAATCAGCTAAACAAGTTGTTATTCAAAGAATTAAAGAAGCAGAAAGAACTATTATATATAACGAATTCAAAGAAAAAGAATTTGATATAATTACAGGAACAATAATAAGAAAAGACAGAGGAAATGTATTTATAAACTTAGGAAAAATAGAAGCTATACTTGGACCTAACGAACAAATGCCAGGTGAAGAATATAACTTTAATGAAAAATTAAGTTTATATATAGTAGAAGTTAAAAATGGTACAAAGGGACCTCAAATAATAGTTTCTAGAACTCATCCAGGTTTAGTTAAAAGATTATTTGAAAGAGAAGTTCCAGAGATATACAATGGTATTGTAGAAATAAAAAGCATAGCAAGAGAAGCAGGCTCAAGAACTAAAATAGCAGTTTATTCAAATGACGACAATGTAGAAGCAATGGGTGCTTGTGTTGGACCAAAAGGAATAAGAGTACAAAATATTGTAAATGAGCTTAGAAATGAAAAAATTGATATAATAAAATATAGCAAATTACCTGAAGAAAATATAGCTAATGCTTTAAGTCCAGCTAAGATATTAGAAGTTAAGGTTGATGAAGAAACTAAGAGTGCAAAAGTTGTAGTTGATGATAATCAATTATCATTGGCGATAGGTAAAGAAGGTCAAAACGTAAGATTAGCAGCGAGACTTACTGGTTGGAAAATAGACATAAAAAGCAAATCACAAGCTTTAGAAATTATTGAAGAAAATGATGAAGAACTTTTAATAGTTGAAGAAATTCAAGAGTAGGTGATAATTATGAAGGTAAAAAAAGTACCTCAAAGAATGTGCACTGGTTGTATGGAAATGAAAGATAAAAAACAACTTATAAGAGTTGTAAGAAATAAAGAGGGAGAAATCTCTATAGATATGACAGGTAAAAAACCAGGCAGAGGAGCTTATATTTGCAAAAATATTGATTGCCTTGAAAAAGCTATAAAAGCCAAGAGATTAGAGAGAAATTTAGAAGTAAATATAGACGAAGAGGTTTTTATAAAGCTAAAGGAAGAGATAAATGATGAACAATAAGTTTTATCAATTTTTAGGTTTAACTAAAAAATCAAGAAACTTAATAGAAGGCTACAATAAGTGTGAAGAAGCAATAAAAAAAGAAAAGATTTATCTTATAATATTGTCAAAAGAATGCTCAGAGAATACTAAAAAGAAATTTAGAAAAATTTCAGAAGAAAAATCAGTACAACTAATAGAGGATATTCCTAAAAATGAATTAGGCAAGCCACTAGGTAGAGAAGAGATAAATGTACTGTGTGTAAAAGATAATAATATGAGCAAAAAGCTTATAGAGTTATGGAATAATCACGAAAGCATATAAATTTGGAGGTGAAAGCTTTGGCGAAAACAAGAATATACGAATTAGCTAAAGAATTAGGTGTTTCAAGTAAAGAATTAATAACGGTTCTTTTTGAAGAATTTGGTGTTGAAGCAAAAAATCATATGAGTGTCATAGATGAGGAAGATGCTGAATTAATTAAGGAACTTTTTGCTGAAAATAAGTCAAAAGAAAACGACATAGTTGAAATTTATGAACATATAGAAAATGAAAGTGTTAATAAATTAAATAAGAAGAAAAACAAGAACAAAGGTAAAAATAGAGATGGTAGAGATGATGATTCAACAGAGAATGATTCAGTAGATGAAGTTATTGAAATTGAAGGCACTATAGTTGTTAAGGATTTAGCTGAAAAATTAAATAAATCTTCTGTTGAAGTAATTAAAGAACTAATGTTTTTAGGCGTAATGGCAAATATGAACCAAGAAATAGATTTTAACATAGCTGAAAAGGTAATAGAAAAGTTTGGTGCATTTGCTGTATTAAAAGAAGAAGAAGCTGGTAAATTAGGTGAAGAAATAGAAGTTGAAGATATTCAATCAGAAGATGAAGATATGAAAAAAAGACCACCAGTTGTTACAATAATGGGTCACGTTGACCATGGTAAAACATCACTTCTAGACGCTATAAAACATTCTAAAGTTACAGCTACAGAAGCTGGAGGAATTACTCAACACATAGGAGCTTATACTGTAGATGTAAATGGACAAAAGATAACATTCTTAGATACTCCAGGACATGAAGCCTTTACTGCTATGAGAGCAAGAGGAGCGCAAATAACAGATGTTGTTGTATTAGTAGTAGCAGCAGATGATGGAATAATGCCTCAAACAATTGAAGCTATAAATCACTGTAAAGCAGCAGAAGTACCTCTAATTATTGCTATAAATAAAATGGATAGACCAGCAGCAAACCCAGATAGAGTTAAACAAGAATTAACAGAACATGGATTAGTAGCAGAAGACTGGGGTGGAGATACTATTTGTGTACCTGTATCTGCACACACTAGAGAAGGTTTGGACACATTATTAGAAATGATAGTTTTAACTTCTGAAATGTTAGAGTTAGAAGCAAATCCAGACAGAAGAGCAAAAGGTACAGTAATTGAAGCTAAGCTTGACAAAGGTAGAGGTCCAGTAGCATCATTACTTGTTCAAAATGGAACATTAAATGTTGGTGATTCTATAATAGTTGGAACTACTTATGGTAGAATAAGAGCTATGATAGATGACAAAGGAAAGAAAATAAAATCAGCAGGACCATCTATACCAGTAGAAATTTTAGGATTATCTGAAGTTCCAGCAGCTGGAGATAGATTTAATGTAGTTAAAGATGAAAAAACTGCAAGAAATATGGCTGATAATAGAAAAGAAAAAATTAGACAAGAAAGCTTCACAGCTTCTAATAAGGTTTCAATGGAAAACTTATATAGTCAAATACAAGAAGGTAAAGTTAAAGAATTAAGCGTTATAGTTAAAGCTGATGTTCAAGGTTCAGTAGAAGCTATAAGACAATCTTTAGAAAAACTTTCAACAGACAATGTAAAAGTAAGAGTAATACATGGTGGAGTTGGAGCTATAACAGAAACAGATGTTACATTAGCAACAGCTTCAAATGCCATAATAATAGGATTTAATGTAAGACCAGATAACAATGCTATAGCTGCTGGGGAAAAAGAAAGTGTTGAAATAAAAACATATAGAATAATATATGATGCTATTGAAGACATAAAATCAGCTATGCTTGGAATGCTTGATCCAGAATATAAAGAAGTTATCCAAGGTAGAGCAGAAGTAAGACAGGTATACAAAATATCTAATATTGGTACTATAGCAGGATGTTATGTATTAAATGGTAAAATCACAAGAAACTCTAGTGTTAGAGTTATAAGAAATGGTGTAGTTATATTTGAATCTACTTTAGCTTCATTAAAAAGATTTAAAGATGATGTTAAAGAAGCAGCGTCAGGATTTGAATGCGGTTTAAGTGTAGAAAAATTCAATGACATTAAAGAAGAAGATATAGTAGAAGCATACATCATGGAAGAAATTAAACCAAAACAAATATAGTTTAAGGAGTGAGTTACGTGGCAAATTATAGAGGCGGTAGAATAAACGAAGAAATAAAAAAAGACGTAAGTAATACCATACAAAATAAGATAAAAGATCCTAGATTAACTGCAATGGTAAGCGTAACTGATGTAGACGTAAGTAAAGATTTAAGCTATGCTAAAATATATGTTAGTATTTTCGGAAATGAAAAAGAAAAACAAGATTCACTTGCAGCATTAAAAAGTTCAGTTGGATTTATAAGAAAAGAAATAGGGAAAAATGTTAAATTAAGGCAAGTACCACAGGTGATTATAGAATTAGATACAACACTAGATAAAGCAATGCATCTAGAATCTTTATTTGATAAAATAAAGAAATAGTTAGTATGAATTTAGAAAAAGTTGTAGAAAAAATTATGGAAAGTAATAGCATAGCTATTACTTTCCATGTATCACCAGATGGAGATTCCCTAGGAAGCGCAACAGCATTGATGTTAGCGCTTAAAAGTTTAAATAAAAATGTGCAAGTGCTTTGTAAAGAAGAAATACCAAATGCTTTCTCTTATTTAAAAATAGCTGAAGAAATTAATATAGAGGAATATAAACCACAAGAAAATATTGATTTAGTTATAGTTTTAGATTGTGGTGATAAAAAAAGAATTAATGCAGAATTAGATTTTGAAAATAGAAAATATTCAATAATTAATATAGATCATCATATGTCTAATGAAATGTATGGAGATATTAATTATGTAAGTGTTGAGTCAGCTGCAGTAGGAGAAATAGTATTTAACATTATAAGAATGCTTAAAATACATATAACAGAAAATATGGGAGCAGGGATATACACATCATTACTTACTGATACAGGGTCTTTTAGACATAGTAACACAACAAAAGTTACTCATGAAATTGCAGGTTATCTTATAGAAAATGGTTTGAACTTTAGTGAAATTCATAGAAAAATTTTTGATAACAAAGAATTTAATAGAGTAAAATTATATGGAAAAGTTATAGAAAAAATGGAAATGCAATGTGAAAATAATGCAGTATTTATGTACTTAAACAAAACAGATTTAGAATCTCTTGGAATAGAACAAAGTGATACATCAGATTTGTTGGTTTTTGGAACTAAAATAAAGGGTGCAGATGTTACTGCTCTTATAAAAGAGGCAGATAATGGGGTAAAAGTAAGTTTGCGTTCAAAAGAAAAAGTGGATGTAAGAAAAATTGCAGAAGGATTTAATGGTGGTGGACATGTTAGAGCAGCAGGTTTTTACTATGAATCTACTATGGAAGAAATTAAAGAAAAATTAATAGCTATATTAGAAAAAGAGTTGATGTAAATGAGTTTTGGTAATAAAAAAAGTGGTATATTAAATATTTATAAACCTAAAAATATGACTTCTTTCGATGTTGTAAGAGATTTAAGAAAAATATTGGGAGAAAAAAAAGTTGGTCATTGTGGGACTTTAGATCCGCAGGCTTGTGGCGTTTTACCAGTATGTTTTGGAAGATCAACTAAAATAATAGATTATATAATGGAAGGTACAAAAGAGTATGTTGCTACACTAAAACTTGGAGAAGTAACAGACACTTATGATGTTGAAGGTAAAGTAATAAAAACATTTGAAGTGAAAGTTACAGAAGATGAAGTAAAAGCTGTTATAAACTCGTTTAAAGGCGATATAAAACAGGTACCTCCTATGTATTCTGCTTTAAAGGTTAATGGAAAGAAACTTTATGAATTAGCACGACAAGGTATAGAAATAGAAAGAGCAGCAAGAGATGTAAAAATACATGATATTACTATAGAAAATATAGATATACCTTATGTAAAATTTAAAGTAAGATGTTCAAAAGGGACATATATAAGAAGTTTATGCTATGATATAGGAGAAAAATTGCAATGTGGTGCAGTTATGACAGATTTAGAAAGGACGTCAACTGGTAGATTTACTAAAGAAAATAGTATAAATATAAAAGATTTACATAAAGACAATGTAGAGCAGTATATTCTTTCAGTTGAAAGTGCGTTTTTAGATTACCCTAAATTAATAGTAAATAATAAATTCGAAAAATTACTTTTAAATGGTGTTGCTGTAAAAGATAGAAGTTTCATTGATAATATTGAAGAGTTTAAAATATATAGGATTTATAATGAAGATAATGATTTAATAGCAATAGGTAGAAAAACGGAGATAGGATTTAAATTAATAAAAATTTTAGTTTAGAGGTATTATGTATGAAAGTATTGAGGGATAATTTTTCTGAAAAAATAAACACAGATACTTTTGTTGCATTGGGGAGTTTTGATGGAATTCACTTGGGACATCAAAAACTAATAGAGCAAACAATTGAAATGACTAGAAAATTTAATTTAAGCAATAAAAGTAAAAATGCAAAGTCAATGGTCTGTACATTTTATCCTCATCCATTAGTAACTATAAATAGTGTTATAGCACCTAAACTTATTATGGATAATAAAAATAAAATTAAGGTGCTAGAAAATTTGGGATTAGATATTTTAAATTTTATGACCTTTGACAAAAAACTTATGCAAATATCTCCAGAAGAATTTATAATAAAATTAGTTGAAACTTATAATGTAAAAGGTATAGTTGTAGGATTTAATTATAAATTTGGATATAAAAACTTAGGAGATGTTAATTTATTAAAGAAATATAGTAAATTACTAAATTTTTCTCTTTGTATAGTTGAGCCAGTAAAAATAGAAGATGAGGTAATCAGTAGTTCTAAAATACGAAAGTATATAAAAGAAGGAAATCTAGAAAAATCAAATGAAATGCTAGGAAGAACATACTCTCTTTCAGGTAATGTTATAAAAGGAAAACAAATAGGTAGTAAAATAATGGGATTTCCTACTATAAATTTAAAGTATGATAATAAATTAGTATTACCTAGTAGAGGTGTATATTATACATTAGTAAAATATAAAGGTGATGTGTATCATGCTATGACTAATATAGGATTTAATCCTACAGTTAACGGAAAAAGTCTTAGCGTAGAGACAAATATTTTTGATTTTGATAAAGAGATTTATGGTGAATCTGTAGAGTTATATTTTGTACATAAAATTAGAGAAGAAAAAAAATTTAATATAATAGAAGATTTAGTAAATCAATTGAATAAAGATAAAGAATTTGTCAAAAATATAAGTATAAAACTAAATATAAATATAAATTAGCAATAAATAATTTACAAAGATAATTTTATTTGATATAATTTCTTTGAACCTTATGCTAAGTTTACTGAATTGCCAACGGACTACTTGGAATAAGGGGATATTACAATCGGAGGTGTTTTACACATGGATAAGGCAAGAAAACAAGAAATAATAGCTAAATTCGCAAGAACAGAAGGAGACACAGGATCACCAGAAGTTCAAGTGGCTTTATTAAGCGCAAGAATAAAAGAATTAACTGAGCACTTAAAAGTTCACAAAAAAGACCACCATTCAAGAAGAGGTCTACTAATGATGGTTGGACAAAGAAAAGGTCTTTTAAACTATTTAAAGAAGCAAGATATAGAAAGATATCGTGCTTTAATAGCTGAGTTAGGAATAAGAAAATAATTAGAGCGGCTGTGCCGCTCTATTATTTTAGGTAAATGAAAAAAATTATAAATAATATAGTTACAAATAATAAAGTAATTATAATAATTGAAAGGAGGCAAACAAATGATTCACACATTAGAAACCACTGTGGCAGGAAGACAAATGAAAGTTGAATATGGTAAAGTAGGAATGCTTTCTGATTGTGCGCTCTTCATGAATTATGGAGACACAGTTGTACTTGTTAATGTAAATGCATCAGAACAGCCTAGAGCAGGAATAGACTTTTTCCCTCTAAGTGTTGAATATGAAGAAAGATTATATTCAGTAGGAAAAATTCCAGGAGGATTTATAAAAAGGGAAGGTAAGCCTTCGGAAAAAGCAGTATTAAATGGTAGAGCTATAGATAGACCTATAAGACCTTTATTTCCAAAGGGATATAGAAATGATGTTCAAGTTGTTTGTACTGTAGTATCTGTAGAGCAAGACAATGTTCCAGACATATTAGCAATGAATGCAGCATCAACTGCATTATATTTATCAAGTATTCCATTTGTAGATCCAGTAGGAACAGTTTCAGTAGGACTTATAGATGGAGAATTTATAACAAATCCTACAGCAGCTGAAAGAGAAAAAAGTTCATTATCATTAACAGTTTGTGCTACAAAAGACAGAGTTATGATGATAGAGGCTGGTGGAGATGAAATACCTGAGGAAACTATGATTGAAGCTATAAATTATGGATTTGATCAATGTCAACAAATGGTTAAATTCCAAGAAGAAGCTAGGGCTAAGTTTGGAAAAGAAAAAATTACACCAGAACTTCATAAAGTAGAAGAAAGTTTAGAAAAAGATATAAGAGAATTTTCTTTTGAAATGTTAAAAGAAGCTATGTATATCACTGATAAAGATGAAAGAAATATAAGAATTTCTGAAATTAAAGAAAAAATAAATGAAGCCTTTGGCGAAAAATATGAAGATAAAATGAGTGATATAGCTGAAGTAATATATGGTATTCAAAAAGAAGTAGTAAGAAATATGTTACTAAAAGAAAAAAGAAGACCAGATGGAAGAGGTTTTGAAGAAATAAGAAAAATCAGCTGTGAAACAGGAATATTACCTAGAACTCATGGTACAGGGCTATTTACAAGAGGATTAACTCAAGTTATGACTGTTGCTACATTAGGAGCTTTAGGAGATGTCCAAATAATAGATGGTTTAGGTGAAGAAGAATTTAAAAGATATATGCACCATTATAATTTCCCAGCTTATAGCGTAGGAGAAGTTAGACCATTAAGAGGACCAGGAAGAAGAGAAATAGGCCATGGAGCTTTAGCAGAAAGAGCTTTAGAACCACTTATACCTTCAATAGAAGAGTTCCCGTATACTATAAGATTAGTTTCTGAAGTTTTAAGCTCAAACGGTTCAACATCTCAAGCAAGTGTGTGTGGTAGTACATTAGCGCTATTAGATGCAGGTGTTCCAATAAAAAGACCAGCAGCTGGTATAGCGATGGGATTGATTACTAGTGAAGATTTAACTGAAGAAGAAGTTTTAACTGATATTCAAGGAATAGAAGATTTCTTTGGAGATATGGACTTTAAAGTAGCTGGTACTGAAGAAGGAATAACATCTATACAAGTAGATACAAAAATAAAAGGCTTATCTAAAAATTGTATAAGACAATCTATAGAAAAAGCTAAAGTTGCTAGACTTTATATTTTAGATAAGATAAAGGATTGTATACCAGCGCCAAGAGAAGAATTATCTGAGTACGCGCCAAGAATGTATAGTATTACTGTTCACCCAGATAAGATAAGAGATATAATAGGACCTGGTGGAAAGACAATAAAACAAATTATTGCTGACACAGGGGTAAAAATAGATACTAATGATGATGGTAAAGTAGTTATAATGTCTAATGACAGTGAAAGTGCTAATGCAGCATTAAAAATGATAAAAGATATAACTAAAGAAGTCGAAGTTGGTGAAATTTATTTAGGTAAAGTAACTAAAATAGCTGCATTTGGAGCATTTGTAGAAATCATGCCTAAAAAAGAAGGTTTAGTTCACATATCTAAACTAGATGCAGAAAGAGTAAATAAAGTAGAAGATATTGTATCAGTTGGTGATGAAATTTTAGTAAAAGTTACTGAAATAGATAATCAAGGAAGAATCAATCTTTCAAGAAAAGATGCAATTAAAGATACTCAAGGTAATAACGAAGAAAAGTAATTTATAAATAGAAGGGCTTATTGCCTTTTTATTTTTTTATGCAATTATATAGTAAAATAGATTTGAATTAAAATTTATTATAAATATACTCTTGTTAATATGTAATTAATTTTAAACTTTAAAAGATGGAAATATATAATGTTTATTTTAATAGGTATATATAATTCGATAATCTTAAATAATAATATAAGAACTTATAATAAAAGATTTTAAATTAATATAGAAATAAAATTGTTTATATTGATTTTTACCAAAATATAGATTATATTTATAATAAATTTTAAAAATACCTTCAACAAGGAGAAGAAAATGTATAATTTATTTAGACTTAATAATGGATTACGGGTAGTTGTTGAGAATATTGAGCACTTTAATTCAGTTTCTATAGGATTATGGGTAGAGAATGGGTCAAGAAAAGAAAATCTAAGCAATAATGGAATATCCCATTTTATAGAACACATGTTATTTAAAGGTACAGAAAATAGAACATCTAAAGAGATCGCAGAAGAAATTGAAGATGTAGGTGGTCAAATAAATGCCTTTACAGGTAAAGAGGCTACGTGCTACTATATAAAAACTTTAGACACACACCTAGAACTTGGATTAGAAATTTTATCTGATATGTTATTTAATAGTTTATTCAATGAAGATGATATAGAGAAAGAAAAAGGTGTTGTAATAGAGGAAATAAATATGAGTGAAGATAATCCAGAAGATGTACTTGGCGATTTACATGCAAAAGCTGCTTGGGGTGATGATGGATTATCACTTCCTATTTTAGGAAGTCAATCTACTGTAAAAGCATTTAATAAAACTTTATTGGTAGATTATGTTAAAGCTCACTACATACCAGAAAATTGTGTCATATCTATATGTGGAAAATTAGATATGAACAAAATAGAAAAGTTAGTAGAGGATTATTTTGGAAAATGGCAATCAGTAAATAAAAATATAACTTTATACTCAACACCAAAAATATTAAAAAATAATTGTTTTAGAAAGAAAGATATAGAACAACTTCACATAAATTTAGGATTGAATGGATTTAAAGTAGGAGATAACGATTTATATACATCTATATTATTATCCAATATTTTAGGAGGAGGAGCTTCATCTTTATTATTTCAAAAAATAAGAGAAGAATTAGGGGTGTGTTATTCAATATACATGTATATGACTTCACATGTTAATAATGGGTTAATTAATGTTTATGCTGGATTAAATCCTAAACATGCTAAATATGCTTTAGAAGCAATAAGTGATGAAGTGTATAAGTTTGCTAATAAGAAAATAGATAATAATAAATTAGCTAAAACTAAGGAACAATTAAAGGGAAATTATATATTAGGATTAGAAAGTACTAGCAGCAGAATGTTTAGTAATGGAAAATCTGTTATGTTTCAAAATAAAATAAATACACCTATGGATGTAATAAATAAAATTGATAAGATAGATATGGACAGTGTAGAGAGGGTGCTAGATAAGACATTCAAACAAGGTGTTGTTAATTCAGCATTTGTAGGTAAAGACATAAATATATTAAATGAATATTATAAAGAAAATATAATTAATATAGAAAAATAATAGATAATTTATATCATAAATATAAAGACAGAGTCATAGTTATCTTTATATACATAAAAGAAATGGGGGGTAACTATGGAGGAAAATATTAAATATTTAAGTGAAATGGAGAGATATGAGATTATAAATATCAATGACGGAGATAAATACAATTTTTTAGCCAATAACGATATTGTTATAGATGAACAAGGTGTATTAAAATTATTATTGTTAAATGAAAACAAATCTGGATTTAGCTTTTTAAAAAGTAATGGGCTTATGGAAGTACCATGGGAACATGTAAAGAAGATTGGATCAAGAACTATAATAATTGATGTAGAGGATGAAGTTTTAAAAAGGTCTCATATATAACGGGGGTGTATTAATGAAGATACTAGTGCAAAAATTTGGAGGAACTTCTGTTTCAAGTAAAAATAATAGAAATTTAGTTGTAAAAAAGGTTAAATCTGCTATAGAAAATGGATATAGTCCAGTTGTTGTAGTTTCTGCTATGGGAAGAAAAGGAGATAATTATGCAACGGATACGTTGCTTCAATTATTAGATGATGAATTTAAAAGAAATAACTTATTAGCCACAGATGCCATTTTGGGATGTGGAGAAATAATAAGCACAGTGGTAATGTGTAATGAATTATATAATGAAGATATTAATGCTGTTCCATTAACAGGAGGCCTTGCAGGGATACAAACAGATAATACTTATGGAAATGCAACTATATTAAATGTTGATTCCAAGAGAATACTTGAGTTATTAGAAAAAGGAATTGTTCCAGTTGTTGCAGGATTTCAAGGAATTGGCGAGGATGGATACTTAACAACTCTAGGTAGAGGTGGAAGTGATGTTACTGGTGCAATTTTAGGAGCAGGGTTAAATGCTAAGGAAGTTCATATATATACAGATGTAGATGGAATAATGACTGCAGATCCTAGAATAGTTTCTGAAGCTGCACTTATAAAACAAATAGGATATGATGAAGTGTTTCAATTTGCAGATCAAGGGGCAAAAGTTATACATCCAAGAGCTGTGGAAATATCAAAAAAATATGGTATCCCATTAGTTATTAAAAATACATTAAGTGATTGTGAAGGAACTACAATTTCAAATGAAATTTGTGATTTATCTAGCAGTATTATTACTGGGATAACACATATTAAAGATAGAGTCCAAATAACAGTAAGTCATAATGGCACTGAAGAATATATAAATTTATTTGAGATTTTGGCAAATGAGAATATAAGTATAGATCTTATTAGTGTGTTTCCAAAGCAAAAAATATTTACTATAGAAAGTAAAGATTTAGATAAATTTAAATCTATATTAAAAGAAATTAACTTAGAATATTCTTATATAGAAAACTGCAGTAAAATAGCTGTAATAGGTTCTAAAATGAAGGGTGTTCCAGGGGTAATGGCACGAATATTAAAGGCATTAACTAAAGGAAATATAGAGGTTTTACAAACAGCAGACTCACATATGACAATTTGGTGTTTGGTAGAGGAAATAAATACACAGTCAGCTATAAACCTTCTTCATAAAGAATTTAATTTAGAACAATAAGTATAACCATGTCCCTAAATGCACAGAATATAAATATGTCATTTAGGGAGGTTGTTTTATGAATTTAGAAAAAGAAGAAAAGGAAGTAACAAAGAATATTGTAAGTGAAGTGGAAAAAAATGAAGATGAAATAAGAGCTAGTGAAAATATTGAAAATATTAAAGAATTAGGCGTTCAAAGTGTTCCAGAAGTAGATGAAAGTATACAGGTATTGCCTATAATTGGGCAAATTGAAGGGCACAACGTAGGATCTCCGCAAACAAAAACTACAAAATATGAACATGTAATTCCACAATTAATTGCAATGGAAAGAGATAAAAATGTAAAAGGAATATTAGTTGTATTGAATACAGTAGGTGGAGATGTAGAAGCAGGTCTGGCTATAGCTGAAATGATTAATAGTTTGACAAAGCCTACAGTATCGTTAGTTATAGGTGGAGGGCATTCAATAGGTGTGCCACTAGCAACATCATCACATTATTCTTTTATATCACCTACAGCAACGATGATAGTTCATCCAGTAAGAATGAATGGTTTAGTTATAGGAGCACCACAAACTTTTGAATATTTTAGAAAAATGCAAGACAGAATAGTAGAATTTATAGTTAGGACATCTAAAATTTCTGAAGAAGAATTAAGAAAACTGATGGCTCAGACGGATGAACTTTTAAATGATATGGGAACTATACTTATAGGAAAACAAGCTGTAGAATGTGGATTGATTGACGAGGTTGGTGGAATATCCCAAGCTTTAAATAAGTTAAATGAGCTTATAAAAACAAATTTAAAATAGGTCTTTGGACCTATTTTTTAATTTGAAATTAAAATAGATCATTATTATAATTAAAGTTAGGTGGATTAAATTCAAATATATTTGTAAATCATATTGATAGTATATTTTAGTATAAAAGTGTACAAGCATTATTTTATATAAAAACATAGTACTATTTAAAAAATATATATAAAAAGACAAAAAATATATAGTATAATATATAATGTTATTTAAGAATAAGATGAAAATATTTCATGAAATGGATTTAAATATTGTAAAAGGTTATAATGGATATTGTAGAGATATATGGTAGTCAATATAATTTTTAAGTTAAACAGAAATTTTTTACATATTTATTTAAAAATATAATTAATATATTTCTATTTTATGTTAAAGAATTAAAATATATTATGTCGGAGGTGATACAGTGGCAAGAAGTAGCACAAAAGGTAAAAAAAAGTCGGAAAAGACAAAAGCTAAGGTACAAAAACAACAAGCAAAACCTATGAGCAAGGAAATGAAGGGAATATTATTAATAGTATTAGCACTAATAATATTGTTAAGTCTTTGTTCTACTCTTTTTAATCAAAAAGAATCTTTTACAGGTGTTTTAGGAGTATTCCTTTATAATTTATTAGTTGGAATTGTAGGTATAGGAGCATATGTCTTACCACTGATATTAATTTTTGTAGGATTTAATTATATAACTAAAGGGAAAATGGAGTTTTCTAAAAAAGTTTGTGGAATAATTTTATTTATTATAAATACTATTCTTATAGTACAAATGGTTACATTACCTAAATATTATGTAGATGGAAACTTGATGAAAAGCCTTAATTTAGTTTATAACTCATATACTATAGTTCATGGAGGGGTTCTAGGATATCTCATAACTCTTCCGCTATATAAGCTTTTAGGAAGTATAGGAAGCTATATTATATTTGTAACAGTATATTTATTAGCAATAATTTTAATTAAAGATAGTACTATTAAAGAAATGATTCATACTACAAAAAATATGGTTACCAGTTTAGGTTCAACAATTAAAAATTCAGATAAAAGCATTGAAAATACAATTGTAAAAAGTGATATACCAATAAATGATACTGTTGCAGTAACAGAAGACATATCATTAGATAACCCATTTTTTGACCTTACAAATAAAAAAGAGAATAATGATGATAATAAAATAAAAATTATAGAATTTTTAAAAGAAGAAGATAAAAATTGTGATAATACAGATTTTGCTTTTGAAAATTCAGATGAAAAAGCAAAAAATAGCTTTCATGGAATAAAAAAATATAATTTAAGTCAAGAGGAAAAAGTAGAAGAATTAAATATAAATGACTTTAATAATAATAAGATTTTAAATTATAAAAATCCAGATATTAGTTTGCTTTATAAAAATGATCAAAGTCAATTAAAAAAAGGTGATAAAAAAGAACTTTTAAATAGTGCAAGTAAACTTCAAGATACTCTGCAAAGTTTTGGAGTAGAAGCAAAGGTTACACAAGTAACAAAAGGTCCATCAGTAACTAGATTTGAACTTCAACCTAGTGCAGGGGTAAAAGTAAGTAAAATAGTCAATTTAGCAGATGATATTGCTCTAAACTTAGCGGCTTCAGGAGTAAGAATAGAGGCACCTATACCAGGAAAGGCAGCTGTTGGCATAGAAGTGCCTAATAAAGAACTTTCAGCGGTATACTTAAGAGAAGTAATAGAATCTGAGGAATTTAATAATTTTAATAAAAATTTAGCCTTTTGTTTAGGAAAGGATATAGCAGGAAATTCTATTATATCAGATCTTACTAAAATGCCTCATTTACTTGTGGCAGGAGCTACAGGATCTGGTAAAAGTGTATGTATAAACACATTACTTATGAGCATTTTGTATAAATATTCACCTGATGAAGTGAAATTAGTGTTGATAGATCCTAAAGTTGTAGAATTAAATGTATATAATGGAATTCCACATCTTTTAATTCCAGTAGTAACTGACCCTAAAAAAGCAGCAGGTGCATTGAATTGGGCTGTAAATGAAATGACAAGAAGATATAAAATTTTTGCAGATAGTGGAGTAAGAAATGTAGAAGGATATAATGAAATGGCATCTAAAGGAATCGTGGAAGAGAAACTTCCATGGATAATAATTATTATAGATGAACTTGCAGATCTTATGATGGTTTGTCCGCACGATGTTGAAGATTATATTGGAAGATTAGCGCAAATGGCTAGAGCGGCAGGTATGCATTTAGTTATAGCTACACAAAGACCTTCTGTAGATGTAATTACAGGAGTTATAAAAGCTAATATACCTTCAAGAATATCTTTTGCAGTTTCAAGTCAAATTGACTCTAGAACTATATTAGATTCATCTGGTGCAGAAAAATTACTGGGAAAAGGAGACATGTTATTTTATCCGGTTGGGGAATCTAAGCCTCTAAGAATACAAGGAGCTTTTGTATCAGAAGAAGAGGTAGAAAGAGTTGTTAGTTTTATAAAAAATCAAATTGAAGAACATGTGTATTCAGAACAAATAATTGAGCAAATAGAAGAAGGGATAAAACCATCTCAAGATAGTGAATGTGATGAGCTTTTAAATGAAGCCATAAAAATAGTAGTTGAGGAAGAACAAGCATCTACATCACTGTTGCAGAGAAGATTAAAAATAGGATATAATAGAGCGGCAAGAATTATTGATCAGATGGAAGAACGCGGAATTATATCTGGGAGAAATGGAAGTAAACCAAGACAAGTTTTATTAAGTAAAGAAGAAATATAAGATGTTTTAAAAATTGTAATATAAGGTTATAATGTAATTGTAATATTAAATTTACTTTAAATAACCTATATTATTTTTAGTATAAATGTGATTGTACATTAAACTTTAGGGTATATATAATATTTTTTGAAATATAAGTGTTACATTATAAAACTAATGAAAAACTTCCAATTATATATAATAAATAGGAGGAAATGAATGAACAAGTTAAAAGTTGGAATAGTAAATTTAGGTTGTGATAAAAATAGAATAGATTCTGAAATAATAGTTGGTAAAGTGAAAGAAAGATATGAAGTAGTTAATGAACCAGAAAATGCAGACATAATAATTATAAATACCTGTGGATTTATAGAAAGCTCTAAAGAAGAATCTATAAATACTATATTGGAAATGTCAAGATTTAAAGAGGGTAAATGTAAGGTCTTAATAGCAACTGGATGTTTAACTCAAAGATATGGAAGTGAACTTTTAAATTTAATTCCTGAGCTAGATATTATATTAGGAGTTAATGATTATGATAAATTAATTGAAAGTGTTGAAAAAGTATTAAAAACTAATAAACAAATAGCGTATACAAATTATAGTGATTCTAATATAAATGTAGGAAAAAGAATAATTACAACTGGAAGTACAACTGCTTATGTAAGAATAGCTGAAGGTTGTAATAATACCTGTGCATATTGTGCGATACCTAAAATAAGAGGTAAATACAGAAGTAGAAAAATGGAAGATATAATTTTAGAAGTAAAAGAATTAGCTATAAATGGTTATAAGGAAATAATATTAGTAGCTCAAGATACAACAAGTTATGGGATAGATATATATAAAGAAAAAAGTCTACATATCTTATTAAAAGAGTTATCTAAAATAAATAGTATTAAATGGATACGTGTTTTATATTGTTATGCAGAAGAACTTACAGATGATATAATAAGTGAATTTGCAACTAATGATAAAGTTTGTAAATATGTAGATATTCCAATACAACACATAAGTGATAATATATTAAAATCAATGCGCAGAAAAGGAAGAAAAAGAAATATAACTGAAAATATACTAAAATTAAGAAAACAAATACCAGATGTAGTTTTAAGAACAACTCTTATAGTAGGGTTCCCTGGAGAAACTGAAGAAGATTTTAATGAACTAAAAGAGTTTGTAAAAGAAATAAAATTTGACAAATTAGGCGTATTTACTTACTCGCAAGAAGAAGATACTGTAGCAGCAGAGATGGATAATCAGATTGATGAAGGAATAAAAGAAGAAAGATATCATCAAATTATGCAAATGCAGCAAAAAATATCTAAAGAAGTTAATAAAAATAAAGTGGGAAAAATATATGATGTTTTAGTAGAAAGTAAAGATGGAGAAGTTTATATAGGTAGAAATTCAGTTATGTGTCCAGAGGTAGATGGAGAAATATTTATAGAATCTAAAGAAGAGTTGAAAATTGGTCAATTTGTTAAAGTGAAAATTATTAGAGCGTTAGAGTATGATTTGATAGCTGTATTGGAAAAATAACCTTAAAGTTAAGTTTAAAAAATATTTAGTGGGAGTTGTGTTTTATGAATCTTGCAAACAAGCTTACAATAATAAGAATGATTTTAGTGCCATTTTTTTTATTTTTCATGGCTTTTGATACTAAAATAGGCATATTTATTGCAACTGTAATATTTATAGTTGCATCAATAACAGATAAATTAGATGGATATATAGCAAGAAGTAGGAACCAAATAACTAATTTTGGAAAATTTATGGACCCGTTAGCAGATAAACTTTTAGTTACATCTGCCCTTGTAGTTTTAGTAGAGCTAGGGATTATGCCGGCTTGGATGGTTATGGTAATAGTTGCTAGGGAATTTGCCGTTTCTGGATTAAGAACGGTTGCTGCTTCAGAAGGGGTAGTTATTGCTGCTAGTCAGTGGGGAAAATGGAAAACCGTTGTACAAATGACTTTTATAATATTAGCTCTAGTAACATTAAATGTTCCAAATAATATATTGATTATATTAACTAAAGTATTTATGATTTTGTCTGTGATTATAACTTTAATCTCAGGAATTGATTATTTTGTGAAAAATAAAAATATCATAAATACAGAAAAGTAAAATTTAATTAGTTTAAAAATGATTTTATTGAAAGTAAAAAAACTAGTTTTTAACTAGTTTTTTTACTTAATACTATGTTCAGTATAGTTAGAAAAAATGATTAAAAAATTATATAATGTTAAGTATAATAATAATAATATGATAAAATAAATTGACAACATTTATTTTAAAATGTATACTTGTCTAACTAAGCAAAAAATATTGTTAGTATGATACATTAAGTTTATATATTAAGCTTATATATAAGATTTTTATTAGAAAGGGTGGCGCGATATGAATAGTGAAAAGCTTAAGGCTTTAGAGTCGGCTATGACTCAAATAGAGAAGCAATTTGGAAAAGGTTCTGTTATGAAATTAGGAGAAAATAGTGTATTAGAGATAGATGCTATTTCAACTGGTTGTTTAGGACTTGATATAGGACTTGGAATAGGTGGTGTTCCAAGAGGAAGAATCATGGAAATATTTGGGCCAGAGTCATCAGGTAAAACAACAGTAGCTTTACATATTGTTGCAGAAGCTCAAAAAGCTGGTGGAGTTGCTGCATTTATAGATGCAGAACACGCTTTAGATCCTGTTTATGCAAAAGCATTAGGAGTAGATATTGATAATTTAATTGTATCTCAGCCAGATACTGGAGAACAAGGATTAGAAATAACAGAAGCATTAGTGCGTTCAGGTGCAGTAGATATAGTAGTAGTAGATTCTGTTGCTGCATTAGTGCCTAAGGCTGAAATAGAAGGTGAGATGGGTGATTCACATGTAGGACTTCAAGCAAGACTTATGTCACAAGCATTAAGAAAACTAGCAGGTTCTATAAACAAATCTAAATGTGTAGCAGTATTTATAAATCAGTTAAGAGAAAAAGTTGGAATAATGTTTGGTAACCCAGAGACGACTCCTGGAGGAAGAGCATTAAAATTCTATGCATCTGTAAGATTAGATGTTAGAAGAATAGATAGTATAAAACAAGGTGATGAATTTTTAGGTAATAGAACAAGAGTGAAAATAACTAAAAATAAAGTGGCGCCTCCATTTAAACAAGCTGAATTTGATATAATGTATGGAGAAGGTATATCTAAAGAAGGTGATGTTTTAGATATAGGTGTTAAAGAAGAAATAGTTCAAAAGAGTGGTGCATGGTTCTCTTATGGTGATGTAAGATTAGGACAAGGTAGAGAAAATGCTAAAAACTATTTTAAAGAGAATCCTCAAATAAGATTAGAAATAGAAAATAAAATAAGAGCTAAATATGATTTACCATTATACAAAGAATCAACAAACTCATCAAAAAAAGTTTCAAAAGAGGAAAAAGAAGTTACAAAATAAGTTTTTGAAATTAAGGAGGGAAAACCCTCCTTTTTTTATTTCAAAAAGATATAAGGTAGTTAATTTTAAAAAAATTAAAGAGTTTATTTAAAATACTTGTTTATATTAATATTAATAATATATACTTAATGAGGAATAGTTTTTCGAAGGGTTATTTATATAAAACAGCTGTAACAATAAAAAAACTATACAAGGTCTCTAAATGAAAGTTAATATTCATAGAAAAAGGTGTAAATTGGTATCAGTTAAGTATTTTATAAAATGTAAAGTTAAAGAAATAATATTATTATATTTAAAATAAGACTTTGAATATACCTATTGAATTTTGGTTATAATTTAGATAATATCCTGATTATTTTTAAATATAAAAAAATAAAATGAATTAAAAAAATAGCACTATGAAAACCTTGTAAAGGCTAGTGTTATGCACTCTTTAGCAAATGTTAATCATCTTGACATTATATAGAAAGTAATATAAAATAAATACAAATACTGGTTTAGCATAATATAATTGCTACCAATTGAATAAAGTATGACACCTTTTCTAACTTTTATTTTGGAGTAAAATAGATTGCACTAAAAATGAAGAAGGAGGTGTTTATATACAATGACTGGATTGAATGCATTGTTTATAATAGGATTATTAATTGTTATTTTAATTGGAACTTTTGTTGTTATTTATACTAGAAAAAATATATCACAAGCTAATATTGCTAAGTCTGAGGAAGATGCTAAAAAAATTATAGAGGAGGCTAAAAGAGAGGCCGAATCTGCAAAAAAAGAATCTATACTAGAGGCTAAAGAAGAAGTCCATAGATTAAGAACGGATTTTGAAAGAGAGTCTAGAGAAAGAAGAAATGAAGTACAAAGACTTGAAAGAAGAGTAATTCAAAGGGAAGAGTCTCTAGATAAGAAAAATGCAATATTAGAAAAAAAAGAGGATACACTTAATAAGAAGCAACAAGAGGTAGAGGCATTAGAAACGAGTATACAAGACTTGTATACTAAAGAAAGAGAAGAATTAGAAAGATTATCAAATCTTACTTCAGAAGAAGCTAAGCAAGTTTTGCTTGAGGAAGTAAGAAAAGAAATTAGACATGAAACAGCAATCATGATTAAAGATGTTGAACAAAAGGCGAAAGAAGAAGCTGATAAAAAAGCTAGAGAAATTATAACTTATGCTATACAAAGATGTGCAGCAGACCATGTTGCAGAATCTACTGTTCATGTTGTTTCACTTCCAAATGATGAAATGAAAGGAAGGATAATTGGTAGAGAGGGTAGAAATATTCGAGCACTTGAAACTCTTACAGGTGTAGATTTAATTATAGATGATACTCCAGAAGCCGTGATTCTTTCAGGATTTGATCCGATTAGAAGAGAAGTTGCTAAAATAGCTTTAGAAAAATTAATAGTTGATGGACGAATACATCCTGCTAGAATAGAAGAAATGGTTGAAAAAGCTAAGAAGGATGTAGAAAATGATATCAGAGAAGAAGGCGAACAGGCTACTTTTGAAACAGGTGTACATGGTCTACATATAGAGGTATTAAAACTATTAGGAAGACTTAAGTACAGAACAAGTTATGGTCAGAATGTGTTAAAACATTCAATTGAGGTTTCTTATTTAGCAGGGCTAATGGCTTCAGAGTTAGGTATAGATCCAACAGTTGCAAAAAGATGTGGGTTGTTACATGACATTGGTAAAGCAGTAGATCATGAAGTTCAAGGTCCACATGCATTAATAGGATCAGAACTTGCAAAAAAATATCATGAATCAGCAATAGTTGTAAATGCTATAGCTGCTCACCATGGAGATGTTGAACAACAATCACTTGAAGCTGTTTTGGTTCAAGCAGCTGATGCTATTTCAGCGGCAAGGCCAGGAGCTAGAAGAGAAACTTTAGAGGCTTACATTAAGCGTTTAGAAAAGCTTGAAGAAATTGCAAATTCATATGAAGGTGTAGAAAAGTCATATGCCATTCAGGCTGGAAGAGAAGTTAGAATTATGATTAAACCAGAAGAGATTGATGATACAGGCGCTATTGAGGTGGCAAGGGATATTGTGAAGAGAATAGAGGGAGAATTAGAGTACCCAGGTCAAATAAAGGTAAATGTAATCAGAGAAACTCGAGCTATAGAGTATGCAAAATAGTAAATTTTTATAAAATAGACAAAAATAATCTTCTTAAATTTTGAAAAAATTTATTTTTATCAAAAATTTAAGAGGATTTTTTTAACTTTTGTAGAATATCTAATTATACAGAATTTAAATTTACTAGGAGGGTTAATCATGGAAGTATTAAAAGTTTCAGCAAAATCAAGCCCAAATTCAGTAGCAGGAGCTTTAGCAGGGGTATTAAGAGAAAAAGGAGCAGCAGAAATACAGGCTATAGGTGCTGGTGCTCTTAATCAAGCTGTGAAATCGGTTGCCATAGCTAGGGGGTTTGTAGCACCGAGTGGAATAGATTTAGTTTGTGTTCCAGCATTTACAGATATAGAAATCGATGGGGAAGAACGAACTGCTATAAGATTAATTGTACAACCTAGATAATTATTAGAAAATAAATTATATAGGCACAATCCCAAAATAGTATTTAAATTCTATTTTGGGATTGTTTTTTAATGCTGTATAGAAAATATAGTGAAAAGTTAAGTGTTAAATTTACTTTATTATAAAAAAATAAAAAATATAGAATGAATTATAAAAAACAAACCATAATATATAATGAGTTATGATTTAAAATAAAAGTGATATACAAATAGATATATAATGTGTCACTTTGTTTAGTAAATGTTCAAAATACGCTATAAACTTGTTTACACTTTATACAATAAATGATATAGTATAAATTGTATGAAGTATATCCTTCATAAGAGGGAAAAATGAAGGTATCAATTCAAGTTTACATAAAATATACTGAGCAATGGGGGTTTAATTTATGAAATTATCAAATAAAGCTTTGCAAATTTCACCATCTTTAACTTTAGCAATAACAGCTAAAGCAAAACAAATGAAAGCAGATGGAATAGATGTGATTGGATTTGGAGCAGGTGAGCCAGATTTTAATACTCCAAAAAATATTCAAAATGCTGCTATTGATGCAATTCAAAAGGGATTAACTAGATATACTGCTGCTTCAGGAATAGTTGAATTAAAAGAAGCAATAGTTAATAAGTTTAAAAATGATAATAATTTAACTTATAAAACATCTCAAATAGTAATTTCAACAGGAGCTAAACAATGTTTAGCAAATGCATTTCAAGCTATTTTAAATCCTAATGATGAAGTACTAATTGGAGTTCCTTATTGGGTAAGTTATCCTGAACTAGTACAACTAGCAGATGGAAAGCCAGTTTTTGTAGAAACTTCAGAATCAAATGCCTTTAAGTTAACAGTAGATGCATTAAAAAAAGCTACAACAGAAAAAACAAAAGCTTTAATATTAAATAGTCCTAATAATCCAACAGGAACAGCGTATACAAAAGAGGAGTTATTAGCTATAGCAGACTTTGCTAAAGAAAAAGATATAATGATTATTTCAGATGAAATTTATGAAAAATTATTATATGGTTCAGAAGGTCATATATCAATAGCAAGTCTTTCAGAAGATGCTTATAATAGAACAATAGTTATTAACGGTGTATCCAAAGCATATGCTATGACTGGTTGGAGAATTGGTTATGTTGCAGCTTCAGAAGAAATTGCAAAACTAATGTCAAACGTTCAAAGTCATACAACATCAAATCCTTGTTCAATATCTCAATATGCATCAGTTGAAGCTTTAAATGGGGAACAAGGCGAAGTTGAAGCAATGATAAAAGAATTTAAAAATAGAAGAGATTTTATGGTTGATAGAATTAATTCAATAGATAATTTATCTTGTGTAAAACCAGAAGGTGCATTTTATGTTATGGTTAATATAAGTAAAGTTTTAGGTAAAAAATTTAATGGTGTAACAATAAAAGATTCATTAACTTTCTCACAATTATTATTAGAGGAAGAAAAAGTTGCGTTAGTTCCAGGTATAGCATTTGGAGTTGATGAATTTGTAAGATTATCTTATGCTACATCTGTAGAAAATATAAAAGAAGGACTAAACAGAATAGAAAAATTTATAAAAAACATACAATAATTAAGAGGTGATGCCAGTGGTATCAAAAGAATTAAAAATTAAAAATTCACAAGGATTACATGCTAGACCAGCTACTTTATTAGTTAGAGTAGCATCATCGTTTAAATCATCAATAAGTATTGAATATAATGATAAAGCTGCTAATGCTAAAAGTTTAATAGGAATTTTATCTTTAGGAATTAATAAAGATAGTACTGTTAATTTAGTGATAAAAGGCAGTGATGAAGAAAAAGCACTAGAAAATATTTGTGAATTGATAAACAACTTAGAATAATATAAGAAAAACT
>NZ_HE611050.1:498300-577002 GCF_000285575.1 Clostridium senegalense JC122 | reverse complement strand
TGATGAATGAATATGAATGAAATTATATTATCAAACGAAAAAAATGAAATGCTAAAACATATAGGAGTTAATAATAATCATTTCATAAAAAATTTTTTAAATATAAAGGGCAATAGAAGTGTTAATACGGCAAAAAGCTATGAAAGAGATATAAAAGATTTTTTTAATGTGAGTAATGTTGAAGAAATAACATTAAATCATATAAAAGAAGTAAATATATTTCATGTTCAAAATTATATATTATATCTTACTGAAAAAGGATTTTCTTCAGCTACAATAAATAGAAAAATTTCCTCATTAAGTGCACTTTATAAATGGTTATTAAAATATAAGGATAATTATAATGAAATAGAAATTATAAAATATAATCCTTTTTCTGGATTAAAGGAAGAAAAACCTGTAGTTAATAATAAAGAGACAGAATTTTTGACTGAAGAAGAATGTAAAAAAATAATAAATAGTATAAAAACAGACAATGTTATTGGCTTAAGGAATAAAGCTATTATTGCATTAGCTCTTACAACAGCTTTAAGAAAATCAGAAATAATAAATATAAAAATAAAAGATATTTGTGCTTATGGAGATTATGATGTAATTATAGTGAAAAGGAAAGGGAATAAACAAGATATGGTGAAACTTCAAAAGCAAGTTTTAGATTTTATTTACGAGTATCTACTTGCTACATCAAGAGATAAAATTAATAATAAAGAAGATTACTTGTTTTTAGGTCATTCAAGAAACAGTAAAAAGTATAGCAAATTAGATCCTAGTAGTTTAAATTATATAATAAAAAACATATGTAAAAAGGCAAATATAAAAAAAGAAATAAAGGTCCATTCTATGAGACATACAGCTATAACTTTGGCAATAACTAAAGGTGTAACAATAGAAAAAGTAAGAGAGTTTGCAGGACATAGGAATATAGCTACAACTAATAGATATATACATTCAATAGATAAACTTAAAAATAATGCAGGAGATGCAATAGATATTTTTTAAAAAAATCTTTTGAAAAAGTATAAATTATATATAATTTGGAGGTTAAGTAAAGAATTTTAAATTATAAATAAAAAGATTGAAAAAGAAGTTAATCCTTCGTTTTCAATCTTTTTTTATTAAAAACAGTATTTAAGTTAATTTGTAAAGTGAAAAATATATTAAATTGTAACTTATTTAAATTAAATAATATACTTAATAAATATATTAAAGGGTTGTTATTATTCAATAGAAATAAGTACAATTAATTATTATTAATGAAAAGTTTAGCATAAAAGTCATAATCAACTTCTAAGAAATTATTTCTAAAAATCTATTAATATAATTTTTTGTAATTTTATATAGAAAAAAGCATGTTTAGAACTACTAGGAGCATAACAAATAATAATAAATTTTAACCTTATTTAATAAATGAATAATTTTAGAATTTAGTTTATAATTTTATGCTATGCAAAAGCAATATTATCATAAAATAAATGTGTAGAGCATACGTTATATTGTATATATTTTCAAGTAAAAATTTAAAAAAATATTTTATTGTAATATAAAATGTAAAAAGGAGGTAAAGTTGCCAAAAGGATATGTGGAGTTTAAAATGTTGGTAACAGTGAAATTATGAATTATGATGAATATGACTTAATTCCATTACAAAATATAAATAACATAAAATTGTCGGAAGAAATGGAAGAATTCATGGCTCTATATAGTATGAGAGGGCTTATCAATTTTGAAAGAAGTAAATTTATAGGTTTTTTAACACCAATGCCTGCTGTGATTGAAAAAAATGAGTTTGTGAAACATAATTTAATAGAATCTGAAAATGAACATAAATTTGGTTGTATAAATAAAAAATATGATGATTTTAAAATTAATAAGACTGTAAATAGAATAGAGAAAAACAATCCAGAAATAATTAGGTTTTTATTATCTACAGGTATATCTTACAAACAAAGTAAAAATGTAATTGAAAAAATACTAAAATTGGCAGTATTATATAAATAAATAAAATTAAGTAAGCTCTTCTCAAGTGTTGAGAAGAGCTTAAAGTCTATGGTTAACATATAGTATAAAATTATTTCAAAAAATATAATGAATATTACGAAAAATATATGATGTAAAGTGTTGCTAATTATTTTTCTGAAAATTCTATTTTAAAATTATGGGTTAAAATTTGACTTATGGTATTTTAATAATTTATAATAGCTATAAGAATTAGATAATTAGTTAGTGTGTTTTGCATATAAAATAATTTTGTTGCAAGAAATTATTTTAGTAATTTGCAAATTAAAATTAAAAACTAACAAATGTTGATTTAAGTAATTGATTGAAAAATATATGATAACTTATATAAAATAATAGAATTACTTAGATGATTTAAAATTTAGGAGGAAATTTAATGATTAAAAAAACAATGATTAGAAAAAGTTTAATTAGCATTTTTCTAGTGTTTTTAATTGCAGTAGCCTTTGGTAATAAGATAACTTATGCATATACTATATTTAATGAAAAAATAAACATGAAACTAAGAGCCACAACTATATCTACAGATAAAGTTATAACGGTTTCTAGTAGTAATGAAAACAGTGAGCGTGTATCAAGAGGGGAAGAAAAAGATATACCTATAGAATCTAATGAAGTGGTAAATATTTCATTATCGAAAATAGGTAGACCTTATGTAGAAGGTGCAGAAGGAACTGAAGCTTTTGATGCAGCAGGATTTACAAAATATATTTATGGTAAATATAATGTGGATTTACCACATTGTGTTTCTAAACAAATTCAATTTGGTAAAGCAGTTTCTAAAAATGAATTAGTTAATGGAGATTTGGTATTTTTAAAAACAGATAATCAAAATCTATCTATTGTGGGAGTATATTCTGGAAACAATAATTTTGTTTATGCAGACAAAACTACAGGAAGAGTTATAAAGGGTAGTTTAATAAATAAATATTATTCTGATGCATATGTAGGTGCAAGAAGAATATTTGAGTAGTGGTGTATTAAGGTAGAGTATTCTACCTTTTTTATTTTAAAGTCATATTCTCTTAACTTTTTAAATATAAATTTATAAACAAGAAGTTAGGGAAGGTGATAAAAGTGAAATACACAAGATATGATGTGAGACCAAAACGAAAAAAAATTAAGTTGCTTCCATTAATAGTTATTATTTTCTTTTGTGCATTATTTGGTTATTTAATTTTAGGTGGAGTAAAAGGAATTAATATTAGGAACAACAAAAGTAACATAGAAGCTAAAGAAAAAAACAATATAAAAGGAAATGAATTAGAAAAAAGCGAAATAGTACTTTTGCAATGTGGAGTATTTAAAGTAAAAGATAATGCTGATAAAATTTTAAAACAGCTTTCAGCAAAAGGAAGTCCATTTGTTATAGAAGATAACGGTTTATATAAAATATATTATGGTATGTATAAAAACATAAGTGAAAGTGAAAAAATTATAAATGATTTAGAGAAAAGTGGAATAAATACAAGTAAAAATATAATAAAGATATATTATAAAGATTTATCTATGGTTGAAGTAGCAAAAATAATAGAGGCAGAATTAGATATTATAAACAATGCAATGGATCCGAAAATAAAATCTGTAAAAACTACAGAACTTAAAAAATGGGTTGCAGAATTAGACCCTGTAAATGAAAAGCATAGTGCATATAAAGAAGTGAATGAATTAAAAGAACATATAAGTAAACTTCCTGAGGAAGTAGATAAAAATAAGGCGTCAGAGATGAATTCTTTTATTTATAATCAGATATCAAAATTTAAAGAAAAGAAACAAAATAAATAAGAATTAAATAGATTTATAAAGTGTAAGGATAAGTAAGCAGAGATATTAAAGTCTTTGCTTATTTTTATGTGCTAAAAAAATATATAATATTATTTAAAACACATTGGTATAGAAGTTAAAATAGAAATACAGAAAATTTTGCTTTAAGGCTTATTTATATAATAAACACAACTTTAAAAAACTTATAAGTAAGTGGATTTGAATAATATTACATCATTTACATAAAATTAATACTTTATTAAAAAAATTAAAAAGAATTCAAATATAAAAACAAATATATTTTTTATTATTATGTGTTTTATATACTTGTTAATAATTTTATTAAGTGATAAACTATATAAGATAAAGAAATAAAATGGGGGATTAAAATTTGAAGAGTTCAGATAAAAAGGCAAAAGAGTATATTTTTGTTATTTTATTAGCCTGCATTTCTGGAAGCTTTATTGGGGAAGTTTTGTCAAAAAGTGTTAGCTTTTTAGACATTTTAGGGTTATCCTATTTTATAGGGCTGAAACAACCTATATTACTAGATCTTAAGGTTATAAGTATAACGTTTGGATTACAATTTAAGCTTAATTTAATGTCTATTATTTGTATAATAGTAGCAATGATATTATTTAGGAAATATTAGGAGTGAATTTGTATGGATATAATTTTAGCATCCTCATCACAAAGAAGGCGAGAACTTTTAAATTTAATTACTGATAAATTTGAAATAATTCCAAGTAATTTTGATGAAAGCACTGTGTCTTTTGAAGGAAAGTGCAGGGAGTATGTTATTAAGCTTTCAAAAGGAAAAGCTTTGGAAGTTGCAGATAGAGTTAAAGGTGAGAAACTAATAATTGCTAGTGATACCATTGTTTTTAATAATGAAAATCTGATGCTTAAGCCTAAAGATGAAAAAGAAGCATTTAATATGCTAAAAAGTCTTAGTGATAATACCCATAAGGTTTATTCTGGAATAGTAGTTTTGAATTTGAAAACAAATGAAATGCTATCAGATGCAGTTTGTACAGAAGTTAAATTTTCAAAGTTGACTGATGATCAAATATTAGAATATATACAAACTAAAGAACCTATGGATAAATCAGGGGCTTACGGTATACAAGGAAAAGCAGCTGTTTTTATTGAAAAAATTAATGGTTGTTATTATAATGTTGTTGGATTGCCTTTAAACAGGTTAAATTCAATGATTAATGAGATGGGGGTAAATCTTTAATTACAATTATTTCAGGGAAGTGATTTTTTGAAGAATTTAAGTATTATGGATTTGCCAAAAAGTGAGAGACCTAGAGAAAAATTATTAAGATATGGCAGTGAATGTTTATCCAATGCTGAGCTTTTAGCAATAATATTAAGGACAGGAAGTAAAAAAGAAGATGTTCTTAGATTGTGTAATAGGATACTTGTAAGTTGTAAGGGGTTAAATGGACTTTTAAATTCTAGTATAAATGATTTTATAAAATTACCAGGTATAGGTGAAGCTAAAGCTACACAACTTGTAGCGTTATGTGAACTTTCTAAAAGGTTTAAATCATTTAAGTCTGGTGAAGAGTATAGAATTTTAAGTCCACTAAGTGCTGCTAATTATGTTATGGAAGATATGAAACATTTGAAAAAGGAATATTTAAAGCTTATAATGTTGAATACTAAAAATATAGTTTTGTCTGTAAAAGATATATCTATAGGAAGTTTAAATAGTTCAATTGTACATCCAAGAGAAGTGTTTGTTGAGGCCATAAAGAATAATAGTGCTTCAGTTATAGTATGCCACAATCATCCTTCAGGTGATCCTAATCCAAGTAAAGAAGATATAAACATTACAATGCGATTAAGAGAATGTGGAAAAATAATTGGTATTGAAGTTTTAGATCATATTATTATAGGAAATGGTATATATGTTAGCTTAAAAGAAAGAGCATTTTTATAGAAACGAAAGGAGAAAAAAGATGATGAGATTTTTTTCAAAATCAAGAGATATGGGTATAGACCTAGGAACGGCTAATACTTTAGTGTATGTAAAAGGAAAAGGAATAGTATTAAGAGAGCCATCAGTTGTAGCTATAAATAAAAAAACTAATAAGGTTTTAGCAGTTGGTGAAGAAGCAAAACAAATGATAGGTAGAACTCCAGGAAATATAGTAGCTATAAGACCAATGAGAGATGGTGTTATTGCAGACTTTGATGTAACTGAAAAAATGTTAAGAAGTTTTATAGAAAAAGCTGGTGCGAAAAATGGTTTTAAAAGCCCTAGAATCGTGGTATGTTTCCCATCAGGAGTAACAGAAGTCGAAAAAAGAGCTATAGAAGAAGCAACTAAAAGTGCAGGTGCTAGATTTGCATGTCTTTTAGAAGAACCAATGGCAGCTGCAATCGGTGCAGGACTTCCAGTAAATGAACCAACAGGAAGTATGGTTGTAGATATTGGTGGAGGAACAACAGAAGTTGCAATAATTTCATTAGGTGGAATAGTAACTAGTAAATCTTTAAGAGTTGCTGGTGATGAGCTTGATAAAGCCATAATTGCTTACATAAAAAAAGAGTATAATTTAATGATTGGTGAACGTACTGCAGAAGCAGTAAAAATAGAACTAGGTTCAGCTTTTGATCTAGGAGAAGAAGAAAAACATATGGAAATTAAAGGAAGGGATTTGGTTTCAGGACTTCCTAAAGTTATAGAAATAAGCGAAAGTGAAGTAAGAGAAGCTTTAAAAGAGCCAGTAGCATCAATTATAGATTCAATAAAAACTACACTAGAAAAAACACCACCAGAACTTGCTGCAGATATAATGGATAAAGGTATAATGTTAACTGGTGGTGGTGCTATGCTAAAAGGATTAGATGCACTAATAAACCACGAAACTCATATGCCTGTAAAAGCTGCGGAGATACCATTAGATTGTGTTGCTATAGGAGCAGGTAAAGCACTAGATAATCTTGACATAATGGATAAAAGAGGCTAAAAATTGGATAAACTAAAAAATAAACTGGCAGTACTAGTAATAATACTGTCAGTATGCTTTTTATTTCTTATAGGTTATACTGTGCAAAGAAAACATGTGTCTTTCGTGGAAAATGGTGTAGGAACAACTTTAAATAGTGTTCAAGGTGTTGTTTATAATATTGGCAATAAAGTTAAAAATTCATTTTCTTTTATATTTCATATAAAAGATTTAAAATCTGAAAATGAAAAGTTAAAAGAAGACAATAAAAATTTAGATAAGTTAAAGAATGAAAATACAATTCTAGCAGATGAAAATGCTAGATTGAGAGAAAATTTAAAATTTAAGGACACAAGATCAGAATATGAATATATAGGTGCTGATATAGTAGGAAGAAGCGGACAAAACTTTTTAGATGGATTTACTATTAATAGAGGTAGCAAAGATGGAATAGAAAAAGGAATGATTGCAGTTACTTCTGTTGGATTGGTAGGTCAAGTTACAAGTGTTGGTAATAATAGTGCTACAATTCAAACATTATGTAATGAAAATATAGCAGTAGCAGGATATGTATTATCAACAAAAGAGAGTGATGGTATAGTAAAAGGATATAAAGGAAATGAGGAAAAATTTTTAGCTGAAATAACAGGATTATCTATTGACTCAGGAATAAAAGTAGGAGATACAATAGTAACATCTGGATTAGGTGATATTTATCCTAAAGGCATAGAAATAGGAAAAGTTTTAGATGTAAAAGAAGATAAGGCAGCTGTTATGAAAAGTGCGGTTGTAAAACCAAATGTAGATTTTAATAAATTAGAGCAAGTACTTATAGTAGTGCAAAAAGAAAAAAGAAATTAGGTGATAATATGAAGAAAATATTAACACTGATAGGGATAATATTAGTACTTACTATATTAGATAATACATTAATAACATTTTTTGCTATAAAGTCTGTGTATCCAAGTTTAGTATTAATCTTTATTATATCCTATTCAATTATAAATGGGGAAAAGGAAGCTATACTATTAGGAATATTCTCAGGTGCAATTCAAGATTTATACTTTTTTAATGGAATAGGGGTCAATATGCTAACGAATATGATAATTTGTTATATAGCAGCAGTAGTAGGAAAAAGTATTTTTAAAGAAAAATCATTTGTGCCGATAGTTTCTACATTATTCCTTAGTATTTTGAAAGGTATAATAATACTAATAGTATTATATTTAATGAACATAAAAATAAATACGGAAAATATATTATATACTAGTTTATATAATATGGTTTTATCGATTATATTATATAGATATGTTTACAAACTTTCAGAAACAAAATTTATAAAGAAAGAATGGAGATTTTAGGAACGTGATATTATGGTAAAAAACAAAAAAACAGATAAGAAATTTTCAAGATATACAGTGTTTTTTATTGCAATGGGAATAATATTTTCAGGTATAATTTCCAGACTTTTGTATTTGCAGGTTGTAATGGGTGAAGAATTTAAAAAGCAATCAACAGAAAAAAACTATAAAAATGTATCTAAAGTAGCACCTAGAGGTGAGATTTTAGATAAAAATGGAGAAGTGTTTGCAACTAGTATTCAAAGCTATACACTGATGTTTACAGAGACAACAGAAAGTAAGGAAAGTTTTTTAACTACTATGGATAAAGTATTTAAAAAATTAGATGAAAAAGGTGTTGCTATGGTAGATGAATTTGCAATAGCTATAGATTCATCTAAAGAGCCAAAAGTGCGATTTAATTTTAAAGCTACAGATGATGCAAATAGGCGTTGGATGGAGTTAAGATTTAAAAAAGATAGAGGAATTCAAAGTATAGCAATAAAAAAGCTTTACCCAGGAAAAGATGAAAAAGATCTTAATGAAGAACAACTTAAAAAAGTAGATGAAGAATTATTAAAAATATCTGCAGAGGATTGTCTAAATGAATTATTAAAAGAATATGATTTATTAGATAAAGATGAATATACATTAGAGGAAAAAAGAAGATTATTAGTTGTTTTAGATGCTGTAAAAATGCAAAGTTACTCTGGTTATAAACCTGTAGTTATTGCAAACAACTTATCAAAAGAAGTTGCGTTTTTATTTGAACAGCTACAACCAGATTTACCAGGAATAAGTGTAGAAACTCAACCGATGAGATATTATCCAAATGGTGATTTAGGTTCAGCGTTTTTAGGATATACATCTAAGATAGATTCATGGCAACAGGAGAAATATGAAGAAAAAGGTTACGATGTAAGCAGCGATAGTGTTGGTAAAGCAGGGCTTGAGTCAAGCTTTGAGGATATGTTAAAAGGAACTAAAGGTCAGGAAAGTATTGAAGTTAATAAACAAGGTAGAAAAGTAAAGACTTTAGGTGAAGTTGAAGCTTATCCAGGTAAAACTCTTCAACTTACCATTGATAAAAATTTACAAGAAATAGCAGAAAAAGCTTTAGATGATACTATGGCTAATTTACAAAAACAAGGTAGAGTAGCTGACGTTGACAGTACGAATGCTACTAGAGGTGCAGCTGTTTTCATGGATGCTAAAACAGGAAAAATATTAGCACTAGCTAGTAGACCAGGATATGATCCTAATATATTTACACAAGGATCACTTAGTGCAGAGGATTCAGAAAAATACTTTAATCCTAACTTAGAAAAAATGGGAAAACAGTACATTGAAAGTAGAGGTCTTACATCAATACCAGGAGTATTAACTCAAGAAGAAGTTGCTACAAAAAGTTATGAAGATAAGGTTAATATTATGTTAAATAGAATGTTTCCGTTAAATAATTCTATTGAAGGTAATACAACAGTAAGAGAGGATATTTATGATATATTCCCAAAACCATTTTATAACTATGCAACATTTACATTAATACCACCAGGTTCTATATTTAAACCACTTACATCTATCGCAGGTTTAGAGGAAGGTGTAATAACACCAGATACACTTATATATGATGATGGTGAATATAATAAAAGATACTCTGATTATCATGGAGCTTGTTGGATTTATAATACAGCAGGTGGATCACATGGAGCTATAGATATAAGAAAAGCATTAGAAGTATCTTGTAACTATTTTTTCTATGATGTTGCAGATAGACTTTTTGCAAAAGGTGGAGAAAGTTCAAGTGGACTTGATTACTTAGCAAAATATGCTTGGAAATTTGGGTTAGGTGTTGAACCAGGCTCAAATACAAAACCTTCAACAGGTATAGAAATAGCAGAAAATTTTGGTCAAGTATATAATTATGAATCAAGTAAAAGTAAGTTTGCAAATGATTATGTAAACCAGTTAGTTAATTTTATGCAGACAGGTACTGATTCAATAAATACTACACCTCATTATAAGGAAATTGATATTACTAAAAAAGATGAAAAAGGTAGTAATAAAGAAAAAGAGGCAATTAAAAAAGTAAATGAAAAGAAAACTGCTTTGATAGATGCTATAAAAGAAGAGATGAAAAAAGAGGCAAAAGCTAAGGAAGAAGAAATATTACCAAAGATGCAAGATCTATTAAAGGATTTAATAGAATCAAGTGATGAGTTAAAAGCTAAAAAATATTCTGATAAGGATATAGAGAATATGGCTATAGCAATAAATTACTCTATAGCAGATGCTATATCAAATAGAATATCTGCTGCTAACGCTTATGATGCATCTATTGGTCAAGGTATGAATTATTTTACTCCACTTCAATTAGCAAATTATATGGCAACTTTAGTTAATGGTGGAAATAGATATGAAATGCATTTAGTAGATAGCATAATAGATCCTGTAACAGGAGATAAAACTGAAATAGAACCAAAACTTCTAGAACATATAGATTTAACTGAGGAATATGTTAATGCCATAAAAGAGGGTTTACGACGTGGTGCTTCTAATGATGAAGGTACTGCTTCAACTGCATTTAGTGGATTCCCAATAGAACATGGTGCTAAGTCTGGTTCATCAACATTCAATGAGGAAAAACAGGACTCTCTAGGAAGAACTTCATATGCAACATTCCTAGGATTTGCACCAGTAGATGACCCACAAATAGTATCTTGTATTGTTATTTTTGACGGAGGACATGGAGGATATGCAGGTCCAGTTGCAAGAGCCGTTTATGAGCAATATTTTAGAGATGAAATATTAGCGACAAATCCAGGATATGAGTTTAAGTACCCAGATCCTAGAGAAAAAAATTCTGAAGATGCAACAAATGAAAAAACTACTGAAAATCTTAATAAATAGAATGTAATACTAATAAATAAAAATAAAATAAAAACATCATGATTTCATGGTGTTTTTTATTTTATTTTTTTATATTTTATAAAAATGTTTTTTAAAATTAAATTTTTAATCGAAAAAATTCTGTATTTACTAAAATATAGAAATTTTTTTTAGATAAAAAAAGGAATTTAACTAAATGTGTTGAAATATATCAAATAGGATAATGTGGAAAATAGTAGTGTGGGAATGTAATACTATATAAAAATAAATAGATATTGTTACGATAAGAAATTTTAAAGTTGTAATTAACTTATTTAATAAAAAATATTTGAAGAAAAATTTATAAAAAGAAGATGACTTTGAGAAAGGAATATTATGATTAAAAACAGAAAAACAGATAAAAAATTTTCAAGATATACGGTGTTTTTTATTGCAATGGGAATAATATTTTCAGCTATAATTTCCAGGCTTTTTTACCTACAGGTTATAATGAGTGAAGAATTTAAAAAAAATCAACACAAAAAAACTATAAAAATGTATCTAAAGCAGCACCTAGAGGTAAAATTTTAGATAAAAATGGAGAAGTGTTTGCAACTAGCATTCAAAGCTATACACTGATGTTTACAGAAACAACGGAAAGTAAGGAAAGTTTTTTAACTACTATGGATAAAGTCTTTAAAAAATTAGATGAAAAAGGTGTTGCTATGGTAGATGAATTTGCAATAGCTATAGATTCATCTAAAGAGCCGAAAGTGCGATTTAATTTTAAAGCTACAGATGATGCAAATAGAAGTTGGATGGAATTAAGGTTTAAAAAAGATAGGGGAATTCAAAGTATAGCAATAAAAAAGCTTTATCCAGGAAAAGATGAAAAAGATCTTACTGAGGAGCAGCTTAAAAATGTGGATGAAGAATTATTAAATGTATCTGCAGAAGAGTGTTTAAATGAATTGTTAAAAGAATATGATTTATTAGATAAAGATGAGTATACATTAGAGGAAAAAAGAAGATTATTAGTTGTTTTAGATGCTGTAAAAATGCAAAGCTATTCAGGATATAAACCTGTGGCTATTGCAAACAACTTATCAAAGGAAGTTGCATTTATTTTTGAACAACTGCAACCAGATTTACCTGGAGTAAGTGTAGAAACTCAACCGATGAGATATTATCCAAATGGTGATTTAGGTTCAGCATTTTTAGGGTACACATCTAAGATAGATTCATGGCAACAAGAGAAATATGAAGAAAAAGGCTGTGATGTAAGTAGCGATAGCGTTGGTAAAGCAGGAATTGAGTCAAGCTTTGAAGATATATTAAAAGGAACTAAAGGTCAGGAAAGTATTGAAGTTAATAAACAAGGTAGAAAAGTAAAGACATTAGGGGAAGTAGAAGCTTACCCGGGTAAAAATATTCAACTTACTATTGATAAAGGTTTACAAAAAATAGCAGAAAAGGCTTTAGATGATACTATGGCAGATTTACAGAGTAAAGGTAGAGTAAATGATGTTGATAGTACTAATGCTACTAGAGGCGCAGCTGTTTTTATGGATATTAAAACAGGGAAAATATTAGCATTAGCTAGTAGACCTGGATATGATCCTAATATGTTTATAGGAGGATCACTTAGTGCAGAGGATTCAGAAAAATACTTTAATCCTAATTTAGAAAAAATGGGAAAAGAGTATATTGAAAGTAGAGGTCTTACATCAATACCAGGAATATTAACTGAAGAACAAGTTGCTACAATGAGTTATGAAGATAAAGTTAATACTATGTTAAATAAAATGTTTCCATTAAATGATTCTATTGAAGGTAACACTAAAATAAGAGAGGATAGTTATGATATATTTCCAAAACCATTTTATAATTATGCAACATTTACATTAATACCACCAGGTTCTATATTTAAACCACTTACAGCTATTGCAGGTTTAGAGGAAGGTGTAATAACGCCATATACATCTGTATATGATGATGGTAAATATAATAAAAGATATTCTGATTATCCTGGTGCTTGTTGGATTTATAATACCCAACATGGTTCACATGGCGATACAGATGTAAGAAAGGCATTAGAAGTGTCTTGTAACTACTTTTTCTATGATGTTGCAGATAGGCTTTTTGCAAAAGGTGGGGAAAATTCAAGTGGACTTAATTATTTAGGAAAATATGCTTGGAAATTTGGACTAGGTGTTGAGCCAGGCTCAAATACAAAACCTTCAACTGGTATAGAAATAGCAGAAAATTTTGGTCAAGTATATAATTATGAATCAAGCAAAAATAAATTTGCAGATGAGTATATTAATCACGTAGTCAATTATCTACAAACAGGTACTAATTCAATAAATACTCAACCTCATTATAAGGATATTGATATTACTAGAAAGAATGAAACAGGTACTGATAAAGAAAAAGAAGCAATTAAAAAAATAAATGAAAAGAAAACTATTTTGGTAGATGCTATAAAAGAAGAGATGAAAAAAGAGAAAAAGGCAAAAGAAGAAGATATATTACCAAATATGCAAAATTTATTAAAGGAGTTAATAGAATCAAGTGATGAGCTAAAAGCTAAAAAATATTCTGATAAGGATATAGAGAATATGGCTATAGCAATAAACTATTCTATAGGAGATGCTATATCTAATAGAATATCAGGGGCAAATGCTTATGATGCATCTATTGGTCAAGGTATGAACTATTTTACTCCACTTCAATTAGCAAATTATATGGCAACTTTAGTTAATGGTGGAAATAGATATGAAATGCATTTAGTAGATAGTATAATAGATCCAGTAACAGGAGAGAAAACTGAAATAGAGCCAAAACTACTAGAACATATAGATTTAACTGAGGAGTATGTTAATGCTATAAAAGAAGGATTGCAACGCGCTGTATTTAATGATGAGGGTACTGCTGCAACTGCATTTCATGGTTTTCCAATATCAACTGGAGCTAAGTCTGGTTCATCAACATTTAACCAAAATAAACAGGATTCTCTAGGGAGAACTTCATATGCAACATTCTTAGGATTTGCTCCACTAGATGACCCACAAATAGTATCTTGTATTGTTGTTTTTGATGGTGGACATGGTGGAAATGTAGGTTCGGTTGCAAGAGCAGTTTATGAGCAATATTTTAGAGATGAAATATTATCAGCAAATCCAGGGTATGAATTTAAGTATCCAGATTCTAGAGAGAATAGCTCTAAAAATCAAACAAATGAAAATATTAATGATAACATTAACAAAGAGAATACGGATGGTAATGATAATAACGAAGAATAAAATAGAAAGACACCATAAATTTATGGTGTCTTTTGTATATAACAACTTATATTTTATTAAATTTCCAACTTTTAATCATATCAATAGATTTTAATGTGAAATTGTGATATATTTTTTTGTAATTAAAAGTTTAAAACATGGATTCTTTCTAGATTTGCTAAAAAATAGAAATTTTTTAATCAAAAAGAAGGATTTTAATTAAACATGTTGAAATATATCAAATAGCATAGTGTGGAGGATATGTATGCAAGGAGATAATATTATACTAAAAGGAAATAGAGATGGACTTAATGTTATTATAGATATTAATAAGTTTAGAAGCTTTGAAGATATGATTAGTTGTTTAATAGAAAAACTTTCAAAAGGGAAAAATTTTTATAAAGGTTGTACTATAAAAATAACTACTCAGATAAAGGAATTTACAAAGCGAGAATTAAATTATATAAAAGATATATTGTTTGAAAAAATTTATATAAAAGATTGTATATTTATAGACATAGAAGAAACAAATACAAAAATGTTTAATGGAGTTTATGAAGGAAGAACTAAATATCTTAGAAAGAGTATTAGAAGTGGACAAACTTATGAGTATTTAGGAAATTTAGTTATAATAGGAGATATAAATCCAGGAGCAGAAGTATGTGCTGCTGGTAACATTATAGTTTTAGGAAGTATAAAAGGTTGTGTTCATGCTGGATGTACAGGAAATGAAAAAGCTATAATAGGGGCTTTTTATTTAAATCCTCAAATATTAAAGATTGCAAATTTGATGACAATATCTCCAGACGATGGAATTAAACCTACATATCCAGAAATTGCAAAAATAAAAAATGGAAACATAATAGTTGAACCGTATTTAGTTAATAAATACATTTAATGGAGGAGATAGTATGGGAGAATCAATTGTTATAACTTCAGGAAAAGGTGGAGTTGGCAAAACAACAACAACAGCAAATATAGGTACTGCTTTAGCTTCTGCAGGAAAAAAAGTGGTAGTAATAGATGGTGATACAGGACTTAGAAATTTAGATGTTCTTATGGGTCTTGAAAATAGAGTAGTATTTACACTACTTGATGTAATAGATGAAAAATGTAGATTAAAACAGGCATTAATAAAGGATAAAAGATTTACCAATTTATTTTTATTGCCTACAGCTCAGACTAGGGATAAAAATGATGTTAATATAGAGGCTATGTTAAAGGTTGTTAATGATTTAAAAGATAATTTTGATTATGTTATAATTGATTGTCCAGCTGGTATTGAACAAGGGTTTGAAAATGCTATAGTAGGTGCTGATAGAGCTGTGGTTGTAGTTAACCCAGAAATAACATCGGTAAGGGATGCTGATAGAGTTATAGGAAAATTATGTGCAAAGGGATTAGAAGATACTCAATTAATAGTTAATAGAATAAATTTTGAGATGACACAAAATGGAGATATGTTGGATATTGAAGATATAAAAGAATGTCTTGCTATAAAATTAATAGGAGTTGTGCCTGATGATAAAAAGGTAACAGTATCTACTAATAAAGGTGAACCTATAGTATTAGACAATTCTGCTGATGCAGGGCAAGCATTTAATAATATTGCTAAAAGAATAATGGGATATGAAGTTCCATTTTTAGATTTAAGCGTAACGGTTCAACAAGGAGGTTTTTTTGCAACAATAAAGAAAATATTTGGGGGTAATAAATAGGAGGAAGTTATGGAATTCTTTAAATTATTTTCAAACAAAGCATCATCAAAAGGTATAGCTACAGATAGATTAAAGTTAATACTAATACATGATAGGGCAAATTTTTCTCCAGATTTATTAAATATGATAAAAGGAGATTTGCTTGAGGTTATATCTAAGTATGTTGAAATAGATGATAGTGAAGTAGATGTAAAAATAACAAAAACAGAAGAAATACAAGGATCTTCACCAGCATTAATAGCTAGTATACCTATAAAAAATATAAAACAAAGATAAATGAAAATAGTGTTGAAATAAAAATAATATTTTATTTCAACACTTATTTTATAATATATAATTTAATTTAAGAATTTATAAAAACAGTGTAGATATAAATTATAAAAACTTTTGTTATTATTTTAAATGTGCTATAATCATATTTATGTTGGAGGGATAATTATGCTGATGAATATGATAAATAAGTTTAAATTAAATAGTAAACTTGTAAAAAGATTAGATTATAGCATCATAATTGTAGTTGTTTTAATTGTCGCATTTTCTATATTAAATATATATAGTGCAACTAACAGTACTGCTGGAATATATTATGCTAAGTTACAGTTTATGTGGCTTATAGTTGGATTAATAGCTATGTACATAATGCTTATTTGGGATTATAATTTAATTCTAAATTATGCTTCTATAATTTATTGGGGTGGAGTAATTTTGCTTATTTTAAATGACTTCCTTATAGGAAGTAATGTAAATGGAGCTACAGGTTGGATTAGTATTGGTAATAGAGCTATTCAACCGGCTGAGTTTGCTAAAATAGGTATGATATTTATGTTAGCAAGGATTATTCAAGATATGGAAGGAAATGTGAATAACTTAAAAAGCATCTTGACTATGATGTTTTATGCAGCTATTCCTATGATTTTAATAGTTATACAACCAGATATGGGTATGACTATGGTTTCCTTTTTTATTATACTTCCAATAGTGGTTGTAGCAAATGTAGATTGGAAAATAATAACTGGTGGTTTGTCTTTTTTAATTGTAACTATAGTTGCATTGTGGAATTCTCCATTAATGCATGATTACTGGAAAAATAGATTAATTTCATTTTTAAATCCAGAACAATTTGAGTTGACATATGGACATCAAATTATACAATCTAAAATAGCTATAGGATCTGGTGGATTATTTGGACTTGGATTCTTAAATGGTAAACAATATAAATTTGTTCCGGAAAACCATACTGATTTTATATTTGCAGTTATAGGTGAAGAATGGGGAATGTTAGGTGCAATAATATTACTAATATTATATGGAATACTTTTATATAAGCTTATAAATATAGCAAAAACATCCAAGGATATGGCTGGAAGCATATTGTGTGCTGGTATGATTGGATTTATTATGTTTTCTATAATTCAAAATATGGGCATGGCAATAGGAATTATGCCAGTAACAGGTATAACTCTTCCCTTTGTAAGTTATGGAGGTAGTTCTATGCTTACTAACTTTATTTCTTTAGGATTAATGCTAAATGTAGGAATGAGAAGAAAGAAGATTAATTTCTAGGAGGAATTATATGAGAATTGCATTGATTGCTCATGATAAGAAAAAAGATGAAATGATAGATTTTGCAAGGAGATATAGAAAAATATTATGTAGACATGAATTGTATGCAACAGGCACTACTGGTAAATTTGTTGGGAAACTTGCAGACCTTGATATAAATACTTTTTTAACAGGAACCATGGGTGGGGGACAACAAATAGGAGCAAAGATAGCTCAAGGAGAAATAGACGTAGTATTTTTCTTTAGAGATCCATTAACTGCTCAACCACACGAACCCGATGTAAATGCTCTTATAAGACTTTGTGATGTACATTCAGTACCATTGGCAACAAATATAGGTACAGCAGAAGCAATTATTGTTGCAATGAAAAATAAATAAAAAAAGTTAAGCTATTCTAGATAGTGTAAAAATCTATCTAGAATAGCTTTTTATTATGTGAAAATTAATTTCAAATAGTAAAAATAAGTCTTTATAATAAAAAACAATACTCATAAAAGTTCAATCAATTAAATATAAATAAAAAAGTAGGAGTTTAAAAACTAATATCATATTTTGTATAGAAGGAACTTAAAAAAACTATATACGGAAAAATAAGTTTAAAATTTAATTTAGAATCTTATATTAATAGATATTTTAAGCAATATGATATTAGATAATCTAAAATATTAAATGGGGAGAGAGGGTTATGAATCATTATAAAGAACTTTATGAAAGATATTATAATAATCTTACAAAAGGAAAAAGAAATAATAGTGTAAATCGAAGGCATGGTTATGTACAACCTAATTTTCAAAGTGAAAAAAAATTAAGTTTAGCTAATAAATTTATAATTCAATTATCTATAGCTATATTTATGATGGTATTTTTTTTGGGGTGTAAAACTGTAAATAATGAGTATGGTAATAAATTACTAAAATGTGCAAATGGAGTTATAAATAGAACTTATGATTATAAATATGTTGTAAATAAAGTGGAAAATATGACTTTGGACGATGTAGAAAATATTAGTGTGCAAATGATTGATAAAATAAAGGCAGGATTTATAGGCGGAAAAACAATAATTGAAGAGCTAGAAACAGAGTATTCAATACCGGTTATGGCAAATAAATCTTCTGAAGATGATGTTTATAAAAAAAATAAAGATAATATTATAACATTTTCAATAAAAGAAAAGACACCTATAAAGAGTTGTAATTCAGGAAAAATAAAAGAAATAGATATGGATAAGAATTTAGGTAAATATATAATAATAGATCATGGTAAAGGGATAGAAAGTAAATATTATAATATATCAAAAATATTTGTTAAAGTTGGAGATAAGGTAGACAAAGATACAGTTATTGGTGAAATAGATGTATCATCTGGAGGTATCACAAATTTTTATTTTGAGATACTTTATATGGGAAAAGCACAAGATATATATAATAGTATGGTAATTTAAAAATATAGGTGAAATTTTGATAAAGTTTAATAAATATTTAATACCTTATCTAATATTTTTAATAGTTTTAGGATTAAATAAAAATTTATTTATGGGATTTTCTATAGTTATTATTCACGAGTTTTGCCATTATTTTATGGCAAGAATTTTAGGGTTTAAAGGTTTTTGTATAGAATTGCTTCCTGTTGGGGCAGCTATAAAACTTAAAGATTTAGATGAAGCTTCAATAAAGGAAGATATATTAATATCAATTAGTGGGCCAATAGGAAATTTTATTTTAGCATTAATAAGTTTAATACTATATACATTATATGGAAATATAGTAGTTAAAAGATTTTTAGATTATAATTTAGCTTTAGGTATGTTTAATTTGTTGCCATTATTCCCGTTAGATGGAGGACGAGTTTTAAAAGATATATTAAGAGCTAAATTTTTATATAAAAAAGCTAATGAAATAGCTTTAAACATAAGTATGTTTTGTGCCTATATAATTTTAATATTAGGTATAATTTCTTTACCTTATGATGTGTCAAATATAAATATAGTTTTAATATCTATTTTTATATTAATAATCACAAAGAAAGAGAAAGAAAGGATAGTTTATGTAATTATGGGTTATACAATAAAGAAAAGGGAGAAACTCTTAAAGAGAGGTTATATAGAAAATAAAAGTATATCTGTTTATTACAAATTAAATCTTATACAGTTATTAGATTTTATAGACAAAAATCATTATCATATATTTACTGTATTAGATGATAACATGGAAGTGTTAAAAACTATATATGAGGAAGAAATAATAGAGTTTTTAAAAAATGAGGGAAATGTAACCTTAGAAGAATTAATAAAAAAATATTAATATATATTTTGAATTATTATTAGCTTATGATAAAATAAAGTATTGTAATTAACTTAAGGAGGAATTTAAATGAAGAAAATTTCCGATGATATACTATATAAAGTTGAAAAACCAGCTAGATATATAGGTGGAGAATTTAATTCTTATAATAAAGATATAAACAAAGTAGATATAAGGTATGCATTTTGTTTTCCAGATGTTTATGAGGTAGGAATGTCTCATTTAGGAAGTAAAATACTATATCATGTTTTAAACCAAAGGGAAGATACATTTTGTGAAAGAGCTTATGCACCTTGGCCAGATATGGAAAAAGCTTTAAGGGATAATAATATTCCATTGTTTGCGTTAGAAAGTAAAGATTCTTTAAGTGAGTTTGATTTTTTAGGTTTTACTCTTCAATATGAAATGAGTTATACAAACATATTAAACATGTTAGATATGTCTAATATACCACTTAGGTCATCTGATAGAACAAAGGATCATCCAATAGTTATGATGGGAGGACCGTGTGCCTACAATCCAGAACCCCTTTATGATATTGCAGATTTATTTAGTTTAGGAGAAGGGGAAGAAGTTTTAAACGAACTTTTAGACTTATATAAAGAATATAAAGGTAAATCTAGAGAAGAGTACTTAAGAGCTGCTTCAAAAATTGAAGGAATATATGTTCCAAGTCTTTATAATGTAGAATATAACGATGATAATACGATAAAAAGCTTTGAGCCTAAGTATGAAGATGTACCCAAAATAGTTAAGAAAAGAATAATTACAAATTTTGATGAAAATACATATCCAGATAAACTTATAGTTCCTTATACAGAAATAGTGCATGACAGAATAACTCTTGAAACTTTTAGAGGATGTACAAGAGGGTGTAGATTTTGTCAAGCAGGTATGATTTATAGACCAGTTAGAGAAAAAAAGACATCTACTTTAGTTAATCAAGTAGATGATATTATAAAGAAGACAGGATATGAGGAAGTTTCATTAACATCACTTAGTATATGCGACTATTCAGATATACAAAATTTAGTTTTTTCTTTAATAGAAAAATATAAGGATAAAAAAATAGGTGTTTCATTACCATCTATTAGAATAGATTCATTTTCAGTAGATTTAATTAATGAGATACAAAAAGTTAGAAAAACAGGACTTACATTTGCGCCAGAAGCAGGCAGTCAAAGGATGAGAGATATAATAAATAAAGGTGTAAATGAAGAAAATTTATTAAACTCTAGTAGAAGTGCTTTTGAAGCTGGATGGTCAACATTAAAGTTATACTTTATGATAGGGCTTCCTTATGAAACTATGGATGATGTTATAGGAATTGGAACTCTTGGAGAAAAAGTTGTAGAAGAATATTTTAAGGTTCCTAAAAATGTAAGAAAAAGAGGACTTAGAGTGACTTTAAGCACATCTATTTTTGTTCCTAAGGCATTCACTCCATTCCAATGGGCACCAATGGATACAATGGAAAGTGTTAAAGGTAAGATTGGAAGTTTAAGAGATTCTATAAAAAGTAAAGCTATAGTTTATAATTGGCATGAATCACCAGTAAGTTATATGGAAGCAGTATTTGCAAGAGGTGATAGAAGATTATGTGATGTCTTAATTAAAGCTTTTGAAAAAGGAGCAAGATTTGATGGTTGGGGTGAATACTTTAGCTTTGAAACTTGGCAGGAAGCGTTGCATGAATGTGGAGTAGATGGAGATTTCTATACATATAGAGAAAGAAGTTATGATGAGATACTTCCATGGGATTTTATCAATATAGGTGTTACAAAAGAATACTTGATAAAAGAAAATGAAAATGCAAAAAAAGCAAGCTTAACTCCAGATTGTAGAGAAAGATGTACTGGGTGTGGAGTAAATGTAAACTTTAAGGAGGGGAAGTGCTTTGAAGGTGCGTTATTTAATAAAATACACTAAAGAAAGTGAAATAAAATTTATATCACATTTAGATTTAATGAGAACAATACAAAGAACAATAAGAAGAGCAGATTTACCAATTGAATATTCAAAAGGATTTAATCCTCATATGACCATATCTATAGCCCAACCACTTTCGGTAGGCGTATATTCTAGTGGGGAATATATGGATGTTGTATTTAAAGAGGAGATGCCTTCAGAGGAAATAGTAAAATTATTAAATACAAATGCCCCAATTGGCATTAAATTTTTAGATGCTAAAAAAGTTGAAAAAGAAGAAAACACTAAATCTCCACAAGCAATGGCTATAATAGACGAAGCTAAATATAAAATAAAATTAAAAACTAATAATTTAGAAGAAGCTTTAGAAGGAATAAAAAAATTAAATAATATAAAAGAATGGAATACTATTAAAAAAAGTAAAAAAGGTGAAAAAGAGGTTAATATTAAACCTTTAATAAAAAAGATATCTTTTTCTAAAGAAGATAATTATATAGTATTAAATTCTACATTGGCATGTGGTAGTAGAGCAAATCTTTCTGCAAGTTTATTAGCTGACTTTATAAAAGAAAATGTATATGCTATAGAAAAAGATGCTTTTGTAGATATAGAGAGAATAGATATGTATGCATTAAAAGGGAAAAAGATGCTTCCACTTAATGAATATTTTTAAAGTAGTTTGGAGTGTTTCTAATTGAAAGAAATATTTATTGAAAGACATGAGAAAATTGTTAGAATAGCGGTAAAAACTAATGGACAATTATCAGAATGTTATATAGAAGAAGAGAATAATGAACCTAAGGTTTCTAATATATATAAGGGAGTGGTGCAAAATATAGTGCCATCCATAAAATCTGCATTTATAGATATAGGCACAAAAAAGAATGCTTATATGTATTTAAAAGGAGATTTAAATACTTTAAAAAAGGGCCAAGAGGTTCTAGTAGAGGTTATAAAAGAACAAAGTGGTAAAAAAGGTGCTAAGGTAACAGAAAATGTAAATTTCCCAGGAAATTATGTTGTTTTATCAAATGGTCATAAAGAAATAAGATTTTCACCAAAAATAAGAGATGACAAATTTAAAGAAAATGCTATGATAAACATACATAAACCTGAAAATATAGGGGTTGTCATAAGAACCAGTGCGTATGGGATTCAAATTGATGAGATAAACAGGGAAATTCAAACTATTTATTCTATTTATGAAAATGTTGCTAAAAAGTTTACTTATTCTAAAAATATAGGTCTATTATATGATAATGATGGAATAATAGGAAATATATTAAAAGGATTAAAACATGAAAATTATAAAGTGATAGTAAATAATTTGAAAGACTTCAATTTTTGTAAAGAAATTTTAGAATATAAATTTGAAAAAGTTAATTTAGAAATATATGAAGATGCTATAAGTCTATTTAATTATTTTGGTATAGAAAAAGAAATTTTAAGTTTGAGAAATAATAAAGTAAATTTACCAAGTGGAGGGAATATAGTTATAGAAAAAACAGAAGCAATGCATGTTATAGATGTAAATTCTGCTAAAAATACTAAAAAATTCCTCTATGAAAAAAACTGTGTTTGAAACTAATTTAGAAGCGGCTGAAATTATTGCAGATCAGATAAAACTTAGAAACATAAGTGGAATCGTAGTTGTAGATTTCATAGATATGAAGGAAATAGAAGAGAAAAAAACAATAATAGAAGAGTTAAAAAAACATTTTAAAAATGACAAAAACAAAGTAAGTATATATGACTTTACTGAATTAAATCTTGTGCAAATAGCAAGACGAAGAAGTGGAAAGTCTATTTTTGAATACATATTTGAAAATTGTACTTCTTGCAATGGTAAGGGAGTTAAAGTAAAACTTTCGTATATAGAAACAATGATTCAAAATAATATAGAACGTTTAAAAGTAGAACAAGATGTAAAGAATATATATATAGAAATAAATGATATCTATAAAAATGAAATAAAAAGTGATATATTATCTTTTGTGAAAAACATTCATGGTCTAGATAAAAATATATATATTAATTATGTGCATGGTATAGATACATTTAAAATAGAGCCACTTATTTTTAATAGTCAAATAAAAAATCTACATATATATAAGGTTTATCCTGAAGAGTATATTGATTAAAGTATATTTAATTAAATAATAGATTAAAATATACTGTATAATTACGGTAGATTATTTTATTTTACATGAGTAATTAAAAATAATTTTTAACAATAAAAATCTTTACAAAGATATTTTTATGTGCTAAAATGGCTTTTGTAGACCGCACGGAAAAGGTGTTAAAACTTATTTAATTAAGTACCTTAAAAGGCGAGACTGGATTGAGGAGGTGTATTTACATGTACGCAGTATTACTTACTGGAGGAAAACAATATAGAGTTCAAGAGGGAGACGTTTTATTCGTTGAAAAACTTGAAGCTGAAGTTGATTCAACTGTAGAATTCGATCAAGTATTAGCAGTTGGAAAAGAGGAAGGTTTAGTAATTGGTAAGCCTGTAGTTGATGGAGCTAAAGTTGTTGCTAAAGTTGTAGCACAAGGAAAAGCTAAAAAGGTTATAGTATTCAAATATAAGCCTAAAAAAGACTACAGAAAGAAACAAGGACACAGACAACCTTTCACTAAAATCGTAATTGAGAAAATAGAGGCTTAATTGTGATTAATATAAATTTTACAAAAAAATCTAGTGAGTTAGTATCGTTTCGTGTAAATGGTCATGCTGAATATTATGATCGACAAGAAAAAGTAACTGTTTATGATGATGTAGTTTGTGGATGTGTATCAAATTTAGCACAGGTAACAATCTTAGGATTAGTAGAAGTGTTAAAGTTAAATGCAACTTATGTTGCAGATGAAGGTGATATACAATTAGATATATCAAACTTATTACATAGTGAAATAGAGAGTGCACAGGTTCTGCTTGAAACGATGTTACTAGGGTTGCAAAATTTAGAAATAAGTTATGGAAAATACCTTAAAGTATTAGTAGAGGAGGTGCAGTGATATGTTACTAATAAACCTTCAGTTATGTGCTCACAAAAAAGGAGTAGGTAGCTCAAAAAACGGAAGAGATAGTGAATCTAAGAGACTTGGTGTTAAGCGTGCAGATGGACAATTTGTACTTGCTGGAAACATCTTAGTTAGACAAAGAGGAACAAAAATCCATCCAGGAAATAACGTTGGAATAGGTGGAGATGATACTCTTTTCGCTAAAATAGATGGTGTTGTAAGATACGAGAGAATGGGTAAAGACAAGAAAAAAGCTAGTATTTATCCAGTTGATGTAGAAGTTGCAATAGCTGAATAGTTTAAAGGCACCCTTTATAGGGGTGCTTTTTTAATTAAGAATTAGGAATTAAGAATTAGAAAAATAGAATCGTCATTTAGTTATTATAATTAAAAAAAATAGAAACACTTAAAGTTTTATAACTAAGAATTTATCATCAATGGTTTTTATAATTTAAATTCTAAACTTATAAAAACTTATTGTGTATAAGGATATAAATGCGTATTATTAATTATATATGGGCAAAACTTTATAATATAAAGTGGAGACAAAGAATTAATACAAAATGATTCTTAATTCCTAATTCTTAAGGCATATGAAAGCAAATAACAGAAGAAAATATATGTGTATTACTTAAAAAGACACGTTGAATTTCATTTGTAATTTAATTAAGTATGACTAAATATAATTTTAGAAAGTAAGGTGAAGATATATGTTTATAGATACAGCGAAGATATTTGTTAAATCAGGAACTGGTGGTAATGGATGTATTTCATTTAGAAGAGAAAAATATGTTCCACTTGGAGGACCAGATGGTGGAGACGGTGGAAACGGTGGAAGTATAATATTAAAAGCTGACCGTAATATGACAACGCTATTAGATTTTTCATATAATAGAAAATTTATAGCAAATGATGGAGGAAAAGGTGAAGGTTCCAAATGTTATGGAAGAGATGGTGAAGACCTTATAATAAATGTTCCAATGGGTACAGTTATAAGAGATGCTGAAACAAATAAAATAATGTGTGATTTATCACATGCTGACGATACATATGTAGTTTGTAAAGGTGGAAAAGGCGGAAAAGGAAACTGTAAGTTCTGTACACCAACAAGACAGGCTCCAACTTTTGCAGAACCAGGGATGCCAGGAGAAGAAAGATTTATTAAATTAGAACTAAAATTACTTGCTGATGTTGGTCTTTTAGGATTCCCTAATGTAGGTAAATCAACATTACTTTCTGTTGTATCAAAGGCAAGACCTAAAATAGCAAACTACCATTTTACAACATTAAAGCCTAATTTAGGTGTTGTAAGTTTAAAAGGAATACAAAACTTTGTTATTGCTGATATACCAGGAATAATAGAAGGAGCATCTGAAGGTGTAGGATTAGGACTTGATTTCTTAAGACATATAGAAAGAACAAGACTTCTTATACATGTAATAGATATTTCAGGCCTAGAAGGTAGAGATCCTATTGATGATTTCAAAAGAATAAATGAAGAATTAAAAAAATATAGTATTAAATTATGGGATAGACCACAAATAATTGCTGCAAATAAATCTGATATGTTATTTGATGAAGAAGTTTTTGAAAACTTTAAAAAAGAATTGAATAAAATGGGATATGATAAAGTGTTTAAAATCTCTGCAGCTACTAATAAAGGTGTAGATGAACTGATGAAAGAAGCAGCTGAAATGTTAACACACATACCAGTAGAAGATCTTCAAATAAGTGATGATGAAAAATATATACCAGAAGAAAAAAGATTTACGTACACTATAAAAGAAGAAGAAGAAGGTATATTTGTAGTAGAAGGATCTTTTGTTGATAGACTACTTAACAGTGTAAATGTTAATGATCCAGATTCATTAAGATATTTCCATAAAGTATTAAGAAATAAGGGAGTATTTGATGATTTAAAAGAAATGGGAGTACAAGACGGAGATATTATAAGGCTTAATGATTTTGAATTTGAGTTTTTACTATAGGAGGAAAATATGATAACAACTAAACAAAGAGGATACTTAAGAAAATTAGCAAATGATATGAACCCTATATTTCAAGTGGGTAAAGGTGGAATAGAAGAAAATTTCTTAGCACAAGTAGATACTGCTTTAGAAGCACGAGAGTTAATAAAAATAAAAACTCTTAACAATAGTGGAATTACTTCAAGAGAAGCATCTGATTATATATGCGAGAAATTAAACTGTGAAGGAATTCAAGCTATAGGTAGTAAGCTTGTATTATATAGAAAGTCAAAGAAAAAACCTAAAATAGAATTACCAAAGTAATATAAAGCAAATAAAAGTATCTTTTAGTTAAATCAAAATAACTAAAAGGGTAAATGAAATTTTAAATTTGGTAAATATTATTTTATGTGATATTATATATAATAGATTAAAAAGAGAAGGTTTTACTATGAAAAAAGCTATATTTGGAGGAACTTTTGACCCAATACATAATGGTCATATGAATATTGCATATGAAGCATTATATAAGTTAAAGTTGGATAAAATAATTTTTGTACCAAGTGGAAATCCACCACATAAAGATAAAAGGAATGTGACTGATGGAAGAATAAGGTATGACATTGTTAATGCTGCTATAAATGGTGAAAAGTATTTTGAAATAGATGATTATGAAATAGTAAGAGATGAAGCTAGTTACACATATAAAACCTTAGAGCATTTTAAAAAAATAGAATCTAATACAGATTGGTATTTTATTGTTGGTGCAGACAGTTTACTTGAAATAGAAAAATGGAAAAATGTAAAAGGACTATTAAAACTATGTAATCTCATAGTTTTTAATAGGCCTGGTTATGATATTCAAGATGTTAAACAACAAAAAAAATATATAGAAAAAAAATATAAAACGAAAATAATGTTTTTAAACGTTCCGTTAGTAGATATTTCATCAACTAATATAAAAAAGAAAATTTTAAAAGGTGAAAATATTAAGTACCTTATTCCAAATGAAGTTTTTCATAAAATACTTGAACTAAAGTTATATTCAAGAGGATGTGGAGAAATGGTCAATGAGACTGAAATATATCAGTACATTAGAGGAGCTTTAAAGCCTAAAAGATATACTCATACTTTAGGTGTTTTAGAAACTGCTGAGAATTTATGTGAAATTCATGGTTGTGATAAATATAAAACACGAATAGCTGCACTTTTACATGATTGTGCTAAAAATATGAGTAATGATGAATTAATTAAAATAACTAAAGAAAATAACTTAATAGAAATAGATGAGGTTATAGAGCATTCGCCTATGTTATTGCATGGATTTGTAGGGGCATATATAGCAGGTGAAAAATTTAATATAACTGATGTAGATATTATTAATTCAATTAAGTATCATACAACTGGAAGACCTAATATGAGTATTTTAGAAAAAATAATATATATATCAGATGGAATAGAACCTTCAAGAAAATTTGAAGGAGTAGAAGATATTAGAGAAGTAGCAATAAAAGATTTAGATAAAGCTTTACTTATGATGTATAATCAAACTATAAAGTATATAATATCTAAAAATCAATTACTTTATCCAAAAACGATAGAGGCTAGAAATTACCTACTAATAAAATAATTGAGGTATTAATATGGGAGAAAATAATAAAAAAACAAAGAAAAAAAGAAATAAAAAGTCATCATCACTAAAAAAATATTAATAATATTTTCCTTTTTAATATTTATGGTGGTTGGCGGTGGATATATGTATTTATCCACATTTAGTAATAACTCTGTAGATATTACTGGTAATGACAAAGATAGGAATCAAACTAAAGATGTAGAATCAGCAAATTTTTTAGTTATGGGTGTAGATTTAGGGTCAGGAGATGAGAATGATAAAAATGATCCTAAAAGAACAGATACTATAATGTTGGTTCATTATAATAAAGTTGATAAAAAGTATGATGTAATTTCAATTCCAAGAGACACTTTAGTAGAGTTGGAAGAAGGAACTCAGAAAATAAATGCAGCACATGCTATTGGTGGAGTTCAATATTTAGTTGATACAGTGGAAGATTTGTTAAATGTAAACATAGATTACTATGTAAAATTGGATACAATAGCGTTTAGAGAAATAATAGATGCTATTGGTGGTGTGGATATAGTTATAGATCAAGACATGTACTATGATGACCCAGTTCAAGACTTGCATATAAATTTTACTGCTAGTACAAAGCCTCAGCATTTAGATGGAAAGAAAGCAGAAGAGTTCTTTAGATGGAGAAAAAACAATGATGGTACAGGACTTGTAGAAGGTGATATAGGAAGAATAAAACAGCAACAAAAATTTTATAATGCCTTGTTATCTAAAGTTCAGAGTCCATCAATAATAACTAAAGCTCCAAAAATATTAGGTGTTTTTCCTAAATATTTAGAGACTAATTTAAATGCTATGGAAATTATGGATTATGGATTAAATGTGATTTCAACACCTAAAAATAATATAGCATTCCATACATTAAGTGGAGAAGATGCATGGATTGATGAAACATCGTATTATATATATAAAGAAGAAATGAATAGTGATATTATATCCATATTAAAGAACGAAGATCCAAGTACTATTAATAAATCAAAACTTAGAGTTAGTATTTTAAATGGTACTAATCAAGGTGGATTAGCAGAAACTTTCGCAAATGGAATACTTGCAAAAGGATATGAAAATTGTATATATGGAAATTATGATCAATCTTTAAAACCAGTTAGCGTATCTGAAATTAGATTATATGGTCTAGAAGAAAAAGATAAAGCTAGTATAGAAAAAGATTTTGGTATAAGTAATATTAAAATAATGAAAGAAGTAAATCCTGATTGTGAGATAGAAGTAATTTTAGGAGAAGATAAGACACAGTAATTTAATTAGCTAATAGATTCATTATAAATTGAATTTATAAATATACACACAATTTCAAGGAGGAATTTAAAATGGAAAAGAAAATAATACACACAGAAAAAGCACCTGCAGCTTTAGGACCATACTCTCAAGCTGTTAAAGCAGGAAACATGGTTTACACTTCAGGACAATTAGCAATAAACTCTGCAACTGGAGAATTAGTAAATGATGATATAAGAAAAGCTACAGAGCAATCTTTAAATAACGTTAAAGCTATATTAGAAGAAGCTGGAACTTCAATGGATAAAGTAGTTAAAACATTAGTTTTATTAAAAGATATAAATGATTTTGCTGCTATGAATGAAGTATATGGAACATTCTTTACATCAAATCCACCAGCAAGATCTTGTTTCCAAGTTGGAGCATTACCAAAAGATGCTTTAGTTGAAATAGAAGTAGTAGCAATAGCTGAATAATAAATTGAAACTCCGGAATATATTCTGGAGTTTTTTTTGTGTGAAAAAAAGTTTTTTGGTATAATTAAAATATTAAGAGGAATTTTAATATATTTTTATGTGATTTTATGAATACTGTAAGAGGACACATATTTATCTTGTGTGCCAGTTAATCCATACATATATTAGGTAGAAAAATAAATAAAAAATTTTTATAATAGTTCACAAATCAATTTCTGGTTATAAGAAACTATATATAGAATTTTATATGAAAAATAATAATAGGTGGTGAAATCTTGGATAGCAATTTAATATATAAAGTTGAATCAAAAGGTGAAGGTATGAAGGTTAGAGACTACATGAAAGATGTTTTAGAGCTTTCAGGTAGATTCATAAAAAAGGTTGGGTTAAGCGATAGAATAAAAATAAATGGTAATGTTGTAAGGCTAAACCATAAGTTAACAGAAGGAGATATATTAATAATTCAAGTAGAGAAAAAAAATGAGAGTCAAAATATAATACCAGAAAAAATGGATATTGATGTTGTGTATGAGGATATGGATTTAATAATAGTAAATAAACCAGTGAATATGGTGGTTCATCCAACTAAAAGTTATCCTACAGGAACTCTTTCAAATGGAGTTCTAAATTATTTTAGAGAGAATGGTGAGAATTGCATAGTAAGATTAGTTAGTAGATTAGATATGGATACCTCAGGGTTAATAATGATTGCTAAAAACCAATTTGCCCATATGAATTTAGCTAAAAGTATGGAAAATAACCTTATAACTAAAAAGTATCTTGCTATATGTCATAACGGTATATTAGAAGATAGTGGTACTATAAATGCTAATATAGGAATAATGAAAGAAGACAGTATAAAAAGATCTGTAATGGACAGTGGACAAAGAAGTATAACACATTTTAAAGTATTAGAAAGATTCAAAAAAGGTAGTTTAATAGAATTAAAGTTAGAGACTGGGAGAACTCATCAAATAAGAGTTCATCTTAGTTACTTAAATTGTTCTATATATGGTGATTCCTTATATGGTAAAGAAGAAAAAGAATATATAAAAAGGCAAGCATTGCATGCATATAAATTAATACTTCCTCATCCACGAACTGGTAAAATTATTGAAGTTGAGAAGGAAATGCCACAAGACATGAAAAGACTTGTACATATTTTAAAAGAAGATGAAAAATAAAAGACATTAGTACATCTAATGTCTTTTATTTTTTAAGAAAAACATATTTTTTTGATTCCTTTTTTTTATTGTTAAAAGAATAAAAACAATTATAAGCCCTAAAAATAGTGCACAAATACCTGTTAAAATTAAAGTAAAGTTATTTGTGGAGTCAGTTATTGTATTATTTATATATTCGTAAGTACTTACAGTTTTTATTGGATAATAGTCCCTACCGCTTATAAGAGGAATGTCTTTTTCTATATTATTATATTTAAAATGAGCAACCCCTACCTTTTGACCAGCTAAAATAGCGCTAGTATCTAAGGTTGTTATATCATAAGTAATCTTAGGCTCATCTGTAACTGTTTTGTCTTTAGTATAGTAAAAACTTTCACCAGCAACTAAAGGTATTTCTACACCAGTTGTAGTGCATTTATAATCAGTGACTTTACTATTTTTTTCATACAATTTTACAGTTTCAAAGTTATTAAAGGCCCATTCGAAAATCTCCTTACTATCTTTAAAATATGTTTTATTTTGGTCTCTTAAAAGTGAAACTATGAAAGTTTCATTTCCTTTTTTAGCTGAAGCAACAAAAGAATGTAAAGCTTCGTCTGTAAATCCTGTTTTAGCAGCTAAACAAGGCTCATAATAATATTCAGAAGAAGGTTGTATAAGTCGATTGTCATTCCAAAGAGGTCTTTGTTCTTTGAATTTGTTTGTTGGTTCTAAAAATGTATTTTTAGTTTGAGATATTTCTAAATATGTAGAGTTTTTTAATAACTCTTTTTCCATTAAAGCTAAATCATAAGCTGTAGTTTTATGCTGTTTTTCATATAATCCATGAGGATTAGTAAAATTAGTATTTTTACAACCTAATTTTTGGGCACGTTGATTCATCATTGTAGCAAAGTTATCTATATTGCCACCAATATGTTCAGCTAAAGCAGTAGCAGAATCATTTGCAGATACCATTATTAAAGAGTATAAAAGTTCTCTAACTGTAAGAACTTCATCGGTATCTAGATATATTTTAGAGCCTTCTATAGTAGGTGGTAAGGTGCTAATTTTTACTTGTTCGTTTAAATCACAGTTTTCTAGTGTTAGCAAAGCAGTCATAAGTTTAGTTGGGGATGCTGGAGCATATTGAATATTTTCATTTTTACCATAAATAACTTCACCAGTTGAAGCATTTATAACAGCAACCCCCTCTGCACTAGCATTTGGAGCTGTTGTTGCTGCCATTACTAGATTTGTATTAAGCGTTATAAGCGTAAATGCACAAATTAAAAGTTTCTTTAATGTATTCATAATCATCTCCTAGTAATTTCAATTTAATATTAATGATTTTAACCAATAAACTTGCTTTGTAATCAAGTTTCATATTGATATTCTTTTATAGGATTACAAATGTTTTAAAATTAGATTACTAAAATTAAAAATAAATATTTTTGTTTTTTATTAATATATAATAAAAAGCAACTTTTCCCTTATAAAGTTAAAAATATTTTATTTAAAGCAGTATATGTTTTAAATTATATCAGAAAAATACAGAAAAAGAAAATTAATAAATTATATTTGGCAATAATATGGATATAATTAAAGATTTAGTCCTAAAATGTAAGTTATTTCAATTATATAAGGAGTTGATAATTTTATGAAGGAAAAAGAAAAAATAATAGGTTCAATTTGTATGGTAATAATGTCAATAATTTTTGTTTTAGGGGGTTATTTTATTTCAAAAGATAACAAATCAATTGAATGTGATGAAATTTTTTTAAAAGAAAAGTCTCAAAATAAAAATAAAATAACTGAAAAAGATGTTTTTAATGAAATAGAAAATGACGATAAAATTGAAAATGTATCAGAAAAAAGATATATTGTTGTTGATATAAAAGGTCCGGTAAAAAATCCTAGAGAGTATGTTTTGTTAGAAGGTAGTAGAGTAAGGGATATAATAAATGAAGCAGGAGGATTAACTAAAGAGGCCAATGAAAATTTAATACATTTTTCTAAAAAACTAAATGATGAAGATTGTATAGTCATTCCTAAAATAGGAGAAAAATTAGAAGAAAATGATGAAGTTAAGGATTTAGTTGAGACAGAAAAAGGTGTAAAAAATACAGGAAAAGAAAATAATAAAATAAATATAAATAAAGCATCTATAGAACAACTAAAAACATTATCAGGAATAGGAGATAGTAAAGCAGAGGCCATATTAGATTATCGAGAAAGTAATGGTGGATTTAAAAGTATAGATGAACTTTCTAATATAGATGGTATAGGAAGTAAGACTTTAGAGAAATTAAGAGATAAGGTGGACATTAGATAGTTAATATTATAAAATTATTAGGGTAAAACAATATTGAGTTTTTATGAATTAACTAGATATTACTAAAAGAATACATGTAATAATATTCAATATTGTTGTAGAATAATAAAATTTAAGGAGGCTTAACATGGATAAGAGACTTACAGAGCTTTCAAAAACGTCAGGTTGAGCAGCAAAAATAGGGCCGGAGACCCTTTCAAAAATATTAGGTAAATTACCTAAAATGGAAAATGAAAACTTGATAGTTGGAATAGAAACTTCAGATGATGCGGCTGTTTATAAAATAAATGATGATATAGCAACAATACAAACTTTAGATTTCTTTACGCCAGTAGTAGATGATCCATATACTTTTGGTCAAATAGCAGCAGCAAATTCATTGAGTGATGTATATGCTATGGGAGGAAAACCAACTGTAGCCATGAATATAGTATGTTTCCCTAATTGTCTTAATATAGATGTTTTAGGAGAAATATTAAAAGGTGGAGCAGATAAAGTTATAGAAGCAGGGGCAGTTATTATAGGTGGACACAGTGTTTCTGATGATGAGCCTAAATATGGGCTTTCCGTAATGGGATTAGTTCATCCAGAGAAAATATTAAAAAATTATGGATCTAAGGTTGGAGATATTTTAATTTTAACCAAGCCATTAGGAACTGGAATACTTACAACTGCTATAAAGGCAGAAATGGCATCTAAGGATGCTTATAATGAAGGCGTAAAAGTTATGAGTACTTTAAATAAATATGCAGGGGAAATTATAACCAAATATAATATAACGGCATGTACAGATGTTACAGGTTTTAGCTTAATGGGACATAGTTATGAGATGGCAAGTGCATCAGAGGTAACATTTAAAATATTTAAAGATAAATTGCCTATAATAAATTCTGTAGAAGAATATGCAAAGATGGGTTTAGTTCCAGCAGGAACTTATAATAACAGAAATTATTTAAATGGGAAATATGAATTAAATAATGTTGATGATTTTATTTGCGATATATTATTTGATCCTCAAACTTCAGGTGGTTTATTAATATCAATATCTAAAGAGGAAGGCATTACGCTTTTTGAGGAATTAGAAAAATTGGATTTAAAAACTGCTATAATAGGAGAAGTTATAGAATTTAATGATAAGCATATAATTGTAGAATAATTGTAGGTTTTAATCAATTGATTTTTAAAAAATTAAAATAATTTATTAGGGTTTAGGAGAAGGCTTATGAACAAGGAATTATTAAGAAAACTTCCAAAAATTGATGAGTTATTAAAGGAGCCATTAATTCAAAAAGAAATAGATGTTACATATAGAGTATTAGTAGTAGATTCTTTAAGAGAAGCTATAGATAAGTTTAGAAAAAATATATTGGAAAATAAAATTAATGATTTTGAAAGTGAAGATGTTTTAAATTATGCACTAGGAATTTTAACTAGAAAAAAACAGCATAATTTAAGAAGAGTTATAAATGCTACTGGAACAGTTATACATACAAATTTAGGACGTTCTCTATTAAGTAGCGATGCAGTTAAAAATGCTATGGAAGTGGCAAGTAGATATAATAATTTAGAATATGATATAAAAGAAGGAAAACGAGGTTCTAGATATAGTCATATTGAAGAGTTAATAATAAAAATAACCGGTGCGGAGGCGGCTATAGTAGTTAATAATAATGCAGCAGCCATAATGTTAGTTTTAGATACTTTATCTAAAAATAAGGAAATTATAGTATCAAGAGGTCAGCTTGTTGAAATTGGTGGATCTTTTAGAGTTCCAGAAGTTATGAAATTTAGTGGAGCTAAATTAATAGAGGTAGGTACAACTAATAGAACTCATTTATATGATTATGAAGACAATATAAATGAAAATACAGGTATATTATTAAAGGTTCATACATCTAATTTTAAAATTTGTGGATTTACTGAAGAAGTAGAACTTGATGAATTGGTAAAATTGGGAGAAAAAAAAGAAATACCTGTAGTAGAAGATATCGGAAGTGGAGTTTTGGTTGATTTTACAAAGTATGGATTTACTCATGAACCTACTGTTCAAGATAGTATAAAAAAAGGGGTAGATATAGTTACTTTTAGTGGAGATAAAATGCTAGGAGGACCTCAAGCTGGAATAATAGTTGGAAAGAAAAAATATATACATGCAATGAAAAAAAATCAATTAACTCGTGCACTTAGAATAGATAAAATGACTTTAGCAGGATTAGAAGGAACATTAAGGCATTATTTAGATGAAAAAGATGCTATAAAAAACATTCCAACTTTAAATATGATATTAGCATCTAAAGATGAAATGAAGAAAAAAGCTATAAGATTTAGAAAAAAGCTTAGAAATGCAGTTAAAGATTTTAAATTTGATATAGAAGAAGATTATTCTATGGTTGGTGGAGGATCTATGCCAACAGAGAAAATACCTACATATGTTATAAAGGTTAAAAATGAAAGTATATCGGTAGCAGAAATAGAAAAAAATTTAAGATTAAATGAGGTTCCTATCATAGGTAGAGTTTTTGATAATGAATTTATAATAGATGTAAGAACTGTTTTTGAAGAGGATATAAAAGAAATTATAAAGGCTTTAAAACACATGGAAAACTAAGTTTACAAAAATAATAGTTTAGGGTTTATTGGTCTATTTTATTAAATAAGGTAGGCCAATGTCTTTTTAAAATTTAATTTGAAAGGATGTTAGTTATGAAACATGTTATTATAGGAACTGCAGGTCATATAGACCATGGAAAAACAACACTGATTAAGGCGTTAACAGGAAGAGAAACCGACACTTTAAAAGAAGAAAAGGATAGAGGAATTTCTATTAATTTAGGTTTTACATATTTTGACTTACCATCAGGAAAAAGAGCAGGAATAATTGATGTTCCAGGCCATGAAAAATTTATAAAAAATATGTTAGCAGGAATAAGTAGCATAGATGTTGTTTTATTGGTTATAGCAGCAGATGAAGGAATTATGCCACAAACTAGAGAACATTTAGAAATACTACAACTTTTAAATGTAAAAAAAGGAATAATTGTACTTACTAAAGCGGATTTAGTTGATGATGAATGGATAGATATGATAAAAGGAGATATAAAAAAAGAATTTGAGGGTACATTCCTTGAAAATGCTCCAATCCATGAAGTATCATCTAAAACAAAATCAGGATTTGAAGCTCTTACTGAAGATATAGAAAAGCTTACTAGTGAAGTAAATCCAAAAGATACAGAAGGACATTTTAGATTACCAGTAGATAGAGTATTTACGATAAAAGGATTTGGTACTGTTGTTACAGGAACAGTAATAAGTGGACGTGTTAAAGTTGGGGATAGTATAGAAATATACCCATCTAAAATAATAACTAAGGTACGAGGTATAAGAATTCACGATGAACCATGTGAAATAGGTGAAGCGGGACAAAGATGTGCAATAAACCTTGCTAATATAAAATTAGAAGAAGTGTCAAGAGGAAATGTTATAGCAAAGGAAAATATAATGGAACCTTCTTACAATATAGATTGTAATTTATATTATTTAAAAAGTGCAGAAAAACCATTGGTAAATAGACAAAGAGTTAGACTTTACCATGGTACAGAAGAAGTACTTTGTAGAGTAATTATATTAGACAAAGATGAGCTTAAACCAGGTGAAAGTGGATATGTTCAATTGAGATTAGAAAAGCAAATAACTGCACAACGTAATGATAGGTACGTACTTAGAAGCTATTCTCCTATGTTTACAATAGCAGGTGGATCAATAATAGAGCCAGTAGCTAAAAAAGCTAAAAGATTTGATGAAAAGTATATAGAAGAATTAAAAATTAAAGAGAGTGGAAAATCAGAAAGCATATTAGAAAATGTCATAAATCAATTAAGCAACACATATCCTAATAAAGCTAATATATTAAAATCACTTGGAAAAAATTTAGAAAATATTGATGAAAAAATAGAAGAACTAGTTGAAAATAAAATTATAATAGAACTTAAAGCATCAGAAAATAATATATATGTTCATAAAGAATTCTTAAAAAATAAGATAAATATAATAGAAGAAAAATTAGTAGAGTTTCATAAAATTAATCCTTTAAAATTTGGAATGTCAAAAGAGGAAATAAAAAGTAAGGTTTTTGGTAAAGCTTTAAAACAAAAAAATTATGATGAAATTTTAAATCTTTTACAAGATAGAAATATAATAAAAGTAAATTCTAAATTTATATCTTTGTTTAATTTTAAAGTTGAATATAATAAAGAACAACAAAAAATTAAGGAAACATTGATAAAGTCATATAAAGAAACAAAATATAATTGTCCCAAATATAGTGATTTAGCTTTAAATGAAAAAGATAAAAGTAACTTTAAAATGGTCTTTGAATCTTTACTTGATCAAGAATTGTTGGTAAAACTCAATGAAGAGTGTATAATAGAAAAGGGAAATTATGATAAAGCAAAAATTATGCTAAAAGAATATATCGAAAAAAATGGATCTATAAGTGCATCGTCAACAAGAGATTTATTTGAAACTAATAGAAAATATGCAGTTGCTATGTTAGAACATTTTGATGGCATAAAATTCACTAAAAGGATAGAAAACGACAGAATTCTATATTAAAATTATAAAAAGACACATAAATTATTAGAAACATAAAAAAAGTGTTGAATTATGTGAAAAATTTGATATAATAATAGATGTGTCAATAATTATTTGAAAAACAAATATTCTGGGAGTAGATAGGTGCTGGTGTGCCTGCCGGTCTTCAAAACCGTGTTGCCGTGCTAAGACCACGACGGGTGGGTTCGATTCCCACATATTCCCGCCAAATAAGTATATACAGACTTATATAATCTTAAGGTTATATAAGTCTTTTTATATTTATTTTAATTTTAGAAGTATTAATTTCTTATGAGATAGCAGATTTAGAATGAATTGTTTTAAAACCTGAAAATATGTACAAAGATGAATTGTAATATAATAAAACAGTTAGGTTATATAATGTATAAATAATTTAAAAAATTCTATGATGTAATATATTAGTATATATTCAAAATGTAACTTATTTATTAAAATCTTAATATAAAAAAGGAACTGAATCATTAACTTTGAAATATATACTAAGGTAACATATTATTTTTTATAAATTAAAGTTTAATTTAATGTACTTAAATTTAAAATCAAATGAAAAGTATTTTTAGTATTATTAAAAAAGTATAAAGTAATTAACAAACTATTTACTAAAATTTTGCTAAAAATATTAAAAAGTATGATTTATAAAATAAGTATTAGGAGTTGAAATTTATGAAAAGATTATTTAAAGATATGGCTGTAGAAATTAAAACAATTTTTAACAGAGTATTCACAGATACAGAATTTATTTGTTATACTTTTAGATTTAGAATTTAGTAAGAATGTAGGAAAACAACAGAAGATTTGACTTATAAATTGAGTGAAAATATATAAATAGTAATATTTAAGTTAATGTATAAAATTTTATATAAAAGATAATCTAAAACCTTATGTTTATTATATAAGGTTTATTTTTATAAAAAATAATGTAGAGAATATTTAGGGTACAATAGAAGAATAAAATAGTATAATAAAAGTAAGTATAAAGTATATAACACTACATAAATAAGGAGAAATCTAGAATTATGTATAACTGGAGGTGAAGATAATGGAGTTTTTCAAAAAACCTATATATAAATCTAGGGAAAATAAAAAGATAGATGGGGTATGTGCAGGTATAGCAAATTCATTAGAGGTGGATGCTAGTTGGATTCGAATTTTGTTTGCATTAACTATTTTATTAGGGGGATCTGGAATTATTGTGTATTTAATATTAGATATAGCACTAGAGAAAGAACCAGAGTAAAAAACAAGCTTAAAAGATATGGATTTATGAAAATTTATATTTTTTAAGCTTATTATATGTTTAAAAAGCATTTATTTACTCTAAACTAATTTAAAATTCCATTATGCTTTCTTATATGTTCAATAGAATGGATAAAATATCAATTATATGGCTATAATTTCTATAAAAATGATAATAGGTGATTATATTGGAAAGACCATTAATATTTTATGCTATATGTATATTTATAGGTAATTTTTCAGCATTACTTTTGTTGCAAAATAATTATTTTATATTTTGTATATTATTAATTTTTTAGTAATATCTTATATTGAATTAGAAAAGCAGTATTTTTTCTTTGTACTAGCTTTTATTTTTATAGGATTTGTTTCATATAATATGTATTTTGCTGCAGAACTAGGACAATCTGTTCAAGGTAGAATTATTGAAAATAATAATGGCAAAGTTATAGCTAAGGTAGAAAGAAGAAAAATATTCTTAGAAGGTAATAACCTGGATAATTTTAAATTAGGACAATTATTTAATGCAAAAGGATATTATATAAAAGATTTAGATTATAAAAATGGTACTTTAGGAGTTTATAAAGTAAGAAAAGTAGAAAAAGAACAGGATATTGTAACAAAAATTTATAATATAAAAACTAATTGTTATAATAAAATTGCAGAATATGATAAAGATTTAGCATCAATTGTTATGGCTATATCTTTAGGTGATAAATCCTATTTAGAATATGAAAAGAAAAATAGTATGAATACTTTAGGAGTTGTACATATACTTACAGTTTCAGGATTTCATATTGCGTTGATATATAAATGTATGGAAAAACTATTAGGATATAAAATTTCTATAGTAATTACATTTATGTATATAACAGTTATAGGTTATACAGCTTCTACACTTAGAGCTTTTATAATGATTTGTATTTTTGTATTATCAAAAAAAGTTTATAGAAATTATGATGGGATAAATAGTTTAGCATTAGCGTTTATAATAGTTATAACAATGAATCCATATTATATTTTAAGTCCAGCCTTTAATTTATCATTTTTATCAGTATTAGGTATCTTTGTAATGAATAAAAAATTTGATGAAACATTATACTTTTTGCCTAAGCTATTAAGACAATCAATAGTTGTTACATTATCAGCCTCTACTTTTACAATGTTATATATTGCTTTTAATTTTGGTACATTAAATTTAAATGGTATAGTAGGGAATTGTTTGCTAATTCCATTTTATACAATTTTAATAATAGTAAGCAATATGTTTCTATTTGCTATTTATATTCCTAAAGTAAATACTTTATTTTTAAGTTTTTTAAAAGGATTATTATTATGTATAAATACATTTGAAGGATTTTTAATAAAAGATTTTAATCAAATATATAATGTAGGATATATTGCATCTTTAACTATTTTATCTATGTACTGCTCTTATATATTCTATAAAAGTGGTTATAAAAACAGTAAGTATATACCTGTTATAATGCTTATGATAACAATTATAAGCCAATACTCCGTTTATCCTAATATACACTATATAAAGACTAAAAATGGAACTACTATAAATATTAATTATAAAATGAAAAATGTTATTTTAAGCAACAAGTTAGTAAAACTTTCAAAAATAAAAGAACCAATAGATGTATATAGAATTTATGATGAAATAGATTGTGAGGAAAGTTTAAAATTAGATGAGAAATATAAAATAAAAGCTATAAATAATTATGGGTATTTAGACTTAATAATATCTTATAAAAATAAAAATATATTTATAACTGAGAAAGAAAATTATAGTAAAGATAATATAGATAAATATAATATTGTAGAATTAGTTGAAGATGATAAATATAAACCAAAGGGAACTATATATGGAAAGTATAAGATTATAAATGATGATATAGTAAAAATATATTATTAAAGTAAAGAGTTATTGTAAAATAAAAAATAAATTATAATATATAGTTATAATAGGAAACAAGTCTCTATTTAAATTTGTTTTATGTAAAATATAGTATTGAATTTGAAGTGAGTTGAAGCATGTTTCACTATTTTAGGTATTTAAGCTTTAATTTATACATTCTTTCTATGAAAGGTAAGGGAAAAACGGTGATTAATTTAGTTCAATTTGAAACAAATATAAAAAAAGGTGTGTTGAAAAATTTATATGTATTTTGTGGTTCTGACGAAAATTTAATAAAACAGTCTATAGAAAAAATATCAAAAAGTTTAGTTGGAGAAGATTTTAAAGAATTCAATTTTATAAGATTAGATGGAAGAAAAGTAGATAATGATATTATAGTAAATGCCTGTGAAACTATGCCTTTTATGGGTGAGCAAAAAGTTGTTGAAATTTTTAGAGCAAATTTTTTAGATGATGCTAAATCTGTAGATGATGAAAAGACAATAGATTTTAATAAGCTTTTAAAATATACACAAAATTTACCACCATATACAACATTAATAATGTATTATATATTCAAAAGTGATAGAGATAAACCTAGTAGTAAAGTTAAAAAACTTGAAAAAAATGGTGTATTAATTAAGGTGGATAAAGTAAAGGGAAATAACTTATATTTTAAGGTAAAGGAAGTTTTTGAGAGCAAAGGTAAAAAAATAGATAAATCTGAGTTGAGTTTTTTTTGTAGTTTAGTAGAAGGTAATATGAATATTATAAATAATGAGGTAGAAAAACTTTGTTGTTATTGTGAAGGAAGAAACATAACTAAAGAAGACATTTTATTATTAATGTCTCAAAAAAATGAAAATGACATCTTTAATTTAGTAGATTATATTTCTCAAAAGAATATAAAAAAATCCATAGATGTATTAAATGAATTGATTTATAAAGGACAAGAGGTAACGGCTATATTATATATGATACAAAGACAATTTAGATTACTGTTGTCTGTAAGGGTAAGCAGTGAAAAAGGAGAATCTATTGAAAATATATCTAGAAAATTTAGATTACATCCATATATAGCTGAAAAAATGATAGGTCAAAGCAAGAAGTTTACTTTGGAAAAACTTAAGAAAAATTTAGAATTGGCATTAGAAGTTGAAGGTAATATAAAAAGTTTAACAACTAATAATAGAATACAGTTAGAATTCTTTATTATAAATTCTATGATATAAAAATAACTAATCTTTAAGGATTAGTTATTTTTTATATCAAGTAAAATAAAAAACCGGTAAAAACCGGTTCGTTTATTAAGCTGATAAATTGTTTAATTTAGTAGCTAATCTAGATTTCTTTCTAGCTGCTTTATTTTTATGTAGTATTCCTTTTGATGCAGCCATATCTAAAGCTTTAGCAACTACAGTATAGTTAGCTTGAGCTTCTTCTACATTTTTGTTAGCAACTGCAACTTCAAACTTTTTAATTCTAGTTTTAAGTGCAGATTTTATCATTGTATTTTTAAGAGTTTTAGCTTTAGTAACTTTTATTCTCTTTTTTGCTGACTTAATGTTTGCCATTTCACTTCACCCCCTTGTATTTTTATCACGTCTCAGCAGCTTTGGGGAAGTCTGCGTATGAGTTCTTTTTATTCAACAAGTGATATTATATCACTAATTTTTTTACACTTCAAGTAAATTTTATAAGTTAATTAGAAAAAATTACTGATTTTATGTATAAATACCCCTAAATCTTATTATAACAGCATTGATAATAAAAATACATAAAATTTTTAAACTTTATATTAATTGTTAAAAAAATACATTGTAAATTTAAATTATTTAATTGTAATTAAGAAACATTAATTAAAGAATATTAATATTTTATTTGGAAAAAATAAAATAACATATGATTTTAGAATAATAGACTATAAATACTAACTTTACAATTAAAAGTTAAAAGGTTAAGGGAGGAATATCAGTGAATAATATTAGAACGGATTTAGCATTAGAAGCTAGGGAGTATTATACTGAACAGAATAGTGAAGAACGTGAAATAGATGGTGTGGAAGTTGAAGAATATATTGATAAACAAGTTATGGTTTCTCATGTTAAAGTTATAAATGAGAATGGAGAAAAAATAATTGGAAAACCTAAAGGAAGTTATGTAACTTTAGAATTTGCTGACTTTGTTTATTATGATGTAGAAGCAAAAGAAGATTTAAGTCAAAGTTTAGCAAAAGAACTTTCAAAATTAGTAAAAATAAATGATAAAACTACTGCATTAGTAGTCGGTTTAGGGAATTGGAATATTACACCAGATGCGTTAGGTCCTAAAGTTACATCAAAGTTAATGGTGACAAGACATTTAAAAGAATATGTACCTGATAGTATAGATGAAGGTATAATACCAGTTTCTGCTATAGCGCCAGGCGTTCTTGGAATTACAGGTGTAGAAACTAGTGAAATAGTAAAAGGTGTTGTAGATAGGGTTAAACCTAATGTAGTAATATGTATAGATGCTTTAGCGTCAAGAAAAACTCAAAGAGTTAATAGGACAATACAAATTGGAAATACAGGTATATCACCAGGTGCGGGAATAGGAAATAATAGAATGGCATTAAATGAAAAAGAATTAGGTGTTCCTGTAATAGCTATAGGTGTTCCTACAGTTGTAGATGCAGCAACATTAGCTAATGATACTATAGAATTAGTAATAGAAGATTTAATGAAAGAAGCTAAAAGTGGTAGTGAATTTTATAATAGTTTGAATTCATTAGATAGAGATGAAAAAGAAGTGTTAATAGGTCAAGTTTTAGGTGAAAAAATGGCGACTATGGTTGTTACACCTAAAGATATAGATATGGTAGTGGACTGTCTATCAAAAATTATAGCCAATGGTATAAATATAGCATTACAGCCAGCTTTAACATTAGAGGATATTGATAGATATTTAAATTAAAAATATTAAAAATCTGCTTTGAAATAAAAAGTAAATTTTATTCAAGGCAGATTTTTTATGCTGTTATATTTTAAAGAACTTAAACATATATTATAGTGATTGAAACAAAGAAGGAATGTTACTTAGGACAAGTTATGCGATTATAAAGGTTATCTAAATAAAATAATTTAATACAAAATATAATAATTATTTTAGATTTTTACGGAGTTGAAGTAGTTTTTTCAATTAAATAATTTGAAAACAAATTTAAATATTATAAAAGATAAGCTTTATATATAAATTTTATACAAATAACAGGAGGGTGAAATGAGATACAATAGGGAGAAATATAAAAGATATAATCCAAGGTATAACCCAAGATATAGTTCAAGATATGTTAGTAGCAAATCATATGGAAATGTGAAAAATGTTAAATTGAATTTTAAATATATGAAATTTATAATTATAATTTTAGTAGCTACATTACTGATAATTTTACCTAAAAGTTTTATTATATATGAGGGTCATGGTAGTGATGGTATAAAGACAACTTTATATTTTAAGGCTATAAATAATAGTATGGCAACCGTAAGTGTTTCATCTAATAATATGCTAAGAGAAGAGGATAAAGGTATATCATCTTTTAGTATTTTAGAACTTATTAAAGGAGAATTAGGCTTTTTTGATAAAAATCAAGTAAAACAGGTAAAAGCAGAAGACTATAAAATAAGCGCTTTTAATTTAGGTGAAGGTGATATAAATAAAAATGAAGTAAGTGCCGTTCCAAAAAATAACGCTGCCCAAAATGCAAATAAAAAAATACTAATATATCATAGCCATTCTTCTGAAGCCTATTCACCAGGAGAACAAAGTAAGAAGGATGCTAGTCAAAATATAATTGCTGTAGGTGAAGAACTTACAAAAAATTTACAAGCACAAGGATTTACTGTTATACATGATACAACTGCACATGACCTACCGGATTATAATGCTGCTTATTATAAATCACGTGAAACTATGAAAAAATATTTAAATGAGTATGGAAACTTTGATTTGATTATAGATTTGCATAGAGATTCAGGCGTAGATAAAAAATATGTTACAGGAAACATTAATGGTGAAGCAACAGCAAAGGTAATGTTTGTGCCAGCAATGGCTAATCCAAATTATGCAAGCCAATTAGAAATAATGAACAACATCGTAGGAGAATCTAAAACATTATACCCAGACTTATTTAGAGGAAGAGCTATATATGATGTTTATACAACAGGAATAACTTATTACAGTCAAGATTTAAGTAGTAATGCAGTATTGATTGAAGTCGGATCTACAACTAATACTCTTGATGAGGCAAAAGCTAGTATGAAATATTTGGCTCATTCCATTAGTGCAGGATTATCAAAATAAAAATAATATAAAATGCTCTATCAAAATAAAAGTTAAATTTATTTTGATAGAGCATTTTAAGTTTTAATTTTAAAATATGATTTTACATTTTGATGTTTGAATAAAAAACATACATAATGTAAATTATTATAATATTGGAGGTGCTATTTTGGGAAGAAAAGAAAAAAATATACTAATTTTATGTATGTTAGCTATTATTATTGGAACTATTATGATAAATAAAAATTCAAGTGATATAGTGAAAAAAAATAGTAATATAGAAATTTGTAATGAGGATAGGCCTAAAATAATATTAAAATTAAATGAAAAACAATTAGTGTTTAAAAGCGATTTTTTTATGATTTACAAAATGGCTTTGAATTAATATTTAATAATATAAAAGAAAATATAAATTAATTATATAAAATGATAGTGGAAAGAAAATTTATAAAATTTATAAAAAACTAAAGTTAAGGTTGTTTAACACATAGCATTGACAAGTTAAATAAGTTGTATGGTATAATTTAAACTGAATAATTATAATTTATTTATAAAAGTATGTTTAAAATTAAATGTAGTAAAAAATTTGATAATATAAAGTAAATTTATATATCCATTACAAACGGGGGTAAAATTCATGCAAAGTGACAGACAAAAGTATATAAGAAATTTTTCTATAGTTGCCCATATAGACCATGGTAAATCTACATTAGCTGATAGATTACTAGAGAAAACAGGTACATTAACACAAAGAGAAATGGAATCACAAGTACTTGATAATATGGAGTTAGAAAAAGAAAGAGGAATAACAATCAAAGCTCAAGCAGCTAGGCTTGTATATAAAAGAGAAGCAGATGGAAAAGAATACATATTAAATCTAATTGATACTCCAGGACATGTAGACTTTAATTATGAGGTTTCTAGAAGTTTAGCAGCTTGTGAAGGAGCAATTTTAATAGTAGATGCAACACAAGGTATTCAAGCTCAAACTCTTGCAAACTGTTATCTAGCATTAGATAATGATTTAGAAATAGATCCGGTAATAAATAAAATAGATTTAGCAAGTGCAAGGCCAGAAGAAGTAAAGCAAGAGATAGAAGATGTTATAGGTATAGAAGCACAAGATGCACCTTTAATATCAGCTAAAACAGGATTAAATATAGAAGATGTATTAGAATCAGTTGTAGAAAAAATACCTGCACCAACTGGTGATGATGAAGCGCCATTGAAAGCATTAATTTTTGATTCTTATTATGACAGTTATAAAGGTGTTGTTACATATATAAGAGTTTTTGATGGAAGTGTTAAAGTAGGTACAAAAATAAAATTAATGAATACTAATAAAACTTGTGAAGTTACAGAAGTTGGAGTATTTACTCCAGCACCAATGCCAGTTAAAGAATTAAGAGCTGGAGAAGTTGGGTATTTAAGTGCTGCTATAAAAAATGTAGGAGATGCAAGAGCAGGAGATACGATAACAGAAGCAAATAGACCTACTAAAGAACCAATGAAGGGCTATAGGCCAGCAATACCAATGGTGTTTAGTGGAATATATCCAGCAGATGGTTCAAAATATGAAGCATTAAAAGAAGCTTTAGAAAAATTACAGTTAAATGATGCTGCACTATCGTTTGAACCGGAAACATCTATTGCATTAGGTTTTGGATTTAGATGTGGTTTCTTAGGATTATTACATATGGAAATAATTCAAGAAAGAATAGAAAGAGAATTTAATTTAGATATAATTACAACGGCTCCATCAGTTATTTATAAAGTTACAAAAACAAATGGTGAACTTTTAGAGATTACTAATCCTACAAATTTACCAGAGGTATCAGAAATAAGTTATATGGAAGAGCCTATGGTGAAAGCGTCTATAATAGCACCTTCAGATTATGTAGGAGCTATTATGGAATTATGTCAAGAAAAAAGAGGGGTATTTATAGATATGCAATACCTTGATCAAACAAGGGTTATGATAAATTATGATATGCCTTTAAATGAGATAGTATATGATTTCTTTGATGCACTAAAATCAAGAACTAAAGGATATGCATCTTTTGACTATGAATTAAAAGGATATAAAGAAACTAAACTAGTGAAACTTGATATAATGTTAAATGGAGATGTTGTAGATGCTTTATCAATGATAGTTCCAGAAGAAAGAGCTTATCATAGAGGCAGAAATATGGCGGAAAAATTAAAAGAAATTATTCCAAGACAGTTATTTGAAATTCCAATTCAAGCAGCTGTAGGTTCAAAAATTATAGCAAGAGAAACTGTAAAAGCTATGAGAAAAGATGTTCTTGCCAAATGTTATGGTGGAGACATATCAAGAAAGAAAAAACTATTAGAAAAACAAAAACAAGGAAAGAAAAGAATGAGACAAGTTGGAAGTGTAGAAGTTCCACAAGAAGCATTCATGGCAGTGCTTAAAATAGATTAATTTTAATAAAAGCTATAAGGAGGAATGCAAAATGAAAGATGTATCATTATATATTCATATACCATTTTGTAAAAATAAGTGCTTTTATTGTGATTTTCCTTCTTTTAGTGGATGTGACGGGAAAATGCTAGAGTATTCTAAAGCTTTAGGAATGGAAATAGATAAAATAGATAAAGATTACATTATAAAAACAGTATTTATAGGTGGGGGAACTCCCACCTATTTATCTTTAGATGGATTAAAATATATAAAAGAAAGTATAGAAAAATTAAATTTAGCTCTTGATGTTGAGTTCACAGTAGAAGGAAATCCGGGTACATTCACAAAAGAAAAATTAGAATTATTTAAAAGTATGGGTGTTAATAGATTAAGTATAGGTCTTCAGGCTTATCAAGATAATCTTTTAAAAAGTATAGGAAGAATACATTCGGTAGAAGATTTTGAAAAAAGTTATAAATTAGCACGAGAATGTGGATATAAAAATATAAATATAGATTTAATTTTTGGACTTCCCAATCAAGATATTGAAAATTGGGAATATACACTGAAAAAAGTTATAAAACTTAACCCAGAACATTTGTCTTGCTATAGTTTAATAATAGAAGAGGATACTAAATTTTATAGTTTATTTGAAGATGATAAATTGAGACTGCCATGTGAAGAAGATGAAAGGGAAATGTATTTAAAAACTTTAGAGATACTAAAAGAAAACGGTTATAATCATTATGAAATTTCAAATTTCTGTAAACCTAATAAAGAATGTAGACATAATTTAGTGTATTGGGAATTAAAACCTTACATTGGTTGTGGAAGTTCTTCGCATTCTTATGTAGATGGAAGAAGATATTATAATGAAAGTGATATAGAAAAATACATTAAAAAAATTAATAAAAATGGAAGTGCAATAATAGAAAGTAAAAAAATAAAATAGAAGATGACATTGAAGAATATATGTTTTTAGGATTGAGAAAAATAGATGGTATTAACAAAAAGCAGTTTCAGCGTAAATTTTCTAAGGATATATATGAAATTTATGGGGAAATTATTAATAGATTTAAAGATTTAAAAATGATAAATGATGATGGAAATAAAATATACCTCACAGAAAAAGGAATAGAAGTGTCAAATAGTATAATGTGTGAATTTATATTAGAAAAGTAAAAAAGGTATTGACAAATTAATATTAAAATGATATGTTAAGAATGTAGTAATTAGCACTCCTTGTTAATGAGTGCTAATAAAGAGGTGATAATATGAAAATGGATGATAGAAAAATTTATATACTACAAGCTATTATCCATGATTACATTACTTGTGGTGAGCCTGTAGGATCTAGAACTATTGCTAAAAAATATGATTTAGGAATTAGTTCTGCAACTATTAGAAATGAGATGGCAGATTTAGAAGATATGGGATATTTAGAACAACTTCACACGTCTTCAGGAAGAAAGCCCTCTGATAAAGGTTATAGACTTTATGTAGATAATTTAATGAAAATATCTAATTTAACATCACAAGAAAAAGCTATAATTAAAGAATCTATAATTGATATGGCTTGTGGTGAAATAGATAGAATTATAATGAACGCTACTGAAATTTTATCAGACCTTACAAAACTTACATCTATAGTAAAGGCTCCGTCTCTTAGAAAAAGTACATTAAGACATGTTCAACTGTCTTTAGTTGATAATAATAATGTCTTAGCTACTATGATAACTAATAGTGGTGTCATTAGAAACAATATTATTAAAATTACAAAATCAATAGATAGCAGTGCTCTTTTAAAGTTAAATAATATTTTAAATGAAAAACTAAGAGATATAAACATTGAAGATATTTCTTTGGAGTTTCTTTTAAATATTAAAAGAGAATTAAAAGGAAATGAAGAAATTTTAGATGCTATCATTCCTATACTATATGGGACTTTAATAAATGAAGAAAATAGTAAAATATATATAAAAGGCTCAACAAATATATTTAATTATCAAGAATATAATGATATAGAAAAAGCTAGAGATTTTTTGAATTTTTTAAATAATAATGAGTTTGTCAAGAATTTATTAGATCAAAATAAGGAAAATGGATTAGCGATAAGTATAGGAAAAGAAAATTTTAATGAATATACCAAGCAATGTAGTATTATAACAGCTACTTATAATTACAATGGGATACCACTTGGGACTATAGGAGTTATAGGTCCAACAAGAATTCCGTATGGCAAAGTAGTAGGAATTTTAAATACATTAGTAGATGAGCTTAACTTTAATATAGAAGAAATATATAAGAAGTTTTAAAAAGCTATGGAATGGAGGAGTGCAAAGTTGAATAAGAATAATATAGATGAAAATCTAGATGAAATTAAAGATGAACATACGAATGAAACAAATGAATGTTCAGAAAATCAATGTGAATGTGATACAAAAGAAAAAGAAACTACTTTTGAACCAGTAGATGTAAAAAAAATAAAAGAAGAAAATGAAAAGTTAAAGAAAGAAGTAGAAGAGTTAAAAGAAAGACAATTAAGAATTTCTGCTGAATACGATAATTATAGAAAAAGAACAATAAAAGAAAAGCAAGATGTATATTTAAATGCATATGAAGATGTTTTAAAGGAAATGTTTGAAGTCTTAGATAATTTAGAACGTGCTTTATCATGTGATTCTAACTTAGAGGATTTAAGAAAAGGAATCGAAATGACGGTTAAACAGTTTAATACTTCTTTAGAAAAATTAGAAGTTGAAGAAATAGATACAAATGGAGAATTTGATCCTAACTATCATAATGCAGTAATGCATGAAGAAAATGATAGTGTTGGAGCAAATCAAATAGTAGAAGTATTCTTAAAAGGATACAAAAAAGGTGAAAAAGTACTAAGATATAGTATGGTAAAAGTAGCAAACTAACAATTAGGAGGTAATTTATAATGGGAAAAGTAATTGGTATTGATTTAGGAACAACAAATTCATGTGTAGCAGTTATGGAAGGTGGAGAACCAGTTGTTATAGCAAATGCTGAGGGAGCTAGAACTACACCATCAGTTGTATCTTTTATGAAAGATGGAGAAAGATTAGTAGGTCAGGTTGCTAAAAGACAAGCGATAACTAATCCAGATAAAACTATAATATCAATAAAAAGACATATGGGAACAGGTCATAAAGTTAATATAGATGGAAAAGATTTAACACCACAAGAAATATCTGCAATGGTACTTCAAAAATTAAAAGCTGATGCAGAAGCATATCTAGGTGAAAAAGTAACTGAAGCAGTTATAACAGTTCCAGCATACTTTAATGATAGTGAAAGACAAGCAACAAAAGACGCAGGAAGAATAGCTGGTTTAGATGTTAAAAGAATAATCAATGAGCCAACAGCTGCATCACTTGCATATGGTCTAGATAAAATGGATACAAATCAAAAAATATTTGTATATGACTTAGGTGGCGGTACTTTCGACGTATCAATACTAGAACTTGGAGACGGAGTATTTGAAGTTTTATCAACAACAGGTGATACTAAATTAGGTGGAGATGACTTCGACGAAAAAATAATGAACTATATAGCTGAAAGTTTTAAAGCTGAAAATGGTATTGATTTAAGAAATGATAAAATGGCACTTCAAAGATTAAAAGAAGCTGCAGAAAAAGCTAAAATAGAATTATCATCTTCAATGCAAACAAATATTAACTTACCATTTATAACAGCAGATGCTACAGGTCCAAAACATATAGACCTAAACTTAACAAGAGCTAAATTCAATGAATTAACTCATGACTTAGTTCAAAGAACAATTGAGCCAATGAAAAAATCACTTGCAGATGCTAAATTATCAATAACTGATATAGACAAAATACTTTTAGTTGGAGGTTCTACAAGAATACCAGCAGTTCAAGAAGCTGTTAAAAACTTTACAGGAAAAGAACCATCAAAAGGAGTTAACCCAGATGAATGTGTTGCAGTTGGAGCAGCAATTCAAGCAGGAGTATTAACAGGAGATGTTGAAGGATTACTATTATTAGATGTTACTCCATTAACATTAGGAATAGAAACATTAGGTGGAGTTGCAACTCCATTAATAGAAAGAAATACAACAATACCAACTAAGAAGAGCCAAGTATTCTCTACAGCTCAAGATGGTCAAACATCTGTTGAAATTCATGTTGTTCAAGGTGAAAGACAAATGGCTGCAGATAATAAAACATTAGGTAGATTTACTTTATCAGGAATAGCACCAGCACCAAGAGGAATTCCACAAATAGAAGTTACATTTGATATAGATGCTAATGGTATTGTAAATGTAACAGCTAAAGATAAAGGAACAGGAAAAGAAGCTAATATTACAATAACAGCATCTACAAACTTAAATGAAGATGAAATTAAAAAAGCTGTAGATGAAGCAGAACAATTCGCAGCTCAAGATAAAGAAAGAAAAGAAGCTATAGAGGTTAAAAATAATGCTGACCAAATGGTTTATCAAACAGAAAAAACATTAGGTGAGCTAGGAGACAAAGTTTCAGCAGAAGATAAATCAGAGATAACTACTAAAATAGATGCATTAAAAGCTGTTAAAGATGGAGAAGATATAGAAGCAATTAAAAAAGCTACAGAAGAGCTAACACAAGCATTCTATGCAGTATCTTCTAAAATGTATCAAGGAGAAGCAGGAGCACAAGGAGAAGCTCAAGCTGAACCACAACAAAATAGTGGGAATGCAGATGAAAATGTAGTTGATACAGATTTTAAAGTAGACTAATTAACAAATTTATTTTAAAAGATTAAAAAGTAAAGGTTGATAGTTATGAGTGTGTATAGTCAAATAATTAAATAGTATTTAATTATAAATACCATAACTATCAACTTTTTTAAAATTTATTAAAAAAATTAGCTTAATACTACTCAAAAAAGGGGGATGAGCATAAGAGCTCTTCCCTCAATTTGAGTAATATGTATTAATTATAAACATTAATTTGATTTTTATTTAATAAAATATACTTAAATTGGTAACAGCTTTGATTAAGTTTTAATAAAATAGATATATATATAATAATTTAAAATTGATAAAAAGCACTACATACTAATGCGGTTAAAGTGGAATTTTATTATATTAGTGTTGAAATAATAGGTAATATAATTTATATTATAAAGGTTAGAGTATAATAGGTGGTGAAATTAATATAATGGCAAATAAAGATTACTATGAAATTTTAGGTGTAGATAAAAGTGCAACTGAAGAAGAAATAAAAAGGGCTTTTAAGAAATCTGCATTAAAATATCACCCAGACAGGAATCCAGGTGATAAAGAGGCAGAAGAAAAGTTTAAAGAGTTAAACGAAGCATACCAAGTGCTTTCAGATAGCGAAAAAAGACAAAGATATGATCAATTTGGAACAGCTGATTTTAATGGTCAAGGATTTGGTGGATTTGAAGGCGGATTTGGTGGATTCGACTTTGGAGACATATTTGGCGATATATTCGGAGGTTTTGGTGGATTTGGTGGAAGTTCATCAAGAAGAAATGGACCGAGAAAAGGTGCAGATCTTGAGTACAATATAAATCTTACTTTTGAAGAAGCTGTATTTGGCGTAGAAAAAGAAGTGAAAATAAGCAGAAAAGAAAAGTGTGAAAGTTGTAATGGATCAGGGGCTAGTAATGGATCAGCTCCAAAAACATGCTCTAAATGTAATGGTACTGGACAAGTAAGAGTACAAAGACAGACACCAATAGGGGTTATAGCTACATCTTCAACTTGTGATGTTTGTGGAGGAAAGGGTCAAGTAATAGATAGTCCTTGCTCAACTTGCAGAGGTACAGGTAAAGAAACTAAAAGAAGAAACATAACTATAAATATACCAGCAGGTGTAGATAATGGAAATGTTATGCCATTAAGAGGGCAAGGCGAAGCTGGGGAAAATGGTGGTCCAGCAGGAGATTTATATATAAATATTAGGGTTCAATCTCACAAAATATTTGTAAGAAAAGGGTTTGATATTTATATAGAAACACATGTAAGTTTTGCTCAAGCTGCATTAGGAGCAGAAATAAAAGTTCCTACAGTTGACGGAGATGTTAAATACGTTGTGCCAGCTGGTACACAACCGGGAACAACATTTAGATTAAAAGGTAAGGGAGTTCCAAGAGTTAATTCAGCAGGACGTGGAGATCAGTATGTTAAAGTTATAGTAGATGTTCCAAAAGAGCTAAATGAAAAACAAAGGGAAGCTCTTAATATGTTTATGGAAGCTAGTGAAGAATCTAGTGAAGGAATACAACATCATACTAAAAGAAAATGGTTTGGAAAATAGATTGAAAGAGAAACTTCAAGTAAGAAGTTTCTTTTTGCTTTTTAGTAAATAATTAAATTGATAATAAGTTAATTGATATTGAAGATATAAATATAATGGATGATTTTAGGGTTAATTTATTTAAAAAAGGTTAAAATTTATGATAGTATATATAGATAAAGATATTTAATTAAAAATATAATTTAAATAATATATAAATAACATTAATTTATACAGGTTTTAATGTAATATAATTAATATTGGAGGAAAAGTTTTATGAGTAAAGAATGGATTGAAATAACAGTTGTAACAAGCTGTGAAGCTGTAGAAGCAGTAACAGGAATATTTTATGGTACAGAGGTTGAAGGTGTGTCTATAATAGATTCTGAAGATGTAGAGTTTAAGAAAAAAATCCTGGTGATTGGGATTATTTTGATGAAAAAATATTAAACATAAAAAAAGGTGCTGTAGTAAAAGGATATTATAAACAAGATGAAAACCTTGAAAAATATATAAAATACATAAAAGAAAATGTAGAAAAATTATCTGAATATGGTTTTGATAAAGGTGAAGGAACTGTTGATGTGGTAAAAGTAAATGAAGAGGATTGGGAAAATAATTGGAAAAAATATTATAAGCCTACTAAAATAGGAAATAAAATTGTTGTAAAGCCAATATGGGAAGATTATAATGCAAAAGATAATGAGTTAATTGTAGAGTTAGATCCTGGTATGGCATTTGGTACAGGAACACATGAAACAACTAGAATGTGTATAAAATCTTTAGAAAAGTATGTTGAAAGTAATAGCAGAGTATTTGATATAGGAACAGGATCAGGAATACTTGCTATAGCTGCTGCAAAACTTGGAGCGAAAGAAGTTATAGCAGTAGATTTAGATCCAGTAGCAGTGGATTCAGCAAAAAATAATGTTGGATTTAATGATATTGAAAATGTAAAAGTCTTACACGGAGATTTAATGGAAGTTGTGGAAGGAAAAGCTGATATTATTGTAGCTAATATAATAGCAGATGTAATAATATTTTTAACAGAAGGTATTAAAAAGTTTATAAATAAGAATGGGTATTTTATAACTTCAGGAATAATATTAGATAAACAACAAGAAGTTCAAAATAAAATGAAAGAATGTGGATTTGAAGTTGTAGAAGTTATTAATGATGGAGAATGGGCTTGTGTAATAGCTAAAAATATATAAGTTGCATTTTAACACTTAATTAGATATTATATTTTTTATATAGATAATTATCAATGATAATTTAATAGTGCTACAAGGCTATAAGTTAAATTTAAAGATTATTAGTTTAAAAGTTAGATATTTGAACTAATAAAATATAATGATCAATGTTTTAAATTCAAAATTATATTTTATATGAAACATTTTTAAATTATTCAATAAATTTAAATGGGAGCTTGTTTCCCTGTATAATTCTTTAAAGTTTAACTATACTTTTATACCTTGTATTTTTATTTGTATCATTGGAATTATATGAAAGTATTATTTATATATAAGTGAAAAACATATTATTTAAAGTTAATCAACGGTGGTGAAAAAATGCATAAGTTTTTTGTAGATAAAGAAAATATATGTTGTGATTTATGTAAAATAGATGGTGAAGATGTAAAACATATATATAAAGTTTTAAGATTAAAAATTGGAGATAAAATAAATATAAATAATTGTGAAGGTAAAGAATATTTGGCTGTAATTGAAGAGATTAATAAAAAAGAAGTTACAGCAAAAATACTTGAACAGTGTGAGCTAAATAATGAGAGTGATGTAAGAGTGCACTTGTTTCAAGGGTTGCCAAAGTCAACTAAAATGGACTTAATAGTTCAAAAAAATACAGAATTAGGAATAGCATCTATAACACCAGTAATAATGGAAAGAGTAGTTGTTAAAAATGACTCAGAATTTAAAAAAGTTGATAGATGGAATAGAATAGCATTGGAAGCCTGCAAACAAAGTAAAAGAAGTTTAATTCCAAGTATAAATAAACCAATAGAATTTGAGAAACTTATAGAAAAGATAGAGGATATGGATTTAATTATAGTTCCCTATGAAAATCAAAAGGGATATGGAATAAAAAGGCTTACAAATAATTTAGATAAAAATTCTATAAAAAATGTAGCTATTGTAATTGGACCGGAAGGTGGCTTTGAAGAAGAAGAAATTGAAAAATTAAAAGCTAATGGTGCTAATATAGTTACATTAGGGCCAAGAATATTAAGAACAGAAACAGCAGGATTTACAGCTTTAAGTCTTATAATGTACGAATTAGCTGATTTAGGAGGAGTTTTATAATGAAAGTTGCTTTTGCTACTTTAGGGTGTAGAGTTAATGTTTATGAGTCAGAAGCTATGACGGAAAAATTTATAAAAGAGGGATATGAAACTGCAACTTTTGAAGCAGCAGCAGATGTTTATGTAATAAATACATGTACAGTTACTAATATGGGAGATAAAAAATCTCGTCAAATGATTTCTCGAGCAAGAAGAAAAAATCCAGAGGCAATAATAGCAGTTGTTGGTTGTTATTCTCAAATTGCTTCAGAGGAAATTTCTAAAATAGAAGGTGTAGACGTAGTTTTAGGCACAAAAAATAAAGGGGACATTGTTTATTATGTAAATAGAGCTAGAGCTGAAAAAAAACAATTTGTAGAAGTAAATGATGTATTAAAAAATAAAAAATTTGAAGAATTAAAAATAGAAGAATATCAGGATAAAACCCGTGCATTTTTAAAAATTCAAGATGGATGTAATCAGTTTTGTTCATACTGTTTAATTCCTTTTGCTAGGGGAGCTGTATGTAGTAAAAATCCAGATTTGATTTTAGAAGAAGTAAGACAACTGGCTTCAAATGGATTTAAAGAAATTATTTTATCAGGAATTCATATTGCATCATATGGTGTGGATTTAGACAATGATTGGTCCTTAGTTAAAGTTTTAGAAGAGATAAATAAAATAGAAGGTATAGAAAGAATAAGGATAGGTTCCATTGATCCAACATTTTTTACAGATGGAGTTATTGAAAAAATAACTTCTTTAGAAAAACTTTGTCCTCATTTTCATTTATCACTTCAAAGTGGATCAAATGCTACATTAAAAAGAATGAATAGACATTATAATGCTGAAGATTATAAGCATGTTGTAAATAATCTAAGAAAGTACATAGAAAATGTTTCTATAACTACTGATGTAATTGTTGGTTTTCCAGGAGAAAGTGAAAAAGAATTTGAAGAGACTTATAAATTCTTGCAAGATATAAAATTATCTAAAATACATGTATTTAAGTATAGTCCAAGAAGTGGAACTAAGGCTGCAAAGATGATGCTTCAAGTAGATGGTAATATCAAAGAACAAAGAAGTGAAAACCTTATAGAATTAAATTTAAATCTTGAAAAAGATTTTATGGAAAAGTTTAAGGGCAAGAGTATGAAAGTCTTATTCGAAGAAGAAATGAAAAATAAAAAAAATCATTATATAGGATATACGCCTAATTATATGAAAGTTATAGTAAAAAGTGCAGAAAAGTTAGATGGTAAAATATTAGAAGTTAAACTTTTAGAAGTAGAAAAAGAAAATATGGTAGGTATGCTAGAAAAATAGTAAATTCTAATAAAAAAACTAGAATAGTGCACAATAAGATATTATAATTAATTTTGTATTTTGATTATTTATATATTTTAATATAAATAAAATTTATATTAAGGAGGGTAGAGTTTATTTTAACATTATATGGTTAATCTAAACGGAACATTATGAGTGATTGTATTTTTTGTAAAATAGCTAAAGGTGAAATACCTAGTCAAAAAGTTTATGAAGACGATAAAGTTCTAGTTTTTAATGATATAAATCCAGAAGCTCCAGTGCATGTTCTTGTTATTCCTAAAGAACATATAGTAAGTGCTAATGAAATAACTGAAGAAAATTCTGACATAATATCTCATATATTTGTGGTAATTAATAAAATTGCAAAAGAATTGAAAATAGCAGAAGATGGATTTAGAATTGTTAATAACATAGGAAAAAACGGTGGCCAAACTGTTGAACACATGCATTTTCATGTCTTAGGTGGTAGAAATTTAGCATGGCCACCAGGCTAAATAAAAAAATGAAATTGTTGACAGAATATGAAAATGTATTGTATAATTAACAATGTGCTATTTATGTCCCGCATGGCTATTTGAAATTAAAAATTTGAATTGAGCTAGCGGAGGGAGGGATAATAATGTCAGAAATTAAAGTTGGAGAAAACGAATCATTAGAAAATGCTTTAAGAAGATTTAAGAAGAAATGTGCTAGAGCTGGTGTTCTTTCAGAAGTAAGAAAGAGAGAGCATTACGAAAAGCCAAGCGTTAAAAGAAAGAAAAAATCAGAAGCTGCAAGAAAGAGAAAATTCAAATAGAATTTTTGAAAGAAGGTAAAGCTATGTCCCTTAAAGATAGATTACAGCAAGACTGGAAAAATGCTTTAAAGGAAAGAAATAAATTTAAAGCTAGTGTTATAAGTATGGCAAAGGCTGCAATTTTACTTATAGAGAAAAATGGCAGTGGAAGTCTTAATGATGATCAAGTCATTGAGGTTTTAGCTAAGGAAGTTAAACAAAGAAGAGATTCTTTAGAAGAATTTAAAAATGGAAATAGACAAGATTTAGTTGATAGCACTAATGCTGAAATAGAAATCTTGTTGAATTACCTTCCTCAGCAGTTAACTGAAGATGAAATTCGAAAAATTGTTGTAAAGTCTGCGGAAGAAATTGGCGCAAATAGCATAAAGGATATGGGCAAATTAATGTCTATTGTTCGACCTAAAACAAATGGTAGAGCGGACGGAAAAATAGTAAGTCAAATAGTTAAAGAATATTTGAATAAATAAGAACTCAGTTTACTGAGTTCTTTTTTCGTTTATATATAAAAAAATCTCTTTAACCTTAAAACAAGTAATTTATTTTGTTAGACAATCATAAAATAAAACATGTAATTATATAGTAAATAAAAAAGCTATATATAAGTAATATAGTGAAACAAGCTCGAGTTTTAACTTATTCATAACTTACAAAAATATTTTAGTCTAACTGTAATTATGTATTTGAGTGATTTCCGAGCATGTAATCACTCTTTTAGGAATGTAAATACTCATGGTGTGAATAAAGAGTAATTTTAAATTCCTATAAAAATACTATTTAATTATAGTAATTTAAAATACAGGTTAAAGAGGTGGGTACTTTGAAAAATACGATAAAAAAGAAAGCAGAGCTAATTGTTGAAAAATTGGACATACCTAGAGATACTGTATTAGATTTACCTAAAATAACGGTAATATCTAATTCGGAAATTACAATAGAAAACCATAAAGGAATAACTACATTCGAAAGTAATGAGATAAAAGTAAAAACTTCTATTGGTGTGTTGGAAATATTAGGTGAAAATTTTGAAATATCTTTTGTAGGAGGAACAACAATAGTTTTAAATGGAAGTTTTAATGCTATTGGATATAAGAAAAATGAGTAAAGATTTAAATTATAAAAAAGGATTATTAGTAGTAGAAATTGAAACAGTAAATTTAGAAAAGCTTATAAATTTCTTGTGGAGAAGAGATGTAAAAGTAAGGAACTTAAAAAGAAATAGCCTAACCAATTGCACTATGGAAATTGAATTCATTGATTATGAAATTTTATTAGAAGGAGTGAAGAAAACCAATAGTAAATTAAAAGTTCTTAATAGAAAAGGTATTATGTTTAAAATTTTAAAATTGAAAAGGAGAAGAACTTTGCTTGTTACAGTACTTATTTTTGTGGGAGTATTATATTATTTAAGTAGTTTTATTTGGAAGATAGAAGTGGTTACTGAAAATTATATAGCACCTTTTGAAATAAGGGAATTATTAAGATCATATGGCATAGAAAAAGGAACTTATAAAAATAGTTTTGATGTTCATAGAATAGAAGAGAGAATAATAGATGATAATGATGAAGTTATGTGGGTGAAAGCCAGAATAGATGGATCAAAATTGAAAGTTGAGGTAATAGAAAGGCAAGCACCACCAAAAATAAAAGAGGAAAAATTGACAGGAAATATTGTTGCGAAAAGAGATGGAGAAATACAAAGGATTTTTTCGCAGAGTGGGACTGTTATGGTAGAAAGAGGAAAGATTGTCAAAAAAGGCGACTTGTTAATAAAGGGAGAACAAGGAAAAGAAGGTAAGGAATATGATGTTAAGGCAGAAGGAAATGTGTTTGCAAAAACATTTTATGAAGAAAAAAAAGAAATTCCTAAAAATAAAGTAGTGAGAAAAAAAACAGGGGAAAAAGCTAGAAGCTATTATATAAAAATAGGGGGAAAAAAAGTTTATATTAAAAATGCCTTAAATGCATTTGAGAATTATGATAAAATAGAGAATAACAAATGGTTTATAGGTGAGGAAATTTATGAGGAAGTGCTAGAAGAAAATGTTGAGGCAAATACTGATTTGGTTGTTAAAGAACTTAGTAATAATATCTTACTTAACTTAGACAAATTTGTTAAAGTACTAGAAGTAAAGCCTGAAATAAAAGATAAAGGTGATAATTTTTTAATTACAGTACTTGTAATAGCTGAAGAAGACATATCTTTAGAAGAAGCAAAGAGCGACATTGTAGAGGAGAATATAGAGGGAAAAGCTGAAAAAAATGAATAAACAATCTTAGAGTAGGTTAGATATAAACTAGAGAAAAGAAAGTTGGGATGTTTATGAAAGGGTTTAAAATAGGTAAAAAAAAGAAAATGCCTAAATTATCAGCAAGATTAATATTTATTATTACTACTGCTATTATATACTTTTTAACTTCAACTTCTATAATTACAGAAACTTATGATTTAGAGGTTGGGGATATAGCTAAGGTTGATATTAAAGCTCCTAAGGATATTGAAAATCAGTTTGCTACAGAACAGGCAAAGGATGATGCTATAAAACATATAGCAGATGTATATAGTTATAATAGTGAGGTTAGTGTTACTGCAATTAAGACAATAGAAGAGTTTTTTGATACAGTAATAGCAATAAATAAAAAGTATGAGAATTCAACGTCTCAAGAAGATGAAAAACAAAAAAAGATAGAAGAATTAAAAAAGTCATCTAAAATTGCTAATTTATCGGATGAAGCTTATAATACATTGGCAGTATCAGATGTAAAAGACTTAGAAGAATTAAAGACGTTTATGTTAAATTCTATGGAGAAGCTATTTGATGAAGTTAAAATTCATGAAGACAAACCTGAGGAAATAGTTTTGGCTCAAGGAATAATAACAACATTATTTAATAATTCTAGATTTTCTAAGAACTTAAAAGATGTTGGTATGGCAGTAGGATATTCACAAGTAAAACCAAGCTTTTTTGTTGATTATGAAAAAACTCAAAAGCAGAAAGATGAAGCTCAAAAGGCTGTAAAACCTGTAGTTATAAAAAAAGATCAAATAATTGTTAAAGAAGGGGAACCTGTAAGTCAAATCGAAATAGAAATTTTAAAGGAGTTAGGTCTTTTAAATAAAGATAAGTCTCTTAGAATAAATTTGTATGCAACACTTCTAATATTAGTGTTAGGTGTAATGCTGATGCAGTGGTACTATCTAAAAACTATTAGATGGGAGATATATAAACAGTATAATAAAACTGTAGTTATAAATATTTTAACTGTAATAGCTGTTATATTAAGTGCAACTCTAAATATGATTTCGCCATATTTAATACCATTTGCATGTGTACCTATATTAATGAGTATACTTGTGGATGAAAAAGTTTCTATGACTATAAATATATTGAATGTATTAATTATAAGCATAATTATAAATTTTAATCCAAGCGTTATGCTTATAGCTCTTTTAAATGCAGTATATGCACCAATTGTATTAAAAAAAATACAACAAAGAAATGATATATTGCAATCTTGTTTATACTTAGCAGTATTAAATTTTGTTTTTACATTTGCAATAGGTTATGTTCTTAGTAACCATGTTGTAGGTATAATAACTCAAGCTGCATTTGCAGCCACTGCAAGTTTAATATCAGGAATTTTAGCTATAGGTATGTTACCTTTTTTAGAAAATATTTTTGATATAGTGACAAACATAAAATTGTTAGAAATGGCAAATCCTAATAGCCCGCTTTTAAAAAGGTTATCCATGGAGGCACCAGGAACATATAATCATAGTGTGTTAGTTGCAAATTTAGCTGAAATAGCCGCTGAAGCTGTAGGTGCTAATGCTGTCTTAGCTAGGGTGGCATCTTATTATCATGATGTAGGAAAAATAGAGAGATCTTATTATTTTAAAGAAAATCAATTTAGTGGAGAGAATCCTCATGATAAAATATCACCTAAGTTGAGTTCATTAATAATAACTTCTCATGTTACTGATGGTATTGAACTTGCTAAAAAATATGGTATACCAACTGTTATACAGGATATAATAGGCCAACACCATGGGGATTCTTTGGTAAAATACTTTTATATTACAATGAAAAATAATTCGGAAAATCCCGATGACATAAATGAAGAAGATTATAAATACAAAGGACCAGCGCCTTTCACGAAAGAAGCAGGTATTATAATGTTAGCAGATAGTGTTGAAGCGGCAGTTAGGTCTATACAAAACCCAACTAAAGAAAAAATAGAAAATATGGTAGATAACATCTTTAAAGGAAAGTTATCAGAAAATCAATTGGATAATTGTGAATTAACTTTTAGGGATCTTAAGATTATAAAAGATTCTTTTCTGAAAGTATTAAAGGGGATATATCATGAAAGAATAGAGTACCCTATGGATAGATTGGAGAATAAGGAGAAAAATAATGATACTAATAGACAACAGGCAAAGTAAAATTGAAGTAACAGAAGAATTAGAAGATAAAATGAAAGAAATAATAGAATATAGTTTAAAAGAAGAATGTGTAAATGTACCTTATGAGATTAGCATAATATTTGTTGATAATAAAGAAATAAAAGAAATTAACAATGATATGAGAGGAATAGACAATGCTACGGATGTGTTATCTTTTCCTATGTTAGAATTTGAAAAGGATAAATATTTTAAAGATATATATGTAAATTATGAATTTATGCCTTATGAACTAAATGAAGGGCGATTAGTTTTAGGTGATATGGCTTTATCTCTTGAAAGGGCAAAAGAACAATCTATAGAATATGGACACTCTTTTATAAGGGAAGTTATGTATCTAGTAGTACATTCTATATTACACCTTCTAGGTTATGATCATATGGAAGATGATGATAAGAAAATAAATGAGAAAAAGAGAAGAAGACATAATGCAAAAATTTAATATAACAAGATAATAGAATTCACAATCTAAATTAAATTAGTTATAAAATATTTTGAACACATAAGATAAATTTAAAAAATATGAGCAAAATATGAGTGACTATATAAAAGTTAGATTGTGAATTTTTTACTACAAATAAGGGGCTAGTATTTATGAAAGTTAAGAAAATTTTAGATAGTTTTAACTATGCTATAGAGGGAATAATATATTCTATAAGGACTCAAAGAAATATGAGAATACATGTTTTAGCAGCGATAATGGTTTTAACTTTATGCTTTTTTTATGATTTAAGTAAAGTTGAGTTACTTATTACCACTATAACGATAACTATGGTAATTGTTGCTGAAATGATAAATACGGCTGTAGAGGCTGCAATTGACGCAACTACTAATTATTATCATCCTCTTGCTAAAATATCAAAAAATGTTGCTGCTGGGGCTGTACTAATAACTGCGGTTAATGCAGTAATAGTAGCATATGTGATATTTTGGGATAGAATAAGACCTTTTTCCATTAATGTACTTAGTAAAATTAGAAATTGTGATCCACATATGATATTTCTTATATTAGTTATAGTTAGCATACTTACTTTAGTTGTAAAAGCAATATTTGGAGAGGGAACACCATTAAGAGGTGGGATGCCAAGTGGACATAGTGTAATATCTTTTTCTATTGCAACAACTATAACTTTAATTAGTAATGATTCTGTAATAATGGTGTTAGCTTATTTTTTGGCATTAATTGTAGCGCAAAGTAGAGTTGATGCTAAAATACATTCTGTATTAGAGGTTGCTGTTGGTGCAATGTTTGGAATATTGATAACTTTGCTTTTGTATAATTTTTTCTCTTAAATACTTAAAAAACATTGAATTAAAATTATTTAGTGGTATAATTTACGTACACTTTATATGTATAAAAATAGTAAAGAATCAAATAAAATTTTAATGAATATATATAAGAAATGTTTATAAAAAAATAGTATGATTTATAAGATGCATGATTAGTTTATTATTTGTTAAAAGTTTGTATTTAGGAGGAATAGATATGGATTATAAAAAATTAGTAAAAGAAGCTATAGAAGCAAGAAAGAATGCATATGTTCCATATTCCAATTTTAAGGTTGGAGCGGCGGTAATCACAGAAGATGGAAGTATATATGGAGGATGTAATATAGAAAATGCATCTTATGGTGCTGCTAATTGTGCTGAAAGAACAGCTATATTTAAAGCAATTTCTGAAGGACATAATGCTATAAAGGCTATAGCTGTTGTAGGAGACCAATCTACATACACAGCTCCTTGTGGAATATGCAGGCAAGTAATATCAGAGTTCTTAGAAGAAGATGGAAAAATAATATTGGTTAAAAATGAAGATGATTATAAAATAAAAACTTTAGAAGAAATTTTACCAGAAGCATTTACAAAGAAAGACTTAATAAAGTAAGTATTGGAGGATAAAATGTTTAAATCAGGATTTATAACAATAATAGGAAGACCTAATGTAGGAAAATCTACATTATTAAATTATATCATGGGAGAAAAGGTATCTATAGTTTCTAGTAGACCACAGACTACAAGAGATAATATACAGACTATAAAAACAACTGAAGATTATCAGATGATATTTGTAGATACTCCAGGAATGCATAAGCCAAGACACAAACTGGGAGAATATATGGTTAATGTAGCAAAGGATTCATTAAAAGAAGTAGATTTAGTGTTATTTATAACAACACCAGAAGATGAAATGCATAGAGGAGATGAACATATATTAAATCAGCTTAAAGAAGCTGGAGTTCCAACATTTTTATTAGTAAATAAAATTGATGAAAATCCTGCAGAAAGAGTTGCTAAAGCTATAGATACATATTCTAAAACTATGAACTTTGAAGAAGTTGTTCCTTTATCTGCAATTAATGGAAAAAATGTAGAAACATTAATGAAACTTATAGTTGAAAATTTACCAGAAGGGCCAAAGTATTATCCAGAGGATATGATTATAGATAAACAAGAAAGATTTATAGTTACAGAAAGTATTAGAGAAAAAGCCTTAAGGTTATTATCTAAAGAAGTTCCTCATGGAATAGCGGTAGAGATAATATTAATGAAAAAAAATGAAAAAGGTGTATATAAAATAGAGGCTAATTTATTATGCGAAAAAGATTCTCATAAAGGTATAATAATAGGCAAAAATGGAAGTATGCTTAAAAAGATATCTACATATGCAAGACAAGATTTAGAAAAGTTTTTTGGAAGCAAAGTAAATCTTAAACTTTGGGTTAAAGTGAAAAAGGACTGGAGAGATAGTCCTACAATGCTTAAAGAACTTGGATATAAAAAATAGGAGTTTAAGATTTGAATCTAATAAAAACTAGGGGGATAGTTTTAAAAACTCAAGATTACAAAGAGAATGATAAACTGGTATGGCTTTTTACAGAAAAATTAGGAAAAGTTTCATTAATAGCTAAAGGTTCTAGAAAAGGAAAAAGTAAACTTATGTCAATTACACTTCCATTTTGTTATGGCGAATTTGTACTTTATAAAGGTAGAAGTATGTATATATTAAATGAAGGAAAAATAATAGAATCATTTCAAGATTTACTAGAGGATTTTGAATACTTAATATATGGTTCGTATTTAAATGAATTGGTTGACATATGTTGCGAAGATGAACAAAAAGAATTCTTTATATTCAAAGATTTGATTACAGCTTTTTATTTGATGAAGAATAAAGTTGTAGATTTAGATATTTTAGCAAGAGCCTTTGAATTGAAAATTTTATCGCATACTGGTTATGGTATAAATTTAGAAGAGTGTTGTATATGTGGAAATAAAATAAATACTTCAAATTATTTATCTATGCAATATTACGGTATGATTTGTAATGATTGTGAGAAAAGATATGTAACACAAATATCAACAATAGCTTATAATATATTAAAATTCCTTAATAAATCTGAATTGGAAAAAGTTCCAAGGATAAAGGTACCACAAAATGCAAAAAAAGAAATAGAACAAATATTAAGTAATATTATAAGTGCAAATTATACTAAAAGACCTAAGAGTCTTGATATGTTAAAATATTTCAAGGTAGAATAGAATTTTTATTTGTAGAACTTTTAAAATAAAGTTTTAAAGTGTGGGGGTGTAAAAATGGGTGAAATAACTTTAGAAAAAATAGATATATTAAGAAACAGATTTAATATTAGTTATAGTGAAGCAAAAAAAGTTTTGGAAAAATGTGATGGTGATTTAGTAGAAGCATTGATTTATTTAGAATCAAGCGAATCATATAAAAAGAAAAATGAACTTTTTGATAAAGATGAAATAATTGGTTATATAAAAAGATTAATTGAAAAAGGGAATGTAACTAGAATAAGAGTAAAAAAAGATGATGAGATAATAATTGACGTACCCTTAAATGGTGTTATAGTAACGGGAGCAATATCTGCATTATATCCTAAATTTCTAGTATTACTTACTGCAACATTAACAGCAACTGCTGTTGTTACTAAGATTACTATAGAAGTAAGCAAGGAAGATGGAACAGTAGAAGTAATTAATAAATATATAGAAAATGGCAAAAAGGTTGTAAAAGCTACAACTTCAGATGTAATGGAGAAAGTATCAGATGTAACATCTACAATAAAATTAAAATTAAATAATTTATCAGATAAAGAGGATAATTTAAAGGAAAATTCATTTTCTTATAAAGTTAATTTGTAAAAGATATAGGGAAACAAGCTCCAATTTAAATTTATTTAATAACTTTAAAATATTTTTATATAAGATATAGTTTTGAATTCTAAGTGATTCGGAGCATGTCTCACTAATTTGGGTATCCAAGTTTTGAAATGGATAATTTTAAAAATCAATTTGGAACCCTATATAGGGAAATGAGCTTCAACTTAAATTTATAAATTAAATTTTTGTTATCAGTTAAGAAAAATAAGTATAAATATAGTTAGTTAAGAATTATGAATTTTGGATGAAAGTGGCAACCACTTTCTGAAAATGATTTTAAAAAATCTATCAATATAATTTGCTTTGCAAATTTATAAAAAGATATGTTGAGAATTACTAGGAACGAAGTGAGTAGTAATAACCATAACTGTTAACTATTCACTCTTAACTTTTAACTAAAATAATCTGTTAGTTATTGAAAAAATATTAATTTGAGTTTTCTCATTTAATAAATGAATAAGTTTAAAATTTAATTTGGAATTCTATAGCCCTTAAATATAATATTTATTTAGGGGTTTATTTTAATTAAATAACTTTTAAAATTAAAAAATGGAGAAATATAAGGAAATATACGAAAAAATATACTTTATTAATGTTATATTTATAACAAGCAAGAAATAAAATGAAAACTTGTATATTCAGCTTAAAATAGATATAATAAAAACTTGTTAATCATATATGTATTTTGAAATATTTAATAAAAAGGTGTATAATAAAAAGTAAAGTAGCATAAAAAATATACAATATCAAATTTAAAGTATAACAGATATAATGCGAAAAACCTAAATAAAATACATTTTCCATTGTTTTTTTAAAAAATTAAATTTTATTTAAAATTGAATGTATTAAACATTAAATCATGTAAATATTTAAAATAATTTGAAATTTAAATGTTATCCTTCATAATTTGCATGATATATCCCTGTATGGTAAAATATAGAGGAAAATATACTAGTTTATAATATTTTATAAAATAAGATATTATAAAAAAGATTAATATTTGTTAAAATAAATAAAATCATAATAAAAGCTAAATTAAAGTAATATTTAGTTTATTTTTGATTGATAGGTATTTTACACATCAAAATTGTAAAATTTTGTTTTATAAAAAAAGAGGATAGCATTAAAAAATTTAAACTGAAAGAGGGCGAAGACAATAGAATTCTCACCAAGGCAAGAAGAAATTATAAAACTTGTAAAAGAAAATGCACCAATTACTAGTGAAGCATTAGCTGCAAAATTAGGGTTGACCCGTTCAGCTTTAAGAGCAGATTTATCAATTTTAACTATGATTGGTATATTAGAAGCAAGACCTAAAGTCGGATATATTTACTCGAAAAATTCATCAATAGGCTTTAGTAGTGATTATATAAGAAGTATTAAAGTAAAAGATGTAATGTCAAAGCCTATAGTAGTACAAGAAGAAACTACTGTATATAATGCTATTTTAGATTTGTTTTTAAGTGATGTAGGTACTTTGTTTGTAGTGAATAATGATAATTTAGTTGGTATTGTTTCTAGAAAAGATTTTATTAAAACTGCTATGGGTACTGCAGATATACACAAAGTTCCAGTAGGCATAATTATGTCAAGAATGCCAAATATAGTTTTAGTAGAAGAAGAAGATTCAGTATATGATGCTGCAAAAAAAATAATTGAACATGAAGTTGATTGCTTACCGGTCATAGATAAAGAAATTGAAGATGGCAGAGAGGTTTTTAAGATAAAGGGGAAAGTTTCAAAAACTAGCATAACTAATATATTTGTTAAACTGGGTGAAGATAGATAAATTGAAAAATTTATCTATTTAGCTATATATTTCTAATATTATTTTGTAATTAAGGGGTTGTTTAACATGGAAGAGAAAAAATATGTGTACCTATTTAAAGAAGGAAATGGTGATATGCGTGATTTGCTTGGGGGCAAAGGTGCAAATCTAGCAGAAATGACCAACATAGGAATACCTGTACCTATGGGATTTACGGTAACAACAGAGGCATGTAATAAATATTATGAAGATGATGAAATTATATGTGATGAAATTGTAAATCAAATTTATAATAAATTGGAACAATTAGAAAAAGAAACAGGTAAACAATTTGGGGGGCTTCAAAATCCATTGCTAGTTTCAGTAAGGTCAGGAGCAAGAGCTTCTATGCCGGGCATGATGGATACAATATTAAATTTAGGATTAAATGATGATACTGTAGAAGTAATGGCTAAAAAAACATCAAATCCAAGGTTTGCATATGACTCTTATAGAAGATTTATTCAAATGTTTTCAGATGTAGTAATGGGAATAGATAAAAAACTTTTTGAGAACATAATGGATGAAAAGAAAAATGAAAAATCAGTTAAATTAGACACAGAATTAAATGCGGATGACTTAAAAGAATTAGTAATAAAATTCAAAGAACTTTATAAAAAGGAAATAAATGAAGAATTTCCTATAGAACCTAAAAAGCAATTAATACAGTCTATAACAGCAGTATTTAGGTCTTGGAATAATCCAAGAGCTATAGTATATAGAAGGCTTAATGATATTCCATCTAGTTGGGGTACTGCTGTTAATGTTCAAGAAATGGTATTTGGAAATAAAGGTAATACATCAGGAACAGGTGTTGGTTTTACAAGAAATCCGGCAACAGGAGAAAATAAAATATTTGCAGAATACTTAATGAATGCTCAAGGCGAAGATGTTGTTGCAGGAATAAGAACACCACAACCAATTTCAAAATTAAAAGAGGATATGCCTAAAATATATGAAGAATTTATATCCATAGCAGATACTTTAGAAAAACATTATAAAGATATGCAAGATATGGAGTTTACTATAGAAGAAGGCAAATTATATTTTCTTCAAACAAGAAATGGAAAAAGAACAGCTCAAGCTGCATTAAAGGTTGCAGTAGATTTAGTAGAAGAAGGTATGATTTCTAAAGAAGAAGCAGTGTTGAAGGTTGACCCAAAACAATTGGATACTTTGTTGCATCCAAATTTTGACAACAAAGAAATAGAAAAAAGTACTCCTATAGCAAGTGGACTTCCAGCTTCACCAGGTGCAGCTTGTGGTAAAATATACTTTACAGCAGAAGCTGCAAAACAAGCTCATGAAGGTAGAGGAGAGAAAGTTGTTTTAGTTAGGCTTGAAACATCACCAGAGGATATAGAGGGAATGGTAGCCGCAGAAGGAATACTTACAGTAAGAGGTGGTATGACATCCCATGCTGCAGTTGTTGCAAGAGGTATGGGGACTTGTTGTGTAGCTGGATGCGGTGAAATAAGGGTTAATGAAGAAGAAAAAACTTTAATAGCTAACAACGTAATATACAAAGAAGGAGATTATATATCACTAGATGGAAGTACTGGTAATGTATATGCAGGTGAAATTAAAACTGTTGAACCAGCTATAAGCGGATATTTTGAAACACTTATGGGTTGGGCAGATAATATAAGAGCTCTAAAAATAAGAACTAATGCAGATACACCAAAAGATACTGCACAAGGTATTAGATTTGGTGCTGAAGGTATTGGTCTTTGTAGAACAGAGCATATGTTCTTTGCAGCAGATAGAATAATGGCTGTTAGAGAAATGATAGTTGCAAAAAATGAAGAAGAAAGAAAGAAAGCTTTAAACAAAATACTCCCAATTCAAAGACAAGATTTTATAGAAATCTATGAAGAGTTAAAAGGAAAACCTGCAACTATAAGATTTTTAGATCCACCGCTACATGAATTCTTACCATCAGATGAAGAAGATATAAAGGAATTGGCAGAAGACTTAGATATAACTGTAGCAGATTTAAAATCTACAATTCAATCATTGCATGAATTTAATCCAATGATGGGACATAGAGGTTGTAGGCTTGCAGTATCTTATCCAGAAATAGCAGAAATGCAAGCAAGAGCTGTAATAGAAGCAGCTATAGATGTAAAAAGAAGAAAAGGATATGATATAGTTCCAGAAATAATGATTCCGTTAGTTGGAGAAGTAAAAGAGTTAAAATGCATAAAAGATGTTGTGGATAAAGTTGCAAAAGAAATTATATCACAAAGTGATGTTAAGTTTGAATATCTTGTAGGAACTATGATAGAAGTTCCTAGAGCAGCTCTTACTGCAGATAAAATAGCGGAGGAAGCTGAATTCTTCTCATTTGGAACCAATGATTTAACACAAATGACATTTGGTTTCTCAAGAGATGATGCAGGAAACTTCTTAAAACATTATTATGATAAAAGAGTTTATGAATTTGATCCTTTCCAAAAACTAGATCAAGATGGTGTTGGAAAGTTAGTTGAAATGGCTGCTAAGTTAGGCAGAGGATCTAGACCAAACTTAAAAGTTGGAATTTGTGGAGAACATGGTGGAGATCCATCTTCAGTTGAATTTTTCCATAGTGTAGGATTAAACTATGTTTCATGTTCACCATTTAGAGTTCCAGTAGCTAGATTGGCAGCAGCTCAAGCGCAAGTTAAGAATCCACGAAAATAATATTTACAAATATAAACCGCTACACATATGTGTAGCGGTTTTAACATTAAAAACTAAAGTCTTGTGTTAAATTTTTGTTCTATATAACCTTTAAATTTTAAAGAGAAATCATATTGATAATAGCAGTCTTTTGTTGCTTTTTTTAGCATTTTACAAAAGACTTTTTTATTACATTTATTTATATTACCAAAATAATCTCTTGATAATTTCCAATATTTTTGAGGAAATGACAAATATGATAAAAGATACTTATAATCATCTAAAGTAAGTTGTGAACTTAGTTCATACTCTTCAAAAAAACTCATGGCTACAGTAAAATTCCAATTTATTTTTTCCTTACGTAAAACTCTTCTTAAACAATAACCAATATCAAGGGCACAATAATCAATTTTACATTTATCAAAATCTATTACCCATACATTATCATCTATGTCTAAAATTAAATTTTTACTAACGTAATCATTATGGCAAATGGACTTAGATAAATATGATTCATCTATTAGAGAAGCTATATAATTAGATAATTGAGCTGATTTTATATTGATTTCAAAACTTTTTAAATATATTTTAGAATAATTATCATTAAATCTACAAGCTAAGTTAAAGTAAACTAATAAATTATTAAAGTGTTTGTTTATGGATTTATAAAGATTACTACAACCAACCTTAATTTTACTTTCGCTTATAGGTTGAAATAATTTAGAATAACTATGAATTTTGCCTAGGGTTTCTGCAGCTAGTAGTATTTCATATTGAGAATTAAAATTGCATTTAAGTCCATCAATCCAAGGAGTTAAAATAAATAGCATATCATTATAGTTTACAAATCTACCATGATTTTTTGTAGGTAAAATTCTAGGAACATGTATATTATGTCTATAAATCCACTCTATAGCAGAATATACAAACATAAGTTCTTCTGCAGGATAATAAACTTTCTTAAGACAATATGTATTATCCGGTGTAACAATCTTATAAACAGCTCTTTGTTTATCAGTATTTTTAAACTTAATTTGCTCTATAGTAAAATCATTTAAATCATAATGTGGAATAACATAAGTTTTTACGTTATTTATAGTTAAAAAGTTAGAATTATTTTTAGAAACATCTAATGTACTCATTAATAATACTCCTTTAAAAAGATTACATTATAAACATATTAATAAAAAAACGCTAATATACATGAATGATAAAAATACTTTATTAAAATTAGAATAATAATAAAAATATTAGAATAAACTTAAATGGATTCATATGAAAAATGAACTTAAATCTTAATTTATTCATAAGTTGTAGAAAATTTATTGCATATTCAAAATTATATTTTAAATGAAGATATTAGATATAATCAGATTTGGAAATAAAACTATGTTTAAGGGAACAATTTTTAATTCTCGAAGTACTAAACATATTTAAATATTTTATTAATGTAAAAGTTATATTTAAATTTAAAATTAGAAATTTACAAATAATAGATTTGACTTTAAGTTATTTTAGTTATATGATTTATAATTGCTAAAGTATTATAAAAATATAACTAAATTTTTATAATACTTTAGTGTTTCTAAAGAAAATATATAGTATAATTTAATTTTAATAAAGGAATTTCAATAATATTGATAGAATAAGTAAGTAACATATAAAGGTTAGGAGGATTTTTGATGAATATAAGAGAAAAAATAGAAAAAAATGAAAAGCTTATATTAAATCCTTTTGCAACTTATTCAATAAATACAAAGGGTAGAAAAATATTAGAGAAAGATGATGACTTTAGAACTTGTTACATGATAGATAGAGATAGAATAATTCATTCTAAATCTTTTAGAAGATTAAAAGTTAAAAGTCAAGTATATATTAAAACATTAAATGATCATTATAGAACAAGACTCACACATACTTTAGAGGTTTGTCAAGTAGCTAGAACTATAGGAAAAGCTATAGGATTAAATGAGGATTTAATAGAAGCAATAGCATTAGGGCATGATATCGGACATGGACCATTTGCTCATACTGGTGAAGAAGTATTAAATGAACTTTTGCCTGGTGGTTTTATGCACAATAAAAATAGTATAAGGGTTTTAACTAAAATAGAAAATGATGGGAAAGGACTAAATTTGACGACTGAAGTGCTAAATGGCATACTTTATCATAGCGGTTTTGGATTAAATGTGAGTAATCCAATGACCTTAGAAGGACAAGTTGTTAAATATAGTGATAAGATAGCCTATGTAAATCATGATATTGATGATTCTATAAGAGCAGGTTTATTAAAAGAAAAAGACCTTCCTATGGATATTATAAAGATTTTAGGAGAAAATCATAATAAACGAATAAATAATTTAATAATAGATTGCATTAATAAAACTCTTGAAAATATAAGTAAAAATATAGTTAAAGTTGAGTTATCATTAGAAATTGAAGAAGCTTTAAGTAATTTAAGGAGATTTATGTTTAAAAAAATCTATAAAGGAAATATTTTAAAACTAGAGAGAGATAAGGCAAAATTTATTTTACGACATGTTTATGAATATTTTTATAATAAACCAGAGCAGCTACCAGATTTCTATAAAAATATTGTTTTAAAAGAAGGATTACATCAGGGGGTAGCGGATTATATAGCAGGTATGAGTGATGAATATTGTTTAAGAGTGTTTAATGACATATATGTGCCTAAATGCAGTACATATATTATATAAAATATGTCAATAATGTATTTAGAAGAATTTGATATATAAAAATTTAAAATTACATTTTAAATTATATTACCTAAAAAATGAAATTGATTTTTAAAATAGATTAAATTCAAGGAGATATTTAGGAAAAAATTTTCTATAATTTATGAATAAATTAAAATATGAACTTGTTTAGCTATAAAATGTTATAAAAATTTAACTTTTTGAAGGAGATTTCTACTTTATAAAGAATATATAAAAAGTGAAATATAAATTTCGATAAAAAAATTAAAAATAAAGAAGGAATTTTAAAATTTTTGTCGAATTTCAAGAAGATAAATAAAAAAGGTGGGATTTAGTTAGTGATTTCAGAAGAAGTCATTCAAAGAATTAAAGATGAAGCAGATATAGTAGATATTATATCTGAAAAAATTTCCTTGAAAAGAGCAGGAAGAAACTTTATTGGAAGATGCCCATTTCATAATGAGAATACTCCATCCTTTACTGTATCTCCAGATAAGCAAATTTATAAGTGCTTTGGTTGTGGAGAAGCTGGTAATGTTTTTAGTTTTGTCATGAAAACAGAGAATCTGACTTTCCCAGAAGTAATAAAAAAATTAGGAGAAAAGTTAGGGATAGAAGTAGAAGAAAAAGGGGTTATAAATAAAGAAAAAAAAGATAAACTTGAAAGAATGAAAAAGTTGAATGTAGATGCAGCTAAATTCTTTTTTGCTAACTTAAGAAAAAGTGAAAAATCCATGAATTACCTAAGAAATAGAAAAATTACAGATAAGACAATGAATAGGTTCGGACTAGGTTTTGCATTGGACAATTGGCAAGATTTAAGAAATTATCTTAAAAATAAAGGATATTCCGATAAAGAAATGGAACAGTTAGGATTAATAATAAAAAGTCCTAAAAATAATTATTATAATAGATTTAGGAATAGGATAATATTTCCAGTGTTTAATCATAGAGGTACAGTTATAGGTTTTGGAGGAAGAGTTTTAGATGATAGCAAACCTAAATATTTAAACTCTCCTGAAACACCGTTATTTTATAAAGGCACTAATTTATATGGGTTAAATTTTGCAATAAAAGAAGACTTTAAAAAGACGATAGTTATGGTAGAAGGATATATGGATTGTATAGCTTTATATCAAGAGGGAATAAAAGGGGTCGTAGCTACTTTAGGAACTGCTTTAACAGAAGATCAAGCTAAACTTTTAAAAAGATATGCAGATAAGGTTATAATTGCTTATGATGCAGACAATGCAGGGCAAAAGGCAACTGCAAGAGGATTAGAAATATTGAAGAAAGTTGGACTAGAGGTTAGAGTACTTTCAATACCTAAAGGTAAAGATCCAGATGATTTTATAAAAAGATATGGTAAAAGCGCTTTTGAAAAACTTATGGATGATGCATTACCACTTATAGAGTATAGATTAAAAAAGGCAGAAGAAGGAATAAATTTCTCAGATAATGAAATGATAATAAAGTATAAGAATTTAGCAATGAAAATACTACAAGATGTAGGTGAATTTGAAAGAAACATCTATATAAAACAAATTGCTGAGAAATTAAATGTAAAAGATGAAATATTAAATGATGAATTTAATAGAATAAATAAAAAAATACAATCTAATAATGTAATTGATTTTGACAAATTTAATAAGACCTCATATATTGAGCCAGCAATTGTTAAAGCAGAAAGAATTTTATTAAAGTATATGTTAGAAGAAAAAGAATACTTTAATAAAACAAAAGAATTGTTGGAAAATATAGGGTTTTCATCTGAAGCACATAAGAGAATTTATGAGTTGATAATTAAATTTTCCAATTTAGATTATAACAATAAAATACAATCTATTGAAAATAATTGTAATGATAGTGAAACAACTAAACAATTTATTAACTTATTGCAGTGCTCTATTGATAAGGAAAGTTGTAATATAGATAAAATGATAGAAGATTGTATAAAAAATATAAAAAAATATAAGTTAGAGGAGTCAGAAAAAGAAATTATGAATAAAATTAAACATTATGAAGCACAAGGAAATGTGGAAGAAACATTAAAATATACTCAGCAGTTTATAGAAATACAAAAGACTTTAAAAAACTTACAATAGCATGAAAGGAGGTAACACAATGAAAGACAAGAACTCAAAGGTTGCAGTAGTAAAGAAACTTATAGAAAAAGGAAAAAAGCAAGGATCTTTAACTTATAAAGAAATTGTAGAAGAATTAGATGATGTAGAACTAAATCCAGAGCAAATAGAAAAAATATACGAAGCATTAGAAGCAATGGAAATTGATGTAGTTGGGGAAATTCAGGAAGAAGAAGAAGAAGAGGAAGAGATAGATATATCTATACCGGAAGGTATTTCAATAGATGATCCAGTAAGAATGTACTTAAAGGAAATAGGAAAGGTGCCTTTATTATCTTCAGAAGAAGAAATAGACTTAGCACAAAGAATAGAAGAAGGTGAAGAGTATGCTAAGAAAAAATTAGCAGAAGCAAACCTTAGACTTGTTGTAAGTATAGCTAAGAGATATGTTGGAAGAGGTATGTTATTTTTAGATTTAATACAAGAGGGAAATTTAGGACTTATAAAAGCTGTTGAAAAGTTTGATTATAGAAAAGGATATAAATTCTCAACATATGCAACTTGGTGGATAAGACAGGCAATAACAAGGGCTATAGCAGATCAAGCTAGAACTATTAGAATACCAGTTCATATGGTCGAAACTATAAATAAGTTAATAAGGGTTTCAAGACAGTTACTTCAAGAGCTAGGAAGAGAGCCGCTACCAGAAGAAATTGCAAAACAAATGGATATGTCTGTAGATAAAGTTAGAGAAATAATGAAAATAGCTCAAGAGCCAGTATCATTAGAAACTCCTATAGGTGAAGAAGAAGATAGTCATTTAGGTGATTTTATACCAGATGATGAAGCTCCAGCACCAGCAGAAGCAGCTGCATTTACTATGCTTAAAGAACAATTAATTAATCAACTTCAAACTTTAACACCAAGAGAGGAAAAGGTATTAAGATTAAGGTTTGGATTAGATGATGGTAGAGCTAGAACATTAGAAGAAGTAGGTAAGGAATTTAATGTTACTAGAGAAAGAATTAGACAGATTGAAGCAAAAGCATTAAGAAAGCTAAGACACCCAAGTAGAAGTAAGAAATTAAAAGATTATTTAGATTAAAATGAAGTTTAATAATTTTATAAACTGGATTTAAAATATACAAATATAAAGCTAAAGGTACGTCTACCTTTAGCTTATTTTAAATTATAGGGCTTTAATTTTACTTTTAAAACAATTTATTTTAAAATTTCTATACTTTAAATAGTAATGCATTATAGAAAACATTTAAAATTAAAGGAAAGGTTTTATATAAAAAGATTTTAAAGTTATGGAATAAGTTTAAATAGAATATTATTTTATTATAAAAAACAATAAAAAATATAGTTTAAATTTAATTTTACGGTAATTTTATTTTATGATATAATTAGTCCATATTCAGTTTAAGTAATAGTTCAAATTACTAATTTATTTTGTGAAATTTTATGTTGATAGAACTTTAATAAATCTATTATTAGGGTTTGTTTTTCTTGAATTTGATAAAATGTATGTTGTAATTCTGGTCTATTATTTTCTTTAATATTACTTTATGTAAAGGTAAAACATATTAAAAATGAAAAAGAAATTTAGAATAAATGGTTTTAAATTAAATATAGTTTATAATATATAAATTTTATTGAAAAGAGGTGATAATGTGCTATTTAATTCAAGAAAAGAAAAAGAAATAGGATTGGTTTTTTATTTGTAATATTATTTAATATAGCAGTAATTTTTCTTATGAAATATATGAATTCTTATATAATAATAAGTTTATTAAAATTATTATTAATTTCATATAATATATATTATTTTTATTATATAGGTTTATGGATAACGTTAAAGTATGAAATTAATGAAAAAGAAATTTTAATTATTGGTTTTAACGGATTAAAAAGATTAGAATTTCAATAGATGAAAT
>NZ_HE611050.1:494816-497906 GCF_000285575.1 Clostridium senegalense JC122 | reverse complement strand
ATTAATGAAAAAGAAATTTTAATTATTGGTTTTAACGGATTAAAAAAGATTAGAATTTCAATAGATGAAATAGAGGGTTATACTAAAGCAAAAGGCAATATAAAGGGAGTAAAGCTTTCAGGAATAGCAACACATAATTTTGCATTAGGAAGAAGCGTTATTAAAAAAATAGGTACTACAAGAATGTTTGTCACCAATAATAACCAAGTTATATATTTAAAAACTAAAGAAATAAATTATGCGATATCGCCTGAAAACATAGAAGACTTTGAAAAAAATATTGAAGGAAAAAATATTCATTTAATAGAATGGGAAGGTAAATTTAATAAAATTCATAAGATATACAAAGAATGGAGATTTAAAGTACCAATAATATTAACAGGAATAGTAATAGTAATTTTAATTTTAAATCCATTGATTTTATATTTAATGGAAAGATTACCGGATATTATGCCTATTACCTTTGATGCTAAATTTAATGTGGTTAAAGTCGGCACTTCTAAGGAGTTTGCTTCAGCACAAATGACTTATGGAGTTCTTAATATGGCGTTGTTCTTCTGTATGTACTATGCTGCATATTTTTATGCTAAGTATGATAAAAAAAGTAGCGTATAGATATTTATATGTTCCTCTAGTTATAGCTTTGTTATTTTTATTTATACAAATTAAAATATTGATAGGTTAGTAAAGGATGATACAAATGAATTTAAGTGATAGATTAAAAACTATAAGCGAAATGATAGATAATAATACAAAAACTATAGTAGATGTAGGAACAGATCATGGTTATATTCCTATATATCTTGTAAAAAATAAAAAATAAATTATGCAATAGCATCAGATATAAACAAAGGACCTGTAGAAAAGGCAAAATTAAATATAAAAAATTATAATTTAGAAAATATGATTAATTGTAGATTAGGTGGAGGACTTACAACAATAAAAAAAATGAAGTTGAAGTAGCCATAATAGCTGGTATGGGTGGAAATTTAATTAGGGATATAATAGAAAATAGTTTGGATATATTCAAAAAATTAGATTATGTTATTTTACAACCAGTTCAAAATCCAGAAGTTTTAAAAGAATATATATATAGTAAAGGCTATGATATTTTAGATGAAGAATTGGTGAAAGAAGATGGTAAATTTTATGAAATATTTAAAATTAGATATAATAATAATATAAAAGAAATAGAAAATATATATTATGAAATAAGTGAAATTTTATTGAAGAAAAAACATCCAGTTATGAAAGAATATTTAAATTTTAAACTTGAAAAATATATAAAAATATGTGATGGGTTAAAATTAAATAGTGAAGGGTCTATAAGTAGAAAAAAAGAATTAGAATTTAAAGTAAGTAAAATAAAGGAGTTTTTAGAATGTCTTTAAAGGTTAAGGATATAATAAAAATAATGGAACAATATGCTCCCACAAAATTAAAAGAAGACTATGATAATGTAGGTTTAATGATTGGAGATAAAGAAAAGCAAATAACAAAAATATTAGTGGCTTTAGATACTACTTTAGATGTAATTGAAGAAGCAAAAGAAAAACAATGTAATTTTATATTGAATCATCATCCAATATTATTTTTAAAACCTAAAAGTATAACTACAGATACATTATTAGGAAAAAAGATAATAAATCTTATAAAAAATGATATAAATGTTTATGCAAGTCATACAAATTTGGATTCAGTTGAAAATGGAATTAATGAAATGGCAACTAGGATTTTAGGATATGATAAATTTAGGGTTTTAGATTGTAGTAAAGCTTTAGGTTATAATGATGGAAAACATGGCATAGGTAGATTAGTAAAACTAGAACAAAGCATTTCATTGAAAGAACTTTGTATAAAAGTTAAAAAAAGTTTTAATGCATCTAATATAAGATATACCGGTGATGAAGAAAAATTAATAAAAACTATAGCTATAATAAATGGCAGTGGACAAGATTACTTAAGTCTAAGTAAAGCAAAAGGTGCAGATTGTATAATAACAGGAGATACAACGTATCATTACATAAGTGATATAAAAGAAGAAGGTATAGCAGTAATAGATGCAGGACACTTTGTTACAGAATGGCTACCAATGGTGGCATTTAGTAAAAAATTTGAAGAAATTTTAAGAAATAATGGATTTAATAATGAAGTAATTGTATCGGAAAAAACAGTTGATCCATATAAATATGTTTGAATATAAAGCTCTAAGCTAGCATTAGCTTAGAGTTTTATATTTTCAATTTAAGAAAATATTTGTATAAGTTATTATATTTATATAACTTTGGTTCATTTTGCATTTTAAATTATTGAATATAAAGTTTTATGAAGCACATAATAAGAATATAATCAACTCACAAACTAATTAATAAAAATAGTTATTTAAATATAATTATTAAAGTATATAGTTTTAACTGAGTTGATATAGGGTTTTAACCTATATTTTAAACATAAATTTAAAGTTGTAGGATACCCGATAAATAGTTACTTTAATTTTAATATTATATATTAAAGTAATTATTATATTAATCTTTTAAATTAACATAAACATATTAGTTTAAGAAGAGAAAGTAATTTTTATAAAGGTAAGAAAATTAAATTTAATTTAAGACTATTATTATTTATACTATTACCAAACAACTTCTGTTTTATGTTTATGTTAAAGATTAATATAAAATTAGTTAGTTATAATTTTATAGCTAACTATAGAAATATATTATTTAATATTTAAACCTATAATTATAATTTGTGTAGTATTAGTTTTCACCTAAAGAAAAAGTAATATAAATACTACTTAATTAAAAACTAAATAACTTTTCCTAAGATAAACATGTATACTATATAGAATAGATTGATTATTGAATATAGGGTTAAAATATTTTATAAAATATTTCTGATGTTAGGAGTATTAAGATATTTAATTTTAATACTCCTATAATTAAATTTTAAGAGAGGTTGATTACCGATGGGAAATAAAATGAAAAAGAAAAAGAATAATGGACACAAACATGTTGATCATGACCCAAGAACTGAAAGTGCTAAGGCTGTTTTTGGTGAACCAAAGGCTAAAGAATACAATCCAACTGATTT
>NZ_HE611050.1:487512-493933 GCF_000285575.1 Clostridium senegalense JC122 | reverse complement strand
ATATATAATGAAATATATAAAATTTGTTCGTTGAATTTAATAATTTTCTTCTTTTAGTAGAAAGTTTTTAATAGTATATATAAGTACCTATCTAATAAAAGTTTAATTAAAATAAAAAATATAGTAATATATAAATATAAAAAATGTAAATGTTTAAAAACAACTTATATAGAAACTGTATCAGAATAACGATTTATTTAATAAAATAAGTATGATGACAATTTAACTAAAGTATAAAAATATACGTAAGTATATTATGAGTGCAACGTGAAATTAAAAAATTAATATAAAAAAGATTTTATGTTGTTACAACGCAGGAGGAAATAAAATGGGATATAATTCAATTGATTTAGTAGATAGGGCAATAGACACATCTAATAAAATTTTAAATTTCTACGAAAATATTAAAAAAAACAATAACAACATAATTTCTTTTAATGTTTTTGTAAATATATTAGAAAAGCATGAGAAGGAAAAAATTAATTACTATAAAGTATTAAAGGAATCTATAACTTATGAGGATACAAAAGAAATAAATTTTTTTATATATGATAAAATTTCATCACTTATCACTCAATTTAACAATAAAATTAGTAATCATAAATGTGGAATTAATACAAAAGAATTAACTGAATGTGCAATAGAAATAAATAAAGATGTTAGGGCACTATTTATAGATGTGAGAGGTAGGATAACAAAAGATGAAGATGATTGGGAAACTTCTGAATATAAAGTTCTAAGTAGTATAATAAATATACAGGAAGAATATATAAAAAAATTAGAGCAATTATATAATAAGAGTTATGTAGAAAAATAAATCAAAAGTTAAATTTATTTAAAAAATATGAAATGTAATATTGAATCTTATAGTATTTAATAAATATAAAAAGCACCAACAATAGTTCTACAAGTTATTGTTGGTGTTTCTTATATTTATTTGCTAATTACAAATTCATCTATTATGTCAACAAGCTCTCCAATTTCAGGTTTGCTAATTTGGGCATTTGCACCTACATCAATGCCTTTATGTTTTAAATCATCAGTAATTAAAGATGAAAAAATTATACAAGGTAATTTTCTTAAAATTGTATGTTCTTTAATTTTTCTTACAAGAGTATGACCATCCATTTGAGGCATTTCAATGTCAGTTATAAGTATTTGAACATCATCTACAAAGTTTTCTTTTTTACTTTCAGCTAGGCTGTTAAGGTATGTCAATACTTCAGTTCCATCATTGAAAAATGTTAAATTCTCAAATCCAGCTTTATTTAATGTATTTTTTAAAAGTGTTCTTATTAATGCTGAATCATCAGCTAAAACAATTTTTATTCCATGTCTATCTTTACAATGTATATCTTTAATTTTATCTTCACTTATACCTATTTTAGGATTTATATCAGTAATAATTTTTTCAAAGTCTAAAAGTAATATAATGTTATCTTTAAATAATATATTTCCAATTACTAAAGGATTAGTTGAAATTTCATCAGGTTTTCTGATTTGTTCCCACTTGATACGATGTATTGCAACAATATCATCTATTTTAAAAGCTACTTTAACCTTATTAAATTCACATAGAATAGCTTTAAAAGGTTTTAAATTATTATTTTTATGAGAATCAAGAACTTGACTTAAATTGATTAAGGTAAGTATCTCATTTCTACAAAGAACTACACCATCTATAGAAGGATGATTATTAGGTAATTCTGTTAGATTATCTATATCTACAACTTCTCTAACCTTTATAACATTTATTGCATAATGCTTATTATTTACTATAAACTCTAGTATTTCTACTTCACCAGTACCAGACTCTAATAGTATATCTGTTTTCATAAAATTAACACCTACTTTTTAAAAATATTAATATATTATATATATTTTAAATATACAATTTTTGGTATAAATTTGCAAATTAACTTTTCTATGAATAACATTATAATGAAAATTTTAGTATAGAAAAAGTTAATATATATTTCGTGTAAAAAGATAGTTGCTTTAATGTATTTTAAATTTTAATTTATAAATTTGAAATAATTTAATATGAGTTATATAATAAAAAAGGGCAAATTTATATAAAGTATAAATAATTTTAAGTATATGAAAAAGTATTTAAATTTTAAATGCTTAGTTTTTTGCTGTTCATATTAAGTAAAGGAGGATTAAAATGGAGATATCTAAAGATAAAACTACTAATATTTTATCACATAGAAAGAATTTAAGATTTAAGCTTATAATTGAAGGTGCTGTAGTTGGCCTGATTACAGGTATAATTATTGTTTTGAATAGGTTAGCTATAGATAAATTATTTAAAATTTCTAATGGTATTTATAGTAGTTCAAAGGGTAACCCTATAAAAATAGCAGTTATAATTATAATTTTATCATTTTTAGGATATTTAGTTGGTGTGTTAGTAAAGAAAGAGCCGATGATATCAGGTAGTGGAATACCTCAAGTAGAAGGATTTTTAGTTAGAAAATTAAACATTAATTGGTTACGAGTTCTTATAAACAAGTTTATAGGTGGAGTGATTTGTTTAGGGGTAGGTCTTTCAGCAGGAAGAGAAGGTCCATCTGTTCAAATGGGAGCAGCAGTTGGACAAGGGTTCTCTAGGATTTTTAAAAGAGTAAATATTGAAGAAAAATTTTTAACTACAAGTGGAGCGAGTGCAGGATTAGCAGCTGCATTTAATGCACCATTATCAGGTGTAATGTTTGCATTAGAGGAAACTCATAAAAATTTTTCTCCATTAGTTTTACTTTCTGCCATGTCATCAGCACTTACAGCAGATTTTGTGGCAAAGAGATTTTTGGGTTTAGATCCAGCATTAAATTTTAAAGGAATAGCTTCATTACCTTTGAAGTTTTATTGGGCTTTAATATTGTTAGGAGTTTTAGTTGGTATAAGTGGTACAATTTTTAACAAAGGAATATTAAAAAGTCAAAAAATTTATGGTAGCTTTAAGAGAATGCCTATTGAAGTAAAAACAATAATACCTTTTATAGTGACAGGAATTGTAGGTGTAATATCACCAATATTAATTGGTGGTGGTCATAATCTTATAATGAGTTTGTCAGAAAATAAGTATGTATTGGTAACGTTGTTACTTTTTTTAGTTATAAAATTTCTATTGGTTCTTATATGCTTTGGCTCAGGTATACCTGGGGGAATATTTTTTCCACTATTAGTACTTGGAGCATTAGTAGGAAACATTTTTGGTATTATAGTATGTTATAGTTTAGGAGTACCTAGTATTTATATATTAACTTTTATAATATTAGCAATGGCAGGACACTTTACAGCAATAGTTAAAGCACCTATAACAGGTATAATATTAATTACAGAAATGACAGGTTCTTTTGATCATATGTTACCTTTAGCAATAGTGTGTATATTTGCGTATATAACTTCTGATTTATTAAAATCAGAACCAATTTACGAAAGTTTACTAGAAAATATTTTAAAAAAGAATGGTTCAAATTTTGAAGGAAATAGTACAACTAAAACATTGATAGAATATGCTGTCCATATGGGATGTATTACAGAGGGACAATTAATGAAAGATATAAATTGGCCCAAGGATTGTTTAATTGTGGCGATAAAGCGAGGAGGCAAAGAAATAATACCTAGAGGATTTACAAGGATACTTAGTGGAGATTATATAGTTGCATTAGTTGATGAAGATAAAGCTTCAAGTATTTTAGAAAAATTAGATAATATGTGTACAGGATTATATAATAATTAGCTATAAAAACAAGTACTATTTAAAATTAATTAAATAGTACTTGCTTTATTATAAGGATAAAAATTTTAGATTTTAGCTTAATATTTATTCAAAAGCTATTTGAAGTATTTTATAAATATCTTCTCTGTTTAACTTTTTAAAAGTACCTAAAGGTGCAGACATTGCTGCATTATCTGCGATGAAGTCTAATTCTTTAAATGAAACGCCTACTTCTTTAAGCGTAGTTGGTGCTCCTATTTCTTTATAGTAATTTTTAAGAGCATCAATTGCACTTAATGCAGCTTTTTCATCGTCACACTCATTTATATTAAAAATATTTCTACCCATTTTAGCAAATTTACAGACATCTTCTTTATAAACATATTTCATCCATGCAGGCATAATTATAGCAAGACCAGTACCATGAGATATATCATTTAAAACACTTAATGAATGTTCTATGGAATGAGATGACCAATCTCCAAGTCTACCTAAGCCATTAAGACCATTTAAAGCTAAAGTTGCAGCAAAAGAAAGCTCACATCTAGAATTATAGTTATTACTATCATTAATAAGAATTTTAGAATGTTTTATTACTGTTCTTATAATGCCTTCGGATAATTCATCTACCATATCTGTATTTTTAGTTCCACCAAAATATGCTTCAAATACATGAGTTATAGTATCTACAGCACCATTAACAGTTTGTTTTGTAGGAAGTGTAGATTGTATTGATGGGTCAAGAATAGATACTCTAGGATAAAGCAATGGAGAACCAAATGACCATTTTTTTCCTTCATCTTCATTTGTTATAACACCACCACAATTCATTTCAGAACCAGTTGCAGAAAGGGTAAGAACAGTAAAGATAGGTAGTGCATTTGCAAGTTTTCCGTTACCTTCAAATAAATCCCAAACATTACCCTCATAACAAGAACCAGCAGATATAGCTTTAGCAGAATCAATAACACTTCCACCGCCTACAGCTATAATTGCTTTTAAGTTATTATTTTTAACTATATCTATACCTTCTTTAACTTTAGAAAGTACTGGGTTTGGTTTAACACCAGAAAGTTCTATAAACTCTATATTATTATTTTTAAGAGATTTAGTAACTAAATCATAAACTCCGTTTTTAAAAATAGATCCTTTACCATATAATAAAAGAACTTTATCAATTGATTCAGCTTTTATGTTAGAACCAATTGATGATATTGTATCTTTACCAAAAACCAGTTTTGTAGGGTTTTTATATGAAAAATTCAACATTATAGTATCACTCCTAAAATTTATTTAAATATTAATTGAAATTATACAACTACTATATTGATAAATCAATAAAATAATTGTTTTACTTATTCATTTATGTAACATTATAGTTTTAATTAGTTTTTTTATAAATTAGTATATAGTAAATATTATGTTAAAACTATGTAAAATTAAAAAGAAACAGTTATATAACTGCTTCTTTTATTGCTTTAAGTACACCACATTCTTCATTTGTATCTGTTAGATAGTTACTAACTTTTTTTACAGCATCCACAGCGTTTCCCATTGCATAACTATATTTACATGCTTTAAGCATTTCTAAATCGTTATAGTAGTCTCCAAATGCCATACTTTCACTAAAAGAGATGTTAAGTTTATTTTGTAAAAACTTAATAGCAACACCTTTATTAGCATCTTTATTCATAATATCAAGCCAAATATTACCTGAAGTTACAACTTTAAGCTTGTCTTTATATTTTTCATTAAAAATTTCATAAGAGTTTTCATTAGCCCCATTAAAGTCACATAAAGTAAATTTTAAAATTTCATCATCTATTGTAGCTATATCATCTATAATTTCTACATTTTCAAAGTATTTTTTTATTTCATTTACTACAGATGATTTATTGGTTTGTAAATAAGCTGCCTTTTTTCCACATAGAAGAATATAACAGTTGTCAAAGGTACCAGCTAATGAACATAATTCAGGTATTATGTCTTTAGAAATACAATTTGAATATAATTCTTTGCCATTTTGAACAATGTAAGTTCCATTTTCAGCAGCGAAAATAATGTTATTTTTTACTTTATCAAAAGTTTTAACTAAATTATGATATTGTCTTCCAGATGCAGCTACAAAAATTATGCCTTTAGAATTTAGTTCAGAAAGCACAGAATAAAATTCTAAAGGTAAAACACCATTAGAATCTAGTAAAGTTCCATCCATATCGCTTGCAATTAATTTTATCATATTGATCACCTTTTCTTAAGTTTGTTTATTAATTTATCTAAATGTGAGAATTTAAGATTAATATATAAGTTATATATTAAATTTAATTCCTACTTGCTTGTTTCATTGAAGTTATAGGGTTCCAAATTTATTCATTTATCAAATGAGAAAACTCAAATTAATATTTTTTCAATAACTAAGAGATTATTTTAGTTAAAAGTTAAGAGTGAATAATTGTGGTTATTACTACTCACTTCGTTCCTAGTAATTTCCAACGTATCTTTTTATAAATTTGTAAAGCAAATTATATTGATAGATTTTTTAAAATCATTTTCAGAAAGTGGTTACCACTTTCATCCTAAACTCATAATTCATAATTCTTAAGTAAATATATTTGCACTTATTTTTCTCAACTGATAACAAAAATTTATTCAATAACTTTAAAAAAATTTTATACAAAACATAGTGTTGAATTCTAA
>NZ_HE611050.1:372464-487364 GCF_000285575.1 Clostridium senegalense JC122 | reverse complement strand
CATAATTCATAATTCTTAAGTAAATATATTTGCACTTATTTTTCTCAACTGATAACAAAAATTTATTCAATAACTTTAAAAAAATTTTATACAAAACATAGTGTTGAATTCTAAGTGATTCGGAGTATGTTTCACTATTTTAGGTATCTAAGTTTTGGAATGGATAATTTTAAAAGTCAACTTGAAAACCTATATTTAATGAAATTTATGTTTTAAATTAATTATAATATAAAATATTTTAAAAATAAAAAGATTAACTAAAACGAATAATCAGAATATATGTATAATTTTTTCTCCAATACTGATACTATTTATGAGATATATTTAAGATTTAACACATGAAAGGAGTGAATAATATGTCACATAAGAATAATAAGAACAGTAAAGATAATAAAAAAGCAGGTCAAAAAACTAAAAAAGAATTAGAAAAAATGAATATGGAAACATCAAATGAAGTAGGTGTTTCTAAGGAATCTAAAAAATTAGGAAAATCACTTAAATAGCTGAATATATTTTAAAAGGGTATGAATAAAATTCATACCCTTTTAAAATATATAAGAAAAATTATTATTAATTAGCAGGAAGAATAGCATTACCATATTTATCTTCTATAAAATGTTTTGTTTCATCACTTTTAAGAAAATCAACAAGCTCTTTAAGTGCATTATTGTTCTTGTTTTCAGAAGTGGTAGCTATAATATTAACGTATTCATTTATATCAGATATATCTTCTGAAAATAATGTAGACTTAGTATCAAGTCCAGCATCTAATGCATAGTTTCCATTTATAATTGCAATATCAACATCTTCTAGTATTCTTGGAAGTTGAGAAGCTTCTATAGATTTAATTTTAAAATTTTTCAAGTTATCTTTTATATCTTTTTCTGTTTGTATAGTTTTATTAGAATCTTTTAGTGTTATAAGTTTTTCCTTTTCTAAAAGTTTTAATGCTCTTGTACCGTTTGAACCATCATTAGGTATAGCTATAGTAGAACCTTCTTTTAAGTCGTTTAAATTAGCTATTTTTTTTGAATATGCAGATAAAGGTTCACCATGTATTTCACCAATTGAAATTAGATCAGTACCATTATTTTTATTAAAATCATCTAAATAAGGTTTATGTTGAAAGAAATTAGCATCTAATTCACCAGAATCTAGGGCTTTATTTGGTACAACATAGTCTGTGAATGTTTTAATTTCTAAGTTTATTCCTTTATCTTTTAATTTTGTTTTTGCAAATTCTAAAATTTCAGTATGGGGCACTGGAGAAGCTCCTATAACTATAGTGTTTTCATTAGAATTAGTTTCTTTTGAAGAATTTTTAGAATCACTATTAGGTGAACAAGCTGTAAAAATTATTAAAGATAAAGTTAATAAGATTATTGTAAAATAAGATTTTTTCATAAATAAATACCTCCTAAATTAAAAAACTTTTTTGTTTGATTTTTTACATAAGTAATTCCCAATACTTTGAATAAGTTGAACTACTATAATTAAAATTAAGATTGTTAATAAGACAATATTGTTGTTATATCTCATATAACCTTCTCGTATAGCATAATCACCAATACCTTCGCCACCAACTGCACCAGCCATAGCGGAATATCCTATAATATTTATTATTGTAAGAGTTATGCCAGATATAAGTGATGGAATTGCTTCACGGAGCATTACTTTAAAGATAATTTGCATATTTGTTGCTCCGCAAGATAATGCAGCTTCTATAACACCAAAAGGAATTTCTTTAAGAGAACTCTCTATAATTCTTGCCGCAAATGGAGCAGCTGCTATAGAAAGAGGAAGAATTGCCGCAGTAGTTCCAATGGTTGTTCCAACTATAAATTTAGAAATAGGAAATAATGCAACTATTAAAATTATAAAAGGAATTGACCTAAATATATTTATTATAGTATCTAAAAAAGAGTTTAACTTTAAGTTTTCGCATAAATGGTTCTTACTTGTTATTACTAAAATAATACCAATCGGAAAACCTATAATTAAAGAAAAAATAGTTGAGAAAAATACCATGTATAGTGTTTGTAGTAAAGCATAAATCATTAATTAAGAACCTCCCATCCTATATCATTATTAATTAAATAATTACGTATATCATCTAAATTTTCATTAGAAGCAATGTTTACAATAAGATGACCAATTTGAATATTTTGAACAATATCTATGTTCCCAGAGATAATATTTATATCCACATTAAATTTCCTTGAAATATGAGATATTGTAGATGTTGTTGTATTAGATCCTAAAAATGTAAGTTTAACTATAGAATGTGAATTCGTACAGCTATCTTTTATAGAACTAGGAATATTAATATTTTGATTTAAAAAATTTTTAGTTATATTAGAAGTTGGGTTTGCAAAAATATCAGTTACATAACCTTGTTCTACTATTTTTCCTTTATCTAATACAGCAACTTTATTACAAATAGTTTTAATAACATCCATTTCATGTGTTATTAAAATTATAGTTATATTAAATTTTTCATTTATAGATTTTAAAAGAGATAATATTGAATCTGTAGTACTAGGGTCTAAAGCAGAAGTGGCTTCATCACATAAAAGAACTTTAGGATCATTAGCTAATGCTCTTGCAATACCTACCCTTTGTTTTTGTCCACCAGATAGCTGAGAAGGATAAGAATCTTTCTTATCATAAAGGTCAACTAATTTTAAAAGTTCATTAACTTTTTTAGTTATATCACTATCAGACATCTTATTTATTCTTAAAGGAAAAGCAATATTTTCAAAAACAGTAGAATTCATAAGTAAATTAAAATTTTGAAAAATAACACCTATTTTTTTCCTTATAGAAATAAGCTCTTTATCAGATAAATCTAATATATTTATAAAATCATTTGTATTTTTAGAATCTAATATATTTTTAAAAAGGATTTCTCCTTTAGTAGGTTTTTCAAGTAAATTGATACATCTTAGAACTGAAGATTTACCTGCACCACTAGGACCAATAATTCCAAATATGTCGCCTTCGTTAATAGTTAAATTTAAATTTTCAAATCCAATAATCTCTTTTAAATTTTTAGATTTATATATTTTAGTTAAATTATTAATTTTTATCATATTTATTTTCACATCCTCAATGTAATTAGTTTCAAAACTATAAAAATAGCATACTGTATATATGTGCTAAAATTTAGCAATAAAAAAATCCCCTCCAAAAGATAAGAAGGGGATTTTTCTTATCTTTCGGTAAAAACCGCTGGAATTAGCACCTTGCCTAATGAAAGCTGGTTGCTGGGCATCATAGGGCCAGTCCCTCCGCCACTCTGGATAAGAGTATTTAAATTTACATATTTAATTTTAAAAACAAAAAAACCTCTTTAAAGATAAGAGGATAAATATAAATCTTATCTTTCGGCATAACACCGCTGGAATTAGCACCATGCTTTAAAAAGCTGGTTGCCGGACGTCATAGGGCCAGATCCCTCAATCACTCATAATAAGAAACCTATTAAATTTTAACTATATTTTATATTATATAGAAAACAATTAAAATGTCAACATTATTTTTACATTAATACATATAATTGAACATTCTTTAGCATATAAAAAATAATAATACTAATAATAATATATGAAATTAAAGAATTTGAAAAACATAGAAAGGAAGAATAAAAAATATGAAGAAAAAGAGTTTTTTTTATTTGTAATTATTATTAGCGTTGTTATTTTTACATCTATAAGTGTTTTTGCGATTTCAGATGATAGTGAATGTAAAGATAATAAAAAAATAGCATATTTAACTTTTGATGATGGACCAACAGAAACAACATTAGAAGTTTTAAAAATTTTAGATGAGGAAAATATTAAGGCTACATTTTTTGTTATAGGGAAATTAGTGGAGGAAAATCCTAATATCTTAAAAGAAATCAAAGAAAAAAATCATAGTATATGTGCTCATACATATACTCATAACAATAATAATTATAACAGTGCTGATGTTTATTTTAATGATTATGAAAAAGTAAAAAATGTTTTAAATAAAAATTTGGATAAAAAAAATTTTGAGTTCATGAGAATGCCTGGTGGGTCAAGTACAGGAATACCACAAAAATTAACATTAAAACAAATTAGAGATGGTTTGGTTAATAGAAAATTAGATTATGTAGATTGGAATGTGTCTATTGAAGACGCAATGGGAATAAACATTCCGGTAGATCAATTAATATCAAACTATTTTAAAGCTATGAATAGCAAAAATATTGACAAATCAAGAATAATAATTCTGATGCACGATGGTGCTTCAAATAAAACCACTCCAAAAGCATTAGGAACAATTATTAAATCTTTAAAAGAGCAAGGGTATGAATTTAAATCTTTAGATATGATAGATGAAAAAGAACGTGAAATTCTTATAGAAAAAAATTAATAAATAGATATAATTAATTATTAAAAATATAGAACTACACTAATTATATACAAAAAAATGTTGTTTTTTTATCAATAAGTTACTTTATAATTAAATTGTAACAAATCTATGATACTATGTATAATAAACAAAAAACTAAATAAAATTTTAGAAAAAAAATAACTTCATTAAATTTTTAAAATATAATTGTATCACAATATTAAATGCTTTAATTATAATAACTTAAGGAGATGATTCAGTGGTAAGTGGAAGTTCTATATTTTTTATGATAATTACAATTGTATTAAGTACTATTGTGCCAATAGCACTTATAGTATTTTTAAAAAAGAAATATAATATATCATTAAAATATGTAATAGTAGGGGCAATTGCTTTTTTATTGGCAGTTAAATTATTAGAAGGATCTATACATCAATATGTTTTATATAATAATGAAAAAACTGCTACATTTTTAAGACAACCAATGGCATATATGCTTTACGGTGGTCTTATGGCTGGAATATTTGAAGAAAGTGCGAGGTTTATATGCTTTAAGTGGATTTTAAAAAAAGATAGAAGTTTTGAAAATGGGCTAGCCTATGGATTGGGACATGGAGGAATAGAGGCATTTTTAATAACTGGAGGTATGTATATAAATAATCTCATAACAGCAGTTCAGATAAATACAGGTAATTTTGAAAATTTATTAGATAAGGTGGATACTAATACAGCACAAACATTAATGTATATAAAAGAACAAATGATTCAAATGCCATCCTATACGTGGATTATAGCAGGAATAGAAAGATCTAGCTCACTTATAATTCAATTAGGATTATCGCTTTTAGTTTTGTATGCAGTAAAAGAAGAAAAGATAAAGTATTTATTCTTAGCTATAATATGTCATGCAGTTATAAATTTTCCAGTTGCATTATATCAAGTTAATGCTATAGAGAATATAATATTCTTAGAAGAATATTTAGTAATAGTTGCTATAATAATTTTATTTATAATAATAAAAACTAGAAAAAAATTAAAAAAAGTATAATTAAATTAAAAAATAAAGGCAATATTATATAAAAACACAAAATAAGTTCTTGTAATGATTTTATTTTAACTTATAATATTAAAGAGATAGAAAATAATAAATAATCATATGAAAAGTAGATTGATTGTTTTCATCAATTTATTTAGTTAAATGTTTAAAGGAAATTATGAGGTGAATATAATATGAGAGCATTAATAGTAGTAGATATGCAAAAACATATTTTAAGTCAAAAAAATTTTAAGGAAGAAAAAGAAAAAATAAAGGAAATTATAAATATATGTAAGGCTAAAGGTGATAAAATAATATTTACAAAACATGAAGACCAAGATGATGAAAGTCCATTTAATAAAAATTGCGACAGAGGAAATATACATGAAGAATTTGTAGACTACTATGATGAATTAGTAATTAAAACTACACCAAGTGCATTTTTTAAAACAAATTTAGAAGAAATATTAAAGAAAAATAATATAAATGAAGTTATAATTGTAGGTTTTAATACAGAATTCTGTTGTATGTTTACGGCAATAGCAGCTTTTGATAGAGGGTATATAGTTACTTTTATAGAAGATGCTACAGGAACTGTTAATAGTTCTGAAACTTATGATATGGAAGATTTAGATATAAAAGATTTAGTTGGATCGGTGTTAAACTGGTCTGGAAAAATAGATGTTTTGTATTTAAATGAATTTTTAGAATTAGAAAATGTAAAATAAATAAAACAGTGTATGTTAAAATAATTTTAATCATACACTGTTTTTTATATAAAATAATACACACTTGCAAAATTAACAATTCAATGAAGCAAATACTAAAATATCGAAGAAATTATCATTGTTAAAATAGGACATTTTCTTTATCCCTTCTAAGTTGAAATTTAAATCTTCTAATATTTCTTTTGCTAATAGATTAGAACTACAAATATTACATTCTAATCTAATACAACCTTGTTTAAAAAGTTCTGTTCTAAACAAAATTAAAGCTTCTTTTATAAGTTTAGAATTATTATCAGTTATTACAAAATCTATATCAGCAATTTTCCCATTATTAAAAAATTTACTGTGTATATAACCTATATGGCTACTTGTTTCTTTTAATGTTATAAGTAAATATATCTCATCATCTTTAGAAATACTATTTTTTTATCTTTTCTTTTTGAGCATTTCTTGATACTTCAGCATAATTTAAAATAAAATTCTTATTTTTTTCTCTAAGTGCATAAATAAAATCTGAGTCCTTAAGTATTAATGGTCTTAAATACAATTTATCATTTTCACAAAACATATACATAAATTTAGCCCTCCAATGTATAGCAATTAATATGAGTAAATTAATAATTTAGTCCACAGCGTATAAGTCATAAGTCTCAAAAATATATTAAATTTTAAATACAAATAGATAAAATCATATCTATTTAATTCCATAGGAACATTTTAGCATTAAATTCAAAATATTGAAACTATCATGTTAAATGTTAAAAGAAATTTAATTAATATAGGGATACAATCTAAAATTTATACATCAAATTTTTTATCAGTTAAGAAAAATAATAACTATCAGTAAAATATTAATTTGAAATTTTCTTGTTTGATAAATAAGTTTAAAATTTAACTTGGAACCTTAGATTAGTTTGAAGATTAAAGTTTAATATTAGAGAAATTATATGGTATATTTTTAAATATATATGGATAAAATAGTATAATGAATAAAATGTTAATTGCATATAAAAATTGTTAAAAATAGTAAAAATAATTGTTTAAAAAATTTTAAGTGATATAATATATACAAATAACTATTTGGAAAATTTAGAAAATTAAGTATTATTTCAATGAAACAGCAAAGGAGAGTAGTCTATGGGGAAGGAAAAAGTATTAGTTATTGCTGATATTCATAGTAATATGGAAGCTTTCAATGTTTTTTTACAGTATGCAGAAAAAGAAAATGTAGATAAAATTTTGAATTTAGGTGACTTTATACAGGAAGGACCTAATCCTTTAGAAGTTTTTGATATTGTTATGAATGATAAGAGATTTATAAATATTTTAGGAAATACTGATTATTCAATAGTTACTAATTGTTGTGAAGAGTTTACTGACGGTGAAAAGGAACATCAAAAGTGGAATGTTAAGCTTTTAGGTGAAGAAAGGATTAACAAATTAAAAACTGTTCCTACAGAAAGAATAATAGAAATAAAGGGAAAAAAATTCTTATGGTTCATTCAAGGATAGATAGTATGAATGAATTACCGCTTCTTTATCAGGAAGTAACTTTGGATAAATTTACGGAAGATTATGGAGATGTTTGTGATTATGTTTTAATTGGGCATAGTCATTGCCAAACACTTATTAAATATTGGACAGGAAAACCTATAATAAATCCAGGATCTATAGGATGCTCTAGAGATGGTGGTCATGTAAGCTTTGCAGTTATGGAATTTAGTGATGATGGAACTGTAGACATTTCTTTTAAAAGTATAAAATATAATATAGACAAAACTATAATGGGATTTTTTAATGAGAATGTTCCAGATAAAGATAATATATTAAAATTATTTTATAATTTAGGATAACTTTAATATATCTAAAAAGAAAATAAATAATTTAGAAATGTAAAGGTTAGCATAAATATATTCTATTAATGTACTTTATTTATTATATATAAGAATATAATAACATTAGTCAAAATTTAAAAAGTGTACTTGTGATATACACTTTTAAAGTTTTGACTTTTATTTTTGTGTGAAAATATAATTTGAACAAATAGGAAAAAAATATATAATTATAATATAACGGATAATTATTATTAATAAGTAATGGTTAAGAAAAAATATAGAGGTATTTGTATGAATGAAGAAAAAATTTTAAGATTAATAGAAGAAAATCCTATAATAATAAAAAATATAAGTAATCCTACAGATAATATGAAAAATACAGCAATAAATAAAAATGGATTAATGATAAAATATATAAAAAATCCAAGTGAAGAAATGAAAAGAAATGCAGTAACAAATAATGTATGGGCAATTGAATTTATTGATAATCCTAATGAAGAGATACAAAAAGTTGTAGTTGAAAATTCGTGGAATACATTAAAATTTATAAAGAATCCAAGTGAAAAAATAGTGAAATTGGGAATCTTGCAAAAAGGATGGGCTATACAATATTGTGAAAATCCAAGTGAAGAACTACAAATTTTAGCTATAGAAAAAGATTATGATTCTATAAAATATATAAAAAATCCAAGTGAAAAAATTCAAAAGTTAGCAATTGAAAAAGATTATCATGCATTAAGATATATTGAAAATGCAAAGGAAAGTATTGAAAGATTGGCAGTTAAAATTAATGAAGCATCAGTGCCATTAGTTAAAGAATTGAATTATGAAAAAAAAGTATCTTTTTTAAAGGAAAATATATTAGCTATAAAATATTTTAAAGATCATATTGAGATTGAAAAAATGGAGGAGATATTAAAAGAGGTTTTTTCCAATGAAGATGTAGATGATAAATATGTTAGAGATTTTTTGAATTGTAAGTCAATTGGTATAAATCAAAATAACATATCGATGGATAAAATTATGTTTATATACAGATTCGGTAGTGCAAAGTGTAAAAGAATTGCAGTAGATGAAAAATTAAAATATTAAAGATAAGGAAGAGTTGAAAGATGAATTTTGAAGATACATTATTAGCAGCGGAATTAATTATTGAAACTAGTGAAGTTCCATTAATAGTTGGAGAAAGTGGTATAGGAAAAACTGCTTTAGCAAAAGAGTTAGCTAAAAAAAATGATTGGAATATATTTGTTATTGATGGTAATTTGTTAAAAGAAGGAGAAATTGGGGGACTACCTACAGTTGATGAATACAAATACTTAGATGAGAATAAATTAGAACATACTGAAAAAAGAACAGTTTATGCAGTTCATACTAAGTTGCAGCAAATTCAAGAAGCTATAAATAATGGAAAGGAAGTATTGCTTTTTATAGATGAAATTAATCGTTGTGAACATACTGTTCAACAAGAACTTATGAACCTAATTTTGAATAAAGAAATAAACGGATATAATTTACATGAATCGGTGAAATTATTAGCAGCCATGAATCCTTCAAGTAAGTATGAAGATGATTTTGATTATCAGGTTATAGATATGGATCCGGCTCAAGAAAATAGATTTGTATGGCTTGAAATGGAAAGCAATGTTGAAAGTTGGATTAAATGGGCAATAAGTAATAGGTTAGATGAAAAAGTTATAGAATTTATATCTACATTTCCTGAATATTTGCATAGTAGTAAAAATGATGAAAGAATAAAAGCAACACCAAGAAGTTTTGAAAGGGTATCTAAAAGTTATAAGTTATATAAAGAAAAAAGTGATAAAATATCTAGAAAAGTATTTTTTAATATATTGAAAGGCAATGTTGGAAGTGAAATTGCTCAAGAGTTTATGGCTTTTATAGAAAGTAGCACATTACCATTAATTACTTATAAAGAAGTATTTGATGAGGAAAGTTTATCAGAAGATGTAATTTTAAGAATAAAAAATGAAAGTCATACAAGGTTGTATTTAACTATAAAAAACATATTAATTTTTATGGAAAGCAATGAAATATCTTTTAAAAAAATAGAGCGTTTAGTAGAATTTATAGGATATTATCCCGTTGATTTAAAAATTGGAATTATGAAGGAGATAAAGGGACAATATAAACGTATTTATAAAGAATGTTTAAAAAATGATAATTTTGTAGAAGGATATTTTAAGACGTATAGTAGTATAAATGGATAGGTGAGGGTTATGAGAAGTTTTTACAAAATAAAAGAAGAATTATACAATGAAATATCTAACATTCAATATATAAAGGACGTAAATGATGATTTTGAAGATAGATTTTTTAAATTAATAGATAAAATTAATTTTTTGTTAATAGATGATAGTGAAAATTTTTATGGGTATTTTTTATTGAAAATGAATAGAAAAATAAAATATGATATTACATCACCTACGGCTATAACCTTAAATGTTTCTGGATATACTATATACTTTAATCCAATATTATTTTTAGTATTAGATTTAAATCAGATGAAAACTTCCATTAAACATGAAATTATACATATAATATCGCTACATTTAATAAGAGGTAAAGAATTAAAAAAGAATTTTAGTACATTGGCTATAAATATGGCTATGGATATAGTTGTGAATCAGTATCTAGATTATTTACCACCATATGCAACAACTATTGAGTGGGTAAATTTAAAGTATAATTTAGATTTAAAACCTTATAGTAGTATGGAAGAATATATTTTAGAAATTCAAAGAAAATTAGATTTATTAGATGATAATAAAGATGGTGATGAAGATGATACAAAAATAAATAATGAAATAGAAAAAAATATGATGTTGCTAGAACACATGAAAGTTGGGAAAAAAGCGATTTTTATGATGAAGATATTATAAAAAACATCACAAAAAAGATTGTTAGTGACTCTAAAAAGAATAATGTTGATTTTTATGTAGAAAATATACTATCAGATTTGAACTCTAATAGTAATAAAATTTCATGGAATTTATATTTAAAAAAGCTTATGGGAACCTTAGAAAAGGGTCGAAAAAAGACAATAATGAGAAGAAATAGAAGACAACCTAATAGATTAGATTTAAGAGGAGAAATTTCTAATCATATTGCTAAAATTGTAGTAGCTATAGATATAAGTGGAAGTATAAGTGATGAGGAATTTAATGTAGCAATAAATGAAGTGATAAATATTGTTAAAAATTATAAATATGAAATTAAAATAATAGAATGTGACACTAAAATTAGAAGGATATATAAAGCTAAAAATTCAAAAGATATAAAGGCTAGATTAAACACTAGAGGTGGCACTAGGTTTTCACCAGTATTTAAATATGTAAATAATACAGATACAAATGTATTAATATATTTTACAGATGGAAAAGGAGAAGTAGAATTAGAAGTTAAGCCAGGAAAATACAAAACACTTTGGATTATATCAGGAAAAGCCAATGAAGTATCACTTAGAAATAAATTTGGAGTAATAAAAAACTAAAAGATGTGAAAAGTAAGGAAGATACTATAGATATGATGGATGTAAGAAGTGATGGCTGGTCAATGAACAATCAACAACCTATATTATAATAAAATTATATTTTAAAGAGCAAAATAAATTAATAAAGTAAGGTGTTTTAGAAGTTAATATGATAATTTTAAAAAGACACCTTTTTTTATTTTGTTTAATAAATTTAAAAAAACAATAATAATTATTTAAAATTTAAATTAAGCTTATGTTGACATTGGTACATTGAAACTATTAAAATATAACTTTGAGTAGAAATGTTAACAATTTATAATTCACAAGGCATAAAAAAATATATATTTTAAAATAAATATTTATTATTTGTGGACTGTGAATTGTGAATTGAAGATTTGGAGGTTTATTATGTTTCAGACCACAGAGTATAAAGAACTAAAAGGAGATTATGTTTTAGTAGATGTTAGGAGTCCACTAGAATATAAAGAAAACACTATTCCAGGTGCTGTAAACATACCACTTTTTAATGATGAGGAACGAGCTTTAGTAGGAACTATATACAAACAGGAATCTACAGAAAAAGCCAAAAAAATTGGTATGGAAATAGTATCAAAAAAATTACCATCAATATATGATGAATTTTTAAAGTTAGAAAAAAAACATAAAAAAATAGTACTTTTTTGTGCTAGAGGTGGAATGAGAAGTGGATCTTTAGTTGCATTATTATCATCACTGGGGATGAGAGTTGAAAAGATTAAAGGTGGATATAAAAGTTATAGAGGTTATGTTTTAGAAGAATTACCAAAGTTAAATGAACAAGTTAAGTATATAGTTCTTCATGGTAATACAGGGGTAGGAAAAACGGAAATATTAAAAAACTAAAATCTGATGGATATGATATATTAGATTTAGAAGGATTTGCTAACCATCGTGGTTCTATTTTAGGATCTGTAGGGCTTGGTGATGTTAATTCACAGAAAAAATTTGAAAGTTTAATTTTAGATGAACTTAAACATAGGAATAGTGACTTTGTTTTTATAGAAGCTGAAAGCAAAAGAATAGGTAGAGTAATTATTCCAGAGTACATACATGAATCAATGAAAAAAGGAATACATATATTTGTAGATGCAGATTTAGATTTTAGGTGTAATTTAATAGTTAAAGAATATACTAAATGTAAAACATCAAATGAAGAAATCTGTGATTCAATAATTAAAATAAAGAAGATTTTAAGTAAAGAATGCTTAGAAGAATTTTGTAAAAAAGTCATGGAAAATGATTATGAAGAAGTAGTAAAAGAACTTATGGTTAAGTACTATGATCCAATGTATATGCATAGTGCTAATCAATATGATTATAATTTGAAAATTTTCGTTTCTAACATAGAAAAAGCGGCTAAAGAATTAGAGTGTTTTGTAGATAATCATTTAAAAAAGTAAGTAGCTTATCTTTATATACATATTTAGAGTATTAAGAAATTCACAAAATTTATAATTTGATTCAAATAACAATTATTAAAAATGGCAATTGGTAATTATTAAAATTAATATTATACTTAATTTAAAAGCAATGTAAAAACAGAATGTTACTATTGATTTTTATATTGTTTTTGTAAAGTTAAGATAAATATTAGAGATTACTAGTTGTCTATTTTAAATTAATCTAAATTACACAATATATAAAATTTTGTATTTTAATAAAAATAGGTTATAATATATTCCTTGATGTATTTAAAATGGATTTTATAAAAAATACAAATTTTTTCTATAAATATTAAAGTTTTTATTTAATATTTAAACAAGGAGAATGTAAATATTTAGATACTTATTCAAGTGAAATTTATTTATATAAAGGTTTATTTACATTTATAAGATAATAAGAATTAAAGATATATAAGAGTTTAAATATAAATTTAGAACTCTTTAATTTTGAAAATAAATTTAAATAATTAACATAGGAGGCTTAAAATGAAGGAAGTTAATAGTTATGAAGTTACGGATTTGACCTCTTTGGAAAAATTAGAGCCTGTAAGAGTAAGACCAGGTATGTATATTGGTTCTACAGGAACTAAAGGATTACACCATTGTATTTGGGAAATATTAGATAATGCTATAGATGAAGTTGCTAATGGATATGGTGATAGAGCAGAAGTTATATTAAATAAGGATAAAAGTGTAACAATTATAGATAATGGTAGAGGGATTCCTACTGGTATACATCCTTTAAAGAAAAAATCAGGAGTAGAAATGGTTTATACTGAGCTTCATACTGGAGGAAAGTTTAATAATTCTAATTATAAAACGTCTGGTGGATTACATGGAGTTGGTGCAGCTGTTGTTAATGCATTATCTTCATGGCTTCAAGTAGAGGTAATGCAAAAAGGTAAGATTTTTAGACAAAGATTTGAGTATGCATATGATAAGCAATTAAAAAGAAAAATGCCAGGCACACCTGTTACTGCTTTGGAAGCAATAGGTAATACAAAACAAACAGGAACGAAAATAACTTTTTTAGTAGATAAAGAAATATTTGGGAATGTAGACTATAAGTTTGATATTATAGATGAAAGGTTACAAGAGTTAGCTTTTCAAAACAAAGGAATAACTTTAGTTTTAAGGGATGAACGAAAAGAAGAGGCAGTAGAAAAAGTTTATCATTCGGAAAGAGGACTTTTAGATTTTATAGAGTATTTAAATGAAAGTAAAACACCATTGCATAAAGATCCTATAATTTTTAGCGGAGAAAAACAAATAAATGGATTAAATTTAGAAGGTGAAGTTTGTATACAGTTTACAGATTCAACAACAGAGTACATAGCAAGTTATGTAAATAATATTCCAACTACTGAAGCTGGAACCCATGAAACAGGATTTAAGACCGGTATGACGAGAATATTCAAAGAATGGTGCAAAAAACTTAATCTTCTCAAGGAAAAAGATAAAGAGTTTGAAGGTGATGATTTAAGGGAAGGTATGACTGCAATTGTTAAAATAAAAGTTAGTAACCCTATATTTGAAGGTCAGACTAAAACTAAGCTTGGTAATGCTGAAGCTTATTCTATGATGAATGAACTTTGTTATAATAAAATTGGAGAGTGGATTGAAGATAATAAAGAAGTTGCTACAAGTATAATGAATAATGCTATACTTGCATCACAACGTAGAGAAAAAATAAAAAAATAAATGATGCAGAAAAGAAAAAAATAGGAAATGGAACTTCTCCTTTAGCAGGAAAAGTAGCAGTATGCACATTAAAAGATAATAGTTTTACTGAGTTTATAGTTGTTGAAGGTGATTCAGCAGGAGGAAGTGCAAAACAAGCAAGAGATAGAAGATTTCAAAGTATAATGCCTTCAAAAGGTAAAATAATGAACACAGAAAAACAAAAATTAGAAAATGTTATTGCTAGTGAAGAACTAAAAATATTTAATACAGCTATTGGAACTGGAATTTTAGATAGCTATAAGGAAGAAAATCTTAAGTATGATAAAATAATAATATTAAGTGATGCTGATGTGGATGGTTATCATATTAGAACACTATGGATGACATATATTTATAGGTATATGAGACAATTAATTCAAAATGGACATCTTTATATAGCACTTCCACCTTTATATAAGGTTTATAAAAATGTTAAAAATAAAGAACAAAGCATTTATGTTTATAATGATGAAGAATTAGAAGAAGCTAAGAAAAAAATTGGCAAAGGTGCATTAATTCAAAGATACAAAGGTCTTGGAGAGATGAATCCAGATCAATTATGGAATACAACACTAAATCCAGAAACAAGAACACTTCAAAGGGTTACAATAGAAGATGCAGCAAAAGCTGAAAAAATGATTTCACTTTTAATGGGTGATGTTGTTGAACCAAGAAAAAATTATATGTATAAGTATGCAGAGTTTTAGGAGGGAGAATTTATGGCGAAAAAAATAAATAAAGAAATACCAAAAGATAACAATATTTTAAATACACCAATAGATGAAGCTATGCCAGAGAATTATCTTCCTTATGCAGTTGAGGTTGCAAAAGATAGAGCACTTCCAGATGTTAGAGATGGATTAAAGCCAGTTCATAGAAGGATTCTTTATGGTGCATATATGTTAAAGGCATATCCGGATAAGCCGTATTATAAGTCAGCTAGAATTGTTGGAGATATATTAGGTAAATATCATCCACATGGAGATACTTCTGTGTATGATGCAATGGTAATATTAGCTCAGGACTTTTCAACAAGAATGCCACTTATAGATGGTCATGGAAACTGGGGAAGTATAGATGGAGATAGTGCAGCAGCTATGCGTTATACTGAAGCAAGACTTTCTAATATTGCAATGGAAATGTTAAGAGATATAGAAAAAGATGTAGTAGACATGGATTTAAACTATTCTGATACAGAAAAGGAACCCACAGTATTGCCTGCTAGATACCCTAATTTATTAGTAAATGGAGTTTTTGGTATAGCTGTAGGACTTGCTACCAATATACCACCACATAATTTAGGTGAGGTAATAGATGGGGCACTTGCTTATGCTGAAAATAGTGAAATAACTACAAAAGAACTAATGAATTATATAAAAGGACCAGACCTTCCAACAGGTGGAACGCTTATAGGAAAAAATGCTATATTGGCTGCATATGAAACTGGAGAAGGAAAGGTTACATTAAGGGCGAAAACACATATAGAAGAACTAGAAAATAATAGATTAGCCATAGTTATAACTGAATTTCCATATAGAAAAAATAAAGCTAAAATACTTCAAAACATATCAGATATGACCGGAGATAAAAAACATTCAAAAGCATTAGATATAATTTCAGATATAAGAGATGAATCAGATAGAAATGGAATTAGAGCTGTTATAGAATTTAAAAAAAGTGCAACAAAAGAGCTTGTAAATAAAGTTCAAAAGTATTTGTTTAAAAAAACAGAGCTCCAATGTAATATATCATTTAATATGGTAGCTATTGCAAATGGAAAGCCTGAAACATTAGGATTGAAATCTATAATATCTCATTATATAAATCATCAAAAAGATGTTGTAATAAGAAGGACAAAAAAGGATCTTGAAAGAGCAGAAAAGAGATTTCATATAGTAGAAGGTTTTATAAAAGCTATAGATATTATGGATGATGTTATTAAGGTAATAAGAGGATCTAAATCTAAAAAAGATGCATCTATAAATTTAATAAATAACTTTGCCTTTACGCAAATACAATCAGAAGCTATTTTAGAGCTTATGCTATATAGACTTACAGGGCTTGAGATTAAAACTTTTGAAAAAGAATATAAAGAGCTTGAAAGTTTTATGAGAAAGTTAAGAAAGATATTAAATGATGAAAAAGAACTTATAAAGGTTATAAAAAAAGAACTTTTAGAAATAAAAGATAAGTATAATGATGATAGAAGAACTATTATTGTTGAAAATGATGAAGAAGCTAAAATCGAAGTAGAAGAGTTAATAATTGAAGAAGATGTTGTAATAACACTTTCTAATGAAGGATTTGTAAAAAGAATTGCTCAAAAATCATTTATTAGAACTTCACAGGATATAAATGATATAGAGCATAGAGAAGGAGATTTTAATAAATTTCTGATACATGGTAATACAAAAGATACTCTTGTGATGTTTACTAATTTAGGAAATATGTATCAAGTAAAGATAAATAATATACCAGAATTTAAATGGAAAGAAAAAGGCGAAAAAATTGAAAGTATTATAAAAACATTAAATTTAGATAATGAACAAATAATTAATGCTTTTGTAATAGATGCTTTTGAAAAATCTTTAGATGTAATGTTTATAACATCTAAAGGAATCTTGAAAAAGACAGAACTTAGTAAATTTAATACTAATTACTCTAAGCTTTTAGCTATAAAACTTAGGCAGGATGAAAAGTTAATAAACGTGTCAATAGTAAAAAAAGATAGAGAAGAGCAGTTTATAAAAATAGAAAGTAAAAATGGATTAGTATTTACTGTAGAGGAGCCTAATTTAGAATGTACAGATAAAAATGTATTAGGAAGTGAGATATTTACTTTGTCTAATAATGATGAGGGAATAAATGCTGAATATACCAGCGAATTTTATTTTAAAGAATTTTATCTAAGTATTAATTCTAAAAATTTACTACGAGTATCTCAAAGAGCTACACAAGAAGATGTATGTATTTTAACAAACAGTATGGAAGAAATATTAGTTTTCACTGAAGGCGGAATTGTATATAAATTAAAGGGATACATGCTTCATAATGTAGGTAATAAAAAAGGAAGTTCATTGAAAGAATTTGTAGAGGAGTATAATCCTAAAGATACTATAATATCGATCTACTCTTTTAATAAATATAATGATGACTTAAGTTTCTACTTTATAACGCAAAATGGATTAATAAAAAGAACGAACACTACAGAGTTTAGTGGAAGCTATATAGATACAATAGCATGTAAATTAAGAGGTGCGGATAAGGTTATAAAAGTTGTAGAAGATAAAGGTGAAAATGATATTATAGTTATTACTAAGAATGCAATGGCTATAAGATTTGCATTAGAAAGTATAAATCCTATGGGGAAAAATGCTAGCGGTGTAACTGCTATTAGTTTAAAAGATGATGATATAGTTAGTTATGCTAAAATAGTAGATGCAAATGAAGAGATTATTAATGATGAAGTTTGTGTAGATAAATTAAATAGTAGTTTAATTCTTACTACTGTAAGTGGAAACAGTAAAAAGATATCTATAAATGAGATAATACCTCAAAATAGAGCTGGAAGAGGTAGAAGTATAATGCAGTTACTAGATGATGAAATTGCAGAAGTAAATATAGAATAAAAAATAATAACTAGCTAATATAGAGCTTAAAAGTCTATTTGGCTAGTTATTTTTAAAATTTATAAATAGGGGTAAGATATGGAAAAAATAGTTTTAGATAATGGATTAAAATTGATTTATACTAATACAAAAACAGATATTACATCCTTCACTATAGCAATAGATGGTGGAGCCATAAAGGAAAGAGAAGATGAAATAGGGCTTAGTCATATAGTAGAGCATATGGTATTTAAAGGAACACAAAGTAGAAGTGAAATAGATATAAACAAAGAGTGTGATAAAATTTTTGGATTTCATAATGCTATGACAAATTATCCTTATGTAGTATATTATGGAACATCTTTATCAGAAGACTTTGAACGTGGATTAGAGCTTTATAGTGATATAATTTTAAATCCAACATTTGAAGAAAAATATTTTAAAGAAGAAATTTCAGTTATATGTGAAGAACTTAAAGAATGGAGTGATGATGTATCACAACATTGTGAAGATAAAGTTTTATATAATGGATTTTCTAAAAGAAGAATTAAAGATTTAATTATAGGAAATGAAAGTTTAATAAAAAATATACTATAGAAGATGTGAAAAAATATTATAATAAGTATTATCATATTAATAATATGGTTATATCAGTAGTTTCATCTATATCCTTTGAAGAAGTGATAAAGATAGTTGAAAACTATTTTAAAAATGGCTATATTAAAGAAAAAGAAAAAGAAAGCATCCTTTATGAAAAAACATAAATAATATTTTTTATGAATATAAAGAAGGAATAAATTCTAGTAAAATACAGTATATCTTTTCTATCGATGAGTTAAGTGATAGAGAAATAACCATTTTGAGAATTTTTAATAGTTATTTTGGAGAGGGAACTAGCTCAGTTTTGTATGATGAAATAAGAACTAAAAGAGGGCTAGTATATGATATAAAAGGTTTTTTGAAAAATGAATCAGGAATAAAATTATATTCAATAAGTTTAGGAACATCTAAGGAAAATATAGAATTAGCAATGAAATTAATAGATGATAACATAAAAAAACTGTAAATTTAAAAAATATATTTACAGAGGAAAAAATACAATCTATACTTAAAAATTGTAAATTAAAAAGAATGTTAGGTCTTGAAAAATCAATAACATTAAGCTTTAACACTGCTATATATGAACTTATGTATGGAGATTGTAATTTATTATTTGACGAATTTGAAATTGAAAATATAACGGAAAATGAAATTCTAGAAGTTATAAATAAAGTATTGAAAAACCCTACAATACAAGTTATAACAGGTTAGTTAAAACATGTAAAACTATGAAATTAATTTTAATAAATAATTTCATAGTTTTTTTATTAAAGAGATTGATAAGTATTTTTTAGTAATAAGGAATCATTTTCAAGTATAGGACTTTCGCAAATGATACAACCTTTTATATTAAAATTTTTAAATGCTTTCATACATGCTTTATAATTGAAATCACTTTCTTCGAAAGGTAAGTGGTTTTTTTCACCCTTTTCACCATAGTTTATTCCAGATATATGTATATGCATATCATTTAAAGCATCTTCACCTAAATTGTCACCTATATAAGTTAATATTTTAGCAAAATCATCATAACTTTTTAATGCACCATTATATCTTGCATGAATATGGGAAAAATCAACGCAAAGTTTACATGTAGGTACATGCTTGCAAAGGGATACTAATTCTTCTAAATCACCAAATTGAGTTCCTTTACCTGTAGTTTCAAGTCTATAATCGATACCTATATTGGGAAGTTTAAGCAAATTTTCTTTTATTGTTTCAAAAGTTTCTTCTTTTGAATCTTTAAGATAAAACCCAGGATGAAAAATTAAACTACGGCCATTAACTTTTTTTAAACCTTCAGCACCTTGAATAATTCTTTCTATAGATTTTTCTTGTTTTTCAATTTCATCTGCATTTAGATTTATATAATATGATCCATGAGCTGAAAGATAAAAGTTATTATCATTTTTAGCCTTTAAAACATCATCTTTATTTTTGTCAGTAATATTAACAGATCTGACGAATGGTAACTCCATAGCATCTAATCCTAAGTTTTTCAAATAAGGTATGCCTGTCTTATAGGTAAATTTAGAGTTAAGTTCACCTAAAGGTAATCCTGATATTCCAAAAAGTAAATTATCCATAATAAATCCTCCTAAATTATTTTGAAATATATAATAATTAATTCTATCAAATAATTATTTAAAATCAATAGTAATAATAACTTTAAAAGAATAATTATTAATTAAAATCTATATAAACTTTATTTGAAGAGAGAATGTGATAAAATTAAATTATTGTATTTAAGTAAGTAAATATATAAAATATTGTTTATGTATTATGTTTTATATCAAATAAAATTCAAGATTTTATTTGATTATTATATTTTAGGGGTGAAGAAATGAAGACTAAATGGATGTTGAGAACTACAAAAACTAACTTAGATAAAGTTGGAAGAATTTTAGGTGTAAGCCCTCTCATAGTAAAAATTATGATAAATAGAGGGATTAGTACTATAGAAGATATGAAAAAATTTTTAAATCCGCGTTTAGAAAACTTGCATAGTCCATTTTTAATGAAAGATATGGAAAATGGTATAAATATAATTAAATGTGCTATTTTAAATAAAGAAAAAATTATGATTTATGGAGATTATGATGCTGATGGCGTTACAAGTACAGTAATATTATATAAGGCATTAACTTTATGTGGTGCAAAGGTAAATTATTATATACCAAATAGAGAAACAGAAGGATATGGTATGTCAAGTGAAAGGCTTGAAAAAATTAAAAAAGATGGTTATAACGTAGTAATTACTTGTGATAATGGAATATCAGCATTAGAACAAGTTGAAAAAGCAAAAGAGTTAGGAATGACTATTGTAGTTACAGATCATCATGAACTTCCTTTTGAAGAGAAAGAAAAAGGAGAAAGAGTATATACACTTCCTAATGCAGATGCAGTCATAAATCCTAAAAGATTAGATTGTGATTATCCATTTAAAAATTTATGTGGTGCAGGAATAGCTTTTAAGTTTGCGCAAGGTATTTATAATGAAATGGAAATACCTAAAGAAAAAGCCTATGAACTTATAGATATAGCAGCTATTGGAACTATTTGTGATGTTGTAGATTTAATTGATGAAAATAGAATAATAGCAAAAGAAGGATTGAAAATTTTAGCTAATACTAAAAACTTAGGTATTGCTGCTTTAAAAGAGGAATTAAACATAAAAGGAGAAGTATCTTCATATCATATAGGTTTTTTGATAGGACCATGCATAAATGCTACTGGAAGATTGGAGACAGCATTTTTATCTGTAGATTTATTATTGGCAGACACTGAAGAAAAAGCTAAAGAATTAGCAAAAACTTTAGTAGAATTAAATAAGACAAGACAAGATTTAACAAATGAGGCAGTGGAAGAAGTAAAGGAAATTATAGAAAATTCTAATTTGAAAAATGATAAAATTTTAGTAATTTATAATGAAAAAATACATGAGAGTATAGCAGGCATAGTTGCTGGAAGGATTAAAGATAGTTATAATCGTCCAACTATAGTTTTGACTAAAGGAAAAGAAATGCCTAAAGGTTCAGCAAGATCTATTTCAGAATATAATATGTTTGAAGAATTAATAAAATGTAAAAGTCTTTTAGAAAAGTTTGGTGGACATCCTATGGCTGCAGGACTTTCAATAAAAAAGGAAAATATTGATGATTTTAGGTTAAAAATAAATGAATTATGCACATTAAAAGAAAATGACTTGATATACAAAATAAGGATAGATGAAAGATTATCATTGAAAAATGTAAATTTTAAAGTTATAGATGAGTTGAAAGCCTTAGAGCCCTTTGGAAAAGGAAATTCATCTCCAATACTTGCTGAAAAAAATGTATCTATAGAAAAAATAAGTATATTAGGAGAACATAAAAATACATTAAAATTAAGATGTAGAATTAATGGTACAAATAGATGTATAGATGGAATATGTTTTAATAAAGTAGAGGAATTTATAGAAGATTTAAAAGAAGCATATGGTGAGAGTTATGAATATATGCTAGAAAATCCTTTTGGTATGAAAATAGATTTAATTTTTTCACCATCAATTAATGAATATAATGGAAATGTATCAGTGCAACTGAAAGTAAATAATTTTAAGATACAATAAAAATATAAAAGCAGTAATATATAATTACTGCTTTTTCCTTATTTTAAATCTTAATTTAGTTTAAGTATATTACTTATCTTTGAATTTTTCTCTAAAGCTGATATTAATGGAAGTCCCAATCCATAACAACAAATAAATTGACCTATTCCAACATAAAACATATTGAAAATTAAAGGTACATTTGGAGCATAAAGAACTTTTAACATACTTCCAACTACAATAGCGTTAACTAATACCGCTGGAAGTGGAGCTAATAATCTTTTATGTTTCAAATTACTTTTTCCAATTTTGTAGGTTAAATAAGAAGCTAATAAAGTAGCTAAAGAACCTACTATTAAATCAGGAATGCCCATGGGACTAATGATGTTAGACATTAAGCAACCTAAAAAAAGTCCCCAAATTGCATAAGGTGAGAAATAAGGTAAAACTGTTAATCCTTCTGCAATTCTAATCTGAATAGGTCCATAACTCATAAAGTTAAGAGTTACAGTAAGTGTTGCATATATTGCTGCTAAAAGAGCTGCAAATGCAATTTTTCTAGTATTGTTTTGTTTATTCATTTATATATACCTCCATAGTTTTGTTTTTAGACAGGATGGTTACGAACTGTCTTAGTCAATACCATATATAATTATATATTTATAACAGATCAAAATCAAGAGAGAGATAAATAAATAAGGTGGAAATTAAAACTACTTTATAATTAAAAAAATTAAGTATTGATTTTATAAATGTTAAAATTATAATCATAAATTTAACATTTATATTAAAAATATACATATAAACTTAAAAATCATAAGTATATTTAAAATATAGTTGCACATAATATTCTTGTAAAAAGAATATTTTAGGAGGAACAGCAAATGGCTAAAAAAAATGCTAAACAAAATGTTAAAAATTCAATAAACCAATTGGAGAATGTTAAAAATTCAATTGATAGTGCAGCAAATACTGTTGAAAGTAATAGTACTAAAGCACAATTACAAAATGAATTGAACTCAGTTCAAAATAGTTTAAGTAATGCAAAATCTATAGAAAATAAAATCGAAGCAGATGATGCTAAAAAAAACAAATCAAACTCTTTTCAATAATTAATTATAAAAAGAGATTGTATCTATAAATCTGATACAATCTTTTTTATGTGAAAATTTAATAAAAATTGTCTTTGAAAGAGTGATTTTTATAAAAAATAAAGAAAAGAGTTATTTAAAATATTTAAAATATTTTAAATAACTCTTTTATGGGATATTAATATATAGTAATATACTATAAATCTAAACTATATATCAAACATCAGGTTAAAAGTTTATAATAAATTTTGAAAAGTATTTATTATAAATTTCTTTCGTAAGCTTCTACCATTTTTTTAACCATTTGGCCACCAATTGAGCCGGCTTCTCTAGAAGTTAAGTCTCCATTATAACCATTTTTTAGGTTAACTCCAACTTCTTTAGCAGCCTCCATTTTGAAATTGTTTAATCCTTCTTTAGCTTCTGGAACTAATACTCTATTTCTGCTCATTTAAATTGCCTCCTTTAATATAAGTATACTTAAATACTTTAAATGGTTTTAATATAAAATTTTGTAGCTTGTTTGATATTTGATAAAGTGTCAAAAGTTTATTATAATGATTTTTCGTAAGATTCTACCATCTTTTTAACCATTTGACCACCAACAGAACCAGCTTCTCTAGAAGTTAAATCTCCATTGTAACCATTTTTAAGATTAACTCCAACTTCTTTAGCAGCTTCCATTTTGAAATTATTTAATCCTTCTTTAGCTTCTGGAACTAATACTCTATTTCTGCTCATTATGAGCACCTCCTTATTAATATATCTCTAATTATATATTTATTAAATTAAAGATTAGATTCAATAAACCCTAGGTAAATTAGCCTACTACAGATTTCTTTCGTAAGTCTCTACCATTTTTTTAACCATTTGGCCACCAATTGAACCTGCTTCTCTAGAAGTTAGGTCTCCATTGTAACCATTTTTAAGATTAACTCCAACTTCTTTAGCAGCTTCCATTTTAAAGTTATTTAATCCTTCTTTAGCTTCTGGAACTAATACTCTGTTTCTACTCATAGTAGAGCACCTCCTAATCAAATTGAATAATTAAATAATTTTTAGGTATATGGTATAGAATTAGTATGAGTAATTCTATTATCTTATAAAATTAATTATAAATTTTTTTCATAAGATTCTACCATTTTTTTAACCATTTGACCACCAACAGAACCAGCTTCTTTAGAAGTTAAGTCTCCGTTGTAACCATTTTTAAGATTAACTCCAACTTCTTTAGCAGCTTCCATTTTAAAGTTGTTTAATCCTTCTTTAGCTTCTGGAACTAATACTCTATTGTATCCCATTGTTTTCACCTCCTTTTGTTGTTTGTAGTCTTATTTTAACCGAATATAAAAGTTTTATTTTATTAGTTTAAAGGAAACTTCTGAATAAAATTCTTGTTTTGTAATATATTAGGTAATAAATTAACTATGAAAATTAAAAAAAATATTATATAATGTAGTTTTGAAAAATAATTTTAATTTATTGAATTATAATGCTTAAATAAACAATGTATAAATCAGTTTGAAATTATTTTAAAATTATAGAGAATATAATGAATAAATCTTTTGAAAAATATATTATATATAATGTAGGGTAATTTTAAAAAATAATACATTAAGAAAAAATGGATTTTAAGTATAGTAAAGACTAAAATATGAATTGAAAAATAATTAATAAAAAAGCTAGGAGGAAATATTTTGAGTAATAAAAAAATAATTTTAACTGGTGGTGGAACTGCAGGTCATGTTACACCTAATATAGCTCTTATCCCAAAGTTAAAAGAATTAGGTTATGATATAGGATACATAGGAACTAAAGAAGGAATTGAAAGAAGGCTTATTGAGGCTGAGAACATAAAATATCACATAATATCTAGTGGGAAGCTAAGAAGGTATTTTGATTTGAAAAATTTTTCAGATCCCTTTAAAGTTATAAAAGGAATTTTTGATGCAAAGAAAATACTAAAGCAAGAAAAACCAAATATAATTTTTTCAAAAGGTGGGTTTGTATCAGTTCCAGTTGTTTTAGCTGCAAAAATGAGGAAAATACCGGTTATAATTCATGAAGCTGATATGACACCAGGACTTGCAAATAAAATATCTATGCCATATTGTTCTAAAATTTGTGTAACATTTAAAGAAGCATTAAACCATATAGATAAATCTAAAGGTGTATTAACAGGACTTCCTATAAGAGAAGAAATTTTAAATGGAAGTAAAATAGAAGGAAAAAGAATATGTGGGTTTAAAGATGAAAAACCTATAATTTTAATTATCGGTGGAAGTTTAGGCTCAAAGTTTATAAATGATTCCATAAGAGCAAATTTAGATGAGTTATTAAAAGACTTCAATTTAGTGCATGTCTGTGGAAAAGGAAATGTAGATAATACAATAAAAAAAGAAGGGTATGTTCAATTTGAATATGTAAAAGAAGAATTGCCACATTTGATGAAGATTTCTTCATTAGTGATTTCACGTGCTGGTGCCAATGTTATATTTGAAATTCTGGCACTAAAAAAACCAAATTTACTTATACCACTTTCAGCTAGAGCTAGTAGGGGGGATCAAATTTTAAATGCGAGGTCTTTTGAAAAAGATGGTTATAGTATGGTTTTAGAAGAAGAGGAATCAAATTCAAAAATATTATTAGAAAAAATAAAAGAATTAAATAGAAATAAAGATAAGTATATTGAAAATATGAATAAGAGTGAAGTTAAAAACAGCGTTGATAATATAATAGAGTTGATACAACAATGTAGTATATAAGAGTTAAAATACAAAATAAGATAGTACTTTATATTTTAAAGTACTATCTTATTTTGTATAAAGAAAATGGTAATTGGAAAATATATTTTTGAATAATTTTAAAGTTGCATTTAAATAAAAAATGAATATGAATTTAAAATAATAAATTTATTATAAAAATAAGTATATAAAGAGGGGTTAGTATGAAGATTAAATTTTGTGGAGCTACTAAATGCATAACAGGTTCATGTCATCTATTAGAGGTTGGTAACACTAAAATATTATTAGATTGTGGTTTATTTCAAGGTAAAGATTTAAAAAAATTTAATAATGATGAGTTTATGTTCAATCCTAAAGAAATATCAGCAGTAATATTATCTCATGCTCATTTAGATCATAGTGGAAGAATTTTAAACCTATATGAGCAAGGATTTAAGGGAAATGTTATATGTACAAAACCAACAGTGGAACTTTGCAAGGTATTACTAGCAGATATAGAAAACTCATTGGATAAAAGTGAGAAGAATAGAAGTGAAATATATTTTGAAAAATTCATAGGATATGACTATGATGAAAATATTATTATTAATGAAGATATATCATTGGTTTTTAGAGATGCAGGACATATTCTAGGTTCTGCTATATGTGAAATTGTAATAAATGATGAAAACAATACAAAAATAGTATATAGTGGCGATGTGGGAAATGATAATTTATTAATAGTGGAGGACCCAAAAAAAATATATAGTAGTGATTATTTAATATTAGAGGGTACATATGGTGATAAAATTCACAATGTTAAAAGAGATGAATTTGATTTTTTAGTGGAGATTATAAAAAAAACTGTTTCTAAAAATGGTAATGTAGTTATACCTGCATTTTCATTAGGAAGAACTCAAGAAATAATATATACTTTAAACAAATTTATGGAATCTGAAGAAGACTATAATGTAGATATATATGTAGATAGTCCTATGGCTACTAAGATTACTAAAATTTTTGAAAATAATAAAAAATATTTTGATAAGGAGGCAAAAAAATTTTTAAATGAAGGAGATAATCCTTTTCAGTTCAAAAATCTTCACTTCATAGAGGAATTAGAAGAATCAAAAAAACTAAAAAATAAGAAGGGTATAGTTATAATATCTTCTAGTGGAGATTGTGAAGGGGGGAGAATTGTGCATCATATAAAAAATAATATAGAAGATAAAAATAGCTCTTTAGTTTTTGTTTGTGCTCAAGGGTATGATACAATCGGTGGGCATATTTTAGGTGGAAAAAGAAATATTTGTATATTAAAAGAAGAGTTAGAAATTAATTGCAATATATACAATTTGCAGGGGTTATCTGGTCATGCTGATAAAAACAGTTTGGAAAAGTGGGTATGCAATTTTAAAAGTAAACCTAAGAAAATATTCTTAGTCCATGGAAGTGAAAAAGCACTTTGTGAATTGAAAGACAATTTAGAAAAAAAGAAGTTCGACATATCCATACCTGCAATTGGGTGTATAGAAAATACAAATAGTTAAAAATATAACAATGAAAATGACCGTTAAGCACTTGAAATTTAAGTAGTATAGCATTATCATAGATTATGAAAGCTGTATAAAATGCTATTTTTAGTAAAAATATTATAAAAATTGAGTTATTTCGAGGTATTATCCTAAAAATTTTTTTGGTAACATGGATAATGATTATCAAATAATTACTATGTTATTATTTTAGATAATTAAAAAAAAGATAGGTATTAACCAAATAGCAAAAAAATTATTATAATAATAGATATTAAGAAAGAAGGTTTGGACAATGAGACAAATGAAAACTATGGATGGAAATACTGCTGCTGCTCACGTAGCTTATGCTTACACTGATGTAGCTGCTATATATCCAATAACACCATCATCACCAATGGCAGAGCACTGCGATGAGTGGGCTGCACAAGGTAGAAAAAATATTTTTGGGCAAACTGTAAGAATGATGGAAATGCAATCTGAGGCAGGTGCAGCAGGTGCGGTTCACGGATCATTACAAGGAGGAGCATTAACAACTACATTTACAGCTTCTCAAGGATTACTACTTATGGTTCCTAATATGTATAAAATAGCAGGGGAATTATTACCAGGAGTATTCCATGTAACTGCTAGAGCATTAGCAGCACAAGCATTATCAATATTTGGAGATCACCAAGACGTAATGGCTGCAAGACAAACAGGATTTGCTTTACTTGCAAACAATAGCGTTCAAGAAGTTATGGACTTAGCTCCAGTTGCTCACTTAGTAGCAATCGAAGGAAGAGTTCCATTCTTAAACTTCTTTGATGGATTTAGAACTTCACATGAAATTCAAAAAATAGAAGCTTGGGATTACGAAACATTAGAAAAATTTGTAGATAAAGATGCTGTAGAAGCATTTAGAAATAGAGGATTAAATCCAAATAATCCAGTAACAAGAGGTACAGCTCAAAACCCTGATGTGTACTTCCAAACTAGAGAAGCTTCAAATAAATTCTATCAAGCTGTTCCAGAATTAGTTGAAAAATATATGGAAAAAGTAAACAAAGAAATTGGAACAGATTACCATGTATTTAACTACTATGGTGCACAAGATGCTGATAGAGTAATAGTTGCAATGGGTTCAGTTTGTGATGTTGTAGAAGAAACAATAGATTACTTAGCAACTCAAGGTGAAAAAGTTGGATTATTAAAAGTACGTTTATTTAGACCATTCTCATTAGATCATTTCTTTAAACATATGCCAAAAACTGTTAAAAAAGTAGCAGTTCTTGACAGAACTAAAGAACCAGGATCAGCTGGAGAACCATTATATCAAGATATAAGAAATGCATATTATGATTGTGAAAATAAACCAGCTATAATAGGTGGAAGATATGGACTAGGTTCAAAGGACACTACTCCAGATCATATAGTAACTGTATTTGATCACTTAAAAAATGATGAATTAAAAAATGGATTCACAATAGGAATAAATGATGATGTAACATTTACTTCATTAGAAGTATCTAGAAGTATACAAGTTGCAGATAAAGGAACTACAGCTTGTAAATTCTGGGGTCTTGGATCAGATGGTACAGTTGGAGCTAACAAAAGTGCTATAAAAATAATTGGAGACAATACAGATATGTATGCTCAAGCATACTTTGCATATGACTCTAAAAAATCTGGTGGTATAACAGTTTCTCACTTAAGATTTGGTAAGAAACCGATTAAATCACCATACTTAATAAATGCTGCAGACTATGTTGGATGCCATAACCAATCATATGTTAATAAATATGATGTTCTAGCAGGAATAAAAGATAATGGAACATTCTTATTAAACTGCATTTGGAATCAAGAAGATTTAGAAAAACATTTACCAGCATCAATGAAGAGATATATTGCAGCACACAACATAAACTTCTATACAATCAATGCTGTTAAAATAGCTCAAGATTTAGGTTTAGGTGGAAGAATAAACATGATAATGCAAGCTGCGTTCTTTGAATTATCAAAAATTATTCCAACTGAAGAAGCAGTTAAACACTTAAAAGATGCTGTTATTAAATCATATGGCAAAAAAGGTGAAAAAGTTGTAAAAATGAACCATGATGCTATAGATAAAGGAATAGAATCTATTGTTAAAGTAGAAGTTCCAGCTTCTTGGAAAGATGCTCAAGATGAAGCACTTCCAATTCAAGAAAAACCTGATTTTGTTAAAAATATCGTAGATGTTATGAACAGACAAGAAGGAGATAATTTACCAGTTAGTGCCTTTGCAGGTATCGAAGATGGTACATTTGAACCAGGAACAGCTGCATATGAGAAAAGAGCAATAGGAATAAATATTCCAGAATGGATACCAGAAAATTGTATTCAATGTAACCAATGTGCTTATGTATGTCCACATGCGACTATAAGACCATACGTTGCAAAAGAAGAAGCATTTGAAGGTGCTCCAGCAAACATGAAAATTGTAGATGCTAAAGGCGGAAAAGCATTTGAAGGATTAAAATTTGCAATGACAGTAGCACTTGAAGATTGTACTGGTTGTGGAAACTGTGCGCAAGTTTGTCCAGCAAAAGAAAAAGCTTTAGTTATGAAACCTTTCGAAACTCAAGAAAAAGAAAAAGAAGTTTGGGATTTTGCAGTTAAAAACTTACCAGCAAAAGCTGAAAATCCAATGGGAGTAAACAGTGTTAAAGGTAGCCAATTTGAAACTCCACTTTTAGAGTTCAGTGGTGCTTGTGCAGGATGTGGAGAAACTCCATATGCAAAACTTATAACACAATTATTTGGAGATAGAATGATGATAGCTAATGCTACTGGATGTTCATCAATCTGGGGCGGTAGTGCACCTTCAACTCCATACACAACTAACCATAAGGGTCAAGGTCCAGCTTGGGCAAACTCATTATTCGAAGATAATGCTGAGTTTGGATTAGGTATGTTCTTAGGAGCTAACCAATTAAGAGATAAACTTGTTTTAGCAGTTAAAGAAGCTGTTGAAGCTAATATTTGTGAAGAATTAAAAGGTTTATTAAAAGAATGGTTAGAAAATGTAAATGATGCAGAAGCTACAAAAGCTTTAGCAGCTAAAATATTACCAATGTTAGAAAATGAAAAATCAAATGAAGCTTTAGCTGAAGTTTATAATAAAAAAGATTTCTTCGTTAAGAGATCACAATGGATCTTCGGTGGAGACGGTTGGGCATACGACATCGGATATGGTGGAGTAGACCACGTATTAGCAAGTGGAGAAAATGTAAATGTATTTGTATTTGATACAGAAGTTTACTCAAATACAGGTGGTCAATCTTCTAAATCTACTCCAACTGCTGCTATAGCTAAATTCGCAGCTGCAGGTAAGAGAACTAAGAAAAAAGATTTAGGAATGATGGCTATGAGTTATGGATATGTTTATGTAGCTCAAGTAGCTATGGGAGCTGATCAAAATCAAACTCTTAAAGCTATAAGAGAAGCAGAAGCATATGATGGCCCATCATTAATAATTGGTTATGCACCATGTATAAACCATGGAATTAAAAAAGGTATGGGATCTACTCAATTAGAATCTAAATTAGCTGTTCAATCTGGATACTGGACATTATATAGATATAACCCAGTACTAAAAGAAGAAGGTAAAAATCCATTTAGCTTAGATTCTAAAGAACCAACATTATCATTTAAAGATTATCTAATGGGAGAAGTTAGATATGCTTCATTAGCAAAAGCATTCCCAGAAGATGCTGAAGCATTATTTGCTAAAACAGAGCAAGATGCTAAAGAAAGAAGAGAAAATTATAAAAGACTTGCAGAACAACAAATCTAATATAATTTGAATAAAAAAGGGTTACTCAAAGTTTGAGTAGCCCTTTTTTTATATAAAACTTATATATTTTTAGTATAAATAAAGTAATGTTTGTTATGAAAATTATGTATATTTTATAATATATATATTTTTATTAAAAAAGCTTTTAAAAAAGTTAAATTAAGGGTACAATTAGAATATAACCATATAGGAGGTGTTAAATATGAATGATAATAAAGATTGCGGATGCGGCTGTGGATGCGATAACAAAGAGAATGAAGTAAAACACGAAAGCTGTGGATGTAGCGGACATAGTCATGAAAACGAAGGTTGCGGATGTGGACATAACCATGAAAGTGAAGGTTGTGGATGCGGATGTGAAGATCACGAAGTTTTAACAGTTGCATTAGAGGATGAAGAAGGAAACACTATAATATGTGAGATAGTAGATGGATTCGTTTTTAATGAAAATGAATTTGCATTAGTTCAAAATCCAAATGATGGTTCAGTATATTTATTTAAAGTTGTTGGAGACGACGAAGTTGGAGAATTAGTAGTTCCAGATGATGAAGAGTACGAGGCAGCTAGAAAATATTATGAAAAATCAATTGCAGCACAAAATTAATTAAAAAAGTAAAAAGTCGTTATCAAAACGACTTTTTTATTTTATAATAATATAAAGGAAAATAATAATTAGATAGTACTTATTAACTTTTATAATATTTATAGATAGACTATTTTGAAAATTCATTTTAAAAATATTTAGTGAAAGTTATATTAATAAAATATTGTTTGTCAGGAGAAATATATGGAAAAATTAGCTATTTTTGATATTGATTATACTATAACGAAAAGAGAAACACTTTTGGAACTTTACATGTTTATGATAAAGAAAAGTCCTAAGTTTATAAAATATGCGCCAAGGAATATAATATCCACTTTATTATTTGCATTAAGATTAAAGGATGCTGGAAAATCAAAAGAGACATTTATAAGATTCATAGATGGAATTAAAGAAGATGAAATGCAAGAGCTTGTTAAAGAGTTTTATGAAAAAAGACTTTGTAATATACTTTATCAAGATGCTATAGATATGATGAAAAAATTAAAAAAAGAAGGTTGTAAAATTTATTTAATATCCGCTTCAGCTGAATTTTATATAAATGAATTTTATAAGATAAAGGAAGTAGATAAAGTTATAGGTACTAAGTTTAAAGTGGAAAACAATATTCATAGACCAATAATAGATGGTACAAATTGCAAAGGTGAAGAAAAGGTTAAAAGATTAATGGAGGAAATAAAAAAAGAAGGCATAGAGGTAGATTTTAAAAACTCATATATGTTCTCTGATTCCTTATCGGATTTGCCTTTATTAAATTTAGTTGGAAATGGCTATTTAATAAATTACAAAAGGAAACATGATAAATTACAAATACTAAAATGGAAATAGGGAGTGTTACAGTAATGATTAAAATTTCTAATAAATATATTTTATATAATGGTGATATGAAAACTGCAGATGAATTTGAAAAAATAAAACCAGTATCATCAAAACAAATTTATGAAGTTATAAGAATTATAAATAAGAAGCCTTTATTTTTAAAAGAACATATAGAAAGGTTAATTAATTCTGTAAAAATTACAAATAGTAAATTTGTTATAACTACGGAAATTATAAAAAATGAAATAGAAAAATTAGTAAAGGTAAATGATGTAATAGAAGGAAATATTAAAATTATATTAGATAATAGTAACAGGTATATGTTTTTTATACCTCATAGCTACCCTTCACAAGATTTATATATTAATGGTGTAAAAACAATACTATATTTTGGTGAAAGAGAAAACCCTAACGCAAAGGTAATAAATGATACTTTTAGAGAAAGGGTTAATAGAAAACTAGAGGAAAGTAACTCTTATGAAGCTATATTAGTAGATAGGAATGGATATATTACGGAAGGTAGTAGGTCTAACATATTTATGGTTATAGATGGTAAAATTGTAACATCACCAGGTAATAAGGTGTTACCAGGCATAACAAGGATGAAGATAATTCAATGTTGTAATGAATTGGGTCTTGAAATAGAAGAGAAGGAATTAAATTATAAACAATTAGATAAAATAGAAGGAGCATTTATATCAGGTACATCTCCAAAGGTATTGCCAATAAAAAGTATAGATGAATTAAAAATAAATTCACAAAAGAATAAAATAATAAATGATATAAAAAATAAATTTGATGAATTAATAAAAAAAGATATAAGTTAGTAATTTTTTAGGGGAATATATAAAGTAATAGGGGATTTTGACGATAATTTAGGCATGTGAAAAAATAATAAATTAGAATTATAAATTATTATAGTCTAAAAAATAGTCAAAAACCTCTAGGTTAACTTTAATTTGGGGGGATTTATGGTGGAAGTAAAAACAAATGGGTTAGGTGTTATAAAGGTAGAAAATAATAAAGTTTTTGTTTTAAATCCTGAAGAAGGAAAATTACCGGCTAGAATTTTACCATCACCAGATGTAGAGATAAAAATTGATAACAAAGTTATTACAGAGCCTGTAGAAGTTTTTCAAGAGAATGTAGTGGAGTTTACAATTAAAAATCAAGAAAAACCAAAAAGGCATCTAAATATAGAGATATCTGAAGATAAAATAGAAGCAAAAGTTACAATAAGAGAAGAAAAATGCAATCTATATAAAATTAAGGATTCTCAGATTTCGCCAATACTAAGACCAACAATAGAGGTAATAGGAGAATTAACAGCACCTAGATATACTGAGTCAGAACTAACTATGGAACTTAATAAATTAGGAATAATTTATGGGTTAGATGATGAAGCTATAAAATATTGTTGTGAAAACGATATTATAGAAAGCATTAGCATAGCAATGGGGAAAGAGCCAATTAAACCTATAGATGATGAAATTAAAGCATATTTTAATGTAATGGACGAGAAAAAGTTAGTTGAAGATGACAATGGAAGAGTTGATTTTAAATCTATAGGAGAAGTGGAAACTGTAAAATCAGGTGATTTAATTGGTGAGTTGCAGATGGGTAAAAATGGAAAAATAGGCTTTAATGTTTATGGACAAGTAATTAAACCACCAAAAAGAAAAGTTAAAACCATAAAAAGTGGAAAAGGGGTAAATGTTGTAGGAAATAGAGCATATGCCACAATAAGTGGTAAGCCTTACCTCAGGAGCAACACATTTTCTGTTGAAGAGGTTTTTAATGTTGATGGTGATGTGGATATCTCAAAGGGTAATATAAGGTTTATAGGTGATGTTATAGTTCATGGGAACGTTAAAGATGATATGAAGGTTGAAAGTGGTAATAGTATAATTATTCGTGGTAATGTCTTAAGAGGGGAATTAAATGCAGAAGGGGATATAGAAGTAAAAGGTAACATTATATCATCAAATATATTAGGCGGAAATATTGGTGCAGACTACTCTAAGTATATAGAACAGGTAGAAAAAATTCATGAAAAAATATTCAACCTTTGCGAGAATCTTTATAAAATAAATAGTAGCAATAATTTGGCTAATCAAATTAAAGAAAAAGACTTAATAAATGCAATTATTGATGCTAGATTTAAGAACTTTAATATGGACATTTATAATTTAATTAATTCAATGAAAAGTCAAAAGGATATACAATGTGATTTATATAAATTTATTTCCTTAAAAATGTGTAATTGTTATTTTGATAATTTTAAAACTATAAATGAAGTAACTTATATGGAAAAATTATTAAAAGCTAAAATAGAAGAATTAAATAGCAAAATATATAAAAGGTGTGATATGTATATAACTTATGCACAGGATTGTAACATTGATGTTACAGGAAATATTTATATTGATGGAAAAGGAATTTATAAATCTAATGTTAGTTCTTTAGATAGTATATATTTTATAAATGATAAAAGTACAATTAGAGGCGGAGTTATAAGTGCTGAAAATGAAATAAAAGCTAAAATAGTAGGAACACCTAATGGTGTTATGAATGTGCTGAAAGTGAAAGATAAAGGTCATATATATGTAGCTATGGCCTATTATAACACTAAATTTATAATTGGAAATAAAAAATATGTATTAGAAGAACCAAGTAAAGATATTCACGTTTATTTAGATAAAGATGATGAAATATGTGTTGAAAAATTAAAGTTATAGAGGGTGAAAAAATGAATGAAGAAATAAAGATGCTAATTTTCTCAATAGGGGATCAATTTTATGCCGAAAATATTATGGATGTAGAGAGAATTTTAATTTATGAAGAACCTACAGAATTACCTGATGCACCAAGTTTTTTAAAAGGCATTATAAATTATGAGGGAAGTATACTTCCAGTAATATCACTTTCAGATAAATTTAATAAACATGGTGAAAAAATTAAAGATGAATTAAAAATAATAGTAGTAAGGGATGAAGAACGAAAAATAGGAATAATAGTTGATTCAGTATCAGAAGTAAAGCCTATTAATGTTAATAATATTGAAGCTGCTCCAGATATAGCATCTGATGTATCAAAAAGATATATTCAAGGATTAATAAAAGAAAAAGATAGGATAATAATATTCTTATCTCTTTCGAATATATTATCAGATGAAGAAAAAGAACTTGTATATTAGGTGAAACTATGGAAAAAAAAGATATAAAGATTGGTATAGGAGACTTAAATATAGGAAAAAATCCAGATAGATTAATAACAATAGGTCTTGGATCATGTATAGGTATAGCTCTTTTTGATAAATACTCTAAAATTGGTGGACTTGCCCATATAATGCTTCCAGATAGTACTAAGTTCACTAAAATTACTAATAATCTTAAATTTGCAGATTTAGCTATACCTATATTGGTAGATAAGATGAAAAATGCAGGAGCAAATGAAAAGTTTTTAAAAGCAAAAATTGCAGGTGGAGCATCTATGTTTAGTTTTGCTGATAAAAATATGAACATGGATATTGGCGATAGAAATGCAAAAGCTGTTAAAGAAATGCTTAAAAAATATAAAATTCCAATTGAGGCAGAGGATGTAGGTGGAAATAAAGGAAGAACTATTACCTTAAATACAGAGAATGGAGTACTTCAAGTGAAAACAATAGGTCTAGGTATTAAAGATATTTAAAGTTTATTATTAGAGGTGATAGTTAATGGACAGAAAAATAAAAGTTATAGTAGTTGATGATTCCGCTCTTATGAGAAAAATAATATCTGATATGATAAATGAGCAAGAAGACATGGAGGTAGTTGCTATAGCTAGAAATGGTGAAGAACTTTTAAAAAAACTAGAGGTAATTACACCAGATGTAATTACTTTAGATATAGAAATGCCAATTTTAGATGGAATTTCTACATTAAAAGTACTAAAAGAAAAGAAAATAGCTTCGAAAATAATAATGTTAAGTTCATTAACTAAAGATGGGGCTGAAATTACTATGGACTGCCTTGCTCTTGGAGCTTTTGATTTTGTGTGCAAGCCATCAGGAGCAATTTCATTAGATATAAATATTGTTAAGGATGATTTAATAAAAAAAATAAGAAATGAAAAAAGAACGATTAAATCTATATCAATGAGAAATAAGACAAATTTAAATTTTATGGAAAGGCTTAGAAAAAAAGAAACTAACCATAAAGAGATAAATGCAGTAGTAATAGGAGCATCTACAGGAGGACCTAAAGCATTGTACAGCGTTATTACAGGACTACCTAAAAACTTAGGAGTTCCAATTTTTGTAGTTCAGCATATGCCTGTTGGTTTTACTAAAGCTTTTGCAGAAAGACTAGACAGGGGAAGTAATTTAAAAGTTGTTGAAGCTGAAGATAGAATGCGTATAGAAGAAAATGTTGTTTACGTTGCAAGGGCAGGATATCATATGGAGATAGAAGGAACTTATATAAGACTTACAGACACTTCTCCAGTTTGTGGTGTTAAACCAGCTGTAGATAAACTGTTTATATCAGCATCAAAAGTTTATGGAAGTAAGTTATTAAGTGTTGTTTTAACTGGAATGGGTAAAGATGGAGCTAATGGAACTATAGAGGTTAAAAATAGAGGTGGTTATACTATGGCAGAAGATGAGTCAACTTGCATAATATATGGTATGCCTAAAGCTGCTTTTGAAACTAATAAAGTTGATGAGGTATTACCATTACATTATGTATCAAGCAGAATAACAAAAATAGTTAGAGGAGTTGACTAAAGTAATGGATTTTAAACCGCTTGAAGTTTGGGTGAAAAGAGAGCTACAAATAGATTTAACGGCATATAAGTCTAATCAATTGCATAGAAGAATCCAAAGTTTAATGACTAGAGTAGGTGCAAGTTCAATAGAAGAATATATAACAATGCTAAAAACTGATAACATTCAGCGAGAAAAGTTTTTGGATTATTTAACTATAAATGTAACGGAATTTTTTAGGAATCCTGAAATTTTTGACGAGTTTAAGGATGTTATAAAAAGTAACTTGAATTATAAATCTCCACTAAAAATTTGGAGTGCAGCATGTTCTCTTGGTGCAGAGCCATATTCTTTAGCGATGATATTAGATGAAATATCACCAGGAGTTAATCATAAAATTATAGCGACAGATATTGATAACAATATATTAAACAAAGCAAAAAAAGGTGAATATAGTAGCTTAGAGATTAAAAATGTACCATCACAGCTATTAAAAAAATATTTTAAAAGTCATGATAAAAGTTATGTTATAGATGATAAATTAAAAAAAATGATAACATTTAAAAAACATGACCTTATTTTAGAAAATTATGAAAGTAATTTTGACATAATAATTTGTAGAAATGTAGTAATATACTTTAATCAAGATATAAAAGATAGAATTTATGATAAATTTAGTAGATCCTTAAAAAAAGGTGGGATACTTTTTGTAGGGGCTACGGAAAGTATATATAATTATAAGGCTTTCAATTTTGAAAAAGTATCCACTTTTATTTATAGGAAGCTTTGAGGAGGAATAATATGGATACGTCACAATACCTTTCAATGTTTTTAGAAGAATCAATGGATAATCTTCAAACTTTAAATGAAAGTCTCCTTATTTTAGAGCAAGAACCTAATGATAAAGAAAGGTTAAATGAAATATTTAGGGTAGCACATACTATTAAAGGTATGGCTGCAACTATGGGATATAATACTATAGCAGAACTTACTCATAAAATGGAGGATGTTTTATCTAAGTTTAGAGAAGGAGAATTAAATGTAACTCCAAAGGTTGTAACAGTATTATTTAGATGTCTAGATAATTTGGAGAATATGATAAACACTATTGCTGATGGTGAAGAATTAGATTATGATATATCAGATATAGTTCATCAATTAGAAGATATAGGTAATAAAAAACAAAGCGATGAAGCTAAAGAAAATGCTGAAAATGCAGAAGGAAAATCAATTGAGGCAGTTTGTGATGTAGCAAATCAACTTCAATTTAATGAGTATGATTTAAATGTAATTAAACAAGCTAAGGATTCTGGATTTAATGCGTATAGTATTTATGTTAAATTAGATGATGGAACAATTTTAAAATCAGCAAGAGCATTTGTAATAATGCAAGCGTTAGAAGAACATGGAGAAATTATAAAAACACAACCTATCTTAGAAGATTTAGAAATTGAAGATTTTGATTTGGATATAAATTTTGCGTATATAACAAAAGAAACTAAGGAAACTATAAAAAATTTAATAGAAGACATTTCAGAAGTAAGAATAGTTGAAGTTTCAGATGTAAAAACAGATAAAAATAAAGAAGAGATTAATAGTGATTGTTCAAATTATAACTTATCAGAATATGATATGGATGTTATAAAACAAGCTAAGCAAGTTGGATTTAATGCACTTAATGTAAATATTCAGTTAGATGAAGGAACATTATTAAAATCAGCAAGAGTATTTATAATAATGCAAGAGCTAGAGGCACATGGTGAAGTTATAAAATCAATACCTGCATCAGAAGATTTAGAGGCAGAAAATTTTGATTATAATATAGAACTAACTTATATTACTAAGAAAACTGAAAAAGAAACTAAAGATATATTATTTAAAATATCAGAAGTGAAAAGTGTAGAAATCAGTAATATCTCAGAAAATAATAAGAACAGTATAAAAAATTTGAAACCAAAAGAAATCACTGATAAATCAGAGAAAATAAAAGAAATAAATAAGGAAATAGAAAAAGGTAAAGATATTAAGGGAAAGAAAACAACTAACGATAAGCATAATTCAGATAAACATCCTAAGGGTAGAACAGTTGGACAATCAGTAAGAGTAGATTTGGAAAGATTAGATAAGTTTATGAATATGGTTTCAGAACTTGTGATTCATAGGACAAGACTAGAACAAATAAGTTTAAATCATAAAATACCAGAGTTAAATGAAACTTTAGAACAAGTAGCTCGAAGTACATCTGATTTACAAGATTTGGTTATGAAAATAAGAATGTTGCCATTAGACGCTGTATTTAACAGATTTCCAAGGATGATAAGGGATTTATCTATAGAATTAGGTAAAGAAATTGATCTTGAAATATTAGGACAAGACACTGAACTTGATAGAACAGTTATAGAAGAAATTGGGGAACCATTAATTCATCTTTTAAGAAATGCAGCAGACCATGGGATAGAGAGTCCAGAAGAAAGAATCAAAGCTGGTAAAAATCCAAATGGAAAAATAAAGCTTATAGCATATCCAGAAGGAACTAAGGCTGTGATAAAAGTTGAAGATGATGGAAAAGGTCTAAATGTTGACAAGATTAGAGCTAAGGCTGAAAGTGTAGGAATAACTACAGAAGGTATGAGCGAAAATGACATTAAAAATTTAATATTTAGCCAAGGATTCAGTACTAATGAAGTAGTTACAGACATATCAGGTAGAGGTGTTGGTATGGATGTAGTAAAAACTAAAATTGCTGCATTAGGAGGAACTGTAGATGCTATAAGTGAATTAGGTAAGGGAACAAGTTTTATTATAAGACTTCCACTTACACTTCAAATTATACAAGCATTACTTGTAAAGGTTGGTTCTGAGACAATGGCAATATCTTTAGGATATATAGATAGAGTTATTGAATATAAAAAGGAATTAACTAAAAAGACAAACAATAAAGAGGTAATAATTTATAACGATAATATAGTTAATCTTATAAGAGTTAATGAAAAATTAAACATTCCAGAGGATGATCATGGAAAGAAATATGTAGTTATGACAAAGGTAGGAGAAAGGGAAGTTGGTTTACTTGTAGATTCATTATTAGGTCAACAAGAAATAGTAATAAAGCCTTTTGGCAAGACATTAAAGAACTTGAATGAATATATAGGTGCTACAATTTTAGGAGATGGATTAGTAACATTAATACTAGATGTTGCATCATTGATATAAGGAGGTGCTTAAAATTTGGAATATACGAAGCTAACTGATCTCCAGTTAGATGCACTAAGGGAAGTAGGAAATATAGGAATAGGAAATTCTGCAACAGCATTATCTAATCTTTTAAATAAAAAGGTTGATATAACTTTTCCTAAAGTAAATTTAATACCTTACGAAGAAATATTTGAAAATGATGCTGAAGATTTAGCCTATGCAGTTGTAATTAGAGTGCTTGGTGATGCACCTGGAAATATGCTATTTATAATAGATGAAAATTCTCTTTTAGATATAATAAGTAGTCTTTGTGGACAATGTGGAAATGAAGTAAATGAAATGGGGCTATCAGTTTTAGCCGAGGTTGGAAATATAATTTCATCCACTTATATAAATGCCATTGCATCACTTACAAATTTGAACTTGACGCTTTCTGTACCAGCAGTGGCTAGTGATATGATAGGGGCTATACTTTCAACAACATTTATGGAAGCTGGTCAATATGGAGAATCTGTTTTAGATATTGAAACAGAATTTATTCAAGAAAATGAAACATTAAACGGGCATTTTTATTATATTCCTATGCCTGGCTCATTAGAAAAAATATTGAAATCTTTAGGAATAATGGAGGGAAATTTAAATGGCTAAAGTATTAATAGTTGATGACGCAACATTTATGAGAATGATGATAAAGGACATTCTTGAAAAGAATGGATTTGAAGTAGTAGGAGAAGCACAAAATGGAATAAAGGCTGTAGAACTTTATAAATCTGAGAAACCAGACGTGGTTACAATGGATATAACTATGCCAGATATGGATGGAATAGAAGCTGTAAAAGCTATAAAAGAATTTGATCCAAATGCAAAAATAGTAATGTGTAGTGCTATGGGTCAACAAAGCATGGTTATGGATGCTATAAGAGCAGGTGCAAAAGATTTTATAGTTAAGCCTTTCCAAGCAGATAGAGTATTAGAAGCTATAAATAAAGTAATTGGATAGGGGGACTAGCAATGCAAGTTGTTGTTTTTAGGATTGGGGATGAACAATTTGCTGTTGAAACTAGCAAAGTTCAAAGTATATGTGATATGATGAACATCACATTAGTACCCAAAGCGCCAAGTCATATAAAAGGACTTATAAATTTAAGAGGGATTATAATTACAATTTTAGATATAAACTTAGTATTAAATATGAAATCAGCTAATACAGAGGAACAAAATATTATAATATTAAATTTAGAGGATGAAGCTGTCGGTATTACAGTAGATTCAGTAGATGAGGTATTAGAAGTAGAAGATGGTTCTGTAGAAAGAGTAGTTAGTGATAAAGAAAAAGTATTTATAAAAGGTGTAATTAATTTAAAAGATAGAATTATAACTTTATTAGATTTTGATAAAATAAATATATAAAATCTACGAATATAGGAATGAGGTAGAGTAATGTCAGAAGTATTATCTCAAAGAGAAATAGATGCTCTTTTGCTTGCTTTATCTTCTGGAGATTTAGAGGCAGATTCATTAGAAGTGAAGGAAGAGAAAGTTAAAGTAAAACCTTATGATTTTAGAAGGCCTCAAAAATTTACTAAAGATCATATAAGAACTTTAGAGCTTGTTCATGACAATTACAGTAGAATAATTTCTAATTATTTAACTGCACAACTTAGAAGTAATATAAAAGTCAATGTAGAAAGTGTTCAGCAAATAACTTATGAAGAGTTTATTCACTCTATACCAAATCCTACAGTGCTTACACTTTTTAAAATGCCACCATTAAGTGGAGATATATTACTTGAAACTAATGCAGAATTTGTTCTTAGAATGTATGATGTTTTAGCAGGAGGTTCAGGTTATAAAAAACCTAAATTAAAGGAGCTTACAGAAATAGAAAAGAAACTTATTAAAGTTTTAAATAGTGGATTAGTATCAAATTTGAAATTAGCATGGGAAGATGTTTTAGACGTACAACCAGAAATTCAAGAAATAGAAACAAATCCAGCATTAAATCAAACTCTAGCGCCTAATGAGCCAGTTGCTCTTATAACATTTACTGTTGAAATGTTTAGCACTACTATGTTCATGAATATATGTATACCATATCTTAGTATAGAGAAAGTTTTAGACAAGCTTGTGATTAGATATTGGTTTAGCAATGATGACGAACTAGCAAATGAGCATAAGAAGAAGGTAAGGCATAGACTAGATAAAGTAAATGTAGATATTTTATCTATACTTGGAAAAACAGAAATAACAGTTAATGATTTCTTATCTTTAAATATAGGAGACGTTATAACTTTAGATAATAATATAGATTCACCAGCAGAGATTTATGTAGAAGAACAATTGACTTATATTGGTAAACCTGGTTTAAGTGGAAAGCAAAGAGCAGTTCAAATAATAGAATATATAAGCGAGGATGTGGAGAACGATGAGTAACGGATTTCTATCACAAGAAGAAATAGATTCTTTATTAAATGGAAATGACGCTTCACCTAAAGAGAGTGAAAAGGAAAAAGAAAAGGAAGTTTTAAGTGATATAGAAAAAGATCTTCTTGGTGAAGTTGGAAATATTTCTATGGGATCCGCTGCAACAGCGCTTTCCACCATTATAGGAAAAAAAGTAAATATAACTACACCAAATATACAAGTAAGTACTTTAAGAAAAGTAAGAGAAGGCTTTGAGACGCCAAATGTAGTTTTAGATGTTAAATTTACTAGTGGAATAATGGGTGGAAATTTATTAATAATGAAAATAAGCGATGCGGCGGTTATTGCAAGCCTTATGATGGGTGGAGATGGAAAAGTAGATGGAATTAGTGAGCTTTCAGAAATAGAAATTAGTGCAGTATCAGAGGCTATGAATCAAATGATAGGTTCGGCTGCTACTTCTATGGCTACTATGTTCCGAAGAGAAGTAAATATTTCACCACCATTATCAAGTATTTGTGATGAAACAACATCACCATTATCAGAAGAAATTAATGAAGAAGAAGAAATTGCATTTATATCATTTAGAATGAATATTGAGGATTTAGTAGATAGTAGTATTATGCAAGTGCTTCCACTAGTTACTGCTCAAAAAATTATAACTATAATGATGGGAACAGAAGAAGAAACTACTTCTAAAGAAGAAAATATAGTGGAAGAAAATAACTTAAATGAAGAGATTGCAATGAAAAGTGAAAATGCTAACTATGATTATGAACCAAAATCGATAGAAACTAATGATGAGCCTGTTCAAGTTAAACAAGCTGCCTTTAGTCAATTAAATAATAGGCCAACTACAAGTATGCCAAATAATATAGATTTAATACTAGATGTACCACTAGAAGTATCTGTTGTGCTTGGTAAAACTAGAAAAAATATAAGAGAAGTATTAGAATTAACTACAGGATCACTAATAGAGTTAGATACATTAGCAGAGGAACCAGTGGATATTTTAGTTAATGGTAAAAAAATAGCTTACGGTGAAGTAGTTGTAGTTGATGAGAATTTTGGTGTTAAAATTACAGGCATAGTAAGTGGTGAAGAAAGAGTTAGAAGTCTTGGTAAATAAAATCAATGGTATATATTTTAAAGAGTTATAATCTATTGATATAAATAAAAGGCTGTGAATAAGTATATTAAATATATTTTTTCGCAGCCTTTTATTTTAAAAATGTTAATATTTATTTAAATTTAGTATAATTTTTTAAACTTTTTTCTATAAACTTTTAATATAAGATAACGATATAATTATTAGAATAAACACAAGGTAGGTATGAAAAATGAAAATTAATAGTACATCAAATTTTATGGCCATTAATTCATATAAAAATGTGAATAAAACAGTGGCTAAAACTAATGAAGTTTCAATTAAAGATAGCTGTGAAATTTCAAACTTAGGAAAAACTTTAAATACTATGGCTGCAACTGATTTAAAAGAAGCCCCTACTGAAAGAATTGAGAAAATAAAAGCTCAAATCAAAGAAGGAACTTATAAGGTTGATAGTAAGTTAGTAGCAGAAAAAATCATAGAACATTTAAATGGGAGAGAATACTACTAATGAATAATAAATTGAATGATATTTTAATTAAGGAAAAACAAGCTATTGGAGAAATTTTAAATTTATTAGAACAACAATATAATTTAATAGTTAAAGATGATGCTTTGGGGTTGGAGTCAATCATCGCTAACATTGAAAAATCAAATAAAGAAATTGCAATAATTGAAATGGAAAGAAGAAAAATTACAAAAGGAAGATCTATGAAAGAAGTAATAGATGAATATAAAGATAAAGAATTAGAAAAAAAATATGATGATTGTATTATGCTTTTAGAGGCAACAAAGATGCAAAAAGATAGTAATAGCATTTTGTTAAAGCAAGCCCTAAATTATACTAATGCAATGATTAATATGTTAAAACCACAAGATAAAGGTGCCATAAACACTTATAATTCTTATGGGAAAATTAGAAGGTAGCGAGGTGATAAAATGTCAGGTTTGTTTGGGACAATGCAAGTATCTAAATTAGGTATGCTTGCACAACAATCTGCTCTTAACACTACATCACATAATATGTCTAATGTAAATACTCCTGGATATTCAAGGCAACATGTTATTTTATCCGCTAGTCGTCCTATAACACTTGCAGGTCCAGGTCAAATAGGAACAGGGGTAAATGTAGTAGCTATAACAAGAACAAGAGATACTTTTTTAGATTATCAAATAAGAAGAGAGTCTAGTAATCTTGCTGACTCAATAGCTAAAGAAAAATATTTATCTGAAATTGAAGGTATATTTAATGAGCCTAGCGATACAGCTATATCAAAATTATTGTCAGAGTATTATGATGCGTGGCAAACATTATCATTAAACCCAGAAAAATCAGAAGCAAGACAAGTAGTAGTTCAAACAGCTAAACAATTAACAGATTTATTAAATCATACACATAAACAACTGGAAGACACTAAAGGAAATTTAGAAACAGAAAAAAAACAATCAGTAGAAGATATAAATAATTTATTAGATCAAATAAATGAACTTAACAAAGAGATAAAAAAAGTTACTTTTGCCGGAAATAATCCTAATGATTTATTAGATTCTAGAGATTTATTATTAGATGAATTAAGTACAAAATTTGGTATTGATGTAACTTCAGAGAATCTTAATGGAATAAAATTAAATGCTAATGGTATAGATATAAATTTAATACAAAATGCAGATAAAGACCCTAAATATCATTTAAAATTTGATGAAGCATCAGGAAGTTATCAATTTGTTCAGGTAGATGATAAGGGAAAAGAAATAACAACGGATGAGGATGGAAACCCTATAAAACCAACCGATTTTAATCCATCAAGTGGAACAATAGGTGGATTACTAAAATTAGATGAAAAAATACAATCTAATATAGATAAATTGAATAACTTAGCAAAAACTATAGCATTATCTACTAATGCAATACATTCAGATGGTGGTGGAAATAGAAATTTTTTCACTGATGGAACAGATGCAGATAAAATAGGTAGTGATAATTCAGGTATGAATATAACTGCAGGAAATATAACTATAAATGAGGATTTGTTGAAAAATCCTATGCTTTTAAATGTAAGTAGCGCTTCAAATAGTGGTGGAACAGATGGAAAAAGAGCCTTAGTTATAGCACAACTTAGAGATATAAAATTTATAATTGATGATGAAACAAAAGGTGTGAAAGAAAAAACTACATTAGAAGAATTTAAGAAAAATAACGGTTATGATAAAGGCATTACTTCAGAAGGTATTGTAACTTTTGAAAATAATAAAGATGGTGCAAGTGTAGAGGGATATTATAAAGGCATAATAAATACATTAGGTATTGAGGCTCAAGCTGCTAAAAGAGATGTTGCTAATAAACAAATATTATTAGGTAGTTTTATTGAAAAGAGAGAGTCTACATCAGGAGTCTCTATTGATGAAGAAACTATAAATTTAGTTCAATTTAATCATGCTTATCAAGCAAATGCAAAGATGATATCCACTGTAGATGAATTGTTAGATGTAGTAATAAATGGATTAAAACGTTAGGATGGTGGTTTTATGAGAATAACTAACAAAATGATGTCAAATTCGTTTTTAGCAGATATGAATGTAAACTTAAATCATATGAAACGTAAACAAGAGCAACTTGATACAGGTAAAGAATTTAAAAGACCATCTGATAGTCCATTTAAAGCAGCACGTTCTATGCAAATATACAGTGAAATTTATGCAAATGAGCAGTATAACACTAATATAAACCATACTATAAACTGGCTAGATACAACAGATAGTGCATTAGATAATTTAGGTAAGTCATTAAGTAGAATAAGAGAACTTATGGTTTCAGCTGGAAATGGTACTTATGATAAAGATGAGTTAAAAGCAGTTAAAGATGAGATATCAGAGAAAGTAAATGAAATTTCTCAAATATTAAATACTTCCTTTGATGGAAAATATATTTTTGGTGGAACTCATGGTGATAAAAAACCTACCACTGTAGATGAAAATGGAGAACTTATCTCTGGAACCATTGGAGATAATTTAAAGGTTGAAATCTCCTCTGGAGTTGTTATTGAATATAGTGTTAATGCTAATGAGCTTTTAAGTTTTAAAAACAAAGATTTAAAAGATGGAAATGGAAACCTATTAAAAATTGATAAAGATAACAATGTTTTAAGGGTAGATAAGGAATCACATTTAGTGGATGAAAGTGGGAAAAAAATCCTATATGATGGAGAGCCTATCACAATTGATGGTAATGGAGAACTTAAAGATAAAGATGGCAAATTATTGAAGATAAATAAGGATGGAAAGCTTACTGATGAAAATGGAAAGATATTAACAGATAAAAATAATAAAGAAATAGACATAGATAATAAAGTAACTATTGCAGCAAATGACACTTTAGGACATTTATTAAATGATATAATAAAGGATTTAGGAGAAGATGGAGATATATCCAAAGTGAATAATGAGCACTTAGAAAGGTTAGATAGTGCAATTAGTAATCTTTTAAGTGTTCGTTCAAAGGTTGGAACCTTTCAAAATAGAATGAAGGGTGCAAAAAATGTAAATGAAGACCAAAATATAAACCTTAAAGCGATATTGTCTTACAATGAAGATATAGATTGGGTGGAAAAGAGCATGGAGATGGGAATGATACAAACTGTTTATTTAGCATCGCTTCAAACAGCATCTAAAATATTACCACCATCTTTATTAGACTTTATAAGATAATGAACAAGGAGTAAAAAAATATGGAACTAAAGACTAAGTATCATGGCATTATAAAATATGATGAAGATAAAATTATAACTTTAAGTGAAGGTCTTTTAGGATTTGAGCATTTAAAAAAATATATAATATTTTCACTAAAAGATAATGAAGATTTTAAAGTTATTCATTCACTTGAAGATGAATCAGTAGGCATAGTTATTATGTCACCGTTTTTAGTAAGGAAAGATTATGAGTTTAATTTGAGTGATAAAATAGTATCTAAATTAAAAATTAAAAATGAAAAAGAAGTAGCAGTTTATACTACAGTAACATTAAATTCAGATATAAATAAAATTACAACTAATTTAAAAGCACCTATAGTTTTAAATATAAGTAGCAATCTTGGAAAACAAATTATAATAGATAATGAAAGTTATAATATAAAGGAACTACTATTTAAGGAGAATTTAAAATGTTAGTTGTAAGTAGAAAAAAAGGGGAATCTATATTAATAGGTGAAGATGTTGAAATCGTTGTAGTTAAACTAGATAATGGGTCAGTAAAATTATCTATAAATGCACCAAAAGATGTTACAATCCTAAGAAAGGAATTGAAGGATGCTGTAACTATAGAAAATAAAAATGCAGTCTCAGTAGATACCTCAATCCTTGGAAAATTAAAAAAATAATTAAGAGGTGTAAACATGGAAGTTGGAACAATGAAAATTGTAGATAACAAGGAAGTAAACTATAATAAATTAAATTCTAACAAAAAAAAAGATGCTAATTTAGTAGAACAACAAGAGAAAGCTTCAGATATTCAAGGTGAAAAAAATAAAGGTATTGGTTTAAATGATAAATATAATTCAAAGGAAAATATTGAAGAGAAGAAATTAAAAAATGCTGTAGAAAAATTAAATGTATTTTTAAAGGAACATGATTCCTATGTAAAATATGAACAGCATGAATTTTTTAGAAATACTTTTATAGTAAAAATAATGGATAAAGAAAATGATAAAGTAATAAAAGAAATACCACCTAAAAAAATATTAGATATGGTGGCAGCTATGTGTGAAATGGCAGGAGTTCTACTAGATGAAAAGGCATAGGTAAAAGGTGGGTTAAAGGATGAATTCTTATGCTAATGGATATAATGCTTATAAAAATAATAGTATAAATTACGCATCAAAAGAGCAATTATTACTAATGCTTTTAGATGGAGCAGTAAAATATGCCAAAATAGGAAGACAAGCAATATTAGACAAGGATATAAAAAAGAAGCATGAAAACTTAGTAAAAACTCAGGATATATTTTATGAGTTAATGATATCATTAGATAGAAGCACAAATCTACAATGGATAGATGGTTTATCATCTGTATATGAATTTATAAATAATAGATTAATGGAAGCTAATATAAAATCTGATATAAAGATAATGGATGAGATTATACCACTTATAGAAGATATTAGAAGTATGTGGAATGATGCATATAAAATAGCAGCTAAACAAAGATAAGTAAGAAAATATAAATTAACATATACATTGAACTTTTGTAAATATGTTAATTGTATTAGCTAACAGGTATGTGGGGAATAAAAACTACTTTATTCCCTATATTGTTATAGGAAAACAAGTTTATATTTAAGTTTATTCATTAAATTTACAACCTATAATTTTAGAGAGGTGAAATATATGAGAATAACAGGTATGGCAACAGGCATGGATACAGACACTATGATAAAAGACATGCTTAAACCACAACAGCTTAAAATAGATTCAATGAAGCAACAACAACAAATAGTACTTTGGCAACAGGAAATATATAGAGATATTATAAAAGATGTTCATGGGTTAATGGGTAAATATTTTGATGTTTTAAATAAAGATACGTACTTATTATCTTCAGGATCTTTAAATAGTTCTAAAGTTAAATGTAGTAATGAAATATTAAATATAACAGCAAGTTCAGATGCTAAAGAAGGAACATATAAAGTAAATGTAAAAAATTTAGCGGAAGGTGCTAAAATTCAAGGTGAAAAAACTGACATAAATTTAGATACTAAATTAAGTGATATTAATAATTTTTTTGAACCAGATACAGAGAAAAGTACATTTAATATATCTATAAATGGTGAAATACATGAAATAAATATTGACAATACTATGACGGTAAAAGATTTATCGAAAAAAGTATCAGAATCAACTAATGGAAAAGTTAATTTAGAATATAGTTCTATATCTAAGAAATTTACCTTAAGTACTAAAGAAACAGGAAAAGAGGTAAGTTTAGGATTAGATGATAATGGAATTGATTTAATGGGTAAATTAGGATTAAACACATCAGAATTAACTGGAACTACAATAGAATCTATTGAGTCGAATAAGTCTTTGGGTTTACTAGATCAAACTTTAACTATAAAATTTGATGATAATGGAGAAGAAAAAGAAGTTGATATACGAGTAAATGATAAAACAACGTTAGATAACTTATCAACGGATATATATAAACAAACTGGTGGTAAGGTAAAGTTAAATTCTGAAATTGAGTCAGGAAAAGTTAAACTAACATTAGAAGGTGGAACTGAAATAACGGGGAATTTTCCTAATGTTGAAAATGCTGCAAAAGATTTAGTTAGAAGTGTTACACTTAAACAAACAAAAGGTAAAGATTTAGAAGCTAAAATAACATTACCTGGTGATTCAACTGAATATGATATTACATCCAATAATAATAAATTTTCAAAGGATGGAATAAACTTTGATTTAAATGGAGCAGAAGTAGGCGAAGATTTTACAATTACTATAACTAAAGACAATGGTAAAGCAATTGAAACAGTTAAAAGCTTTATTGAAGATTATAATAAATTAATAGATAAGGTTAACAAACTTAATACAGAAAAGAGAAATTATAGTTATAAGCCTCTTACAGATGATGAAAAGAAAGATATGAAAGAGGAAGAAATAAAAAAATGGGAAGAACAAGCTAAAAAAGGTATATTAAAAGGCGATAGTTATCTTAAGAACATGATGTCAGAGTTAAGAATGGATATGTTTGGAGATAAGGATACTTTATTTAGTATAGGCATAGAAACATCTGACAATGTGCGAGAAGGTGGAAAACTTGTTTTGGATGAAGATAAGTTTAAAAAAGCTTTAAATGAAGATTCAGAAAAAACATTTAATACTTTCAAAATAGGAATGGAAAAAGTAGATACAACATTTAAAAAGTATGCAAGTACAAGAATATTAGGCGATACTGGAAATAGAGGATTACTACTAGAAAAAGCTGGAATTGAAGGTAGTGTAACAGATAAGAATAATATTTTAACTAAAAGCATATTAGATAAAGAAGATATGATAAAAGAACAAGTAAAGAAAATGAATGAAATGGAAAATAGATATTATTTACAGTTTGCTCAATTAGAGAAGGCTATGAACTCATTAAATTCTCAAATGAATTGGTTTACACAGCAGATGGGTAGTTAAAATACATGGAAAATTTACTTGAAAGATGTTCTTTTATAAATCAAGAAATGATAAAAAGTCTTAGTGAAGACATTGAAAATGCATCTTATGATAATATAGAAAATTTAATTATAGAAAAACAAAGGATAATAAATAAAATAGAAAGCTCTAATGTAGATAAAGAAAGATTAAAAAGTGTTATATGTAAATTAAATTTATTAGAGGATGAGAAAAAGATTAAAATTTTATTTAACACAAGAAAAGATGAAATAAAGGATAAGATAAAAATTATATCAAAAAATAAAGTAGCTAATAATCAATATAATAAAGATTTTTATAGAAATTCTTATTTCATAAATGAAAAAGTCTAAATTTAAAGCAAAGTCTACATAAAAAGTTTATGTAGACTTTAATTTTTTATAAAATCTCATAAAAATATAGAAGTTATGATATTTTTTGATAAATATATGATAATTTTGTATATATGTTACAATTAAAGTGCATTTTGTGACAAGTTTATTGAAAAAGCAAATTTAAAAACTTAATATAGAAGTAAGAAAAGTGTTTAAGTTCTAATAAACAAGACAACCTACCTTGTTTAATATAAACTATAGGGTTCCAAGTTGACTTTTAAAATTAATTATTCTAAAACTTGGATACCCAAAATAGTGAGACATGATACTATCCAAAAATGTGTTTATAAAAATCAACCCAAATTTAATCATAATACTATAGTGACGCTATCAACATTATAGTATTATGATTTTAGAATTAGATAATATATAAGTTGAAATTTTTGCTTGATTTACTTATATATTAATACCCAATATTAATATAATTCGTATACTATCATTAAGAGATTAAAAGATAGTATATATATGAAATAGATCTAAATTATTGAAAAGTTTACTAAATACTTATGTAATTGTCTTTATATAAGAGTGTGGTAAACTATTTGTTGTATACAGTATTTAAAAATAATAAATTAAGAATATGGAGTGAAGTAGATGAGATTAAATCATAATATGTCAGCTCTAAACATATATAATGCCTATTGTAAAAATTTATCTAAACAAAATGCAGCTATGAGTAGAATTCATTCAGGATTAAAAGTTGCAACAGCTAAGGATGATCCTAATAAATTGTCTAGTAGTGAGCATATGAAAATACAAATAAGATCATTAGAAATGGCATCAAGAAATACACAAGACACTATAAGTATGTTGCAAACTGCTGACAGTGCATCGCAAAATATATCAGATTCATTAATAAGAATTAAAGAGCTCACTATACAGGCAGGGGGGACAGGCTCTGAAGAAGATAAGAAAATAATACAAGAAGAAATAAATTCTATATTAGAAGGAATTGATGATATAGCTAAAAATACAGAAATAAATGGTAAAAAGATATTATCATCAGATAAAGGAATATTAGTTCAATGTGGTAGTAATGCCGGTGAGCAAACTACAATCCCCACAAGTGATTTAAGTTCTTCAGGGTTAGGATTAGATGGAAAAGTTAAAGTATTAACTACAGAAGAAATAAATAAGTCTATAGATACAATAAATACTGCTATAAGTAAATTAAACGATTGCAGAAGCAAAATGGGAGCTATATCAAATAGATTAACTAGTAACACTGAAATGTTAAATGAATTATCATTAAAAACACAAAATGCGGAGAGCTCTTTAACCGGTGCAGATATTAGCGAGGAAATTATAGAGTATACTAAAAATAATGTTCTAGTAAATGCAGGATTATCACTTATGGTTCAGGCAAACAAGCTTCCTCAAGATGTGTTGAACATTATTGGAAATATAGGTAAAAAATAAAGAATTTAAAGTGAAACTATATATAGGCAAATAAGTTTTAATCCTTGATGTAATTTTCAAGTTAAGTGTATAAAGAGGAGGGATAATGTTGGGAATAGATAATGTTACATATAATTTAATAAAAAAAGGAATGGATGTAACGACTTTAAGTGGAAAAATTATAAATAATAACATAGCAAATGTAAATACAAAAAATTATAAAAGAGAATATGTTAATTTTGATGAAGCACTTAAAGAGGAAAATTCAAAAAATTATGAATTAAAAAAAACTAGCAATAAACATATGGGGTTTTCTGCAGAAAATATAGAAGTGAAAAAAGACAATAAATCTAGTATGAGAGAAGACGGAAATAATGTGGATATAGAAAGTGAAATGACTAGTGCAGCATCAAATAGTTTAATGTATGATGCATTAGTAAAACAAGCTAATACTAGATTTAACATGAGAAGTACAGTGATAAAAGGAGGTAATTAATAGATGGAAGCATTTAGAGGTATGAGAATAAGTGCTAGTGGTCTTTCGGCAGAAAGATTAAGACTAGATACAATAACATCTAATATAGTAAATGCAAATACTACAAGAGGCGTTGATGGAAAGCCTTATGTAAGAAAAATTGCAACCTTTGAAGAAAATTTACAAAAACAGATAGATAAGTCAAATGGGAATATAGAGCTAAAACCAATGGGAATTAAAGCAGTTGGTGTTGAAAATGATAAATCTCCATTAAAAAAAGTTTATGATCCATCACATCCTGATGCAGATGAAAAGGGATATGTAACAATGCCTAATGTAAATATATTAAATGAAACAGTAGATTTAATTGCTGCTTCAAGAGCTTATGAAGGAAATATAACAGCATTAAATACTCAAAAGAATATGATATCAAAAACATTAGAAATTGGAAGATAGGTGAATTTTATGGTAACAAACGAATTTGTTCCCGGCATTAAGGTTTTTAATGAAGGGATAAAAGGAAATATTGAGAATAAGAATGAGCAAAACAATGTAGGAAGTAGTTTTTCTGAAATGTTAAATTCGGCTTTAAATAAGGTTAATGAAACACAAGTAAAAGCAGAAAAAGAAACAAATGGTTTTATAAAAGGTGATGTTAATTTACATGAGGCAATGGTTTCAGCAGAAGAAGCTAGATTGACATTAGAACTAGCAGTTCAAGTAAGAAATAAGCTTATAAATGCTTATGAAGAATTTAATAAAATGCAAATATAGTAAGGAGTGCACAGAATGAGTAAGCTATCTGAGAGCTTAAAAGAGCAAAAAGATAAAATAAAAGAAATGAGCAAGGCTAAAAAGATAGCTGTAGCTATACTTACCTCCGTTGCTATAATAACTGTAATAACGATGTCAGTACTTGCTTTAAAACCTAAATATGCAGTATTATTCTCCAAAATGACAGCAGAGGATTCAGGCGCAGTAATAGAAAAATTAGAAGAAAAAAAATATAAATATAAAATTCAAGGGGATTCAATTTTAGTAGAAAAGAAAAATGTAGATAAGTTAAGAATGGAATTATTATCACAAGTATCTTTTAAAGAAGGTAGCAATGGTTTTGAATTGTTTGATGAGAAAAGTTCAGTAGGTTCTACGGATACAGAAACTAAGGTTATGTATCAAAGAGCATTAGCTGGAGAATTAGAAAGAACTATAAAATCTTTTGAAGAAGTGGAAAATGCAAAAGTTAATTTAGTTATACCAGATAAATCTGCATTTATAACTAAACCAACTCCAGCATCGGCATCAGTAACACTATTAATGAGCAAAGGCAAGCAATTATCTGAGGATCAAGTAAAGGCTATTGTTTCATTAATTTCAGGAAGTGTAGAGAACCTTCCAAATGAAAATGTAACTGTTGTATCTGACGATTTTAAATTATTAACAGAAGGTCTTTATGATGAAAAAGGTGAAAATAAATCTATTAATTCTACTGAAAAGCAATTACAGGCTAAAAAGCAATTGGAAGAAGAATATTCGAAAAAAATAATGAATGTACTTGAACCTATATATAAAGACAAAGTTAGAGTATCTGTAAATGCAGAATTAAATTTTGATGCAGTAGAGCAAAAAAGCGTGGATTATGGTAAAGAAGGCGCAGTTGTAAGTAATCATGAAGTTGTTACTACAGAAAATGATAGTGGTAACACATCAGGTAGTCCAGTAGATAATAATATGAATAACACTCAGAATAATGAAGAGAAAGAAAAGGGAGTTACTCATAAAGAAAATACTACAAATTATGAAGTATCTAAAAAGGAACAAACAGTTATTAAAGCACCAGGAGAAGTTCAAAAATTATCAGCATCTGTAGTAGTAGATGGTAAAGTAGATGCTCAAGCAAAAAATGCTATAAGAAATCTAGTTACCGAGTCTATTGGATTAGATAAAAAAAGAGGAGATTCAGTAACTGTTGAATCATTAGATTTTGATAATGCAGAAAAAGAAGCAGCTCAAAAAGAATTAGAAGATATGAAAAAACAAGAAGCTGCTGCGAAAAGAAACAAGGTTATAGCTATGGTAGTAGGTGGAGTTGGTGCGCTTATAGCAATTTTAGCAATAATTTTAGCAGTTAAAAAATCAAGGGGAGAAGATGAAGAAGAGTATGAAGATGAGGATTCAAACTTTGATATTTTAATCGGAGATGAAGTAAAACCAAAAGAAGTTTTTGAAACTTTAAATTTAGACGCTAAAAATGAAAATGAGCATGTTACAGGTGAAGTTAAAAAGTATGCAACTAATAAGCCAGAACAGGTAGCAGATGTTGTTAAATCATGGTTAGCAGATGATGAAAGGGGATAATTTATGGCTAAAGTAGAGAAATTGACCGGTGTTCAAAAAGCGGCAATATTATTTATAACATTAGGGCCTGAAGCATCTTCAGGAATTATAAAAAGGCTACCAGAAAAAGATATACAAAAGGTAACTTATGAAATTGCTAACATGAGCTCAGTATCGTCACAAGAACGAAAGGCTATATTAGATGAATTCTTAGAGATGAATAAGGCTAAAGATTATATTTTAGAAGGTGGAATAGAATATGCAAGAAATCTTTTATCTAAAGCATTAGGAACTCAAAGGGCATCAGAAATACTAGAAAGAGTTACAGAAGCCACACAGCAATATAGACCTTTTTCTATTGCTAGAAAAGCTGATGCAACTCAACTTATGAATGTTATACGTAATGAACATCCTCAAACAATAGCATTGATACTTTGCTATCTTCAACCGGATAAAGCAGGACAAATAATGTCAGAACTTCCACCTGAACTTCAAGCGGAAGTTGCCTATAGAATAGCCACTATGAACACTATATATCCTGTGGTTATTAAGGAAATTGAAGGAGTGCTGAATGATAAGTTATCAAATATAATTCACAATAGTGAAAGTACTATTGTAGGAGGTGTTCCTTCCTTAGTAAATATATTAAATCAGGTTGATAGAAGTACAGAAAAAAATATTACAGAAGCTTTAGATCATGAAGATAGTGAACTTGCGGAAAAAGTTAAGGAATCTATGTTTGTATTTGAGGATATTATTACTCTTGGAGATCCAGTTATTCAAAGGATATTACGTGAAGTGGATAATAAAGAATTATGTCTTGCTCTTAAGGGCTGCTCTGAAGAAGTTGCAAATGCCATATTTAAGAATCAATCTAAGAGAGCAGCGGCTACACTAAAAGAGGATATGGAATTCTTAGGTCCAGTAAGGCTTGTTGAAGTTGAAAAAGCTCAACAAAAGGTTGTTGCAATAATAAGAAGATTAGAAGATGCTGGTGAAATACAAATAGCAAGAGGTGGAGAGGATGCAATCATCTTATAATATTATTAAAAATAAAGATGTTATAACAGAAGGAAAAAAAGAAATCTCTGCCATTAATTTCAAACTTATGGATAAAGAAAAAGAAAATATAAAAGAAAATAAGGAAACTATTAATATAGTTAATAATGATGAACTTTTAAAAAGTATGGAAAATATGGCTGATAGCATTATAAAAAATGCTCAAATAAAAAGCGACAAAATTTTAGTTAAGGCATTAGAAGATGCTAAAGAAATAGAGAACAATGCTTTTGAAAAAGGAAGTTTAGAGGGATATAATAATGGTTTTGAAAAAGGCTATAATGACGGAATGGAAAAGTCTTTAAATGAGGGTGCTCTTATAATAGAAAGTGCTAATGAAGTACTTGCAAATGCTAAAAAAGAATATAAAAAGTATGTTGAAGAAAAAGAAGAGCATTTTAGACAGCTTGTTTTAACTTCTGTGAATGAAGTGTTAAAAAAGGAATTAAGTAATGCTGAGGCATTAAATAATATTGTTTATGATATTCTTTCAAAGGAAAAAAATGAAAACTATTTTATTATAAGATGCAACTGTAAATATAAAAATTCATTAGAAGATGAAAAGCTTAATATGATTAACAGGTTAGCTTTTAATGGAGATATATTTATTGTAGAGGATAACTCACTAGAAGATGGAGTTGCCATTATAGAAAAAGAAAATGGAAAAGTTGAAACTGGTATTGATTATATTATGAGTAAACTAAAAGAATTAATTATGGAAAGATAGCTAAAAGGTGATATTAAATGTTAACTTTAAATTTTAACAAGCTAGAAGAAAAAATTAGAAATGCTGATTATTATTACAAAGAAGGAATAGTAGTAAATGTTATAGGTTTAACTATAGAAGTAAAAGGTATAAGAGCTTTTGTAGGAGAAGTGTGCAAAGTTTATAATCAGCTAAATGAAGCTGTTGCAAGTGAAGTGACTGGATTTAGAGGAGATAATGTAATATTAATGCCTTTAGGTGAATTAAAGGGTATTGCTCCAGGATGTAGAGTTCTTCCTACAGGAAAACCATTAAGTGTTAAATGTAGTGATGAATTACTTGGAAAGGTATTAAATGGACTTGGAAATCCATTAAATGAGTATGAAATTTCAACTTTTACTAATTATTCCTTAGAAGCTATGCCACCGGATCCTTTAAAAAGACGAAGAATAAAAGAGGTTATTCCAACAGGTGTGAGAGCTATTGATGGATTTTTAACCTGTGGTGAAGGTCAAAGAATAGGAATTTTTGCTGGTAGTGGTGTTGGTAAAAGTACAACTTTAGGTATGATTGCTAGGGAAGCGCAGGCAGAGATAAATGTTATTTGTCTTATAGGAGAAAGAGGAAGAGAGGTCCTTGATTTTATAGAAAAAGATTTAGGACCAGAAGGGTTAAAAAAGTCAGTAGTAGTATGTGCTACTTCTGACCAACCTGCCCTTGTAAGATTAAAAGGAGCATTTACAGCTACAGCAATTGCAGAATATTTTAGAGATAAAGGAAAAAAAGTAATTTTAATGATGGATTCAGTAACACGTTTTGCAATGGCACAAAGAGAAGTTGGACTAGCTATAGGTGAACCGCCGGCTACTAAAGGATATACACCATCAGTGTTTGCTATGTTGCCTAAATTATTAGAACGTAGCGGGATGTCTGATAAAGGTTCAATAACAGCTTTCTACACAGTGTTAGTAGATGGAGATGATTTTAATGAACCTATTGCAGATGCTGTTAGAGGTATATTAGATGGGCACATTGTTTTATCTAGGGCGTTGGCAGCTAAAAATCACTATCCAGCTATAGATATATTAAGCAGTGTTAGTAGACTTATGCCAGAAATATGTAGTAAAGATCATAAAAATGCTTCATCTAAAGCTAGAGATTTATTAGCTACTTATAAAGATGCGGAAGATTTAATTAATTTAGGTGCATATGTAGAAGGTAGCAATCCTAAAATAGATATGGCTATAAAATATAATGATGTTCTTATAAACTTTTTAAGACAAGGGATAAATGAAGAATCAAATTTTGATGAAAATGTGTCTTTTCTTGAGAATACATTTAGTCAGCTATAGAGTACAAGGTAGCTTTAAAACTTATATATTTATCAAATGATAAAATTTAAGATTTGTTTTGGTTAAGAATTGATTTTATATAAGGGGGAACCTATGTCATACAAATTTAAACTTCAAAAGCTATTAGATATAAGAGAAGAAAAAGAAGAGGGTAAGAAAAGAGAGTTTGTACAAGCTATGACTTCTCAAAACTTAGTTGAAAAGAAAATAAAGGAATTTAAAACTGATTATAATCAGTATAAAAATGTTCCTTTAAATTTAAGTACTATAGAAAGAAAAGTGATTCTTAAATATTTAAATACATTAAATATGGCTATAGAAACTGAAGAAAAGGAATTAAAAAAGAGAAAGGTAGCTACAGAGAATAAAAGAAAAGAGTTAGTACAGGCTCAAGTGGAAAGAAAAACTGTAGAAATCTTAAAAGAAAAGGATTATAAACGTTTTAAAGATGAAGAATCAATGAAAGAACAAAAGCAAGCAGATGAATTTGCTTTATATGGTCATATAAGGAAAGTTGCTGAAAGGAGGTGAAAAATATGGAATTGAATTTTTTAAATACCATTAGAAAAGATGCAATAGAAAATTTACCACAAAAAGAAAAAAGTGTATCAAAAGATAAAGAAAACTCTAATACATTTCAAAAACTTTTAGATAAAGGTAAGACTAATACAGATGAAAAGAAGATATGTAATAATGAAAAAGTATCTGGAAGTAATGAAGTGAAAAGCGAGAAGGTTGAAGAAAAATTAGAAGAAAAAGTTGAAGAATGTATAGAAAATTTAGATGAAAATTCTTTAGAAGAGTTAAAAAAGCAAATAGTAAATTTACTAGCTAAGGTATATCCAGATGAAATACAAGTTGAAAATATAAACAATAAAGAATTAAAAGATTTAATTTGTAAATTTATCAATGATAATTGTGATTTTAGTGAAATTTTAAATAAAAATTCTTTAGATGAATCCTTAACAAAGCTATTATCACAGTTAAATATGGATGAAAACATAAACGATAGCAGTATAAAGGAACTAATTGAAAAATCATTGAAAGAAGCTATAAATTCATTTAAAAAAGAAGTAAACAATGCAGAAAATAAAGAAATGCCTAAATTAGTAGTAGATATCAAAGAAAATTCTAAAGACAGTTTAAAGGACAATACTAAGGAAAATAGCAATAAAAATAACAATGATAGTAGTAAAAATCTTTTAAAAAGTGAGTTAATTAAAGAGGATAAATTACTAGAAAAAATAAGTGGTGAAAAACAAGAATTGCCTTTAAATAAGTTTAATAATCTTTTAAGCAAAATAAGTAATAATCCAGTGGAAGACATACCGAAAGATAATTTATTAATTAATAAAACTTCTTTTAATGAGGATATTATTAAATCTATAAAGTATATGAATCTTAATAATATTCAAGATCTAGTTGTGAAAGTCAATCCTAAGCATTTAGGTGAGATTGTAATAAATCTTACTATGGAAGGGGATATGATGAAAGCTCAATTAAAAGCTGTTAATAAAGAAACTGTTGCATTACTTAACGCAAATGTAAAAGAAATTATGGACAAGCTTACAAATGATACAATAAAAATTCAAAATGTTGAAGTATCAGTTTATAACGAAGATACAACATATTTTAATGATGGTAGTTATAAAGAAAATCAATCTAATGAGAATAATAAAGAAAAAAATAATAACATTAATGGTACAGAAAATATAGATGAATCAAATTTAAACAGTGAAAGTGAAAATCAAAATTCTAATAATGATATGTTAAATGTATTAGTGTAAGTTTTGAATTATTTTACTATAAAAGAAAAGGAGGTTTTAAAAGTGCCAAATGTAAGTTTACCTAAAACTGGTAATTCTAGTTTCCAAATGGATCAGTTAAAGAAAGATAGTAAAGCGTCAGCTACAGCTAGCAAAACTGAAAGAGGAACTAATGTTGTTAAACCTGGCGATGATATGAATAAAAATATGTTTTTACAAATATTAGCTGCTGAACTTGCAAACCAAGATCCAACTCAACCACAGGATAATACTCAATATGTAACTCAAATGGCTCAATTTTCAAGCTTGGAACAAATGGCTAATTTAAATACTACTATGAGACTTTCTGGTGCTCAAGGATTGGTAGGAAAGTTTGTAGCATTAAATGCGGCTAATACTAAGGGTGAGCAAGAGGTTGGTGTGGTTCAATCTGTTTATAAAAATGGATCCAATGTATATATAACAGTTGTAACTGCTGAAGGAGAGATTAAGAGCTTTGATTATAATGATGTGTTAGAAGTTGCTGAAATAGATGATCCAACTTTAGATTATATTAACTTTATAAATGGAGCAAATTTAATAGGCAAAGATGTTGAACTTTGGGATAAAGATGTAGATGGAAAAGATCCTGAGGAAGGTAATGAAGAAGGCGATGAAGAAGAAAAGCCAGTTGAAAAACCAGAGAAAAAGAGACCTTATGGTACAGTAACAGAAATATTTAGAGATGAAGAAGGCATAAAAGTAAAAGTACATCTTAAAGATGAAAATGGTAACTTAAAATATGATGAAAATGGGAAACCAGAGATTAAAGATTATCCATTCGATTACATTATGAATATAAAAAAACAACAATAAAATTATAAAAGATTAGAGGTTTTATAATGGGTTATAGAATTATAAATGGAGTTTTGTATCCCATAGGTGATTTTAGTAATTTACAGGATAAAAAAAATATTACTAAAAATGAAGCTAAGGAAAGCAAAAGCTTTGATGATATATTTAAATCAGAAAAAGCCAAAAACCAGGGATTTACTTTATCAAACCACTCTGCAAAAAGACTTAAAGAAAGAAATATAGAACTTAGTGGTGAACTTTTAGATAAAATCAACGAAGGAATAAATAAAGCAAGTGAAAAGGGAAGTAGGGAAGCATTGATTCTTTATAAGGATATGGCCTTAATAGCAAGTATAAAAAATAGAACAATAATAACTGCTATGGAAAAAAGTAAAGATGAAATTAATGTAGTAACTAATGTAGATTCTGTAGTTCTATTATAGTAAAAAATATTAAATAAAGGCTGGACCTTTTTAGGAAGCCTTCTATCTCAATGAACGATAGATTTGAGATGAAATTAAAGGAGGAAGTAAAGATGATAAAATCTATGTATTCAGGCATATCAGGAATGAATGCACAACAAAAAAAGTTAGACGTTATAGGTAATAATATAGCAAACTCAGGAACAACATCATTTAAATCATCAAGAGTTACTTTTCAAGATACAATGCGTGAAACTATAGGAAAAGGTTCTGGACCGGTTTTAGCATTAGGAGGAAGTAACCCAAAGCAAATAGGTATGGGCGTTAATCTTCAAAGTATAGAAGTAAATACAGGACAGGGAAGCTTAAACCCAACAGGAAGACCACTAGATAATGCAATTGATGGAAGTGGATATTTTATAGTTGCAAAAGGTGACATAGATGGTGAAATATCAACGGATACGGCAAAGCCAACAGATGCAGAAAAAGCAATGGAATCATATTATACCAGAGATGGAGAATTTAAAAGAGATAGTTTAGGAAATTTAGTAACACCAAATGGGTATAGAGTTATGGGATATGTTTCATCAGATGCTGGAAGAAAAATAGGTGAAAAATCAGGAAAAGTTGAGTTAAGTTTTGTTGATGCTAATCAAAAGGCTGAAGATTTAAATTTTGAAAAAAAATTGGTTCCATTAGCTATACCAGAAGAAATAGATGGAAAAAAAGTTAGTGGTTTTACTATAGAAAAAGATGGTTTAATAAAAGCTACACTAGAAGATCAAACAGTTACTGTAATAGGTCAAGTTGCTATGGCATCATTTGTAAATGATGGTGGACTTGAAGGGGTAGGTCAAAATATGTATGTTCCAGGTGCAAATTCAGGATCACCAGTAATAAGACCAGCTAAAAGTGAGAAAAGTCCAGCAGAAGAAGCTTATGGAAGTATAATAAATGGTATGCTTGAAATGTCTAATGTAGATTTAGCTGTAGAGTTTACAGAGATGATAGTTGCCAGTCGTTCTTTTCAAGCTTGTAGCAAGGTTATAACAACTGGTGATGAAATACTTCAAGAGCTAGTTAATTTAAAAAGATAAAAAATTAAATTATTAAGGATTTAAATTTAAGAGAAAATTAAAAAGCATTTAAAAGTTTTAATACATTGTCCAACCTGTAAATTAATTTACAGGTTGGATATAAAAATATAAATATTGTTATACATAATACTTATAAATAATATAAAAAGTTTAATAAATTTAGGTTTGAATGTAACACAAATATAGGAAAACAAGCTCCAATTTAAATTTATTCAACACTCTTAAAATATTTTTATGCAAAATGTAGTGTTGAATTCTAAGTGATTCGGAGCATGTCTCACTATTTTAGGTATCCAAGTTTTGGAATGGATAATTTTAAAAGTTAACTTGGAACCTTATAAGAGGAATAACTTAAAGTTAAAATTTATTTATCAATATCTTGTTATCAGCTGATACAAATTTAACATCTTCTAAAAGTGGACAAACTATCTATTAGATTATAATTCCTTTATTTTGTGTTTATATAAATTTGAAATTGAAAAGGGTGAGAGGTATGGTTGAAGTTACAACTTTAAATGAGAAAAAAGTTATTATAAATTGTGATCATATTGAAAAAATAGAATCAGTTCCAGACACAGTTATTACCTTAAGTAATGGTAAGGTTTATTTAGTAAAAGAAAATCGTGATGAAGTAATGAAAAAAATAATTGAATTTAAAAGAAAAATATTTTCAGGAAACTTTTAGGAGGACATAAATATGAAAAAGAACGATATGCTAACAATTATTGGCCTTATCGTAGCATGGGTGCTAGTTATTTATGGAATAATGGATGCAGGAGGTAATGCCAAGATATATATAGATGTAGCGTCTATTGCTATAACTGGAGGTGGATCTATAGGTGCAGTATTAATATCTTATGAAATGAAAGATATTAAAAGACTTGGAAAAGTTATAGGAAAAGCATTTAAAGAAGATGCTAATTCTAAAACAGATATAGTATTGAATTTTACAGAGATGTCAAGAAAAGCAAGAAGAGAAGGATTATTATCCTTAGAAGATGATATATCATCTATAGAAAATCCATTTACAAAAAAAGCATTAAGCATGGTAGTTGACGGAATAGAGCCAGAAGCGATAAAAGAAATAATGGCATTAGAAATTGAACAGTTAGAAACTAGACATTCCCAAGGCTCAGCAATGCTGAAATCATGGGGAGCATATGCTCCGGCTTTTGGTATGTGTGGTACTCTTATAGGGCTTATACAAATGCTATCAGACATGAATGATGCTGATGCTTTAACAAAAGGTATGGGTGCAGCACTTATAACCACATTTTATGGTTCATTAATTGCAAATTTAATTGCATTACCTATAGCAGCAAAATTAGATAATAAAACAGCTTTAGAAGTTGCAAATATGGAAATGATAGTTGAAGGAGTTATTGCAATACAATCTGGTGCAAACCCAAGAATTGTGGAAGATAAATTATTAGCATACTTATCACCGGCAGAAAAAGAAACATTTAAAGTTGAATCAGGTGGTGAGGTAGAGAATGGCTAGAAAAAGCAAAAAGGATATGAGGACTGATGAATGGCTTGGAACTTTTGCAGATACTATGACTCTACTTTTAACATTCTTTGTTCTGTTATATTCTATGTCAACAGTAAATGAACAAAAGTTTATGCAATTGTCTAATTCTTTCCAGCTTATGTTTAATGGTAGTTCATCACAAAATGTGTTAGATTTCAATACATCTAGTGGAGAAGTTCCAATTGTTGGACAACCTGAAATTACAGAAGGTGAAAAAAATAGTAGTCAACATATGCAAGATAATGTATATGAACAGGTTATGGAAATTATAATGGAAAATAATTTAAAATCAGATGTAAATGTTTATGAAGATGAACAAGGTATAAACATTCAAATGAAAGAGACAGTTCTTTTTAATTCTGGAAAGGCGAATCTTTTACCTGAAAGTAAAGAAATATTATCAAAAATTAACACAATAATATCTAACATAAATAATAAAATAATTATAGAGGGACATACAGATAATGTACCTATAAACAGTGATATATATCCTACTAATTGGCATTTATCTTCAGCAAGATCTATAAGTGTAATGCAGTATTTTATAAATGAAAAAGGGAATAAGAATCCAGAAAGATTTATGGCAGTATCTTGTGGTGAATATAGTCCTATAGTGCCTAATGATAGTGATGAGCATAGAGCTCAAAACAGAAGGGTAAATATAATTATTGTTACAAATAAAAAGGAGTAGAATTATGGCTAAAGAAAAAAACAAAAAAGAAAATATTGAAGGTAGTGAAAACAAAAAGAGCAATGTATTAAAAGTTGTCTTAATTATACTTTTATTTTTAATATTAGCTGGTGGATGTATGTTTGCAGGATATTTTTTTGGTACAAAAGATGATGTTCCTGTAATTGGAAATGGGCAACAAGTAATTAGTAATAATTCACTAAAAAATGAAGGATATTATGATTTAGATGAATTCTTAGTAAATTTAGCAGACGAAGGTAAACCAAGATATTTGAAGATAAAAATTTCATTAGGATATGATGAGAAAAACAAGGATTTACTACCAGAAATAGAAAAAAAGAAATCTGCAATTAGAGATTCAATAACAAATACTTTAAGAACTAAAAAAACTACTGATTTATCTCCAGAAGGAGAGGAACAGTTAAAGGATGAATTAATTACAAGAATTAATGAATTATTAAGTACAGGACAATTATACAATGTTTATTTTTCAGAAATATTAGTTCAATAGAGGTTTAGTATGGAAAGTGAAATTATAAAAAGCTTTCTACAACTTATAATATTTTTACCATGTATACTGATTCTCATATATTTACTTGGAAGAGTTACTAGTAAACTTTATGTAACTCCTCCAGGAAAATATATGAAAGTTATAGAAAAACTCTCTTTATCAAAAGAGGGTTCAATTTTAATAGTTAAAATTGGTGAAAAAGTGTGTGTAGTAAGTTCAACTAACAATGAAATAAGAATTCTAAGAGAATTAAATGATGACGAGATAAAACTTTTAGAAGAAAAAATAACAGCTATGAAGAAAGTATAAAAAAATATAGTGATATATGGAAAAATATACGAAAAAACAAAAAGTAATATTCTAAGAAAATTAAAATATAAAAGAGGAATTTATATGAAAAATAGACAAAAAAAATATGTTACCACAATTATGTTGGCGTTAATAATTTCCTTTATAGGATATAAGGCAGTAAGTGCAGCACCTAATAATACAATACCAATTCCTAATATAAACATTGATTTTAAAGGTGGAGAAAATCCTACTGATTTTGTAGAAAATATAAAGATATTATTAGCATTAACAGTACTTACATTATTACCATCAATAATAATAATGACAACAGGTTTTGTAAGAATTGTTACTGTATTATCTATATTAAAAAATGCTATAGGGATTCAGCAATCTGTTCCAAGGCAGGTTATAATAGGTCTTTCACTTTTCCTTACGTTTTTTGTTATGGCGCCTACAATCACAGATATTAATAATAACTCAATAAAACCTTATATGGAGAATAAAATTACCACTGAAGTGGCATACACTAATGCGATAAATCCAATGAGAGATTTTATGTTAAGGCAAACACGAACAAAGGATTTAAAATTATTTTTAGAAGTAGGTAATCTTGAAGATACAGTAAAATATGAAAAAGGAAAAGATAACTTAGAAGTTCCAATATATGACGATGTTCCTCTTTATGCTATAATGCCAGCATTTATGATAAGTGAATTAAGAACGGCATTTGAAATAGGATTCTTATTATTTATTCCATTTTTAGTAATTGATATAGTTACTTCAAGTGTACTTATGGCAATGGGTATGTTTATGCTATCACCAGTAATGATATCATTACCGTTTAAATTGCTATTATTTGTACTGGTAGATGGTTGGAACTTAATAAGTCAATCATTGATTATGAGCTTTAAGTAAGGAGTGATTATATGTCAGAAAATTTGGTTATAGCACTTATGAGAGAACTTATAAAAACTTCGCTTATTTTAGCAGGGCCTATGCTTATTACAGCAACAGTTGTAGGACTTGTTATAAGTATTTTTCAAGCTACTACTCAAATACAAGAGCAAACTTTAACCTTTGTACCTAAGATAGTTGCAGTTGCATTGGTTGGATTATTAACAGCAGGATTTATGGGAAATACTATGATATCTTTTACGAAATATATTTTTTCAGTAATTTCTAATATATAACCTTAGGTGGGATAAATTTTGATAGAATCAGTGAATTTACAACAATTTTTAATATTTATACTAGTATTTACAAGGTTAACATCTTTTATATTTTATGTGCCATTATTTTTTCCAAGTGGTGTTTCACAAAGATATAAGGTAGTTTTATCTTTATTACTAACATTTGTAATGGTACCTATAATCGGAAAAAATGCACCTGAAATTAACAATAATTTATATTTTATAGTTTTAATATGTAAAGAAATATCAGTTGGATTATTGTTAGGGTTTATAACTACTATAGTTTTTCAGATTGTACAAATGGCAGGTCAGTTTTTAGATTTTCAAGTTTCCTTTTCTATGTCAGCAGTATTTGATCCATTGTCAAATGAGACTGCTACAATATTAGGAAGATTTTTTTATATGCTATGCATGATTGTATTTATATTAATAGATGGACATCATTTAGTTATAGCTTCTTTGGCAGAAAGTTTTAACTTAGTAGGAATTGGAGCATTAAGTTTTAAACCAGAAATTTTTACATATATGGTACATGTTATTATAGAATTTTTTTATATAGGATTTAAAATGGCAGTGCCTATAATTTTTATAATAATAATTACAGATTTCACTTTAGGTTTAGTTGCAAGGGTAATGCCACAACTAAATATAATGATGCTAGGTATTCCTATAAAGATAATGCTTGGACTACTTACAGTATCCTTATCGGTGCCAGTATTAATGAAAATGATAATTAACAATTTAGATCAGATGTCTCAGGCTATTAAAGGACTATTTGATGTATTACCATGTATATTAGTATTTTTTGCAAGCGAAGGTGGAGAAAAAACAGAAGATGCTACTCCTAAAAAGAAAAGTGATGCTAGAAAAAAAGGTCAAGTAGCAAAGAGTAAAGAATTTACTTCCGCCATAGGGCTTTTAGGTGTTACCGCAGTAGCTATGTTTTTTCTTGAGGGAGTTTTAAATGGACTTAAAGAAATACTTATAATGTTTTTTTCTCAGTATACCAATATGGAGTTTACTTTAAACAATGTAAGCGGAGTTGTAAAAGTTGTAATTATAAAAATACTTATTATATTTTTACCAGTAGCATTACCAATAATGGTTATGGGAGTAATTGCAAACATTGCTCAAGTAGGCAAAATGTTTACTAAAGAACCATTAAAGCCAAAGTTTGAAAAAATAAATCCTATAAAAGGATTAAAGAATATGTTTTCAATAAAAGCTATTATAGATTTATTAAAAAACATAATTATCATAATTATTATCGGATATGTTGGTTATAAGTTTATAGAATCAAATTATTATCGTATATTAAATTTTACTAATTTAAGATTTGTAGCAATGACTTATGCATTAGGGGACCTTATAGTAGATATTTTGAAAAAAGTAAGTTTAGTAATGATTGTAATTGGAATAGCAGATTATGGGTATCAAAAGTATAAGTTTAAAAAAGATTTAAGAATGACCAAACAAGAAGTAAAAGAAGAATTTAAACAACAAGAAGGAGATCCTATTGTTAAGGGGAAAAGAAGGCAAAAGCAAAGAGAAATGGCTATGCGAAGAATGATGCAAGACATACCGGATGCTACAGTGGTAATAACTAATCCAACTCATATAGCAATAGCATTAAAATATGAGGAGAATAGTGGAGTTGCTCCTAAGGTCATAGGTAAAGGAGCAGATAATATAGCGATAAAAATAAAAGAAATTGCCAAAAACAATGATATCCCAATTATTGAGAATAAACCTTTAGCACGACTTATATATAAAGAAGTAGATTTAGGATTGGAGATTCCATATAACATGTATCAAGCAGTAGCAGAAATTTTAGCTGTTGTTTATAAAATGAAAAAGTAAAAAAGATATTAAATTTTCTCATTTGATAAGTGCGTAAATTTAAAAGTCAATTTATAACCCTATAGATTATTAAAATTATATTAAACATTAAGAAAGTTTCATAATGTTTAAATTAAAGTAGAGGATGATGGCATGGAGGCTTTAAAGAAATTTGATTTAAAAAAGAATATAGATATTATTATAGCTTTTGGTGTTATAGGAATTGTTCTTATGATTATAATTCCATTACCACCACCAATACTTGATATGCTTTTAGCAATAAATATTACTTTATCTGTTATTATTATACTAATTACAATGTTCACTACTAGTATATTACAGCTTTCAGTATTTCCAACATTGTTATTGGTAACAACATTGTTTAGATTAGCACTGAATATGTCCTCAACAAGGCTTATATTAGGTGAGGGATATGCAGGAAATATTATTGAGACCTTTGGACAATTTGTTGTTAAAGGAAATTATTTTGTAGGTATCATAATGTTTTTAATAATAGTAATTATTCAATTTGTTGTTATTACCAATGGTGCAGGTAGAGTATCAGAAGTATCAGCAAGATTTACTCTTGATGCTATGCCAGGTAAGCAAATGAGTATAGATGCTGATTTAAATGCAGGCATGATATCAGAGGAAGAAGCAAGAGTAAGAAGATCAAATCTTCAAAAAGAAGCTGATTTTTACGGAGCTATGGATGGTGCATCTAAGTTCGTAAAAGGTGATGCAATAGCAGGTATTATAATAACAATAATAAATATTGTTGCAGGAATAATAATAGGTGTATTAATGAACGGACTTACTGCATCAGAGGCAGCAAGTAAATATGTAATATTAACTGTTGGAGATGGTCTAGTATCTCAAATACCAGCACTATTAATTTCAACTTCATCAGGTATATTAGTAACACGTTCTGGTAGTGATGAAAACTTTGGTAAGCAATTAAGTGGACAAATTACAGCATTCCCAATGGTTATAGGAATGGCATCAGTAGTACTTTTTATTCTAGCATTAATAGAAGGAATGCCAACTATAGTATTTCTGTTATTATCAGCAGGTACAGCGTATAGTTCATATCTTTTATTTAAAGATGAAAAAGAAAAGACTATAAAAGAAATTGAAATGGAAGAGCAAGAAATAATAGAAACAGAAAAAAAGGAACCAGAAAATGTTATGAATTTAATTTCTGTTGAACCTTTAGAAATAGAAATAGGTTATGGATTAATTCCTTTAGCGGATGATGCCGCTGGTGGAGATTTAGTTCAGAGGATATCTTCTGTAAGAAGGCAGTGTGCTATAGAGATGGGAATAGTTGTACAACCTATAAGAATAAGAGATAATTTAAGATTAAAAAGCAATGAGTATGTAATAAAAATAAGAGGAACAGTTATAGAAAAGGCAGAGATTATGCCTAATATGTTTTTATGCATGGATCCAACCAGTGAAAGTATAGATATGGCTGGAATAAATACTATAGAACCTACTTTTGGAATACCAGCAGTATGGATTAACAAAGATCAACGAGAAGATGCAGAAATTAAGGGGTTAACAGTTGTAGATCCGACAACAGTTATGATAACTCATTTAACAGAAACTATAAAAGCTCATTGTCATGAACTTTTAGGACGACAAGAAACAAAAATGATTTTAGATTCTGTTAAAGAAAAATATTCTACAGTAGTAGAAGAATTAATACCAGATTTAATGACTATAGGTGAGGTGCAAAAAATTCTTCAAAACCTTTTAAAAGAAAGAGTATCAGTAAAGGATATGGTAACTATATTAGAGTCATTAGCTGATAATGCTAGAAATACTCAAGATATAGAGATATTAACTGAATATGTAAGATTTGCACTTTCAAGAAGCATATGTAGTGAACTTGTTGATGAAAGAAAGTCAATAACCGTAGCAACAGTAGATTCAGAGTTAGAAAATATCATAGCTAATAGTATTCAAAAGTCACCACAAGGTTCTTTCCCTGCATTAAATCCGGACATTACAACAAAAATATTTGGTGCAATTAAATTAGTGTTAGATAGCACTTATTTTAATAATAATATACCAGTAATGTTAGTGTCTCCTAAAATAAGACCGGCACTTAGAAAACTTATAGAGATGGTGTTTCCTCAAATTATGGTATTGTCTTTAAATGAAATCCCTAATGATGTAGAAATAAAAGCAGAAGGAGTTGTTTCATTGTAATGATAATAAAAAAATATACAGCCAATAATGTAAATGAGGCTTTAGGAAAGATAAGGCAAGAGCTTGGAAAAGATGCAGTGATAATTAGTCAAAAAAAATAAGAAATTCTGGGATAAAAGGATTATTTTCTAAAAAAATAGTAGAAATAACTGCTGCAGTAGAGTCCCAAGATAATAAAAAAAGTGTTATGGAAGATATAAGCAAAAAAAATCTACATGTATCAGATAATATACAGAATGATTTATTAGAAGCACTAGCAGAGAGAGCAAGTACTAATGAAAAAGAAAAATATGAACCTAATAATAAGACAGATAATAGTGAATTATTAAGTGAGATGGAACAGATAAAAAATATGATAAATACTCTAGTTTTAAATAAGGAAGATAGTTTTGAAAATAAAACAGAAAAACACTTAGAAAAACAGGATATATCAAGGGGAATAATAGAATACTTGTTGCTAAAAGTAAAGAATATTGATGATAAAGAAAAATTAAATAAAATAAAAGAGTTAATAAAAGAAGAGATAATACTAGAAGAAAACTATTTAGATAAAATTATGGTGTTTGTAGGACCTACCGGTGTTGGAAAAACAACAACAATAGCAAAGTTAGCAGGTAAATTAGCACTTTTAGAAAAGAAAAATGTAGGTCTAATAACAATAGATACTTATAGAATAGGTGCCGTTGAGCAATTAAAAACATATGCAGAAATAATGAACATTCCTTTTAATGTAGTATTTAATTTAAAAGATATGGAAAGTGCAATAAAATCTATGGAAAATTGTGATGTTATATTAATTGATACTACAGGAAGAAGCAGTAAAAATACAATGCAATTATCTGAACTAAGAGCTTATGTAGAAAAATCCAATGCTAAAAATATTAATTTAGTTTTAAGTTCTAGTGTTAAAAATACAGATATAAAAGTAATAGCTGATTCCTATAGAAATTTAGGTGTTAATAGGGTTGTAATAACAAAATTAGATGAAACATCAACTTATGGTTCTATATTAAATATATTAAAAGAAGTTAATGTACCATTAAGTTTTATAACTACAGGTCAAAATGTTCCAGAGGATATAAAATTTCCAAGTAAGGAGGAGCTTTTAAGTTTAATAATGGGAGAGAATAGCATATGTTAGATCAAGCATCTAAGCTTAGAGAATTAGCAAATGAGAGTAATAAAATAAAAAAAGATAAAAGTTTATCAACTAAAATAATAACAGTTACATCAGGCAAAGGTGGTGTTGGGAAAAGTAATATAGTAGTAAATTTAGCTATATGCCTACAAAAAATGGGCAAAAAAGTTCTAATATTTGATGCAGATATAGGTATGGGAAATGATGATATTTTAATGGGGTGCTTTCCAAAGTATAACATATTTGATATTATATTCAATGAAAAGGATATTACTGAAATTATAGTAGAAGGTCCATTAGGAGTAAATTTAATATCTGGAGGATCAGGTCTTGGACGAATGGATGATTTAACAGATATACAACGACAAAAATTTTTGAAGAATTTAGAAGGGTTAAGAGGATATGATTATATATTGATGGATACAGGTGCAGGAATTAATAAAAGTGTTTTATCTTTTATATCTTGTAGTGATGATTTCATAGTTGTAACTACACCGGAACCAACATCTTTAACAGATGCGTATAGTCTTATAAAAGCAGTAAGACATTTTAATATTAAAGATAATGGAAATATTATTGTAAATAGGGTATTAGATAATATAGAAGGTGAAAATACGTTTTTAAAACTACAAGGCGCAGCAGAAAGATTTTTAGATGTAAAGTTAAATTTTTTAGGAAAGCTTTCTGAAGACAGTAAACTATTGAAATCTGTAAGGGCACAAAAGCCAGTATATATAGGGTATCCTAACTCATATATTAGTAAAGATATAGATAATATAGCCATGAAAATGGAAGGACTTCTTATTAAAGAAAATAATTCAGGTATCCAAAAATTCTTTAAAAAAATTTTTAATATTATATCATAGGGGGAAAAAAATGAGCATTAATATAAAATTTCATCCAAATACCATACTAGAGGTTTTAACAGAGGAAGGTTATGCTAAAACTACAATTCAAGAAGTTGAAGAAGATACAATAGCAATATTTATACCAACTATAAACAATACTTATTTAACTATGAGACCAGATGAAAAATATGAAGTTATTTATAATGATAGAAAGGGTAAAGTTTATAAATTTAAAGTTGATGTTGTTGGAAGAAAGTATGATGAAGTTCCACTGGTGATATTAGGACAACCATATGATATTAGAAAAATACAAAGACGAAAATATGTAAGAATTAGCCATACAGGTATAGTAAATTATTATATAACTAAGAATTATCCTAAAAATAAACTTAATAGTTATGATATTTTAGATTTTAAAGTTGGATATACAGTAGATTTAAGTGGTGGTGGATTGAAAATTAGAGTAGCAGAAAAGCCACAATTGAAAGATTATATTATAATGCATTTAAATGTAACGGAAGAAATTATAGTTTTAGGGCAAATCGTAAGAATAGAAGAAGACTATGAGAATAAATATGTTTGCGGGGTAGATTTCTTAGAGATAGAAGAACAGGAAAGAGAAAAAGTCATTAGATATATATTTATGGAAATGAGAAGAATGCTTAAGACTTCGGGAGGTGACAATTTTGAATAACCAAACTGAAAAGAAACATGTAGTTGAACAATATATTCCATTAGTAAAGTATATTGCATCAAGAATTATTATGGGTAAAACCAAATATGTAGAATATGAAGACTTGGTAAGCTATGGGATGATAGGACTTATGGACGCATTAAATAAGTTCGATGAGAGTAAAGGTATGAAGTTCTCTACCTATGCAGCTATAAGAATAAAAGGATCAATGATAGATGAGTTAAGGAAAAATAGCCCCATATCTAAAGGGGCTATGGACAAACTAAATAAATATAATGAAGCTGTAGAAAGTTTACAAAACAGATTTTTAAGAGAACCAAATAGTCAAGAAATTGCAAAGGAAATGGGTATATCCTTAAGTGATCTTACTAAAATAGAAAACTATATAAATTATATATCGATTGTTTCTTTAGAAAGTTTAATGTTTAATGATGATGATGACATATCTTTAATAGGAACAATTGAAGATAAAAAAATAATAGGGCCAGAGAAGTCCTTAGAACAAAGTGAATTAATAGAATATCTGGGGAAGGCAATAGACTTATTAAGAGATAAAGATAGACTTATAATTACATTATATTATTATGAAAAACTTACGTTAAAAGAAATAGGAAAAATATTAGAAGTATCAGAATCAAGAGTTTGTCAATTGCATAGCAAGGCTATAATTAATTTAAGAAAAGCACTAAAAAAATTGAAATATGAAATTTATTAAGGGAGTAAAAAATGCTAATAATTTTAGTTTTCATAGCAAGTATAATTATAATTTTCAGTGTAAAGGATTTAAAAAAGAATAAAAATTTCTCTCAAATATTAAATGAAACTGAAGATTCTTTGGATGATATAGATGTAAAAATAGGAAAATTAAGAAGAGAATTTAGTGAAACAATATTAAACCTTCAATTAGAAATTGAAGATTTAAAAAATATTGTTGAAAAAGATTGTAGTAAAGAAGATGGTATTAGATACGATAAAATAAAAGATGAATATATTACTAAAAATGAGATTTATTCAACTAACAAAAATATGAAAAATACTGAACTTAACATAGAAACTAATAGTAATAATTGTACAGTTAGTTTAAGTGAAAATAGTGTGAAAGTTGAACAAATAAAAGCGCTTTATAGTCAAAACTTTTCTGTAGAAGAAATAGCGGACAAGCTAAAACTTGGAAAGGGGGAAGTACTATTAATAGAAGAATTATATCTAAAATAAAAAATACATTTAAGTTTTTATCAGACAAAAAAATATTATTAGGGATAGGTATTGGTATATTAATAGGAGCCTTTTGTATGACTATATCACAAGTTACATATTCATTAAGTGATTCTCAAGTAGAAATGAGAGCGAGAAAATTAGGTATGAAGTATCCTGATGAAGTGAAAGTTATGATTAATAAGGATGAGGTGAAAAAATGATAAGAGGTCTATATACAGTAGCATCTGGATTAATAACTAGTGAAGCAAAACAAAATTCAATAATGAATAATATGGCAAATGTTAATACACCTGGATATAAGGCAGAAAAATTAGCAATAAAGTCCTTTGATGAAGTTATGATTTCTAATAAAGATAAATTAGTAGCAAGAAAAAATTACAAAAACAATATTGGAACATTAAGCAATGGTGCAGAAATAAATGACAAGGTTACTTACTTTGAACAAGGATTTGTTAAGGATACAAGTAGCCCAACGGATTTTGCAATAGAAGGTAATGGGTTTTTTATGGTACGTCAAAGGGGAAATAATGAAGTAGCATACACTAGAGACGGACATTTTTCAATAGATGGAAATGGATATTTGGTAAATCAAAGTGGAGATGTTGTTTTGGGAAGAAGTTCTGCTACAGGAAATTTAGAACCTATAAATGTAGGAAAAGGTGATTTGAGCTGTGATAAGTTAGGTAACATTAGGGTAGATGGAAACTTAAAATATCAGTTTGAAGTTGTTGATTTTCAAAATTACGATAACCTAACTAAGATTGGCCATAATATATATTCTACAACAGAGACAGGAATAAGATCTAATGGATTTATAAGGCAAAAGGGATTGGAACAGTCAAATGTTAATACAGTTGTAGAAATGTCAGATATGATGTCTACAATGAGAGGGTTTGAAAGTAACATTAAAACGTTGAAAGTTTTAGATGAAACTTTAGGAAAAGCAGTTAATGATATAGCAAGAAGATAGATTTAAAGGTGGTGAATTATAAATGTTTACTTTGTTATCTACAAATAAAAGTGCTATGATGGCACAGCAAAATAAATTAGATATATTATCTAATAATATAAATAATGTTAATACTTCTGGTTATAAAAGATTAGATGTTCAATTTGAAGATTTATATCAAGACTCATTAAATAGAAATGGATATCCAATAACTGATAGGAAAAATAATTTAACATATGGAACTGGTGTAAAATCTGGAAAGGTTGTACGACAATTTCAACAAGGGGCCCTTCAAAATACAGGCACAGCATCACATTTAGCTATAGATGGAAATGGATTATTTAAAATATATACTGCTGATGGAAAAGAAGCATACACAAGAGCTGGTAGCTTTGCAGTTGATGCTAATGGGAATTTAGCTGATGGGAATGGAAATAGGGTAAGTATAGTTGATGAAAGAGGAAATGAAGTTAATTATCCTGGTGGTCCGATAAAATTAAATGGAAGTGACTTCACTATAGATAAAGATGGTGGAGTTTTAAAGAATATAAATGGAAATTTTGTGAAATTAGGTCAAATAAAAACTTATGGTGTAGTAGGAGATACTTCTTTGATGTCAATAGGAGAAAATTTATATGTTCCTTTAGAAGGTAGTAATATGTATGAAACTACAGATAAAAATATTCTACAGGGATATTTAGAAAATTCTAATGTAAATATTGGTGAAGAGATGAGTGATATGATTTTAACTCAAAGAGCATTTTCTTTAGGCTCTACTGCACTTAAAACTGCAGATGAGATGTGGGGAATGATTAATAGTGTGAGATAAATAAGTTTTATAATAAAATAAGGAAAGTGCCTCAAAATGATAGTTCATTTTAAGAGGCACTTTTTTTTAGTTCATTTTATCTATAGCTTCATTTAACGGTGGAATAACTTGTTTCTTTCTAGAAACAACTCCATCTAGATAAACTGCATTATTTTCAAGTGTAGTATTAAATGCACTAATAAATAGATCTTTATTTCCACATACTAAGAATAAAGAACCACCATTAAAGATATCTGTAATCATTAATGTTATCATTTCAAGATTATTTTCAGAAGCAACAGTTTCCATTAACTCAAGAAGATCATTTTTTATATCTTTAAAGCCTTCAATATAAGTTGTAGTAACTTGGCCTACTCCTATTTTAGTTTCACCTATAGTAAATGTTTTATAGTCTTGGTTTAAAAGATCTTTTGCTGATTTTCCTTCAAGAGAAGTAGCTGCTTTGAACATTTCGTTAGCAAACTCTTCAATATTTATATCAGCAATTTGAGCAAGTCTTTTTAATACTATTTCATCTACTAATGTAGAAGTTGGTGATTTAAGTAATAATGTATCAGAAATGATAGCACCACATAATATCCCAGCAATTTGTCTGCTTGGTCTTATTCCATTTTCAAAATAAATAGAAGCTACTATTGTAGAAGTGCTTCCAACAGGTTCGTTTCTAAAATATATAGGAAGTCCTGTTTGAATGTCTGCAATTCTATGGTGATCTATTATTTCAACAACTTCAGCATCATCTATGCCATCCACAGATTGAGATTTCTCATTGTGGTCCATTAAAATTACTTTTTTCTTTCTTTGATTAATTAAATGATAACGAGAAATAGTTCCTATAACTTTACCATTACTGTCTGTAACAGGATAACATCTATATCTTGTTTCAAGCATAATATCTTTAATTTCATCAATAAAATCATTAACTTCAAAACTTATTAAATTATTTTTTGTCATAACATAACTTACAGGTATACTTTGAGTTATGAGTCTTGATGTAGTAAATGTATCATATGGAGTAACGATTATTGTACAGTTAGCTTCTTTAGCTTTTTCTATTATTCCAGGTAATGGTTCTCTGTTTCCTGTTATAATCATCAAATCAACTTTTTTACTAACAACAAAGTTTTGTATATCTTCTCTGTCACCACATATAACTATATCATTTTCTTCTATTATAGTTTTCTCATCATTTGGAGACATGTTAGCAACGGCAATTTTACCTTTAAGTTGTAAATTTTCATCGCTAAGGTATTCAACTCTTGCAGATAATGTATCTAATATGTTATCAAGCTTTGTGTTGCTTTTAGCAAGTATGTAATTGTCCCAAATATCTAAATAACTAGAAGTTAAGTTAGACACAGATGTTATACCTATTAATCTTTCATTTTCATCAACTACAGGCAGTGTATTACAATTAATTTTTTTCATTATTGACCACGCCATTTTTAAGGAAATATCAGGAGAAATAGGTGCTACTGTATCTATTTCTAAATCAGCTATTTCAGTTTTTACGGTCGTAATAAGTTTTGGTTGTTCTACTTTAAAATAGTCAAGAATAAATTTTGTTTCATTATTTATTTCGCCTAATCTTATTGCAGTTGCAGGAGTTTTTTGAGTTTTATTTTTAAACTCTGCATAGGCAAGAGCAGAACAAATTGAGTCAGAATCAGGGTTTTTATGTCCTGTAATATAAATACTATTTTTCAATATTATTACCTCCTTAAAAATATTTTATAAATTTAACAGTACATATGTAATTGTAAAGGGATAATTTATTAATGTAAAGTATAAATTTTTATGAATATTTTTTTAATACATTTCATATAATCAAAACGACATACATATATTTAGCAATAGAAGAATGATAAGTACTTTTAAGTTTTAATTTCAAAGTATGTTTTTATCACCGTATAACAAATTAGTATAGGATATATATAAAATAATATTCATTTAAATTATATATTATAGATTCAATTATAAAAAGTATTTAAAGTAGAAAACTTGTTTTTTTACATTCATTCTTAATATAGGATTCCAAAATTATAGTTGAATTTATACAACGCAAATTTTGGATACAAAAAATAAAATGAATGCAAGCCTTAAATAAATTAATTATATAAAAATATTTAGAATAAAATTCTATTTAAATTCATAGAAAATTTAAATAGGCTTGTTTCATTATATAGGATTCCAAAGGAACACTTAAATTTATACGTTAAAGATTTTAGATATTGATATAGGGTTTCAAGTTTACTTTTAAAATTACTTGTTACAAAACTTGGATACCTAAAATAGTGAGATATGCTCCGAATCACTTAAAACTCAATACTACATTTTGTATGAAAATATTGTAAATATATTGAATGAATTTAAATTGGAGCTTGTGTATCTTTTACTTCACTATAATATTCTAAAAATAACATTTAAATATCTGTGTTTAAAGTTTTGGAAATCTAAAAAAGTGAGTACAAGCTTTTAAATAGCTTAAGTATATTAAGAATATCAAAATAAAGCTTTATTTTGAGTTTCTTGATAGGGTTCCAAGTTTGCTTTTAAAATTACTTGTTACAAAACTTGGATACCTAAAATAGTGAGATACGCTCCTAATCACTTAGAATTTAACACTACATTTTACATTAAAATATTTTAAAGTTAGTGAATAAATTTAAATTGGAGGTTGTTTCCCTATAGTAATTTAGCATTTAAGCTTGTGTCATTATATAGGATAGAATTTTAATTTTAATCCTATATCATTCATAACCATAGTTATGCAAAAGAATATAAAGGGGGGATAAAATTGTATGATAAGGAAATGAGAGGACTTACAAATGATGAAGTAGAAAAAAAGATTAAACAATTTGGCTTAAATGTTCTTCAAAGTAAAGAAAAAATATCAGCAATAAAAATATTTTTAAGTCAGTTTAATGATTTTATAATATGGGTATTAATTGGAGCTACTGTAATTTCAGGTGTAATGGGGGACTTAGCAGATGCAATAACAATACTTATAATAGTTTTTATGAATGCAATACTTGGATTTGTTCAAGAATTTAAAACTGAAAAATCCTTAGAAGCTTTGAAAGAAATGGCAGCACCAACAGCAAAAGTAATAAGAAATGGCAAAGTTGAGATAGTTAATTCTATGTATTTAGTGCCAGGAGATCTTTTAATATTAGAAAGCGGAGATAAGGTACAAGCTGATGCAATTCTTTTAGAGGATAATTCTTTTATGGTAGATGAATCTTTACTTACAGGAGAATCTGTTGGAGTTTATAAGAATTCAAAGGAAAACAAGTCTAATGAAGTTTATATGGGAACTACAGTATTAACAGGAAAAGGTATAGCAAAAGTATTACTTACAGGAATGAACACAGAAATGGGAAAAATAGCTCACATGTTAAATAGTATAGACACTGAAAAGTCTGTATTAAGAGAAAAATTAGATGCTCTTGGTAAAATTTTAGTTGTAATGTGTCTAGTAATCTGCACTATAGTAACTGTATTAGGAATTGTAAGAGGTCAAGATCCATATACTATGTTTTTATCAGGAGTAACTTTAGCAGTTGCAGCAATACCAGAAGGATTAGCTGCAATAGTTACAGTTGCGCTAGCATTGGGTGTTTCAAGGATGCTTGATAGACAAGCTTTAGTAAGAAAACTTCCAGCAGTAGAAACATTAGGATGTACTTCAATTATATGTACAGATAAAACTGGAACCCTTACAGAAAATAAAATGGTTGTAAAAAAGTTTTATTTTGATGGGAATATATATGATGAAAGTAAGAATCAAAATGAAATACTAAAAAAAATATTTGTATATTGTAATAACTGTGATTATAATTTTCAAGGTTTAAACATAGATAAATGTCTTTTTGGAGATCCAACAGAAACTGCATTAATAAAAGCATTTTTCAAATCTCCAAAAGAATTGCAAAAGTTTATTTCAAAAGTTAGAAGAGAATTTGAAATTCCATTTAATTCTACGAAGAAAATGATGTCTGTAGTTGTAAATGAAGATGGTAAGGAGACATGTTATGTAAAAGGTGCACCAGAAATGTTACTTAATAAATGCACACATATATTAATAAATGGCAATGTACAACCTTTTACTTATACTTATAAAAAAGCAGTTGAAAAGGCTATAGATGACATGTCTTATGATGCTCTAAGGTGTATTGCAGGCGCTTATAAAACTGAGAATATAATAAAAAAAGAAAATGATTTAGAATGTAATCTAATTTTTGCAGGTATAGCAGGTATAATAGACCCTCCAAGAAAAGAAGCAAAAGATTCTGTAATTGAATGTAAAATGGCAGGTATAAAACCTATAATGATAACAGGAGATCATAAAAATACAGCTTATGCTATAGGAAAACAATTAGAAATTTGCAATTCCTTAGAGCAAGTTATAACTGGAGAAGAATTAGATAGATTTTCTGACAAACAATTAAAAGATAATATAGATAGTTATAGAGTTTTTGCAAGGGTTAACCCTAAACATAAATTAAGGATAGTTAAAACTTTTAAATCAAAAGGAAAAATTGTAGCTATGAGTGGTGATGGTGTAAATGATGCTCCAGCAGTAAAAGAAGCAGATATAGGGGTTGCTATGGGTATATCTGGAACAGATGTAACAAAAGAAGCTGCATCTATGATTTTATTAGATGATAATTATTCTACAATAGTAGCTGCTGTAGAAGAGGGAAGAAAGATATATGATAATATAAGAAAATTTATAAGATATCTTTTATCTTGTAATTTAGGTGAAGTACTTACTATGTTTTTAGCTTCATTATTTTATCTAGAGACTCCATTGCTTCCAATACAAATCCTTTTTGTAAATCTAGTAACAGATGGACTACCAGCTATAGCCTTAGGAGTAGATCCAGGAGATAAAGATATTATGATGCAAAAACCAAGAGAAAAAAATGAAAGTATATTTGCAAGAGGATTAAAAGAAAAAATTATATTAAGAGGTAGTTTAATAGGTATTTGTACAGTTATGGCATTTATTGCTGGAAAATACTATGGAATGAGTTTAGAAACATGTAGAACTTTAGCATTAGGAACATTAATAATGTCTCAACTTATACATGTTTTTGAATGTAGGTCTGAAAGGTACTCTTTATTTGAGATAAATCCTTTTACTAATATGTATTTAATAGGTGCTGTAGGATTATCTTTATTATCTTTAATTTGCATTGTTTATATGCCAATATTCCAAAAGATATTTAAGACAGTATCATTAGATTTAGGACAATGGTTAATAATTCTTTTCTTCTCAGGGACGATAGCTTTTATAAATAGTTTATATATATATTTGAGCCATAAAAATAAAAAATAAATAAAATAAAAATTTAAATAAATAAAAGGAGATTAAAAATCTCCTTTTATTTATATCGTCTATCAGCTTTAACACGCTGTACTTTTTTAGGTATTTCACCATTAGATGGTACTAGTTCACTTTTGTTAGTCATGTTTACAATATTAATTATAGAAATAAATTCATCCTGCTTTTTCTTTCTTTTTTTCTTTTTATCCGGTTTTAACCCTTGAATAATTACAGAATGGCCTTGAGATATGTTCATAAAGGCAGGTTTTTTAAACCATCTTCTCTTTTTATAATAACAAGTATTAACTCCACTTGAAGCCATTGCTTTAACAACTAAAGTTGCAGTAATTGTATTTATAATACCTAAAAAGCTTTTCTGTTCTACTTTAATAGATAAAATTCTTCCTTGTAATTGAGTTAGTCTATCCCCATATCTATTTAAGTACGCGCTAGTATAACTTTGAGATAACTTATCTTTAAATCCCATATAAATAACTCCTTTTCAGTAATAATATATAGCTTTATCTAATAATTTAAATAATAATTACGAATAAATTTATTATATATTAAGTCGTACTAATTAACAAGTTTAAATTGTAAACGAAAATTATGCAATAGAATAGTGTTAAATATATATTTTATTATGTGTATTTTTATGAAATTTATAGATTTTATTTTAAAATTGATAAATTTGTTCCAAAAACATCGTTGTTAGAATATTAATATAATAAGTGATTACTAACGGGAGGGGAGCCATGAAAAAGAAATTAACTCCAAAAGAGGTTATGTTCAAATTTGATGTAAATAAGGTTCCATTTAAAAATAACATGTCTATGATTCCACAATATGAAAAAGCATATAAGAAAATAAAAGCAGCAATTGAAATAGAAAAAGAAGGGTATAATGTTTACTTAGTGGATGAGTACTCTAAAGATAAAATGGATAATATAATAAATTATGTAAAAGAGATATTTAAAAATTACGAAGCGCCAGATGATATATGTTATGTAGTTGAAGATGACATAAAAAAACCTGTACCTATGTTTGTAAAAAATGGGAATGGAAATTTATTTAAAAAAACTTTGGAAAAATTTCAGGATGTAATAGCAAATAAAACTTTTGAATTTTATACAAATTCTATAAGCAAGGAGAAAGAAAACCTTGTAGAGAAAATACAGAAAAAAAGAAGTGAAATGATTTCTTCACTGGTAACAGTATCTAAGGAAAATGGATTTGATATAAAATCTAGTGAAGGAGGGTTCACATTTATACCTCTAAATGAAGAAAAAGAAATGACTGAGGATGAATACGAAAACCTAGATGAGGAAACCAAAGAGGATATGTTATCTAGAGTAAATAATTTAAAAATAAAAACTAAAGAGATAATAGAAGAACTTAGAGACATGGAAATAAAAGAACTTGAAAAGATAAAAGAAATAATGAGGGAATATCTTTCAAATATAATAGAAAAAGAAGAAAAGAAATATTCTAAGTTATTAGAATCAGATGTCAAAGTTAAAGAGTATTTAAAATTTGTATCAAATAAAATATTAAATGAGTTACTTGAAAATTATACTGTGAATTATGAAGATGATGAAGAAAAAATTAATGAAATAATTTTTAAATATATTGTAAATGTAGTAGTAGATAATTCTCATAATAAAAAACCCCCAGTAATATTTGAAGAAGATCCAAGTCTAAATAATTTAATAGGAAGTATAGAATATGAAAATCACAATGGTATATATATATCAGACCCTTCCTTAATAAAAGCAGGCAGCATAATAAAGGCAAATGGTGGATGTTTGATAATAAGACTGAATAATCTTCTTAATAACCCACAATCATACTATTATCTAAAAAAAGTTTTATTAAATGAGAAGGTAGATTTAGACTATAATAAGGGATATTTAGAATTATTAGCATTAAGTGGACTAAAACCAGAGCCAATAAAAATATCACCAAAGGTTATTTTAGTGGGAGATTATGAATTTTATGATGTTCTTTATAGAAATGATGAGGATTTTAAAAAAATATTTAAAATAAGAGCAGAATATAATCCAATTATAAAAATAAATAAAAATTCTAAAAAAGCACTTATAGGACAAATAAAAATGTTTTGTAAAAATAATAATACTAGAGAATTAACTGAAGAAGCTATAAAAGAAGTAGCTAAGTATTTATGTAGAAAAGCTGAAAGTAAAAATAAGTTATATTTTGAAAATGATGAGGTCGGTAGTCTTATATTGTTAGCTAATAATTATGCAAAAGAAAATAATAAAGACATAATAGATAAGGATGATATTTTATCTGTTGCTTATGAGGATGAATTGATAGAACTAGAATTTCTTGAAGGATATAAAGAAAAAAGAAGTCTAATACAAGTTAATGGTAGTAAAATTGGACAAATAAATGGATTATCAGTAGTCGGGACTGGTTATGTAAGTTTCGGTCGACCATTAAAGATAACTTGTAGTTGTTATAAGGGGGATGGAAATATTATAGATTCCCAAAGAGATGCAAATTTAAGTGGTCACATACACAATAAAGCTATAAGTATATTAAAAGGATATATGAGTGCATTAAATGGGGGATATAAAAAATTACCAGTAGATTTTCATCTAAGTTTTGAACAAGTTTATGGAGTAGTAAATGGAGACAGTGCATCAGTAGCAGAAGTTATTTGTATGTTATCAGCATTAACTAAAATTCCTATAAAACAAAATATAGCTGTTACTGGTTCTATAAATCAGTTTGGTGATGTTCAACCAATTGGTGGAGTGAATGAAAAAATCGAAGGTTTTTTTAAGGTATGTAAAACAGTAGATGTGATAGAAAATAAATGTGTATTAATACCAAAATCTAATAAAGATGACTTAGTACTTTGTGAAGAAGTAGAAGAGGCAATTAAAGAAGGAACATTTTCTATATATACTATGGAAAATATCGAAGATGCAATTAAAGTGTTAATGGACAAAAGAAATTTGAGTTTAGATAAAATAAAAAAAATAATAGATAAGGAGCTCTTAAATTACAATGAAAAAAAATAAGAACCCTGATATTACAGTAAGGTTAAATAATTTTAAAATAAAAACTTATTTAGGGAGAAAACCTAAAATAATAGTTAAAGATTTACAAAGGAACAAGAAATATAATTTTAATTTATGGAAAATAAAAAATTTAAATATAGCAAGAAAATTATTAAACAAATAGAAATAAAAACACAACAAAAATTAATTTTTGTTGTGTTTTTATTAGTTGTATGCTTTTTAATTATGCTAAACATTAAATCTAAAGTTAACAACGTCTCCATCTTGCATTACATATTCTTTTCCTTCAAGTCTAAAATGACCATTTTCTTTAGCTGAAGCTTCAGAACCACACTCAACTAATTTATCATAAGAAACTACCTCAGCTCTGATAAAACCTCTTTCAATATCGCTATGGATTTTACCGGCAGCAGCAGGTGCTTTAGTTCCGTTTTTAATAGTCCAAGCTCTAACTTCTTGAACACCTGCAGTTAAATAGCTAATAAGTCCTAATAATTTATAGCTAGCTCCTATTAATTTATCAAGACCTGATTCTTCAAGACCATATTCTTCAAGCATTGAAAGCTTTTCTTCTTCATCAAGAGTTGAAAGTTCCTCTTCTAATCTTGCACAAATAACCATAGCTTCAGAATTTTCATTGCTAGCATACTCTTTAACTCTTTTTACTAAGTCATTTTCAAGATTTCCGTTCATTAAATCATCTTCACTTATATTGCAAGCGTATAAAACTGGTTTTGAAGTTATTAAGAATAATCCTTTTACAAATGCATCTTCGTCTTCTGTAACCTCAAGAGTTCTTACAGGTTTATTGGCTTCTAAGTGTTTTTTTATTCTTTCCATTAATTCATATTCAGCTTTTGCTGTTTTATCCCCAGATCTAACTAGTTTTAGAGATTTTTCCATTCTTCTATCTAAAACTTCTAAGTCAGAAAAAATTAATTCTAAGCTTATAGTTTCAATATCTCTAATTGGATCAACAGATCCATCAACATGCACTATGTTTTCATCTTCAAAGCATCTTACAACATGTACTATAGATGCAACCTCTCTTATATGAGATAAAAACTTATTTCCAAGTCCTTCACCTTTACTAGCACCTCTAACAAGACCAGCTATATCATAAAATTCTATTGCAGTATGAACTTTTCTTTTTGTATTATACATTTTCTCAAGGACATCTAGTCTTTTATCTGGTACACTAACAACTCCTACGTTTGGTTCAATAGTACAAAATGGGTAGTTAGCAGATTCTGCTCCAGCTTTAGTTATAGCATTGAAAAGAGTACTCTTTCCTACATTAGGTAATCCTACTATTCCTAGTTTCATATGTAAATTCGTTCCTTTCCATAAAAAAATATTCAAATTATAAAAATTTATATTTGCTCTTATCATATAGTTTTAAAATTATTTTTTTCTTGAATTCATAACAAAAATTTCATGAATAAATTTAAATTAGAGCTTGTTTTACTATAATAATATTAAAGATTTAATCTATATTACTATAGTAATGTCTAAATATAAACTATAAAACTCTTTTAAAATTATACTCTAGAACAAATTTAATTTCAAGAAAACTTGTAATTTCCATAAGTCTTTTAATGTTGAGCTTATTATAATAAGAAAAAACAAAATAAAAAGGAGTTTATACATAATAATTAGAAATAAATATAGGATACAAAAGTGTAAATTAAAATAATATTAGAGGTAAGGGGATTACGTTAATGAGAAAAATTAAACATTTAGTTTTAGGTGAAATTATTACGTTGTCATTTTTTATTGTGACAGCTAAATTATTTTGGATGGGAAGTTTTCCTGTACATGAAGAATTTGTAATTTTATGCTTAGTGATTATAGGGGGAATAATAATTATGTGTACATATATTATTTTTGACAAGCTAGAGGAAATAAAATGTGATATTAATAAATTGAAAGATAAATAATTATAGGAAAACAACCTTACATTTAGATTTATTCAATAATTTAAATGTATCTTTATGAAAAAATGTGTCATTGAATTCTAAGTATTTAAAACTATAATCTAAATAATAAATAAAATTTTAATACATATAATAAATAAAAAAATGTAAAATTAAAAAGATATTTATAGAAAAATAAGTACTTAATAAAAAGAATACTATATTTCGACAAAAAATATACGAAATATATATATATATAAAGGAAAAAACAAGAAAAAAACTAGAATATTTTTAAAGGTATTTTAATATAGTGATAGAATATTTTATGATATAAATATTTAATAAAGTTTAAATTTTAAATACATATGTAGTATTATATTATATAGAGATATTTTAAAAACAAGTATCTAACTACTATATAGTACAAAGTTTTAAAATTTGAAATTAATTTATAATCCTATGTATTTAATGAAATAAAACAATTTAAAATTTATTTATATAAAAATTTGTTTTTATTGATGAATATAGAATTATTATATAAACTTCAAATAATTTTATAATTATTTAAGCAAATATTTTAAAGGATAAATTCATATTAAAACTAAAAATAGATAAGTAAATAATTAATTTTAAAAATTTTTTAATTATAAATCTTTTATAGTTTTTATTGTATTATTATATTATTATATAAGATAATAAAGAACTAACATTTAAGGAGATATAGCAATGGATTTTAAACATGTATCAGTGTTACTAGATGAATGTATAGAAGCACTTAATATTAAAGAAGATGGAATATATGTAGACTGTACTTTAGGCGGTGGAGGTCATTCAAGTGAAATATTAAAAAAATTATCTGAAAAAGGTAGGTTGATAGGTATTGACCAAGACAAAGATGCTTTAAAGGCAGCAAATGAAAGATTAAAGGAATACAAAAATACAACATTTGTTCATAATAATTTTTACAATATAAAAGAAATTTTAGAGAAACTTAACATAGAAAAAGTAGATGGTATACTTATGGACTTAGGCGTATCTTCATACCAGTTAGATAATGCTGATAGAGGTTTTAGTTATATGAAAGATGCACCTTTAGATATGAGAATGGACAGAGAAAATTCATTATCTGCATACAATGTAGTTAATGATTATAGTGAAGAGGAACTTGCAGATGTAATAAAAAGTTTTGGAGAAGAAAGATTTGCAAAGAGAATTTCAAATTTTATTGTAAATAGAAGACCTATTGAAACAACATTACAACTTGCTGATATTGTAATGGCTGCAATTCCAGGTAAATTTAAAAAAGATGGAGGACATCCAGCTAAGAGAACTTTTCAGGCAATAAGAATTGAAGTTAATAAAGAACTTATGATACTTAATAAAGCGATAGAAGATTCCGTGGAGGCTTTAAATAGTGATGGTAGAATTGCTATAATAACTTTCCATTCTTTAGAGGATAGAATAGTTAAAAACAAATTTAAAGAATTAAATGATCCATGTAATTGCCCTAAAGAGTTACCATTTTGTGTATGTAATAAAAAACCAATAGTAGATTTAGTAAGTAGAAAACCAATTGAGCCATCAAAAGAAGAACAAGAAAACAACTCTAGAAGTAGAAGTTCTAAATTAAGAGTAGCTAGAAAAATTTAGTTCTAAAATTAGTGTGGGGGGAGTAAAATGGTAGTAGAAAAGGACAAAACAATTGTAAATGGAAGCAATGCATTAAAAACAACTGTTGCCGTAGAACGTAAAAAAGTTGAGAAACAAAAAAGAACTGGGGTAAAAGTAGACAAGCAAAAGATTATAAGAAAAAGACTTGGATTTATAAGAAATGTAGCATGCTCATTTGTAGTAGGAGTGTTTATTTTGTCCAGATATTCAACAATATATAATACACAAATACAAATAAACGATAAAAAAGACGAGATTTCTAAATTAAAAGCTGATAACGAATCAATAAAGGTACAACTTATTAAATTTAATAATTTGGCTTATATAGAAGATGTTGCTGTAAATAAATTAGATATGAAAAAACCAGAAGCATCTAAAGCACTATATATGGATTTAGAATCTAAAGAAGTCTCAACTAAAAATGATAATGCTAATAAAGATTTATCCGATTCTTCTACAAAAAAAATTTTTGAAAAACTTAAGAAATTATTATTTTAAGACTTTTTACTATAAAGTTACTTGTTATATTTAGGTGAAAAGAATGTAGATTATATAATAAAAATTTTTAACATAATTTTAAATTGTTAATTTATGAGAGGGAAAATTTCTATATTCAGTTGTAACTTTGATTAATAAGCTAAAAATAAAATTGGTATAGAAAATTTAATGTAATAAATGCTTATTACATTAAATTTTTATATTAGGTGTATTAATGTTTAAAAGTTATATAAGGCTATGTTTTAGTTTTTAATGTAAAATATTTACAAATATTCAATAATATACAAACAAAATACACTTAATATCCAAGAGTACTTTTGGTGAAAAGTTTTAAATTAAAAATGTTTTAGCAAAAGTAATGTTTTGGGGGAATGTGTGTGGCTAAATCAGAGTTAAGAGATAAAATAAAAATAAAGAAAAGAGTAATAGGGTTAATTAGTTTAGCATTTGTAATATTTATTACTTTGATTATTAGGCTTAGTTACATAATGATTGTAAAAGGCGATGATTATAAAGATAGAGCAATAGTTCAATGGACAAGTGATGTAAGAGTAAGTGCTAAGCGTGGAAGAATATTAGACAGAGATGAAAATGAGCTTGCGGTAAGTGCCAATGTATATAGAGTAGATTTAGACCTTAATGCTCTTAGAGATTCTTTGGAAAGTAAAAAATTAACTATGGAAGATATTGCACCAGATGTAGCTGAAATATTAGATATGGAACCTAAAAAAGCTTTAAAAATAATGACTAAAAGGTTGCCTAATGGGAAATTAATGGGAAGCGCTATATTAAAAAGGAGAGTTGAAAAAGAAGCTGTAGATAAAATTAATGCATATCAACAAAAAAAAGATATAATAGGTTTTGTCATAACCCCAGATACAAAACGATATTATCCTAATAATAATTTTGCATCCCATGTACTAGGGCATACAAATTCAGATGGTGATGGATTAACTGGTGTAGAGTTATATTACAACAAGTATTTGTCAGGGGTTCCTGGAATTAAAATTGATGAGCTAGATACTAAAGATGAGAGTATTTCAAATAGTATATCTAATTATACTAAACCTGTTGATGGAAAAGATGTAGTGTTAACTTTAGATGAAAATATGCAATTTTTTGCAGATAAGGCTGCTTCTCAAGCTTTAGAAGATAATAGTGCAAAAGCAGTATCAGTTGTAATTATGGATCCTAATAATGGGGAAATATTAGCAATGACTAATAAGCCAGATTATAACCCTAATTCTCCTTGGCAAGAAGGTCTTAGCAATGATGAAACTCAAAAGGTTTGGAGAAATAGATGTATAAGTGATACATTTGAGCCAGGATCTATTTTTAAAGTTGTTACAGCTACAGCAGCTATAGAAACTGGCAATGTTAAAGAAAATGATAGCTTTGTATGTAGCGGTGGTATGACTGTTGGAGGAAGAAATATACATTGCTGGAAAAGGATAGGACATGGGACTTTAACTTTTCAAGAAATAATAAAGAATTCATGTAACGTTGGTTTTATGACTTTAGCAGAGAGGATGGGAAAGGAAAACCTTTCTCAATATATTGAAAAGTTTGGTTTTGGTAAAAAAACTGGTGTAGACTTACCAGGAGAAGCCTCTGGTATAATAAAACCTGTGGATAAAATTACAACAGTAGATCTTGCTACTATATCATTTGGACAAAGTAATACTTTATCTATAATGCAATATATGCAAGCATTTAATTCTATAGCAAATGGAGGAAAACTTATTACTCCACATGTTATGAAAGAAATAATTCATTATGAACCAAGTGGGGAAAAGGTTATTGATAGCACTTATGAACCTAAAATTATAGAAGGAAATTTTAAAGAAGAAACTATGAAACAGATGAGGGATAATTTAGAAGCAACAATTTCATCTGGTGGAGGTTCTAAATGTTATATAGAAGGATATAAAATAGGTGGAAAGACAGGTACAGCTCAAAAGGTTGTTAATGGTGTATATGGACAAGGAAAGTATGTATCTTCTTTTGCTGGCATGTTTCCAGCAGATAACCCTAAGGTTACAGTTTTTGTATCAATAGATGAACCGGATCCATCAATGTATTATGCAGGACAAATAGCAGCACCCGTAGGAAAAATGATATTTACAGATATAGCTAATTATTTAGGGGTTAAGCCTGAATATAGCGAAGACTCCGATAAAGGGAAATTAAAGGATGTAAGTATCCCTGAAATTAGAGGCGTGAAAAAACAAGATGGCGTCAAAATTCTTAAAGATTTAGGGTTAAAATATAGAGTTGAAGGTGAAGGTGAATTTATAGTTGATATAAATCCTAAACCAGGCATTTCTGTAAAAGAAGAAACAGAATTATTAGTATATGTAGGAAATGGAGAAGAAAATGATGAAAAAGTTCTAGTTCCAGATATTACTGGTTTAACACCTGAAAAAGCTGAAAATATATTAAAAGAAATAGGACTAGAAGTTGAATTTCAAGGTGAGGGGCTTGTAATAGAACAAAGCATAGCTAAAAATCAAATAGTTTCTAAAGGAACAGTAATAACAGCACATTTATCAATACTTGATGATTAATATGGTGATTTTATAAGGCATGTACAATTTTATGTAATTTATATTAAGTATAGGTTAATTAGATTAGGATAAAGTAATGGAATTTTATTGATAACATTTAAAATATGGTGTATAACTATATATATTGATAAATTTATATGGTAGCATGCATAAGGTATGCTACCTATTCCCTTGTTATAGATAAACAATTAAAAATGTAATAGTTTTTGTATAAGTAAAATATAGGTTAAAAACTTTATATTAAGGTTGATTTACATAATAGTTATGAATGAATTATTTTAGAAAAAAATTAAGTTTATAAAATGAAAATAGTAATAGATTAAAGTTTAAAGTGTATATCTATAGTTAGGGTAATTAAAATAAAAAGATAAGAAGTTTATATAAAGGAGTGGAAATATGAGGCTATCTAAACTTTTAAATAATATAGAGTATAAAATAGTAAAGGGAAATAGTGATATTAATGTAAAGGCTATTCAATATGACTCTAGAAAAATAAAAAATGGAGATGCTTTTTTTTGTATAGAAGGCTTTGTTGTTGATGGACATGATTATATAAAAGCTGCTATAGAAAAGGGAGCAAAAGTTATCATAGTACAAAGAAATATAGAAATTAGTGAAGATGTTACTGTTGTTTTAGTTGAAAATAGCAGAAAAACTCTTGCAATAGCAGCTGGAAATTACTATGATAATCCAAGTGAAAAACTAAATATTATAGGTATTACAGGAACTAATGGTAAAACTACATCAACTTTCATGATTAAATCTATATTAGAAAAGTGTGGTCATAAAGTAGGGTTAATAGGCACAATTGCAAATTACATAGGAAATGAAAAATTGAAAAGTGAAAGAACAACACCAGAATGTTTAGAACTACAAGAATTATTTAAAAATATGGTAGATAATGGGGTTACCCATTGTGTTATGGAAGTATCTTCTCACTCATTAGATCTTTATAGAGTATATGGAGTTAAATTTAAAGAAAGTATTTTTACAAACTTAACACAAGACCATTTAGATTTTCATAAAACTTTTGAAAATTACTTTAATGCAAAATTAAAATTGTTTTTAGCAAGTGAAATGTCAATAATTAATATAGATGATAGTTATGGAAAACAAATCAAAGATATAGCAAATAATAAAATTATAACTTATTCTATTGATGAAGAGTCCGATTTGAAGGCATATGATTTAAATCTTCATTCAAGAGGTATAGAGTTTAAAATAAATTATAATAACAAAGTTGAAATTATTAATCTTAGTATACCAGGAAAATATAATGTTTATAATGCACTAGGTTGTATAGTTGCAGCTTTAAATGAAGGTGCAACTATAGAAAACATAAAAGAAGGACTAAAGTCTATAATGGTGCCTGGTAGATGTGAAATAGTGACATTGAATCATGATTTAGGTTATGATGTTATAATAGATTATGCACATACTCCTGATGGTTTAGAAAAAATTCTAAAATCTGTTAAAGAGTTTACTACAGGAAGACTTATATCTGTATTTGGATGTGGTGGAGATAGAGATAGCGTAAAACGACCAATAATGGGGAAAATAGGCGCAACATTAAGTGATATAGCAATAATAACTTCAGATAATCCAAGAACAGAAGATCCTTTTAAAATAATTGAGGATGTAAAAAGTGGTATAAAAAGTGATAACTATATTGTTATAGAAAATAGAAGAGATGCTATAAAAGAAGCTATGAAAATGGCAAAGAAAAATGATATTATAGTTATAGCAGGAAAAGGTCATGAGGATTATCAAGTACTAAAGAATAAAACAATTCATTTTGACGAAAGAGAAGTAATAGAAGACATCATAAAGGAGTTGTATTAGGTCATGGAATATTTATCAATTAATGAAATTGTTAATGCACTTAATGGTAAATTAATTTTAAATGGAAATATAGGAAATTTTAAGTCTGTATCCATAGATAGTAGAAAAGTAGAAAAGGGCAATATATTTTTTGCTTTAAAAGGAGAAAATTTTGATGGACATAATTATTTAAAACAGTGCTCTGAAAATGGAGCTGGATTATTAATTGTTCATAATGAAAATTTTAAAAAAGCAGACATAAAAGAATATACATCAGTGATTTTAGTAGAGGATACACGAAAAGCATTAAGAGATTTAGCAGAATACTATAGAAAAAAAATAAATATAAAAGTTGTTGGAATAACTGGATCTACAGGTAAAACTTCTACAAAAGATTTAGTAGCAGCAGCTTTATCAGAAAAATATAAGGTTTTTAAAACTAAAGGAAATTTTAACAATGAAGTAGGACTGCCTCTTATGGTATTTGACATCGATAATTCTTATGATATAGCTGTTTTAGAGCTTGGCATGAGCAACTTAGATGAAATTCATAGATTAACAAAAATAGCAAGGCCAGATGTTGCAGTTATAACAAATATAGGAATTTCTCATATTGAAAATTTAAAAACTAGAGAAAATATCTTAAAGGCAAAGATGGAGATAGTAGATTTTTTTGAAAAAGATAATATTTTAATTGTAAATGGTGATAATGATTTATTATCAACAGTAAATTCTAATAAATTTATTACTGAAAAAATTGGTATAGAAAGTGATTATAATTTTAAAGCTTGTAACATAATTATAGGTGAAGAAAATATAAAATTTAATGTGTTAGAAAATAATTCTTTAATTGATGAGAAATTTAAAATTAATGTATTAGGAAAACACAATGTGTTAAATTCATTGCTTGCAATTGCTGTAGCAAGAAAGTTTAATGTAAAATACAGTGATATAAATAAAGGGTTTGAAAATTTAGAAGCTACATCTATGAGACTAGATATTGAAAAATGCAATAAATTTACAATAGTTAATGATGCTTATAATGCTAGTCCAGATTCAATGGAAGCTGCAATAGATGTACTTAAAAATTTAAATGGAAAAAGAAAAATAGCAGTTTTGGGATCTATGAAAGAGTTAGGTGATGAATCATATAAAGCACATATGGATGTTGCTAAATATGCAAAAGATAATAATGTAGATATGTTATTAGTGATAAGTGAGTATTCAAATGCTTTTGAAGAAGGATTTGGGAATAATATAAAAATATTTACTTCTAAGGAAGAGGCTATAAACTTTTTAAAAAATAATATTCAAGCTGAAGATGTGTTACTTGTAAAAGCATCTAGATCAATGAAATTTGAGATTATTGTAGATGCAATGAAAAAGTTTGATGCTAAGGAGGTGATATAAAATGAGTAAAGTTATATATTCAGTTCTAATAGCGTTAATAGTTACTTTACTTTTATCACCAGTTATGATTCCTTTACTTACTAAATTTAAATTTGGTCAAAGTATTAGAGAAGAAGGTCCCAAAAGTCACTTAAAGAAGGCTGGTACACCTACAATGGGTGGTATAATATTTATTTTAGCTACAGTTATAACTATGGTTATAATATTAAGAGATGTTAAACCAGAGGCAATGATTGCCCTTATTTCATTAGTTGGATTTGGTATTATAGGTATTATTGATGATTCTTTAAAGATAATACACAAGCATAATGAAGGATTAAAATCTTATCAAAAGATGATATTATTAGTTGCATTAGCTATTTTCTTAGGATATTATTCATCACAAAGAATGGGTACAGACATAATAATTCCATTTATAAATAGAACTATAGATTTAGGATCTTTCTTTATTCCATTTATAGTATTTTACTTTGCAGCAACAACAAATGCCGTTAACTTAACTGACGGACTAGATGGACTTGCAAGTTCTGTTTCATTATTAGTAATGACATTTTTTGCATTAGTTAGCTTTGGTATGGGATATTATAATTTAGCGATTTTTTGCGGAGTTTTAGCAGGAGCTTTATTAGGATTTTTAAGATACAACTCTTATCCAGCACAAATTTTTATGGGAGATACTGGTTCTCTAGCATTAGGTGGTGCAATAGCTGCAGTAGCAATGGTGCTAAAATTAGAAATATTAATTTTGATAGTTGGAGGAATTTATGTTTTAGAAGTTTTATCCGTTATAATACAGGTAATATCATTTAAGCTAACAGGAAAAAGAGTATTTAAGATGAGTCCAATACATCATCATTTTGAATTATCAGGATGGCATGAAAGTAAAATAGTTGCTGTATTTTCTATAATTACAGTAGTTCTTTGTTTAATAGGTTTCTTATCAATTACACCTTAAAATAGTATTGGGGGAAATAAAATATGAAGAAAACCAAAAAAAACTAGGGGAAATTGATTTTATACTTTTTGCTATAATTTTGACTTTAGTATGTTTTGGCGTGATTATGGTTTATAGTGCTAGCTCATATTCTGCAGCATTTAAAAATAATAATGCAGAACTTTATCTTTGGAAGCAATTGATGTGGGCTTCTTTAGGAGTTATAAGTATGATAGTCACTATGAATGTAGATTATCATAAATACAAAAGATATACAGGTAAGCTAATGATAATAACAATAGTATTGTTATTACTAGTGTTTGTTTTTCCACCAGTTAATGGTGCTAGAAGATGGATAAGTCTTGGTCCATTAGGTTTTCAACCATCTGAAATAGCAAAATATGTTGTTGTACTGTTTATAGCAATGTTTATAGATAGAAAAGGTGAAAAAATAAAAAGCTTTAAAGAAGGGATATTCCCTTGTTTAGCTGTAGCAGGTGTTTATGCAGGGTTGATATTAGCAGAAAAGAACCTAAGTATTACAGCTATAACAATGATGGTAGCACTTGTTATGCTACTAATATCAGGTGTTGAAATAAAAAAATTTGCAAAGATATTTTTGCCGATTGTTGCACTTGGAGTAGTGGCTATAATATTTGAGCCTTACAGATTAAGAAGAGTAACTGGATTTATGGATCCATGGAAAGATGCTCAAGGAGATGGATATCAACTTATACAATCTTTACTTGCTCTAGGATCCGGTGGACTTACAGGAGTTGGTATAGGACAGTCAAGACAAAAGTGCTTCTATATACCAGAACCTCATACAGATTTTATATTTGCCATTGTAGGAGAAGAATTAGGTTTTATAGGATGTACATTTGTAGTAATCCTTTTTATACTATTTTTATGGAGAGGTTTAATTGCAATTTTAAAATCTAAAGATATCTATGGCACAATGCTTGCAACAGGAATAGTTGCTATAATAACATTACAAGCTATTATAAATATAGCAGTTGTTACAGTTTCAATGCCTACAACAGGGGTTCCTCTCCCATTTATAAGTTATGGAGGTTCGTCCTTGGTTATAAATATGACTGCAATGGGTATATTGTTAAATATTACAAGGCAAAATAATTATAAGAGTTTATAAAATAATATGATTTAAAAATAAAATTGACATGGTTTATGTCAATTTTATTTGCTTTTATGGAACAATTTAATAATACTATTAAATTGATTTTTATAATGAATTTAATTTAAAATAGTGTTATCATATAAGTGGTGTTCTATGAAAATTTAAAAAAATGTATAAATGGTATATAATTAACTATAAATCAATAAAATGTAAATTTATGAAAAATAGGTGAAGAAGATATGCTGACTGTAAAAAATAAAAAAAATCTATTTTAGAAAATAAGGAAGAGCTGTTAAAGAAAAAGAAGAAGATTAAAAGAATTAAAAGAACCACAACTTTTTTAATAATTCTTATTAGTATCCTTATAACTTTATGTTTAAAGTTACCTTATTTTAATATAGCTTCAATAGAGGTTGAAGGTAATCAAAATTTAAAAACTGACTATATAATAGAAGCCTCTAAAATTACCGTTGGTAGAAACATATTTTTAACCAAAAAAAGTGAAGCAATATCAAATATAAAAAATAATCCATATGCCACAAATGTTAAAATAAAAACTAAATTTCCTAATAAAATAAATATTGTAGTTACTGAAAGACAAGCAAGCTTTTATATTAAATCAAAAGATGAGTTTTTTATTATTGATAAAGATGGTATAGTTTTAGAAAAAGTAAAAAAATAGAGAATAACAATCTAATTTATATAAATGATTTGGAGTTTAAAAATTTAGAATTAGGTGGTAAAATAGAACTTAAAAATCCAGAACGAATATCAACAATAAATAATTTATGTAATACAATTTATGAATATAATAAAAATGAGAAGAGAAAAATAAATACTGTAGGATTAAATAATTTTGTAGATATAAAATTATATTGTGATGGTGATTTATATATAAATATTGGAACAGAAGAAAATCTAAATGAAAAACTTACTAAAGCTATCAATATATTAAAAAATGAACAGTTACAGGGAATAAAAGGATATGTAGATGTAAGTTTTGATGGTAATCCGGTTATATATAGAAATTAATAGGAGGGCTTAAAATTGAAGAAGGTAACTAACCAACTTATAGTAGGTAGCATATTTTTAGTTTTAGGTTTTTTAGTAACAGTACAAATAAAAACTTTAAACAAACAGATTGCTGGAAAAGATGATGCGACTAATAACAGTGAAATATTAGTAGAAAATGAGCATTTAAAGAAAGAAAAAGAAGATCTTCAAAAAAAGATAGATGAATTAACCTTGAAATCTAAAGAATTTGAAAGTGCAGCAGCTGGTAGAACAGAAGAGAGTACTTTATTACTAGATGAGTTACAACAAAGTAGATTACAAAGTGGAAATGTAGATGTTAAGGGACCAGGTATAACAGTATATATAACGCCTAAAAGTAATTTATTTAATAACAGCATAGAAGTTACTCCAATTAGCGATTTGGATTTGTTATCAATTGTGAATGAGTTAAATGCTGCAGATGCAGAAGCTATTTCTATAAATGATATAAGACTTACAAGTAGAAGTGGAATAAGAAGTGCAGGTAGTAATACTATTGTTATAAATAATGAAAGAATCTCACCTACAGCAAGGGTAGTGATAAAAGCAATAGGTAATAAAAAACTTTTAGAAGGTGCCATTAATTTTCCAGGTAATATACCATCAAAACTTCAAAAGACTTGTGATGTGACTTATGAAATGAAAGATGATATTGTGGTTAAAAAAACCAATGAGACTCAACAGTTTCAATATGTAAAACAAGTTGACAATGAATAAGGGGTGATTAAATGATAATATTTATAGGATTGGTTTTAGGAATAATACTTGGTGTTGTTTTTAATATAAATATTCCAGTGAAATTCTCACCTTACATATCAGTGGCTATATTTGCTTGTATAGATTCGGTTTTTGGAGCAATAAGAGCTATGGTTAATAAAAATTTTAGAGCTGATGTGTTTATATCAGGATTCTTTGGAAATGCATTGCTAGCGGCAGCAATGGTGTATTTAGGCGAAAAACTAGGTATACCAGTGTATTTAGCTGCAATAATAGTATTTGCAGGAAGAATATTTAACAACTTTGCTATAGTAAGAAGGTTGCTTTTAGACAAAACTAAGTTCCATAATTGAGGTGATGTAAGTGCGAAATAATGAAGCAACTCTATTTGTATTTATAGCATCAATAATTGTTGGCGTTTTAATTTCCATGAATATAGAAATAGGGGATAATACTAGATATCTTGATATGGATCAATATGAAGAAGCGTACAATGAAAAAGCTAATTTGCAAAGAGATATTATATCATTGCAAGACCAACTAGATTCCTTAGAAAAAAAGATGAAAAAATACGAAGAAAGTTCTTATTACACATCTGAGGTAATGCATGAAATAGATAAAGAACTTAAGGATAATAAGCTAATATTAGGAACATCAAAGGTAAAGGGAGAAGGAATAAAAATAACATTAAATGATGCTCCACAAGTTGCTTTTGGTCAAAAGTATACATCTGACATGTTGATTCATGATAAAGATATCATTAAAGTTATAAATGAATTAAGAAATGCAGGTGCAGAAGCTATCGCTGTTAATGACTATAGGGTGATATCTAACAGTTATGGATTTTGTGCAGGTTCTAATATAAATGTAGGGGGAATAAAAGTAGTAGCTCCATTTTATATAACTGCAATAGGGAATAAGGATGTTATGGAAAACTATTTGACAACTCAAGAAAATCACGTTAAAGCATTAAAAAGAAGAGAATGTTATGTTAATATAGAGACTTTGTCATCTTTAGAAATTCCAGCTTATAGTGGTATTATAAAAAATAATTATTTAACTGAAAATATGGAAAAATAGTATCAAATATTTATGTATTTTGAAGGAGTTTTTGTTTAAAACGAAGAATATAATAAATATATTGATAAATATTGAGATTTTTTAACAAATTTATATTTTTACGTAAAATATTTAAGGTAATAATTTAATTATTTATATTTATAAAATTAATGAATTTAGGTTAGAATTGTTGAATGGTAAAACGAATAGCATTATAATAAAAAAATAGATAAATTTTCTAAAAAACTAATATCAATTAAGAAAAATAAAAATAATAGCTTAAACTTTATAAATTTTATTCGAAATATAATATATAATTAAATTTAATTTATAAATCGGCTTAAAATAGAATAATATGCTTGTTTAAGGAGGATATTATAATGACAATAAAGGAAAATTATAAAAATGTAGTTAGCGAATTACCTAAGGACATTGTCCTTGTAGCTGTTTCTAAAACAAAACCTGTAGAAGATATAAAAGAAATGTATGATGCTGGCTGCAGAGAATTTGGGGAAAATAAAGTTCAAGAACTTATTAAAAAATATGAAGAACTTCCAAAGGATATTAGTTGGCATTTAATAGGCCATTTACAAAGAAATAAAGTAAAATATTTAATTAATAAGGTAAAACTTATACATTCATTAGATAGTATAAGATTATTACAGGAATTAGAAAAACAATTTTCAAAATCAAGTGTTATAGCAAATACGTTAATTCAAATCAACATAGGTAGGGAAGAAAGTAAAACCGGTATAATGTTAGAACAGTTAGAAGAACTTTTACAAGAAGTTGAAAAATGTGACTTTGTAAAGGTAAGAGGGATTATGGCAACTATACCTAAAGGTGATGAAAAAACATGTAGGAAATATTTTTCGGATATGAAAAATATTTTTGATAATTTAAAAGAAAAAAAATTCAAAAATGTATCTATGGAATATTTATCTATTGGAATGAGTGGAGACTATAAATATGCTATTGAAGAAGGCAGTAATATGGTTAGAATAGGCTCAGCTTTATTTGGAAAAAGAGATTACGATTTAAATTAAATTTATTTAAAGTGGGAGGAGACATATTAATGGAAGGAAAAATTTGGGATAAGTTTGCCAATGCAATAGGAATAGGAGTTCAAGATGATTTAGAAGAAGGAGAAGAAGAAGTTTCAGCAACAAGTGAAGAAATTTTTGAAGAGAATGAATTAGATATTGAGAACTTTGGAACAAATAAAAAACAAAATAAAATAGTAAATATACACACAGCTACTTCAGCAAAAGTTGTAATAATAAAGCCACAAAATTATGATGAGGCTAAATCAATTGTAGATAATTTAAAAAGTAGAAAAATAGTTTTAGTAAATATAAATGGTATAGAACAAAAGGTTGGACAAAGAATATTAGATTTTTTAATAGGTGCAGTATATTCCTTAGAAGGAGATCTTCAACAAGTTGAAAAAGGTGTGTTTATTTTATGCCCTTCAAATGTTGAAGTAACAAACGATTTGAAAAATGAGTTGTCAAGTAAAGGGCTTTTTGGTTTGCAAAGATAATGGAGGGTTAAACTAGTGCTTATAATAAGAATAGTAAGTATGTTTTTTGAAGTAATAAAGGTAGCAATACTTGTAGAATGTTTATTATCATGGATACCCAATGCTCGTTATGGGAAAATAGGGACTATAGTTCGAACTATTACTGAGCCAATAATGGTTCCATGTGAAAAAATTAATGATAAACTTTTCAAAGGATTCCTTTTAGATTTTTCGCCAATCATTGCATATTTTTTAATTTATATTATAGAAAATATAATATTAAGGCTATTAATGGTAATACTATAATATATGATAAATAAAAAAGAATTTTTAAATTGTTTTAATGGATGTGATGAAAGCATTATATATAAATTATATGATAAAATTTTATTAGCTGAGAAAACTAATAAGGTAGTTTATTCAAGGTTTTTTATATATAAGGGCATCTATAATAAACTTAAATCCATGGAAAAAAGTATTGATGCAAAAATATATTGCAATGGAATATTTGACGAATGTGAAAGAGTAATGATTTCTATAAGTAGTTACGAAATACCAAGTTATTATCCTATGGTATTATTAAAAATAGTAAATAAATCAAAATTCAAAAATTTAAGTCATAAAGATTATTTAGGATCTATAATGGCTCAAGGAATAAAAAGAGAACTTTTAGGGGATCTGATAGTTCAAGATAATAGTGCCTATGTTCCCGTAGTAGAAGAAATTGTAGATTTCTTAATATTAAATCTTAATTCTATAGGAAAGTGTCCTTGTGAAGTTATTGAACTACAGGATAATGTTTTAAATATACCTAAAATAAACTTTGAAGAAAAAATTGTAATAGTTACTTCTTTAAGATTAGATAATATTATAAGTAGTATTTGTAATATATCTAGAAGTAAGGCATTAGATTTAATACAATGTGGCAAAGTTTTAATAAATTATGCAGAAGAAACTAAAAAAGATAAGATTATAATTAAAGAGGATATAGTAACTATTAGAACTTATGGAAAATTTAAAGTAGGAGAAGTTATAGGGAAAACAAACAGTGATAGATTTAAAATTTCCATAAAAAAGTACAATTAATTAGGGGTGAGTTAAATTATGAAGTTAACTGCAATGGACATTAACAATAAAGAATTTAAAAAAGTTATGAGAGGTTATAGTACGGAAGAAGTAGAGGAATTTTTAGAAAAAATTGCAGAGGACTATGAAGCTATATATAAGGAAAATACAACATTAAAGGAAAAAATAGCAGTTTTCCAAGATAAGTTAGAACATTATAGCAAAATAGAAAGTACTATACAAAGTACCTTGTTGCTAGCTCAAAATGCTGCTGAGCAAGCAAAAGTAACTGCAGAAAATGAGGCAACTTTAATTGTTAAAAATGCAAATGAAACAGCAAAGAGAATTTTAGATAAATCACATAATGACGTGCTTCAAATAAATGACGATTTTGATAAAACAAAACAAGAATTTTTAAAGTTTAGAACTAAGTTTAGAAACTTTATGACAAGTCAAATAGAAATGTTTGAAACATTAGAAAAAGATTTTGATAAAAATTATAACATTTCTAGTGCTGTAGATGAAGTTTTACAAGAGGTTGCAATAGAAAATATTAAGGAAATAGATTCTAATACACAAGAAATGGCTTATGATGCTAAGGAATTAGATGAAATAAAAAGTTTTTTTGTAAATGAATAAGAAAATAAGACTTTTAGGGTAGAATTACTTTAGAAGTCTTTTTGTTATTTAAAGTTTAAATATGTAAATAATTTTATTATATGGTTTTCTAATATGATATAATATACATATATTTTAAATGAATAAGTAATATTTTGTAAAAAAATAATTTATAAGATTTATGTAAGAGGTGATAATTATGAAGGAAATCACTGTGAAAAGCAATATTAGACCTTATAAAGTATACCTGGATAATGATTTAAATAAACTATATTTAGCTTTAAGTGAAAATAAAATCAAAAATACAGATAAGTTTATTATTATAACTGATAGTAAAGTATACTCTATATATAAGAAAAATATTAAATTTTTCATGAAAAAATTTAATTATAATATTTTTGTTATGGGCGAAGGTGAAAAAAATAAAAATTATGAAACCATAAATAGAATATATAATTTTCTTATTGAAAATAATTGTGATAGAAATACAGTTCTATTTGCTTTTGGTGGCGGAATAGTTGGTGATATAACAGGTTATGTAGCTGCCACATATATGAGAGGTATAAAATATGTTAGTATTCCAACTACGCTTTTGTCTCAAGTGGATAGTTCAGTAGGTGGAAAAGTTGCATATAACTTAAATAATGTAAAAAATGTTATAGGCACTTTTTATGATCCAGTTTTTGTTTTTGTATCTGTAAATTTTTTAAAAACTTTAGAGAAAAAAGAATTTATAAATGGATTATGTGAAGTTATTAAGTATGGAGTTATAAAAAAACAAGAAATTTTAAAATACATTACTGATAATTTAAAAGGTATATTAGAACTTGAAAATGATAAATTATTACATATAGTTAAGGAATGTATAAAAATTAAATCAGAAGTAGTTGAAAGTGATTATAATGATTTAGGATATAGAAATATATTAAATTTTGGTCATACTGTAGGCCATGGCATAGAGATTGATTCAAAACATAGAATAAGTCATGGAATAGCAGTAGCACTTGGTATGTTAGTTGCAATAAAAATATCTGAAGATAAGTTAAATTTAAGTGAAAAGTTTTATGAGGAATTAGAAGTCCTTTATAAAAAAATAGATATTCCTACAACATATAAAGTTGACAATAGAAAAGGATTTTTGTATTCTATAAATCATGATAAGAAAATGGAAAATAATAAAATTAAATTTACTCTTTTAGAAGATATTAATAAATGTTCAACTAAAATAGAAGTTAATGAAGAGGAAATTTTAAAAGCAATTGATAAAAGTATAGGGAGGAATTTTTAAAATGGTAATAGGAATTATAGGAGCAATGGACGAGGAAGTAAAAGGTCTTATAGATGAAATGGATATAGAAAGCCAAAAAGTTAAAGCAATGATGGAATTTAACAAAGGAACATTATATGGTAAAAATGTTGTTATTGTAAGATGTGGAATAGGTAAAGTTAATGCTGCAATTTGTACTCAAATTTTATGTGATGATTATTATGTAGATAAAGTTATTAATGTTGGAATAGCTGGTGGAATAGGCATGGAAATATATCCTGGAGATATAGTTATAGGTTCAGATTTAGTACAACATGACATGGATACTTCTGCATTTGGAGATAGAATTGGTCAAATACCAAGATTAGACGTTTTTGATTTTAAATGTGATGAAAAATTAGTGAAATTATGTAAAGAAGCATGTAATCAATTGAAAAATCATAAGAGTTTTGTAGGAAGAATAGTTTCAGGTGATCAGTTTATTGGTAATGTTGAAAAAATAAAGTGGTTAAATTCAGAGTTTAATGCATTAGCTTGTGAAATGGAAGGTGCTAGTATAGCACATGCTGCATATCTAAATCATGTTCCTTTTGTAGTAATAAGATCTATATCAGATAATGCTAATAATGGAGCTCATATAGATTATGAAAAATTCAAAGATATAGCAGTAGAAAATTCAAATAACATATTAAGATATATGTTAAAGTCAATGTAGGTGATACTTAATGTTATTGGAAAATAAAAATTCTAAAAAACAAAAAACTGTGACAGTAAGAGATATAGTTATAGGAGGGCCAGAAAAAGTTATAATATCTGGACCATGTTCAGTAGAAGATTATGAAACTATGAGGAAAATAGGTAGTGGATTAAAAAAATGTGGTGTACAAATTTTAAGAGGTGGAGCATTTAAACCGAGAACTTCTCCATATGATTTTCAAGGATTAAAACATGAAGGTGTTAAAATACTTCATGAAGTAGGAAAAGAGTTTGATATGCCAATAGTTACTGAAATTATGGATGCAAGAGATTTAGAATCTTGTGCAGAGCATTTGGATATGATACAAGTAGGATCTAGAAACATGTATAACTATACTCTTTTAAAAGAACTTGGGAATTATAATATACCAATACTTTTAAAAAGAGGAATGAGTGCTACTCTTACAGAATGGTTAAATGCAGCAGAATACATAATAAGTAGTGGAAATTCAGATGTTGTTCTTTGTGAAAGAGGTATAAGAACTTTTGAAACTTATACAAGAAATACATTAGATTTAAACTTAGTTGCTGCTATAAAAGAAAATTATAATATACCAATAATAGTTGATCCAAGTCATGGTACAGGGCGAAGAGAACTTGTAGGGAAAATGTCTTTAGCAGGAATTGTAGCAGGAGGAGATGGCGTTATAATAGAAAGTCATATAAATCCTGATAAAGCTATATCCGATGCCAAACAAACAATATCAATAGAAAACTTAAGTGAAATAATTTCTAATATAAAAAAAATAGAAAATTTATTTTAGGAGAGTATAAATATGGATATATGTATATATGGTAGCAAGAAAAATTGGGATATATCTTTAACTATACCAGGTGATAAATCTATAGGACATAGATCACTTATTATTGGATGCATACCTAAAGGTAAATATAAAATAGAAAACTTTTCTTTTAGTAAGGATTGTTTAACAACTTTAGAAATAGTAAAAAAACTTGGAGTTGTAGTAAGTGAAAAGTCCATAGATAATAAAAGGATTTTATATGTTGACTCTCCAGGTTATGCTAATTTCAATAAAGAAATCGGTACTGTAAATTGCAATAATTCAGGTACTACAATAAGATTGATTTCTGGATTGTTATGTGGAGCAAATATTAAAGCTAGGTTAATTGGTGATGATTCATTGCAAAATAGACCGATGAAAAGAGTCATTGATCCATTAATACGTATGAATGGAAGTATTGAATCTAAAAATGGAAAGCTTCCATTATTAATAAATAAAAATGCTGGGTTAAATGGAATAGAATATAATATGACAGTTCCATCAGCACAGGTCAAATCATCCGTACTAATAGCAGGTTTTTTAGCCAGTAAAAAAACTGTAGTTACTGAATTTCATAAAACAAGAAATCATACCGAAAAATTATTTAAATATTTAGGTGCAAGCATAAATATTGATGATAATAGGATTTCTATTGAAAATTCAAATATAGAAAGTAAGGATATATTTGTGCCAGGAGATCCATCAAGTGCAGCATTTTTGATAGGAGCTACTATTCTATCTGAAAAATCTAAAATGAAATTAAATAATGTTTTACTAAATGAAGGAAGACTTAAATATGTAGATATATTAAAACGAATGGGAGCTAATATATCTATAAATAGAACTGGTATTTTAAATGAAGAACTTATAGGTGATATTTATGTTGAAAGTTCTAATTTAAATGGAATTACGGTAAAAAGTGATGAAATTCCTAATATAATAGATGAAATTCCAATTTTAAGTGTTTTAGCAGCTTTTGCTAAAGGAAATACTTTATTTGAAAATGTAGAAGAATTAAAGTATAAAGAATGTGATAGGGTAGAAGCTATAATTAAAAATTTACAAAATATGGGTATTGAATCTACTATAGATGCAAAATATAATTTAAAAATTAAACCTATAGATAATATAATAGAAAAAAATATAGAAATAAATTCTTATAATGATCATAGAATTGCATTAGCATTTTTAGTTGCATCAATCAAGAATAATGATAAAACTATAATAAAAAATTATGAATGTACTGATATATCTTTTCCAAAATCACTAAATTATTTTAAAGATGTATTAAAAATAGAAAAAATGTAATAAAAACAGTATAATAAAATTCTCTTATAAACAAACAATAATTAAGACTACACATTAACTTTTAAGGAGTGATGTATTATGAATAAAAATGATCTTAATTATTTTAAAAGTAGACTTATAAGAGAAAAGCAAAAGATACACGAAGTTATAGAAGAATTAAAACCTAAAAAATCAATAAATACTAATGCTGAAATGGCAAGCGAAATATCTGTTTATGATGATCAGACAGGCGATAGTGCAGGAGCATTATTTGATATGACAAGAGATATGGCACTTGAGAATAATGAAAAGACTATACTTACAAAAATAGATAATGCAATCAAGAAAATAGATAATGGAGATTACGGTAAATGTAATTTATGTGGTAAATCAATATCACAGGAAAGACTAAGTTTTATTCCATATGCTGAAAATTGTATAGAATGTGAAAATAAGATTAATGAGGAAATTAAGGTAAAGAATAATTCTATTGAAACCATGAAAAATTTAAAAAATAGTGAAAGGCCGTCATATTATTCATATAAGGCACTAGATAATTCTGTTTATAAATTTAATAATGGATATGAAAGTACTAATGGTTTTATAGATATAGATGGAGAGTATGATAATTATTATGATGATAATTATTATGTTGATCCAATAGAAAGTATTAGTAATACACAATATAAAAATCAATTACCATAGTAGCTTATTAAAATCAAAATGTTAAGGTGTATATCTAAGAATGGGTATACACCTTAATATAAAAAATAAAACAAAAATTTAAATAGTAAGGTTTGTTTTTAGGGGGTGGGTTTTATGATTTTAGAATTGTTGATAGTAATTATAGGATTTTTTGCTGATAGAATAACTAAATTATGGGCATTAGGTTATCTAAAAGGAACAGATGGAATAACCATAATTAATAATATTTTTAAATTTGATTATCTGGAAAATAGAGGCGCAGCTTTTGGAATATTAGAAAATAGGATATGGTTTTTAGTTTTGATAACTACTATTGTAGTTGGAGGAATTATAGTTTATTTATTAAAGGCAAAACCAACATTTAAACTTACAAGAATAGCATTTTCAATGATTATAGCAGGAGCCTTAGGAAATTTTTATGATAGATTGGTTTATAAATTTGTTGTAGATTTTATTTGCGTACATTATAAAGACATATATTATTTCCCGACATTTAATGTAGCAGATATATTAGTGAGTTTAGGCACAATAGCTATAATAATTTGTATAATAAAGGACGAGATTTAATGGAAAAAATACTTTTAAAAGTAGATGAAGATAATATTAATAAACGATTAGATTTATTTATAAGTGAAAATTTAGAGGGAAAGTCTAGGTCATATGTTCAAGGATTAATAGAAGATGAGAAAGTAAAAGTAAATGAAAAAATAAAAAAAAGCAATTATAAGTTAAAATTAGAAGATGTAATAAATATAGAAGTACCACAGCCTAGAGAACTTGAAATAGAGGCTGAAGACATATCATTGGATATAGTATATGAAGATAGTGATGTTATTATTGTCAATAAAGCTAAGGATATGGTTGTTCATCCAGCACCAGGAAATTATAATGGAACTTTGGTAAATGCATTATTATATCATTGCAAAGATTTATCAGGTATAAATGGTGTTGCAAGACCTGGTATAGTTCATAGGATAGATAAGGATACCTCAGGCATATTAGTTATAGCTAAAAATGATAATGCTCATAATAGGTTAGCAGAACAATTTAAAGATCATAGCATAACAAGAACTTATTATGCATTAGTTGAAGGTGTTATCAAAACAGATAGTGGAGTAATAGATGCTCCTATAGGAAGGCATCCAGTAGAAAGAATAAAAATGGCTGTTGTAAAGAATGGAAAGCATGCAGTTACTCATTATGAAGTTATAGAAAGATTTAAAGGTTATACCCTTGTTAAATGTAACCTTGAAACAGGTAGAACCCATCAAATTAGAGTTCACATGAGTCATATAGGTCATCCATTGTTAGGAGATGAAGTATATGGATTCAAAAAACAAAAATTTAAACTGCAAGGTCAAGCTTTACATGCGAAAGATTTAGGTTTTATACATCCAACAAAAGGTGAATATGTTGAATTTTCATCGCAATTACCACAGTATTTTGAAAAGCTTTTAGAGAATTTAAGAAATATTAGTAAAATATAGGGAGGTTTAAGTCTTGGAAGTTAAATCAGTAATATTAGATGATACAGGTATAAAAAGAACTTTAACAAGAATTTCACATGAGATAATAGAAAAAAATAAAGGTGTAGAAGATGTAATTTTAGTAGGAATAAAAACTAGAGGAGTTCCAATAGCAAATAGGATAGCTGAATTAATAGAAAAATTTGAAGGTGTAAAGGTTCCTGTAGGTAGTGTTGATGTTACTCTTTATAGAGATGATTTAACTGAAGTTTCAGCACAGCCAGAAGTGGGAAATACACATATAGATATAGAAATTGAAAATAAAAAAATAATTTTAGTAGATGATGTATTATACACAGGAAGAACTGCAAGGGCAGCATTAGATGCTATAATAGATGTAGGAAGACCTAAAATGATACAATTAGCTGTATTAGTAGATAGAGGTCACAGAGAGCTTCCTATAAGAGCTGATTATGTAGGTAAAAATATACCAACATCAAAGAAAGAAATAATATTTGTGAAGATAAAAGAAACTGACGGCGAAGACTTAGTCAATATATTAGAAGATTAAATAGAACTAGGAGATTAAAAGTATGATGTACGAAATTATTGCTACTACCACATTTGGATTAGAGGCTATAACAGCTAAGGAATTAAAAGAATTAGGATATGAAGATTTAAAAGTTGAAAATGGAAGGGTTATGTTTGAAGGAGATGAGATGGACATAGCAATATGTAACATACATCTTAGAACAGCAGAAAGAGTATTTATAAAAATGGCAGAGTTTACTGCTAAAACTTTTGAAGAACTATTTCAAGGAACTAAAGCAGTAAATTGGGGATTTCATATTCCTAGAGATGGAAAAATGCATGTAATAGGAAAATCAGTAAAGTCAACATTACATAGTGTTCCAGATTGCCAAAGTATAGTAAAAAAAGCAGTAGTAGAAAGTATGAAAGAAAAATATAATACAAGTTGGTTTAATGAAGATGGTCCAGTATATAAAATTGAAGTTTCAATATTAAAAGATGTTGTAACTTTAGCTATAGATACATCTGGTGTTGGACTTCATAAAAGAGGATATAGAGAAAATGCGGGAAATGCTCCTTTAAAAGAAACTTTAGCAGCAGCAATGGTATTAATTGCAAAATATGATGGTTCAAGAATTCTTTTAGATCCATTTTGTGGATCAGGAACTATAGCAATAGAAGGGGCTATGATAGCAAGAAATATTGCTCCTGGAGTAAATAGAACTTTTGAAAGTGAAACTTGGCCTAATATGTCAAAAGAAATGTGGGCGCAAGTTAGGGAAGGTGCTAAAAGAGCGGAAAATAACAAACAAATAGAAGTACTAGCTTCAGATATAGATGGTAGAGTATTAAGAACTGCTATGGATAATGCTAGAAAAGCCGGAGTAGATGATATTATAAAATTTCAAAAGTTGCCAATGCAAAGTGTACGCTCAAGAAAGAAAAATGGACTTATAATAACAAATCCACCATATGGAGAAAGATTACTAGATGAAAATGAAGTAAAAATATTATATAAAGAGTTTGCCAATATGTATAATAATTTAAATGATTGGTCCTGCTACACTTTAACATCTTTTGATGATTTTCAAAAATGTTTTGGTAAAAAAGCAGATAAAAATAGAAAATTATATAACGGAAGAATACAATGTTATTATTATCAATATAATATAAAAAAATAGTAAAAAGGGTTAATTCAAATTTGAATTAACCCTTTTATTATTTTTTATATTTGAGAAACTTTAGGAACTTCTGGTGTAACATAAATTGTTTTATTAGTGTAATAGATAACCATTCCTGGTTTAGACCCAGAAGGTTTTTTCACATGTTTAACCTCTGTATAATCTACTGGAACATTAGAGGAAGTTTTACTTTTACTATAATAACCAGCTAGGTTTGCAGCTTCAAGCAATGTATTTTCAGGAACTTCTCCATTACATTTTATTATAACGTGAGAGCCAGGTATATTTTTGGTATGAAGCCATATATCATTCTTATGAGCAAATTTTAATGTTAAATAATCATTTTGAATATTGTTTTTTCCTACATAAATATCGATGTTATCACTAGATATAAAATGCATTGGTTTAGAAGGCTTCTTTTTACAATTTTTCTTAGATTTCTTAAAGGCAATATATCCAGTTTCTATTAATTCAGTCTTAATGTCTTCAATTTCAGTATAGTTATCTGCATTAACTATATTAGCCATAACTGATTCAAGATAATTAAGTTCATCTTTTGCAATTTCTAATTGAACAACTGCATTTTCTTCTGCTTTTTTTAGCTTTGTATATTTTTTATAGTAAATCTGAACATTTTCAGAAGGTGTTTTAAATTCATTTAAAGGTATAGTTATATATTCCTCTTTTTCACTATAGTAATTTAATACATCTATAGATTTATCACCTTTCTTTATAGAATATATGTTAGCAGTTAATAATTCGCCATAGAGATTTATATTTTGTTTTTCTTCGCATTCTTTTAATGTATTTTGTAAAATTCTAATTTTTTTCTTCACTCTATCTATATTATTATTAACAATTTTTTGTAAATCATGGCTACGATTATTTAATCTATCATGTTTATCCTTTTCAAAATAAAATTCTTCTATTAATGTTGAAGGGTTTTCATAGGATTTACAATGAAAATTTTCAAGAGAAGTTAATTCTATACAATGAAAATCTTTTAATATGCCATTATTTGAATAAGATGCAAAGAAAAAATCATTTTCTTTTATTCTTAAAAATATGTTTAAAGAAAATTCATAAACTTTTTCTATATTATCTAAACTTAAAGTAATATTTTCTTTATTAAGTCTAAAAACTAATTCTTTAGATAAATTACTGCTAACTCCTGTGAACATCAATGTAAAGAATTTATTGTCTATATCTTTTTCACTATATAACTCAATAGCTCTATTTTTAAAATCTTCTTTAGAAAAATTAAAAGAATTAAGTTTTGGTGATGTTGGTGGGTATTTATATTCTACACCGGCATATAAAACTCTATAAGTGTTTATATCAGCAGTTATATGTTTTATACTATCCATAACTATATTATCTCTTTGTCTAACTAAAGAAATATTACTATGTCTTCCCATTATTTCTACAATAAGAGAATAAACACTATTAAAGCCTAATTCATCACTACTTTCAAAATCTAATACTACAAGTCTATCACTATCAATTTGAGTTATATTTGTTAAAGTAGCTGTATTTAGATATTTTCTAAGAACCATACAAAACATTGGTGCTTTTAATGGGTTTTCTTTATTATTATTCGTTATGTTAATTCTAGCAAAATTAGAACTCGCACTAATAAGTAATTTTTTCGTTTTTCTATCTTTTTTTAATGTTAATATTATTTCATCCTTCTCCGGTTGATTAATCTTTTCAACTCTACTATTTAAAAAATCTTTTTTTAATGCATCCACGATACTATGCAGAAAAATTCCATCTAATGCCATGTAAATCATCCTTTCTTATGGAATTTAATATATGAAATAAATAACTATTATAAATAAAAGTTATTTAAATTTTTTATAAAAATATATTTATAGTATACCATTAACAAAGATAACTATGGTAGGATTTTTGAAATTTGTGAATGAATCGTGTTATTATATAATTAATATATTAAAATATATAGGGAAACAAGCTCCAATTTAAATTTATTCAATAACTTTAAAATACTTTCACACAAGATACAGTGTTGAATTTTAAGTGATTCGAAGCATGTCTCACTATTTTAGGTATCCAAGTTTTGGAATGGATAATTTTAAAAGTCAACTTGGAACCCTATATTAAACAATTAAATTTCAAACATAAAAAGGTATGTGCATATAAGCAGATATTTTTAATGAAAACTTAAATTACTATATTTATTAAGAAATTAAAATGAATAGGGGGAAATGATTATGACTATAAATTTTATCAAGATGCATGGTGCAGGTAATGATTTTATAGTTTTTGAAGATTTTAAAAATCAATATAATGATTTATCAATTATAGCTAAGAAATTATGTAATAGAAGATTTGGAATAGGTGCAGATGGAATATTAGTTGCAAGAAAAAGTCAAGTTGCTGATATAGAGATGATAATAATAAATGCAGATGGATCTTATGCAGCTATGTGTGGAAATGGAATAAGATGCTTTGCAAAGTTTGTTTATGAACAAGGCTATGTGAGTAAAGAAACTATTAGGATACAAACTGGTGATGGAATAAAAATTGCTGACTTGATTTTTAGTAAAGGTGATATTCAAGGGGTAAAAATAAATATGGGTAAACCATCGTTTGAGTGTAAAGACTTTAAAGCTAATTATAATGAAAAAATAATAAATAAGAAGTTTAATGTTGATGGTAAAGAATATACATTAACATCACTACTTATGGGGGTTCCGCATACTGTTATAATAGATGAAAATAATAATTTTAATGTAAATGAAGGTTGTAAAATTGAAAAGCATGAAACATTTATAGAAGGAACTAATGTTAACTTCTGCAAAATTAAAAATGATAGCCATATAGAGGTGAAAACTTGGGAAAGAGGAGCTGGTCCAACATTAGCTTGTGGAACAGGCTGTTGTGCATCTGTAGTTGCTACTAATAAACTTGGACTTGTAAAAAAAAGTGTTACTGTTGATGCACCAGGTGGAAGACTTTTTGTAGAAATAACAGATAATGGAGTAATGATGACAGGTCCAGCAGAAAATATATGCGCTGGTAATACTTATATATTATAAAAAA
>NZ_HE611050.1:343542-372154 GCF_000285575.1 Clostridium senegalense JC122 | reverse complement strand
GTCATATTTAATGACTTCTATTTTTTATTCTCAATATTTTTAAAATAAATATAGCTCATTATTGTAGGTAATAATGAAGAGATTAATAAACAAATAATTAAAATATAAAACAAAGTAGTACCATTGAATAGTAAGGTTGAAATTAAAGTTATTAAACCTGTAAGAGTAAATAACTTTCCACCAAGTCTATGAGTTTTTCTCCATACAGTATCATCACTAAGAGTCCATGGAGTTTTTATTCCAAAATAAAAGTTGCTTTTAGATTTTGGTAAATAATTACCAAGAACAATAAATAAAATTCCAACAAAGAAAGGAACAAATTTATTTATTGAAACATCATAGCCTAAAGAAGCAAGTAACGTTAATATAAACATAGAAAAGAAAAATAGTACAAAGGCAACAATTGAATTTTCATAAGATTTTTCATATTTTTTATAATTATGTTTTCGTGGATCTATTTTAGGCAAAAATTTAAATAATAAGTATGAAAAAACTAAAATAATTGGTTCTAAAAATATATAATATTTTGGACCATACCTATCTATGTCACCATTGATTCCCCAATGTATAGGAATGTTATTAGGTAGTTTGTTATAAGACACAAAAGCAATTACAAATGATAAAACTATTAATATTAATATAAGTATATTTTTTTTCTTCATATTTAGTTCTCCTTACTACTTTTACTCAAATCTATAAACCATTTCATTAAATCCTCAAAAACCGAAGTGTTTAAAGAATAATATATGTATTGGCCTTTCCTTTCATCAGAAACCAAATCTGCTTGCTTTAATAATGAAAGATGGTGGGAGATGCTGGGCTTAGATATGTTAAAAGAATCTGAAATTTCACCAGCAGTCATATCGCTATTTTTGAGTAAATCAAGAATTTTTCTTCGTGTAGGGTCAGAGAGTGCTTTAAAAACATCATTAAACAAAGAAATTTCTCCTTTCTTAAAAAATAGATACAGTTATAATAATTAGATAATTAGAAAACTATTTAACTAACTTTAATTATATAATACTTATTAGATTTGTCCATAGTGAGAATATAGATAGACTTTTAAAAAGAATATACATATATAATTTACAGAAAATTTACAAAGAAAAAGAATATACATATTTTACTTGGAAATAACTTCAAATATAGGGGTGATAGCATTGGAGAAAAAATTCGTAGAAAATATAGATGTTCAGGATTCTGGAATGAAAATTATTTCCAAGGAAACAGCATTAAATTATATAATAATGCCTTATAAATTAGATAATGACAATATATATTTGTTTGTATCTAATTTTTTAGATGAAGAGACATTAGAAGAAATAGAATTTATTTCTCTAAGAAATGTAAAACAAAATATCTTAGAGAAAAAAACAATACTATATCTTATAAATAGGTATTATGAAAAAGAAAATTAAAATATAACATAAGGAAATTAGAAAGTGAAAAACATAGTGAAGAAAATAAAATTCAAATACTTACAGAAAGTGAAGAAGAACAATCTCCAGCAGTATTAATTTTAAATGCTGTTATAAAAGAAGCTATAGAAAAAAAAGCTAGTGATATACACATAGAGCCTAGAAAAAATATTGTAGGTATAAGAATTAGAATAAATGGAGATTTAGTAAAGGTTGAGGAGTTCCCATTAGAGATATATGAAAACATTATATATAGAATTAAAATATTATCTTCGTTAGATATCAGTCAAAAATTGAAACCACAAGATGGAAAAATGAAATTTATATATAAAGATAAAGAGTTAGATTTAAGAGTCTCTTCACTTCCAACAATTTATGGAGAGAAAATCGTAATAAGAATATTATACGCTAATTCTAATTTATATTCTTTAGATGAATTAGGATTTTTAAAGCAAGATAAAGAATTAATAAAAAAGCTTCTTAAATCTCAAAATGGAATGATTTTATTAACAGGTCCAACAGGAAGTGGTAAAACTACTACATTATATGCAATGGTTATGAGTATGGATAGAGAAAGAAAAAACATTGTAACTGTAGAAAATCCAGTTGAATATGAAATAGAAAAGGCTAATCAAGTGAATATAAATCCTAATGTAGGTTTAGATTTTACAAGAAGTTTAAGTAGTATATTAAGACAAGACCCAGATGTGATAATGGTAGGAGAAATAATTGATGAGAAAGCTGCTCAAATAGCTATAACAGCTTCATTAACAGGGCATTTGATATTATCTACTATGCATTGCAATGATGCACCATCCTCAATTATAAGATTAGTAGATATGAAAGTTCCAAAATATCTAGTTATAGATTCATTGGTACTTATTATTTCACAACGATTAGTAAAAACTCTTTGTAATAATTGTAAAAAAATTCATACAACAACAAAAGAAGAGATGATAGATTTAAATTTAGATGAACCTAAAAACATATTTAAAGCGGATAGGTGCAAATATTGTAATTATACTGGATATGTAGGAAGAAAAATGGTTTATGAAATGGTGCTCTTAGAAGATAAACATAAACAATTAATAATGAATTATGAAGATATAAATAAATTAAGAAAATACACTTTTAATAACAAAGAAAATTCTTTATCTCAAAAACTTAAGAATTTAGTTTTAATAGGACTTACATCTTATGATGAATATATAGCAAATTTACAATTGAATTGTATAAGTAAGGATGAAATAAATGAAGTATAAGTATTTTGCTGTAGATAAAAAAGGAAATAATATAGTTGGATATGAAACTGCAGAAAATAGTATAAATTTATTAAAAAGTTTAAAGAAAAATAATTTATATTGTATAAAATTCTACAAGATTAATGATAGTAGATTAAAAAAATATTTTGTAAGGTTTCATATAAAGACATAGCTATGTTTTGTAAGTATATGAGCATATCTTTAAAATCAGGAATGAATTTTGTAGAAGTTATAAACTTAGTAATATATAGAATAAATAATAAACAAATCAAAAAAAGTTTAACTATTATAAAAAGTGATGTGGAGAGTGGAGAAAGTTTTAATAAAGCTATGAAAAAGTTTTCTAACTTATATCCTAAATTATTAATAAATATGATAAAACTAGGTGAAGAAACAGGAAATTTAGAAAAAGTTTTTAAAAATATGGAAAGATATTATGAAAATAAATATAAATTAAAAAGAAAGTTTATAGCCTCATTAATGTATCCAACTATAGTTTTATCATTAGGTTTGGTTATACAAATATTTTTCATGACATCTATATTGCCTGCATTTATAAACCAATTTAATTTAGATAAAGAGTCTCTTCCTAATATAACTAAGTTTTATATATTAATAAGTAAATATTTAACGGTAAATAAATTTAAAGTTATAATATTTTTATTTATAAGTATTTTTATTATATATATTCTAAAAAATAAAATATATATAAGCAAAAAGGTTTCTAAAAGTTTATTTAAAATTCCGATTGCAGGGAATTTAATGATGAAATCATTTAGAGAAAACTTTAGTTCAAATATGGATTTACTTATGACGAGTGGTTTAAATGTAGTGGAAAGTTTAGAATACACAATTAATAACATCGGAAACATATATTTAAAAGATGAAATGAATGTGGCCATGTCAAAAATTTTCCAGGGAAATAATTGCGCACAATCATTGATGGACACAAATTTTTTTCCACAGTTTTTTATTGAAGTTATATCTATTGGTGAAGCATCTGGCACATTAAATGAAAGTTTTAAGACATTAAAAGAAATATTAAGTGAGGAATTAGAAGAATTTTTAGATAAGATAATAGTTATAACACAACCATTAACAATAGTAATTGTAGGTGTTTTAATTACTACATTAATAGTAGCAATGTTAATGCCTATGTTAAATATGATTGAATTTATTAATAAATAAATTATATAGGAGATAAGGAAACAAGCTCTAATTTAAATTTATACATAAAATTTTTGCTATCAGTTGAGAAAATAAGTTCTTAACTTTTAACTAAAATAATTTGTTAGTTATTGATAAAAAATTAATTTGAGATTTCTCATTTGATAAATGAATAAATTTAAAATTTAATTTGGAAGGCTATAGGAAAATAAAATTATATTTAAAGTTATGCATAAATATGTAAATTTAAAATTCTTGGAGAGTGAATGCAAATTATGAAAAAAGGACTAATGCTTATAGAAGTTTTGGTTACTCTTTCAATAATTTTATCTATTTTAATGATTTCTTCTTTTGCAAATAAAAGCTTTAAAAAATATGAAGAAAAAATAGCAATAGAATACTCTGCTAATGACATAGTTAATTTTATAAACTATGGTAAAAGTTATAGTAGAAGGTTTAGATCATCAAGCTATATACTTTTACAAGGTAAGAATGTTTTAGTTTTAGGAAATAAATCAAAGATTATTGATACTTTAAAGTTACCAGAAGATATAAGCATAACTCAATTCAATAACAATGTATTAAATATAAAAAATGGTGGATATGTAAGTGATGCTTGCACTATAAGGTTAAAAAGTAAAACAGGATTAAAAAAAGAAATAAGTATAATGGTAGGTACTAATTATGTCCACATCAAAAAATAAAAAGGATTTATGATGTTAGAACTGGTTATAGCTATGAGCATAATTTTAATAGCTGTTACTTTAATTTTACAAAGTATTGTTGTAAATAGCATCATAACCAATAATATTGAAAAAGATAAAAGATTTCATAAATCAGTAGATACTATTAAAAAATAATTGTATATAACACATCTGTAGATGAACTGGAAAAGATTTTAAATAAAGAAATATATATAAATCTTGATGATATAGAAAAGTATCATGGAGAAACCATAGGTAGTATCGTATCTGATAAAGGTGATATTAAAATTAGTTTTACTGAAGATAATGGTTTTGTAAAAGCTAAAATAATAGGAATTGGTGAATATGAAAAAAATAAAGAATATACTTTTGTTAAAGGAATTTACGAAAAATAAGAATAAAGGATTTACTTTGATAGAAGTTTTAACATCCTCATTTATATTAGTAATAATTCTTACTGTGTTATGTTCGCTTTTTATAAGCAGTAACAGTATATTTTTTAAGAATGTTAAATCTAACAGAAAAAATCAAGAATTAGAGGAAGCTATATATTTTATTGAATATGAGCTTGAAAGAAAACCTTGTGAGATTAAAGTGTTTGATAATAGTATTGTTTTAATATTTGAAGATGGAAAAACTAAAAAAATAAAATGTATAAATAATAATTTGTTTATTTTAAATAGCGATAACAAAGAAATTCCCAATGATTATGGTTATAAAAATTATATTTTAAAAGGGGTAAAAAAATTTAAAGCAAAAAAGATTGAAAATTTAATTTATTTCAAAATTGAAACTGATGATGGAAAAAGGAGTGAAAAATGGCATCCAATTATAAAATGAAGAAGAATGGATTTGCAATGATATCAGTTATTATAATAACTGGATTAGTAATTACAATAGCTTCATATATGATATGTGAAAATGAATTTTTATCAAAATATTATTCTATTAATAATGAATATTTAGTAAATCAATCTGAAGATGAAAAGCAAAGAGAAATATTATTAGGAAAAGCTAATAAATATATATTAAATTCTAAAGAAAGTTTAGAAAAACTAAAATTCACATATGATAACGCTAGTATAAAGTATGATAAAGATGAAGAATTATTAGTATTAATTAGACCATATGATATAGGAACTATAAAAAAAACTTATTATAGACCAAAACTTAATAAGAACAAAGTTAATTTTATTTTTATTAAGGATAAATTAGAGAGGGGCTAAAATGTATGAACATAGTATTTTATGGCAATGAGAATGATACTAAAGCTGTAAAAATTAAGAGAAATATATTTAATAAGTTTACAGTACAAGAAGAATATTCTTTTGATAAAATATTCTCTATAAATTTAAAAAATAAAAATATAAATGTACTTGTAGAGGGGGAGGAGTTATTTATCAAAGTTATAACTATCCCTAAGGTTAAGAAAAACCAAATATCATATCTTGTTAAAAATGAGGTAACTTTAAGATATGGAGATAAAGTTATGTTTAAATATAGTATATTGGAAGAAAAAGATAATATATTAAAAATTATTTTATATTGCTTTCATGAAAAAATATACATTGCTAAATGATAAAAGAATAGGGTATTCAAAAAACCTTAAAGTAGAGTTTTTGCAAAATTATGTTTTAAAGTACTATTCAAAATATCTACAGGAAGAGAAGTATAAAATGATTTTTCCAATATAAAAATTTTATTTATTTTATTAAAGTTAATAAAGGAAACTTATTATTTAATAGAGTGATAAAAATTACTAATACAGAAAAAATTAATAAATTGTTAGATGAATTTATTAATGATAATAAAACTATATATCATTTTAATTCCAATAATATTGAAAAATTAACAAAAGGAAAAAATGTAGTAGAACTATTACCTCTTACAGTAGATCAAGTATTAAAATTTGCAATAGCAAGGTGAAGAAAATTATGAAAAATGAATTTATTCCAAGCTTATACAGAAAAAAAATAAAGATATTAAATCTATTACATTAAAGAAAATAAAAGTTTTTATGATTATATTAATATTAATAAATATATTCTTAATAAAAGATAATATATGTTCCTTTAAAAATAATCAAATAAATGCTAATGAAGTTAATGAAGTTAATGAATTACCTAAAAAAAACATTGATGCTGTAGAAAAATTAGAGTATTTAGATTCAAATTTTATATTAGAAAGTTTAAATATAAAAAATATAAAAATAAATAGTAATGAAATAGAACTTACAATATTAATAAATAATAAAAAGAATATATGGATACTGTAAGGGAAATAGAAGAAATATATAGTATAAAAACAATTTCACCAATAATAGAAGAAAATAATGAAAAATTTATAAAGGTGATGATTTAATGAAAAATTATAATTGGAAATTAAAATTATTTATAATTTTTATGATAGCATTTACGTCTATAAATCTTTTTATTTATGTAAAATATAATAGTATAGAAGGGGAGAGCAAAGAAACTTTGGCAAAAGTAGAAAAAATTATGGCTTTGTAGATACATTAGAATTAATATTTGCATATGAAGATTTAGAAATAAAACAAATAGAACCAATAGAAAATGGAACAAAATATGAGGTGGAGTTTTTAGGTACTTACAAAGATTTTATTCCAATTGCAAAATACTTAATAAATTCAGAAGAAGTATTAGAAGTAAATGATATAACTATATTAGATAATGAAAAAATTACATTTATATTGAATACAATAAAAAACAAATAACTATACAAATTTAATTATAAAATACTATAATTAAATTAAAATAAGTTTTAAAGAGGAATGGTTTATGAAAAATGTAATTTTAATTGGAATGAGTTTAAGTGGGAAAAGTACATTAGGTTTTAGACTTGCTGAAAGAATAGGATATAAGTTTTTAGATACTGATAAAATCATATCAAAAAATGAAAAAATGACAGTAAAAGATATTTTTAAAATAAAAGGAGAAGAGTATTTTAGAAATTTAGAAAGTGATTTTATAGATAAAATACCTGAAAATCAAAGCTTATTAATAAGTACAGGTGGGGGGATGCCTATATATAACAATAATTTATATAAGCTTAAGAAAAAAGGAAAAGTAGTGTTTTTAAATGTTCCTATGGAACTTTTATTATTAAGAGCAAAACATATAAAAGACAGGCCATTGTTAAAAGGAAATTACAAAGAAAAATGCAAGAGTTATACAATCAAAGAGAAAGTATATATAATAAAGCAGATATAATAGTTAATTTAGAAGAAAATATTGATGAAAATTTAAATAAATTAATTAACAAACTAATATTAGGATAAAATCTATTAAACTCCATGTAAAAAAATGTATAAAATTTTAAGATATTAGATAATATATGGGATAATTTAATTGCAAAGGTAATGTATTTTTGATAAAATGTTATTGTTATAGGCTATAAAAATGGTAAGGTGGTTTTACATATGAAAATTTTAGTTATAAATGGTCCTAATCTTAATTTATTAGGAAATAGAGAAACTAATATATATGGAGATATGACATTAGACCAAATAAACAAAATCATAACAACAAAATTTTTAGATATAAAAGATTTAAAAATTGATTTTTATCAAAGTAATTATGAGGGTGATATAATCACTAAATTACATAGTGCTGTAGGAGTATATGATGGTGTTGTTATAAATCCTGGAGCCTATTCACATTATAGCATTGCTATTTTAGATGCCATAAAAGCATATAACATTATAACTATAGAGGTTCATATCAGTAATATTTATAAAAGAGAAGAGTATAGAAGAAAAAGTGTTATAAGTGAAGGATGTTATGGAGTTATAAGTGGTTTAGGATATTATGGGTACATTTTAGCTATTGAGTCTATATTGCATACATTATTAAATAGACAAAAATGCTAAATATTTTTTTGTCTTAATAGACTTATCCATAAAATATTCTTCAAAATATAAAGGGGTAGGTGAATTTGTTATGTATACTAAAAGATTAGAAACTTTAAGAAAGACCATGAGTGAAAATGGGCTAGATGGAGTGCTATTACAAGGGGACATTAACAGAAACTATATGAGTGGTTTTAAAGGAGATGAAAGCTATTCTATAATAACAAAGGATAGAGCAATTTTTATCACTGATTTTAGATTCACTGAACAAGCAAATCAACAAGTTGAAAATTATGAAATACATGAGTATCAAAGACCATTTGAAACATTTTTAGATAAGATGGTTAAAGAACTTAATATTAAAAAATTAGGGTTTGAGGAAAATGTATTAACTTTTGACTTATATGAATCCTATAAAAGTGCTGTTAATTGTGATTTGATACCATTAAATGGTATGGTTGAAAAATTAAGATTAATAAAATCAAAAGATGAAATAGAAGCAATAAAAAAAGCTCAACAAATAGCAGATTCTGCTTTTGAACACATGTTAGAATTCATAAAACCTGGTATGACTGAAAAGGAAATTGGGTTAGAACTTGAATTTTACATGAGAAAATTAGGTGCAAGTGGTTTATCATTTCCGTCAATAGTTGCATCTGGAGTTAGATCTTCATTACCACACGGTACAGCTACAGAAAAAGTAGTTGAAAGAGGAGACTTCTTGACATTAGACTTTGGTGCAGTGTATGATGGATATTGTTCTGATATGACTAGAACTATAGTTATAGGGGAACCAAACGATAAAATGAAAGAAATATATAACATAGTACTAAATGCACAAGAGGCTGCATTAAAAGCTGTTAAACCAGGAATGTCATGCTTTGATTTAGACAAAATAGCTAGAGACATAATAAAAGACGCTGGCTACGGAGAATATTTCGGTCATGGATTAGGTCATGGCGTTGGTAGATTAATTCATGAAGCACCAATGGTTAGCTTTAGAAGCAATGAAGTATTAGAGCCAGGAATGGTAATAACAGATGAGCCTGGAATATATATTCCTAATTTTGGTGGAGTTAGAATAGAAGACTTAATATTAGTTACAGAAGATGGCTGTGAAGTTTTATCAAAATCACCAAAAAACTTAATTTGCATATAGTTACTAGGTAGTATTAATTTATTTATCTATGGGTATAATAAATATGCTTATAGATGTAACATTTATATATTAGGAGGTAACACCAATGATATCAGCTGGAGATTTAAGAAAAGGAACTACTTTTGAAGAGAATGGACAAGTTTACACAGTTGTAGAGTTTTTACACGTTAAACCTGGAAAGGGAGCTGCGTTCGTTAGAACAAAAATAAGAAACGTTATAACTGGAGGAGTAACTGAAACAACATACAATCCAACAGCTAAATTACAAGAAGCAGTTATAGAAAGAAAAGAAATGCAATACTTATATTCTGATGGAGAGTTATACTACTTCATGGATCAAGAAACTTTTGAGCAAATTCCTTTAAATTATGAAAAAGTTGAAGGAGCTATAAAGTTCTTAAAAGAAAATATGTTTGCTGTAATTAAGTTTTACAAAGGAGAAGCTTTCTCAGTTGAAGCTCCAAACTTTGTTGAATTAGCTATAACTCATACAGAGCCAGCAGTAAAAGGAAATACTGCTACAAATGTATTAAAACCAGCAACAGTTGAAACTGGAGCAGTTGTTCAAGTTCCTCTATTCGTAAATGAAGGAGAAACAATAAGAGTAGATACAAGATCTGGAGAATATATGGAAAGAGTTTAATTCATATATTGAAAACTACCCGTTATGGGTAGTTTTTTTATTTAAATATAAAATTAAAGTATAGAATTTTAATTTATATTTTATGAAATAATAACTTTTAATTTAAAAAAATACATGTTAGTAAAGCGTTAGGGTAACTAATGCTTTCTTTTTTTAGTAATACTAAATATACTCTGTTAAAAAATCCTAGTATCTTATCCTATTAAAATATGCAAAGTAAATTGCATATACATATAATTAAAAAACACACAATTATTTTCATCATTAACTTCAACTAATCTTTTTTAACTTTATAACCTGATTTTATTTTAATTTTATGCATTTATCAAATTAGAAAATTTAAATTAATATCTTACATATAATTAATAGATTATTTTAGTTTCATCTATTAACTGTAACTAATTATAGTTATTTATTTTTAAGAAAATTATAACAAAAATTTGATAAACAAATTTAGATTTGGGATTGTTTAACTATGTATGGGTCCAAATTTATTTTTAAAATTATTCATTCCAAAACTTAGATATCTAAAATAGTGAGACATGCTTCGAATCACTTACATTTGACACTGCATATTGTATAAAAATATTTTAAAGTTATTAAATAAATTTAAATTGGAGCTTGTTTCCTTATATATGTATAGAACATGGAAAGAAAAATTAAATGTTTTAGTAATAATTTTATCAACTTGTAAATATTAATGGAATATGAAAGGGTGATAAAAATGGCTATAGAGATACTTGAAGTTTTACCTAAAAATATAAGAGAACTTATAGAAAAAGATATTCCATTAAATCAATTACAAGAAATTAGATTAAAAGTAAACAAACCACTATTCATATATTCCAATAATAAAGAAAAAAATATGAATATAAACCATCTGCTGAAACAATGAAATTTATACTACAAAAGATAAGTAGTTATTCAATATATGCATTTGAAGATGAAATTAAACAAGGGTATATAACAATAAAAGGTGGACATAGGGTAGGTATATGTGGAACTGTTGTTACCGAAGACAATAAAGTAAAAACTATAAAAAATATAGTGTCTATAAATATAAGGGTTGCAAAAGAAATAATAAATTGCTCCAAAACTATTATTCCTTATATTTTACAAGAAGGTGAAATATTGAACACTATAATAATATCTCCACCTAAATGCGGTAAAACAACTATATTAAGGGATATTTGTCGTATTGTATCAAATGGAAATTATACATTAAATCTTAAAGGCAAAAATGTATCAGTCATAGATGAAAGAAGTGAGATTGCAGCATGCTTTAAAGGAATACCACAAATGAATATAGGAGAGAGAACTGATGTTCTAGATAGTTGCCCTAAAAGTGAAGGAATAATAATGGCTATAAGGAGTATGTCACCAGAGGTTGTAATTTGTGATGAAATTGGAACATATAAAGATATGGATAGTATTATTGCAGCTTTGAATTCAGGAGTGAAGCTTATTACAACTATACATGGATTTGATATAGATGATTTATATAAAAGACCTGTATTTAGAGAGGTTATGGAGAATAATGTATTTGAAAGAGCGATTGTTTTGAGTAATAGAAAAGGTGTGGGAACTATAGAATATGTGTATGATTTTAAAAAAGAAAAGGAATTAGGAGGAGTTTTAATTGGTTAAGTTATTAGGTGCATTTATTGTTTTAATAACTTCGTCATTGACTGGTTATATGTATGGTGAGAATTTGAAAATAAGAGTTAGTAATTTAAAAGAATTTCAAAGAGCTATGTATCATTTTAAAAATGAAATTACGTACAGCCATTCTTTATTACACAGTGCATTAATAACAGTTTCTGAAAGTACAAAAGAACCTATAACCACAACTTTGAATGAAATATCTATTTTGTTAAGTGAAAATTCTTGTGACAGTGTATATGATGCTTTTAGTAAGGCTTTTGAAAAAAATAAAGATACTTTACGGTTTAATAAAGAGGATGTTTCTATATTCTTAAACTTATCTAAAACTTTAGGAGAAATGAGTTTAGAAGGTCAGGAAGACATGTTTGAATTATCCATATTGAATTTAGAAGAAAACATTAAAATTGCACAAGAACATTTGAAAAAAAACTTAAAAATGTATAGATATTTAGGATTTACTGTAGGTGCTATGATAGTAATAATTCTTATTTAGGGGGGAGATATATGTTAGATTTTACTTTGATAATAAAAATAGGTGTAATAGGAATAGTTACAATAATATTGGATAAGGTTTTAAAAAGTGGAGGTAGAGATGATTATGCAACTATGGTTAATTTTGCAGGAATAATAATTATATTAATGATGATAACTACATTAGTAATAAAATTATTTTCGTCAATTCAAACCTTAGTAAATTTTTAGATATATAAAGGAGGGCATTATGGAAATATTACAGGTAGTAGGCTTTGCTTTTGCAGCTCTCTTTATGGCACAAACTCTTAAGCATAATAGGAGTGATATAGCCCTTTTAATTAGTACTGCCGCGGGAATTATAATTTTCTTATTTGTAATAAGTAAGCTTACTATAGTTATTAGTTTCTTACAGACTATCGCTAATAAGGCAAATATAGATGTTGTATATTTAGATATAATATTTAAAATTTTAGCAATTGCTTATTTAGCTTCATTTTGTAGCGAGGTTTGTAAAGATGCAGGAGAAGGGAGTATAGCATCTAAAGTTGAATTTGCAGGTAAAATTTTAATACTTACTTTAGCAATGCCTATATTAATGGGTGTAATGCAAACTATATTAAAGATGTTATAAAAGAGGTATATTATGAAAAAGTTTTTATTTTTATTAGCTTTAATATTATTTATTCCTCTTAATGTACAAGCTATTGATAATAAGGATACAAAGATAGATGAGGTTCAAATTACAGAAGAACAAAAACAAAAAATGGATCAACTCTATGATTATATATCAAATATGCAAAATGATTATGAGGTTTTAAGAGGATTAAATCCAAAAGAATTTGTTGAAAATTATATGAAAACCGGTGATGGTGGATTTTCAATACAAGGGTTAAGTAAGACGCTTTTAATGTATTCAGTCAAAGAGATATTAGCATCATCTAAATTAGTAGGATCAATTATTATAATAGCTATAGTCAGTGCACTTTTAAATAATTTACAACAGGCTTTTAGTAATGAAAATTTATCTAACATAGCTCACTTTGCTTGTTATTCAGTGATGATAATACTTGTGTCAAAAGGTTTTTATATGGGAATAGATGTTGCAAGAACTGCGATAAAAGAAATGAGTGATTTTATAACTGCATTGTTTCCAGTACTTATGATGCTTCTAGCAAGTGTTGGAGGATTTGCAGAAGCCACCCTTATGGATCCAGTAATTATGGCAATAAGTAGTATAGGTGCTAAATTTTATTCTACTGTTTTAATTCCGATTATTTCCATGGGGTTTGTTCTTGATTTTGTAAATAATATTTGTGATGACTATAAGATAAGTAATTTAACTAATTTACTAAAAAAATCAGCTCTTTGGGTTCAAGGAATATTTTTAACGGGTTTTATAGCAACGATTACGGTGAGAAGTATTGCATCTAAAAGTATAGATGCGGTGACTATGAAAACTGCAAAGTTTGCGGTAGATAGTTTTATACCGGTTATCGGAAAAACTTTATCAGATGCCATATCCACGGTAGCTGGTTATACTGTTCTTTTGAAAAATGCTATAAGTACTGTAGGGCTTTTAATAGTTTTAATAATAGTGCTAATGCCTATAATAAAAATTTTAGTTATGGCTTTAATATATAAATTAACAGCAGCTATACTAGAACCAATTAGTGATAAAAAAATAGTATCTGTTATAAATTCAGCAGGGGGATCATTGATAGTAGTAAGTTCTTGTGTTATTAGCGTAAGTATAATGTTTTTTATAATGATTGCTATAGTTGCAGGAACGGGAAAAAGTATAATTATGATATAAAAATTTTAAATAGTGACAATAACTAATATAGGGTTCCAAGTTAAATTTTAAATTTATCCATTTATCAAATGAGAAAAATTAATATTTTATCAATAACTAAAAGATTATTTTAGTTAAAAGTTAATAGTGAAATATGATTTAAAACCTTTGGGATCCAATATTACATTTTGTATAAAAGTATCTTAAACTATTTAATAAATTTAAATCAGAGCTTATTTAATATAAAAAGCTTAAAAAATTTAAGTTGGTGAGTGGTAAGAATGATTGAAGAACTAAGAGGTTTCATAATCACTTTGTGTACTGCTATATTTTTTATAACAGCCATACAAATGATACTTCCTGATAATTCATTAAAAAAATATTGTAGCTTTGCTCTTGGTTTACTATTAGTAGTAATTATGTTAAATCCAATAGTAAAACTTTTAAATTCACAAGTTGACATATATGAAGAAATAGATAAATCAACAGCATATATATTTGATAAAGAATATGAAGTAGATTATGACAAGTACAAAAAAATGAATATAGAAAACACATTGGAAAATTTTCAGAAAAATTTTGAAAATCAATGTATAAATGATTTAGAAGACAAATTCAAAGATAAAAAGTTTAGTGCAGATGTACAAGCTTCTTTTGATGAGGAAAATACAACATTTAAAATAGATAGTATGCAAATTGCATTAAAGAATGGGATGGTAGACAAAATAAAAAAGGTGGATATAGGGGGAGATAATAGTGTAACAGTGGATAAATTTGAAGATTCCGATGATGAGGAATCAAAGGAAATAAAAAAGTATTTAAGTGAAAAGTATGAGATTTCACAAGACATAATATACGTTAGTAAAAGATAAGATTTACTATAAACTTAAGAAAAAGATTGTATTTAAAAATATAAGGGGGTGTGTATATGGACTTTGAAAAAATAAAAACTAAATTTTTTTCACAATCTAAAGAAAATGGAATAAATCAGCAATGTATAGGAAAAGATAATAATAAAGATGAAAATAAAAAAGAAACTAAACCTAAAGGCAAAATGTATAACTTGCTAATCTTGTTCTTTATCGGAGTAGCATTGTTATTTATGGGAAACTTCTTTAAGCAAAATTCTCAAAGTGAAATTATGGGTAATAAAAATTCTTCAGATATTACATCAACAGTAAAAGAAGAAAATGAGGAAAAAGCCACAGAAGCAGCCATGGAAATTTCAAATTATAAAGAAAAAGTTCAAGGTGAGCTTATCTCTATATTAGAAAAAATAGATGGGGTAGGCAGAGTTGAAGCTATGATTTATTTTGAAAGTGGAGAAGAACAAGTGCCTGCTTTAAATGTAAATGACTCTAAGAGCAATACAACAGAAAAAGATACTGTTGGAGGTGAAAGAAGTATAAATCAAGAAAATGGTGGAACTACAGTTGTAATGTCAAATGAAGGGTCTAAAACAGAGCCTCTTATTGTTAAAACATATAATCCTAAAATAACAGGAATATGTGTTGTTGCTGAGGGTGCTTCAGATAAAATAACAGAGCTTAGAGTTCGTCAAGCTGTTACTAATTTATTTGATTTAGAAGAAGAAAAAGTTCAGGTATATCCTATGAAAAATTAGCATATAATTAGTTAGAAATAAAAATTGGGGGGAATATAAAAATGAATAAAAAACAAACATTAATCATTTCAGCACTACTATTAGTTGTAGTGTTATGTGGATATGCAGCAACTCAAGTTAACTCACCTTTATATGTTACTGATGGAGAATTTATAGGTGAAACAGCAGCTAATGATAAAGATAGTAAAAATAAGGAAAAAAGTAAAACTACAAGCAGTAGTAGTTATTTTACAGAAGCGAAATTAAGTAGAGATCAAGCAAGAAATAAAGCAACTCAAACATTAAAGAGTCTATTAGATAATGATAAAACTCCAGCAGAACAAAAGAAAGAAGCAGCAGAAGAATATAAGAATTTAGCTTTAAGAGGAGACAAAGAAACAAATATAGAATTGGCTTTAAAAGCTCAAGGATTTGAAGAAGTTGTATGTGAATTAGAAGATGAAAAAGCAAATATAGTAGTAAAACATGAAAAAGAGTTAAGTGACCAACAATTAAGACAAATAAAAGATGTAGTAGTAAGCAAGGCTAACATAAAAAATGTTCAAATAAAGGTTATAGAATAGTATTTGTAATATAAATCTTTATCTGATATAATATTTTTAACAAGTTTTACCTACGATAAATAAGGGGGTACTAGTATGGAAGAGAATAGACAATTTGAAGATTTAAATGAAGAAATAGGAATTGTAAAAATATCTGATGAAGTTGTAAGTGTTATTGCTGGGTTAGCGGCATCTGAGATAAAAGGCATCGTTGAAATGAGTTCTAAAACTGGTGAAATAAGTCAATTATTTCCAATGAAAAAGAATGTATCTAAGGGTGTAAAGGTAACGCTAGAAGAAAATAGTACTACAATAGACTTACACGTGGTTGTTGAGTATGGTATTAACATAACAGAAGTTTCGGAGAAAGTTCAAAAAAATGTAAAAAGAACCGTTGAAACAATGACAGGGTTAACAGTTTCTGCCGTTAATATATATGTTCAGAATGTTATACTCCCTAAACCAGATAAAGAAGAAAAAGAAATTTAAAAATATCCCTCCCTTTGTGGAGGGTTTTGTTTTTCAATTTCATGTATTTATGATATAATTATCTTCGTTTGAAAATAAATAAGTAAATAATTTTTTTTAGTGAGTTTATAAGAAAAACATTTAATTTATAGGAGGAACTTATGAATAGAAGAAAAACAAGAGATATAGCTATGAAGCTATTATTTGAAATGTCAATTAATAAAGAAGATTATATGTCTACTATAGAAAATTTTAAGGAAAATACAGAGGTAAAATTAGATGATGTTGATTTTTCTTACATAATAAGAATATTAAAAAATGTAAATGATAATTTAGATTTGATAAATGAAACAATATCAAATAATTTAGTTAAATGGAAAATTGATAGAATATCTAAAATAAATTTATCAATTCTTAAATTAGCAGTCTGTGAAATATTATTTGAGGAAGAGATTCCTAATAAAGTTTCACTAAATGAAGCTATAGAGCTTGCTAAAAAATATGGAGAAGATAATTCAGCATCTTTTGTTAATGGTGTATTAAACAGCATAATAAAAAAATAATAAGTTATACATAAAAAATTGCCTTAGAGTAATATAAAGAGAAATTAAGTTTGTAAATTTTAAAAAATTATCAAAGTTTACTTTTAAATTTCATATAGAGATAGTGAGATAAGCTCGAATTTTAATTTGTTCATGAACTGCATAAGGGATTTATTTCAAATCTGTTCATGAATTTAAGCTACTTTCGAGCATGTATTCACTGGTGAGGATATATCTATAATCTACTTATTCATGAGAAATTTTGTTAATTAAAAATATTAACAAACTTTTAATAAGTAAAAAAGTTAATAAATTGCATATCTATTAAATTAGATAGTTGAATGTAATATATAAATTCTCATTTGATAAAGGTATAAAGTGGATTTTAAGTTAAAACTTTATATTTAATATAATTAGATATATTTAGTAGTAGATAAATTATAATTTTACTAGTGTAAAATAACAATATGTTTTTAAGTCTAAAATTTTTAAAATAAATTAATAAAAAGTATGCTGAAGTTTTAATTTACTATAGTAAAATGATATTATCAATTGATTTTGAATTTGAAAAATTTATTTTTCAATGTGTCATTTAAGCATTTATCGACTGGTAAATATAAATTAAAATTTCAGCTTGTTTTATAATTTCATGAATATTATTTAAAGTAACTAATAAACTTAAAATAATATTTAAGATTATAGTTATATAGTAAAGTAAGCTTCTACTTAGATTTATTAAATATTTTGAAATATTTTAAAAAAAGATATAGTATTGAATTGTAAATAATTAGCGGTATGTCTCACTATTTTCAGCATCTAAGCTTTTAAGTAAATAGTTTTACAAATTACTTTAAAAACATATAATTTAGGTAAATTAGTTTTTTTACAAGTTGAACAATTGATGATATATTAATATAATATATGTAATAATTAACATTATAATATATGGTAAAATGTTTTATAATGTTAGTTAAATTACTTTTATAAAATAAATAATATAAAAATCTAAAATAGATTAGAATTAATCTATTTATTTAAAAAGGGGGAGCATACAAATGGGTAAAAGAATTGAAGGAAAAGAGATTGCTAAAACTTATAGGGAAAATATTAAGAATTTAATTGAGGAAAAGGTTTCAAAAGGCGTTAGAAGACCTTCAATGGTTGCTGTTTTAGTAGGAAATGATGGGGGTTCAATTTCCTATATGAAAAATCAGCAAAAACTTAGTGAGTCATTAGGCGTGAAATATACATCTATAGTATTAGATGAAGCTATTACTGAAGAAGAACTTATAAAAAAGATAAATGAACTAAATGAAGATACTAATGTGGATGGAATAATACTTCAATTGCCATTACCTAAGCAATTTGATGAAAAAAGGGTTACATCTTCTATAAGTTATAAAAAAGATATAGATGGACTTACAGATGTTAATATAGGACTTTTATATAAAGGTGATAAATGTTTTATCCCTTGTACAGCTAAAAGTGTAATAGAAATTATAAAATTTGTAGAACCTAATATAGAAGGAAAAAAAGCTGTTGTTATAGGTAGAAGTAATATAGTTGGTAAACCAGCAGCACAATTGTTATTAAATGAAAATGCGACAGTTACAATATGTCACTCAAGAACTAAAGATTTAAAAGATGTATGCAAAGAAGCTGATATATTAGTAGCTGCTATAGGTAGACCAGGGTTTGTTACTAAAGATTTTGTAAAAGATGGTGCAGTAGTTATAGACGTTGGAACTACAATGATAGAAGGTAAAATAAAGGGAGATGTAGTTTACGATGAAGTTATAGATATAGCATCACATTTAACACCAGTACCAGGCGGTGTTGGAGCTATGACAACAACAATGCTTATAAAAAATACATGTGAGGCATGGGAGAAAAATGTACGATAAAATAATAACAGTTTCTACTTTAAATAGTTATATAAAAAAGACATTGGATAATGATTTTATTCTTAGTAATTCAAAAATAAAAGGAGAGTTATCTAATGTAAAAATTCATAGTAGTGGACATATATATTTTTCGTTAAAAGATTATTCTTCTAAAATAAATTGCGTTATGTTTAAAAGCAATACTTATTCATTAACATTCATACCAGAAAATGGTATGAATGTTGTTGTTAGTGGAAGAATATCAGTATATGAAAAAGAGGGAGTTTACCAACTTTATTGCAATCATATAGAAGTTGATGGTGTTGGTGATTTATTTGTAGCTTTTGAAAAACTAAAAAAACAACTAGAAATAGAAGGATTATTTGACGAAAATAGAAAAAAATCACTACCATGGTTTCCGAGAAGAATAGGTGTTATAACATCTAATACAGGAGCAGCAATTAGAGATATTATAAATGTAGCAAAAATGAGAAATCCTAATGTTAACATTTTAATATGTCCAACATTAGTACAAGGAATCAAGGCAAAGGATGACATAGTGAAATCCATAGAAAAGTTAAATTCTATAGATGATATAGATGTTATTATACTTGCACGTGGTGGTGGGTCTATAGAAGAACTCTGGGCTTTCAATGAAGAAATTGTAGCAAGAGCTATTGTAAAATCTAAAAAACCTATAGTAACAGGGATAGGTCATGAAACAGATTTTACTATAAGTGATTTTGTTTCTGATAAAAGGGCATCTACGCCATCACAAGCGGCTGAAATAGTTGTTCCAACCCTATCACAAATAGAAGAAAAAATACAAGTATTGAAAAACAATATGTATATTAGTATGGAAAGAAGAGTAAATCAAGAAAAAAGGAATATAGATTTATATGAAAAAAAATTAGAATTAAATAGTCCAAAAAATTTTTTGGTTAACCAATATAATAATATAGATAAATATAAACAAATTTTAGAATCAAAAATAAAAAATATGCTTGAAAAAGAAAAAAGTGAAATAAGTAATAAATATAACTTATTAACTGCTCATAATCCATTAAACGTTTTGAATAAAGGCTATTCTCTTATATATGATAATAAAAACAATATAATACCTGATATTGGTGAATTAAAAAAAGTAAAAGAGGTAAGAATTCAACTAAAGAATGGAGATAGTAATTTCATTATAGAAGAGAAGGGGGAATTTTAATGGCAAGAAAAAAAGAAAGCTATGAAGAAAAATTTTCAAAACTTACAGATATAGTAGACGTAATGGAAAATAGTCAATTAACTTTAGAAGAATCTATGAAAAAATATGAAGAAGGAATAAAACTTTGTAATGATTTATATAAAATTTTAAATGGTTATGAGGGAAAAATAAAAATATTATCAGGAGATAATGAAGAGGAATTTAATATAGAATAATAAGTTATAATTAGTGAGGGATGTAAAATGGATATCAAGGACTTTAAAAATTTAATAGAAAAATACATATTGGAATATTTTGATGCAAAGCCAGAAGGTTTAAAAAAGTATTTAGAGCCAATGCTTTATAGTATGAAAGTTGGGGGCAAAAGAATAAGACCAATACTTTTACTTTTAACTTATAATTTATATAAAGAAAAATATGAAGAGGCACTACCTTTTGCTTTATCAATGGAAATGATTCATACGTACTCATTGATACATGATGATCTACCAAGTATGGATGATGATGATTTAAGACGAGGAATGCCTACTAATCACAAAAAATTTGGAGAAGCTAGAGCCATATTAGCAGGTGATGGACTATTAAATGAATCTATGATTATAATGTTTAATCAGTGCATGAGTTTAGAAGCAAGAAAGGTTAAAGCATCTAAATTAATAGCTGAAGCTGCTGGTGCAGAAGGTATGATATTAGGTCAAATCATAGATATTGAAAGTGAAGATAAAAAAGTATCTGAAGAAATGCTTTTAAAGATGCATAAAAATAAAACAGGACAGCTTATAAAAGCGTCAGTATTAAGTGGTGCTATACTAGGAGAGGCTACTGAAAAAGAGTTAGAAATATTAAGTGAGTATGGAGAAAAAATTGGTTTAGCATTTCAAGTCAAGGATGACATTTTAGATGTAATTGGTGATGAGAAAGCAGCTGGAAAAAGTTTAAGTGATAAGGATAATTTAAAAAGTAATTTTATTACAATGTATGGTTTGGAAAAATGTAAAGAATATTGTGAAAATTTAACTGATGAATGTATTCAACTATTAAAACAATTAAATAGAAATGTGGATTTATTAATAGAGCTTACTGAATTCTTGTTAAAAAGAAATTATTGATTGTAATATTTCATTAATCTAAAATATAAATTTGATAATTTTAAGCAGTATAAAAATATGGGAAAAGCATAATTGTTTTTAATGCTAAAGAAAAGAAAAATGAAGGAAAAAGCAGTAAAATGGAGATTTTGACATTTTAAATGCATATGATATAATGTGATAAAAAAGGTGGTGCAGTATTCTAGTCAGGTAAGTATCTTTGAAGACGGGGCTAAAAATCCGTTGAAGAGCATATCGATGAAGTTCCTTGTGCTGGCTTAAAACGCCCAGTTTTGGGTTGGTGCTGGGAGTAAGAATGTGGGGCAAGCGCAAAGGCATGCGTAACTGACCCTACATTCGTGGAGACCATTGTATGTGCTTGGGAAGAAATATCCAAAGTACGGCAATGGATTAAACCTGCATTGTGGTAAACTGAGCTATGTGCAGAGTAGCTTGCCTTGAGTGATATAGGTGGAGGTAGGATCAAATCTTAATACTGAGGCCAAAGTATTAAGATTATTGCTTACTGAAACCTATGTTGCAAAAGAGGATAAAAAGATACCTAACTGTTGAGGAAATCTCCTAGACTGTTTATTTTTAAGGTATGTTAGGGATTGTAGTGTGGACTAAGTGGTAATCTAGTCCTATATATGGCAACAGTATAGATAGAATATTAAAAGGAAACTGCTAAAATGGCGACATTTTAGTTATTCTATGGGAAACCCTACTAGACCTAAGCCGCAAATTTTACTTAGTATATCACCACCTTTTATTAATATAGTAAAATAAGCTTAACCCTTAGTTAAAGGAGTTATAAGTTTGTTGTTACTTTTTACGGTATCTAGGTTTTCTAAACAATAAATTAAAAAGTTAACTTGGAATTTTATAATAAATTGAAAGGTAATTATAAAAATTAGATTATAAAAATAAATTTAAGGGGAAAAGTCAATAGACTAAAAAGGTTATTTAATCTTTAATGATTTATAATATTATGATGCGATTTTATAGAAGAGTAATTTTGCTATTTTATAAAATATGATATAATTTTTACGGTTACGAAAATAATATATTTTGTAAAAAAGAGGATAATGAAAATGACAAAGTACTTAGATAATTATAGTGATTTTAATAGTATAAGATATATGAATTTAAATGAGCTAAATGAATTTGCAAGTGAAATAAGACAATTTCTTATAGAAAAAGTTTCAGTAACTGGCGGACATTTAGCTTCAAATTTAGGTATAGTTGAATTAACAATTAGCCTATTTAATGTATTTGATTTTAATAAAGATAAAATAGTTTGGGATGTTGGTCATCAAAGTTATGTACATAAGGTATTAACTGGAAGAAAAGAGATGTTTGGTACTTTAAGACAATTTGATGGATTAAGTGGATTTCCTAAAAGAGATGAAAGTCAATATGATTTTTTTAATACAGGACATAGTAGTACATCAATTTCAGCAGCATTAGGAATGGCAAGAGCTAGAGATTTAAAAAAACAAGATAGTAGTATTATAGCTGTTATAGGTGATGGTGCGTTAACTGGTGGAATGGCTATGGAAGCATTAAATGATGTTGGCGATAATAAAAGTAAATTAATAATAATATTAAATGATAATGAAATGTCAATCTCAAAAAATGTAGGGGGAGTTTCATCATATTTAAGTGAAATAAGATTAGATAGTGGGTATAATAAATTAAAAACTGGAGTTACAACTAAGTTGGAAAAAATACCTACTGTAGGAAAAGGTATGGTAAATTCAATACATAAAATTAAAGGTGGTATAAAACAAATATTTGTGCCAGGAATGTTTTTTGAAGATATGGGTATTAAATATTTAGGACCTATAGATGGCCATAATATAAAGGAAATGAGTAAAGTTCTAAAAATGGCTAAGAATTTTAATGGACCAGTAATTATACATACAATAACTAAAAAAGGAAAAGGATATCCTTTTGCAGAGAAAGCTCCTCACAAATTTCATGGAGTAGGACCATTTAATTCTTGTAATGGAAAAATTAATGGAAGTAGTAGTAAGAGCTATTCATCAGCTTTTGGTGAAGAAATGATAAATATAGCTAAGGCTAATCCAGATGTAGTAGCTATAACAGCGGCAATGCCGGAAGGCACAGGGCTTGGTAGCTTTGCTAAACAATTTCCACAAAGATTTTTTGATGTAGGTATAGCAGAGCAACATGCTGTAACTATGGCAGCAGGAATGGCAGTTTCAGGATTAAAACCTGTTTTTGCGGTATATTCAACTTTTTTACAAAGAGGATATGATCAGGTATTACATGATGTAGCATTACAAAATTTACCTGTGGTCTTTGCTATAGATAGAGCAGGAATTGTAGGTCAAGATGGTGAAACACATCAAGGAATATTTGATTTATCGTATTTATCACATATACCTAATATGACAATAATAAGTCCTAAATGTGTAGATGAATTAAATGTAATGTTAAACTTTGCTGTTACTGCAAATTATCCAGTTGCTATAAGATATCCTAGAGGTGGAGATATGGCAAATGTACATCTGTCACCTATAAAAAACATGGAAAAAGGTAAATGGGAAGTACTACAAGGTATAAAAGGTAAAATAGCAATTTTGGCCACAGGAAAAATGGTACAACATGCAATTATAGCTAAAGAACAGTTACTTCAAAGAGATATAGATTGTACTGTAATTAATTCATGTTTTATTAAGCCAATAGACACTAACTTAATTGATAAACTTATAAACGATGGGATTAATATGGTAGTTACTGTAGAGGATAATATAATAAATGGTGGACTAGGAGATTTAGTATTACAATATATAAATAAAAAGAATTATAATAGCACTAAAGTTATTAACTTAGGATTTGATGATGAATTTATACCTCATGGATCAGTTGATATATTATATAAGACTTATGGATTAGATCCAAAGGGAATCTATAACAGTATTATTAGTGCATTATAAAGGAGTAGGCATGAGCGAGAACTTAATTAGACTAGATATTTTAGTGCATAACAAAAAAATTGCACCTTCAAGAGAAAAAGCAAAAGAATATATAAATGAAGGCAAGATTTATGTAAATGGATTAAAAGAAGTTAAGTGTGGTAAAAAAATTCATAAAGATTCACAAATAGAACTTAGAGGTGAAACAATACCTTATGTTAGTAGAGGTGGATTAAAGTTAGAAAAAGCTATAAAAAGTTTTAACATAGATTTAAAAGATAAAATTTGCCTAGACATTGGAGCATCTACAGGTGGCTTTACACATTGTATGTTAAAAGAAGGTGCTACTAAAGTATATTCTATAGATGTAGGACATGATCAGCTTGTAAAGGAATTAAAAGAGGATAATAGAGTCATATCTATGGAAGGTGTAAATGCAAGGTATTTAACTTCAGAGGATTTTGAAGAGCTTTCTGATTTTGCTTCAATAGATGTTTCATTTATATCATTAGAAAAAATAATTCCGTCAGTAACAAATCTTTTAAATAAAAATGGTAAGATTATAGCCCTTATAAAACCACAATTTGAGGTTGGAAGAGGAAAAGTTAATAAAAAAGGAGTAGTTAAAAAGGTTACAGACCATATAGAAGTTATATTTAGAATTGTTAAATTTATAGAATCAATTGGATTAACTGTACTAGGTTTAGATTATTCTCCTATCAAAGGACCTAATGGCAATATAGAATATTTGGTATATTTTTCTAAGTCTATAAATACAAATAATATATTCTCAGTGGATGAAATAGAAAGAATAGCTAAAATATCTCATTCCAGTTTATCAATGGAGGAAGTATGAAGAATATAGGGATAAATATTAATTCTAAAAAGGATAGTAAAGGCACAATAGTAATTGAAGTAGAAAAAATAGTTAAAAAATATTTTAAACAATGTAACATATATAAATTTTATGATTCCTTAAACTTAGACAGTGAAAAAGGCGAAAATTTAGATTTTTTAATAGCTTTAGGTGGAGATGGTACTATCTTAAGAGCAGCAAGAGCAGTAGAAAAATTTGAAACGCCAATATTAGCTGTTAATATAGGTCATTTAGGATTTTTAACAAGTATAGAGCTTTCTCGATTAGAAAGTGGGATTAAGCGCATAAAATCCAATGAATATACAATAAATAAACGTATGATGATAAAGTGTTCTTTACCAGAGAGAAATGAGGAATATTATTATTCAGCTCTAAATGAAATAGTTATTTCTAAAGGAAGCTTTTCTCGCGTTATAAATTATGATATATATATAGATGGAAGTTTTTATATAAATTATAAGGCGGATGGTCTTATAATTTCTACTCCAACAGGATCTACAGCATATGCATTGTCAGCAGGTGGACCAATTATATATCCAACATTAGAGGTTATAGGAGTTACACCTATATGTCCTATTTCTATAGGAAGCAAAACTATAATATTAGACTCTAATAATAAAATATCAATAATGATTAATTCTCAAGATGGTGGTTCATACTTATGTGTAGATGGTCAATCAGTAATAGAATTGAAAGACAAAGAGGAAGTTTATATAGAAAAAATGACAAGAAAATGCAACTTAATAAATTTTGATGACTATAATTATTTTGACTTATTAAGAACAAAAATAATTTCAAGATCAATACAATGTGAAGGTGATAATTAGTGAAAAGTTTAAGGCATAATAAAATTTATGAAATAATAAAAAGTAAAGATATTGAAACACAAGAAGAATTAGCAGAAGAACTGAGAAACGATGGTATTAATGTAACTCAAGCTACAGTTTCAAGAGATATAAAAGAATTAAATCTTATAAAAATTTTATCTCATGATGGAAAGTATAAATATGCAGCGTCTAGTAAAGTGACAGGATACAATCCTAATGCAATGGCTAATATGTTTTCTAAAACTGCCACTTCAGTTGAAAAGATAGATAAGTTTTTAGTTGTAAAGACGATAACAGCATCAGCAGGGTTAGTAGCAGATGCTTTGGATTCATTTGCATTTGATGGTGTTGCAGGTACAATAGCAGGAGATGATACAGTCCTTGTCATAACTAGAAGTGATGAAAAATCTAATGAGATATTTGATAGAATACAGAAATTGATTCATAGATAGGGTTGATGTATTATGTTGTTACAATTAAATATTAAGAACTTTGCATTAATAGAAGAGCTTTCTATTGATTTTGAAAATGGTTTCAATGTCTTGTCTGGTGAGACTGGAGCTGGAAAATCTATATTAATAGATGCTATTAATTTTGTTTTAGGTGGAAAATTTAATAAAAATCTTATAAGAGTTGGGGAAGAAAAAACTGTAGTTGAAGCAATATTTACAATAGAAAATGAAAGAATAAAATCTACACTAAATATGTTAGAAGTAGATTATGATGATGTATTAGTGTTAACAAGAGAAAGTTTTAACACTGGTAAAACTATAGCTAAAGCTAATGGTAAAACTTTAATTTTATCAAAAATTAAGCTTATTAGTGAATCTATATTAGATATACATGGTCAACATGAAAATCAAAATCTCTTAGATAATTCTAATCATATAGTATATGTAGATGCTTTTGGAAGTGAAAATATAACTATTTTATTGGATGAATATAAAACATTATATGAAAGATTATCTTCAATAGAATCAAAAATAAAAGAGTTAAAAGGTAATAATAATGATAGAGAAAAAATATGGATTTCATAAAATTTCAAATTGATGAAATATCAAATATAAATCCTAAAATAGGTGAAGATGAAGAATTACAAGAAAGTTTTTCTATGTTATCTAATGCAGAAAAAATAGAAAAGAGTTTATTACTTTCATATAGTATGTTAAGAAACAGTGGAGAAGAAGGATATTCTACTATAGATGGATTATCATATGTTATTAGAGAACTAAGAACTATAGAAAATAATAAATCTGAAATAAAAAAAATAGTATCTGCACTAGAAAGTTGTTATTATATAATAGAAGAAAATATAGATGATATAAGAACTATAAAAGATAATATATATTATGATGAAAAAGAATTAGAATTTGTTAATGGAAGAATGTATCAATTAGGTATAGCTAAAAAAAAATATGGGGAAACAATAGAAGAAATATTAAATTATAAAAAAGATTTAGAAGTTCGTTTTGATGAACTTTCAAACTTTGGTGAAATAATAGAAAAGCTTGAAAAAGAAAAAGCCGAATTAGAAAAAAAAATCGGTGAAAAAGCAGTAGAAATCCATAATATTAGAGTTTTGATAGGGAAAGAACTTGAAAAAAAAGTAAAAAATGAATTAGATTATATAGGACTTAATAAAAGTACATTTAAAATAAATATAGAGCTTACAGAAAATATTTATTCTAATGGTATGGATAAAGTTCAATTTAATATATCAACAAATCCTGGACAACCACTTCAACCATTGGAAGAGATAGTTTCAGGTGGAGAGCTTTCAAGAATAATGCTAGCACTTAAAACTGTATTTGTGGATAAAGATGAAATTCCAACAGTTATATTTGATGAAATTGATACTGGAATAAGTGGAAGAATAGCTCAAAGAGTTGGTGAAAAAATGTATTTAATATCAAAAAATCACCAAGTTTTATGTGTAACTCATTTACCACAAATAGCCAGTATGGCAGATTATAATTATTTAATAGCAAAAGAATCTACAAATGATAAAACTTTTACAAAAGTAAGAAAAATGGATAAAAATGAGAAGAAATATGAGATAGCTAGAATGATAGGTGGAAGTGAAGTAACTAAATTAACACTAGATAACTCAGAAGAAATGATAGAAATGGCTAATATATTAAAACGTAATATAGTATAAAAACAAAAAAACTGTATGAAAATAAGATTGAAATTTTATTTTCATATGGTTTTTTTATTATATAAATTTTGTAAATTAAGTTTTGTATCTATTAATATATATAAATATTTTAAATTATTAAGTGAAGAGTATTTTGTATGATTATAGAATATATTTTTTATAATATAGGAAAATAAGTTCATGTTTAAGTTTATTTATTAAACTTTTGTTGTAATTTGATAAAAGTTATTATAACTATAGTCAGTAGAAAAATAAGAGTTAATAGTTTAGCGTCAATTAAAAAAATTTTC
>NZ_HE611050.1:339635-343165 GCF_000285575.1 Clostridium senegalense JC122 | reverse complement strand
ACTTTACAATTTACTTTAAAATTCTATATTAGAAATAAATATTAAAAAATAAAATTAATTTACAAAAATAACAATAGTTATTTATAAGTTAAGCATACAATATATATTAAGAGATATATTTATATAATTTATCATATAAAAAAATATATAAATAAAAGTTATATACAAGGAAATTTTAATACAAGAAAAAAGGAATTAATAGTAATTAAGTTTTAAAAGCTAAACATATTTATTGTTACAAGGATTTGATGTTCCAAACTTATACTAAAAATTTATCTAAATAATAGTAACATCTTATGATTTTAACTTTTAAAGAAATATAATATCAACATAATAAATTTAAAACTTGGGAAATTTAAAAATACAAAGTTAAAAGGAGGCATAGCATTATGAAAAAGAATAGAAATAATATATTATCTTTATTTATATCAAGTATAATATTTTTTACTATAATCTTTAGTTCAGGAAATTTAGGTGAAAACATTGAATTGGCTTTTAAATTAAATAAAGATAATTCATATAGCTATAATGAAGGAATACTTAAAACTAAAAATCTAGATGTTAGCGTAAGTAATATAAACAAAAATTCTATAAAATTAAATAAAAATTTATATGCTAAAGCTTCCGAAATTAAATTATACCCAGGTGGTCAACCTTTAGGAATAAAGTTAAATACTAAAGGAGCTTTAGTAATAGCATTATCTGATATACAAACTAATAATGGTTTAATTAGTCCAGGAGCTAAAGCTGGAATAGAAATTGGTGATAGCATATTAAAAATTAATAATGAAGAAATAAATAGCTCAGAAGATGTAGCAACTTTTGTAAACAGATGCAATGGCGAAGAAATTTTAATTACAATTAAAAGAGAAAAAAATATTATGGATGTTAAATTAAAACCAGTTAAATGCTTAGATGATGATAAATATAAAATAGGACTTTGGGTAAGAGATTCTACAGCTGGTGTTGGAACATTAACTTTTTATGATGAAAAAAGTAAAAGATTTGGAGCGTTAGGACATCCGATAACAGATGTAGATACAGGAAATATTATGTCTATATCAAATGGAGAAATAATTTCATCTAACATAGTTTCAGTAAGAAAAGGAGAAAGAGGAAATCCTGGAGAATTAAGAGGGATTTTTACAGATGAAACTAGTAGTTTAGGGAATATAGAGTATAATACGGAATGTGGAATATTTGGTAAAGGGAACGATTCATTATTAAATGGAGTTTATAATAAGCCATTACCAATAGCATCAAGAGATGAAATAAAAATTGGTAAGGCACAAATATTAACTACAATTGAAGGAAATGAACCTAGATTTTATGATATACAAATTGAAAAACTATTACCACAGAATGAAGCAGGATCTAAAAGTATGGTAATTAAAATTACTGATGAGGAATTTTTAAGTAAAGTTGGTGGTATAGTTCAAGGTATGAGTGGTAGTCCGATTATACAAGATGGCAAAATAATAGGTGCTGTGACACATGTGTTAATTAACAAGCCAGATACTGGTTATGGTATATATATTGACTGGATGCTAAGGGATTCAGATATTTTATCAAAATAGATAGATTTTTTCCAAGAAAAATAATAAAATGTATAAGAGAGGGTTCTTATGCATTTTATTATTTTAATTTTAAATTTGAAAAAGTGTAAAATAATTACAAAATTCATTTTTTTTAAATTTAAAAGAAGGAATTATATTTCTTTTGTCGAAAATATAGATTGTTAGAAAATGGTAATTAGTAGGAAAAGGGGAGTATATAATATGGAACAAAATAGTATCAGTGTACTTATCGCAGATGATAATAAGGAATTTTGTAATATTCTTAATGACTACTTACTAAGTCAAAAAGATATTAATGTGGTTGCTATAGCGAAAGATGGTATAGAAGCATTAAAGTTCATAGAAGAGAAAAAACCAGATTTAGTAGTTTTAGATATAATAATGCCACATTTAGATGGATTAGGTGTACTTGAAAAATTAAATAGTATGAACTTAGATCCTATGCCAAGAATAATTGTTTTATCTGCAGTAGGTCAAGATAAAATAACACAAAGGGCAATAACTTTAGGTGCAGATTATTATGTAGTTAAACCATTTGATATGGATGTATTTACAAAGAGAATTAGACAGATGTTTAATAACACAATAACAGGTGATGAAAATAAGAAACCTATAGTTGTATCAGAAGTACCAACAATATCAAAAACAGCTGAAAGTGGACCAGTAAATTTAGAAACAGAAATAACTAATATAATTCATGAAATAGGTGTACCAGCGCACATTAAAGGATATATGTATTTAAGAGAAGCTATAACTTTAGTTGTAAATGATATAGAATTTTTATCAGCAGTAACAAAAGAATTATATCCAACTATAGCTAAAAAGTACAATACTACTGCAAGTAGGGTTGAGAGAGCTATAAGACATGCTATAGAAGTAGCTTGGAGCAGAGGACAAGTTGATACAATTAATAAGTTATTTGGATATACTATTCATAATGATAAAGGTAAGCCAACTAATAGTGAATTTATAGCTATGGTTGCAGATAAATTAAGATTAAAAAATAGAGTTAGCTAACAGATATTTTGAAAAATTTATAATTTTTAAAATAATAAATAAATGTAAGTTAAGAAAAGGTATATGTTTTATTAAATATTTATATTATATTTGATTAAATGTGTGCCTTTTTCATGTAAAAAATTAAAAGAAATATTATAATTTGGGAAAAATGAATTAAGTAGTACAAGAGTGAGTATATAGATTTATAAGTTGACTTTTAAAATTACTCGTTCCAAAACTTGGATACCCAAATAGTGAGACATGCTCTGAATCACTTGGAACTCAACACTATATTTTGTATAAAAATATTTTAAAGTTATTGAATAAATTTAAATTGGAGCTTGTTTCCCTATATTAATGTCTATTTGAGAGTTGAAAATAAAAAAGTTATAAATTATATATTAGTTTTAATTTTAAGTAGATATTTAAATAACATAAAAGTATATTTTAATAATTATATAATAAAGTTATAATTAAAATAAATTCTAGTAAGCTATTAAAGTAGTTTAAATGCGTCAGGAAGCTTAAAAACGAAATTAAGGATGTAGACTTCAATAAAGTTGTAAAGAGTCTAAAATTGATGTATTTTGATTAATATAGCTATTATATGATTATAAACATATGAAGACTAATGATTATATTTAATATTAATAAAACAATATAAGGGAGTATTAGTATATTACACAACGAAGGGGTAATTTAGGAAGTATTATGCAAGATGGGTTTGAATCTTATAATAAACTCAGTTTTAGAAAAAGAAGATTATTATATTCTTTTTAATAATAATTTTTATTGCAATATGGATATTTACAAGCAGATATATTGCTAAGAAAACTATTTTTGATTATATGGATAGACAGGGTATATCAAGAAATGATATTGTGGTTGAAGATTTTTTAAAAATTGGGATGTTAGTGGATATAATTACATGGTCTATATTAAAGGTGAAGATCC
>NZ_HE611050.1:268520-339384 GCF_000285575.1 Clostridium senegalense JC122 | reverse complement strand
CTATATTAAAGGCGAAGATCCAGAAGTTTATTATAAATATCAATATAAAAATAAAAAAATTAGATTTTCAGCTTCAAGAATGAATGCACAGTGGATAAAAGAAAAAACGTGGGGTGGAAATTATTTAGACAGTTCAGATTTAGAAAGTTTAAAATATCCACCATTAAAAGATTAATATTAAATATTATAAATTAACGTGGATAAAAAACAATATATAATGAATGATATAGAGATATAAGTCATTACAAAAAGTTTTAAGTAGTTTTATGTATTAAGATAAAGGATATTGAAATAGTAAATGTTTAATAATAAAATAGTAGAATATTAATTTAAAAAAAATTTTTTATTTAATATTTAAAATAAAATATTTTGGAGGATATTATGAAATTTTATGAAGAGACAATAAGTACTAATTATATACACAAAGGAAAAATATTAAATTTAAAAATAGAAGAAGTAAAACTTCCAAATGGAAAGACAAGTAAAAGGGAAATAGTTGAACATAGAGGGGCTGTGGCTATTTTAGCATTTAAGGATGAAAATACTATCCTTTTAGTTAGTCAATTTAGAAAACCTTTAAATGAAACTATATTAGAAATTCCAGCAGGGAAGTTAGAAATTGGAGAAGAGCCTGTCATATGTGCTCAAAGAGAGTTAGAAGAAGAAACAGGATATAAAGCTGAAAATTTAAAGTTCTTAGGGAAAATAGCAACTACTCCTGGATTTAGTGATGAGATTATTTATATATATAAAGCAACAGATTTATATGATGGAACTATAGGTGGAGATGAGGATGAGTTTATAGAGTTAGAAGAAATAACTATAGATAAATTAAAAGAAAAATAAGAAATGGTGAAGTGATAGATGGGAAAACCATAGCGGCATTAGGCTTTTTATAATAAATAGAATTTAAATAATTTGAAAAGATTGAAGTATAATTTTTATTATAATTCAATCTTTTTTCTTATATTAATTTAGTAACACATTTAGAAAATAATCATATAATAAAAGATTAATTCATATTTATAGATATAAAGGATTAAAAAAACATAAATCATGTAATAAATAAAAAACTTAGGAGGGGAAAATGAGTAGAGATATTATATCAGAAAAAATTTTAAAAAATATAAATGATAATGCACTAATATATTTTATTGCTACAGTTTGCATTTGTGTAGGAATAATTTTAGGTATATGTTGTGTAAAATATTTAACACCGGCTGAAAATGATACTATGGTGAGTTATATTAACATCATATTACAATCTGTAGCTGGAGAAAATATAAATAGCAAAGCTATATTTGTACAAGCTATTAAGAATAATGGATTATTCATTTTAGCTTATGGTATTTTAGGAATTACTATTGTAGGTATACCTGTAATTTTAATTTTAAATATAGTAAAAGGATTTACTTTAGGCTTTTCTTTTAGTTTTTTATTTCAAAATTTGCTAATAAGGGTGCCTTGTTAGGAATATTTTCTGTATTGCCACAGAATTTAATATATATACCATGCATTGTAATAGCCTCTGTTTTAGCTATAAAATATTCTGTGAATTTAATAAAATTAAAAAGAAATTTGACTAATCCATTTACAACTAAAGAATATATGAAAAATTTTATTATGTTAACTATTGTGATTATAATAGGTTCAGGAATCGAAAGTTTAATTAATCCAATTATAATAAGATTTATAGTATAATAAAGGAGCAGCTATGAGTTACGAATTAAAAAAGTTTTTACTATTATACCTAGAAACTTTAGGGATTTTAATTTTTATGGGAATAATATTACCGAATATATTAGAAATAACTATATATTTTTTTACTAAAAATACAAGAGTATATGAAAATAGTATTTTAGTCGGTAGAAATGTTGATAAACCATTGGAGTTACTATATAATTACATCTATATATTTAAGAACTTTGTAGGCTTTTAAATATACAAATTATTAAATTGAAATTACATTTAGATTAAAATGTTTTTATTAGTTTATAACAGGTTGAAATTTCATTATATAAATATAATTATTTTAAATGCCCATTAGGGCATTTTTGTGTACAGTGAGGTATTATTATGGAAAAATTATTAAAAAATATATTCAAAATTTACACTCAAAAAATTTATCACAGAACACAATAGAGGCATATACTAGGGATATTTCTAATTTTATTAAATTTTTAAAAAGTAGAGAAGAAAATTTAAATTCAATACATACAGATACTATAATGATTTATGCTGAAAAACTACAAAGGGAAGGCAAAGCAAATACATCGGTAATAAGAAATATAATTTCAATAAGAAACTTTTATAAATATCTTATTATAAATAAATTTGTTGAAGAGGATCCAACTTTAGCCTATGATATTCCAAAAAAAGTTAAAGAGATTCCTAAGATTTTAACAGTTGAAGAAGTAGATAGTTTTTTAGAACAACCGGATACAACTACAGACAAGGGAATTAGAGATAAAGCTATGCTAGAAATAATGTATGCAACTGGCATGAAAATAAGTGAAATTTTAAATCTAACTGTTTTTGATAAAAATTTAGAAATGGAATATATTAAAGTTACAAGAAAGAATGGAAATGAAAGAATAATTCCATTAGGTAGAGCTGCAGTTAAAGCATTAAAAGAATATTTAAAAGTAAGAGATAATTTTAATATAGACCATGTAGAAACTTTATTTTTAAACACAAAAGGTACAAAGATGACACGTCAAGGATTTTGGAAAATAATAAAAATTTATGCTAAAGAAGCAAATATAAATAAGTATATAAATGCTAATACATTAAGGCATTCTTTTGCAGTTCACCTTATACAAAATGGAGCAGATATAAAATCCGTTCAAGAATTACTTGGACATAGCAGTATTGGTGCTACACAAATATATACATTCATATCTCAAAAAAACAAAATAGAAGAAATCTACAAAAAAGCACATCCAAGGGCCTAATATATGGAAAAAAGGTTTATATTCAGCATATATATTAAAAATTAGATATATAATCAATTGTTAATGAATTTTACTTGAAAAACCTTAATTAAAACGTTATATTAATAATTAACATAATATGATATTTGTAAAAAAGCAAATAAAAGTTGCAGTTTTTTAAAGTGAAAAGTATTATATAAAACCTATAATAGGTAAAAATAAATTCATATGGAACCTATAAAATTCATTAAAAAGTATAATAAACCTTTAAATTTATTAACTTGTTAAGATTTTTTATTTAAATTTTATGATATTTATATTAAAATAGTAATATCTTGTTCTAATTACTATAGAATCCATTATAATTAAAATTTTTCGATTATAATATTTATATAGAATTGAAATACAATAATTTGAAAACAGGATAAAAACTAGAAATCTAGAAAGGAGTTAAAAAAATGACAAAAAAAGTTACACTAATTGTATTGGATAGTGTAGGAGTAGGAGAACTTCCAGATGCTAAAGAATATGGAGATGCTGGAACTAATACACTAGGAAATATATCAAAAGTAGTAGAGGGATTTTCATTACCTAATCTTCAGAAATTAGGAATAGGTAATATAATAGAAATCAAAAATGTTGATTCATTAGACAATCCTATGGCAAACTATGGAAAAGTCATGGAACTTTCAAAAGGAAAAGATACTGTAACAGGTCATTGGGAAATTAGTGGTTTAGTATTAACTCAACCATTAAAAACTTATCCACAAGGATTTCCAAAAGAAATTATAGATGAATTTGAGAGTAAAATTGGAAGAAAAATATTAGGAAATACAGTTGCTTCAGGTACAGTTATCATAGATGAATTAGGTGAGGAACATATGAGAACTGGATACCCAATAGTTTATACTTCAGCAGATAGTGTTTTCCAAATTGCTGCACATGAAGAAATAATACCACTAGAAGAACTTTACAAAATGTGTGAAATAGCAAGAGAAATGCTAGTTGGTGATAAAATGGTAGGAAGGGTTATAGCAAGGCCATTTTTAGGAAGTAAAAAAGGTGACTTTAAAAGAACTTCCAATAGACATGACTATGCAGTTGATCCATTTGGAAAAACTATGTTGGATTATATTAAAGAAAATAATAAATCTGTAATGGCTGTTGGAAAAATAGAAGATATATTTAATAAAAAAGGTATCACAGACGCTGTTCACACAAAAGATAATATGGATGGAGTAGATAAAACTTTAGAATACCTAAAAACTGATAAAGAAGGATTAATTTTTACAAATTTAGTTGATTTTGATATGAAATATGGTCATAGAAGTGATCCAAAAGGATATGCAGAGGCTTTAATGGAGTTTGATAAAAGACTACCAGAGATAATAGAAGCTTTAGGAGAAGATGATGTGCTTATATTAACAGCAGATCATGGATGTGATCCAACGGATGAAAGTACGGATCACTCTAGAGAATACACTCCATTATTAGTTTATGGAAAAAATTTAAAGAATAATGTTAATTTACAAATAAGAAACAGTTTTTGTGATATAGGAAAGACAATATTAGATTTATTAAATATAGAAAACTCTCTAAATGGAGAAAGTTTTAAAAATAAAATAATAAAATAAATTCAAGTGTAAATTAAAAATAGAGTTAGTAAAAAAGAAGAAACAATAACTAGATATTAAAATAAAAATTTTTTAAGATAAATACGTCATTTAGGAGGAATCTGCTATGAATATGAAAATAGTTACAGAAAGTGTTAAATACATAGAAAGTAAACTAAACTTTAAACCAGAAATAGGTGTAATATTAGGATCTGGTTTAGGTGATATGGCTGACAATATAGAAGAAAAAGTAGTAATAAAATACAATGAAATACCAAATTTCCCAGTATCAACTGTTCAAGGTCATAAGGGTCAATTTGTAGTTGGAAAACTTAATGGGAAAAATGTAATAATGATGCAAGGAAGATTCCATTTTTATGAAGGGTATGATATACAATTATTATCTTTACCAATATATGTTATGAAAAGTTTAGGTGTAAAAACTCTTATGGTTACAAATGCAGCTGGTGGAGTAAATACTGAGTTTACACCAGGAGACTTAATGATAATAAAAGATCATATAAACTTCTGTGGTAATAACCCACTAATAGGAGAAAATGATGAAGAAATAGGAGTAAGATTCCCAGATATGTCTGAAGCTTATTCAAAAGAATATGTAGCAATAGCTAAAAAAGTTGGAAATGATTTAGGATTAAAACTTAAAGAAGGCGTTTATATGATGTTCTCAGGTCCAACATATGAAACACCATCAGAAGTTAAAATGGCTAGAATATTAGGAGCTGACGCTGTAGGTATGTCTACAGTTCCAGAAGTTATAGCAGCTAGACATTGTGGAATAAAGGTTTTAGGAATTTCTTGTATAACAAATATGGCGGCAGGAATACTTGATCAACCATTAAATCATGAAGAAGTAATGGAAACTTCTGCAAAAGTAAAAAAAGATTTTACTGCATTAGTTAAAACAATAATAGAAAAATTATAATAGAAATAAATTATAGATGTATCATTATTAGTGATACATCTATAATATTTTATAAAGCAAATATGTAATTTGTACAGTAGATATGTACATTTAGTTAATACAATATGTACTTTTTGTTAATATAATATACAATTAATATTGATTTAATGTAGAATTTATATTAAAATATACCTTTAAAATTAAATTTTTAATTTTAAATAATAAGTTAAAATAATTCTGCACAATTATGCAGAATAGGAGGTAACAAAATATGAGAATGTACGATTTAATATTAAAAAAGAAAAATGGGGAAGAACTTTCAACAGAAGAAATAAATTTTATAATAGAAAACTATACTAATGGAACGATTCCAGATTATCAAATGTCTGCATTATTAATGGCTATATACTTTCAAAAAATGAATGATAGAGAAACAGCAGATTTAACTATGGCAATGGTGAATTCTGGAGATGTTATAGATTTAAGAAAAATAGAAGGAATAAAAGTAGATAAGCATAGCACAGGTGGTGTTGGAGATACTACAACATTAATATTAACTCCAATGGTAGCAGCTTTAGGAGTACCTGTTGCTAAAATGTCAGGAAGAGGTCTTGGACACACTGGTGGAACTGTTGATAAATTAGAAACTTTTGAAAATTTTTCAGTTGCAATGAGTGAAGAAAAATTTATAGATAATGTAAATAGGTTAAAAATAGCTGTATCAGGACAAACAGCTCAATTAGTTCCAGCTGATAAAAAGATATATGCGTTAAGAGATGTTACAGCAACTGTAGATAACGTTTCTTTAATAGCATCAAGTATTATGAGTAAAAAAATAGCTTCTGGTGCTGATGCAATAGTTTTAGATGTTAAAGTTGGAGATGGAGCATTTATGAAAACAGTAGAAGATGCTCGCATATTAGGAAGAGAAATGGTTAGCATTGGTAAAAATGTTAATAGAAATACAATAGCTGTTTTATCAGATATGGATCAACCTTTAGGATTAGCTATAGGTAATGCATTAGAAGTTGAAGAAGCTATAGAAACATTAAAAGGAAATGGACCAAAAGATTTAGAAGAATTATGCTTAACATTAGGAAGTGAAATGATTATATTAGCTGAAAAAGCTAAAGATAGAGATGAAGCTAGAAAAATGTTAAAAGAAGTAATAGAAAATGGAAAAGCATTAGAAAAACTTAAAGAGTTTGTTGCTTCTCAAGGTGGAGACACTTCAGTTATTGATGACACATCAAAACTTCCAAAGGCAAAATATGTTGTAGAAGTTTTAAGTGAAGAGGATGGAGTAGTTGAAAAAATACATTCAGATAAGATGGGAATAGTTGCAATGGAACTTGGAGCAGGTAGAGCAACTAAAGAATCTGAAATAGATTTAGCAGTAGGAATAGTGTTAAATAAGAAAAGAGGAGAAAAAGTATCTAAAGGAGATGTTTTAGCATATATTCATTCAAATGATGAAAATAACATAGAAAAGGCTAAAAAAGGTATATTAGATAATTATGTAATATCTGCAAATTATATAGATAATATACCACTAGTACATGACATAATAAGATAAAAATTAAACTGGCTTATTTAGCCAGTTTTTTTTATTCGAAAAAAATAATATTATTTATCATTATATTAATAAATTTTTCTTTTTAGGTAAAAATAAGCTTAAATAGTTTAATTTCATAAGGAGGATAAAAATGAAAAAGAAAAGTATTATAAGTGTTATTTTAAGCTTATTATTATTATTTCAAATAACAGTACCAGCAATGGCAGTTGAAGATGGAAACAAAATCAACAAAAAAGAGGAAACAAAATCATCAGCACCATTAGATGTTGATGCAAAATCAGCATTACTTATAGAACCTACTACTGGAAAGGTTATATATGAAAAAAATCTAGATGAAAAATTTGCTCCAGCATCTGTAACTAAAGTAATGACAATGCTTCTTACTATGGAAGCAATAGACAATGGAGATTTAAAACTAGATGATAAAATAGTATGTAGTGCTAAAGTTAAGAGCATGGGTGGAAGTAGTATGATTCTTGATGAAGGTGAAGTAAGGACTGTTGAGGAGATACTAAAAGGTATAGCTATAGCATCAGGTAACGATGCAGCTGTAGCTATGGCAGAACATTTAGGTGGAAGCGAAGAATCTTTTGTTGATATGATGAATAAAAGAGCACAAGAACTTGGTATGACTAATACAACTTTTAAAAACTGTACCGGACTTCCAATAGAAGGTCATTTAAGTACAGCTAGAGATATAGCTACAATGTCTATAGAACTTTTAAAACATCCTACAATATTAAAATATTCATCAATTTATATGGAGACAATATCAGAAGGACGTAAAACACCTATAGAGCTTGTTAATCACAATAAACTTGTAAGATTTTATGAAGGCTGTGATGGATTAAAAACTGGATATACTGAAGAAGCAAAATATTGTATATCAGCAACTGCAGTAAGAAATAATGTAAGAATGCTAGCTGTTGTTATGGGTTCCCCTACATATAAAATAAGAAATGCAGAAGCAAGTAAATTGATGAATTATGGATTTGCAAAATTTGAAAGTAAAAAAGTAGTAGCTAAAGATGAGGAAATAGAAACTATTCCATTAAATAAAAAAGGAGATAAATTCTTTATTGCAAAAGCAAATGAAGGTTTAAATATAACTTTAGAAAAAGGTAAAGATGCAGAAATAACTAAAAAAATCAATATTGATATGGAGAAAAAACATTATAAAGAAGGTGACATAATAGGAACTTGTGAATTCTATATGGGTGATGAATTAATAGGAACTGTTCAAATGTATACTGATAGAGAAGTAAAACAATCTCAATTTTTAAGAAATTTAAAAGATAATATAAGTAATATATTTGGAGTTGTAAACTTAGTTGAATTTTAAAGCATAAGTTTATAATATTAAATTAGGGATACTTTTGGTATCCCTTTTTATAATGAGAGATTTTAAAAATAAATATTCTAAACAAAATGTTAATATTTGGATTTAAAATTAGTTAGTTAGCTTATATATGATACTATAAAATTATTGTAGTAAAGAGTTATATAGGGAAATAAGCTCCAATTTAAATTTATTTAATAACTTTAAAATATAAAAACTATATAAGTATGAGGGGGAACTATGAGAAAAAGTTTTATTATATTATTGATATCTACAATTATATTTACTGGTGGATGTAATAGAGATTTGAATAGTGTTCAGACTTTTTTAAATAAAAATGAAGCTAGTTACACAAATTCTATACCCAAATTAACAGAGTTACCACAATATGATCCTAATAATTATGGATCATTTCAGGTTGATGTAAGGGGGAAGGATTTATCACAGTTAGATTTAAGTGATGAAGCTGATAATTTAGTTCATGCATCATTTGATACTATTACAAAGTGGCCTAAAAAACTTCCTAAAGAATATAAACCTAAGAAAATAATTAAATATGGAAAGAATCCCGGCTTAGGAGTAAAAACCATTCACAAAAGTGGAATTAAAGGAGAGAATGTTGGAATTGCAATAATTGATGGGATGTTATTAAAGGATCATGTGGAATATAAGGATAATCTTAAGTACTATGAAGAATTTCATAGTTTTGAAAATTCACCTACTATGCATGGAGCGGGAGTGGCATCTATTGCTGTAGGAGAAACTGTAGGAGTAGCACCAAATGCAGATTTATATTATGTTTCAACAAGTTGGGAAGATAGAGATAACAGGTCTGGAAGTGTTGAGATGAATTTCGTATGGTTAGTAAAGGCTATTGATAAAATTTTAAAGGTAAATGAAACTTTAGAAGAAAATAAAAAAATTAGAGTTATTTCTCTTTCTATAGGAGTTAATCCTAAAGAAAAAGGATACGAAGAGTTTATGGATGCTGTAAAAAGAGCAAAAGATAAAAATATATTTGTGGTTTCATCATCTTTAAAAAACACCTATGGATTTGCTTATGATGGACTTGGAAGAGATATATTGAGTAATACAGATGAAATTTCATCTTATAAACCTAATTGCTATAGCGAAAAGCTTTTTTTTGATGATAATGATAAATTTTATAATATTAGAATTAAAGGTTTAAAAGATAGTGAAGTATTATTTATTCCAATGGATTCAAGAACACTTGCAAGTGAAACAGGAAAAGAAGAGTATGTTTTTTATTCTCAAGGTGGTTGGAGTTGGTGTTCACCATATATTGCAGGACTATATGCATTGGCTTGTCAGGTTGAACCAGATATTACACCAGAGGTATTTTGGAATACTGCGTTGGAAACTGGCGATGTTTTAAAAATTAAAAAGAATGATAAAGAATATGAGATTAAAAAAATTGTAAATCCTAAAAAATTGATTGATAAATTAAAAAAAGAAAGTTAAATTATATATAAGGTTATGGATATTATAAAAAGTTAATATCTATAACTTTTTTAACTACATAAAGACACAATAAAGTCTATTCTTTTACTAAATAATTTCATGTGGTATAATTAGAAAATATGAAAAAAGAAATTTATAAAGTCATAATATTTAATGTAAGATTAATAATGTATGTTTAAATCTTATTATATAATTTGGTTTTATATTCTTATAAAGGATGAGTTTTATATGTCGTTAAGTATAAAAATAACAAATTTTGAAGGCCCCTTTGATTTATTACTCCATTTAATTAAGAAAAATGAAATGAGTATATATGATATAAAAATATTAGAAATAACTAATCAGTATTTAGGTTACTTAAAAACTATGCAAGAGATGGACTTAGAAATAACTTCTGAGTTTATTGTTATTGCAGCAACTTTAATAGAAATAAAGTCCAAGCTGTTATTGCCTAAACCTAAAGTGGAAGAGTATGAAAATGAAGAAGATGCAGCAAAGGAGCTTATGAAAAAACTAATTCAATACAAAAAATACAAAATGGTAGCTGAGTTTTTAGGTGAAAGACAGTTAGAAACTGGAGCTGTATTTAGTAAAAAACCAGAAATAATAGAAGAGAAAAATCCTAAAAAAGAAACTATTGCAGATTTATTAAAAAACAGAACAATGCTTGATTTATATAATTTATATAATGAGTTGATGAATAATTACTTTAATAAAATGAATGAAAAGGGAGATTTTTTTGAAGACAAAATAAAAATTGAAACCTTTAAAATAGAGGATAAGATGACAGAAATTACAACTCTTATGAAAACTTATCCTAAGATACATTTTTCAAGGCTTATAAAAGGATATAAAAGTAAAAGTGAAGCAATAGTAACTTTTTTAGCACTGTTAGAACTTATTAAAATAAAAACGGTAAATGTTATACAGGAAAAAAGTTTCTCAGATATATATGTAGAAAGAGTAGATGATATAGAAAGGATAGATGAAGATGAATAATTTGCATAAAGAGCAATTAGAAATCGAAGAAGTTTCACATAAGAAGGTATATTTTTCAATAATAGAGTCACTGCTTTATGCTAGTGGAGATCCTATAAGTTTATCATCTATAGCTTCAATAATAGAATGTTCTGTAGAATATACAGAGAAGCTTATGAAAGAGATTATGAAGATATATAAGGAAGACGAAAGTAGAGGTATTAAAATAATAAAAAATCATAAGGAATATCAATTTGTAACTAAACCAAGAAACTCTAGTTACATACAAAAATTATTAAAAACTAATGTAAGACAATCTTTATCCCAAGCAGCTTTAGAGACTTTAGCTATAATAGCATATAGACAGCCTATAACGAGAGTAGAGATTGAAGAAATTAGAGGGGTGAAAAGTGATAGAGCTATATATACCCTTATAGATAAAAATCTTATAAAAGAAAGTGGAAAAAAAGATGTTGTTGGACGACCTAATTTATATGGTACAACAGATGAATTCCTAAAATACTTTGATTTTGGAAATATAGATGAGCTTCCTTCTTTAGAAACTTTTAATGTAGAAGAGATTGAAAGCAAAGAAGAAATTGAAACAGTTTAATATAATTAAAGATTAAAATAAAGCAGTAACTTAGTTACTGCTTTATTTTATGAAAGGAGATATATTTATATATCTAAGTCATCTATTGTACCAAACTCATCATTGTCACAACAACATTTTTTATTATTTTTAGTATCCTCTTTATAATCATCATCTTTTTTGAAAAGGTCTTTTACCATATCAAAAATTTGAGGTATACTATCTATTAATTTATCATAACTATTATTGTGGTCTACTGAAAGCAATCTTACAGAATCACCTTTAACTACTAAAAAACCCACTGGTTTAATACTTATTCCTGCACCAGAACCACCACCAAAAGGATTATTTATAGAATTTTTATTTTTGTCAGTTTCGAATTCTGATCCACCAGATCCAAATCCAAAGGAAACTTTAGATATAGGTATTATAACTGTACCATCATAAGCAGTAACAGGTTTACCTACAATTGTATCAACATCGATCATATCTTTTATATTTTCCATGGTTGCTTTCATAAGATTTTCTATTGGATGATTATCCATTTTATAAACTCCTCCTTAACAGCAAGTTAAGTAATACATAAATTTATTACTTAACAACTTATACTGGTTGTGAAATTTTAACGTTATCGTTATCTTTATCTTTTCTTTTTATGTTTTTAAATACTAAAAAGCATATATATATAATTTTTGCTAAACTTATAAAAAATATACACTCTATTTCCACATTAATGTAATATTTATTAAACTCATAATTTAAATCATATTTAAAGTCCTTAACTTTAAAAAAGAGTTTTAAAATTAATTGCAAAAATACAAAACCTTGATGAGCATATCCGTAAAGAATGGCAGTGTGTGCTGCATCTGGAAGTGAATAGTTAACTTTTGATTTCATTTTCATTTTCATTTTGAATTTATTATAAGTCAAATCATTTAATAAACTTTTTATATATATTGAAGGAAGTTTATCTTTTGATAATTTTCTTTTAATGCCACTTTCTTTATATTTTTCCTCTTTTTTCTCTATATTTTTCTTATTAGATTTAGATTTTTTATCTAAATTTAAATTTTTTTATAAATAAAAATTTCTAGTTTTTTATTTATATATTTAAGTTTTAATTTTAGAGGAATAGGACAAAATAATATTGCTAATATTATTGCTAAAATAAATAAAAAATAATTCATAAGTATCCTCCAATAAATAAAATAAGGTTTTAAATTTATAATCAAATAGCTATAAGTTATGCTAACCATATTGGGAAATAATATTCACATTTAGCATAATTTTCAAAGTAATATATAGAGGTGAGAAGAATGAAAAAAATACATATAAAATCTCTTTCAGTAATACTTGTAGCAATTCTTATTATTAAAATGTTTAGTACTGTATGTTATGCAAGTCCTAAAAAGTTAAGAGTGGATGCAGGAAGTGCAATTGCAGTAGATAGTTTAAGTGGAAGGGTACTATTTGAACAAAATTCTCGTTCCTTAGTACCAGTGGCGAGCACTACAAAAATAGTAACTGCTTTAGTAGCATTAAGTTATGGTGATTTAGAAGAGGAATTTACTATTTCAAAAAATTCAGCAGCAATAAGAGGGTCTACAGTTGGATATAAAGCTGGAGAAAAGATTACATTATATGAATTGTTATATGGACTTATGTTTAAATCAGGAAATGATGCAGCAATAGCAATAGCAGAAGGTATTGGAGGATCTGTAGAAGGATTTTGTAATATTATGAATGAATATTGTATTCAAATAGGAATGTTAGATTCTCATTTTGAGTCTCCACATGGTCTTGATAGTCAAAATCATTATTCAACAGCTTATGATTTAGCTATAGCAACTAAAAAAGCTAAAGAAAACCCTATTTTTCATGAAATTGTATCTTCAAAATCAATAGATAAATCAAAACATGGATTTACAAGGGATTATCAAAATATAAATAAACTTTTATATCAAATGCCTAACGCTAATGGCGTAAAGACAGGATATACTGGAGGTGCTGGAAAATGTCTTGTTTCATCAGTAAAAATGAAAGAGGGAGATATAATAATAGTAACTTTAAATTGTACTCCTAGATGGGAAGAAACAAGAAAAATTTTTAATTATGTAGATGAAACTTATGATTATAAAAAAGTAATTTCCAAGGGCGAAGTGCTAAAGACCATAGAAGTAGAAAATGGTGATGGAAAGCTAAATCTAATAAGTAGAAAAGATGTAATTCTTCCAGTTAAAGAAGATGAAAAATTAAACATAGAAGTAGATGTGCCCCAAAATTTAAAAGCGCCAATAAATAAAGAAGAAAAAATAGGAACTGTTAGAGTAAGTGATGAAAATGGAAAAATAGTTTATGAATATATGTTATCTCAAAATGAAATAGAGAAAAAACCTATATATAAAATAATAAAAGAAAAATTATTAAACTAAAATTATTAAATTGCCTTATATAAGGCAATTTTTTATTTTGTGGTTTTAGTTATAAAATGTAACAAAATACTTATGATGTAAATATTCTAATAGTAGAGTATTATAGGAGGTTTTGAAATGAGTTATGAACCTTATACTTGCATAGACTGCGGCAGTGAATTTTGTCCCTGTCATTTGGCGGAGTCTGGTAATTGTATACTATGTTCACATCTAGATGGCAAAGACTTTTGTGACTGTTGCAATTGGAATGGGGTTTGCATCTACCAAGAATTTGTTACAAATAATTTTAAAAGTAAACCGGGAAGAAAATATCAAAGATGCAAAGTTTTATATAAAGAAATATTAGAAGATAAAATATTGATATTAAAAATATCTGCTAGTGATAAACTTGTTAGTGAGCTTGCTAGTCCAGGAAGTTTTGTATTTTTACGAAGAGAAGATACAGAAAGCAATTATGACACACCTATTTCTATCATGGAGAATGATGGAGAAAATAGTACTTTAACTTTTGCAGTTGAATTAAAGGGATTAAAGACAAAAGAACTAGCAAAAGCTAATAAAGATGATTATTTATTGGTTAAAGGACCTTTTTGGAATGGTATTTTAGGTGTGAAATCAATTTTAGAAACTAAGAAAAAGCAATGTTTACTTATTGCAAGGGGCATAGGACAGGCACCTATGATTCCAGTTATAGAGTGGTTGCATCATAATGAAAACAAAATTATAACTATAATAGATAAAAGTCCATTTGAAAATATATTTATAAAAGATAAACTGACAAAATATTCAGATAAAGTTATAGAAAGTACCAGCATAATACCTGGTGGATTATTAAGTGGGAAATTTAAAAAAGTTTTAGAGAATATATTAAATGAAAATGATATTTCAATAGTACATTGCGATGCAGCAGATATTTTGAATTACCAGATTATGAGAATTGTAGAAGCCCATGACAAGGATATTAAGTTTTCTTGCAGTAATAATGAAAAAATGTGTTGTGGTGAAGGGGTTTGTGGTTGTTGTACAAGAATAAATAATGATGACAAACTAAGAAGATTGTGCAAAATACAAACTGAACCTAAGTACATTTTAGAGGGGAGGAGAACACTGTGAAAGTCGTTGTAATTGGTGGTGGATGGTCTGGAGTAGCTGCTGCAATAACAGCAAAAAAAGCAGGTGCAGATGTTACATTAATAGAAAAAACAGACTTATTACTGGGACTAGGAAACGTAGGAGGAATAATGAGAAACAACGGAAGATATACAGCAGCAGAAGAATTATTAGCTTTAGGTGCTGGGGATTTAATAAATATAACAGATAGAAATACAAGGCATAAAGATATAGATTTTCCAGGGCATAAGCATGCCTGGCTTTATGATGTAAATAAAATTGAGCCAGATGTAAGAAGATATGTTGAAGGGCTTGATATAGAGATTAAAGTTGTAACTAGAGTAGTAGATGTAGAAAAAGATGGAGATAAATTAAAAGGTGTTTATATTAATGATGGCTCCTTTATAGAAGGCGATGTTTTTATTGAAACCACAGGTTCTACAGGTCCAATGGGTAATTGTTTAAGATATGGAAATGGATGTTCGATGTGTGTTTTAAGGTGTCCATCTTTTGGTCCAAGAATAAGTATAAGTTATAGAGCAGGTATTGAAGATATAAAAGGTGAAAGAGATGAAGATGTTTATGGAGCATTTAGTGGTTCTTGTAAATTAGCTAAAGAAACTCTTTCAGATGAAATAGTAAAACAATTAGATGAAACTGGTGTTGTAGTATTAACAGTACCGAAAGAAGATATAAATTTAGACAAATTAAAACAAAAGGTATGCCAACAATATGCACTAAAAGAGTTTGCGGAAAATATAGTATTACTAGATACAGGACATGCAAAACTTATGACTTCTTATTATCCATTAGAAAAATTAAGAAAAATACATGGATTAGAAAATGCCAAATTTGTAGATCCATATGCAGGAGGAAAAGGAAATTCTATAAGATATCTATCAGTAGCACCTAGAAGTGATGATATGAAAGTTGATGGACTTTCAAATTTATTCTGTGGCGGAGAGAAAAGTGGGTTATTTGTAGGTCACACAGAAGCCATATGTACAGGAAGTCTCGCAGGACACAATGCAGTAAGAAATTACCTAGGAATGCCACTGTTAATACTTCCAAGAGCATTAGCAATAGGAGACTTAATAGCCTATGCTAATGAAAAAGTGAAAACAAAAGAAGGACGAAGAAATAGATATACCTTTGCAGGTGCAGAGTACTTTAATAGAATGAAAAAATTAGGGTTATACACTATAGATAAAGATGAAATATATAATAGAGTAAATAAACTTAATTTAGATGGAATATTTAATGAAAAGTTGATATAAAAAATATTAAATAAAAAGTAATAATAAGCCATTGCATAATTAACTAAAGTTAGTTGTGTGATAGCTTATTTTTATGAAAATAATTTTTATTTTTAAAATTATATATTATAGTGTAACCATAATATACATGACATTATAAAGGAATTTTAAAATTTTTATGGAAATAAGTATTATGATAAGGAGATTAGAATATGGGTGTTGTATTTTTAATAGCTAAAATTTTTGAATTTATTCATAGAATGCTTTTAGGTAGCGAAATACCAGTAGTTATTATAACAAAGGATTTAATAAATTTCAGTTTATGGTCTGTAGGAATATTAATTATTAGTTGTTTATATGTAAGAATAGCTTTAAAGAAAAATAGAAAAATTAATTGGAGTATTGATTACATAGGTGGAACTTCAGTAGTATTTTTTATAATTTGGTCATTAGATTTTTTGGATGCATTAAGATACTTTAGCGATAATATAAATGTTATTTTAGTTAGTTTTGTTGCCTGGATATGTACTACTATTAATTTATTACAATATATATTTTATAAATATAAAATAAAATATAAAAAATGAATTTCATATATATTTTATAAATATTATATAGAGTTCCAAGCATAGGCGTAAAGCTAAGCCTAAAAATTTCAAATTTATATAGGGAAACAAGCTCAAATTTAAATTTATTCAATAACTTTAAAATATTTTCATACAAGATACAGTGTTGAATTCTAAGTGATTCTGAGCATGTCTCACTATTTTAGGTATCCAAGTTTTGGAATGGATAATTTTAAAAGTCAACTTGGAACCCTATAGTATTAAAAAGTAATAATGAAGGAATTTAAAGTGCTAATCTGTGAAATCTTTAAAGAAACTCTAAATATATTTTCATATGATTCTTATGCCTACCCGGAGAAGGAAAGTCCTTGGATTAGGTCAAAAAAATCAAACAAAAATTTAAAAAGTGTAAATGTGGTGAGATTTATGTATTTTGAAACTAAAAGATTGGCTTTAAGAAATTTTGAAATTAAGGATTTAGAAGAATTAGTAGACTATAGAAGTAATGATTTATGCTCAAAATTTCAACGAGGTCAATTTAAAGATAATAAAAATTTAACAAAGCTTATTGAAAAGAGTAAAAATGATGATTTGTTTTCTATAGGCAAAAAGCGTTTGGCTATTATTTTCAAAAAAACAAATGAAATTGTTGGAGATATTTTTATTTCTATAGAAAATCGAACTATTTCACTAGGATATACAATTTCATATAAATACCATAGGCAAGGTTTTGCTTATGAATTACTTTCAGCATTAATTAAAGAATTACATAAGCATTATGATAAACATGAATTTGTGGCTTGCGTTGAAAAAGAAAATATTGCAAGTAAAAATCTCATGTTAAAGTTGGGATTTATAAATGAAGGTTATGAAGAAAAAATTAGTTCATTAGTTTTTAGTAAATATGGTCTAAAATAAATAGGTTTGTTATGAAATTTTAAATGTTAAGGAGAAATAAAGTGAAAAATTTTAGTATAAGGTTTAGAGAACTAAGTGATGATGAATTTGATAAATTCGCTGAATGGGACATTTTAGATTATTCAAAAGATCTGATAAAATCAGGTCTATGCAGTAAGGAAGATGCACTTGAAAGTGCTAAAAAAAGTTTCCATGGATTTTTACCAGAAGGAAAATATACAAAAGATAATTTTATTTATATGGTTGTAAATAGTAATAATGAAGATGTGGGAATTATCTGGTACCAAAAGTATCAGAAAGATATAGCATTTATATGTGATTTTTTAATATATGAAAATTTCCGTAGACAAGGATATGGAAAACAGACTTTACTTTTAGTTGAAGAAGAAGCAAAAGAAAAGGGACTTAAAAAAGTATTATTTAACGTTTTTAAATATAATAAAGCTGCTTTTTCATTATATAAAAGCTTAGAATACAAAATAATAGATGAAGTAGGAGAGAATATATCTATGTTAAAAAATATTTAAAATTAAATAAAATACGGGAAAAAGCTTAATATGATAAAAGTGGTAATACAATTAAATAAGGAGGTTATAATAATGAAAATGACAAATTCTGTAATTTATAGTGAAGCTATTTTTTCAGATGATGAAAAATATAGATATAAATTAACTAGAACTTGGGACAAGGATAAAAAGAAAGCTACAATTATAATGCTAAACCCAAGCAAAGCAAGTGAATTAAAAAGTGATAGGACTGTTATAAATGTAACTAATTTTTTGATAGATAATAACTATGGAAGTATAAATATCGTAAATTTATTTGCGTATATGTCTACAGAACCTAAAGAACTTTCACAAAGAAGTAATGAATTTGAGAAGTATAATGATAAGTATATAATAGAATCCTTAGAAAAATCAGATATAGTAATAGTTGGATGGGGATCTGATAATAAAAAATATATTAGTAGAAAGAGGCAAGTTGAAGAATTATTAAAACCACATATAAATAAAATAAAATGTTTTAAGGATGATAAAGGCAAAAAATCTAGACATCCTAGAGATTTAACAGAAAAATGGATATTAGAAAATTATGAATTTACTTTTAGTAGCTAATATAAAGAATTGTTTAATACAGATTTTTTTGAGTAAAAATTTGAAAACATTACTTAATATATAATATGGTAGAGTAAAAAGTATAAAGTGAGCAATTATATATCAGCAGGAATTGATGTTTCCAATTTATAAAGAATATAATTAATAAGGATGTGCTTATAAATTGAAAAATGAGTTTAAAGACTATGACGATATGGACTATAAAAAGTTAATTGATAAATTTTTTTGCTATGGTGTTTGTCTTATAATAGCAGGTGCATTTAATATTTTAGTTGTTAGAGATATTAATTTATTAGTTGGAAAATCTTTGTTAGATAGTTTCCCGAGAATAATGAATATATATGGACTGATATATAATTTAACAAATTTACTAATCCCAATATTACTTATTATAAACTTAAAATATATTTGTAATATAATATACATATTTATATTAATATTACGTAATAAAGATATTAAAAAATAGTATATAAGACAATTTTATGTATTTAGGGTAGCTCTTAAGTGGGTACCTTTACCATTTTGTATAATAAGATAATAATTATAATTGTTATTATCTTATTATAATTAGATAAATATTAGTATATAATTTAAAGACTTGTTTAGTACAGGTCTTTTTGTGTATAAATATATAAATTAATACTAAATTTTATATAAAAAATGATATAATAGAAAATGTAAAAAATATAAAATAAGGGGAATTAAAGAAGTGAATAGGAATAAAAAAATATTAATAATTTGCATAATTGCTATCATGATTATAAGTGGAGGAGTAGGTTATGGTATCAGCAAACATATTAAGAAAATAGAGCGAGAAGCTATTGAAAAAACTAAAATAGCAATGCAGAAAGAACAACAAGAGAAAGAAAAAGTTGAAAAAGAGAAAATCGAAAAGGAAAAGAAACAAAAAGAAGAAGAACAAAAAAAGAAAGATGAAGAAGCTAAAAAACAACAAGAGATAGAAAATGTGAAACAAATAGAAGAAGAACAAGCAAGACAGCAAGAGGAGCAACAACAGGTAGAGGAGTCTCAAGAGTTAGAGCAGCAGGAAGTATCAAATCAAGAGGCAGATAGCAAATTTAATCCTAAGCCATATTTTCCATCAGATATTGAAATTGAGAGTGCTATATTAAATTCATTTTCAAACTATATGAGAAGTAACTCAGAAATTATAGTGGAGATTGCAAAGAAAGATAAGAAAATTACAACATCAAGAAGTGTTGAGGATTTAGCTATACAATTTTTAAATGAAGTTAAGTCAACAGAATATTATAAAGAAGGTAAAGGTCAAGGAATTTTAAATTATATATATGAACAAACACCTGATTTTTTGTTGAATAATCTTTTAGTAGATATTCCAAGTACATAAACGTATATTTGAATTAGTTATTTATAGAATATTCATAATTTTATTTTTGAAATAGGAGATATAAATATGTCAAGTTTAATTAATAAAAATGTATTTAAAGTCTATAATCAAGATATATTTTTAAGGGATGCATGTGTTGAAGATATAGATGATTATATAATTTGGAACACAAAAGAAGTTGAATGGCAAGATTGGGATGCTCCTTGGGAAAAAGAAGAAAATGTAAATATAGGCGAATTAAAAATTGAACTATCAAAAAAACTAAACAAAGATTTACCCAAAATACGTAGTAGATTAGAGGTATGTTATGTTAATGGGGAACACATTGGTTGGGTTTCATCATATTTTATTGATGGAAATAAAACAAAGTTTGCAATAGGAATTGATATTGTAAATAATGAATTTAGAAATAAAAAGTTGGGTGAAGCTGCATTTTCATTATTTATTTCTTATGTATTAAAATCAAAACAATCATTAGATATATACACACAAACATGGTCAGGAAATGAGAGAATGATAGGACTTGCTAAAAAATGTGGATTTAAAGAAGTAAATAGAGAAATTAATATTAGGAAAGTTAGAGGAACCCTTTATGATGGATTAACCTTCAAATTAAATAAAGAATTATTTTGGAATAGGTTCAAATATTTAAAATAAGGTTATTTGCTTTAAGATTAGAATATAAAGTTAAATATATTTTAAAGGATGCTGTTTAGCATCCTTTATTATTTATCATAGAAATAAATTTAACTTATAATAAATTAAATTTAAGATTTATATATTTACGATTGATACCTTCACAATCAGCTATAGTTTCAATGCAAAAACCTTCATAGTTATTTAATAAATTATCATCTATTAATAATTCAGCAGCAAATTTATCTGCCTCACTTTCAAATTTATTTTGATAAAAAAAAGTATTTCTTTCTAAAAATAAGACATTTAATTTATAATGAAAGATTGCATGGCCTAGTTCATGAGCACAAGTTAATAATTGTGATTTACTATCTAACCTAGAATTAATATGAATAATTTTATTTCTTGGAGCATATTGAAAAAAACCATTAATGTTTGAACCTAAGTCTCCAAAAATAACCTTTACATTTAAATAATCACATAATTCAAATGGATTATTTGTTTTATACTTATTTTTTAAATACAAAACTTTTTTCTCAATAATTCTATTCAAAACCCCTCATCCCTTCAGACGTATTACTTCTTATACTTTTTAGGAGTATATTTTTCCTTATTTACCTTTTTAGCATATTCAAGACCAGTTTTTATAGCAGTCTTGATAAACTCCCAATCATCTGCGTCAACTGGATTTCCAGAAAGCATAAGGCCATCTTCTTTTTCTAATTGAGCTAAAGTTTTTTCTAAATTTTTTTCAATATCCTTTTTATCCTTATTTGTTAATTCAACTTCAGTATCAGATTTTAGTTTATTTTTTTCATCAATTGAAGAATGAAAAAAATCATTTACTGATACATTTAAAGCTTTAGCTAATTTCTCTAATGTAGCTGTTGTAGGGTTTACATTGTCGTTTTCAATGTCGCTTATTGTGGATTTGCCAACATCACTTAGTTGAACTAAATCACGAATAGTTAAGTTTTGTTCTTTTCTAATGAATTTAAGATTTTTGCCAATACTCAAAATTAATCACCTCATTTTGCAGTGTACGATATACCGTACATATATTATAACATTTTGTACGGTAAAGTAAACATAAATTAAAGAAAATAAAAGAAAGTCCGATTAAACGGAGAATAAGCACTATATTTGTCCGGAAAACAACTATATTCTGTATTGAAAAATGTCCGATAAAAAGGTACTATAAGTGCATAGGTTAGATTATTAAATACTAAGGGGGATGTGATGTGACAACATTTAGAGTTAATAAAAAAAGTAATTATACAGTTGTTGATAACTGCTTTATAGATGATTCAAGACTAAGTCTTAAAGCAAAGGGGTTAATGGTTATGTTTTTAAGAAGACCAGATAATTGGATTTTTTATTTATCAGAGCTAATTGAGTGTTGTAAGGATGGAAAAGACAGTATGGGAAGTGCACTTAAAGAATTAGAAAAGTGGGGATATATTACAAGAAAACTTAGAAGAGATTCTCTGGGAAAATTATTGGGTGGATATGATTATGTAATAGAAGAAGATCCGAATATTAAAGGGAAAAAATCCGAAATAAAAGAAATTCCAAATGGAGAAAACCCGAAAGTGGAAAAGTACTTAATAGGGAACCTACCTAATAAGAAAAATCAGAAACTATTAAATACTAATACAAATATAAATACTGATTTTAATATAAATACTAAAATTAGTACTACTAATAGTAATGATTTAAAAAGTATTTTTGAAAGTAATATATGCTTGTTAAAAAAGACTACAGAAATTCAATTTGACAGATATTTATTTGAATATGATTATAATTTTGTGAAAGCAGTAATTCTTTATTGTGTAAGATGTAAAGGTAAAAGTTTTGCGTACTTTAAAAAAACGATAGATAAGTATATAGATATGGGAATAACTACAGGACCAGAATTTTTAAATCAAGTTGAGAAGTTCATAAAAGAAAAATATAGCAATGTTAAAAATAAAAGTGGTTTTGTCAAAAAAGATGTAAATGCAGATGCATTTAATAACTTTGAACAAAGAAAATATGACTTTGAACAATTAGAAAAAGAGTTATTGGGCTTATCATTTGGAAATATAGATAATAATTAATGTAATTAAAAAATAAAATGAATATGTAATTTTAAATTTTTTATATAAATGGATTTAAGGTGGGGTATAAAAGATGAGTATAAGTAAAAATAATATATGTAAATTAACTGAAGAAGTGTTAGCTAACTACAATTCCATAAAAGCTGAAATAAAAAATATTGAATTAGATATAGAAGAAATTGAGTCAGAGTATGAAGGTGTATCAGCAGTTTCTTTTGAGGAAAAGACAGGAAAAACAAATAAATTCAATTCTAATGTGGAAAATGAAATATTAAAAAAGAAAAATTGATAAATAAGCTTAAAAGAGAAAAGGCAAGTAAAATAAGGTTAATAACTAAAATAGATAATTCATTAGAGGTTTTAGATGAAACTGAAAGAAAGGTAATAGAATACAGGCTTATAAAAGGATATAGTTGGATAAAAGTTAGTACATTATTAAATATTAATAATGATTATTGTGGTAAAATCAAGAAAAAAGCAATAAATAAAATTTCAAATAAAATATGGGTAAAAGAACAATATATTTAATAACAAAATTTCAAAAATAAAAATAACGGAAAAATAACTGATTAAAGTCATAAAGGTGACGTGAAAAGTTATATATCCATGTGTTATGATAGTATCATAGAAAAAATAAACAATAATTAATAAAAACATAACTTTAGTAAAAGCACTTATTTAGAACTTAAGTGCTTTTTTTATGTTCAATATTAATAATATAAGTTTTCATTGTAATCATAATTAAAAAAGTAATAAAATAAGTAATTTTATTTATAATGAAAGCTTAAATAAATGTTAAAGGAGGTGATAATATGACTGGTATAAATGAATTTAAGGTTGCAATAAATCAAATGTTAAAAAAAGAATTTCCTAATATAAATATATATGATAAAGATTTAAAGCAAGGTTTTGATAAACCTTGTTTTTTTATTAAAGTTTTAAGTTCATCACAGGTTAAAGAAATTAACAGACGATATAAAAGAAGTATTTCCTTTGATATTAATTATTTTAGAGATGAAGGAAATGTAAATTTAGATTACGCATATATAGTTGATAAACTATATGAAATATATCATTACTTAAAGGTTGATGAGAGTTTGTATAGGGCAACTGATATGAAACATGAATTTATAGATGGACAATTGCATTTTTATTTTAAAATTAATTATCACATTATAAAAGAAATCGAAGAAATTTCTAAAATGAATAATTTAAAAAAGGAGATATATTTAAATGGAAAAAGTCACAATGAAATTTAATAAAGATCAAATAATAGGGTCAAACAAATTTAAAACTATAGAAAAAGATATATTGAAAGTTGTATTAGAAGATAAACAATATAGTTTAGAGGAAGCAAATAAAATTTTAAATAAATTTAGAAATGAAGAGGTGAGATAAATGGCAGGAGGAACATGGACAAAACAAAACAAAATTAGACCAGGAGCATATATTAATTTTAAATCTAAAAAAAATGATGTAAATTCAATTGGTGAAAGAGGGGTAGCAACAATGCCTCTAACATTGCCTTGGGGGATGGAAAGACAAGTGCTTGAAATTCATAGTGATGATGATTTATATAAAAAAATAGGAATCAATATAAATGATGAAAATGCATTACTTATTAGAGAAATATTTAAAAGAGCTAAAATACTTTTATTATATAGGCTTAATGAAGGTGAAAAAGCTACTGCGACATTAGAAGAATTAACAGTTACAGCTAAATATAGTGGAACTAAAGGAAATGATATTAATATAGTAATTCAAAATAATATAGATAACGTATCTAAATTTGAGTTAATAACTATATTTGAAGGAAATAAAGTTGATAGACAAATAGTAACAGACATTAGTGAGTTAAAATCAAATGATTATATATGTTTTAAAGGAACTGGTAAGTTAAAAACTACAGCAGGATTATCATTAAAAGGTGGTACTGATGGTACTGTTACTAATGAAGATTATGTAGGTTACCTATCTTCTGTAGAGCCATATGATTTTCATGCTATGGGAATAAGTACTAAAGATTCTACTATAAAGGCAGTAGCTACAACATTTATTAAACGATTAAAAAGTGAAGGCAGACAAGTGCAATTAGTATTAGAGAATTATCCAGAAGCAGATTGTGAAAATGTACTTAGTGTAAAAAATGGAGTAATTCTAAATGATGGGAGAGAAGTCCATTCAGAAAAAGCAGTAGCTTTTATTACAGGTGCTACTGCAGGAGCAAATGTAAATCAATCAAACACTTATCTTAAATACAGTGATGCCATTGATGTAGATATTAAGTATACTGACAGAGAAATAGAAGCAGCTTTATTAAATGGTGAAATAGTTTTTACTATTAATAATGGTACTGTTGTTATAGAACAAGATATAAATACATTAAAAACATTTACTGAAGATAAGAAAAAAGATTATAGAAAAAATAGAGTTATAAGAACATTGTTTGAAGTAAATAATGGCATTAAAGTGTTATGGGATAAAAACTATATAGGAAAAGGCAATAACAATGAGGATGGTAGGTCATTATTTAAAAAAGATGTAATTAAAGCATTAGAACAATTGGAAAAAATTAATGCTATAGAAAATGTAGAATCAGAAGATGTAGAGATTAAAAGAGGAGAAGATAAGGATTCTATAATAGCAAAGGTTAAAGTACAACCGATAGATGCTATGGAGAAATTATATATGGACGTGGAGGTGTAATAAAATATGTTTTTAGATTTTAAAGATACAATAAGTGGACAAGAAGCAAGGGCATATGCAACTATAGATGGAAGAAATGAAGATTTATTTTATATAAAAAAGCTTGACTCTAAAATTGAAAAAGAAAAAAGTGAAGGAAAGACATTAGGTAAGAGAGGAACTCAAACTAAGGCTAAGGGGTATAAAGGTACAGGTACATTAACAATTTATTATGTAACTTCTTTATTTAGGGAACTTATGCTTAAATACATGAAAGAGGGTATAGATACTTATTTTGATATAACAGTTATTAATGAAGATCCAACAAGTTCTGTTGGAAAACAAACAGTTGTGCTAAAAAACTGCAATTTAGATGAATGTCCTATGGCATTATTAGATGTAGACTCAGATTCCTTAGAGGAAGAAGTTGCATTTACTTTTGATGATGTAGATTTATTAAGCAAATTTAATAAGCCAGTATTAAAATAAGAGGAGGAATATAAAACATGAAAAATTTTGAAGACTTTTTAATGGAAAGTTTTGAGGAGACATTAGAGGTGGAAAAGGAAATAACAATGGGTGGTAGACTAAGAAAAATGAAATTTAAACCAATAACTGCACCATTGGGAGATGAGATTAGAAGGAAATGTAGAAAAATTACTTTTATTAAGGGTCAAAAAATATTTGAAACAGATCAAGATAAGTTTATATCAAATTTGATAATTGAAACTACAACTTATCCAGATTTAAAAAATGCTGAATTACAATCATCTTGGGGAGTAGTTGGTGCAGAAGAGTTACTTAAAGCTATGAAATTAAAAATGACTGATGGTGAGTATGCTGAATGGTCTACCATTGTGAGTGAAATAAATGGATACAATAAAGGCTTACAAGAATTAGTAGAAGAAGCAAAAAACTAATTAAGGAGGGTGACGGTGAAGCAAATTATGCTCATTATGCTCTCCATAAACTAAAAATTCTTCCTCATAAATTAATGAGTTTACCAAGACAAGAAAAAGCTTTCATTTATGCTTCAATAGATATAGTTGTTGAGAAAGAAGCAAAGGAAGCCAAGAAAATTAAGAAAAAATAAAAGTAATATTAGATAAATATATTAAATAATTAAAAGCACTTACTTTAATGTAGGTGCTTTTATTATTGGTGAAAAGAGGTGATTTAATGGAAACAGTAGCAGTTACTTTGAAAATCTTTGATCAGATGAGCCAACCAATTCAATCTATAATAGAAGAATTAAATTTAACTATATTAGTGATGGATAATTTATCTAATATTATAGGAACTAGTTTAACTATTTCTTTTAAAAAAAGTTCAAATATAATTACTGCATTAACTGAAAAAGTTAAAGGACTTATTAAAAGTTTCTTTAGCTTTGAAACTGTTAAACAAGGAATGCGGATTACTGATGATTATATAAATCAAAATTCAAAATTAGGATTTGCTAATGATGGAATGCAAAGTCAAGCTAAACTTCAAGATAATGTATATCAAGCAGCTCAACGTTCTAGGGTATCTTATGGTGAAATGGCATCTTCAGTTTCAAAGTTGGATTCATTACCAAAAGATACATTTTCAAATAATACAGAAGCAATAACTTTTGCAGAACTAATGAATAAATCATTAAGAATGAGTGGTGCAACTTCATCAGAATCTAATAGTAGTATGGATAAAATTACAGAGATAATGGCTAAAGGGAATTTACAAGGAAGTGATTTTGATGCAATAGCTCAAAATAATCCCATAGCAGCTAAAGCAATTGAAGAGTATACAGGTACATCTATAACTGAATTAAGCAAGATGGAATCAAGTGGAACTTTAACGGCAGATATTATAAAAAATGCATTATTTACTGCATCAGATGATATTAATGCTAAGTTTCAAACTATGCCACAGACATTTGATGATATATGGAATAGTATAAAAAACAAAGCTATAACACAATTTGGAGACATAATGAATAAAGTTAGTCAATTTATTAACAGTGATGTTGGAATAGGGATAGTTGATGGAATAGTCAATGCAATAGGTATATTATCCGTCATCATTAGTGGAGCGATTGATTTGGTTATTGCATTTGCAACATTTTTTATAGAAAATTGGAGCATGATAGTACCTATTATTTTAGGTGTAATAGCAGCTCTACTTGTTTATAACGCAACTATGGGGATTGCCTGGTTAACAACACTAAAAGATGTAGCTGTAAAGATTATGAGAGCAATAGCCTCAGGGATAGAAACAGCAGCTATAATCGCGCTTATAATTGCACAAGATGGTTTAAATGCAGCAATAGCAGCATGTCCTATCACATGGATTATTATATGTATAATAATATTAATAACCCTTTTTTATGTAGCAATAGCAGCTATTAATCATTTTGCAGGTACTTCAATAAGTGCTACAGGTTTAATTGCAGGAGCATTTATGGCTGCAATCGCATTTATAGGAAACTTATTTGTAACATTTTATAATTTAGTTATAGATATAATAGTTTTAATCTGTAACCAATTAGCGGTATTTGCAGAGTTCTTTGCTAATGTATTTAATGATCCAATAGGTTCCATAATTAGACTATTTGCAGGAATGGCAGATACTGTGCTAGGTATACTTAGCGGAATTGCATCGGCAATTGATACAATATTTGGTTCTAATCTTGCTAGTGCTGTAAATAGTTGGAGAAGTGGACTTAGCAATGTAGTTAATAAGTTTGTAGGAAATCCTAAAGTTAAAGTTTCTAGAATGGATTCACAATCAATGCATTTAGATAGATTTGAATATAAACAGTTTTTTAATGCCGGATATAATGCAGGAGAAAAATTTGAATCTAGTATTTCTGATAAATTTAATGGATTAGGCGAAATAGGGAAAATGCCAGATGTTTTAGGAAAAGAGTTTTTAAACGGTGAAACTATGCCACAAATTTCCCCAATAGCCCAATCACCAGTAAGTGGATTAAATGATAATGCAGGAAAAGGTATAAATCAAGCCAATGATCATCTTAAGAATATTGATGATAAAATAGATATTTCTAATGAATATTTAGAAATGATGAGAGATTTAGCAGAAGAAAAAAGTATTTCTAATTTTGTTACATTAACACCTACAGTTCAAGTAACTACTGGAGATGTAAAAGAGCAAGCTGATATAAATAAAATAATTTCAGCAATAGAAAATTATATGGAACAAGAATTAGAAAATAGTGCAGAAGGGTTGTATGCATAATGTATAAAATGTATATTGGAATTCAAAATGGAGAAGAAGGCTTTATAATTCCAGTGCTCCCAGAAAAAATAGAAATAAATGAAGATGGTGACAACAAAACATATGATGTAATAAACTTAGGAGAAGTAAGTAAAATTAATAGTCCTAAATTGACAGAAATAAATTTTGAAAGTTATTTTCCATTAAATAATGGACCATATGTAAGCTCGGAACAAGTATTTGAACCGAGTTTTTATATTACTAAAATTAAAGAGTGGAGAGAGAAAAAACAAAAGTTAAGATTTATTTTAGTTGGTGGACAGTTAGAAATAAATGATTTATTTACAATAGAAAATTTTAAATATGAAGAACATGGTGGAGAAATTGGAGATATTTATTATTCAATAGAGCTTAAAAGATATAAAAATCATGTAGCTAGAAAAGTAGTAATAGTAAATAATAATTTATCTAAAGCTAAATCAAATAAAGTTAAAACAAAGTCTATTAGAAATACAGATAATAAAAAAGTAAAAACATACACAGTAGTTAATGGAGATACACTATGGCATATATCTAAAAAATTTTTAGGTGATGGTAATAGATATAAAGAAATAGCAAAGTTAAATAACATCTCTAACCCTAATTTAATATATGTTGGACAAGTTTTAAAACTTCCATAGGAGGCAAAATTGATATGCAAATACAACTATTAATTGATGATAAAAAAGGAAATATATTTGATATATCTGAACTTGTTAAAGAAGTTATATGGAAGACTAAGCGAAAAGACGGGCCATCAAGTTTAGACATAGAATTTATAGAAGATAGTTTATTTAAAATATCCAATGGTGATGTTGTAAGATTTAAAGTAGATAATAACAATGTATTTTATGGTTATATATTTAAAAGTAAAGGAAATAGTAGTCCTGAAATAAAAATAACAGCTTATGATCAAATTAAATATTTAATGTACAATGATGTATATGTTGGAGTAAATAAAAAAGCTAGTGATATAGCAAAAGAAATATTTAAAAATCTTAGCCTAAAGGTTGGGACTATTGAGGATACAGGCTATATAATACCAACTATTCAAGAAGATGATAAAAAGTATTTAGATGTTATTTATAGTGCATTGGATAAGACAGTTTCAGCTAATACTAAGACATTTGTATTATATGATGAATTTGGAACCTTGAACTTAAGGGATATAAATAATATGAAACAAAAGCTTGTTATTAGTGATGATAGTAATCTTGGAGATTACGATTGGGAGAATTCTATTGAAGAGAGCTACAATAGAATAAAGTTTGTAAAAGATAATGAAAAAAAAGGTGGAAGAGATGTTTATATTGCACAAGATAGCAATAATATAGCTAAATGGGGAAGATTACAATTATTTAAAAAAGTTGATGATAAGTTAAATAAAGCACAAATAGAAGAAATGGTTAATGGAAATTTAAAGCTTAAAAATAAAGAAACTAAAAAATTAAGCCTTAAAGATGTAATAGGTACTGATACAACTTTAGATTTGAAACTTAGAGGAGGATCAGGTGTATATGTAGATATTAAAAAAAGAGATATAAAACAATACTACTTAATTGAAGAAGCAACTCATAAATTTTCAAAGGATGGTCATATAATGGATTTTGATTTAAAGGTGGTGTAATTATGGGAATGATACAAACCATAAAAAAAGCTGGAGTAGATGCAATAAATGCAAGTAATCCTCTTAATATTGAGTTTGGCATAATACTAGATTCTGATAATTTAATCATAAAAGTAGAACAGAAAAAGACTTTATCTAAAGAATTTTTTATAGTTCCAGAAAACTTACAAAGATATGAGATAAATTTAAATCATAACCACACATATAGTAATGGTACAACATCTAATAGTCTAGAGAAAGTAGTAATAAGAGAAGGATTAAAAAATGGAGATAAAGTTGTATTACTTAGAATAAAGCAGGGAACTCAATATTTAATATTAGATAAGGTGGTGTAATATGAGTGAAGTAAGTATATTACCACAGGAATCAATTATATATGATTTTATTAATATAGAAGATGAAAATAGTATATCAACAAAAACATATAAAATAAAAGATGAAAGAATAGTTGGTTTTTGTGATGGAATAGAGGCATTAAAACAAGCTATAGAATTAATATTAAATACTGAGAGGTATGAATACACAATCTATAGTTGGAATTATGGAAGTGAGCTTAAAGAAATTATTGGACAGGATAAATTAATAATAGAAAGCGAATTTAAACGTAGAATAAAAGAAGCTTTACTTGAAGATGATAGAATAAAAAATGTAGATAATTTTGAATTTAACTATGAAAAAGACAGTGCTTTAATAAAGTTCACTGTCTTTTCTATTTATGGAGAGTTTATAGAAAGTGTGGTGAAAAAACCAATTGTTTGAGGCGAATACAGAAGAGATTATATTAAACAATATGTTAAATAAAATACCAGACGATTTTGATAAGAGCGAAGGCTCAATAATATATAATGCCTTAGCTCCTGCAGCTCAAGAATTAGGAAGAATGTATTCAGATATGGATAGATTTTTAGACTATACATTTGCAAGTGTAGATATGCCAATAGAGTTTTTAAATTTAAGGGTTGCAGAAGAGGGAATGAAAAGAGAAGTAGCAACATGCTCTATAAAGAAGGGGTATTTTTATAATGATGAAAATATTTTAATAGATATACCTTTAAATAGTAGGTTTTTTATAGATGATTTTATTTTTATTGCTACAGAAAAAATATCTACTGGAATTTATAAAATGAAATGTGAAAGTACAGGGGAAGATAGCAATTCTATATGTGGAACAATGTTACCAATAGAATATATAGAAAATCTAGCTATATGTAATTTAGGCGAATTAATTATTCCAGGAGAGAATGTTGAAACAAATGAAAAATTATTTAAAAGATATATTACACATTTAAATGAAAAAGCTTTTGGTGGGAATGTAGCGGATTATAAAGTTAAAGTTAAATCAATTGAAGGTGTTGGACCAGTTAAAGTTTTTCCAGTCTGGAATGGTGGGGGTACTGTAAAAATAGTGTTTTTAGATAGTGCTTATAATACACCAACTGTTGAATTAATAGATATAGTGCAAACTACTTTAGATCCAATAGAAAATCAGGGAAAAGGATTAGGAATTGCACCGGTTGGACATGTAGTAAAAGTTTTAGGCAGCAAAGATGTAGAGATAACTATTGAAACAAAGCTGTTACTTAAAAGGGATGTTAATATAGGACAAGTAGAGGAAGAAATAAAGACTACTATAAAAGATTACTTCTTACAATTAAAAAAACAATGGGAAGATGAAGAAAATATAATAATTAGAATCAATCAAATAGAAGCTAGAATATTAAATATAGATGGTGTTGCAGATTTATTTAATACAAAAATAAATGGAAAAGAAGAGAACTTAACTTTAGATGAAGAATCTATTCCTAATTTTAAAGAGGTGGTACTAAGTGAAAAAGAAATTAATTGATTTTTTACCATCAAAAATAGCAAATATAGCAGAGTTTAAAGAAATTATGAATGCTGAGGATATAGAGTTTGATTCAATAGAAAGTATGCAGCTTAAGATTTTAAAAGAAAACTTTATAGATACAGCTACTGATTATGGAATCAGTAAAAGAGAAAGCTTATATAAAATAAAACCAGACAAGAAAAATGAAAGTTTAGATTTTAGAAGGCTTAGACTTAAAAATAGAAAAATGGATAAAATGCCTATAACTCACAGAGCTCTTGAACAAAAGTTGGAGACTTTATTTGGTGAAGATAATTATAAAGTTGAAGTACAAAATGATGATTATCTTGTTAAAGTGTTTATAAATACTTTTGACTGGAATGCCTTTAATGAAATAACTGATAACTTTAGAAATATAATTCCCTGCAATATGATATTGAAATCATCATTAGTACAAAAAATTAAATCAAATATATATTTTGGAGCTTGTACAACTATAGGTGAAGAATTAACGATTTATCCTTGGAGTCCTAAAAGTATTGAAAGCAAGGGAACTGTTAAATTCGCACTTGGAAGTAATACTGGTGTAGAGAATATAACTATATATCCAAAGGAGTGATAATTAATGTCAGAACAGTTTTATACAATACTCACAAAAGTGGGAAAAGCTAAAATAGCAAATGCAACTGCACTTGGAACAAAGGTTAACTTTTGTAAATTTCAAGTAGGGGATAGTAATGGAGCATATTATAATCCAACAGAGGAACAAACAGAACTTAAGCATAAGGTATGGGAAGGAAATATAAATAATATTAGGGTAGATGATAAAAATCCTAATTGGATAATTATAGAGGTAATACTTCCTAGTGAAATTGGTGGTTTTACGATAAGAGAAGCAGCAATACTTGATGATGAAGATAACGTAATAGCTGTGGCAAAATATCCAGAAACATATAAACCACAAACAAAGGATGGAAGCAGTAAAGACATACTTATAAGAACAATCTTAGAAGTAAGCAATGCTAACTCTGTAACACTTAAGGTAGATCCTACTGTTATATTAGCTACTAAAAAAGATATAGAAGTATTAGAGCAAAAAATTAAAAATATTAAAGTTCCAGTTACTAGTGTAAACACTAAAACTGGAGATATAGTTCTAAAAGCAGAGGATATAAATTGCAATAATGGTAAGTCAGTTGAGTCGCATTTGGATGAAATAACGAAAAAACAAGAAGAGGTTTTTCAATCTGTCAGTAGTGGAAAAATTAAAGTAGCGGGTGCCATTACTGACAAGGGCATAAGTACGCTAGCTAACGATACATTTGATGTAATGGCAACTAATATAAGAAAAATAAAAACAGGGTATAACAGTGGGGACAATATACCATTAGATAAATTAAATATAGAATATACCAGAGATTCTGATCCGTTATTAATAAAACAGAAAGGAATTGGTTCTAGTATAAGAAATTTAACTGAAGTGCAAATATCTCAAGATAGACAATATGCATATTTTCGTTATTATGATACCTGGGGTTATTGTAATTTATTAATATATGATATAAAAGAGAATAGTGTTGTATATAGCATAACAAAAGATGATGGTATGTATTTTACAGTGGTAGATACTTTTATATTAATAGCTTATTATGATAGGAAATCAAAAACACCATATATAGAGAAACGTAGTCTTAGCGGTTCTTCAATATGGAATAAAAAATTAGAATATCCATCTGAGAAAATGTTTGTAGATTATTATAATGATAAAATTTATTCACCAAGATGTCTATCTGGCGGTCAGGTGCAGTATATAGATGTATTAAATCCTTCTGGTGCATTAATTTCTACGATAGAGGTTATTAATGCAAAACCTAGTTTAAGTTCAAGTGGAATCTGTGCTGTTTATAATAATAAACTTTATTATAATAGATTTACTGAAATATATAATTTAAATAACGATAATATTATTAAAGAACCTAATGAATTATTAGATTATGGATTAGACATTATAAGAGAAATTGAACAAGGAAAATATTTATGTAAAAAATTTGATAAAAAATTATATGAATATAATTTAAAAAATAATACATTGGTAAAATCTTATGATATGGGTGATTATTCATATAAACATGCAGATATTGATAAAAAAAATGAATATATTTATTTTTTACCTACTAATAATAATGGTTACACTAGTGCAATTGCAAAATATTCTATTAAAACAAATTCTTTGATTTATAGAAAAAGTTTAATAGGTAGTGAATCAGAATCATGTGCTATAGTTGTAGAAAATGAAGGAGATATATATAAATTTACTCATTATACCTCAGATCCTGTTATTATGCAATATGCGGAAGAAAGAAAAATTTTATCTTCTATATCAGTAAAACAACTCTTAATCTAATGTCTACAAGTTTATACGCAACTTATTATGAAGAAGATAAAGTTATTAAATCGGTATCTATAAAATAACACAAAAATAATTTAAAAATGTAGGAGGAATGAATAAAGATGAATTCAAATAAAATTTTTATAAGTCAATTTAAATCGACAGATGAAGAAAATATATTTATAATAGGGTTCACACACTATTGTCCTTTTCATGAGGAAGATGGATTAAATAAAACTGAAGAAGAATTATTACAAGAAGGTGTCTTAATAAACAAAGAAGACGTTCCAGAACCAGAAAATAGAGAAGGTTACAGAGCTGAATTACTTTATGATAAGAGAAACAATAATCTTGTATACAAATACTTTGAAATTAATGAAAAGGACTTACTTCATCCTGAATCAGTAGAACAAAAGGAAATTAGAGAATTGAGGCAAAAAATTGAAGAGCAAGAACAAGCTATCTTAGAATTAACTTCAATGATAACAGGAGGTAATGCTAATGCTTAAACTTAATGAAAATAGTGGATTAGTAAAAATTTGGGCAAGAAATATAAAGGAAGGAAATATTACAAGAGAAGATGTACCCAATTTAAGCAATTTAAGAGAAATGGTATTTAAGGTTTTGGATAATGATGTTACATCTTAGATAACTAAGACGAACTAAAAAATAATAATTAAAAGGCAATATATAAGGACCAACAAGGTTCTTTTTTATTGCCTATTTCTATATAGAAATAGCACTAAATGCAGTAAAAGGGGTAAATAAAATTAATAATAGAGATAAAATATTAAAAATTCAATCAAAAAGTTTAAGTTTGCTATTTATATAAAAATCTGGGATAATATGATAACTTGGACAATAAAAATAAGGAGGAAAAATAGTGAACTTAGGAAAAAATTAATGAACTTGGAGAGCTGGAAAATGAACTATAAAAATTAGAGAAAATTTACAATGCTAAATTCGGAAATAAAAAATTAAAAAATAGATAATTTGTCAATTGACTATAATTAATAGTCTTTATATGGGGGATGTAAAATGAACTGTAAAATGTGTGAAATGCAAAAAAATATTAAGGATGATCCATATTTTATTATGGAACTTGAAACAGGATATGTAGTTTTAGGATGGTTTCAAAGGTTCAAGGGCTATACCCTTTTCATTTGTAAAGAGCATGGTCCTGAATTACATAATTTAGAACTATCTTTTAAAATTAAACATCTTGAAGAAATGTCTATAGTAGCTGAAGCTGTTTCTAATATGTTTAAACCTGACAAGATGAACTACGAACTACTTGGAAATGGGTGTCCTCATATTCATTGGCATTTATATCCAAGGGTAAAAGGTGATACACCTATAGTTAGCTCAGTATATCAATTGTCAAATGAGGAATTGTTTGATGAATCTACAAGACCTGATGAGGAGCAAAGAAAAGAATTGAAGGAAAAGATTAAAAATGAAATTATGCGTATATGTTCAAAATAAGCATTAAGTAAATTAATTGTGTGATATGTAATAATTAAAATAGAAATATGTTTTATGTAATATTTATTATTAAATTATGTATGCTCAGGTAATATTGCTTAAATAGTATGTATAATACAAAAGTGTAATAGCAATGTTACTTCACATGATCCGAGAAACCTTAACTTGGATAATAGAAAAAGAGATTACTTTTCTATTGTCCATTTTTTATATAAAAATTAAGACAAAGTAGGGACTAGGTGATAGTCTTTTTATTTTGTCTATTTTTAAATGTTATATTGTAGCATTTAGGATTATAACTGATGTAACTAATCCAGATTATAGGCAAGTAGTAGAGGACTATATATTGATGCATAGTAGTATAATAAAAAAAGTTACAAAATAGTAAATTGTGTATACTATTTTATTTAAATGGTGTGGTTTTGATGATAATAAGTAAGGCTTTATTAGATGGTATAATAATTTCAATTGTTATATGTGTTTGGATTTCAGTGATACTAAAAGTTAATCCAAGGTTTGAAATGAAAAGTTATCCTTTAAAGATTGTTAATAGTGTTGAAAAACAAACAAAGAATGAGAAAAAGGGATTCTTAATGATGGCTCTTCCAATGTTGATATTAGTAATGCTTTACCTTATATTTTCTACTTTTTTTTCATATAAGTATGTCAGTATATCTTATTTAATATTATTTTTACATTTGTTTATTGTTTTTATGATATGGAATGCCTTTGATTTAATTATTTTTGATTGGTTAATTTTTTGCAAAATTAATCCTAATTTTATGATATTACCTGGTACTAAAGGACATCCTGCTTATAAGGATTATATGTATCATTTTATAGGATTTTTAAAGGGGATAGTCTTATCAATAGCTGGATCAGCAATAATAGCTGGAATAGTTTTCTTAATAAAATTTATTGTGTAGTATATTTTCATTTAACGATGTAAACTTAATTTATGTCGCTTTTGATAACTAATACGTATTTATAAGTATATATTTATACTTATAAATGGTTGTGAAAAAGGTATATGGAAAATATTGTAGTATAATATCCTTGAAAGGGGATTGTTTTTTTATGATTAAAAAGAAATTTAAAATTGTTATAATTACTCTACTTGTAATTGCTTCTCTTGCTAGCTATGGAAGTTTAACAACTCAAGCATCTGTAAATAAGAGATTTGACACACAGTATAATTCAGAATTTTCACAACTTGAAAATGACTATGATGTTAAATTGGGTGTATATGCTTTAGATACAGAAACAGGTAAAGAAGTTATATATCGTGCAGATGATAGGTTCGCATATTGTTCTACTTTTAAGGTTTTAGTAGCAGGTTCTGTTTTGAAACAAGATACATTAGAGCAACTTAATCAAGTAATTAAATATAACGAAGAAGATGTTATTTCTTATTCTCCAATTACTAAAAATAATGTTGAGGAGGGTATGACAATTGAGGAGATATGCAAAGCAGCATTACAATTTAGTGATAATACAGCTGCAAATCTCTTGTTAAATCACATAGGTGGAGTTAGTGGTTTTAAATTAGCACTTAATCAATTAGGGGATAATGTTACACAACCAGTGCGTATAGAACCAGAATTGAATGAAGCTATACCTGGAGATACTAAAGATACTAGTACACCAAGACAGTTGGCAATAGATTTGCAAGCATATACAATTGGAAATGTATTAACGGATGATAAGAAAAAAATTCTTATTGATTGGATGACAGGAAATACAACAGGTGATACATTAATTCGTGCAGGTGCACCAGAGAATTGGGTAGTCGCTGACAAGAGTGGAACTGGTCCTTATGGAATAAGAAATGATATAGCGGTAGTGATGCCACCAAGTAAAAAACCTATAATTGTTGCAATATTATCAACCCATGATACAAAAGAAGCTAAGCATGATGACAAATTAATTGCTCAAGCTTCTAAAATTGTATTTGATTTTTTTACAACAATTGAAGATAAGAATTAAGACAAATTTGTTTATATGACAAAGAAAGAGCACTACTTAATAGTGCTTTTTCTTTTAAAAATAATTCACATTGCTAATTGATAACCATTGTGTATAATTGATAACCATTGAGAAAAGTTAAAAACACAGGTTTTTAAATATTTATACATATTTTAACAATTACATAACTAATATTAAATAACAATAAGTAGTTAAGGCAATAGATTGGAACCAAAAAGGTTCTTTTTTATTGCCTATTTTTTCTTATATAAAAGGTGGTGTAATATGGATGAATTAATTAAAGCAGCATTAAGTCAAGGATTAGGATATGGGCTATTTGTTTTTCTACTATTGTATGTACTCAAAACAACAGGGGATAGGGAAAAAAACTATCAAAATACAATTGATAAACTTGCAGATAAATTTGGAGTAGTTGAAGATATAAAACAGGATGTTGAGGATATAAAAAATAAAATATTTAAATAGGGAAGTGGTGTAGATGGAGCAATTAAAAAACATGTTGCAGATTAAGAAAATTATAGCATTATTAACTACTGTAGTATTTTGTATATTGGTACTTAAAGGTGGAATAAGTAGCAATGAATTTTTAACTATATTTTTAATGATAATAGCATTTTATTTTGGACAAAGTTCCACTAGACAAGCTATAAAAGAAAATAATAGGGACGGTGAATAAATATGAAAATAGGAATTGATTGTGGTCATACCCAATATATAGGAAGTTATGATTATGGAGCAGTTGGGATAAGACCAGAAAGTGATTTAACTAGAGAAGCTGGTAATTTAGTAATATCAAGACTTAAACAATTAGGACATACAGTTATTAATTGTACAGTAGATACTTGTACATCGCTAAATGATAGTTTAAGTAGAAGAGTATCAGTAGCAAATAATAATAATTTAGATTTTTATGTATCTATTCATTTTAATTGTTTTAATAAAAATGCTCATGGAACAGAGGTTTTCACATATGGTGGGAAAAGTTATAAGCAAGCCAATGACATATTAAATAATTTAGTTGTACTAGGATTTACTAATCGTGGCATAAAAGATGGTAGTGATTTATATGTAATAGGTAATACAAGCTGTGAAGCTATGTTAGTTGAGGTATGTTTTTGTGATAATTCAAAAGATATGTCAATATTTAATGCTGAAAAAGTAGCTAATGCAATAGTAAAAGGATTAACAGGTCAAATGGTTGAAAATAATCCAATAAAATCTCATAGAAATGTAGTTGTATATGGTAATGATGTAGATAAAAGAGCAGCAGAATATTTAAATGATTGGTTGAATGTAAATAAACAAGATTCTATTTTAGCCCATAAAAAGGATTATAAAGTTGGAATGGGAAGAAGTGTTTATGCAGTTGGTGGTGGATTAGATGATATAAAGGCAAATTTATATTTAAAAGGTTCAGATAGATTTGATACATTAAAAAAGGTTATCAAAAGAATAGGTTTATAATTATTGAAGGTAGTTCTTAGGAGCTACCTTTATTTTTATATCTTAACATATAATTTGGAGAGAGTATTATATGTATTGGATTTACTTTCCTTAAAAAGACTGAAATTGATTTGCCACACAGTTATTATAGATGATAGAATTATTAAAAAAGGCTATAAATAAGAGGAGTGTAATTGTGGGATTTTTGAGTAATTTATTTGGTAAAGATAAAACTGAAAGTTTAAAATATGACAGAGATTTTATTATAGATTATTTAAATATAGATTATAATACAACATTAAAGGATGCAAAAGTTTTGTTTCCTTCAGATAGTAATCAAATAATAATTAATAATGAAAGTATGTATTTAGATTCAAGTTACATAGAAGAAGTTGGATATAGTAAAGATGGTTTATATAGGAAGATATTTACTAGAAAATTTGCATTTTGGATAACTCCAAGTGATTATAAACATTTCCTAAATATAATTAAAGACCGTGAAAAGCAATATAAAAAGAAAAAGAGGAAGATTTAATAAAATTGAAGCAAATATATGAAGAAGAGCTTGAGTATGATAGTATTGACAACGATATATATAGATGTTGTATTGTAAATAAAAGTGAAAATGATTTGGGAAACATTAATTGTGGAGGAAATAGGAAAAAGTTTTTAGAAATAGAAGAACGTATTTCAAATATATGCAGTGAGAATGATGGAAGATACTATAAAACTCAAGCGAAAAATGTTAAGTTTGCAATAATATTCGCTTGCAATTCAAGAACAGCACAAAATGTAAAATATCTTAGAGAAAAAGGTTATAAAGTAACTAGTTTTGACAATGTTTTAAAATTTTTAAAATTAACAGAACTATGGGATATAAATAAAATGAATGATGAAATCAAGCGAATAAATGAAGAAATAAAGTTGTTATAAATTATATATTAAATATAATAAATACAATAAATTATTAATAGGTGATGTAGAAATTTAAATATAGTATTATAGATATGGAATAGATAGTGTAATATAATTACTAATTTCATATCTTTTTTTATATACTATAAGTATAAATTATGTAGAGGAGAGTAAGTATTGAGAGTACAAGATGTAAAGTTAGAGAAGAAGCAAAGAAGATACTTGTTAGTTGATAATACTGGACTACCTATAATACCAGTAGCAAAATATTTAAAGTATATTTATAATAACGAAAAGACATATTGCTATTTTAAAAAACTATATTTTGAATATCTTAGAGAAACAGGTGTAGATTATAAAAGTGTGAATATAACATATTATCTGACTTTGAAGGATGGCTTAGAAACCCTTATGAGAGTAATAAAGTAGTTAATATAAATCCAATCAAAGCAAAGAGAACTTAAAGAACAAGTGAAAATTAATTATGCTGATATCTATAAAAAATTATGATTTCATGGGAATTATGTTATAATTATACATTATAATTAATTCGCAATTGTAAATTTATACGAAATAAATAAAAAAATAATGGAGGTAAAAATGTGTGGATAGTATTTGGTGGGATTGCCCTAATATCTACTTTTGTAAATCTTTATATGTATAAAGTAGGAAAGAATTATAAACTTGCTATGGCAATAGGATTATCATTTACGGCATTGACACTTTGTTCAGAATATACACTTGTATCTGGATGGGTAAAAGTGAATGACTGGACGGCTTTATTAGATGTAGTTCCTTATATGGAAACTGCATTATGGATTTTAACTATTATATCTATTGTACTTAATATAACACCTATACTTTTAGAATTGAAAAATAAAGAATAATCGCTTTTAAATTATATATACTATACATGTGTAATATATTATAAATATTATTTTTTCAAGTTTCTTTAAAATTACTCTTGATAAAAAAATACCTTGCCTGTTTTTCTTTTTTGGAGACATTAAGAATAAAAGAATATATTTATGAAAATAGTTTTTTATATTTAGTAGTATAATCTAAATTACGATGCTATTAGACGCATTAAGCGCAGTAATTATGGCACAAAAAAACAGTGTCCTATGATGAATTTGATTTTATAAACAGTGGATTAAAAGCAGAGAAGGTAATTACTATAGGATGAAAGGTTGGGTTTAATAGATATACAAGTTTTAAAGATGCAGCAAGTTTAGTCTGATTTAAAGGTAGTTCTTAGGAGCTACCTTTATTTTTTATATGTAAAATTAAAAAATGTCAAATCACGTTAGATTTATTCTAAGTTTGTCGAATTTATGTACAAGAACTATTTAATAAGTTAAAATTTTATATGAAATATAAATTTTTACATAAAAGGAGACAATATGGAAGGTTATATAATTTTATTTATTATAATTGATGGAGTGTTAGCAATTTTGCCAGCTAATGTTGCCAAAAGAAAAGGAAAGGATTTTGCTGCTTGGTATATATATGGATTTTTTCTTTGGATTATAGCTATGCTTCATGCTATATCATTACCAGAACAGAATATTTATAACTCCAATATAAGTAGTAACGATACCACAAATAATTTAGAATTTAAAGTTTTAAGTCATGGAAATTTAGAAAATAATATTGATTTAAATTCACCAGTTGAAGTTTTAGAATGGGATATTCTATCAAAAAATGATGGTAATATATATTTTAATATTTTATTTAGAAATTTACATCAAGGAATAATTTCAGCTATAAAATTAGAGCTACAAGGTTTAAATTCATTCAATGAGGTAGTAAAAGTTGAGGGAAAGGATACTTTTACATGCTATATACAAGATCTTGATGGACAATTAGGATGTAAATTTAATAATAGAAATCCTGTACTGTTACCAGAAAAAGATATCAGAAAATTAAATATTTCAATAAAAGAAATTGCTTTTATTGATGGAAATTTTATTTACAAAAACAAGAAAAATGAAATAGAAAGAGAAATTGGATGTATAACTGAAAATGAAGAATTGATGATATTAAAGAAACATACTAAAACAGGGGTTTGTTATGCTAAAGAAGAGAATAATTTATGGATTTGCGTATGTGGAAGACCTAATTATGAGAATGTAAAAAAGTGTGTACGTTGTAATTTAGATAAAGAATATGTATTTACGGAATTATCTAGGGAAAAAATTCTTGAAGAGATTGAAGAACAGAAAAAAATTGAGGCAGAGGAAGAAAAAAATAAAATTTTAAAAGAGCAAGAGTTTGTAGAGAAACAAAAAAAATTTAGAAAAAGAAAAGTTATATATATGAGCAGTTTTATAGTAGTATTAGTTATAGTTGCACTATGTTCTAGATTTTATAATAAATTAGAGACTACACCATTAACAAAGTTTGTTAAAGATGGAAATATGAAAAAGACAGAAATGTCTATAAAACTTGGAAATGATATTAATGAAGTTGATGACAATGGTGATACACCACTAAATATAGCGATAAAAACTAAAAATATTGGAATTGTTAAGAAGATTATATTAAATGGGGCAGATGTAAACAAAGAGGATGGTAACGGATATACTCCTTTTAGTATTGCTAATAAATTAAAAGAAAAAGATATAGAAAAAATACTGATAGATAATGGTGCAAATGGGTTTATAGAAGAAGATATTAAATTAATTATTAGCGATGGAATATATAAACAAGACAATGAAGATTATTTTAAATCTATTGTATCAAATAAATGTGAGATAACTTCAAAAGTAAGAAATTATTATGAAAAAGGAAAGGATACAAATAAAAAACAATATTATTTCCCGTTAAATGGAAACGAGTATATGTATGATGGGGAAATTACGGATAATTCGTTGAATGGAAAAGGAATATTGTATAGTAGATCATATGGTAAACATGGAGGATTTACTAAACAATATGAAGGAGAGTTTAAAAATGGAATATTCAATGGAAAAGGAAAAGTTTATTGGTCTTTAAATTATACAAATGGAAAGGACATAGTAGCAATAGAAGCAGATTTTGTTGAAGGTAATATCTATGGAGATTATAAAAGGTTTGATAGTTCTGGGAATGAATATGATACAGGAGTAGCTTATAATGGTGAAGTAACAAGCTATAATGCAAAAGAAAATGTTAAAGAAATAAGTGTAAGTAATCAAGAAGAAACAACACAAGCAAATACTAATCAAGCAATCTTAATTAGTAGAGAAGAAGCTATGGATATTGCAAATACTAAACTAGGAGGGTATATGTATATAGCCAAAGAAGGAATTATAAGCTCAGATTATTTTATTGTAGATGAAAATATATATGGACACTTAGGTTATTTTATGGTAGGAGAAGGTGGAAATGCAATATTGTATGTTATTGATGCAAATACAGGGAATGTATATAGTGCTGGTTTGAAAACGGATGATTGGAAACAAACATTAAAATTATATAAATAGATAGCTAATATGATTGCTTTACAACTAAATTTAGATATTTTTTTATTCTAAAGTTTATTAATTAAGTCTGATAGTTTTATAATCTTAGAATTATTTTTAATGTAAATAGAAATATTATGTTTCAAATCCAAAACTCCTTTTTATTTAGATAGTATTAAATATTAATATTTTTAGTTAAAAATAGTCTAAAAATTAATTGATAGGATATTTTTATTGTAAAAATAATTCTATATTTGTCGAAAATATGGAATTATAAGCATTGTTAATATATAGTTTATATGTAAATATAATATATATGAGTGAGAGAGTTGAAAAGAAAAAATATAAAAGGGCTATTGTCTCTTTTAATAGCATATACTTTAGATTTTAGTTCAACATCAATAGGGACTAATGCAGAGCAAGATGTTGAGAGTATATGGGGTATAGATATAAAAATTACTTAGTATGATAGTCATCTTAAATAATTTTTCAGTATGAGATTATAAAACATATGATATACACATGAGAAAAGAGGAAGAATATGATAGAAAGTATTAAGTCAATGATAACTAATGACAGTATACAAGTAATTTCAATAATTATGCCAGTATGGATAACATTTAGTATATACTTATTTAACTATTCATTAAAATGGAGTTTTGGGAAAATAGAAATAGAAAATAACGCAAATGATAAGTTAATACCCTTATTAATTAGCATTATATTTATATTTTTTACATTTTTAGGAGGAAGATATGCTTATAGTTTAAATAATAATTCAACAACAGATTTAATAGCAATATGTTCTTTACTAGTAATGTTAATAATATTATTAGTAATATATTTTAATAAACTGAATAAATCAAATAAAATTTTAGTATGTAAAAAAACGTTAGGATGTAATCATATATGTAAAATTGCATTTATATTTATAATGAATATTATCGTAGGAATTTTTATAGGGTTTGATGCTATATGTATAATTAAAAGTTCAAAAGATTTACATAGTATAATTTTTTGTATAGGTTCATTTATTTGGATATATTATTTGACTTTAATGACATCAGGATTAATATTTTGTGAAACTATTTTAAGTACATTAAAATTATACGAATTAGAATATAATGAAGAAAGTATACAATGTTATTAATTGGGGTATTTAATGATTTTTTAAAAATTAAAGATAGTAAGTACAATATAAGATTTATTAATAAAGATCAAATAAAAGAAATTAGGGAAATAAGTACTGTGGATGTAAAAGATAATCAAAAATTTAAATGGTTTAAAAAGTTCATTTGGGGTAATGAATATGAAATGCAAAAAGAAATAAAAAAATTATCCAAAGGTAATAAAGAGAATATTAGGATAACTTATAATAAAATATATAATCATTATAATAATAGCGAATATGAATTAGAACAGTATATTTGTAGAAGACAAAAATTAGATATTAAATCTAATGGAAAATATAATTTAATTTATGGAATAATGGGTGGTTTGATGGTGACTATAGGAACTGGAATAAAGAATAAAAGTAATATAGTAATTGTTGTTACTATACTTACAGGACTTATTATGAATTTTATATTTTTTAGACCGCGTTATAAATGTATAAGAAAAGATTTTTTAATTACTAAAGAGAAAGAAATATTAGATAAAAAAATAGATGAACTATTGAATTTGAATACTTCTTTGATATGTAAAGAAGTTGAAGAAAATGGGCATTTGGTAAAAGATAAAAATGAATTATCTAATAATAAAGAAAATATAAATTAATATATAGTATATATTTAATAAATATATACTATATATTAATTTATATAAAGGAAACTAAACCCATATTATAGATACAAAAAGTGATATTGTAGCTGTTAAAAATGAGCTTAAACAAATTCCTATACGAGATTATATGATGTATTAAAAAGAATTTTATACAATGCTAGGAATAAGTAAAAATACTTATAGTCAAATAGAAAATAACAAACAAAAAGGTAATATAGAAACAGTATTAAAAATATCTAAAGCTCTTAATCCACCAGTTGAACAAATATAGTTCATTGGAGAATAAGAGTTTTTTATTTAGAAATTATATAGAGGGAACCATTATGGATACTTTTGTAATTAGAAATGTAATAAAAAGGACTATATAGATTATTATTGAATAATAACTGTAAGTGTAAAAATTACAACAATGAGAAGAAAATTTAAAATTATAGATTGTTTTGGAGGGGGAAGATGATGAAAGACATTAAATTTTATACCATCTTACAAGAAGAGGTTAGTAATGAGAAATACAATAAATATCGTAGACGTATTGATGATATAAAAGATAAATATAAAAATGAGCTAAGTTTTGATTTGGAAAGAATACAAAAGGAAAAAAGAAGGATAGAAATGAAAAAACAATACGAAGAAAATCAAACAGTAATGGGATATTTAATTACAATAGTTGTATTTGTAGTTGGAATTGTTTTAAGTAATATTCCAAAAGGAAACAATGAAAAGTTTTTCTTTGGAATAATTATAATATATGGGTTAGCTATAATTTTATTTTTTGGATATTTCTTTATTAAAATAAATGAAAAAATTAAAATATATAGTATAATAATAGAAGCACTTATTGAATTAGAACAAGAGACGCAATCTATACAGAATGATTAAGGTAAAGAAAAGAATAATATTTAGGGAATTATTAAAGGTAAATTATAATTAATGTTGAAAAAATATTATTAGATGTAGAGGTATAAAGGAATGAGAAAAATAAGAAAAAAATGTTCTATTATTTTATTAATAGTTTTAATTAGTTGTGTTACTGGTTGTAGTAAAGTAAATTCAGATATTGAAAGTTATCTTAATACAGGTAGTAACATTGATTCAAATGCAAAGGATTTCATGCCTAAGTTAGATGACTTGCCTACATATAAAGATATAACATATAAGTACACTAATAAATCAATGGTTATATTTCAAGCTCATTCAGTTGTTCTTGTTGTAAGTTATGATGATGAAACATATAAAAATGAAAAAGCTAAACTAGAAGAAAAATATACTTTTTTAGATTCAAAAGTTAGTTTAGATCCAATGTATAATGTAGATGATGGTGAAGATAAATATGTTATACCAGAACATGAATTTTTGATAAATAGCTATAATTTTAGAGTTGTAGATGAAAATGAAAAAAATAATAGAAAATTTCCAAAAGCTTTTGGTATTATTGGAACATCTGATAAAGAAAAAAGTATAGCATACTTATATTTTTATGATCAAGACTTAGATTATATTGGAGATAAAGATGAAAAACAGCCTATGGCTAATTTCGTTAAAACTTATTTTAAATATAATTTTTAGTGATAGTACTTTTAGTAATGGTATTACTACAGATATATATTTTAGGAATAAACATGTAGTAAGATTTTAAATTAATTAAAATAGGTAATTAAAAAGACAAGCTGTATTAATTATTTTGATACAGCTTTCTTTTGATTCATAGAGTTCCAATTTGACTTTTAAAATTATCCATTCCAAAACTTCCTAAAATAGTTACACATATTCTGAATCACTTAGAATGCAACATTACATCTTGTATAACAATAGTTTAAGGTTATTGAATAAATTTAAATTGGAGCTTGTTTCTCTATACTAATAACCTATGCCTTGAACAATCCATTTTGTTTTATTTTTATCATTAGACCTTATTAATGTTATATATGGACCAACAACTTCATCAATATTAGTGCTTATACCATATATATTGTAAAATAATATATCATTCTCTGTGTAATCTATAAGAGTTTTTTTATATCTTTTTACCTCATACATTTTATATTTTAAAGTTTCTTCATTCATTTTAGTAGGTTTAACAAAAAAATATAACATTTATCATTTGATTTATTTCTCTCCTTAAAAAGATTTTCATCATGAGAAAGAAATTCAGTAGTAACTTTTTCATATAATTTAAAATTATTTGTATTAGTACTCTTAAAATATAATCTTATTGTATATTGTGGCATAAAAGGCATATAAAATGGAATTATAAAAAATAATATTATGAAAATTAAAAATATTAAAGATAATAATTTTAATTTTTTATAATTCTTTAATATACTCGTGATTGTGAATGGGGTTAATCTTTTCATAATACATATCTCCTAACTTAATTATCATATTCTAACTGGTTAATTATGAAGAAAATTTATGTAATTAGCTATTGTAAAGAATAGCAAAATTAATCGTTTATCATAAATTTTTTAATCAAAGGAATTTAGTTTTATTATAGTAAATAAATCTATATAAATAATTAAATTTTTATTGTGTTTCCATAAAGTTAACATATAATTAATTTTAGATTATTAAATAGATTTATACATTCAATCATAATAGTAGGAGTTTTAAGATGTTCTATTGAATTAATAGAAATGTTTATTGAAAAAAGCATAAAAAATGATATTAACTTTTTTCAATATTCTTATTAAATGATTCAAGTTTCTGATAAAAGATAAAAAAGGAAAAAAATGAGTAAAAAGAAAAAAATGGGGTGGAAATTATTTAGATGATTCAGAAGAGCAAAACTTAAAATATCCACTATTAAAGGAGTAGTATTTAATATTACATATTAGAATAAGTAAAATATCATATAAAAAATGGTCTGTATTAGAATAGAGTTTTATAACTTTATTCTAATACAGACCATTCTTTGTTTTAGCAATAAATTTAAAATATTCTCCTCTATAGGGTTCCAAGTTGACTTTTAAAATTATCCATTCCAAAACTTGGATACCTAAAATAGTGAGATATGCTCTGAATCCCTTAGAATTCAACACTACATTTTGTATGAAAAATTTTAAAGTTATTGAATAAATTTAAATTGGAGCTTGTTTCCCTATATAATGATAAAATCTTAAATAAAATTTACATTAAAAAATAGAAAAATAAATGTTTAGAATTATTAAAATGGGAATAATTCTAGATATATGGTTATAAATAGAAAAATATAAACTGATTTATGAATAGCTAATAAATTTTATGTTATATACTTTGGTAGCAATGGAGGATACATACTATGAATATGTTAAAACAAATTGATAAGAAGAGAAAAAGAATAGTTGAAGTTTTTCAAATAGTAGAAATTATATTTTATATGGGAATAATGCTTATAAAAGAGTTACTGCTTATATTTGTAAATGGCTCAATACAAAGAGTGAAGATGCTATTTTAATACATAGGAAAAATCATAAAATTGGGATGGGGAGGAGTACCTATGAAGATGGTGATGAATTATATAATGTAGAACTTAATGTATATTTAAATGGTACTAAAAAATTAATTAAAAGATAAGATTCTAATTATTGCAGGTGGTTTTTTGATACCTCCTTTATTTTTATTTTAAATTTAAAGATTAGCGAGCAAAGTACTAATTAAAGCATAGTTTATATTATAACACTTTAAAAAATAAGTCTAATAATTATTATACAAAGATATTTAGAATGAAAAATAAAACTATATATAGAATATTATCTTTTATTTTTAGTAGTTTTTTACTTATTTTAAAATTAAAATTTTTTAATAATCTATTTAAAATAATAGATAATATCATCACAATTGAACCAATGAATAGGCTAAAGGAGGAAGAACGACTTGAAATTAAAAGGAATAGATGTAAGTGAACATCAAGGAATTATAAATTGGGACAAGATAAAAGGTCAAATAGATTTTGCTATTATTAGGGTTGGCTATGGAGATAACATGACTAGTCAAGACGATAGTCAATTTAAAAGAAATATACAAGAATGTGCTCGTTTAGGTATTCCTGTAGGGGTTTATATATACTCTTATGCAGTTACAATAGACCATGCCAAAAGTGAAGCAGAACACGTTTTAAGAAATATAAAAGGTTACAAGTTAGATTATCCAGTATACCTTGATTTAGAGGATGATGGAACTACAGGAACTTTGGACAATAGTGTCATAGCATCTATAGCTAAAACATTTTGCGATATTATAGAAGCTGCTGGATATCATGTTGGAATTTATGCTAACACTTATTGGTTTAATAATAAACTTACAAGTGATATATTTAATAGATATGATAAATGGGTAGCAGAATATAATTCTAATTGTAATTATAGAGGTAATTATGGTATATGGCAGTTTACAGATAGTGGAACTTTTGATGGGATTAATGGACAAGTTGATACAAATTATTGCTATGTAGACTATCAATCTATTATAAAAAAATCTAGCTTGAATGGAAGTGAAAAAAATTTGAAAGTTTATAGAAATGTTGTTGTTTATGCTAAAGGATCAGACGCAGATGAATGTATAGCTAAAATTCTATCATGGAAACTAGAAGATTGCATTGTGGTTAATCATGAAGAATATGTAAAAGGTATGGGTAAAAGTGTTTATAGTGTTGGAGCATTAACCGGTGTAGAGGCTAATGTTTATATACGCGGTAAAAATAGAGAAGAAACTCTTAAGATTGCTGAGGAAAGGGTAGGGTTAAGATAAGATTAACTCTTAATTAAAAGTTACTAATATAGAATAAATAATATAAAAATACCCACATATTAAGCTTGTCTAGTTTAATATGTGGGTGTTATATTAAAACTTAATATTATATTAGATGATTTTTAGTTAGTGTAGAAAATATAAAATTATATTTATAATTATTTAACACCAAAATATCCAGTCAAATAGGCCACAGCCACAATCATCACAACAGCCATTGTTCCAATTATCACAACAGTTATTGTTCCAATCAGTTAAACAGTGGTCAATCCAATTGTTATTACAATCATTGTTGCAGTCATCCCAATTATCACAGCAGTTATTGTTACAATTATTATTACAGTTGTTGTTACAATCATTGCAGCAGTTATTATTCCAATTGTTACATGACATAAAAATCCCCCCAAAAATTAATATATATTTATATATTATAATATGAGATTATAATGCATCTGATATTCAAATTATGGGAGTAGATTAAATAGAAAGAGGGATAATTAAATAAATATAGAACATTTTAATGGACATTATGAAAAAATCCATTCAATTATTATAGTAAATGCAACTCCGGAAAAAACTTATTAATATAAAGTAATAGCATTAAAAAATCACAATAAATTTTATGTTATGTGGGAGGGATGATAATATGATATATAGATTAGCAACAGAAAAAGATATTCCGACACTTTCAGAAATGAGGTGGCAACACGAATATGAAGAAGAAGGAAATTTTCAGACTTCAAAAGAAGATTTTATTAAAGAGTGTAATTTATTTTTAATAAATGGTTTAAAAACTGGAAGTTGGGAATATTGGATAGCTAAAGATAATAATAAAATTGTTTCCAATATATATATAAATAGAATAAGAAAGGTACCTAAACCACAAAAGTTATTTGCAGAAATAGGATATGTAACAAATGTTTATACAAAAATAGAATTTAGAAACAAAGGTATAGGATCGAAGCTTATAAAAAAAGTGAAACAATGGGCATTAGATAATAAAATAGAATTGTTATTTGTTTGGCCAAGTGAAAGGTCGATAAACTTTTATAAACGTCATGGGTTTTTAATAGAAAATGAAGTTATGGAATTAGAAATATAAATAAAATATTGGTTTTTATAAAGTCAGTGAAAATATTGTAAAAATTGAGAAAAATTTGACAATTAAACAAAAAATAGTTAAAATAGTGTATGAAAATGATTACAGGCTTATTCTATTATAATAAATATATTTTTTATAAATATGTTTGTTAACTATGATTACAGGGGGAAGAAATAATAGTGGATACATCTATAATTGAAAAAACGGAAATATCATCAAAAAGGGGATTATCAGGAAGTACATTAAAAATTATGGCAATAATTTTAATGTTTATTGACCATCTTGCAGCAATGTTAATATTAATGGGTATATATTCTAAAAAAATACCTTATACCGGAGATATGAATACATTAAATGGCATATATTTAATGATGAGAGCTGTAGGACGTATATGTTTTCCAATATTTTGTTTTTTGCTTGTTGAAGGATATGTTCATACAAGTAATAAAAAGAAATATGCATTTAGACTTTTTATATTTGCCTTAGTTTCTGAAATACCTTTCAATTTAGCATTTGGTGATAAAATGTTTATACCAATTTCTAGATTAAATAATGTGTTTTTTACATTGTTTTTAGGAGTATGTGTAATGTATATAATTGAAGTCATTAATAGTAAAAAAATGAATAAAGTAGTTAATATAGTTTGTATTATAGCTACTATAGTGTTATTTGGAATAATAGCTAAATTTATAAAATGTGATTTTACTTATTACGGAATACTTTGCATAGCTCTTTTTTATATATTTAGACAAAAGAGATTGTTACAAATATTATCAGGAGCTATTGTATTTTTATATGAGGTACCATCAAGTTTGGGAATAGTATATCTCTCATTACTTGCAATCTATTTTTACAATGGAGAAAGAGGCTTGAAAATAAAATACTTTTTTTATCTTTTTTATCCAGCACATTTACTAATACTATATTTTGTAAGATTATATTTGACAACAAGGTAAATGAAGTTAATTTATAAGAATGTTTAATGAAAAACTAATATAAATTTAAAATAAAATATAAAAAATAATAGGGAAATGTCTTAAAATATAAACTTATTTTGGGACAATTCCTTTTGTATTTTAAAATAAAAACAAATAAAGGAATTTTAATCACTTTTTAGTGTTATGAACTGGAAATATGAAAATACTGGTGGTTTATTATTTGTAAAATGTTTAGTACAATTTAAATGTGTAAAAATAATACAATTTAACAATTAAATACTAAACATAATCAATACATAAAATATAATAAAGAGGTGTTAACAATGATAAAAAAGAAAAAAATTATGATTGGATGTATACTAGTTTGTTTGTTTTGTATTGTTGGTGGGTATTCATATGTAAATATTAATCAAAATAAGAATTTTAGTATAAATGAAATAGGTTGGAGTGCCCAAACAATAATGTGGACTGATAAAACTAAAAATAATGTTTATGATATTAAATTTCAAGAATTTGATGGAACAGAGTTAAAAGAAATAAGCTCTTTAAAGAATTCTTATAAAATGAAAATTGACTCTAATGTTGAACATGGAGATTTAAACATTAAAATTTATAATAATAGTGAAGTGTTATTTGAGGAAGATGGTACTGTTGATAAAACTATTTCAATTCCAAATAACAATGAAAAATTAAAAGTAGAAATTAATGGTGATAATGCTAAAGGTCATATTAAAATTAAATTAACATAAAAGTATCACTATGCATTATTTTACTGCAAAATAAATTTTAAGGGGATTTGTTTTGATGTGGGGGATATTGTTATGAACAATTTTGAAAAATTAATTTTTGTTTTTGTAGGGGGAATACTAATTTTAGCTTTAATAGGAAAAATAGAAGAAAAAGATATGGAGAAAAAAGAAGAGTTAGAAATAAAAGCTGAAATTAAAAGAAATAATAAAAATTATATAATGAAATTTACTGATTCACTTAGATATATATCAGGGTTTAAAGATAAAGGAAAAGCTATGCTACAATCAATGATTTTAATGGATAATGAAATTCAATTTGTATTTTCAGAAATAACTAAAATCATTAAGGCAGATAATATAAAAAATATATATGTAAGTAATGAAGAAGATATTAGTGAAAAAATGCCTTGGCAAAAAGCTATAATATTTAATGAAAAAGAATCAGCGACGAAACATGAAAAGAAAATGTTGAGAGAGTTTATTATGATTGAGTGTATATATAATAACTATGAAACTACTGTTATAATAGAAGGTATTGATGTAGAAAGTAAAGTTTATTCATTAAGATTTGTATATATGTAATTTGAAGAAAATTATGTTTTCAATAATTTCATACTTTTCTTATATAGGTTGAAAATAAGAACATTAATAAATATTGACTATTTTAATAAATTTTGATATATTAGGACACATAAAAATATATATGTCTTAAAAGTTTTATAGGGTTCCGCAATTTTAAATTAGAAATTGGTCTGGTCCAAGATAAAACGTACAGTTTAACTGTATTCACGGAAGGATAAAAGCCTGGGAGATATTTTACGTATCCACCTTGGCTTTTTTTATTTGTCATTAAAAGGAGGGGAATAGGTTTAAATTTTAAAAGAAATAGAGGAGATGTAAATTACATTTAATTACTTAATATTAGAAAGGAATGAAAATTATGCAATGGTTATTTTTAGTTTTAGCAGGTTTATTTGAAGTAGGATGGGCTTTAGGCTTGAAATATTCAGAAGGGTTTACAAAATTTATGCCAAGTGCATTTACTGTATTGGGAATGATAGCAAGTTTTTATTTTTATCATTATCATTAAAAAATCTTCCATTGGGTACTGCATATGCAATTTGGACAGGAATTGGTACTGTTGGTACTGTAATTTTAGGGATAATATTATTTAAGGAACCAATAAGTATTACTAGACTAATTTGTATTGGATTTATAGTAGTTGGAATTGTGGGATTGAAGTTAGTATCATCTCATTAATTGAAATCTTAACATATTTGAGATAGCTCGTGATTAAATTTGAATATTTACTCTTTAAACAATATTTAGTAAAATTATAATAAATATGTTAAAAGTTCAAATCAGTATAGGAGGAATATAGATGAGTGATGCAATTGATAGTGAAATTGTAAATAGTTAAGATGACATACTTATTATGTTGGATAGCTTAATGGAAAAAAGAGAGAACAAATGGTGGAATGATTTTTATTCTAATAAGGATAAGTCTGTACCGTTTTTTGAAAATATTCCAGATGAAAATCTTATTTCGTATTTTGAGTCAGGTATATTGAATAAAGGAAAGGCACTTGATATAGGTTGTGGAAATGGAAGAAATTCATTATATCTTGCACAAAATGGGTGGAATGTTATAGAAATAGATTTTTCCAATACTACTATTGAATGGGCTATTGAAACAGCTAAAGCAAGTTCTATAAATGTAGACTTTTTATGTAAATCCATATTTGAATTTGAGAATGAATTAGATAGCTTTGATTTTATATATGATAGTGGATGTTTTCATCATATAAAGCCACATAGAAGAAATCAATATTTAAATATTATATTAAAACATCTAAAAAAAGATGGATATTTTGCAATGACTTGTTTCAATTTGAAAGGTGGAGCAAATATTTCCGATTATGATGTATATAGAGATTATTCAATGCATGGGGGCCTTGGGTTTACTGAATATAAATTGAAAAAAATTTTGGAACCATATTTTGAAATAATTGAATTTAGGGAAATGAAAGAATCATATAATGATGATGTTTTTGGAAAAAGCTTTCTATGGACAATACTAATGAAGAAAAAATAAAGAGGTTTTTGGGAAAACTTATTTTAAAATTTGATAAAACAAATTAAAAATCATAATGTTTTTCATTGGTTTTGCTGCTATAGTGAAATAAGCCCTCATTTAAGTTTATTTTATACAAGATAGAATGTTCAATTCTAAGTGATTCAGAGTATATTTCACTATTTTAGGGATCCAAGTTTTAGAATGAATAATTTTAAAAGTCAATTTGGAATTCTATAACAGGGGGTGAGTAAGGTTGTGTTAAAACATAAGGGAACAGAAAAACTAGAAACTGAAAGACTTATTTTAAGAAAATTTAAAGAAGCGGATGCGTTAGACATGTTTAATAATTGGGCATCTGATTCGGAAGTAACTAAATATCTTTCATGGTCTGCACATAAAAGTGTTGAAATAAGTAAACAACTCATAGAAATGTGGATAAATAATTATAAAAATATGGAACAATATCAATGGGCTATTGAGTTAAAAGAAACTGGACATGCAATTGGTAATATTAGCTTACTAGAGATTAATAATAATGATGAAAACTGTGAGGTAGGATATTGTATAGGTAAAGCATTTTGGAATAAAGGTATTATGACAGAAGCATTATTAAAAGTAATTGAATTTGGTTTTAATGAAATAGGTTTTCAACGTATAGGAGCACGTTTTGATGTAAATAACCTTGCATCAGGACGAGTAATGGAAAAGTGTAATTTAATTTATGAGGGAACTTTAAGAAAGTTTATTAAGGATAATAGTTGTAACTTAGTTGATTGCAAGTATTATTCAATATTAAGAGATGAATATTATAAATGATACTAAAACTTAATAAAGTAGTCATATTTTATGAAATAAAGCTACTCATTAATTTTTTGAGTAGCTTTATATATTATCTTTCTATAAAATCCACATTCTCTGTTTTATAACTAAGCGTAGAATTACGTAATGAAGTTTCAATAAAGCCGGTTTACTAGGTAAAACATATAATTTAAGATACATAAGTTGCAAACTATTGTAAATGGCTGTAAAATATTGTTATACATCCCTAAACAGTTATTCTAAAATGTATGTCATCCATTTCATACTAAAAACAGATTTATAGAAAAAATTAATTTCTATTATAAAGTTGACTTTTGTATGGAAATAAAAGGGGGTAGAGATATGGAATATCATATTATTGAAAAACAAGAAATTAAGATTGTAGGAGCTATTAGAAATTTTGAAAAATGTACTACAAATGCTAAAATTAATAATTGGCAAGAAAAAAATATAGATATATGGTTATTTTGGGATGAATTTCTTAATAAGGGAATGGATAAGAAAATTGGAAACGAGTATAAGCTTTATCGTCCACCATTTTGGCGAATGTGTGCAACGCAAACATTAGACAATGGAGAAAATGTTATAGCTATTGGTGCAGAAGCTGATGGTAAGGATTATAAAGATTTAGATACATTTAAAATTCCAGCAAGTACATGGGTTGTATTCGAGACTAAGGAATTTTTAAGTAAGGACAACAACACTATAGAAAGTTTAATGAAGGTGATTAATACAGAGTGGTTACCTACAAATGGTTATGAAAAGTCAATGAATTATGAAATTCAAGTATATTGTCCAGAAGAAGAAAAATCAAATAAATGTGGTTTTGAAGTGTGGATTCCTGTAATAAAGAGGAAAATAATTAATTAAAAGTAATTTATTTAAACATAGAAAATGACATAAGGTTAGAACTTATGTCATTTTCTATGTTTAAACGGATTTAAGTATGAAAAAAATATTATTAATAATTACTTCAAAATTATATAAACTTAAATAAGATTTATAACAAAAGTTTTAAAGTAATTTGAAAAAATATTAAACTTAATATTTTGTATTTAAATTATTTATAGATGAACATATTTTAAAAAAAATGAAGATTTATCACATTTTTAATATGATATAATATTACATAATATTAAAAAAATGTAAAAGGGTGAGATTATGAAAAAATACTTAAAAACAATTAGCATTACGTTTATTGTATTAATAGTTATATATTCAATTAATATAAATACAGTTAATGCAATGCCAAATTATAAAAGAATATTTGGAGCGAATAGATATGAAACTTCAAAAGAAATATCTAAGAATGGATGGGAAAAAGCAGATTATGCTATTATAGCTAGTGGAGAAGGATTTGCAGATGCATTATCAGCTGCACCGCTGGCTAAAAAATATGATGCGCCTATAATTTTAACTGAATGTAAAGGATTAAATAAAAATGCAAAAGAAGAATTAGAAAGATTAAAAGTGAAAGAAGTAATTATAGTTGGAGGAATAGGGGCAATATCATCTAATATAGAAAATGAAATAAAAAATTTGAATATAAAAACAAGGAGAATTGCAGGAAACTCAAGATTTGATACAAGCTTACAAGTTGCAAAGGAAATAGGTTCAGAAAATGGAATAGTAGTGGTTAATGGATACAATTTTGGAGATGCTTTATCTATATCATCTATAGCTGCAAATAAAGGGATGCCTATATTGCTAACTAAACAGGAGAATTTATCAAATGATATTAAAACTTTTATTAATAACAGTGGATATAGTAAAAGTTATATTATAGGTGGTAATTCTGCAGTAGGAAAAAATGTTGAATATAATTTAAAAAATTGTAAAAGAATATGTGGGTATGATAGGTATGCTACTAATGCAGCTATATTAAATGAATTTGTAGATGAAATTAATTTAGAAGGTGTATATGTAGTGTCTGGAAGTAACTATCCAGATGCGTTATCAGTAAGTTCATTGGCTGCAAAAATTAATGCACCTTTAATGTTAGCTTCAAGTCAAGTTGATATGTCTATGTTAAATTTCATGAATAAAAACATAGATAATATAAAAAATGTTAATGTTATAGGAGGAAAGTCTGTAGTAAATAATGATATGGTGAACATAATACTAAATGGTAAAATAGATATTTCTAATAATAACAATTATTATGTAAAGTATGAGGAATATTCAGATGTAAATGGAGATGGAAAAGATGAAAAGATTCAGGTAGTATGTAGCAAAGAGTACACACCATATTCTATTAAAGAAATAAATATTTTAATAAAGGATGTTAGTACAGGTATAGTTTTAGAAGAATTTAAACCTAGACCTGGATTTCATATTGAATCAATAAAAATATCTGATTTTGATAAAGATGGAAGTATGGATATTTTTGTTGAAATGCCATGTGGTGGAAGTGGGGGCTATATAGATGTAGAAATTTATTCTTTTAAAGATAATAAATTGAAAATTATTTATAATCGTGATAATGATAATGGAATAATCCATCCAAGTGAATATATATCTGTTAATCATTTTACTGATGAAAAAGAAATAGAATTTAGAAATATAGATTTTGATAAAGTATTTATAATTAATTATTTAGATTATCTTAAAAATAATACTTCTATAGATGATTCAAAAGGATATTTTGGTTGGCTTTATATAGATGCATTTGATATCGAAAAAAATGGTGAAAATGATATAAAAACAACAAGTTGGTATGTGTTTGATTATAAAAAGTATGTATGTAAAGTTGAAACTATATATACTTGGGATATTGATAGTAAAAAGTTTATTATGAAAGATATAAATTTTAAACCTAGTGAAAATATAAGTGTAGTCTATGAAGAATAGTTATGTAAAAAATATTTGAATGACTTTAATATAAATATAATAAATTTCATTTTAAAATCTAACTTTAATCTAACTTTAACTTATGTATAATAAAGCCATGATATAGAACATCAATAAAAAAACAAGGAGGATTTTAATATGAAAATGAAAAAATTAGGTATTCAACTTTTAACAGTAGCTATGTTAGTAGGTACAACAACAAGTGTTTTTGCATCAAGTCAAGGTGGGGAAAATATTGTTGATAAAATTTCAGCAAAAATAGGTACTTATGCAGAAGGGAAGGCACCTGAGATGCCAAAGGATGCGATACAATTAGAGAAAAGTGATGTTAATAGTGATAATGAAGAAATTTTAAATGGTGAAGTTAAAACTTATAAGCAAGGAGAAATGCCTGAGAAGCCAGAAGGTGCCGTAGAAATGAACAAACAAATCATTGAAAATTAAATAGGAAATAAATAAGTATTATATATATGGTTAAAATATATCATAAAAAAGCCACACAAATTTGTGTGGCTTTGAATATTTAGGAGGTGTTTTATGAAACTTTTGCTTGTTGAAGATGAAAAAATGTTATCGAAAGTTATAACGAAGGGGCTAAAAAAACATGGATATGCAGTTGATAATGCATATGATGGTGAAGAGGCACTACAGTTTTTAGAAATAAATGATTATGATTTGGTTATATTAGATTTAAATTTACCTAAAATAGATGGCATTGATGTATTAAAAGACATAAGGAAAACTGATAATGAATTAAAAGTAATTATCTTGTCTGCAAGGAGCGATGTTGAGGATAAAATTATAGGTTTAGATAGTGGGGCCAATGATTATCTTGCTAAGCCCTTTGAGTTTGCAGAATTAGAAGCAAGAATAAGAAATTTATTAAGACGTGCTTTTGTGCAACAAAATGTAAAACTTTCTTGTGGAGAAGTAACAATTGATACTGCTAGCAAAATAGTAAAAGTTAAGGATATAATAGTAGAACTTACTAAAAAAGAATATTCTATTTTAGAGTATTTAATGTACAATAAAAATAAAGTTATAAGCGCAGAAAAGGTCATTGAACATGTTTGGGATAGTGACGTAGATTTGTTTTCAAACTCATTTAAGTTTCACATTCATTCTTTAAAGAAAAAACTATCAGTATCTGAAGGTGATGTGATTAGAAATATTAGAGGTCAGGGATATATTCTTACAGATAAGAAGGTGTGATTATATGAAAAGAATAATTACTTTAAAAACTAGAATTACTCTTTTGGTAGGTATTATTATAATACTGATTGCCATATCTCTAACTGGTATATCTATTAGTAGTGCAAATTATTATTTTTTGAAAAATAATATGGATAGGGAAATTATTGAAAATGAAAACAGCGATTATATAAATAGAGAAAAAATTATTGAATCGGTTAATAAGGAAAATAATGTTGAAAATCTAGATGTACGGATTAAGGCTGTAGAGGCTCAAAAAAATTTTTCTATTCAAAGTATAATTGTAATGATAGGAATTATAATTGCTGGTATTTCTGGTGCATATATTATGGTTGGTAAAGCATTAAAACCACTTTCACAGCTTAGTGATACAGTTCATAATATTAATGATCAAAATCTAAATAAAAGGATTGATGTAAAAGATAGTAAGGATGAAATAAGTAGTCTTGCTAAATCTTTTAACTCAATGCTAGAAAGATTAGAAAAATCATTTGCAAATCAAAAAAGATTTTCAGCAAATGCTGCTCATGAATTAAAAACACCTCTTACTACAATTAAAGCATCACTAGAAGTTTTAAAAATTGATGATATGCCCAATATAGAAGATTATAAAGAAAATGCAGATATTGTTGAAGAAAGCACTAATAGACTTATTAAAATAGTAGATGATTTATTAAAGCTTACATCTTCTGAATTATTAGATTTTAATGATGAAATACATTTAAAAAATTTATTCAAAGAAATTTTAAGTGAATTATCATTTAGAATAGAGAGTAAAGGAATAAAAATAAATTTAGATATACAAGAGAATAATATACATGGAAATAAAACTTTATTATATAGAGCTTTTTTTAATATAATAGAAAATTCTATAAAATATGGAAAGAGCAATGGATATATTAATATTTCATCAATGCGAGATAAAGATAAAATTATTATAAATGTAAAAGATAACGGTATTGGAATTTCACAAGATGACAGGGAACATATTTTCGAACCATTTTTTCGCTCTGATAAGTCACATTCACAGCAAATTAAAGGTTCAGGATTAGGGCTATCAATTGTAAAAACTATTATTGATAAACATGATGGTAAACTATCAGTTAATAGTGAAATTAACAAAGGAACAGAATTTAAAATTGTTTTTAATAAAAAAACTATACTAAGCATGGAAGATTTTAAATTAAAATAATAAGAATAGTGTAGAAACTATAGAGTAAATGAAGTTACTTATTCTAACTTAAACTACATTTTAATTGATTTTAAATTATTAAGATTGACCTTTACGCCACGTAATAACTTATAATTAAAGTATAATTTATTGGAAGGTATTTAAAAATGGTTAAACTTGAATATTTAAAAGAAGAAGATTTAGAAAAAATTGTAGAATGGAATAAGAATAAGTCATCAGATTATTTATTGCAATGGGCTGGACCTAGTTATACGTATCCTTTAACTATTAATCAAGTTAAAGATTACTATTTTAACGATGTTAAAAAGCATAATTCTAATATATTTCTTTATAAAATAATTATAGTTTCTACAAATGAAATTATAGGAACCATTGAACTTCGTGAAGTAGATAAAACTAATAAAATAGGTAGAGTATGTAGATTTTTAATTGGAGAAGAAAATATTAGGTATAAAGGGATTGGAACACAGGCATTAAAAGAATTATTAAGGATTGGATTTGAAAATTTCAATTTTGAAAAAATAACTCTTGGAGTGTTTGATTTTAATGAGAGTGCAATTAAATGCTATGAGAAGTCTGAATTTTCAAAAGAAAAATTTATAAAAAATGCAAGAAAAGCAAAAGATGGATATTGGAATTTATATGAAATGACCATTTTAAAAAGTAAATGGAGAATAATGAATAAGTAAGCTATTTTAAAAACTAAAAATATAATCAAATGAATTTATTATAAAATTATTCAAAAGTGAATTGCTGTATTTTTAGCATATATAGTATTAACTTTTACAAAATGTAATATATAGTGTATAATAATATAGTGATTTTAAAATAATAAAGAAAGGTTAAAGAGGTTATAACAGCTAATGATTTTAAAAAGTATATAGAGTTAATAGGAAAACTAAGTAATGTAGAAGTACGAATATGGTACAATAGGAAAGATAAAAATATAATTAATAAGATAGATAAGTCACTATCAATAAAGAAACAAGCTCAACAAGCTCATTTTTTAAGAAATAAATATAGAATGCAAGCTAGGAAGTTAATGAAAGATAAAGAACTAGCAAACCATTTAAATTATAATAACACTAACAAGCCATTTGAATATTATGAAAGCAAATATATGAAAAAAGGATATGATGGTGATAGACTTTATCAGAAAATAATAGATGCTTCTACCAGATCTAACAAACAAGTGAATAAGCAATTAGGATTAAGTTAATTGCCTTAGTTTTTGAAGCGCCCATTAAGGGGCCTTTTTTTTTATTGAAAAAATTCAATATAGAGAACTGAATTTGAAATTATTATTAATTAATTGTAAGATTAATTCTTATGAATATTAAAATACATTATTTAGTTAATATTACTTTTATTTTCTACGAAAACATTACAAAATGAAATGGAGAATGGAAATATATTTTTAAAAGGATAATTATAAATCAAGAAGAATTAATATAAATATGTGATGAAATTTTTAGAAGAACCGTATTGAAAGTTCTTATTATACATTTCATAGCAATTAAATTTGAGTTTTTATATGAAAAAATTGGGGTGGTTATAATAATGGTACAAAGCATTAAAAAATTAATAATTAGAGAAGCAAAAATAGGGGATGCTAATGAAATTATAAAATTAGTAAAAAAAGTAATGAGAGAAGTACAGTTTTTTACTAAAGAGTCAGAAGAATTTAATTTAACAATTGAACAGGAAATAGAATATATTAAAAAAACATCATTATTTTTAATTGCGGAAATGGAAGGAAAAATAGTTGGATGTACTACATTACAAAAAGGGAATTCAATTAGGACAAGACATGTTTCAACATTTGGAATAACAATTTTAAAAGAATATAGTGGGTTAAAAATAGGAAGTGCTTTAATTAAGCGTGTAATAGAATGGGCAAAAGTAAATGAAATAGAAAAAATTGAATTAGAAGTTTTCAGTAAAAATGTTGTTGCAATTGGACTTTATAAAAAGTTTGGTTTTATAGTTGAAGGTGTTCGTAATAAAAATATAAAAATTAATGGAAATTATGAAGATACATTGCTTCTAGCTAAGTTTTTATGAGAATTAGATTTAAATTAAAGAGTATTGTATATTAAAAAAAAGATTTGGTATTGTAAAGGATGTATATAAAAACCATGCAAAGAGCTTTTGTATAGGATTTTATTGGAAACAAATCAATATGGTATAATATGTTTAAAATATAAGTTATTATAAATAATATATAAATTTTATTATTAAAGAGGTGAAAAAATGATAGATGTTAAGGGGATCAAAAAAAACTTTGGTAAAGTTGAAGCATTAAAGGGGATAAGCTTTAATGTTCAAAAGGGTGAGATTGTAGGTTTGCTAGGTGAAAATGGAGCAGGAAAAACTACGACTTTAAGGATGATAGCTACAATGTTAAAACCTACAGAAGGAACTTGTCTTGTAAATGGTCATGATATATTTAAAGATGCTGACAAAGTAAGAGGTGAAATTGGAATTTTATTTGGCGGAGAGGTAGGACTTTATGATAGACTTACTGCTAGAGAAAATATAAGATATTTTGCACTACTTAATGGTATGAACAAAATAGAAGCGGATAAAAATATAGAGGAACTTGTAAGAATTCTTAATATGGAAGAATATATAGATAGGAAAGTTGGGAAATTCTCCAGGGGTATGAAACAAAAGGTTGCTATTGCAAGGTCTATTGTACATAATCCTTCAGTTATGCTATTTGATGAGCCTACTATTGGTCTAGATGTAATTTCAACGCGAATAATTCAAAAGTTTATATTAAAATGTAAAAAAGAAAATAAAGCTATAATATTTTCAAGCCATAGTATGAATGAAGTTGAAAAATTATGTGATAGAATAGTTATCATAAATAAGGGGGAGGTTGTTGAGAGTGGCACAATAAAAGGACTTAAAGAAAAATACAACAATGAAGATTTAGAAGAAGTGTTTGTAAGTCTAATTGGAGGTGACGGTATTGAGTTTTAAAACAGTTGGACTAATATTTAAAAAGGAATTATCAGATTTATTTAGAGATAAAAAAACAGTATTAGTAGGAATTTTAATTCCGCTATTACTATTGCCTATAATGTTTTACTTTATGAGTGCAGGTATAGAAAAAACTGCAAAAAAGGAAAATTTCAATATAGCTATAGAAGACAAAGGTAAAAGCTCTTTAGATAAATTTTTAAAAGAAAAAAATGATCTTAATATAAAAACTATAGAATTTGATAAAGCAGAAGATAAGGTTAAAGATGGTGATATTGCAGTAGTTATAACAATACCAGATAATTTTGAAGAAAATATAAAAAATGGAGTTCAAACAGATATTGATGTTATATATGATGATTCAAGTCAAACTTCTAGTATGGTATTTTCTAAGGTTAATCAATATATAGGTGAGTTTTCACAAAATGTGGTTAAAACAACACTTATCAATAAAGGTATTGATCCTAGTGTATTACTTCCTGTAAATATAAATGAAAAAACTATCGTTGAAGAAGATAATGGGGTAAGCAAGATGATTATGTCTATGATTATACCTTTGTTTATAGTTTTATATTGTGTTACAGGACCACTACCGGCTGCTACAGATTTAGGTGCTGGAGAAAAGGAAAGAGGCACTTTAGAGCCACTTTTGACAACAAAAGCAAGCAGATTATCTATACTTTATGGAAAAGTTTTTGCTATAACTGTACTTGGAATTATTACTGCTATTGCAGCAATTGCTGGACTTATAATTTCATTTAAAATAAGCCCTGGTGTTTTTGGTGGAGGAGTAGAAAATTTTGATATAGGACTATCTCCGTTAACAATACTTATAATATTCCTATTTACAGTACTAACATCTATGGCTTTTGGAGCTTTAGAGTTAGCTATAAGCATATATGCCAGGTCCTTTAAAGAGGCTCAAACTTATACTACACCATTAACTATTTTAGCTTTTGTACCAACTTTTTTAATGTATACAGTTGATGGAAAAAATATAGATAATATCTACTTTCACATACCAATAGCAAATGTTATGTCTATATTAAAAGAGGTAACACTAGGAGTTATAAATATTCAACATATTCTTGTTGTTTTAGGGTGGATGATTGCGTATATAGTAATATCAGTAGCTATAGCTAGATATATGTTTAATAAGGAAAATGTAATTTTTAGAACTTAAAATTAAAAGTTAAGGGAGCTTAGAAAAAATAAGCTCTCTTATTTTTTTACTTTTTATTTTTATTTATAGAAATTGTTGAAACTTATCTTGTTATCAATAGAGTTTTCACGTATTTAAGAGAAAAAAACAGATTTTAGATAATAAATGTTAAATTTTATTAAAAAACTTTCAAAAATAAGTTGACAATGATAATGAATTTCATTATCATATATTTATTGATAATAATTATTAATAGTTATAAATTGAAAATTATAGAAAGGAGAAGTTACAATAAATCATTAATAGATTTTTGTAACACAAATTAAAGCAATATTTTAAGCTTTATTAAATTCAAAGTATGAAAGATAAATATTTAGTAGTTATATTAGTACTATTGTCAATGGTATCTTTATTTGTTGGAGTTCATGAATTAAATATCTCAAACTTGTTAAATGGAGATACTATGCAATTAGAAATAATATACTTATCAAGAATACCACGGTTAATAAGTATCATACTTTCAGCAGTAGGTATGAGTATAAGTGGAGTTATTATGCAACAAATAAGCAATAATAAGTTTGTATCACCTACTACAGCAGCAACAGTAGATTCTGCAAAGTTAGGAGTTTTAATATCAGTTATGTTTTTCTCGACTACTACACTGACAGAGAAAATGATTATGGCATTTATATTTTCTATAATTGGAACTTTTATATTTATGAAAGTTTTAAGAAAAATAAAATATAAAAACGCAGTATTTATACCATTGGTAGGAATAATGATAGGAAATGTAATTAGTTCAATTACTGATTTTATAGCTTATAAATATAATTTAGTTCAAAATGTAAATTCTTTTATGCAGGGGAATTTTTCTATGATTATTAAAGGTAATTATGAGCTATTATTTTTAACTGTTCCTTTATTAACTGTAGCATATATATATGCATATAAATTTACGGTTATAGGAATGGGTGAGGATATATCTAAAAATTTAGGTTTAAATTTCAATAAAGTAGTTACTATAGGTATGGTTATAGTTGCATTAATATCATCATTAGTTGTGATAACCATTGGGAATATACCCTTTTTAGGTTTAGTAGTTCCTAATATAGTTTCTATATATAAAGGAGACAACCTATCTGAAAATATTAGTACTACAGCATTGGTTGGAGCTATTTTTGTATTATGTTGTGATGTAGTTGGAAGATTAATAATATTTCCATATGAAATACCAATAAGTGTTACTGTAGGGTCAGTAGGATCTATAATATTTCTTTGGTTAATTTTTAGGAGAAATAATAATGAAAAGTAGAAATATAAATGTAAAAAGTAAAATTTATTTACTAGCTATTATAAATTTAATATTAATTATGCTATTTATATTTTTAGGATTAAATGAAAGTAATTTTAATTACAATATTTCAAAGAGAATACCTAAAATTATAGCAATAATAATTTCTGGTTCGTCTATAGCTTTTTCATCATTAGTATTTCAAACAATGACTAATAATAGAATTCTAACTCCTAGTATTTTAGGACTTGATTCATTATACATATTTTTTCAGACAGTTATTGTACTTATGTTTGGGTCTTCTTCCATATTTATGTTGAATAAAAATATAAATTTTATATTTTCTACTATGCTTATGATAATTGGAACATTAACTTTATACAAATTAGTAGTACTTAGAAAAAGAAATATATTCTTTTTATTATTAGTAGGAACGGTTATGGGCACGTTATTAAAAACATCAGCAACTTTTATGCAAGTTATAATAGATCCCAATGAATTTGAGGCTTTACAGACAGTATTATATGCGAGCTTTAACAATGTAAATATTAATATATTATTTTTTAGTCTGATAATTACGGTAGTTATTGCTGGAGTTGTGTATGATGATATTAAAAAATTTGATGTGATGTTACTAGGAAGAGAGAATGCAATAAATTTAAGTATTAATTATGATAAATTATCTTATAAAATAATTATTATAGTTTCAATATTAATATCTGTATCAACAGCTTTAGTAGGACCGTTAACATTTTTAGGTATATTGATTGTGAACTTGTCGTATCAATGGCTTAAAACATATAAACACAATCTACTTATAATAGGATCAATTTTAATAAGTATCCTAGCATTAGTAGGTGGACAATTTATTGTTGAAAGAATTTTAAATTATAGTAGTACAGTTAGCATAATAATAAATTTTATAGGAGGAGTGTATTTTATATATTTATTATTAAAGGAGAGCAATATATGATAGAGGTAAAAGGCATATGTAAAAGTTATGGTAATAAAAAAATTGTGGATAATGTATCTTTTGATATAGAAAAAGGAAAAATAACATCTTTTATTGGTCCTAATGGAGCAGGAAAAAGTACTGTTTTATCCATGTTAAGTAGAATAACTAGTATAGATTCAGGAGAAGTTTATATCGATGGTAAAGAAATCTCTAAGTGGGATACTGTTGAATTATCTAAAAAAATATCAATATTAAAACAAAGTAATAATATTAATGTGAGGCTTACAATAAAAGAATTAGTATCATTTGGAAGATTTCCATATTCACAGGGAAAACTTACAAATGAAGATAAAAAAATTATAAATAAAGCCATAAAATATATGGAACTTTCGGATATAGAAAATAAGTATTTAGATGAATTAAGTGGAGGTCAGAGACAAAGGGCATATATAGCTATGATTATAGCTCAAAATACAGACTATATACTTTTGGATGAACCATTGAATAATCTAGATATGAAACATTCAGTTCAAATGATGAAAGTTTTAAAAAGATTAACAGAAGATTTGAAAAAAACAGTGATTATAGTTATACATGATATTAACTTTGCGTCTTGTTATTCAGACAATATGGTAGTTTTAAAAGATGGAAAATTAATAAAAAATGGATTGAAGGAGGAGGTTATAAATAAGGAGTTATTAGAAGATATTTATAAAATAAATTTTAATATAAAAGATATAAATGGAAATAAAATATGTGTTTATTTTTAAGGAATAATTGATAATGAAATTCAAAATCAAGGAGGAAGAAATGAGTAAAAAGGTTTTAATAAGTATTTTAATAATAATTTTATTTTTAATAGGGGGATACAGTTTTTTAAAATTTTCCAATGAAGGTAAAGGTGAAGGCTTAGTTGGAGATATGGTAATAGAACATAGATATGGGCAAACACAGGTTAAAAGTAATCCAGAAAAAATTGTAGTTTTAGACTATGGTTCTTTAGATATATTAGACAAAATGGAAATAGAGCCAATTGCATTACCTAAATCTAATTTGCCAGAATATTTATCAAAGTATAATGATGAAAAATATTCTGATTTAGGAGCTTTATTAGAGTTTGACATGGAAAAAATAAATGAACTAAAACCAGATTTAATAATAATAGAAGGAAGACAAGGTAAATATTACGAAGAACTTTCTAAGATTGCACCAACTATTGGCCTTGGAACAGTTAATAATGATCATTTTAAATCTTTAGAAGATAATATATTTATATTGTCAAAAATATTTGGAAAAGATGCGTTTGGAAAAAAAGAAGTTGAAAAGATTAATAAAGAGTTAGACGAAATAAATAATAAGACTACAAGTTCAGAAAATAATGCTTTAATATTTATGGTAAATAAAGGATCTATTAGTGTGTTCGGACAAGGATCTAGATTTGGTATGATATATGATAAATTCGGATTTAAGTGTGCAGATGAAAACTTAAGTGGTGAAAATAATCATGGTGAAAATGTTTCTTATGAGTATATATTATCTAAAAACCCAGAATATATATTTGTAATAGATAAAAGTGTAATTGTTGGAGGAGAACAAAAATCAGCTAAAGAAATAATGGAAACAGATATAGTTAAAAATACAAATGCATATAAAAATGGAAAGATAATATATCTTGATCCTAAAGCATGGTACTTAGGAGGAAGTGGAATTAGCTCTACAGAAATAATGATATCTGAAATAAAAAAATCTTTATAGTTAAGAGGTTATTGCCAAATGGCAATAACCTTTTTAGTTTTATTTATAAGTTTATAAAAATTTGATGAAAATATTTATAATGTATGTATCGTATAGAAAAATATTAAAATTAATAAATTAAAAGTACGTTATCAATAGCAATATTATATACAATAATAAAAAAATAGTTTAGCATATAACGAATGTTAATAAATTTTAAAAAAAATTTACATTATGATAAAATCCTCAATAGCATGAAAAGAAAAGAGGTTCAATATGAATAAAAAAATGATCTTATCAAAAAGTATTTTATTTATTATGATAGTGGCATTTATAGGTTTATTCAAAATTATATTTGGAAAAGAAAACACTCTTATAGGTGTTACAGTAATAACTTTAGCATTAATGATAATAGAAAAAAACCTAGTGAAAAATTTGTTGTAAGTTTTTCAAAAATATTATTTATGAATGTATTTTTAGGATTATGTTCATTCTTAGCATATAAGTCATTAATATTAGGTTTGATTTTAAACACTACAGTTATGTTTATTGTTGCATATGTTTGCTCATATAATTTAAATGAGGGATTATATATACCTTTTGGACTTCAATATATGTTTATGTTAAATACTCCTGTTGATGATAAAAAGTTTATTATAAGGTTAGTAGCATTAATTTTTGGTGCTTTATTTTCAGTAACACTACAATATATAATAAATAGAAAAAATGATGTAAGTATAAATAAATTTAAATTAGAGAATGAAGTTTTAAATATAAGAAAAATTTCACAAAGAAAAGTTTAATGTTTTCATATGGAGTTAGAATGGCATTAGTTATGGGAATTTCTACATTTATTATGGAGAAAATTGATTTACCAGAAGTAAGATGGATAATGTATACTGTATTTTCTCTTACAAAGCCATATAAAGATAATTGTAATGAAAGAATATCTAAAAGAATAGAGGGAACATTAATTGGAAGTATAATATTTATAGTGTTATTTACCATTATAGAATCGTCAGTATTAAGAAGTTTAGTATTAATGGGGGTAGGATATGCTAACACTTATATAACTGAGTATAAAAAAATGATAATTTGTGTTACCATATCAGCATTAGGAACAGTTGCTATAGGGCAACAACTTTTTTTTATAACTTTAGAAAGAATTATATTTATAATCATAGGCACTATTATATCAAAAGTAATTAATAATTATGTATTACCGTTTAGTACAATTACTGATGAAAAGTGTAATTTGAAATTGAAGTGTTAATATATAATAAAAAAAGCGTG
>NZ_HE611050.1:247166-268168 GCF_000285575.1 Clostridium senegalense JC122 | reverse complement strand
GCACGCTTTTTATGCTGTTTTTGTAGAAGAATTTAAATGATTTTTTAAATCATTTATTAAAGAGTTTAATATTTCTAAATGTACATGTTCCATAACATTTATTTTGTACCATTTATTAGTATCGTTATGAACTTCTGGAGTTAAGAAATATTTCTCTACAATTTCATCATTTACATATTTAGATTCTATAGTTACAAGATTCATCATTTCTTCTTTATAATAAGTAATATTTAAGTTTTCTAATTCATTACAGAACCAGTTTGTCCTATTTCTTAATTTATCTATTTTTTCAAGCCATCCAAATGGACCATAAGTAGCAAGAATCATCCATACAGCAACAGCATTAGCGCCAGAACGACTTCCACTTATTGTTACATCTAAATTTTCTATATAAGTAGCTTCTTTTGTAAGTGTATTATGTATTAAATTCTTTCTACATAAGAAAATACCAGTACCATAAGGTGCTTGAAGCATTTTATGAGCATCTAATGTAATAGAATCTACATTTTTATTAGAAAAATCTGTATTGCAATTTTTATTTCCGATAGGATATATAAATCCTCCGAAAGCACCATCTACATGAATTTTATAATCTAATTCATATTTATCAAAAGTATTTGCATATAAATCAGGATCATCTACAGAACCAAACATAGTAGTACCCATGTTAGAAATTACTATAAAATATTTTTTGCCATTTTCTTTTGCTTCTTTTATTATACTATCTAAAACTTCTTCTTGGATTTTACGAGTATAAAATTCAACAGGAACTTTTATAATATCTATATTTAATAAATCAGAACCTTTATATGCAGAGTAATGTGTATCTGCAGATGTTATTATAGCTATTTCCTCATGTTTAGCATTTTTTTCATTTTTAAAGTAATTTCTATAAACCCACATAGCTTGAATATTTGCTTCTGTTCCACCTTGAGCAATGTAACCGTCAAATTCTTCATCTTCTCCATTAAGTATATCTTTTGATAAAAGTTGAATTAGTTCTCTTTCAATATCAAAAGTACCTCCAAATAATATATCTGCTTTATCATATGTATGGCAGCCTATATGATTAGGATTCTGTATAAAAGTTCTAAGATATGGTGATTTTTTAACAAAATCAAATCCGTCATAAAACATTGCATTATCTAATTTTGTTCCAGGAATACCTATAGTATTAGTATTGTCATAATTTAAAGTTCTACTTAATGCTTCTGAAACCTTTTGGTTTAATTCTTCCTCAGTATACTTTTTCCAATATTTCATTCTTTCATCCCCTCTAATATCTTAATTTAAAATTAAATCCAATTTACTTTTACTTTATTTTAAGGAAAGTTAATTTCAGGGTTCCAAGTCCACTTTGAAAATTATTCTATATAAACTTAGAAACCCAAAATAGTGAGACATGCTCTGAATTACTTAGAATTCAACACTACATATTGTATAAAAATATTTTGATATCATTGAATAAATGTAAAGTTGAGCTTGTTTCCCTATATATAATTAAATTTCTTTTAGAATTTAATGTTTTATTATAGAAATCATTTATATTGATTATTAACTTTATTCAAAATATTTTAATTATATAAAAGCTAATGGATTTTTATTAAATTAGTGTATGAAAAGTATGAAAACACTAACTTAGTAAAAATCATTAGTAAAACCTTTACAAAAACTTTGCAAAAAAATAAATTTCTATTATAGAAATAATAAAAATTGTTTAAAAAAAATTAACATATATTTTATATGCAATTCATTATAACATAATAATGCGTGAAATGTCTAACTTAATAAAAAGTTTTAAATTAACTTTTAAAAATTATATTTTTATAAAATATAAAAGAAAAAACTATGAGTTTTAACTACACATAGTTTTTTCTTTCATTATATAATATATAGTTTAATAATTATAGTATTCTCCATAATTACTTAATAAAGGAATAAATGCAAAAATTACTATCAATAAATATAAAACTATAACAATCAAAGTTAATATAAATGAAAATAATCCAGCTCTAGACCATGTATTTTGAATTTTCATAAATTCATCAACACTTTCAAAATCACCTTTTTTCCATGCCCAAGAATTACCTTTTGCACCACATACAAAAATCCATATTATATTAAAAAGAGGAATTAGACATAAAAGTGGTAGATAGGAACGATTTCCTATTCCCCATAAAATATTATACATGAAAGCTCCCCAATTCCATTTTTTAACTTCACTAGGGACAAAATTTTTATCATTTTCCATAATAAGTCCTCCTAAAACAAAATTATACATTTTTTTCAAAAAAATAAATAAATCCATAGATATACTAGCATATTTTTTAAAAAAATTCAAATTTTTTAAAAAAATAACAAAAATTACAAGTAATATATTGAAAAAATATAACTAAAATGGTAGAATTAAATAAAAAAATTTAATTTTAATTGAAGGAGGAATTAAAAAAATGGAAGGAAATTCTTTTCAAGTTAGTCAAAATAAGTTTATAGGAAAAACATTACTTTACATGACTATGGGATTAATATTAACTTTTATAGTTTCATATGCATTATGTATTAATGAAGATTTTATAATATTTTTATATTATAATCAGTATTCGTTCTTTGTAGCTATTGTTGTAGAAATAGGATTAGTCAGTTTAATAACTAGAAAAATGGAAAGCATGTCTGTTAAAACTGGGTTTATATTATTCTTGTTGTACTCAGTAATTAGTGGGGTAACGTTCTCAGCCATATTATTAGCATATTCTTTAGAATCAATTATTTTTATATTTTTTATAGCAGCTTTAATGTTCCTTTGCTCAGGAATGATAGGGATGACAACCAAAAGAGATTTATCAACTTTAGGAAGATTTGCTATTATGTCTCTTGTAGGAATAATTATTGTAAGTATAATAAATATGCTTTTAGGATCTAATGATGGACTTTTTAATTTTATAAATTATGTAGGAATGATTATATTTTGTGCTTTAACAGCTTATGATATGCAAAAAATAAAGATTATACATAAGTATTCATATGAACTTTCACCGGTTGAAGTTAATAAATTTGCTATATTAGCAGCATTAAACCTTTATTTAGACTTAATAAATATATTTATATATTTATTAAGATTATTAGGTAGAAAAAGATAGATGAATAGTAAAAAGTATTTAAAAATAAATTTAAAATTTATTTTTAAATACTTTTTTATTTTTAATATTATTTGTTTTATGTGAGCACTATTTAAACTATTATAAATACAAGGTTATGAGGAGTTTAAATATAAAAAAATCTAAAAATATAAAAAAACCAATAAAAGTGTATCACAAATGAATAAAATGCTACAATAATGAAATTTTTATGATGGCTATGTTTCATGCAAAAAAAACAAGTAAGGTATAAAAGGAATAAAAACACTAAAAAACACTATAAAGTATGTTAAATAGCAAATTTAAATGATAAAAATAAAGAAAAAATACTTTAAATTAACTAATCAATAAAAATATTGAAATTAATTTAAAAATATATTGCAATTTTGATAAAAAAGATGTACTATGTTAATAGCTGATACAAAAGCTGATACAAAATAAGTTTTCTTTTTAAATTTGGCGTTAAAATACAATTAATTATGAGATTGATTTTTACGCTAAAATATAATATATAATTTAGAAATGAAAAAATAAATCAAAAATCGTTAGGAGATGGTTCAGGTGGGGAATATACTTTAGTAAAAAAAGATAAACATGAATTTGTGAAAGAGGATAAAAACTTAATAATTCCAAAAAATTATAATTCAGAAATAAGTATTATAGAAACTGAAAGAGCTATAAAATTTATTAAAGATTATTTTGAAAAAAGTTTAGCAGAAAACTTAAATCTTACAAGAATATCAGCTCCGTTATTTGTTATGGAAAATACTGGAGTGAATGACAGTTTAAATGGAGTGGAAAGACCAGTTTCCTTTGATGCTTTAGACATAAAAGAAGATAATTTGGAAATTGTACAATCTCTTGCTAAATGGAAAAGAATAGCCTTAAGTAATTATGGATTTGAGGTTAATGAAGGTATTTATACAGACATGAATGCCATTAGAAGAGATGAGATTTTAGATAATACTCACTCCATATATGTAGATCAATGGGATTGGGAAAAAATAGTAAGTAAAGAGCAACGTAGTGAAGTTTATTTAAAAGATGTAGTAAATAAAATATATACAACTTTTAAAGAAACTGAAAGAATTGTATGTGAAAGATACTCACATATAAAGCCTATGTTGCCGGAAAACATATATTTTATCACATCTCAGCAGTTAGAGGATATGTATCCAGATGTTGATTCGGATACAAGGGAAAAACTGATAACAAAAGAAAAAGGCGCAGTTTTTATAAGTAAAATAGGAAAAGTTTTAAACTCTGGAGAAAGGCATGGAACAAGATCTCCTGATTATGATGATTGGGAACTAAATGGAGATATAATATTTTGGTACCCTATTCTAGATAAGCCATTAGAACTTTCATCTATGGGAATAAGAGTAGATGAAAATTCTCTTTTAAAACAATTAAAAATAAATGGCTGTGAAGATAGAAAAGAATTAGAATATCATAAGATGCTATTAAACAAAAAGCTTCCATATACTATTGGTGGTGGAATAGGACAATCTAGGATCTGTATGTATTTTTTAAGAAAAGCACATATAGGAGAAGTTCAAGCTAGTATATGGAATAAAGAAATGATAAAGAAATGTAAAGAAAACAATATAGAATTGTTATAAGAAAATTATATAGGGTCTAATAGTAAATTATTCAAATTCATATTAAATAATTTACCGTTGGACTCTATATTAACAAAAAATAGATTGAATGTTAAATTATTTATGATTATAATTTGAAAACTAAAAAGATAACTATTATATAGTTTAAATTTTAAAAATATTTGGATAATTAAAATCGTATAATTATATTATATAGATAAAACGATATACATATTATGTTAGAACTAGTGAAAGGGTGGATTTAAATGAGTTTTAAAAAAATTCTTGTTGCAAATAGAGGGGAAATAGCTATAAGAGTATTCAGGGCCTGTCATGAACTTGGAATAAGAACAGTAGCTATATACTCAGAAGAAGATAAAGGTGCGTTATTTAGAACAAAAGCAGATGAAGCTTATCAAATAGGACGTGGAAAAGGACCGGTAGAAGCATATCTTTCTATTGATGAAATAATAGAATTAGCAAAGAAAAAGCAAGTTGATGCAATTCATCCAGGATATGGGTTCTTATCTGAAAATATGGAATTTGCTAAAAAGTGTGAAGAAAATGATATAGAATTTATAGGACCAACATCTGAAATGATGGATAAACTAGGAGAAAAAATAAAGTGTAAAATAGTTGCAGAATCTGTTGGAGTTCCTATTATACCTGGAACAAATGAGCCAATAAAGTCAGCAGAAAAAGCAAAAGAACTTGCTAATTTATGTGGTTATCCTATAATGTTAAAGGCTGCTGCTGGTGGTGGCGGAAGAGGTATGAGGATTGTTCGTAACGAGGAAGAGCTTATAGATGCATATATAAGTGCTAGAAACGAAGCAAAAAAAGCTTTTGGAATAGATGATATTTTTATAGAAAAATATATAGAAAACCCTAAACATATAGAAGTTCAATTGCTTGGAGATAAATATGGTAATATAGTTCATCTTTATGAAAGAGATTGCTCTATACAAAGAAGACATCAAAAACTCGTAGAATATACTCCTGCTTTTTCATTACCTGAAAGTTTAAGAGAAAATATATGTAATGATGCAATAAAGATAGCTAAAGCTGTTAACTATAGAAGTGCAGGAACAGCAGAGTTTTTAGTAGATAGTCATGGAAACTATTATTTCATTGAAATGAATCCAAGAATACAAGTAGAGCATACAGTTACAGAAATGCTTACATCTATAGATATAGTACAATGTCAAATTTTAATAGCACAAGGATTTAGTTTAGGTTCTAAAGAAATTGGAATAGGAAGTCAAAAAGACGTACATTGCATGGGATACTCTATACAATGTAGGATAACTACTGAGGACCCTATGAATAATTTCTTCCCAGATACAGGTAAGATAGATATGTATAGAACTAGTTCAGGGTTTGGTGTAAGACTTGATGGTGGTAATGGATTTACTGGAGCTGTCATAAGTCCATATTACGATAGCTTATTAGTAAAAGTAATAACTCATGGAAGAACTTTTAAAGAAACAATAAATAAAGCAAAACGTTCGGTTAGAGAAACTAAAATAGATGGTGTTAAGACTAACTCTGATTTTTTAATAAATGTTTTAAGTTGTGAAGAATTTGAAAAAGGTATTTGTACAACAAGCTTTATTGAAAAGCATCCAGAATTGTTAAATGTAATACCTAAAGAAGATAAAGAACTTAAATTACTTAATTTTTTAGGCGAAAAAATAGTTAATGAGGGAAAGCATAGTCATAAAGATTTTGATATACCTCAAATACCTAAATTTCCTAAGTCTCAGTCTTTAAGTGGAACCAAACAAATTTTAGATAAAAAAGGACCATTAGGTCTTACTGAGTGGATTAAAAATGAAAAGAAATTACTTTTAACTGATACAACAATGAGAGATGCTCATCAATCACTTATGGCAACAAGACTTAGAACAAAAGATATGGCGATGATAGCAGAACCAATGTCTCATCTTGCAAAAGATTTATTTTCAGTTGAAATGTGGGGAGGAGCAACTTTTGATGTTGCATATAGATTCTTAAAAGAAGATCCATGGGAAAGATTGGAGATATTAAGAAAGAAAATTCCAAATATATTATTCCAAATGTTAATTAGAGGTGCCAATGGAGTTGGATATAAAAACTATCCAGATAATGTTATAAGAGAATTTATAAAGGAATCTGCAGATAAAGGTATTGATGTATTTAGAATATTTGACTCACTAAACTGGTTAAAAGGTATGGAAGTAGCAACAGATGAAGTTTTAAAAACAGGAAAAGTTGCTGAAGTATGTATGTGCTATACAGGGGATATTTTAGATAGTAGTAGAAAAAAATATGATTTAAATTATTATATTAAAATGGCTAAAGAAATAGAATCTATGGGAGCTCATATATTAGGTATAAAAGACATGTCAGCGCTTTTAAAACCATATGCTGCATATGAACTTATATCTGCATTAAAAGAAGAGATAAATATACCAATACATTTACATACGCATGACACCAGTGGAAATGGGGTTGCCACTGTACTTATGGCGGCACAAGCTGGAGTAGATATTGTAGACACTGCATTTAATAGTATGTCAGGACTTACAAGTCAACCTGCTTTAAATTCTGTTGTAGCAGCTCTTGAAAATACAAAACGTGATACAAAGTTAGAATGTGACAGTTTACAGCAAATATCTGATTATTGGGAAAGTGTAAGACCTATTTATGAAGACTTTGAGTCTGAGTTAAAGGCTACAAGTGCTGAAATATATAAATATGAAATTCCAGGAGGACAATATTCTAATTTAAAACAACAAGTTAAGAGTTTTGGTCTTGGTCATAAGTTCCAAGAAATAAAGGATATGTATAAAGAAGTAAATGGTATGGTTGGAGACATTGTTAAGGTTACTCCATCATCTAAAATGATAGGTGATATGGCTATATTTATGGTTAAAAATAATATTGATTCTAATAATATATTAGAAAAAGGGGAAATATTATCATTCCCAGACTCAGCTGTAGATTATTTTAAAGGTATGATGGGACAACCTAATGGAGGATTCCCAAAAGATTTACAGAAGATTGTTTTAAAAGATGAAGATTCTATAGAATGTAGACCTGGAGAACTTTTAAAGGATGAAGATTTTGAAAAGATAGAAAAAATATTAAGAGAAGAATTAGAAATAACTCCAGAGAAAAAAGATATTATAGCTTATGCTTTATATCCAAAGGTATTTAAAGAATATGTAGAGTATAAGAAGACAAAAGGTGATTTTTCAAATATGCCAAGTGTGCCATTTTTCCATGGAATAGTGGAAGGGGAAACTTTAGAAATTGAAGTTGAAGAAGGTAAGGTATTTTTAGTAAAACTAATAAAAGTTCTAAATCCAGATTCAAAAGGTATGAGAAAAGTAATATTTGAAGTAAATGGATTTAGAAGAGAAATAGATGTAAAAGATAGGGCTATTGAAGAAAATAAAAATGAAAAGTCAATTGTGTTTGCTAGTAAAGAGGATCATACAGAAATAGGTGCTAGTATACCGGGAAAAGTTGTTAAGGTGTTAGTTAAAAAAGGGGATAAAATAGAAAAAAATCAAAAACTTATGATTTTAGAAGCTATGAAAATGGAAACTAATATAGTATCTAAAATTTCTGGAGAGATAGAAGAAGTGTTAGTTAATGAGGGTAGCCAAGTTGAAAGTGGTCAACTTATAATTAAATTAAAATAGCTTTAATAAAAATAATTTTAATAAAAAGTACTATAATGAAAATAAGAACTTAGCTTAACTAGGTTCTTATTTTTATTTTTAAAAGTGAATTTTATTATTAAAAAATATTAAAATAAAAAAATAACATTTTTATATTTTAACAGAATGTGTAACAATAGTTACCGAAATGTAATCTGAAAAATAGTATACTTTCAATTGTGGAAGACAGATATTAAAAGAATGATATATAAGGATGTAAGTTGAAGGTTTAATTTATACATAAAGATTTTATTGCAAATAGATAAAGTATAGTAAGAATTAACATAAATACAACTAATACATGTTTTTTCTAAACTAAAAAAATATAAGTTAAAATTAAAACTTAAAACCTTATAATACATAGAAATAGTATGAGAAATCAAGGAGGAATTCATAATGGGAATGTTTTGTTATCAATGTCAAGAAGCAGCAGGATGTAAGGGATGTACAGTAAAAGGTGTTTGTGGAAAAACTGAAGATGTAGCAAAGACTCAGGATTTATTAGTATACGTTACTAAAGGTCTTGCGATTATAAGTAATGAAGGTAGAAAAGTTGGTGTGATAGATAAAGAAGTAGACAAATGTATAACAGAAAATTTATTTTCAACAATTACAAATGCAAATTTTGATAGAGACGATCTTTTAGAAAGAATTAAACAAACTTTAAAATTGAGAGAAAGCTTAAAAGTTAAGGTTTTAAAAGCTGGTGGGGTTATAGGTGAGACTAAGGTAACTGGTGGTTTTTTGAAAAAAATATTAGGTATGAATACTAAAGAAATAATTATTCCAGATGCTGCTCATTGGAAGGGTAATAATGAATTAGCTTTTGTGCAAAAATCGGAAACAGTTGGAGTGTTAGCAACTGAAAATGAAGATATAAGAAGTTTGAGAGAACTTATACTTTATGGATTAAAGGGATTATCAGCATATATGAAACATGCTATGAATTTAGAATACAATAGTGACGAAATTCATGGATTTATGGCAAAAGCATTAGCAGCAACTTTAGATGATACTTTAACGGTAGATGATTTAGTAGGGATAGCTCTTGAAGCAGGAAAATATGGTGTGGATGGAATGGCATTACTTGATAGCGCTAATACTAAAACTTATGGTCATCCAGAAATCACAACAGTAGATATAGGAGTAAGAAATAATCCAGGAATATTAATATCAGGACATGATTTAAAAGATTTAGAAATGTTACTTCAGCAAACAGAAGGAACGGGAGTAGATGTTTATACACATGGTGAAATGTTAGCAGGTCAATATTATCCTAAGTTCAAAAAATATAAACATTTTGCAGGTAATTACGGAAATGCTTGGTGGAAACAAAAAGAAGAATTTGAAAAGTTTAATGGGGTTATACTTATGACAACAAATTGTGTTGTAATTCCATCCAATTCTTATAAGAATAGATTATTTACAACAGGAGCAACAGGTGTTCCAGGATGTAAGCATATAGAAACTGACAAATTTGGTAAAAAAGATTTTTCTCAATTAATAGAAATGGCTAAAAAGTGTAAAGCACCTACAGAAATAGAAAAGGGACAAATTGTTGGCGGTTTTGCTCATAATCAAGTAATTGCATTAGCAGATAAGATTGTTGAAGCTATAAAGGCTGGAGATATAAAGAGATTCTTTGTTATGGCTGGATGCGATGGAAGAGCTAAATCAAGAAATTACTATACAGAATTTGCAGAAAAGTTACCAAAAGATACAATAATTTTAACAGCAGGTTGTGCAAAATATAAATATAATAAATTAAATTTAGGAGATATTAATGGAATTCCTAGAGTGCTAGATGCAGGACAATGTAATGATTCATATTCATTAGTTGTAATAGCTTTAAAGCTTGCAGAAGTATTTGGTGTTGAAAGTGTAAATGACTTACCAATAAGTTATAATATAGCATGGTATGAGCAAAAGGCAGTTATAGTATTATTGTCACTATTGCATTTAGGCGTTAAAAATATACATTTAGGACCAACATTACCAGCATTTTTATCACCAAATGTAACAAAAGTATTAGTTGATAACTTTGGAATTGGTGGAATAACAAATGTTGATGATGATATAAACATGTTCATGTCTTAATAAGACAAATAATGAGATATATGTTTTAAATAAAATTTTATGTTAAAGTAAATTTATCACTTATTAATTTACAATATAAATATAAATTCATAATATAAAAAAAAGACTGCTTTGACAGTCTTTTTTTATATTATGAATTTCTAAAGATTGATTTTAAATCATCTTCTGGTGTGCTTATAGGTTTTATATCAAAATTGTCTATAAGATATTGAAGTACGTTAGGTGATAAAAATGCTGGAAGGGATGGGCCAAGGTAAATTCCTTTTATATCTAATGAAAGTAATGCTAACAAATCAGCAACAGCTTTTTGTTCATACCATGAAAGTACAATAGATAGAGGAAGGTCATTGACAGTACAATTAAAAGCATCTGCAAGAGCTAATGCTATTCTTACTGCAGAATAAGCATCGTTACATTGTCCTATGTCTAAGAGTCTAGGTATTCCATCTATATCACCAAAATCTAATTTGTTAAACCTGTATTTTCCACAAGCTAAAGTTAAAATTATACAATCATTTGGAAGTTGTTTAGCAAATTCGGTGTAATAATTTCTACCTGGTCTAGCTCCATCACAACCACCTATTACAAAGAAACGTTTAATTTTTCCTTCTTTAACAAGTTTTATTATTTTTTCTGCATGACTTAATGTTGCTTTATGTCCAAAGCCTACTAAAATTTCCTGTGGAACTTCATCTTCCTTAAACCCACCAAGTTCTAAGGCTTTATTTATTATTTCTGAAAAGTCTTTAGTTCCATCATTTTTCTTAGGAATATGCTTTATATTCTTCCAACCAACAACGCTAGTTGTAAAAATTCTGTCGCTGTAAGAATCACGGGGTTTCATAAGACAATTAGTTGTCATTAGAATACATCCAGGAATATTGTCAAAGTCTTTTTGTTGATCTTGCCAAGCTCCACCAAAGTTACCTACAAGGTGGGAATATTTATTAAGGTTAGGGTAACCATGAGCAGGTAACATTTCACCATGGGTATAAACATTTATTCCTTTATCTTTGGTTTGTTCAAGAAGCATTTCTAAATCCTTTAGATCATGACCAGAAACTATTATGAAAGGTCCTTTTTTAGTTTTTACATTCACTTTTTGAGGAGATGGAGATTTGAATAATTCGTTATTAGCTTTATCCAATACCTCCATACATTTAACAGACATTTTACCAGCTTTTATCATTACATTAATTAGATTTTCTAATGATAATGAATCATTTATAACAGCTGATAATGCTTCAAAATAAAAATTATCAACATCATCGTCATGATGATTTATAAACCTTGCTTGATGAGAATATGCGCTAATTCCTTTTAGACAGTAAATTATTGTTTGTCTTACTGAACGAATATCAGCATCTAAGTTTTGATTATACATAATTCCTGCTATTTTAGAGTCGTGTAACATTTCTTCTTTAGTGTCAGGTAATTGATACTTTGCTATATCAGATTCATCAGTAATATTATCTATCTTAGATTTTAGTTCATTTTTATATTTTTTAGATTTTTTTAATTGATTAACAAAAAAGTCTAAATCAAAGTTTACATTTGTAAGGGTTGAAAATAAACTATCTTCTATAAAAGATACGTACTTTTTATCAATTTTTTACCTTTTTTAATAAGTTCAAATCCATAAAAACTCATACCTTTTAATTGATATATAAGTAAATCTTGAAGGTTTGCAATATCCGGTGTTTTACCACAAACACCTACTTTAGTGCAACCTTTTCCTCCGACAGTTTGCTCACATTGATAGCAAAACATATCATTCTCCATAAAAAAACCTCCTGTATAAGTTTAGTAATCAAATCTAGTATTGGTAAAGATAAGTATAAATATTCCTTTTGAAAGTAAGATAAATTTGATTTGTATAGGTAAAGTAAATTAAAATTTTAAATAAAAAAATAACTACTATACTTTCGTATAAGTAGTTATTTTAGAGGTTGTTTTAAGTTTTAAGCAGTTTTACAAACTACTTCAGAATTTAAGGCTTCTGCTACCACATTAGCTAAATCCACAACTCTTGCAGAATATCCCCATTCATTGTCATACCATGCAGCAACTTTAACCATTTTTCCGTTTACCATAGTTGAAAGTGCATCAAGTATTGAAGATCTATCGTCTCCTTTAAAGTCAACAGAAACTAAAGGTAAATCACAATATCCTAAGATTCCTTTTAATTCATTTTCAGATGCATTTTTAAATGCGTTATTTAATTCTTCAACAGTAACTTCTTTTTCAAGTTCACAAACTAAATCAGTTATTGATACTGCTGCTGTTGGTACTCTTAAAGCAAAACCATTAAGTTTTCCGCTAAGTTCTGGTAAAACTTTTGCAACAGCTTTTGCAGCACCAGTTGAAGTTGGAACTATTGATTGACCAGCAGCTCTAGCTCTTCTTAAATCTTTATGACTTTTATCTAGTATTTGTTGATCATTTGTATATGAGTGAATAGTAGTCATAAATCCGTTTACGATACCAAATTTTTCATTTAACACTTTAACTACTGGAGCTAAACAATTTGTTGTGCAAGATGCATTAGAAATTAAAGTATGTTTAGATACATCTAGCTTATCGTCATTTACTCCCATAACAACAGTTATATCTTCATCTTTTCCTGGAGCTGTTAATATAACTTTTTTTGCACCAGCATCTACGTGGCCCATAAGTTCTTCTCTAGTTTTGAATTTTCCAGTAGATTCTATAACTAAATTAACATTAAGAGCTTCCCAAGGAATATCCTTTGGTTCAGCACATCTTGTTATCTTGATTTCTTTTCCATTTATTATTAGAGAGTCTTCAGTTGTTTTCACATCACCTTTGAAAGTTCCGAAACATGAATCGTAAACAAATAGATGTGCTAATGTTTCAACATCAGCTCTAGCATTTATTGATACTATATTAAAATTATTATCAGGATTTTCAGAAGCTATTCTTAAAAACGTTCTTCCTATTCTTCCAAATCCATTTATACCTACATTTATCATAAAACTACCCCCTGAGTATTCATTAAAAACTTTTTAAAATTTATTATTAAATCAATTAATTACGTATTTTCTTTACAAGAATATAGTACAACATAAATGGAAAAAAATCAAATAAAGTATAGCATAATAAAAATAAAAATAAGTTGAATACCGTTGAAAAAGATAACAATATCTCTTAAATGCTCTTAAATACTTTAAAACAACATACTATATATTAAATATAATACTATATAGTATGTTGTAGTGATAAAAAGTGTACACTTTTGAATTTTGTATTAATAATAAAATTTATTTGTTAATAAAGATGATTAAATTCATTTATGAAACGAAATAATTCTTAAATATAACTACTTTTATCTCATCATAAGTTATATTAGGATTTACTATTTCTTTAATAGGCTTTAATCTATTTCTTCCTACTTGTTTTATTGCATCTAAAATCTCTTTTTCATTATTTTCATCGTACAAGTTAGAAAAATCTAGAGGCAAATTAGTATTTTCATGTTCTTCTAAATATTTTTTTATATGCTCAAGTATAGTTCCTATTTGAAGATTACGTTGCTTACAAACATTCTCGATAGATGGGTTATTACTTAATAAGTCCATTGTAACTTCTATAGTTTTGCCTTTATGAGAAGATGTTTTAGATTGAGAATCATTTTTTGTTTTAGTAAAAACAAAATTTAAAGTTATATTATTTTCATTTACATATGCGTTTATTATATTTAAAAATAGAGTTCCATACTTTTCGCATTTATGTTCTCCAATTCCACTTATATCAAGTAATTCTTCCTTATTAATAGGAAGTCTTATACTAAGTTCCTTTAAGGTACTATCAGAGAAAACAACATATGGTGGTATGTTTTCATCATTGGCAATATCTCTTCTTAGAGATTTTAAAATTGAAAGCAGTTCATTATTTGCATCTACGTATTCCTTGTTTACAAATTCCTTGAATATAACATTTTCTTCTCTTTTAAGTATAGGAATAGATTTTTGGGTAAGTCCTACTGTAGGAAAATTCCCTTGAAGGCTTTCTAAATATCTATGGGAGATAAGAGTATGAATAAAAGTTTTCAAGTAATCTTTTGAAACATTACTCATTATTCCGTAAGTATTAAGTTTATCTAGGCCAAGTCTTAAGACTTTTTTATTTTTAGAACCTTTAAGTATATCTATAATAGATGTTACACCTAAGGGACGTTTCATTTCATAAACACAATATAATACATTTCTAGCTTCTTCTGTTTTATCAACAAATTCTCCTTCGAAATGGCAGTTGCTACATTTACCACAATCTTGATTATAATTTTCACCAAAATAGTTTAGGATGAATTTTTTAAGACAATCATTGGAATACGAAAAATCTGCCATTAGTTGCAACTTATTATACTCATTTAATTTTCTATTTTCATTATAAGTACTTACATCAATTAAATATTTTTGCAGATGTATATCTGATTGAGAAAAAAGAAGAATACATTCACTTTCTTCACCATCTCTTCCTGCTCTACCTATTTCTTGATAATAACTTTCAATATTTTTAGGCATATTATGGTGTATTACAAATCTTACATTAGATTTATCTATTCCCATACCAAAAGCATTAGTAGCAATTATTATATTACAGTTATCATAAAGAAAAGATTCTTGATTTTCTAAACGATCATTATCAGAAAGACCAGCATGGTATTTTAAAGCTGTAATATCTTTGTTATTTAAAAGTTCCCAAAGGGATTCTACTTCTTTTCGTGTAGCACAATAAATTATACCGGAATCTTCTTTGTGAGTTTTTAAGTAGTTTAAAATAAAAGTTTCTTTATTTCCACCTTGAACAACTTTTAGTATTAAATTCTCTCTATCAAAGCCTGTTATAAATATGGAAGGCTTATTTAAGTGAAGAAGTTTAACCATATCATTTTTAACTTCTTCTGTAGCAGTAGCGGTAAAAGCAGCAACAGTTGGGCGGGTTTTTAAAAGATTTATAAATTCATTTATTTTTGTGTAGCTAGATCTAAAATCATGACCCCATTGAGAAACACAGTGGGCCTCATCTATAGCTATAAATGGTACATTAACATTAGATATTAATGTTATAAAATCTTGAGATAACAATCGTTCTGGTGCTACATAAAGTATTTTTAAATCATTGTTTAATATTTTTTCTTTTACGATTTTATACTCTAATGATGAAAGAGAGCTATTTATGTATCCAGCACTTATTCCAGTAGCTTTTAAATTGTCTACTTGATCTTTCATAAGAGAAATTAATGGTGATACTACAATTGTTATACCATCAAATAAAATTGCTGGGAGTTGATAACATATAGATTTACCACCACCAGTAGGCATTATAGCTACAGTATCATTTCCATTTAAAATAGAATGAATTACATTTTCTTGTCCTTTTCTAAAACTATTATAACCAAAGTATTTATTTAAAACTTCTAAAGCCTTATTAATCATTAATAAATTCACCTCATAAAATTGATAATAAAAGTATATATATCTTATTATTATCATAGACTAATTTAAGGAAATTTAAAACTGATATATAAGAAAAAGATAACATATGAAACATTCTGATTGTTTTGAAAAAATAAAAATAATGATATTATTAATAGTAATACTATAGTGGAGATGATTTATAGAAAGTGGTGAATTAAATGGAAAGATTTACAGCTAAAGATTACATTAACTATGTACTGGAAAGTAAAAATGTAAAATTAGAAGATATTAAGGTTGGAGAAACTGTTATATTATCTTGGTTTAATAACGTTATAGACTATTTAAAGGATAAGTATAATGGGGTTAATCCATCATATAACACTTTTGGTAAAAGACATGAAATATATAATATAAATATTAATGGAAAGTTAGTAACTTTATTTTATAGCAGTATAGGTGCACCAGCGACTATAGCAGCAATGGAAGAACTTAGGGAACTTGGAGGAAAAGTATTTATAGGTATAGGTCTTGCAGGTAGTTTAAATGAAAATTTAAAACTTGGTGATTTATTAATACCTTATGAAAGCATAAGAGAAGAAGGTACTTCATACCATTATTTAGATCATAAAGATAATGTATATCCTTGTGAAGAATTAAAATGTAAAATAGAAAGTTCTTTAAAGAATATAGGATATAAATATACTGTAGGATCACAATGGACTACTGATGCTATATATAAGGAAACTTTAGACCAAATAGAAAAACATTCTAAAGTAGGGGTATGTGGAGTTGATATGGAGACTTCAGCTATGTATGCTTTTGGACAAGCTACAAATACAAAAGTGTGCAATATTTTAGCTATAAGCGATGAATTATGGCATAAATGGAATCCAGGTTTTGGGGGAGAAATTGTGTTAAGTGGACTTGAAAAAGCAACTAAAGTTGTAGAATCGGTAATAAAAAATTTATAAAGTATCTAGGGAAACAAGCTCCAATTTAAATTTATTCAATAACCTTAAAATATTTTTATACAAGATGCAGTGTTGAATTCTAAGTAATTCGGAGCATGTCTCACTATTTTAGGTATCCAAGTTTTGGAATGGATAACTTTAAGAGTCAACTTGGAATCCTATAAAAGATATAGTTTGAAGATTGGAGATTTTTTATGATAATAGGAAATTTAACAATTATAAGACCGTTGGAAGGAGGAGATGAAGAACTTTTATATAGATGGTGGAATGATGGAGGATTAATGGAACATGCAGGATTAGCATTTGGAACACTTCAAAGTAAAGAAGCAATTAAAAATATAGTTAACAGAGAAATAGCAAAAGAGGAGCTTTCTCCAAAAAACAAAAGGTTTATAATATGTAAAAAAGATAGTTTAACACCTATAGGTGAGATTAATTATTGTAGTTTAGATTTAAAAAATCAAAAATGTGAATTTGGAATAAAAATTTGTGAGATAAATGAACAAGGAAAAGGATATGGAAAAGATGCATTATTTCATTTTATAGATTTTATTTTTAAAAATTTTAATATAAATAAAATTGAATTAACTACTATGATTGATAATAGAAAAGCTCAAGGTTTGTATAAAAAATTAGGGTTTAAACCTATAGGTATAATTAGAGAAGCTTTTTATGATAGCAAAAGTGAAGGATTTCAAGATGCTCTGTATATGGATATCTTAAAAAGAGAATGGAAGGATAAATATAAAAATTTTAATGATAACTAATTCTAAAATTTATTTATTATCAAAAATATATTAGATAAGTGAATAAGTTAGAATTTCAGTATAAAACTCCATGTTTATATCTTAAAGAAATATATATAAGTACGAAAATATATTTAAGTTAAAATTGGAGGGAGTTAAGATGCTAAGAATTAGTGAGGTGTTTAAAAATAGTAATTATGTAGAATATAAACAGATTTATAAAAGAAAAAAGAAGAATAAAAATACAAAGGAATATAAATTTATGGATGAATTAAAAAATATGAGAAGAAAGAGAAAAATAAATAAAGTAAGTGTTTTGAAGTTAAAGAAGAGATCATTATAATAATGAAAATAATCTCTTCTTTTAAAATATAGACTTACAATACAGATTTATAAATGGTTGCTATATCTTCAACAGTAACTTTTGTAGGATGGTTTTTAAGTTTTAGAGTATTACCGACCATAGAATATGAGTATTCTATAATTTCTTTTTCTGATAAAGAGATTTTTTCATCAAACAATTTGTCTAAGAATGTTCCAAAATCATCTAAATTATTAAATTTAAGAAGTGAAAGTATTTTGTTAACTTTTAATTTATCACTACAAAAGTTAAGATATTCTTTTAACAATAATCCATTAGCTTTACCATGAGGAATGTTTTTATAATATGTTAAAGCATAACCCATTCCATGTGGTAATGATGTTCCAGCTTGAGAAATTACCATACCAGCAATTGTAGAAGCTACAAGTAATTTTTCACATTGTTTTAAATTTAATTTTTCAGATTGAAGATAATAAATGCAATCTCCAAAATATTCTAGTCCTTTCTCTGCTAAACTATCACTTAGTATATTAGCATTAGATGATAAATAACCTTCTATTAAATGAGAAAGTGCATCTATTCCTGTATTTACTCTTATTGATATTGGTATGTTAATAAGATAAGATGGGTCTAAGAAGGACATTATAGGAAAAACCTTTTGACATATTCCTCTTTTGGTTTTAAGTTATGATCAGTGACTATTGAATATGGTGTAGTTTCACTGCCGGTACCAGCAGTAGTAGGAATGGCTATTACTGGAACGGCTGATAAGGAAGGATTATTTCCTAAATCGGTTATTGTTGCATCTGTATTATTAATAAGTACAGCAGCAGCTTTTGATGCGTCTAAAGGTGAACCACCACCAATTCCAATTACAAAATCAACGTTTTTAAGTTTTCCTAAATTAGATATTTTGTTAATAGTGTCTAGAGAAGGATTTTCTTCAACTTCATCATATAAGTAATATTCAACATCTAAATCTTTTAAAATGTTTTTAACATCATTTAAAGAACCATTAGCCTTAGAAGAATGTTTTCCAGTTACTAAAAGAGCTTTATTTCCAAGGGGTTCTAATAAATATTTATTATTATTTAAACAATTTTCACCTAAAATTATTTTTGTAGGCATATAAAATGTATTGTTCATAAATTTTCCTCCTAAAATTATATGATTTAAAGAATAAAGATTCGGAATAATAACATAATTTAATTATTAAACAAATAGTATATGATTTCAAGCGTAATTTGCATTTTAAAATTTAAGATATTATAATAACTTATATTTGAAATTATTTAGGATGTGAGAATTTGGAAGAAAGATTACAAAAATATATGGCAAGTTGCGGTGTTGCCTCAAGAAGAAAATGTGAAGAGATAATACAAGCTGGAAGAGTTAAAGTTAATGGTGTTTTTATAAAAGAACTTGGAATAAAGGTAAATAAAGATAAGGATGTTATAGAAGTAGACGGTAAAAAAATACAACCAGAAAAAAGAAAGGTATATATAGCACTTAATAAGCCAGTGGGATATGTATCTACAGTTAAAGATGAAAAAGGAAGAAAAACCATAATAGATTTGATAGATGTAAATGAAAGAATATATCCTATAGGAAGGTTGGATTATGATACTTCAGGACTTATATTACTTACCAATGATGGAGATGTATATAACAGAGTAATACATCCTAGGGTGGAAAAAAACAAAGTTTATATAGCTACAGTTAAAGGTATACCTACGAAATTAGAAATGGAAAAATTTTGTAAAGGTGTAGATATAGGGGGGTATATAACAGCTCCAGCACAGTGTAAGCTGTTAAAAATAAATGATAAAGATAAGAAAAATCTATTGTGTGATTTAGAAATAGTAATTCATGAAGGTAAAAATAGACAAGTAAGAAAGATGTGTGATGCAATAAATCATAAGGTTGTGAGGCTTAAGAGATTGTCTGTTGGAAATATTAAATTAGGTAATCTTAAAGAAGGTAAATATAGATTTTTAACAGATAATGAAATTATACATCTAAAAGGGGAGTAGTTTTATGTTTAAGTATGTAAGTGACGTAAGTATGCTTTCGCAACATATAGTAAAAAACTTTACTGAAAATAAAAATGTTGCAATTGATGGTACATTAGGTAATGGATATGACACAGATTTTTTAAGTAAAAATTTTAATAAAGTCTATAGTTTTGATATACAAAAAATAGCAGTAGATAATTATAAAAAAAGAAATAACAATAAAGTTGAATTAATAAATGATAGTCATAGTAAATTAGAAAAATATATAAAAGAAAATGTAGATGCAATTATGTATAATTTGGGTTTTTTACCTGGTGGTGATAAGTCTATAACTACTATGGTAGAGAGTACTATAAAAAGTATAGAGAGTGGATTAGAATTGCTAAATTCAGGTGGGATAGTTTCAATAGCTATTTATGTAGGACATGATGAGGGAAAAAAAGAAGAGATGGCAATTATGAAATATGTTAAAAATCTTGATAAAAAATTATATGGCGTTATGCTACATGAGGTTTTAAATAGAAGTGAATCAGCTCCTAAACTTTTAATTATAGAAAAAAAATAGTTGTATTTTTATTATTCAATTTTAAAAAAACAATTTTATCAGTCAACGTGAAATATTATATATGGTTCTAAGCATAGGCGTAAAGCTAAGCCTGAAAATTCCAAATTTATAGTATTAAAAAGTAATAATGAAAAAATTTAAAATACTAATATGTGAAATTTTCAAAGAAACTCTAAATCAATTTTCAATAAATAACTTATTAAATTTTAAACTTATTCATTTATCAAATGAGAAAACTCAAATTAATATTTTATCAATAACTAACAGGTTATTTTAGTTAAGAGTTGTAGTGATTATTATTCACTATATTCCTAATAATACTAAACGTACTTTTTAGTACCAACTTTGATTGTTTTAGATTTTATTTATATTTTTTCTTAACTGATAACAAAATTTGATG
>NZ_HE611050.1:215015-246838 GCF_000285575.1 Clostridium senegalense JC122 | reverse complement strand
TTTTATTTATATTTTTTCTTAACTGATAACAAAAATTTGATGTATAAATTTAAATTGGAGCTTGTTTCCCTATATATAATATTTAGAATGCAAAAAAAAGATATGCTAAATGCATTTTTATTAGCATATCTTTTTTAAAAATATAAATCTGGAAATAAAATAATTAATATTGGTAGATACTATAAATAAGTAAGAGGAAAATTAACTTATATGTAAATTACAAAACTTCTTTTAGTTATAGCTTAAAAACATATACAATTATAAAACTAGAAAGAATGTTTTTGAAAATGAAATAATTAATTTTAAAATATAAATATTTATGAATAAAACTATTGTAATAAAGTGGATATGAATTTTAAAATTCAAAATACTAAAAAATGAAATATTTGATTGATATATGGTTCATAAAGTGTTAAAATTTGATTTGGAGAAAATATTTGGCTAAAAATGTAGTACTTCTCAAGTATTAAAATAAAAAGCGTTAGCGAACGAACGGGGGTTGTAACTTGGAAAATAATAATCAAGATCTTATGAGATTAATACAAATTAAGTTTCCAAGACTTAGCAAAGGACAAAAACTAATTGCAGAATATATATTAAAGCATTACGACAAGGCAGCATTTATGACAGCTGCTAAACTTGGAAATAGTGTAGGTGTAAGTGAATCAACAGTTGTTAGATTCGCAAATCAATTAGGATATGAAGGTTATCCAGAACTTCAAAAGGCTCTTCAAGAGCTTATAAAAAACAAACTTACAACAGTTCAAAGAATAGAACTTTCAAATGACTTTATAAGTCATAATAACGCACTAAAAGGTGTTCTAAAATCAGATATTGAAAACATAAGAGTTACTTTAGAAAAAATAAACCATTCCGCTTTTGATGAAGCAGTAAATACTATATTTGAAGCGAAGAATATTTACATAATAGGATTAAGAAGTTCTACAGCTTTAGCTGATTTTTTAGGTTTCTATTTAAATTTAATATTAGATAATGTAAAAATAGTATCTTATGGTATGAGTGATATATTTGAACAAATGCTAAATTTATCTGAGGATGATTGCATAATAGGAATTGGATTCCCAAGATATGCTATGAGAACTATTGAAGCATTGAATTTTGCAAAATCAAGAAACGCCAAAGTTATAGCTATTACAGATAGTTTATTATCACCACTAGCTACAAAGGCTGATTATACTCTTGTTGCAGAAAGTAATATGGCATCATTTGTTGATTCATTAGTAGCACCGTTAAGTGTAATAAATGCATTGATAATTGCAGTAGGATTAAGAGAAAAGGATAAAATTTCTCAAACATTTGCCGATTTAGAAAATATGTGGCAAAATTATCAGGTTTATTCTTATAAAAAAGAAGATAGATAAAAAGATTATAAGCTCCAATAAGTGAGCTTATAATCTTTTTTTATTATAAAATAAAATTATATTAAATTGAATTTAAATCCACAAAATTACATAAAATTACATAAAATAAACATAAATTTAACAAAGTTTAATTAAATAGTATTATAATATTAGTTTTAATTTATAAAAATAAAAGAAACTCTTCGTTAAATAATAAGTTTCATAAAAGAAAATCTTTATAAAAACGTATACAAAATTTCATGGAAAATTTTAATAATACTTTATTATATAAAAATATTAAATAATTTTTAATAATTATAAATAGTAAATATTAAATTACTTATTTTTGAAAATAAAATATTATTTTATTAAAATTGTAATAAATAAATCTTTTTTTAGTATAACTTTGTAAAAAGTATTAATTTTTAAAAATATATAATAAAATTATAATATTTTTAAAAATATTGCAAAAATGAAATTACTAGTAATTTTGAAAAATAAGTTTATAATAAGAAGTATTAGTGTTTTAACAAAAAACTATGGTAAAATTTTGACGAAGATTAAGCTTTACAAAATTTTTGAATAATGTTATAAAAAGTACATAGATAATATAAAACAGCTGTAAATGTATTGATTTAATAGAAAATATGAATTAATATAATAATTAGAAAAAAATGAATCTTTTATAAATATAAAATTTTCAAATTAATGAAAGCAAAAAATCATTTACTCAAAAATATAAAAATATACCTTGCAATTACTATATGGAAAGGTATACAATTAAAGAAAGAAAATATTTAAAATTTAAAATTTTTTAAATATTTAAAAAATTAATAAAAATTACAACAAATTTATTGGGGGGAATAGCCGTGAATACTAAAGCTTACATTGATCAAGTATTAGAAAATGTTAGAAAGAGAAACAATGGGGAGCCAGAATTTATACAAGCAGTTGAAGAAGTTTTTCATACATTAGCACCAGTTATAGAAAAACATCCAGAATATGTTGAATCAAACTTACTAGAAAGATTCTGCGAACCAGAAAGACAAATAATGTTTAAAGTACCTTGGACAGATGACAATGGTAATGTTCATGTGAACAGAGGATTTAGAGTACAATTCAACGGAGTTATAGGACCTTATAAAGGTGGATTAAGATTTCATCCATCAGTTTACTTAGGAATAATAAAATTCTTAGGATTTGAACAAATATTAAAAAATTCCCTAACAGGACTTCCAATAGGCGGAGGTAAAGGTGGATCTGATTTTGATCCAAGAGGTAAATCAGATGCTGAAATAAGAAGATTCTGTGAAAGCTTTATGTCTGAGTTATATAGACATATAGGACCTGATGTAGACGTTCCAGCAGGAGATATGGGTGTAGGCGCAAGAGAAATTGGTTATTTATACGGACATTATAGAAGACTAAGAGGTGCTTTTGAAAACGGTGTTTTCACAGGTAAAGGATTATCATTTGGTGGTAGTTTAGTAAGACCAGAAGCAACAGGATTTGGAGTAACTTATTTCTGTCAAGAAATGTTACATCATCAAGGTACAGATATAAAAGGAAAAACAGTTGCTATATCTGGATTTGGACAAGTTGCTTGGGGCGTTTGTAAAAAAGTTGCAGAACTTGGAGGTAAAGTTGTAACAATATCTGGACCAGATGGATATGTTTATGATCCAGAAGGAGTTATAACTGATGAAAAAGTTAATTATTTACTAGAAATGAGAGCTTCAGGAAGAGATAAAGCTCAAGATTATGCTGATAAATTTGGATGTGAATTCCATGCAGGAGAAAAACCATGGGGAGTTAAAGCTGATATAATAATACCATGTGCAACTCAAAATGATATTCGCATAGAACATGCAAAACAAATAGTTGAAAATGGTACTAAATTTGTTTGTGAAGCAGCTAATATGCCATGTACTAATGATGCATTACAATATTTCTTAGATCAAGGTTTAACTGTTGGACCAGCTAAGGCAGCTAATGCTGGTGGAGTTTCAGTTTCTGCTTTAGAAATGGCTCAAAACAGTATGAGATATTCTTGGACAGCTGAAGAAGTTGATGCTAAACTTCATCAAATAATGAAAAATATTCATAATAATGCAGAAAATGCTGCTAAGGAATATGGATTTGGCTATAACTTAGTTGCAGGAGCAAATATAGCTGGTTTCTTAAAAGTTGCAGAAGCTATGTATGCACAAGGAATATACTAATATAGAATATATTTAAAGGGTGTCTTATAATAATTTTGTACAAAAAGGGTTAGACACCCTTTTTTGTTTTTTTATTTTAATTTTTTTCTTAAAGATTAAAAAATTACCTGTTACTATTGATACATGCTATTTATTTAGAGTATAATTTAAAAGCTATAGGTTTTAAATTATAATTAAATGAGTATATTAAATATAGAACTTAAAAGTGGAGCAATGTTGAAGGTTACTATATTTATGAATTATAAAAAGTTTTGCTCTAAATAATTTTTAAATTTAATATGATAAAATAATGTATTGAAACTTATATAAGCTATAAAATAGAAAAATTAAAATAAATAACATCAAGTTAATAGGTGGTGGCGCAATGTCAAAGGTTGTTATTGTTGGAGGAGGCCCAGCAGGTATGATGGCTGCTATTTCTGCGGCAAAATGCAATAAGGTCTTACTAATTGAAAAAAACGAAAAGATTGGCAAAAAACTTTTTATAACAGGAAAGGGTCGTTGTAATGTTACAAATGCAAAAGATGTTGGTGAATTTATAAATCATATACCAACTAACCCTTACTTTTTATATAGTTCCTTATACTCTTTTACTAATGAAGACACTATGAATTTTTTTGAGAGTAAAGGAACAAAACTTAAAATAGAAAGAGGAGACAGAGTGTTTCCAGTTTCAGATAAATCTTCTGATATAATAAAAACATTAGAAAATGAATTGAGAAACTCTAATGTTGAAATTATGCTTAATTCTAATGTAGAAAAGTTTGTTTTAGATAATAATAAAATAACAGAGTTAATATTATCTAATGGGAAAAAAATATATGGAGATCATTTCATAATTTGTGGAGGAGGAGCTTCTTATCCGCAGACCGGTTCAGATGGTACTATATTAGAAGAAATAAGAAAAATAGGTCATAATATTATAACATTAAAACCTTCGTTAGTACCTATTGAATTAAGTGATGATTTTATAAAAGATCTTCAAGGATTATCACTTAAAAATGTAGAATTAATCATTAAGAATAATAAAAACAAAGTAGTATTTAAAGAATTAGGAGAAATGTTATTTACTCATTTTGGTGTTTCGGGACCACTAGTATTAAGTGCTAGTAGTAATATAAAAGAAAATGAAAAGTATAAAATATCTATAAACTTTAAGCCGGCATTAACAGTAGAAGAATTGGATAAGAGAGTTCAGAAAGATTTTAAGGAAAATTTAAATAGAGACTTTAAAAATTCCTTAGATGGTTTATTCCCTAAAAAACTTATACCTATTATGGTTCAATTAAGTGGAATTGATGAAAATAAAAAGGTAAATGCTATAACAAAAGAGGAAAGAAAAAAATTTGTAGATTTAATACATGATTTCAATTTAACTTATAAAGGGTTAAGACCTGTATCAGAAGCTATAGTAACTGCTGGAGGAATTGACACAAAGGAAATAGATCCATCTACAATGAAATCAAAAATAATAGAAAATTTAAGTTTTGCTGGTGAAATAATAGATGTAGATGCTTATACTGGTGGTTATAATGTTCAAATAGCTTTTTCTACAGGCTACCTTGCAGGAATGAAAGTGAGCGAATAAATTATGTTATCGATTAGAGGGGCTATAACAATAGAAGAAAATACAATAGAAGACATAGAAAAAAATTCTATAGAATTAATGAAAAAATAATAGAAAAAATAATTTAGATTTATGCAAAATAAAAGCATTAATATTTTCGTGCACTAAAGATATAACAAAGGCTTACCCAGGAGCATTCATTAGAAAAAAATTTAAATTAAATAAAGTTAGCATTATGCATTTTAATGAGATGGAAGTTGAAGGTAGCTTAAATATGTGCATAAGAGTTACTGTTATTAGTGATGAAGAGGAAAGAGAAGTACATTTTGTTTATTTAAAAAATGCTGAAATATTGAGGCTAGATATTAAGGATAGTTAGAAGGGAAGAATGAAATATGAGGATGGCTATTGCTATAGATGGTCCAGCGGGAGCAGGAAAGAGTACAATTGCTAAAATAGTGGGAAAAAATTTAGGGCTTATGTATATAAATACTGGATCTATGTATAGAGCAGTAACATATATGGCATTAGAGAATAACATTTCATATAAAGATATAGGTAAGCTTATGGAATTATTAAATAATGCAGAAATGTATTTTGATGGTGATAATCTTATTTTAAATAAAAAAGATATAACTAATCAATTGACTATGCCAATTATAAGCAAAAATGTATCTAATTATGCGGCTATTCCTATGGTTAGAGAGAAACTTGTAAAAATGCAACAGGATATAGCTGAAAATTATAATGTTATAATGGATGGTAGAGATATAGGGACAGTAGTACTAAAAGATTCACAACATAAATTTTATTTAACAGCTAGTGCAGAAACTAGAGCAATGAGAAGATGTAAAGAATTAACAGAAAAGAAAATAGAAGTAAAATTCGAAGACGTTTTAGAAGATATTAAAAAAAGAGATTTTATAGATTCTACAAGGGAACTTAATCCTTTAACTAAAGCAGATGATGCAATAGAAATAGATTCTTCATATTTAGGAATAGACGAAGTTGTGGAGTTAATTTGTAATCATGTAAAAAATAAAAAAACTAAATAGTATTAGTGTATTTATATACAATGTGTTAAAATAGTAGTATGATATTAATATATCAAATTAATGCAAATAATGAAATTACAAAGGAAAAAATAGTATAAGTAGGAAACCTACATTAAGGTGGTGGGCTATGAAAGAAATATTTTTAGCGGATAAAGCGGGATTTTGTTTTGGTGTAAAAAGAGCTGTTGATACGGCCCTAAATAAAAAAAAGAGTACGAAAAAAACATATATACGCTTGGACCATTAATACATAATAATGATGTAGTAAATTTATTAAAAGAAAACAATATATATCATATAGATATTGACCAAGTAGATACTTTAAATGAAGAAGATATAATAATAATAAGATCACATGGAGTGTCAAAAAGTGTGCTGGAAAATCTTAAGTCAAAAGGATTAACAGTAGTGGATGCTACATGTCCATATGTTACTAAAATACAGATGGAAGTAAGGAAATATTTTGAGTTAGGATATGGAATATTAATTGTAGGTGATAAAAATCATCCAGAGGTTATAGGTATCAATGGATGGTGTGATAATACTGCAATAATATCTAAAGGTGATGATTTATTAGAAAATCTTCCAAGGAAAATATGTGTAGTATCACAAACTACAGAAAAACAATCTAATTGGAAAAAGGTTTTAGAAAAGGTTGTATCAAGTTCTAAGGAAATAATAGCATTAAATACTATTTGTAATGCTACAGAAGTAAGACAAAAATCAGCAGAAGATATATCTAAAAAAGTAGAGGCTATGGTTGTAATTGGTGGATATAATAGCTCTAATACAACTAAACTTTATGAGATATGTAAGAAAAATTGTGAAAACACAATACATGTAGAAAATGCCAGTGAAATACCACAGGATTTTTATAACAATATAAATAGGATTGGCATCACAGCTGGGGCATCAACACCAGACTGGATAATCAAGGAGGCTATGTTAAAAATGAAAAATGAAGTTAATGAAAATGAAATGTTAGAGTATGAAAAGTATATGAATACAGATATGGAAATAAGAGTAGGTGGAATAGTTAAAGGAGAAATTTTCAAGGTTAATGAAAATGAAGCTTACTTAACAATACGTGGAGCTAAAAATGAAGGATATCTTCCCAAAAGTGAAGTTACTAGAGATGAAGACGCTAAATTAAATGAAATATTAACTGTAGGCGATGAAATAGAAGCTAAAATAATAAGAGTTAAGAACAATGATGGATATATAGTTGTTTCAAAAACTGAAATTGAAAGAGAAGGCGTTCAAAAAGAATTAGAGGAAATATACAATAATAACGAACAAATAAATGTTAAGATTGTAGAAGTTGTAAAAGGTGGAGTTATAGCTACATATAAAGGAATAAAAGTATTTATACCAGCATCACATCTTTCACTTTCAAGAGTTAATGATTTAGCATCATTTAAAGGTGATGAAGTTACAGTCAAATTAATAGAATTTGAAAAACGCGGAAGAATCATTAAAAAAATGGTAGCATCAAGAAGAGCTTTACTTCAACAAGAAAAAGATATGCAAGAAGTAGAAACTTGGAATAATTTAGAGAAAGATACAGTGATTGAAGGAACAGTAAGAAGATTATCAACATTTGGTGCATTTGTTGAAGTTGGTGGAGTAGATGGATTACTTCATATATCAGAAATGTCTTGGAATAAAGTTTCAAATCCTAAGGATGTTGTTAAAATAGGAGAAACTATAAAAGTATATGTTTTAGATGTGGATAAAGAAAATAAAAAACTTGCATTAAGCTTAAAAAAATTACAAGAAAATCCTTGGTCAAGAGTAAATGAAAAATATCCAGTAGGAAATGTTGTACTTGGAAAAGTTGTTAGATTTGCAGATTTTGGTGCTTTCGTTGAATTAGAGCCAGGTGTAGATGGTTTAGTTCATATTTCACAAATAAGTCAATCTAAAGTAGATAGACCAAGTTCAGTTTTAAAAATTGGTGAAGAAGTTAAAGCTGTAATTTTAGAAGCAGATGAAGAAAAGAAAAGAATTTCTTTAAGCATTAAAGCAGTAGACGAAATGTAATATAAAATGCATGGCTTTGGCCATGTATTTTATTTGCATATAATTATAGTTTAATTAATAATATAGTTTTAGAGGGTATTATTAATTTTTGAAAGAGGCATCATAAATAATTATGTATAGGTATGAATTTTTAAATTTAATAAATTTAAAAGATTTTAGACGATTAGCAAGTAAAGACTATGAATTTACTAAATTACATCATAAATTCTTAGATGAATATGAGAAACTTCCTTTTATTATGAAGCTTTTTCGTTATAAAAATATTTTACTTTTAAAAGAAAATGAAAAATATGTAGGATATATGTGGGTTACCAGATATGAATTTAAAAGTTATAAGATAAATAGAATAATTCTTGAAAATAATTGTGATATTAAGTTATATACTGGTTTTTTTAATAAGTTTCCAGTAGGTGCTTATTTTGAAATAGAAGGAACCTTTGAACAAGAGGAATTGATTATGTTAGAAAAACTAGGTTTTAAAAAATTTGAATTATTATATGAAATGAAAAAGGAAATTTTACAAGAATATAACATTTCATTAGAAGAGAATCTTCAATTGAAATTATTTGAAAAGGGAAAAGATGAGGAATTAAGAAAAAACATACAAAATAAAATTTTTAAAGCAAAAGGTAGAGCTGACATTGAAGTTTGTGATATAGTTTTTGAAGAAAACCAAGAATATTATATAGAAAATGCCTCTTATTTTTTAATGTATAAAGATGAAGCTATTGGATATGGGCAACTTATAAAAGAGTATGAAAACTTGTATATTGTTAATTTAGGAGTGATACCAGAATTTAGGGGAAAAGGATATAGTAGGTTTATATTGAGAAAGCTTATAAATATAGCTATAGATATGGGATACAAAGATGTTTTTTTAAAATGTAATGAAAAAAATATTGCAGCTTTAACATTATATAAAAAACATGAATTTGAAGTTGTATCAAGGTATAAAATGTTAGGTTTTACAAAGACTAATAAAGAAAAAGAGATAATTTGATTAAAAACAAATTATCTCTTTTTATATAATTATTTATTAAGCTTATTGTATTCTTCAATACCTAATGCAAGGATGTCCATTGCATTTGAAATATCATCACAGTTTAAACAATAAGAAAGTCTTACTTCGTTTTTACCTAGTCCAGCAGTTGAGTAAAAACCTTCAGCTGGAGCAACCATAACTGTTTTACCATTATGATTAAAGTCGCAAAGCATGAATTTTGTGAATTTTTCACCATCATCTATTGGTAATTTAGCCATAATATAAAAAGCTCCATTTGGTTTTTCACATACTATATTAGGAATCTTACAAAGTTTTTCATACATTACATTTCTTCTTTTTTCATATTCCTTTTTAACCTTATCAAAATACTCTTTAGGAGTATTGATTAAATTAGCAGCAGCTAATTGTTCTATAGTTGGAACACAAAGTCTTGCTTGACAAATTTTTAAAATTTGTTTTATAAGATCTTTATTTTTAGAAGCAACTAAACCAATTCTAGCCCCGCAAGCACTGTAACGTTTGGAAATACTATCTATTAATATAACTCTATCTAAAGCATCTTCCATATAAAGTGCAGATGTATATTTATCATCACCATAAACAAATTCTCTATACACTTCATCAGAGATAAGATAGATATCGTTTTCTTTTGCTATATCAGCAAGCATTCTGATTTCTTCTTTAGTATATACAACTCCAGTTGGATTTCCAGGATTTGAAATCATAATTGCTTTAGTTTTACTATTAATTTTTTTTACTATATCCTCTTTTTTAGGTAAGTGGAATCCATTTTCAGCAGTTGTTAAAAATGGTACAACATTAACTCCTGTCACTTGAGCAAAACCATTGTAGTTAGCATAAAATGGTTCAGGAATTATTATTTCATCACCAACATCAGCTATAGCCATAAAAGCTAAAGATATAGCTTCAGAGCCTCCAGCAGTTATTAATAGTTCATCATAATCAAAGTCTATGTCCCATTCTTTATAATATTTTCTGAAACTATTTATTGTATTATCCAATCCTTGAGATTGTGCATATTTTAAGACAGGTTCATTAAATTCTTTAACAGCTTCAATGAAAGTACTAGGAGTTTCGATATCAGGTTGACCAATATTAAGGTGGTAAACATGGATACCTCTTTTTTTAGCTTCTGTAGCATAAGGTACTAATTTACGGATTGATGAATAATTCATTTTTTGAATACGATTTGAAAATCTCATTAATTTAATCCTCCAATTTTAAAAAAGATTATTTTGATCAGTTAAATTATTATCAACAATATCAGTAAAAGAGTTAGCGTAAGTTTTTACATCAAAAACAGATGTATTTCTAAACTTACCACTAAAATAACTTCTGTCAACGATACCATTATAGCACATATTTGTTAGTGTAGAACTGTTGTTGTTTGAATTTTTTACATTTTTCACAAAAATTCCTCCTTTTGTTCATATTATTCCCAAAAGGAGGAGTTATTATTAGTCTTCCTTAACTGCCGCTGTTTCCTCTAATGAGTTGCAATTACAATAGTATTTATCTAAAACGCTTCCAAGACGTTTTATTCCTTCAACTATTTTTTCTTCATTCATATTAGAATAGTTAAGTCTAAAGAAATTTTTCTTGCCACCATTAGGGAAGAAAGATCCACCAGGAACATAGGCTACTTTTTCTTTTAAAGCATCCTCCATTATAGCTTTTGCATCTAAACCTTCTTTAAGTTCAACCCAAGTAAATAGGCCACCTTCAGGTATTGTGAATTTAACTTCTTTTGGAAAGTAAGTTTTCATACTGTCAATCATTAAGTCTCTACGTTTTTTATAAACTTTTATAAGTGAAGCAATATGTTCATCAAGACTATACTTTTCCATATATCTTGCAGCTATAACTTGGCTCAAAGTATTACATTGTAAATCTGCACCTTGCTTAATTAATATATATTTTTGAAGAATTTTAGTATCTGCAACTATCCATCCAAGCCTTAAACCAGGGCAGAATGTTTTTGAAAATGTACCAAGATTAATTACAAAGCCACTTTCATCAAATGCTTTTACGGCAGGCAATTTTTCATTATCATACCTCAATTCACCATAAGGACTATCCTCTATAACAGGTATTTCATATTTTGCAGCCAAAGCAGCTAAACGTTTTCTTCGTTCTAAAGACATTGTTATACCACTTGGGTTTTGAAAATCAGGGATAGTATAAATCATTTTTACATTGTCATTTTCTTTTATAGCTTTTTCAAGTTCTTCTATGATCATACCATCTTTATCCATTGATATTTCAATAAATTTAGGTTCATAGGCTTTGAAAGCGTTTATGGCACCTAAGTAACTAGGGCTTTCACAAATTATTACATCACCTTTATTTACAAAAAGTTTTGCTGAAAACTCTAAGCCTTGTTGAGAACCATTTGTTAGCATAATATTAGATATGTCACATTTAACTCCAGATGGAGCCATTCTTTCTTCAACAATTATTTTTCTAAGTGGAGCAAAACCTTCTGTTGTAGTATATTGAAGAGCAAAAGCCCCTTCATTAAATAATACTTCTTTAGCTATTTCTCCAATTTTTTCTTTTGGAAATAATTCTGGAGCAGGAAGACCACCTGCAAATGAAATTATTTCAGGTTGTTCTGTTAATTTTAAAAGTTCTCTTATTTCAGAAGCCTTAATATTAGACATTCTGTCAGAAAAATTTAAATTCATAATGCACCCCCCAATAAATAAAAAGCCTGAATTTAAAAAATATAAAAAACTTTATAAAAATTCTAAATATTCTATTATAGTTTAATTATATATCAAATATTATTTTTTTCAAGGAGTTATTCTTTTATAATTATGTATATATTAATAAAACATAATTATGCTTAATTTATAAATTAAGGAAAAGTTTTTGAAGGTATTCTATAAAAATTAAAATTATTATTAAAAATATATTAAGGAATATAAAATTATATTTTAAAATGTAAGAAAAAAAGTTTACACCAATTCAAAGGAAAACCTTTTTAAATTACTTGTTTTTATAAATGATTAATTTAAAAAATGGAAAAATTATAACTTTATATTTTTATATTTTAAGAAAATATTTATAAAAAATCATTTACAACATCTTTTAATGGTTAAAAATTTAACAAACTCATTAAAATAACATAATAAAAAGCATAAAAAATTTAAAATAGATTTTTCTAAAAATAATTAATTTTAAGACATATAAAAATAACTGGTAATAGATGATAAAAAACTTTAATTATGTCACTAAATTATATATAATTAGATAATAATTAGATACTTAAATTAACACATTTTTATTTTAAAAGGAAAAGTTTATGATAATATAAAAATGGTTATAATTTTACAAAGGAGAATGAAGGAATGAATAAAAAATTAAAATATTTTATAGAAACTTGGGGTTGTCAAATGAATGAAGAGGACTCTGAAAAACTATCTGGTGGATTAAAGCCATTAGGACATGAAAGAACCGATAAAAAAGAGGAAGCAGATGTTATAGTATATAATACTTGTTGTGTTAGAGAAAATGCAGAACAAAAGGTAGAAGGTAACTTAGGGGCTCTTAAAAAGCTTAAAAAAGAAAAACCTGAAACTGTAATAGCTATAACAGGTTGTATGATGCAACAAGAAGGAATGGCGGAAAGTATAATAAAGAAGTTTCCATATGTTGATATTATAATAGGTACACACAATGCTTATAAATTTAATGAATATTTAAGTAGAGCATTAGGTGGAGAAAGACCAATAGTTGAAGTTTGGAATAAAGAAGATGATATAATAGAAGGTCAACCTATAGATAGAGCAAGTAGTATAAAAGGTTTTGTTACTATAATGTATGGATGTAACAATTTCTGTACATATTGTATAGTACCTCATGTTAGAGGAAGAGAAAGAAGCAGACAACCAGAGCAAATAGAAAATGAAATAAGGGCTATGGTTAAAGAGGGATATAAAGAAATAACTTTATTAGGTCAAAATGTAAACTCATATGGTAAAGGATTAGAACCAGAAATAAACTTTGCTAAATTATTAAGAAGAATTAATGAAATAGAAGGTTTAGAAAGAGTGAAATTTATGACATCTCATCCAAAAGATTTAAGTGATGAAGTTATAGAAGCAATAGCAGAATGTGATAAACTATGCGAATGCATACACTTACCGGTTCAATCAGGGTCATCTAGAATTTTAAAGAAAATGAATAGACATTATGACAGAGAACAATATATGGAACTTATAAGAAAAATAAAAGAAAGAATACCAAATGTAGCGTTAACTACTGATATAATAGTTGGTTTCCCAGGTGAAACAGAGGAAGATTTTGAAGAAACATTAAGCTTAGTTAAGGAAGTTGAATATGATTCAGCATTCACATTCTTATATTCTAAAAGAAAAGGAACACCAGCAGATTTAATGTTAGATCAAGTACCAGAAGAAGCTAAAAAAGCAAGGTTTAATAGACTTGTAGAAGCTGTAAATGAAATATCTGCTAAAAAGAATAAAGCTTATGATCAACAGGTTGTTGAGGTTTTAGTTGAAGGACTTAGCAAAAACGATGAAAGTAAGTTATCAGGAAGAACAAGAACAGGTAAACTTGTGAATTTTGCTGGAAATAAAGAAAATATAGGAAAACTTGTTAATGTTAAAATAATAAAGGCACAATCATTCTCGTTAGTTGGGGAAGAAGTATAAAAAAGAGCGACATTGTCGCTTTTTTTATACTTTATAAGTTTGGATAAAAGTTAATAAGGAGGATCAAGTTATGGCATTAACGCCGATGATGAAGCAATACTTTAGTGTGAAGGATAAATGTAAAGATGCAATAGTCTTTTTTAGATTAGGAGATTTTTATGAAATGTTTTTTGAAGATGCAAAACTTGTATCTAAAGAATTGGAATTAACTCTTACTGGAAGAGACTGTGGGCTTGAAGAAAGAGCTCCAATGTGTGGTGTACCGTTCCATTCTGCAGAAACATATATTGGTAGATTGGTAGCTAAAGGATATAAAGTTGCCATATGTGAACAGGTAGAAGATCCAGCAGTTGCAAAAGGCATAGTAAAAAGAGATGTAGTGAAAATATTAACTCCTGGTACTTATACTGAAGGTGGTTTTTTAGAAGATCGAAAAAATAATTTTTTAATGGGAATTTCTATTTTACAAGATAATTGTGCTGTATCATTTTGTGATGTTTCAACAGGAGAATTTTATTGTAGTGATTTTAAATATGATAAAACAATAATTTTAGATGAAATTGCAAAATTTAATCCTAAAGAAATAGTTTTATCTACAAGTATTACTAAAGATTTAGTTTTTGATATAAATGATAGATTTGAAGTTTCAATATCATATTTAGATGATAAGTATTTTAATACAGAAGACATTAAAGTAACAGAACAGTTTAGAAATTTTAATGATATACAAATGAACAAAGTGTTATTAACTGCAATAAATGGTCTTTTAAATTACATTATAGAAACTCAAAAGGTAAAAATGTCACATATAGATATAATTGAAAGCTATAACATAAATGACTATTTAGTTATAGATGGAAGTTCAAGAAGAAACTTAGAAATAACAGAAAGTTTAAGAGATAAAAATAAAAAAGGATCTTTATTATGGGTTTTAGATAAAACAAGCACTGCAATGGGGGGCCGTAGACTAAGAAATTGGGTAGATCAACCTCTTGTGGATAAAGAAAAAATAGTTTTGAGACAGGATGCAATTGAAGAACTTGTAAAAAATATATCTAAAGAAGAAGATTTAAAAGATGCATTAAAAGAAGTATATGATATAGAAAGACTGGTAGGTAAAATTAGCTCAAAGAGTATAAATGCAAAAGAACTTATTTCATTAAAGAATTCTATTGAGAAAATACCTACAATAAAACAAGTTTTAACAAATTTTAAAAGTAATTTGCTTTTAAAGGTATTAAATGAATTAGATGATTTAAAAGACATTTATGAAATATTAGACAAGTCAATAACTGATAATCCAGCTATTTCTGTAAAAGAAGGAAACATAATAAAAGATGGATTTGATGAGAGGATAGATGATTTTAGAAATTCAAAACGTTGCGGGAAACAATGGATTGCTAACTTAGAAAGTACAGAAAAAGAAGAAACTGGCATAAGGTCTCTAAAAGTAGGATATAATAAAGTTTTTGGTTATTATATAGAAATAACCAAAGCAAACTTAGCATTGGTACCAGAAGGTAGATATATAAGAAAACAGACATTATCTAACGCAGAACGTTTTATAACTCCAGAATTAAAAGAAATGGAAGAAAAAATATTAGGTGCTGAAGATAAGCTTATGTCATTGGAGTATGAAATATTTGTAGATATACGTGATATGGTTGAAAATCATGTGGATAGAATGAAAATATCATCTAAACTTATATCAGAATTAGATTGTCTATGTTCTTTAGCTAGAGTTGCAAGAGAAAATGGATATATAAAACCTAATATTAATACTAAAGGAATATTAAAAATTGAAGATGGAAGACATCCTGTGGTTGAGAAAATGTTAGATGTAAATGAGTTTGTAGCTAATGATACTAAGTTAGATACTAAAAATAATCAATTACTATTAATAACAGGGCCTAATATGGCGGGTAAATCCACATATATGAGACAAGTTGCACTAATAACATTGATGGCTCAAATAGGGAGTTTTGTTCCAGCTAAATTTGCAGATATATCTATTTGTGATAAAATTTTTACAAGAATAGGGGCCTCCGATGATTTAGCTGGTGGGAAAAGTACTTTTATGGTAGAAATGTGGGAAGTTTCTAATATTCTTAGAAATGCTACAAATAAAAGCTTAATATTATTAGATGAAGTAGGAAGAGGTACTAGTACTTATGATGGATTAAGTATTGCGTGGTCTGTTATAGAATATATTTGTAAAAACTCAAATATGAAATGCAAAACTTTATTTGCTACACATTATCATGAATTAACAAAATTAGAAGGAATGGTAGAGGGTGTTAGAAATTACTCTATAGCAGTAAAAGAAATTGATAACTCTATAATCTTTTTAAGAAAAATTATAGAAGGTGGGGCAGATGAGTCTTATGGTATAGAGGTTGCAAAGCTTGCTGGTATACCGGAAATTGTTATAGATAGAGCAAGGGAAATTCTATGCAAATTAGAATGTGATAATAAAGAAAAAGATAAAGATGTAATTTTAGAAATAAATGATAAAGGATATAAGGAAGAAAAAGAAGTAGTAGAAGAAATTCCTTGTAAAGAAGTTGCTATAGATAAACTAAAAAAGGAAGAAGATTCTATTGCTGAGCAATTAGGATTTTTGCAAACTGTTGAAAACAATGAACTTATAGAAGAAATAAAAAATATTGATTTATTAAATATGACAATAATTGAATGTGTAAATAAATTAAATGAATTAATTATAAAAGCAAAAAAATTATAAAGATTTCAATCATTAGATTTAATAATAGGAGGTGAATTTATGAAAAGAATAAATGTTTTGGATAAAGCTACAACTAATAAAATAGCAGCAGGAGAAGTAGTAGAGAGAGCAAGTTCAGTTGTTAAAGAATTAATTGAAAATAGTATAGATGCTAACAGTAGCAACATAACAATTGAAATTGAAGATAGTGGTAATAAGCTTATAAGGATATGCGATGATGGATATGGGATATATAAAGAAGATATAGAAAAAGCTTTTATGCCACATGCTACAAGTAAAATAAAAGAACTTGATGATATATATAAGATAAATAGTTTTGGATTTAGAGGAGAAGCATTGGCTAGTATAGCTGCTGTTTCAAAAGTTAAATTAAAGAGTAAAACAAAAGAAGATGATTTTGGTGTAGAAATAATAATAAATGGTGGAGAGAAAAAAAGCCTTTTAGATGCACCTTCTAATGACGGTACTCTTATAGAAGTTAAGGATTTATTTTATAATGTTCCAGCAAGACAAAAATTTTTAAAATCTCCGCAAAGAGAGTCTTCATTAATTTCTGATTTAGTATTAAGATTAGCACTTGCAAATTATGGAGTATCATTCAAACTTATTAATAACGGTAAAAATGTAATAACAACTTATGGAACTGAAAATATAGAAGATACTATAAGAATTTTATATGGTAAACAAGTAAGTGAAAATATAATTTCTTTTGAAAGTCATAATGACATAGCATCTGTATATGGATATATAGGAAATAGTGAAATAAGTAGAGGAAGTAGAAATAGACAAAGTATTTTTGTAAATAAGAGGCTTATAAAAAGCAGTACTATAACAGCAGCAGTTGAAAATGCATTTAAGTCCTTCCTTACAGTAAACAAATTTCCGTTTTTTGTATTATTCTTAGATATATTTCCAGAATACATTGATCCCAATGTACATCCATCTAAAGCTGAAATAAAATTTTATGATGAAAGAAGTATATTTAAGTTAGTTTTTAATGCAGTTCATCAGGCTTTAAGAGAGTATTTAAGAGAATCTTTTGAAGTAGATGAAGAAGTTAATTTAAAAGAATTAGAAAAAGTAGAAGAAATTCCAAAAGTAGAATATAAACAAGAAAGTATACATAAGGATTTTTTTCAAAATAATATAGATTTAAACAAGATTAAGTTAGAAACTTTACCAGTGGATTTAAAAAATAATGATATAGAGATTAATATGGTAAAAGAGGATAAAGAGGAATTTAAAGGAAAAACTACGTTAAATGCCTATATAAATGATGCTGAAGATAAAATAGAAACTGTTAATAATAATTATGTAAAATATAATGAAGAAATAAATCTAAAAAAAAGTACTCCTATTTGCAATGAAAAATTAATTTCTAAATTTCCACCTATCAGAATAATAGGGCAATTTAATAACACTTATATAGTAGGTGAATGTAATAAGGAACTTATTTTAATAGATCAGCATGCTGCTCATGAAAAATATCTTTTTGAAAAATATAAAAAATCTATAGAAAATTTATCAGTAGTTAGTCAATTGTTAATTACTCCTATAATATTAGAATTAAGCTTTGATGAATATCCATATTACGAAGAAAATAGGGAGGTTTTTATAAAAGCTGGATTTAATATTGAAGAGTTTGGCAATAATACAATAAGTATTAGAGAGGTTCCAATGTTTTTAGGTAAGCCGGATTTTAAAACATTATTTTATGATATTTTAGATGATCTTAAAAACATGGGAACTGGAAATACTGTAGATATAAAATATAATAAGATTGCAACACTAGCATGTAAGGCCGCTGTAAAAGCTAATGATAAGTTGACTATAAAAGAGATGGAAAAACTTTTAGAAGATTTAAGATATATGGATGATCCATTTACTTGTCCGCATGGTAGACCTACAACTATAAAAATGACATTAACGGAGATTGAAAAAAAATTTAAGAGAATACAATAATACATTATAGGTTTGGGTGAGGTATATGAAAAATTTATTAATTATTGCAGGACCTACTGCAGTTGGAAAAACAGAAATATCTATAAAGCTTGCTAAAGAAATTAATGGGGAGATAATTTCCTGTGATTCTATGCAAATTTATAAAGATATGGATATAGGTTCAGCTAAAATTTTAGAAGATGAAATGGATGGAGTGCCACATTATCTTATAGATATTATAGAACCTAATGAGGAATTTAGTGTTGCTGCATTTAAGGAAAATGCAGAGAATATCATAGAAGATATTGATAAAAGAGGAAAAGTTCCTATGGTTGTAGGGGGAACTGGTCTTTATATAAACTCATTAATATTTAATTATAGTTTTGGAGACACAAGTAAGGATGAGGGATATAGAAAAGAATTAGAGAAAGTTGCTAATGAGAAAGGAAAAGATTACGTTCATAATATGTTAAAGGACATAGATATTGAAAGTTATGAAAAGCTGTATCCTAATGATTTAAAAAGAGTTATAAGAGCTTTGGAGATATATAAGGTTACAGGGAAAACAATGAGCAAGTATTTATCAGAACAAAATATATATGATATACCTTATAATGTTCATTACTATGTTTTAAATATGAATCGCGAAAATTTATATGAAAGAATTAACAAAAGAGTAGACATAATGATGGAGAATGGTCTTTTAGATGAAGTAAAGAAATTAAAAGATAAAGGATATACAAAAGATATGCAGTCTATGAAAGGTATAGGGTATAAAGAATTACTTTTATACTTAGATGGAGAGATTTCATTAGAATGTGCGGTTAATATGATAAAACAATTTAGTAGAAATTATGCAAAAAGACAATTAACTTGGTTTAGGAAAGATAAAAGAGTAGTATGGATTGATAAAGATAATTTTACTAATGATGAAGAAATTGTAAATTTTATAAAAAATGATTTTAAAAAAAGAGAATTGTGTAATAATTAATATAACAATAGAATAAAATAGGAAGGATTTTCCTGAGTAATATAGAATAATATACAAGGAAGCTTTCTAAATTTTAGAATACATTATTGTTGATTAAAACCAAAACTATGGTAGATATGTACAGTTAATAGTTAACTGAAAGACTAATTGGTACATTTGTGTTTATCTATAATAAATAGTGAAAATTGGGGTATTTAAAAACTATGGAGGTGCTTAAAATGAGTAAATCAACAAATAATTTACAAGATATATTTTTAAATGGTGCAAGAAAGAACAGAATTCCTGTTACAATTCATTTAACTAACGGATTTCAAATAAAAGGAAATGTAAATGGGTTTGATAGTTTTACAGTTGTTTTATTTTCAGAAGGAAAACAAATGCTAATATACAAACATGCAATATCTACAATAACTCCTGCAAAGGCTATATTATTTAACAATAACAACAATAATAATGAGAATAAAGAATCTCAACATGAATTTTAAAATTAATTAAATTATTTTTAGGTTAAGGATTTAAATATAATTTTATTGAAATTATTTAAAAAAACTCGGCAAAATAGCTGAGTTTTTTTATTTGTAATAATAATAGGAAAGGCTTGTGAATATATTATTACAAGAACAATTTATTACTTATTATTATGGAGGGAGAGAATTAAGATGAGTAAGAAATCTCAAATATTACAGTCTTTCAAGGAAGGCAAAAGTATAGAAGAAATAATATCTCTTGGGTTTGAAGGAAAATATGTTAAAAAAATTATTAATCAATATAAAAAAGAAAATGATTTAAAAGTGAATTTAGCAGAAAAAGAAGAGATTCATGAAGATATAAAGGATGAATTAAAAGAAGATTTAGGATTTGAGTTTGATGAATCTGTAGAGCAAATACAATGTGAAATTTTAAATACGTCTCAAAAAGATTTAAGAGAAGTTATGGAGTTTTTAAACAAAAATACAGATAAAATAAAAGAAATAAATTTAAATATTATTTTAAATGGGAATAATGAGTGTGAGGATTATATAAAGACAGAGACTGATGAGTCATATAATCCTATAGATCAAATTAAAAGTGCTGGGGAAGAAAAAGTACGAGAGTACTTATCAAAATTAGATATAAAGGAATTAAAAGAAGTAATGAAAAAATATACACCGGACCCTAAGAAAATAGCAAATAAATGGAAAAATAAAGAAAAAATAATTAACTTTATAGTTGAAAAATCAAAATAAAAATTAGAATTACATCATAAGTGTTTAATTTTATAGTAAATTGTATGGAGGTGGAGATTAAAGCGCTACACCTCATTTTCTTTGTTTTATTATAGGATTTGATTATTGTTTTTTACTATGGTAGTATTATGATGTTAATTAAGTAATAAGGAGAGAACATAATGTTAGACATAACTAAAGATTTTTTAATTAAAAGTTTCAATATAAATCAGGAAATATTCGAATTATCGCAAAAAGCATTAGAAGATGTTAAAGGTGAATTTGAAAAACTAGATGAAATAAAAGAATATAATCAAATGAAAGTTTTAAATGCATTACAAGAAGAAAGAATCAGTGAGATGCACTTTACAAATTCTTCAGGATATGGATATGGAGATATAGGAAGAGATGCTTTAGATAAAGTTTATGCCAAGATATTTAATACAGAAGCAGCACTTGTAAGACCACATTTTGTTAATGGAACTCATGCTATAGGAGCAGCATTATTTGGTAATTTAAGACCTAATGATACTATGCTTAGTGTTTGCGGATCACCTTATGATACGTTACATAATATAATAGGAATTAGTGGTGAAGAAAATATAGGTTCACTTAGAGAATATGGTGTTAAGTATAAACAAATAGAATTAAAAAATAATAAAGTTGACATAGAACTTATGAAAACTACAATTAAGGAAGATAGTAGTATAAAACTTGTACATATTCAAAGATCCACAGGTTATGGTTGGAGAAATTCATTATTAGTAAATGAAATAAAAGTTATAATAGAAGCTGTAAAAGAAATAAACCCAGAGGTTATATGCTTTGTCGATAACTGTTATGGAGAATTTATTCAAACTATAGAACCAACAGATGTTGGAGCAGATTTGGTAGCTGGTTCTCTTATAAAAAATATAGGTGGAGGAATTGCACCTACTGGAGGATATATAGCTGGTAAAGAAAATTATGTAAATCAAGCAGCTTATAGATTGACAATACCAGGAATTGGTGGAGAATGTGGTTCTACATTTGGTGTTATGAGAAGCTTATTCCAAGGATTATTTTTAGCACCGCATATAGCTATAGAAGCAGTTAAAGGAGCTATATTTTGTGCAAGAATAATGGAACTTTCAGGTTTTGAAGTGTTACCTAAATATAATGATGAAAGAAGCGATATAATACAGGCAATAAAATTTAATGACAAAGAAAAGTTAATAAAATTCTGTAAGGGAATTCAAAAAGGTTCTCCAGTAGATTCGCATGTTGAATGTGAACCATGGGATATGCCTGGATATACTGATCAGGTAATTATGGCGGCTGGTGCTTTCATACAAGGATCTTCTATTGAACTTTCAGCAGATGCACCAATAAGAGAGCCATATATTGCATATCTACAAGGTGGATTAACTTTTGAACATGCTAAAACAGGAATATTAATAGCTTTATCTAAAATGATGTAAAAATAAAGCAAATTTAATCGCTACAATTTTTGTTGTATAGATTTCAGAGTGTCGAAAAGTCGACACTCTTTATTTTTTGCAAAAATATAGGGAAACAAGCTCCAATTCAAATTTATTCAATAACTTTAAAATATTTTCACACGAGATACAGTGTTAAATTTTAAGTTATTCGGATCATATCTCACTATTTAGGTATCCAAGTTTTGGAACAGATAATTTTAAAAGTCAACTTGGAACCCTATAACTTGGGTGATAAATTATGATAACAGTAAAAAATAAATACAATAGATAACAAATAGAGTCTAATAGTATGGCTTAATCAATTCCTAGAAATTATTTAGTAAGAAAGATTAAAGCTGCAATAGAGTCTAATTTTATCTTAATAAATAAAATACCTAAATATTAAAATAGACTGTATCAAATTGAGTTAAAAACTCTAATTTAATACAGTCACCAAGCAGTTAAATAAATTATTAAATATATAAATCTATGAAGAATTAGTTGCATTAAATTTATACATAAGAATCTGAAGAGGCCAGTCACACTAATTGTGTGTTATACCACTTTAGATATAAAAACTAATTACTTTATTTATTATTAGCAACAGTTACTTGAATTACAAGTTGTTATTGCTCCAAGTGTTGCGTTGTTTATGCTAAGAGTACCAACAGTAACTGCACTAGTAACAGTTGCAACTACAGTATAGGTACAACATTCATCAAAGCAAGAATTACAGTCACAAACGAAGAATGAGAATGTTTGTGATGTAAGTAATGCTACTAACTCAAATGTCCATGCAGGTCCAACAGGAATAGGTGCAAATTGACCTTTACAAAGTTTAAATACTTGGAAGTTTATAACTCCTGTGAAAGCAACTGGAGCAACAAGATTACTTGCAAATTCTAGTTTTGTAATAGGATTACATAAACAAGAATTATTTAAAGTAATAGAACTAACTGTAAATGTTGTGCCAGCTACAGTAGCATCAGGAATTGTAGTTGCACTAGGAGTTCCACATTTTATAATAGTTGGACATGGATTATTTTCTTTCTTAGAACAATTATGGTTATCAGTATAATGTTTATGATTATCATTACAACAATTTTTTGACATTGAATTCATAAATGAACCCTCCTTTAATTTAGATAAATTTAATTAGAAATTACTAAATGGCAAATTAAATTGCGTAGTAATTTTTGATGTTTTTCCTATATTATATAAGTATTATAGGAAAGTGGTGATGATAATCTTTTAACGTCATTTTACTAATTATAATATTAATCATCACAGTCACAATCGCAATGGCAATCACAATCGCAATCACAATCACAATCACAATCTGGGAATAAAGGCTCTAAATTTTGATCTGGATAGAACTTAGGAATTGGAGCTTTTTCAAATCTTTCACATGGATTTTCTTCAGGCTCTTTTTCACATGGTTCTTTTGGAACTGGACAGTAGCCATAAGTAGGAATTAGAAGTTGTACAATAAGCTCACATTTTACAACGATGTAGTAGCCTAAAGTAATATCCAAAACATCATTACAGTTCTCATCTTTTAGTAATCTACCATCTAGAGCGTTAGCAACCATTTCAAGTTTTATTATATTAGAATCTAAATCTTCAGCATTTTGAATAGGCATAAAGCTAGCAGAAATTTGAGCTATAGAATCAGGACAATAAAATTTTCCAATTACATCTGTTCTATTAATTTCAAACAATTCACATTGATTCATACCGTTTGCATCAATGTAATCTGAATAGAAAGAAATTCTGTAAGAAATAACTAGTTTTTTAAAGCCTGGTTTCCCTATAAGCGGAATTTTTTCTACTGAAAGCAATGTTAAATTAAAATCTCTACTATTAATATATATCTTTGGATTTATTAATGGATTACTTCTTAATTCACAATCTGTTGTATTTGTATCAGAACCTGCACAGTATACAAGACATCTTTTTATTAAGCATTGATCAAAAATTTTAGGTACTTCAATGCATACTAATTCAGAAGGGTCTGGTAAACAACCTTGTTTATTTACAAGACCGGGACGTGGTGAAAATTTCCTCAAGTTAATGGACATACATTCTCCTCCTCTTTAAAAATATAATAAATATAAGTTTATTTATTGCTTATAATGTATTATATGTTAAAAAATAAAAGTTGTGAAAAATAGTTTTTTGTTTTACAGAAGGGCATAATAAGTGTTTGCTAAGAATATAATTTTATAAAGGGTGAGGATGTATCTATAGATATGTGGTGATTATAACTAAAACTTCAATGTATATGATATATATGTTGCTAACAAGAAATTGCTCTAAAAGAATCCAAAAAATAAATAATTGTATGTAGCTAAAAATTTTATATATCTAAGAAAGAATATCTTAAAAATATAGCAACTTTGAAGGAAATTATTCTAAGAATTAATAGGTGAATTCAAGTTAAAGGTGTTTTTAGGGGGGGTAAAAAAGAATATGGTTTTAGAAGATTTATTATGTGTGGAAATATTAAGGTTATAACTAAGTTTTTATTAATGATATTTAAATACAATGTTAATAAGTTATATAATAAAACTCTTCAGAAATCCAATGGTAAGCTAGTTCATAAAAAGCCATATTCGTAATAAAACTTAAATTATGGATAAATATTTTTACCCTATATTTTGTTGTACCTCAAAATTCACCGTTTAAAATTAAATACATAAAACTCCATGGATAAAATATGGAAATATTAAAATAGACTGTATTAAATTGAGTTAAGCACTCTAATCTAATACAGCCACCAAACAGTTAAATAAATTATTAATTAGATAAATTTATCAAGAATTAGTTGCATTAAATTTATACATCAAGATTTGAAGAGGTAAGTAACACTATTGTGTGTTACACCTACTCTAGATATAAAAAATTAATTATCTTCTTACTTGATTATTAGCAACAATTACCTGAATTACATGTTGTTATTGCTCCAAGTGTTGCGTTGTTTATGCTAAGAGTACCAACAGTAACTGGACTAGTAACAGTTGCAACTACAGTATAGGTACAGCATTCATCAAAGCAAGAATTACAGTCACAAACGAAGAATGAGAATGTTTGTGATGCAAGTAATGCTACTAACTCAAATGTCCATGCAGGTCCAACAGGAATAGGTGCAAATTGACCTTTACAAAGTTTAAATACTTGGAAGTTTATAACTCCTGTGAAAGCAACTGGAGCAACAAGATTACTTGCAAACTCTAGTTTTGTAATAGGATTACATAAACAAGAATTATTTAAAGTAACAGAACTAACTGTAAAACTTGTTCCAGCTACTGTAGCAACAGGAATTGTAGTTGCACTAGGAGTTCCACATTTTATAATAGTTGGACATGGTCTATCTTCTTTTTTACAACAATTATGGTTATCATTACAACAATTATGGTTATCATTACAACAATTATGGTTGTGATTACAACACTTATGGTTATCGGTACAACAGTTTTTTGACATTGAATTCATAAATGAACCCTCCTTTAATTAGATAAATTTAATTAGAAATTACTATATGCAAATTAATTCATATATAGTAATTTTTAATACTTCTCCTATAATATATGATTATTATAGGAGAATGGTGATGATAATGTATTGATTTCATTTTACTAATTATATTTTCAATAATTGTCATCGCAATCTGGGAATAAAGGCTCTAAATTTTGATCTGGATAGAACTTAGGAATTGGAGCTTTTTCAAATCTTGCACATGGATTTTCTTCAGGCTCTTCTGCACATGGTTCTTTTGGAACTGGACAGTAGCCATAAGCAGGAACTAAAAGTTGTACAATAAGCTCACATTTTACAACGATGTAGTACCCTAAAGTAATATCTAAAACATCGTTACAGTTCTCATCTTTTAATAGTTGACCATCTAGAGCGGTAGCAACCATTTCAAGTTTTATTATATTAGAATCTAAATCTTCAGCATTTTGAACTGGTACAGTACTAGCAGAAATTTGAGCTATAGAATCAGGACAGTAAAATTTACCAATTACATCTGTTCTATTAATTTCAAAAAATTCACATTGATTGACACCATTTTCATCAATATAATCTGAATAGAAAGAAATTTTGTAAGAAATAACTAGTTTTTTAAATCCTGGCTTTCCTATAAGTGGAATCTTATCTACTGAAGTTAATTCTAAATTAAAATCTCTACTATTAATATATCTCTTTGGATTTGTTAATGGATTACTTCTTAAATCACAATCTGTCATATTCGTGTCATGACCTTGACCATATACAAGACATCTTTTTATTAAGCATTGATCGAAGATTTTAGGCACTTCAATACAGACTAATTCAGAAGGATCTGGTAAACGTCCCTGTTTATTTACAAGACCGGGACGTGGTGAAAAATTCCTCAAGTTAATGGACATAAATTCTCCTCCTCTTCAAAAAAATATAGTAAATATAAATTTTTTTATTGTTTATAATATATTGTATGTTAAGCAATAAAAGTTGTGAAAAATAATTTTTTATTTTACAGAAGGGCATAATAAGTTTTTACTAAAAATATAATTCTATAAAGGGGGGAGTGAAATGAGTAGTATATATCCATGGATATATGTTGATTATGCAAATAATATATGGAAGTTTTCTGAAAATGATAATAAAGAATTAGTTTATAAAATTATGTATGGAGAAGGAAAATGGACAAAAGAAAGTCTTATTGATAGAGATGTACTAGGGTTTGCTGTGTATGTAGAGGAAGATGAAACGATACATATAGTCTACAGCAATATTAAAGGAGAATTAAAATACTGTACCATGAAGGATAAACAATGGGTAGGAAAGATTCTCTATAAAATACAAATTGATGAGTTTGAAATACAAAACTTAAAAGTTGAAATTAGTGGAGATAATATGCATATTTTCTATTTATTGGTAGATGATGATGATAGTGATGGTAGTGATCATGGAGTGTTAATGCATTGCATATGGAATGGAAGAGAAACTAGAAGTACTACATTGCAGGATATTATGTTAGTACCTAATTTAAGAGAACACTACTTAATAAATGTAAATGAAAATAATAATATTGATATGTTTTTTATTACTGATGAAGGTGATGAGATATCCTTAAACTATTATAGCTTTGAAAATCTTAAATGGGGTTCTGTAAATAGGCTTTATGGCATTCAAGGTGATGATATAGGATTTGAAGTACTAAGAGATCAAGAAGAGATTCATATATTAAATAAGTCTAGAGAAGAGTCTATAAATTTTCTTGATCACGTTTATATAGATATAACTGGAAATATCCAAGAATTCAGAGTTCATGAAAGTAATGATAAATTAGAGGAACCTTTATTATTTATTAAAAATAAAAAGTTGTATTCTTGTTGGATAGAGCAAGGCAAGATTTTTTACACAGTTTTTAATGATGGAAAGTGGAGTAGTGCATGCTACTTTGATAGAGGAGATGAACTTGCAGTAAGTAGATATAATTGTTTTATTCGTATTGATGATAAGAGTTCAATTAAATCAATGGGGGTCTATGGAACTAATGAGTTAGATTTGCGCTTATTGATTCCAAGTTGGTTTGTAGTAGATAATAAGGATTTGTTGAAATGTGACGAGATAGATAAAGTTAACACAGATACACCATATGAAGAAAAAACAGTTAAAAACTTAAAACTTGAATTATCTAGGATAGCATCAGAGAAGATGAGTTTAGAAAGAAAAATTGATTCCTTAAAGATACAATTACAAAAGAAGCAAAGATTTATGAAAGATTATGAAGAAAAAATTGTAAAAGTATTAGAACAAAAACATAAAGTGGAAGAAAATTATAATATATTCTTGGAATTGCAACAGAAGACTCAAAAAGACTTAGAGGATATAAATCAGCAGCTATTGGAAGAAAGAGAGATTAAAACAAGTATTGAAAGTGAATTAGAAGAATTTAAAGAAGAAAATATAGTAATCAAACAACAAATTAAGATGATAAGTGAAGAAAAGGAAAAATTGCATAAAGAACTTGAACTTGAAAAGAATCAATCCATTATGGAGAGATTATTAGGAAAAAGATCAAGTGAAATATAGAATGACTTTTAAGATTTTAGGATATACAATAAAAAAGTAGAGAATTATTATAATTTGAATTAAAAAATAATATGTATCCTACTACGGTATATAGGATTGTAAGATAAGAAAAAAATGAGAACTATGAATTAGTTGAAAAGATCTGCTTAACCAGATCTTTTCATATTTTTTATTGAATAATAAGCACTCATAAAGCATATTCTTTAGTATAAGTAATTGAGGGGGAGAGCGACTTTATGATTGATAAAGGAAAAAAGACAATTTATTATGTATCAAATTTAGGTACAGGCATGGTGTCTATTATTGATGCAGAAAATTATTCTATTATAAAGGAAATTGAAATAGGTCCAAGGCCACAAAATATCATAGTAGATGAAAAAAACAATGTGTATATAGCCAGTGATAGAAATAGTAAAGTCACGCTCATTAATGACTTATATGATTCTAATAAAACATGGCATATGCCTAATAATGGTAATATACAGGTGGATTCAATTACTCAGAATATTTATGTTTGCGATACTGAAGAGGTATGTATTTATAGTTTAAAAACTGGTGAAAAGATTGAATGCTTAACAGGTTTTATTGCTGCAGATAGCTTAAAACTTGATAAGGACAAGAAAAAATTATTTGTGTTGGATATTTTACAAAATGAAATAAAAGTTTATGATACATCAGATTTTAATTTAATTAAGAAATACAAAGATGTTGGCACTTCACCTAATTATATTCTCATATCGGAAAATGAAAAGGAGATTTATATTTCTAACAAAGGAGTTAAGAGATTGAATTATACAAGTAATATTTCCGTATTAGATATTGAAAGTGGAGGTATTTCATATATACATTTAGAAAAGGGATCTGCTATTACTGCCTTGGAGCAGGATGAAAAAATTTTATATGTAGCAAATAGTGGATTACATAGAATAGATGTTATAAATATATTTAAAAAAGAATGTGTAGCAACAATAAAAACAACTCTAACAGAATTACAAAGACTTCAATTATCTCCTGATAAAAAGAAATTACTTGTAACTAGTAGAAGTAATGATGGAAAGGGAGTAATTGATATAATAGATACGTCTAGTAACACTATTGTAGATACATTTACATTTAAACAAAAGAATAGTATTCCGTATGATATTGGAGTGGTTAGTCAGGGTGAATTTGAGGTACAAGATGAATCTTTTATTTTTACAAATTCAGAAGATAAATTGAAACAAAAAAATGAAACTACAATACTTGTTAAAAAAGTTTTATCAAACTATCAAGAAAAGATAATTTTCCCTGAAGTGTCAGTTAATATATCTTTAGAAGAAACAGAAATTATAAATATAGAAGAAATTATATTTAAAAAATGTGAAGTTATAAATGAAACAAAAAATAGAAGTGTTATAGATGATAGAAAAGATTATTCAATAATAGAATATAATTTTTATATCCCATATTGCATAGAATGTATTGACAAACAACAACGAAAATATACTATTGAAGGAAAATTGGAGGGAATTCAGAAAGCTACATTATATATACCTGCTTATGTGGAGCAGCAGGGAGTAGAATTTGTAATCAATTCTTTTGCTAAATTGACAAGTATTCCGATTATTATTAATAAGAATTTGAAATTTGATGTTAGTGTTTTAATTTCAACAAAAGCAATTGTGGATGAAATAGTAGTTATTCCATTTTGTAAGGACTGTAAGATGTGGCAAAGGGAAGATGAAAAAATGAGGGAAAATAATGATTAACGAAAAATACGATTGTTATTTCATTAAGCAAAAAGATAATACAATCCTAAAATTTTCTTATGATAGTGAAAAAGGGGTATATTATCAAATATTTATAAAACATAACTGGTCCGATAAGAAGAGTATTTATAAAGAAAGTTTAAAATACTTCTATGTATTAGAGGAGTGCAATGGGAAAATTAATGTTTTCTGTCAGGATATTTGTGGTGATATTATTTTATGCACATTAGAAGGGATAAAATGGAATTATAAAACACTTCTTCATATGAAGTATGATTCAATTATGCCTATATATATTAGAGCATTCTTTCATTTAAATCATATTCATTTGTTATATAACATAATAGATAAACATACTTATTCAGAAGTACTAGTTCACCAAATTACTGAAAATGGAGTGAATCTAGGTAATCCACAAGTAATTAATAAGTTAGATTATTGCAATAAAACTCCATATTTTATTTATGAAGATTCTAAATCAAATTTATTATTATTAAACACTATGTTAGATGGGAGATATAAATTAACTTCTAGAAATTTTCATATTATTGAAAAGCGATGGGGAAAGCAAGAAGTTATATATACATCATTATTACCTTACGTAGATTTTACTTTTTGCGCAGAGGAAAGCAGAAATCATTATCTGTTTATTACTCAAGATAATGAGAGTAATACAGTAATTTATCAGTATAAAGAAATAGGATTACAAAAAAATGTTATACTGTTTCAATGTGAAAAGATTGACTCTTGTGTATTAATAATATTAAAGGGTGCATTATGGGCTTTGTGGATTTGTGATGACGATCTTTATGGATGTTTTTCTAAAAATCATGGAAAAAATTTTAGTAATCCAAGGGTATATAAGCATTTTGAGAATGAAGTGCCTATAAAGGTATTTTACCAAGAAAATTTAGAAGATAGAAAAGATAAAAATTGTTTCTATGAGATATACGCAATTAGTGTAAATGGACAAGAACAAATGTTCTTGCAAGAACTTTTAGAAAATTCAATGAAAATACAAGAGGATGATAAAGGTGATTTAGATGATACGGGAGAGGATTTAGATTATAAAATGGTAGAACTAAAAGATTATTTTACAAAAATAGAAATACTTAAAATGGAAAAAGAACAATCTCAAGCAAAATTAAAAATTGTAGAAGAAGAATTGAAAAGATTGAATAAAGCTATAAAGTATGAAAAAAATCAAGCAATAAAGTTTAAATATCAATTTTATAAGGAAAAAGAGAAGGGTAAGATATATATTAATGATAATGATAAATTAAAAGAAAAAAATAGATATTTAGAGAACAAGCTATTATTAAAGGATAAAGAAAAAATATCTATTGAAGAAAAATTAGTTGAAAAAGAAAACGAAAATGAAATTTTAAAAAAGCAAATAAATCTTATGGAGATTCAAAATTTATCTAATTCAGAAAAGCTTATAAATGAAAGTAATAATGAAAAATCTACACAAGTAAAATTTTCTTTCACTAAATGGTTATTTGAGGATTAAATAAAAAATAAATGAAAATAAAAGGACGTAGCATATATTTTATATAAGGAAGAATTTTTATTTTAGTTTAATAATTTATTAATTTATATAAATATGAGTAAAATTCAATATATAAAAATATATTGAAGATAAAATAATAATAACTCAATATTTAAAAAGCTGTAATCTCTAAAACTTTTATTGTAGAGAT
>NZ_HE611050.1:183105-214679 GCF_000285575.1 Clostridium senegalense JC122 | reverse complement strand
TTCATTTATAATGATATAATTTGCAAGTATAATAGTTGCAATGGACACTATAATAGATGAAGATATAAAAATATAGCCTTATATTTAAGCTTTAAGGAGAGAGATATATATGGAAAAAGATTTTAAAAATTTAAAAATACAAGATAATATTATTAATGCTCTAAAATTACAAGGTATAAAGGTTCCTACATCAATACAAGGAAAGACTATAGAGCATATATTAGAAAATAAGGATTTAGTTGGTGAAAGTGAAACTGGTAGTGGAAAGACTTTAGCTTATTTGCTTCCAATATTTGAAAAAATAGATATAGATAAAAAAGAAAATCAAGTTATAATATTAACACCAACACATGAGTTAGCAGTACAAGTACATAAAGTTATAGATAAATTATCTAAAGATAGCAAAATGAACATAACATCTACAACTATAATTGGAAATGTAAATATAAAACGTCAAACTGAAAAATTAAAAGAAAAACAACATATAATAATTGGTTCTGGCGGAAGAATATTAGAACTTATAAAAAAAAGAAAAATATCAGCTCATACAGTTAAAACAATTGTTTTAGATGAATGTGATAAACTTTTAGATGAAAATAATAACGAGGTTACAAAGGCTGTAATAAAAACTACTTTAAGAGATAGGCAACTTCTATGCTTTTCAGCAACTGTTACAGAAGAAGTGTTAAAATTTGCTAATGAATCTATGAAAGACCCAGTTATAATAAAAGAAGATAAAGTTCCAATGGCTAATAAAAATATAGAACATATGTGTTTTTTATGTGATAAAAGAGATAAAACATTAATGGTAAGAAAATTAGTTGCAGCATTAAAACCTAAAAAAGCAATCGTGTTTATAAATAATAGTAATGATGTAGAAGTTATAACAGATAAATTAAAATATCATGGATTAAAAGCTGTATCCATTTCAGGAGGAGATTTTAAATCAAACAGAAAGAAATCCATGGATGAATTTATAAATGGAAAAAGTAATATTCTAGTATCCTCAGACTTAACAGCTAGAGGAATTGATATAAGAGGAATAACACATATAATAAATATAGATTTACCTGGAAATGAAATGGATTATCTTCATAGGTCGGGTAGATGTGGAAGAGGAAAAAATAAAGGTATTTCTGTGTCAGTAATTACAGAAATAGAAAAGCCATTAATAACTAAATTAGAAAATAAATTCAAAATAAACATTCCTTTAAAAGAATTATATTTTGGTAATATAGTTAACGATGAAGAAAAGAAACAAATGAAGACATATAATAAAGTTAGTAGCAAGGGGAAAAAAGATAAACAAAAAAATTATAAAGAAAATAAAAAACAACACAACTCAAGTGAATATTGGAAAAACAAAAAGAATAAGTAATTATTGTAGAAAAACACTATCAAATATATAAACGTTGATGGTGTTTTTATTTTAAAAAATTGATTTTTATTTTCATTCATCACTTTCAATTGTTGTTTTAAAATTTATTTATAAATTGATAACAAAGATTTGATGAATAAACTTAAAAATTTTTATATAAACTATGATATTAAATTTCAAGTTATTTATAGAATATCTTACTATTTTAAATGTAAAAGTTTTGAAATAGGAAATTTAAAAATTGAATTTAGAATTTTATATTTATAACGATTAATAGTTATTTAAGAGATTTTAAATTTATAATTGTAAATAAAGTAGGCTATATGCTATAATAGTGAACGTGTTTATATTCAGAACACTAATTGTAAAAAAATACTGATTTTAGATGATTGGTTATATTTACAAAAGAATAAATTAGAATTATTTGGAGGGTACATATTAATGATACAAGCAACTAACATTAGTTTAAGATATGGTGGAAGAAAACTTTTTGAAGATGTTAATATAAAGTTTACTGAAGGAAATTGTTATGGAATAATAGGAGCAAATGGAGCAGGAAAATCTACTTTCTTAAAAATATTATCAGGGGAAATAGAGGCAAATACTGGAGAAGTATCTATAACATCTGGTGAAAGAATGGCTGTTTTAAAGCAAGATCACTTTGAATATGATGAAGTAGAAGTATTGAAAACAGTTATGATGGGTCATGAAAGATTGATTCAAATAATGGATGAAAAAGATGCACTATATGCAAAACCAGATTTTACAGATGAAGATGGTATAAAAGCATCAGAACTTGAATGTGAATTTGCAGAATTAAATGGATGGGAAGCTGAAAGTGAAGCAGCTACATTATTAAATGGTCTAGGAATTACTGAAGAATTACATACAAAATTAATGAAAGATTTAAGTGGTCCAGAAAAAGTTAAAGTACTACTTGCTCAAGCTTTATTTGGAAAACCGGATATTTTAATAATGGACGAACCAACTAACCACTTAGATATAAAATCTATAACTTGGCTTGAAAACTTCTTATTAGACTTTGAAGGAACTGTAATAGTTGTATCCCATGATAGACATTTCTTGAATAAAGTATGTACACATATGGCAGATGTGGATTTTGGGAAAATTCAACTTTATGTTGGAAACTATGATTTTTGGTATGAATCAAGTCAGTTAGCGCTTCAAATGTCAAAGGATCAAAATAAGAAAAAAGAAGAGAAAATTAAAGAGCTTCAAGCCTTTATAGCTAGATTTAGCTCAAATGCATCTAAAGCAAAGCAAGCTACTAGTAGAAAGAAACAATTAGATAAAATCACATTAGATGATATACAACCATCTACAAGAAGATATCCTTTTGTTGGATTTAAACCAGAAAGAGAAGCTGGAAATGACATTTTAGAAGTTAAGAACTTAAGTAAAACTATAGATGGAGTAAAAGTTTTAGATGATATTAGCTTTAGAGTAAATAAGAATGATAAAATAATATTTTTAGGTGAAGGTATTGCAAAAACTACTTTATTTAAGATTTTAGTGGGAGAACTAGAAGCAGATAGTGGTGAGTTTAAATGGGGAGTTACAACTTCTCAAAGTTATTTTCCAATTGATAACTCAAAGTATTTTGAGAATTGTGACTTAACTTTAGTTGATTGGTTAAGACAATATTCTGAAGAAAAATCTGAGAGCTTTATAAGAGGATTTTTAGGAAGAATGTTATTTTCTGGAGAAGAAGCATTAAAAAAAATCTTCTGTATTATCAGGAGGAGAAAAAGTTCGTTGTATGCTATCTAAGATGATGTTAAGTTCTGCTAATATATTAATTTTAGACGAACCAACTAACCACTTAGACCTTGAATCAATAACATCTGTAAATAATGGACTTATAAACTTTACAGGAACACTATTCTTTACATCACATGACCATCAATTTATTCAAACAATAGCTAACAGAGTTATAGAAATAACTCCAAATGGAATTATGGATAGAACTATGACATATGATGAATATTTAGAAAATGATGAAATTCAAAGTAAAGTTCAAGAAATGTATAAAAAATAATTAAAAAATGACTTAAGATAATTTTATTATCTTAAGTCATTTCTTTATGTATAAAAATAGAACTATATGTATAAAAATGGAACCTAACTTCTAAAGGGGGAATAGAATAGTATAAATAGCACTTTTGAGGTGATTTTTATATGAGTATGAACATAGAAGTAGAAAAAAGTATTGTAAATAATTATTGTAGTGATATAACGATAGAACGTAAGCAGGTAGGAAGTAGTGGAATGAATTCTGTTGAAAGAAAATTAAATAAGGCAAAGGTTCCTGTTTTGCTTGCTACTGTATTTATGAAAACTACTATATTAGAAGAGGTAATAATTCCAGAAGGTTATATAAGTATAGAAGAATGTAAAAGAGATGTTTTTATAAAAAGTTGCAAAATTCTATCTGATAATTTAATTGTGGAGGGATATGTATTAAAAGATATTTCTTATGCTACACCAAAATATAGTGATAGAAATTTAGAAACACATAATTTTTGTGAAAATTATTTAAGAAACGTAAAAATAAAAGTTCCATTTAATATTTCTACTATTATAAGTGAACTTAATTCTAATAGTTTTATAAAAAATATAAATGATAAAGTTTTAAATAAGGATAATAGAAAAAAATATTTTGAAGAAAATTTTAATACAATGTCAATATGTGAAAATTATTTTAAAAATTCTTTGACCTTTAATGATTTGCCTTATGGTGATTTAATTGGTTGGACCATAGATGGAGCAGATAATTATAAAAGGGGAAATAAAGATACCAAACTATATAAAGTATTTAGTGAAAAAATTTTATTAAATTTAGATTTTGATATATATGTAAAAAAATATGTAGAAGTAAGTGTTGTTTAATAATATATACAAAATAATAATTAGTTTATTTCAAAACATGTTTAGTTATAACAAATTGTTTGTAAAAAAATGTAGAGGGTTGTAACAAAAACAAATAAATACAATATATTATAGTATAAAGCTTGTAATTCAGCTTTAGTTATATATTATGATTACACTATATTTTGAGGTGAAAAAATAATGAGCAATAATTGTATACCAAACTTATTACCAAGTGGATGTCCAACACGTGATTGTAGTGATATAGATTTAGAATCTAGAACGTTAACATCTACAGCAACTTCAACAGCCATAGATGGAACTCAAGTAATTCGAAGAATAGGCACAACATCAATAAATGGAGTGATAATTGATGATGTACAAATTCCAGAAGGATTTGTTGAAATAAAAGGAATAAAAAGAACTCCTATAATAAATCAATGTAAAATAATAGATCATATGTTGATTGTTGAAGGATATATTATAAAAGATATAAAATATGCTACACCTATAGATCCAACAACAGACACAAGTAGATGTAGAACTTATAGAAATAATTTAAATGATATAATTATAAAAATACCATTTAGTTTTGCTAGCCCATTAACAGGATTAACATTACCAACACCAACAGCAAGAGTAAAACAAAGATATGAATATTTTCAAAATTCAATAGGACCATGTGATAAAGGCTTTATGGGTCAGTCATTATGTGATGGAGAAGAATTTGAACAAGTAGTTTTATTTAAACCACCTTTTGCAGAATTAACATCATGGTCAATACAAGAGGGCGACATTTTAAGAAAATGTGATGAACACTGCTGTGAAGGAGAATTATATACTATATTTACAGAAAAAATAGTATTAACACTTAATTTTGATATATTCCAAATTTTATTAGCATAACTATAAAATAAAACTATGCAGAGTTGTAACAACTCTGCATTTTTTAAATAAAATAATATTATAGCAATGTTATGGTAGGTTATATATGGAATTAGAAATATTACTAATAAAAATAGCTGTGGAATTGATAATAAAAAAAATTAAAATTGATTCTAAAACTTTAAACTATATATTACTATATTTATATTTAGAAGAAATTGATCAAACATTCAAAAATAAAAAAAAACAATAAAAAAAATTAAGGATAGTAGTACTTATAAGATAGATTCAAAAGAACATAGTAAGAATACCGAAGTTGATAATACAAATATTAAAAAACATTATAAAGAAAGTAGGACATTAAATGAAGATGATTATTATAAAAAAAATCATTGTAAAGAATTAAAAGAAAATCAAAGAAAAAAAGTTGTAAACGAATTTTAATTGAAGACTTTAATGAAAATAACAAAGAATATAGTGATAATTATAAAAAAAACTATAGAAATTCATATGAAGTTAAGCCTGATTATAATAGTGTTGATTTAAGTAAAATACAAGTTTGTGATAGTGCATTAATAGAAGGATATAAAAAAGACGATGTTGTTTTCAAAAAATCACAAGATGATAAAAGCATAAAAAAAGTAGAAGTTCAATTAGCTAATACAATTATTAATGACTTAGTAGTAGCAAATGTGGAATTTAATTTTCCAGTACTTAAAATATTGAGTGTTAGCAGTGAGCTTTTTATTTTAAATTCAAACTGTGTAAAAAGTAATAGAGATAATAAGGGGATATTAATATATGAAGGAATTTTATCTATAACAATAAAATATTTAAAACCTAAGGATATTATAAAACATGGTTTTTCATGTGAAAGCGGATATTATGTGATTTATATGCCTTTGGAAGGTTCTAAGGAGATAGATTTACAGTTTGATCCTTTTACAAATAATAAAACTGTAATAAAAGATATAAAAATGATTATATCAAGATATACAGAAAATATACTAATAGAATTTGTAAATTATTCACAGGAAAATGGTATATTTAAAAGTAAATATAAATTTGTGAATTCTTTCAATTATAATGTTGAAATATTAGAAGAAAAAAAGTATTGATGTAGAAGTCACAAGCCTTAGATTATTAAAGTTGTTCAAATATTTATTAGAGTGGCATTAATATAAAGAAGCGCATTAATATATTGCGCTTCTTTGTTAAGATTAAAAATTTAAGCTTTATATGGGTTGATATGGACCATACAGTGTTTTATATTAGAGTTTTCTTCTATTAAATTATGAACCTTTGTTGCTATTGAATGGCCTTCATCTACCGTAAGATTAGAATTTACGGAAATTGAAACATCTACATAAATTTTATTAGCATGAAGCCTTGTCCTTAACTTATCGATATTTTCAACTCCATCTATAGAGTTTATTTTATTTTCTATTTCTAACACTGTATTTTTATCTGCAGATTGGTCTATAAGTTGAGACACACTTTCTTTTGCTATATTATAAGAAACTTTAATTATTAAAATAGAGATTACCAAAGCTACTAATGAATCTAATATAGGAAAGCCCATTCTAGCGCCTAAAATTCCTAGAAGCGCTCCGATTGATGATAATGAATCAGATCTATGATGCCATGCATCTGCTTTTAAAGATGGACTGTCTATTTTTTTAGCATATTTCATTGTGTAAAAATACATCCATTCTTTAGTTATTATAGAAATTATAGCTCCTAATATCGCAATGGAAGTTGGAACATTAAGATTTCCTGAAATTATGTTCTTAATACCAGTAAAACCAATACCAATAGCTACTATGAAAAGTAATATAGATAAAAATAGTGAAGATAAACTTTCTATTTTTTCATGTCCATAAGGATGAGATTCATCAGCAGGTTTGCTAGAAAGTTTTAAACCTATAATAACACCTAAAGTGCTTATTATATCTGAAAAAGAGTGAATTCCATCTGCTATCATTGCATTACTTTTTGATATAATTCCAATAAAAATTTTTACAAAAGATAATAGTCCGTTAACTATTATAGTGTTTTTACTAACCTTTACTCCGATTTCTAAATTGTTATTCATAATTCCTCCATTATCAATTGATATAACACAAAAAGTTTGTTTATATATAAGTATACTAACTATAATATACTAAAACTCCTATTTTGTGAATAAAAATTAGATAAAAATGTATGTGGATTCTATTATCAATTGAGAATGAAAACAACGGTTATTTAGTAATGAATATAAATAATATATAATGGGAAAAATAATTTTTAAATTATACAAGTAAAATAATTGATAAAAGTATTGACAAAATTAAGTATATGTATATAATGTAATATATAATTTAATGAAAAAATCAATGAAAAGGATAGTACTTTCTTTAAAGAAATTAAGCGAGTAAGGAACTGGTGTGAGCCTTATATTTCAAAGAAGCTTAAGTGGTGACATGAAAGCGTAGCAATTGCTAGCTATAGGAATAGACCCTTGGAGATGCAATTTTAGAAAGTTAGTTTTAGTAAAAGTTAACAAAGAATTGCCGCTAAATAGCGTTAAATTTTGAGAGGATCTTATAATTAGGATCAAATAGAGTGGTACCACGGATATTTACCCGTCTCTTTACTTTTGTAAAGAGGCGGTTTTTTTATTATAAAAAATTAGGAGGAATTTTAAATGGATTACAAAAATCATATAGCAAGTATATTATCTTCAAATGTAGATATATCAATAGATGAGTTAGAAAAATTAGTAGAAATACCACCAAAGTCAGATATGGGTGATTATGCATTTCCTTGTTTTTCATTAGCAAAATCAATGAGAAAAGCACCGCAAATGATTGCACAAGAATTAAAAGAAAAAATAAAGGATAATAACTTTGAAAAGGTTGAAGCTTTTGGACCATATTTAAATTTTTTTGTTAATAAAGAAATTCTTATAAAAAATACTATAGAAAAAATTTTAAAAGAAAAAGATTTATATGGTAGTAATAATGATGGAGATGGAAAAAATGTAATAGTTGAGTATTGTTCAGCTAATATTGCAAAGCCTTTTCACGTAGGACATTTATTTACTACAATGCTTGGAAATTCTTTATATAAATTATTTAAGTTTCATGGATATAATGCTATAGGAATAAATCATTTAGGTGATTGGGGAACACAGTTTGGTAAACTTATATATGCTTATAATAATTGGGGCGATGAAGAAGCATTAGAAAAAGAACCTATAAAAGAAATGTTAAGGGTTTATGTTAAGTTTCATGATGAAGCAGAAAAAGATCCATCTCTTAATGATGAAGGTAGAAGACATTTTAAATTGCTTGAAGATGGCAATGAAGAAGAAGTTAAGCTTTGGACTAGATTTAGAGATTTAAGTTTAAAAGAATTTGATAAGTTATTTAAAATGTTAAATGTATCTTTTGATTCTTTTGCAGGTGAGAGTTTTTATAGTGATAAAATGGATGCAGTTATAGAAGAAATAGACGAAAAGGGACTTTTAACAGATAGCCAAGGAGCAAAGGTAGTTATGCTTGATGAATATAATATGCCTCCTTGTATAATAAAAAAAGCAGATGGAGCTACAATATATGCTACTCGTGATTTAGCGGCAGCATTTTATAGAAAAAAAACTTATGATTTTTATAAAAATATATATGTAGTTGCAAAGGATCAAGCGCTTCATTTTAATCAAGTATTTAAAACAATAGAGCTTATGGGTCATCAGTGGGCCAATGATTGTACACATGTAGGATTTGGGCTTGTAAGATTTGCTGATAAAAAGCTTTCAACAAGAAAAGGTGATGTTGTATTTTTAGAAGATTTATTAAATGAAGCAGTAGCTAAAACTTTAGAAATAATAAATGAAAAGAATCCAGAATTAGAAAATAAAGAAGAAGTGGCTAAAAAAGTTGGTATAGGAGCAATAGTATTTACTTATCTTAAAAATAATAGAGAAAGAGATATAGTATTTAACTGGGATGAGATGCTAAGTTTTGAAGGTGAAACAGGTCCTTATGTACAATATACTTATGCAAGAGGAAAAAGTATATTAAGAAAAGTTGGAGAAGGTTTAGACGAAAATATAGATTATAGCAAATTAACTTCTAAAGAAGAGTTTGAACTTGTAAAAGAACTTGGAAATTTAGAAAATGTAATTAATTTTGCATTAGATAAACTTCAACCATGTATGGTAACAAGATATTGTATAGATGTTGCTAAAGCATTTAATAAATTTTATAATGCTCACAATATAGCAAACTCAGAAAGTGAAGAAATTAAAAATGCAAGAATTAATCTTGTAAAGGCAACACTTCAAGTATTGAAAAATGGATTATCTTTAATAGGTTTAGAAGTGGTAGAAAAAATGTAGAAAATAAGAGCTATTGGAAAATTAACTAATAAAAGTTAATTAGTCAATAGCTCTTTTTATGTATAATTACATTTATTTCAGCAATGATTTATATGTGTAATTTATTAAATTAAGAAAATTTAAGATTAACAACACACTGTAGGATTGCAAATTAAATTTTAGACTTATTCATTTATAAAATGAGAAAACTCAAATTAATATTTTATCAATAACTCACAGATTATTTTAGTTAAAAGTTAAGAGTGAATAGTGAGACATGCTCTGAATCACTTAGAATTCAACACTACATCTTGTGTGAAAGTATTTTAAAGTTATTGAATAAATTTAAATTTGAGCTTGTTTCACTATAATAGTTCCCGAAATGTACTTTGTAATAAATAGTTAGACGGCGAACTTATTTTGATAATCAAACCATTTGAATATCAAAATAAGTTATGTTATAATGTGATATCTTGATAAGATATCGTTTATTTAAATTTTATTGAATATTAATATTTTAAAATAGCAAACTATCTTAAAGGTCATTAATAAACAGAAATTTAGAAAATGATTTAGTAGGGATTATAAAGTGAAAAAAGATATACAATGAAGGGATTGGAAGGAGGAAGTTACTAAAATGCATATTTTAGTAGCGAAAGTAAATGGATATAAAGCTTATAACAGATTCTGCTTGTGATTTGCCATTAAATTATATTAAAGATAATAACATAGAATTTCTTTCTTTAGGTGTGAATTTAAATAATGAGTATATTTTAGATGATTTAGGTGATACCTTAAAATATGATTACTTTTATAAGGAATTAAGAGATGGTAAAACGGCATCTACATCTCAAGTAAACATTTATGCTTTTGAAGAAGTTTTTGAAAAATATGTTAAAGAAGGTAAAAGTATAATATATATAGGATTATCTTCAGGTTTAAGTGGTACAATTAATAGTGCTAATATAGCAAAACAAAATATTTTAGAAAAATATGAAAATGCAGATATAAGCATAATAGATTCTATAAGTGCATCTTTAGGAGAAGGAGCCTTAGTTTACTATGCTTGTGAGATGTTAAAAGACGGCAAGGATAAATATGAAGTTGTAAATTGGTTAGAAGAAAATAAAGGTAAGATATTACATGCATTTACTGTAGATGATTTATCCCACTTAAAAAGAGGAGGAAGAATTTCATCTGCAGCAGCAACAGTTGGATCTTTATTGAATATAAAACCTATACTTACTATAAATAATGAAGGTAAAGTTGTTCAAGCTGGAAAAATAAAAGGAAGAAAAAAAGCAATTAAATACTTAGGAGCTCAAGTTAAAGAAAAAGCATTTGATATAGAAAATCAAGTTATATTTATAGCCCATGCAGATTGTGAAAAAGAGGCAAATGAACTTAAAGAAATAGTTTTAAAAGAAAATAATATAAAAAAGGTTATTTTAAATTCTATGGGAGCTGTAATAGGAGCACATGGTGGACCGGGAACGCTTGCTGTTATTTTTATTGGAGAATGTAGAAATAGTTAAAAATTCGTAAAAAGTTTACTTTATTAAGACATAAAGTAAACTTTTTTATTTTGAAATTATATTAAAAATATGTTAAATTACATGAAAAATGTAAAATAATTTTAAATATATAATACTATTATAATATAGGGAGGGTATTAATATTATGATAAGTATTTTATGTTTTTTAGCTATGGTAATTTTCATATTTTATATAATTTGTATTACCTGTAAGTTTATTATAAAAGGTGTTGGAATAGGGCTAGGCATTTTAATCAGTATAATAGCATCTATAATTATATTAGTTATAATTCTCCCAGTGATAGCCTCATTAGGTATTATAGGGGTAACTATAGGTGGTATTTTAACCAGTATAATTGCAGTATTATCATTTATAGTATGTAGTCCTTTTTTATTGTTTTATGTATAATAATTATTTTAATATATATATGTAAAAAATAAAAAGTTAGAATAAATAATTATTTTAAAAATATATATTAATAAAAATGATGTTAAACTGATAACTAATTTTTATATATATTTATTCTATAGAAATTTTTATATAAAATAAGGTGACAACAGATTTGGAATTTGTTGTCACCTTATAAATTTTATACAAAATTCAGTATCGAACTTTAAGTCATTTAGAGTATGTCTCACTATTGATTTAAAGTTTTCTCAGCTGATAAATGAATAAGTTTAAAATTTAACTTGGAACCTCATAGGTGTAAAGCTAAGCCTAAAAATTTCAAAATTATAGTGTTAAAAGTAATAAATTAAAAAGAAAGATATTTTATTGAAATAAAGTTGCTTAACTTTATGCACATGCTTCAAACACTATATATAAGAATACTTTATTGACTGAAAAAACTCTTTTGAATATAATTGTATTGTTTAAGTAGTGTAAGGTGGGATGATTTACTATGATTAAAATAATAATTATATTTTTATTGTTAGTTTTAGTATTAACAGTAGTATATTTAGTTAATTACTCTTATGGAAAAGTTATATTAGGAAAAAAGAAAGATAAAGAAGAAGCTTTTAATGTTTTAAAAAGTAGAGGAAGCTATGATATAAGTTTATATGATAGTATAGAATATGAAAATTTAGAGATTGTGAGTAAGGATGGATATAAACTTAAGGGATATTATATAAATAAATTTCCTAATAACAAAAAGGTTATTATATTATGTCATGGATATACAGCAAACCATTATTTAACTCTTCAATACATCGATATATTTTTAAAAGATGGATTTAACATATTACAAATAGATGTAAGAGCTCATGGTGATAGTGATGGAGAATATCCAACCTATGGTATATTAGAAAGAGAAGATTTAGATATATGGGTTGAAAAAATTAAAGAAAAGTTAGGTGAAGATGTTATTATAGGATTATGTGGTCAATCTATGGGTGCTGCAACTGTTCTTATGTATGGTGGTATACATGAAGAAAAAATAAATTTTATAATAGCTGATTGTGGATACTCAAATGGAAAGGAAATTTTAAAATATCAATTTAAAAAAGCCAAAGTTCCTCTAACACCGATATATCCATTTCTAAATATGGTATTTAAAATCAAATGTAAGTTTTCAATGAATGATGTATCACCAATAGATGATATAAAAGAAAGTGAAATTCCAACTTTGTTTATACATGGAACAGCAGATACTACAGTACCTTGCTTTATGAGTAAGGAAATGTATAAAGTTAAAAATGGAAAAAAAGATAGATTACTTATAATTGAAAATGCAGGACATGTTGTTGCATATGACAAGGATAAGAAAAAATATGAAGATACAGTTCATGAATTTATAAATAGTGTTTTAAATTAAAATCAAAATCTAAATTAGCTGCCTAAAATAATAATTTTATATTTTAGACAGCTAGTTTTATTTTTATAAGTAATTAAAAATTTTGGTAAGATTTATGAATAAAAAACAATCATAGGTAGAATATTAATTTTAAATATGGAAAATTCATGGAGGAGGGATTAATTTGAAAAGAGTAAGTATCACTATAGTTTCAATCTTAATATGTTTAATAGGGTATTCAAATTGTTATGGAAATCCAACTGATGTAAAAAATGTGTTTGATTTAAAGTATAATAACAAAAAATTATATGAAGAAAAGTATTTAAATAATGAAATTGTAGTTTATGGAAAAATATACAAAATAACTGAAAAGGATGATGAGATAGCAATATTTATAAAGGAGCACAATTCTCCATTAGAAAATACACCTACAATTGATTTAGATAAAAGAGCAAAATGTATAATGAAAAGTTCTGATATAGAAAAAATATGTGATTTAAAAGTATGGACAGAAGTATCAATAAAGGGCATTTTGACAGAGTGTGGAGTTAGAACATTAAAATTAGATAACTGTACAATATATGAAAATATAGGTAGTAATTAAGGAGCTGTAAATATGAAGAAAAAGTTTTGCTATTTTTGCAATTATAATAACTGTATTTTGGTGTAAAAATGTAATTGCAATAGAACCTATGACGTTAAAAGATATAGTGATGATGCAATATAATGAAGTTAAATATAATAGAACTAAAGATACTGAAATAGTAGTAAAAACTACTATTGATAAAATTGAAAAAAAAGATGAAAAAATAATAATAAAATCTATTGAAGATTACAATATTATTAGAGGAAATTTTGAATTTGAACGTTATGATATTGAGCAGATAGAAAGTTTAAAAAAAGGTGATAATATATTAATAAAGGGGACTTTTAAAAAGATTAACAATGGTTTTTTAGGATTAGTAATATATATGGAAGATTGCAAAATAGAAAGTTTTTAAATATATAGAATCAAACTAAAATACTACTTCATAATTTTATGTAAAATTTTAATATACATAAGAAACCTACAATATTTTAATGTAGGTTTTTATTATTTAATAAATTATATTTAATATGAAAAAATGTTAATAGAAAAATAAGTAATAAAATGTAACTTTATAGAATATACTGATAGATATTGTATATTCTATAGCCTTTTTCTATTGGAATAGAATTGATAAATACTTTAAAATACAGTTGAAGAACAGTGAAAAGGAGGGGCCTTATGGACAAGTTAATTATTAAGAAAGATGAAATGACGCCTAAGGAAAGGATGGCTGCTTACTCTAAAGGTTTAGAAATAGACAGAATACCATGTATGCCACAAATGGGAGTTACAATGGCACCACTTATGGGTATAACAACAAATCAGTATTATAATTCTGCAGAATACATGGCAGAACTTGAAATATTTTTATTTAATAAATTAGGTCATGATTCAGTAGGGGTAGGAACTACTTTAAGAGGAGTAGCAGAAGCTATGGGAAGCAAAATTGCTTATCCTAATAATGGAGTGTCTTATTTAGAAGAACCAGTATTAAAAGATATAAGATTAGTAGATAATCTTTCACCAGCAGATCCATATAAAGATGGAAAATTGCCATTAGCTTTAAAAGCGCTAGAAATTATAGTGAAAAAAATAGGTGATAAAGTAGATGTGGGAAGTGATATAGCAGGACCACTAAGTGCAGCAGCAGCTGTAGTTGGAACAGAGAACTTATTAAAAGGAATGATAAAATATCCTGAGAAAGTTCATACATTGTTAGAAATAGTAACAGAAACAAACTTAAGAATAGTAAAAGCTTTTGCAAATTTAGGTGTAGATTTAGGAATGTCAGACCCAGTGTCATCTACAAGTTTAATAAGTGTAAAACAATTTAGAGAATTCTCTATGCCTTATGAAAAAATGTGTGTAGATAAAATGAGAGAGCTTTCTGGAAAAGGAACTAGCATACATATATGTGGTAAAAGCAAAGAGATATGGGAATCAATTTTAGAAACTGGGGTATCTTCTTTTAGTATTGATAATGCTGAAGATATAGAAGAAGCTAAAAAAATATTAGGACCTAAAGTGTGTATTTCAGGTAATGTTAAGCCTGTAGATACTATGAGAAATGGAACAATTGAAGAAATAATGAATGAAGCTAAATTATGTATAAAAAAGGGGTATGGAAGTCCTAAGGGATATGTTTTAAGTACAGGATGTCAAATTCCTATGGGAACACCAATTGAAAATATAGAAGCATTTATGAATGCAGCGAGAATATACGGAAGGTACCCAATTAATGTAGATGAACTTTAATATGAAAAGGTAATAAAAAGGTGATAAAAGTAATTATATAGTTTTGGAAAAGAGGTAGTTATTATGAATAAAGAAGAGTTATTTAAGAATATTAGTGATGCCATAGTAGATATGGAGGAAGATATAACTAGAGAGTTATGTGAAAAATCTTTAGAAGTGGGTATTCCTGCTTATGAAACTATAAATAATGGATTAATTAAAGGTATGGATAGAGTAGGAAAATTATATGAGGAGGAAGAATATTTTCTTCCAGAAGTACTAATTTGTTCAGATGCAATGAATGAAGGGTTAGATATTTTAAAGCCTCATTTAGATAGAGGAATATTAGACAAACCATTAAAAGTTGTTATAGGAGTTATAGAAGGGGATACTCATGATATAGGAAAAAATTTAGTAAAAGTAATGATGGAAGCAGCAGGATTTACTGTATATGATTTAGGCAGGGATGTTCCAGTTACTAGATTTGTTGAAGAGGCAGAAGAAAAAGAAGCAGATATCATTTGTATGTCAACACTTATGACAACGACTATGCCAGGAATGAAGAGTGTTATAGATAATTTGAAAAATAAAAATATTAGAGAAAGATTTAAAGTTATGATAGGTGGCGGTCCGGTATCTCAAAAGTTTGCTAGTGAAATAGGTGCAGATTTTTACACAGTTGATGCAAATGAGGCAGTTAGAAAAGTAAAAGAAGTCTTTGTAATCTAGAAATATAAATAATTTAATAATTATTATATATAAAAATGCTCTTAATTTTTTATAGAGCATTTTTATATATTAAAAGGAGTTGCAGGAAAATATGGAGAAAATTATTATTAAGAAATATGAAATGACTTCTAAAGAAAGAATGTCAGCTTTTTCAAAGGGATTAGAAATTGATAGAATACCATGTATGCCTCATATGGGAGAGTCTATGGCACCACTTATAGGGATAACAATTAATGAGTATTATCACTCAGCAGATAAAATGGCAGATTTAGAAGAATTTCTGTTTAATAAATTAGGTCATGATTCAGTTGGAATAAATACAACCTTAAGAGGTGTTGGAGAAGCTTTAGGAAGTAAATTAGTTTTTCCAAAGAATAATATATCTTATGTTGGAGAACCGATATTAAAGGATATAAAAGATGTAGATAATTTAGATGTTATTAACCCATTTAAAGATGGAAAGATTCCTATTTGTTTAGAAGCATTAGCTAAAGTGGTTGATAGACTTTCTAAAGTTGTAAATGTGGGATTTAATCTAGCAGGCCCACTAAGCGCAGCTTCAGCTGTTATAGGAACAGACAAACTTTTAAGAGCTATGATAAAAAATCCTGATAAACTTCATATTCTTTTGGATATTGTTACACAGTGTAATATGAAAATTATAGAAGCTGCATCAAATTTGGGTGTAGGTTTTTCGATGTCAGACCCAGTATCATCTACAAGTCTTTTAAGTATAAAGCAATATAAAGAATTTTCTATGCCTTATGAGAAAAAATGTGTTGACAAGGTTAAAGAAGCAACTGGTGGAGGAATGGGTATTCATATTTGTGGTAAAAGTAAAGAAATTTGGGATTTAGTAGCTGAAACAGGAATAACATCTATAAGTATAGATAATATTGAGGATGTTAAAGATGCAAAAGATATATTAGGAAACAAAATTTGTATTTCAGGTAATGTTAAACCAGTGGAAACTATAAAAAATGGAACTATAGAAGAAATTATGAATGAAGCTAAAAGCTGTATAAAAAAAGGTTATGGAAGTCCTAAAGGATATATATTAAGAACTGGATGTCAAATTCCTACTGGAACTAAAATTGAAAATATAGAAGCGCTTATGAATGCAGCTAGAATATATGGAAGATATCCTATAGACATAAGTAAACTTTAAAAAATTAAAAAGGGAAGGTTTTAGTTATGAATGAAAAGGAAAGATTATTAAAAGTTTTAAAAGGTGAAAAGGTAGACAGGCCTCCAGTTATATGTCCAGGTGGTATGATGAATGCAGCTGTTACTGATATATTAAAAGAAATTAAAGAAAACCATAATTGTGATTTAGAAGGTATGGTAATGGCAGCAAAAATGGTGAATGAAGAAATTGGCTTTGAAAATTATGGAGTACCATTTTGTATGACTGTTGAGGCAGAACCATTAGGTATAGAATTGAGTTTCGGCGATAAAACAGTAGAGCCAAGAGTAACAAAATATAATGAAGAAGAGATAGGGGAAATTATTAAAAAATATGATATAAATCCTATAAAAGATAAAAGAATGCCAATTGTTTTAAAGGCTATAGAAAAACTTAAAAATAATGAAGTACCAGTGATAGGTAATATAACTGGTCCCATAAGTACTGCAACTTCTATTGTAGATCCTTTAAAGCTTATAAAAATGTTTAGAAAAGATCCAGATTTAGCATATGAATTTATAGAATATGTAAATGATTACTCTATAGACTATGCAAAAGCTATGATTAATGCAGGAGCAGATGTTATAGCCATATCAGATCCTACAGCTACAGGTGAAATTCTAGGAAGAAAAAACTTTGAAAAATTTGCTTATCCTATGTATAAGAAGTTTTTAACTGAAATACATGAACTAGATACTCCTGTAATAATCCATATTTGTGGTGATACAAAAAATATTATAGAAAGTTTAGATGACTTAGATATTGATGCAGTAAGTTTTGACTCTATAGTAAATATGAGAAGTGCAAGAAAACAAATAAATAAAGCACTTATGGGGAATGTAAGTACCTTGCTATTACATCAAGGTGATAAAGAAAGAATAATAAGGGTGACAGAAAATTGTATTAACTCTGGTGTTGATATAGTTTCACCAGCCTGTGGACTTGGTATGTCAACTCCAAAAGAAAATTTAAGAGCTATGACGGATTATGTGAAAGGGAGAAGATAGTAATGGCAATAGCACATTTTATAGATGAGAATCTAAAGGTACAATGTGAAGAAGGAAAAACTATACTGGAGGTTATAAGAAAAAATAATTTAAAATTAGAAACTCCATGTAATGGTATTGGCATTTGTGGAAAATGTAAAGTTATTGCAAAGGGCAAATTAAGTGAAATAGATACTATAGAATTACCTTTTATAAATAAAGAAAAAAATGAAAGACTTGCATGTGTAGCAAAGATTCAAGGGGATGTTGATGTACAATTTATTAAAAACAATAAAAATTTAAAAACAGTAACTAAAGGTAAATCAATAGATGTAAAAGTGTCACCTAAAATAAAAAAAGAATTAGTAAATAACTTAGATAATAAAGTTTCAATACCATATATAGAGTATGTAAATGGGGATGTATCTTCAATAGAACTTTATGAAAAAATTTACAAATTAGAATCAGAAAATGTGGATTCTTTTGAAGTTGTGAAAAACAACTCAACAATATTAGATATAGATAATAAGATAGAAAAAGTTTACTCAGTAGCAATAGATATTGGAACAACAGGAATATCCAGTTATCTTATAAATTTAGAAAATGGAACAATTTTAAACAAATTATCTTCATTAAATCCTCAAACAGAATTTGGTGGAGATGTTTTAACAAGAATAACATATTGCATGGAGAATCCTAACGGTTTAGAAGACTTACAAAAGGCAATTACACTAGAAATAAATAGATTAAGTGGAGAACTTATAAGAGGAATAGGGGAAAGAAAAAACATTTATAATATAGCTATTGCAGGTAATACTACAATGTTACATTTATTATTGGGAATTAGCCCTATTTCATTAGCAAAAGCGCCATATAGACCGATATTTTTAAATGGGTTAGAAATAAAAGCTACAGATTTAGATATAGATATAAATCATGAAGGTACAATTTTAATTCTCCCTAATGGATCTGCTTATGTTGGAGCGGACATAATTGCTGGAGTTGTAGCTAGTGGATTTGATAGAAATAGTGAGTGTAGCATATTTGTAGATATAGGAACTAATGGAGAAATAGTTGCCATAAATAATGGTCAGATAATGGGTACATCCACAGCAGCAGGTCCAGCATTAGAAGGTATGAATATAAGCTGTGGATGCAGAGCTCAAGAAGGAGCTATTGAAGGATTTAGAATAGATGAAAATTACCATATTGAATATTCAGTAATAGGAGATTCAGAGCCAATAGGAATATGTGGTAGTGGTCTTTTAGATATAGCTGCAGAACTTGTAAAAGCTAATGTAATATTAAGCAGTGGGAGATTTAATAAGGAATTACCAGATAAATTAAAAAATAGATTAAAAGAGAAAAAGTTTTATATAACAGATAATATATATATTTCACAAAAAGATATTAGACAAATTCAATTAGCTAAAGGAGCAATTGCAGCAGGAATAACTATGTTGTTAAAAGAAATGAATATATCAATAGAGAATGTGAAAAATGCATATATAGCTGGAGCTTTTGGATATCATGTTAAAGGTGAAAGCATTACCAGTATAGGACTTATTCCAAAAGGATTTAGTGGTAAAATAGATTTCTTAGGAAACACATCTTTAGAAGGAGCAAGGCTTGCAACTATAAATGAAGATGTATTAAAATCTATGATGAGCTTAAAAGAAAAGATATCAATATTAGAACTTTCAACTAGTGAAGAATTTCAAAAACATTTTGTAAAAGAATTAAGTTTTTAAAATTTATAAATAAAGGTGATTAAAAATATGTTTAAATGTGTTAGTGATAATATAGAAAGTATACCTAAAACAATATATGATTGCTATCCAGACTTTTACGATAGAATAAATACTAATGAATTTATGTCAAAAATTTCCAAGGAAATAAAAGAAATAAAAAATGATGTATTTTGTAAAGTGCCATTTTGTAATACTATAGAGGCTGAAGCTTTTGGAGGTATAATAAAATTAGCAGATGAAAACACATCATCACGAGTTGGGGAATATTTTATTAATAGTGTTGAGGATTTAGAAAAAATAAGGCCAATAAATTTTTCTAAAGGTAGAATAAAAGAAGTATTAGATTCTGTAAAGAATTTAAGTGAAGATAAGGAAAATGTTGTATTAATGGTAGAAGGTCCTATGACAATAGTTACTTCACTTATGGATAGTAGGTTGTTTTATAAATTATATAGAAAAAATAAAGATGCTATAGAAAAACTTTTAAAATTAATAGAAGAAGGCATAGTAGAATATATTAGAAAAGCTATTGAAAATGGAGTTAAAGTTATATCGTATGCAGACCCTGTTGGTAACATAGATATAATTGGACCTAAATATTTTAAAGAGTTAACAGGTACTATGACGTGTAATATTATAAGGAGTGTGAAAGACATTTTAATAAGTAATAATGTTTTATTTCACATATGTGGTAGAACATCTACATCCTTAGAGGAATGTGACTTTGTTAATAAAAAATGTATTCACGGAAATGAAGAGTTAACTTATGGAGAGAATTTAATGAATTTATCACTAAATAAAGAAAATGATAAATTAATTGTTGTTGGACATTGGTGTATAAAAAGAACTTTTTTAAATAAAAGTGATAACATAATAACATTATTAGAATTAAAATAAAATTTAGAAACATAGAAACCAGCCCGCTAATTACTAAAATGGATTAGGTGCTGGTTTTTTTATAGGAAAAATAAAAATGTATTGACAAAAATAAATAAAAAACATACTATATAAGTATATTAGAAAATACTTATATAGTATGTTTTTCTTTAAGGAGGATTTTATGGAGAAGGAAACAAAAATTTTAAAGGCCTTGGCCCATCCAATAAGATTAAAAATAGTAGAAAAATTATCTAAAGAAGAGTTATGTGTATGCAAATTGAATGAAGATGTTGAATTTACTCAGTCCAACTTATCACAACATTTAAAAATATTAAAAGAAGCAAATATTTTAGATTCTCGTAAGGTGGGAATGTGGATGTATTATAGTATAAAAAATGAAGAAGTACTCAAAATTTTAGAATTAACTAAAGTGATTGCAAATAAGTGATAATATATATATTAAATAAAAAAGGAAAACGATAATTATAGGGAAACAAGCTCCAATTTAAATTTATTCAACACCCTTAAAATATTTTTGCACAAGATGTAGTATTGAATTCTAAGTGATTCGGAGCATGTCTCACTATTTTAGGTATCCAAGTTTTGGAATGGATAACTTTAAGAGTAAACTTGAAACCCTATAAATAATCAAAGTTAATGATATTAGATAAATACAAAAGGAGAATGTAGTATGAAAAATTTAAGTGATGAAAAGATAAAAAGTGCTGTATTAAAAAGTTACAAGTCAATTGCAATATCTAATGGTGCAAGTGAGAGTTGCTGTAACAATAAAACTTTAACAATAAAAAATTCACCAGTAGATATATCAAGTAAAATAGGATATTCAATGAAAGAACTAGAATCTGCACCAAAAGAATCAAATATGGGACTAGGGTGTGGAAATCCACAGCTTATAGCAAATATAAAAGAAGGTGAAACCGTATTAGATTTAGGATGTGGAGCAGGATTCGATTGTTTTTTAGCAGCTGATAAAGTCGGCGATAAAGGAATGGTAATAGGGGTAGACATGACCTTTGAGATGTTAAAAAAGGCAAGAGCTACGAGTAGAAGAAATAGGTATAAAAATGTTGATTTTAGACTTGGTGAGATTGAGAATCTTCCAGTAGAAAATGCTATAGTGGATGTTATCATATCTAATTGTGTTATAAATTTATCTACTAATAAGCAGAGGGTATATAATGAGGCTTATCGTGCTTTAAAAAAAGGTGGAAGAATTGCTATATCAGATATAGTAATAATGAAAGAGCTTACAGAGGAAATGAAAAATGATGAAAAGCTTTATTGTGGATGAGTTACAGGTGCATCCTCAGTTGAGGAATTAGAAGCATATCTTCATGAAGCTGGTTTTGAAGATATAACAATAGATGTAAAAGAAGTACCTAAGGAATATGAAGAAAAATGGGGACATAATTTAAAAGTTGGAGAGTATATTATGTCTGCAGCTGTTAAAGCAGTAAAAAAATAAGTTATAAAGGATATTAAAAGGATGTATTTATAATTGTTTATAAATCATCCTTTTGTAATTTAAAAATAGATTTGAATTTAAGCTTATACCATATATAGCCTAATATATGAATATACTATAGAGATAATATTAAAAAGGTAGGTTGATTTATGGACATAAATGGATATGCAACTTTAGAAGGTACAAAGATGTACTTTAACAAAATGAGTGTGGATAATTCTATTTTAAGAAGAACCCCTTGGTTTTATACATTACCAATGGCCATTGGCACATATCTTGGGGAAACTAAGGAAGTTCATTCAGAACTTTATGTAGATAGTATAATCTATGGATTAAGTCATGGTGTTAATTATGTTGATACAGCAGCCATTTATAGAGAAATGAGATCAGAAAAAGATATAGGAAAAGCCTTAGAATATTTAATAAATGAAAAAAGGTTAATTAAGAGAAATGAAATTGTTATATCATCAAAGGCAGGTATTATTGATAACAATTATGATTTAGGTATTAGTTGCAGTGATTATATAAATAATATAATTTTAAAAGAACCTTCAATAAAAAGAGAAAATCAAATAATAGAAGAAAATCAAGTTATATATTCAATTGATAGTGCACTACATGAATTTTCTTTAAAAAATAGTATGAAAAATTTAAAAGTAAGTACTATTGATATTATGTATATACACAATCCGGAGTTATCAATGAGTATATTAAAAGAAAAAGAATTTTATAATCAATTACAAGAGCTATTTAAATTTTATGAACAGCAAGTTAAAAATGGTAGAATAAGATTCTATGGTATGGCAACTTGGTATGCTTTTAGAGTAGGAGAAAATAATCCAATGCATATTTCTTTAGAAAAAGTAGTAAGTTTAGCAAAAAAAGTAGGGGGAGAAGGACATCATTTTAAGTTTATTCAAATGCCATATAATATAAAGAATACTGAAGCATCTACAAGTAAGACTCAAAAGGTAAACAACAGATATGTTACTTCGATAGAAGCTGCAAATAGATTGGATTTATTTGTTACAATAAGTGCTCCACTTAATCAATGTAAGGATTTTGACAACAGTGAATTTAATTATAAAAAACTTATAGATTATGTTATAAATACTAAAGGAGTATATGCTGCTATGATAGGAAGTAAAAGAAGAGAGAATTTAATAAAAAATATAGATGCTATTTTATAATTTTTAAATACAAGATGCAGTGTTAAATTCTAAGTAATTCAAAGCAGGGCTCACTATTTTAAATATTTAAGTTTTGGAAAATAGTTTTCAAATTAAATATAAACTATTTAATAAAAATATAGCATTTAAAAAGATGCTATATTTTTATTATATTTCTAAATAGTCATATTAAAATGTGTTGTATGAATGTAAGAAAAAATTGTATAATACCTAGAGAAAGAAGGTGGGAAAATGTATTTTAATGCGTTAAAAGAGGTTAGTGCAATATTAAATAAACTGAATTGTTTATGGGCAGTAGGAGGTTCATTAGTGCTTTATAATAAAGGGTTATGGGAATGTCCTAATGATATAGATATATTAATAAATTTTAAAGATGTAGAAAAAGTAAAGAATGTAATGGATGCAAGGTATGAAAAGCTAGAACTTAAATACAAAGATAATTTTAAAACAAAGGCATTTTTTAGATATAAGATTAATGGCATAAACATAGAATTTATGGGTGATTTTAAAATAGTTTGTAATGATAATGTATATTCTTTTTTATTAGATGAAAAAACCATAGTAGACAAAATGGATATAGGTGGTGTAAAAGTAAATGTATCATCATTAGAAGATTGGATTGTAGCATACTATTTAATGGGTGATCCAAAGGGACGAGTTCCTATAATAAAAGAATATTTTATAGAAAATGGAGTAGAAAATAAGGAGATACTTGAAAGAGCATTGAAACAAAAAGTGTCTAAAAATTTAGAATATGAAATGTTAAATTTAATGTAGTAGGGAGAGTTTGATTTGAAAGAGTTAAATATAGATCAATGGAAGAGAAAAAAACAATATGAGCATTTTAAAAATTTAGATTATCCACACATTAGTGTATGTGCTAATATAGATATTACAAATTTTTATAATTATATAAAAACAAAAAGAAAACCTTTTTTTATATCCTTTGTATATGTTGCTACTAAAACAGCCAATCTTATAAATGAATTTAAATATAGAGTTAGAGATGAAAAAGTTATAGTACATGATGTTGTTAGTCCATCATTTACAATAATGAATGATGATGAAGTATTTAATTTTTGTCCTGTAGAATTTAGTGAAGATTTCAATGAATTTGTAAGTAGAGGGACTAATGAGATTGATAGAAGAAAAAAGTTTGTAGATCTTAAAGATGAGCCTAATAGAGATGATTTCTTATTTATTACAAGTATTCCATGGGTATCATTTACTAGCATGTCACATCCTATACATATGAGCCCAGTTGATACTATTCCAAGAATAGCATGGGGGAAGTATTTTAAAGAAAATGAAAAAATAAAAATGCCATTATCAATTCAAGCACATCATGCTTTGGTAGATGGTGCTCATATAGGGATGTACTTTGAAAAAATTCAACAAATATTAAATAATCCAGAAATTTATCTTTAATTTATTAAAGCGACATTGTAAAATACAATACTGTTATGTAAAATAAAGGTAAGAGATGCTTTAAATGTGATTATAAGAAACTAGTTATAAAGAAACATGATTATAACTAGTTTTTTATATAATTAATAGTTTTAATAATATAAATATTTAGGTGGTAATCTTATAAACGATTATATAAAGAAATATAATTGTTTTATTTAATAAAAGGGGTGGAAAAAATGATTGAGGAGGTTAGAGAATACTATGATAAAGAAGCTGAAAGGGAATGGGAAAGACTTGGAAAACCATATTCAAATATAGAATTTTTAACAACAATTAATATGATTAATAAATATTTTAAAAAAGATGGAAAGATTTTAGATATAGGTTGTGGACCAGGTAGATACTCTATAGAACTTTTAAAAATGGGATATAAAGTTTCACTTTTAGATATTTCACAGAATGAACTTGATATAGCAAAGAAAAAAATAAATCATATAGGATTAAAAGCAGAAAACTATTATTGTCAAAGTGCTTTGGAATTAAGCAGTTTTGAAGATGAAAGTTTTGATGGAGTTTTATTAATGGGACCGTTATATCATTTACATTATGAAGAAGAAAGAGAGAAAGTTTTAAGGGAGGTTTATAGAATACTAAAACATGATGGTATAGCATTAATAACTTATATTAATACTTGGGGATGTTTAAAGGCAGCTGTAAGTGAGTTCCCAGAAGTATTTAATGATAAATTGCATTTTGATAGATATTTAAAAGGAAATTTAAAATTTTCTAAAGATGAAAGTTTTACAGCAACTTTTTTTACAAGTCCACATTTAGCCATAGACGAAGTTAAGCAATGTAATTTTAAAATTGTATCCTATGGAGGAGCGGAAAGTTTTTTAAGTGGACTAAATATACAAATGGAGAATCTATATAGGTATGCACCTGAATTATATGATAATTTTGTACAAGCAGCTATAGAGTGTTGTGAATTACCACAGTATAGAGATAGTACAGAGCATATTAATATAATTGTAACTAAATAAAGGGTATATTGAATGAGGTGATGTTTTGGAATTTAATATTTCGGTGGCTATTGCTTTTATAATAAACATAATAATATGTGGTGCATTATATGGTTACTGGTGAAAATAATAAAGATTATAAAAAAGAAAAGTTTATAGCATTTTAAAATAATAAAAAATACTATACGGAGATGATAGAATGAGCAGAAAAAAATCATTATTTTGTGAAGTAATAGATGAAATTATAGATATATTAACTTCTCCATTTAGAAGAAAGAAAAAGGATAAAAGAAAAGTTAGTAGCAAAAAAAGTACAAAATCAGAAGATATAAATGTATTAAAAAAAGCTATAGAAGAAAGTCAAGGTACTATAGAATTAGGACAAGAGGAAACTAATATTGTTAAGACATGGCTAAAAGATGATTAACATAAAAACCTATAGACTAGACCAATGAAAAGTTTAAGTCTATAGGTTTTATTATATAGGGTTCCAAGTTGACTCTTAAAGTTATCCATTCCAAAACTTGGATACCTAAAATAGTGAGACATGCTCCGAATCATTTAGAATTCAATGCTGAATCTTGTATGAAAATATTTTAAAGTTATTGAATAAATTTAAATTTGAGCTTGTTTCCCTATATACCTATATACTTGATAAAATAAAAATTAAACATGAATACATAATGGAACTATGCCTATGTAGATAGGAGTAGGTTCTGGAAAATCAAAGTTTTCAGCATATGGAAAATTTAAATTATTTGTTGATATAAACTTTTTTATAGGCTCTATAACATCATCTACCATAGTATCTCTTAAGATAGAATCTATATAAGCTACTTTGCCAAAGATAGTTACAGGTTTATTTTCTATACAACTTAATGAAGAAAAATTATCTTTACTAAGAGGTATTACTAATCTATATTTATAAAAAAGTAGCTGAGAAAAATAATCTACACAATGATTAGTATCTATATCAGTTAAAGTAGATTTTAAGTATGTCAAAAATTTTGTAGGGTCCACTGTATTGGAATTAGCATTGGATAGCATTTGAAGTTCTAGTGAATTAGCAATGGAACAAAGATTTTTCACCTCAGGATCTTTAAACAATAGAGTAGTAACTTCAATCATATCCCCTGCTTTAAGGGATTTTAAATCATTTAAATTATTTAAGTTTTTTATAAGATTATTTTCTTCTAGCATTTCATGCAGTCTTAAAAAAGTTGTAGTTGGACACTGACAAATAGATTCAATAGTTACAGTTACAAAAGCTTGAGTATATTCTATGGTTCCATTTCCTTGAGTAATTCTTCCACAGGTAAGCTCGCTTAATGGCAATGTTGACTTTATAGAAAATTCTTTTTTATTTATAAAAAATTCAGTGTTAGCAAGAGCGATTACAGTAGCTTTAAATATAGAAACTAAGTATGGTGGGTTTAAATATATTGGTGTTACAATAGGCATAAAAATCAACTCCTAAAATTCATTTTACACTATAATTTTTATTAGGTTGAAATCTCTTTAAATAGATCTAATTTTTAAGTTATATATGTTTTAAAATTATACGGTTATTGAATTATAAAATTAAAAATTTAATATTATATAAATATTTCTTATTATTAAGTGTATAAAAAATATTCTAAAGTAGAACTGTTGTAAACAAAAACGTAGTTATAATATGTTAAAAGATTTAAAAAAATGATATAATTTAAAAGTGATAATTTTCGAAAAATTTCAACTAAGGGGGATAGCTATGAAAATTTTAATTGCATTAGTAATTGGCATGACTTTAGGGTACATAAGGCCATTGAAAGAAAAACAATTGAAAATCAATGGTAAACTACAACAATTAGGTGTTGTGTTTTTACTTTTCTTTATGGGAGCATCTATAGGATCCAATGATGAAATTATAAAGAATATAGGTTCTATAGGGTTAATTGCATTCATATTTTCTGCATTATCAGTAGTAGGTAGCATTGTGTTAGTATATTTTTTAAGTGAAAAATTAATTATTAAAAAGCATAAGGGTACCAATGCTTCCAATAATGGTAAAGTTATAGATGAATGTACAACATCTTATGAAGAAAATATTTAAAGGGGAGGAGATTTAAGTTTGACTATTGTAATACTTATATCAATGATGATAGGAATATTATTTGGAAAATTTATTTTTCCAGAACAAATTATAGGGAATATGGAGAATATAGCTAATATGGCTTTATTCATGTTAATATTTTTAGTAGGATTAGACGTTGGTTCTAATAAAGAGATATTAAGAGATATTAAGGAAACTGGACTTAAAGTTTTAATAATTCCTTTTGGAACAATAGTAGGTAGTTTAGCAGGAGGATTAATAAGTGGAATAATATTTAAAATGCCTTATAATGAAAGTTTAGCTGTAGCATCTGGATTTGGATGGTATAGTTTATCAGCTATATTGCTTACAGATATGGCTAATGCTAATCTTGGAGCTATAGCATTTTTATCAAATGTATTTAGAGAGGTTATGGCAGTTATTTTAATACCTATATTAGCAAAAAAACTAAATAATTATACAGCAATAGCGCCATGTGGAGCAACTTCTATGGATACAACTCTTCCAATAGTTGCAAAGGCAACAAATAGTGAAATTGGAGTTATATCTTTTATAAATGGAGTTATATTAAGTTCTCTAGTACCAGTTTTTGTGACTTTCTTTTATAATTTATAAAAGTTTAGGATTTAATAAAGTAATACAAGTTAATATATTAAAATCAACATACTAAATAAAAAAGTTTAGAATGAAATTAAAAATTCATTCTAAACTTTTTATGTTAATCTTTCTTTTTTATATTACAACCTTGGCAGCTACCATTACAACCAGAGCAACCACCATCTTTAAGTTTTTTCTTACCTTGTTTAATTAAAATATATAAAGCAACTACAACGATACCGGCTGTTATTACTATTTCCATCATGTGACCACCTTCCTTAAATTTTAAAATAAAAGTGTTCCAATGTTAAATACTAAAAATGATACAATCCAAGCTACTGCAAACTGATATATTGCTCCAAATGCTGCAAATTTACCACCAAATTCTTTCTTTTGTGTACCTATAACTGCTACACAAGGAGTATATAATAGACAGAATGTTAAAAATGATAATGCACTTATACTTGTTAAAGTAGCTGTTAGTGATGCTTCAAGACCAGTTGGATATAGAACTTCCAAAGTACCTATAACTATTTCTTTTGCTCCAAGACCAGTTAGAAGTGCAACTGAATTTTGCCAATTTGCAAATCCTAAAGGTTTAAATAATGGAGTTAAGAAAGTACCAATCGCTGCTAAAAAGCTTTTATCCATTTCCACCATACCACTAAAGCTAAAGTTAGATAGGAACCATACTAAAACTGAAATTGAAAATATAATTGTTCCTGCTTTTCTTAAGAAACCTTTTCCTTTTTCCCAAGTTAAAAAGATTACTGATTTTACTTCAGGTAGCTTGTACTCAGGTAATTCAACTATAAATGGTTCTTCAGACTTTTTAAATAAAGTATTTTTAAATAATAAAGCAATTGATAATGCTACCATTATACCTAGAAAATATAATGAAAATACTACTAATGTTTCATGACCAGGAAAAAATAGAGGAACAAACATTGCGTAAATTGGAAGTCTAGCATTACAAGACATAAATGGTAAGATTAGAGCTGTAAGCTTTCTATCCTTTTCACTTTCAAGAGTTCTTGATGCCATTATTCCTGGAACAGAGCATCCAAATCCCATCATAAGAGGGATAAATGCTTTTCCTGATAGACCAACCTTTCTCATTATCTTATCCATTATAAAAGCAACTCTAGCCATATATCCACTATCCTCAAGTATTGACATACCTAGGAATAAAGTTAATATTATAGGTAAAAAAGTTATAATTCCGCCAACACCTGCAATAATACCTTCAACTATTAATGATTGAAACCATGGACTTGTATTAGAAAGTAGTGATGAAACCATACTAGAAAATGGTCCATCAAAGAAACTTGCTAACAATTCTTGTAATGGAGCACCTACCCAATTAAATGTAAACTTAAAAATTATATATAGTATAAATAAAAAAGCAGGATATGCTAAAAATTTATTAAGAACTATTTTATCTATTTTTTCAGTTATTGTTATTTTGTTTTCATTAGGTTTAGTTATACAAGAGTTTAAAATATTACTAATATATTTATATGTTCTTTCTTCATTCATTGACTCAAAATTATGCCTATTATTTATACTTAAATCTAAAAGAGAATAATCTTTTGACTTTAGAAAATCTTTTACATCTGAAATGCCTTCTTTTTTAGAAGCAGATATAGGCATAATTTTAACTCCTAATTTTTTAGAAAGTAAATCAAAATTAATATTGATTCCTTTGCTTCGAGCAACATCTATCATGTTAACAACCAGTAAAATTGGTTTTTTAAACTGTGTTAATTGACTTGTAAGATATAAATTCCTTTCTAAGTTAGAAGCATCAACTATATTTATTATTAAATCAACTTCATCACTTTTAAGAAAATCCTTTGAAATTTTTTCTTCGTTTGAAAATGCATCCATAGCATATATTCCAGGCAAGTCCACAATTTTTATATCTTTATCTATAAAACCTTCTTTTTTATCCACTGTAACTCCAGCCCAATTTCCTACATGTTGGTTTGAGCCTGTTAATGCATTAAATAAAGTAGTTTTTCCAACATTAGGATTACCAAGTAGTGCAATATTAGCCATCATCATACCTCCATAGCTAGTTTGAATTTTTCTTCATTTGAATTATTATTTAAATCTATATCTATTGTTTTAGCATCTTTTTTTCTTATAGCTAAATTTGTACCACGTACATTTATTACTATAGGGTCACCTAAAGGTGCAGTTTGTTTCATTAAAACCTTTGTACCTTCAACAAAACCTAAGGCTAATAAACGTTTTGAAAGTTTTTTATCACAATTTATATTTTTAATAAAACCTATATCTCCAGGTTTTAAATCTTGTAATGTCATTAAAATCACTCCTCATTGAAAACAATTCTCAATATCATTATATTAAGTGAAAGTGATTTTGTCAATATTTTTTTAAAATATACTGTAGAATATTAAAATTTTATATATCTATATAATAAAATTTAAAAATAGAAATAAAATTTCAATTATAATAAAAATGAAAGCTGTAACTAAATGGATAAAACCACTTAATTACAGCTTTCATTTAAAGATGATATATTTGTATCTTTACTATTCTCAGTATCTTTATTTGAAATATACTTGTTCCAATTTACATAGATATAAAATAAACTTACTACATCTTGCATATTATATAAAAGTATTTTTTCTTTTTTAGCATGTGGCATTCTATTAAAGTAGGTGTCATCTTTCATAATCTTGCTAAAAGTTTTTGCAAGATTAGAACCACTTATAACTTCACTTTCACGCTTAATATTAAATTTACATTCTAAATTTTTAAGGCCTATTGAAGTATTCATAATTTTTTCATACTCTTTTTGAAGGTCTATGTCTTTTAGTGAATTTTCAATACTAAAATTTATATTATATTTCTTATAAAGATAATTTATAACTGTAAAATCATTATTACCAGAGAATGTAACTATATATTTTTTATTGTGATTATCAATTAAATCTTTAAAATATTTTTCAGATAAATCCAATAATTTTTTTAATTCAAATCTATTTTGTAACATATATTGAGTAATTTTTAATGTATTATCTTTTGCTTCATAATAAGCACTTCCA
>NZ_HE611050.1:178365-182828 GCF_000285575.1 Clostridium senegalense JC122 | reverse complement strand
CTTTTGCTTCATAATAAGCACTTCCAAAAACACCTATGCATATAGGTTTTTTGTATACATAATGTTCTAAATCAAAAAATATAGCATCTTTAAATAAATCATTTTGATTATCAAATAACAGAGATGAGTCTAAATCAAAATCTCCAACAGGGATACTTTCGTGCCTAATAATCACCATATCACTCTTTTCTTAAAAAATTATCTATGTAAAACATATAGTTAATAGTCTTTTTAGACGATAACACAAAAAATATTATATCATAGAATAAGTATTTCCATCAAATTCTATTTTATCAAAAATTACCATTATATTAAACTAATTAGAATTTATTTAATATTTTGAATGAAGATGAAGTTTTACTTCAAATTTATCTTATTCTAAATACATGTTGTTAATAATGTTTTATGAAAAACTTTAAAAAGTGTTATATTTTTGTACTTTGTAAAATAATATATAACTAATATAAGATTTAAAATTAATGAATGATATTTAAAAATATCCCCAAATAAATAATTTATTTTACATAATTATAGTGATTATGTGCAATGATTTTAATTCGCTAATTTACATAAAAAAATAGGGGGTATGTAAAAATGGAGTTAATAAATAATATATCAGAAGAGAAAATTCTTATAAGAAAACTTATGGATGTTGAAGAAATTTTGAGTTTAAGAGAAAACAAAGGAGTTTTTAAAATTAAAAGTGAAAATAAAAATTTATCCCCAGACATACAAAGTATTGTTTATTTAAGAATTAATGATAGTATAATAGAAAAGTTTAAACTAGCATTTAAAATAAAAGAAATACCAATGAGGCTTTATGAGGTAGAAATGTTATGTGAAGGAAGAAGTTTGAATTATTTATACAAAGATTCTATTTTAAAAATCATTTCTAATAGAATAAAAGAAGAGTTAGAAATTGAAAATTTAAATCCTAAAATAAATGAAAATCTGCTTAAAGCTTACAAAGGAGCAATTAAAGAGGCATGTAGAACATCTTTACAAAGTTAATGATAATTTAATATATGAATCTAAAATTACATTTTAGTTTATATATTATAAATTTTAGATAGCCATTTATTTAAAATTTTATTTAAATTATATAGAATAAATTTCATCTCCTAATATATTTTTGGTAATAAAAAAAGTTAGTTTTTAAAGCTAGCTTTTTTTAATGCTTAAATTGTTTAATTTAATAAAAAATGGAAATGGTATAAATAAAACCAATTATTAAATAAATAAGAAAAGGAGAGGGTTTATTTATGAAAAAAGTAAGAAGAAAAAAGAAAGGATTTACTTTAATAGAGCTAGTAGTAGTTATATCAATAATAGCCATACTTGCGATTATTGCAGTGCCTAAATTTGGACAAATTCAGCAAAATGCAAAACAAAGAGCAGACATTGCAACAGCTAAAAATATAGCTATGGCTGTAAACTCTCAATTATCTTGTGGAAAAACTATAGATAATCTAAATGAAACAGAAATTTATGAGTACTTTAATGGTGATATAAAGCAACAAGCAAAAGTAGGAAATCAAATTCCAGGGGAATTTACTGTGTATTTAATGGCAAATGATAATATAGTAATAACTACAGGAAGTAGACAGGTATATCCTTCAGTTAAAGAAGATTATACTAGCAGTGGTACAGGAAAATCTATTAGTATAAAATGTAATAGAAATAATTAAGTTTATAAAGGGTTTAAATAAATGAAATATTCAGTTAAAATAGTATTTAAGTTTTATTTAAATTTAGGACTATATTTATTAAGAGTATAAATTAAAAGTTGCATAGGATTTTAGGATGACTTTTAAAACTATCTATTCTAAAACTCGGATACCTAGAATAATGAAACATGCTGCGAATCACTTAGAACTTAACACTACATTTTAAAAAGCATTTTAAAATTATTGAATAAATTTAAAGGGGGAGCTTGTTTCCCGATAGCTTATAAATTTTAAACAATGGGAGTGGAAAAATGATAGATAATATAGAGAAAATATTTAAAAATAGAAAAATCAATAAGATGGGGAAATACAAAAAAGCAGCAGTTATGATATTATTACAAGAAGAAAATGATAAATTAAATTTAATTTTTGAATTAAGGGCTAAAACATTAAAAAGTCAGCCTGGAGATATTTGTTTTCCTGGAGGTAAAATTGAAAAAAACGAGAGTGAAAAGGACGCTGCAATAAGAGAAACCATAGAGGAATTAAATTTACAAGAAGAGGATATAAAGTACATAGGGCAAATGGATGAGTTTGTAACACCATATAGACTTATAATATATCCATTTATAGCTAAAACTTCAATAAGAACAATAGAACCTAGTGAATTTGAAGTGGAAAAAATTATAAAAATACCTTTGGACGAGTTATTAAAATATGAACCTAAATTATATAATATGAAAATAGGTCCAATAGATAAAAATGGTTTTCCTTTTGAACTTATAAATGGAGGAGAAACTTATAAATTTAGAGAAGGTGTAATAGAACAATATTTTTATACTTTTGAAGGATATACAGTTTGGGGTTATACTGCATATATTTTAAAAGAATTTTTAGATATAATAAAATCAAAATAAATAATAAAAAATATTTAATGATTAAACTATAATTAAAATTTAAAGCCTTATAGTAGCTTTATTTGAAGCTTATATATGTTGGTAATATTGTGATATAATTGTGAATATATATATATTAAATTAGAGTATATTAAAATAAAAAATAAATAAAAAGTTAGTTAATAATTGAATGAAAATGTAAATATTAAGTTAAAAAATTATTATATGTTTAATATTTGTAAAAAATAAATATAATTAGAGTTTGGTTAAACAAAGAGGGATTAGGAGGGGAAATTATGGAGCATATACATCATTGGCATAATGATACTTTAGGAAGAAAAGTTGTTAAGGCTTTAGAAAAAAATCAATTCCATGCAATATATGTTGATACGAAAGAAGAAGCAGAGAATTTTATAATGTATCATATTAAATCTGGAGATAATATAGCATTTGGTGGTTCTCAAACTATAAAGGCTATGAATTTAAAAAGGAAAATAAGAGAGTTAGGTGGAAATATAATTGATCATGGTGAAGAAGGGTTAAGTAAAGAAGAAAAATTGTCTGTAATGAGGAAAGAATTAATAAGTGATTTATTTCTTTGCAGTAGTAATGCCATCACACTTGATGGTAAATTAGTTAATATAGATGGAGCTGGAAATAGAGTTGCAGCTATGAGTTTTGGACCTAAGAAAGTTATAATTGTGGCAGGAATAAATAAAATAGTAGAAAATGTTGAAGAAGGATTTAAAAGAATACAAAATAATGTAGCACCTAAAAATTGCAAAAGGTTAGGTGTGAAAAATCCTTGTATAATAGAAGGTACTTGTGTAAATTGTAATTCACAAAGTAGAATTTGTAGAATTTCTTCAGTTATAACTAAAAGACCTATGCAAAGTGATATTAGTGTTATTATAGTAGGCGAAGAACTAGGATATTAGATTAGACCTTATTGGTCTAATTTTTTTTGAAAAATTCCACGAATTAGTATTAAAAATCAAATAAAATATAAAATATGTTAAGTAACTGATATAATTTTCTAAAAATACTTTATATTATGTCAATTATACCTTATAATGATAGTATAGCTTATAATGACTTGGGATGGGGGGATGAAATATGGCTAAATGTCCTTTGCTTAGCACAATTGATGAAGATGTAGAATGTTTTAAGGAATGTGATTTATATAAATGGGAAGGCAATGATAACAAATGTCCCTTTATGGAACTTAAAAAATCCAAAAAAGCATTGAAACATATTTCTGAATATGAAGCTTATAAAGAAGATAAAACCTCTCCTATAAGTATTCTTTATAGTGATGATTATATCAGAGGAATATATACTAAAAATGAGGAGTTAATAGAAGAACTTTAACATATATTATTATGTTAAATGTTATTTTATATTAGGAATATATTATAAATTCTAGAATGTATTTAGAATGAAGCTTTTTTATAATTTATGAATAATTAAAATTCAAGCTTACTTTGTTATATAGGATTTAAGTTTTAAATTATTAAATTTAAAACTTAAATATCTAAACAGATGATTGAAGCTTGTAAATAGCTAAATTTAATATTAAATTTTGTATAAAAATCTTTTTAAGACCTTAAATAAATTTAAATAAGAGCTTGTTTCCCTATATAAATAATAAAATTTATTTTCTTTAAGAAAGCTATTATAAAAGAGATAATAAGATACATCAAAATAATTTTATATTAATTATTTTGGTGTATTTTTTTATGATAAAACCTTATTCAAGGTAGGAAAATTTACATATTATTAAAATGCTGATATAATTTTAAAATGTATAATAAAATTTAAAACTTTACAAGTAGGTAATGGTGAATAAAAATGGACAAAAGAGAAAAGGTTAAATGTTATTATAGTGAGAAGTATAATA
>NZ_HE611050.1:105667-177786 GCF_000285575.1 Clostridium senegalense JC122 | reverse complement strand
TATGAGTGATAATTATGTAGATTTTCAAGAAGAGTTTTGTGTTTACATGAAATCAAAAAATTGTATTTCATTAATAAATGGGTTAAAAACATATAATATAAAGTTTGATGGTGTTCAACATAATCCTTTAGATGATGCTATAAATTTAGAGAATTTAGCATTAAAATTTATTAGTGAAACAAAGTTGAAAAATAAACGTAAAATAAATTAAATATACTTTAATAATAAAAATGTTTTAAGATGAATATATCGTCTTAAAACATTTTTATTATATAGGGATATAAGATTATATTTAAGTTTATTTATTAAATACTTGTTATAAGGTTATAAAAATAAATTATCAATTGTACGTAGAAGATTGCCTTGAATTTCCCACCGCATAAATGAATAATTTTAAAATCCTATACAACATTCTTTTTATTAATTTTTTGTTTAGAAGACACACTGGTTCTAAATATAAGATTTTTAAGGGCATTCCAATTAAATGGGAACAATGGGTAAAGATAAGGTTCACCGGTTAATGTTTTAGTTGAAGCTAAAAGTACCAGTGATAATATAAGTCCAATTCCAAAACCCCAAAGATTAAATAATCCTGTAAGAATCAAAATTAGAATTCTTAAAAACTTTACGGCAAAACCCATTTCTATACTAGGTTGGGTAAAGCTGGCCAGAGCGACAATAGCCATATATAGTATAGCTTCGGATATAAACCAACCTGAATTAACAGCGTATTCACCAAGTATTAATGCTCCAATTACTGAAAGGGACATTCCAAGAGAGCTAGGAGTATTTAAAGAAGCAAGTTTCAATCCGTCTACAGAAAGTTCCAGTAGTATAAATTGAAGTACCAATGGAACTGGATATACATCGCTAGGGAGTAGAAACTTCAAGCTTTCTGGTAAGACACCAGGATTTTGAACTATATAAATATACAGTGGTGTTATGAATACTGTAAATATTAAAATAAGATTCCTAATAAGCCTTAAATAGTTCCCTGTAATTAAAGGGAAGTAATAATCGTCTATATCTTCAATAAAGTCAAAAAAACTTGTAGGTAAAATCATAGCAGATGGACTGTTATCTACAAAAAGTACTATTTTACCTTCCATAACATGAGCAGAGGCAACATCAGGTCTCTCTGTATATCTAATTTTATGAAATGGGCTGAACCAGTTTTTCCCTGCAATACATTCAACTAATGTTTGATCTCCCACAGTTAAAGCATCAACTTTTATGTTTTTTAATTGAGTGGTTACTATATCTAGGGTTTTCTTGTCAACAACCCCATCAATATAACCAATAGCTACATCAGTTTTAGTCATTTCACCTATAGAAAACATTTTAAAAACTAATCTAGAATCTCTGATTCTACGTCTAACAAGAGCGGTGTTAAAAACTACTGTTTCAACAAAGCCATCTCTAGAACCACGTAGTACTTGTTCTTTTTCAGGTTCTTGAGGTCCTCTTGCAGGATATGTACGTAAATCTAAAAGAATTGCTGTTGGGAAACCTTCTACTATCATAGCTGTTTGACCAGATAAAACAGCTGTAGACAATTTGGATATATCATCTTCCTCACTAACCTCCATAGAGGATATCATCTTTTGTATAAAATCTTTGGAAGTTTCAAATTTTGAAAAATTTTCCTTATTCATAAATAATAAAGAACGTATAAGGAACTCTAAATTTTCGTCTTTAACGAATCCATCTACAAAATATAAATAGATTTTTTTATCATGAACATCTAAAATTCTTTCAATTATATCAAAACTTTCTTTAACTTTTAATACAGAAGTAATGTTTTGAATATTTTCTTTTAAATTAGAAGTTATCTTCAAAATAGTCACCCCTTAAAATATAATAACGACAATATGTTTTGCAAATTAAGAGGAATTTATTCAATAATAAAAGCATTATATTATTAACTAATGATTATAATTTGCTTATTTCTTTAGAAATAGTTTATTATAATTATTTTATGGCAATATAATGCTTTGAAAATATATTATATAGTTTTTAATTAGGTGATTTTCTTAAAAGATCATAGTTTATCAATGTTTTCAAATCAAATCTTTTACATTGGTCTGCAAATTTAATTTCTATTATATCCTCATCAATATAAGTAACTATTCCTTTGTTATTATTACTATGAATTACAGTATCATTTACATCAAAAGGTAGTTTTAATTTATAATTACATTCTTTTATAAAAGGAGATATCTTATAAGTTTTATTTTGAATTGAAGAAGGAATTAAAATATATAAGTTATCAATAGCTCTAGTTATCGCAACATACATAAGTCTACGTTCTTCCTCTAAATTATCCTCAATATTACTTTCATGGGGGATGTACCCCTCTACTGCATTTATTATAAAAATATTTTTAAATTCCATTCCTTTAACACTATGGATTGTACTTAAAATAACACCGTCACTATTGTTTTTATTGGAGTGTAAAAAGTCATTATATTCTTCTATATAGGATAATAATGCTACTATTGTTCTGTGTTCAGTGGCTATAGATTGAAATTCATCTAAAATACTATCAAAATCTGTTATATCTATTTTGAATCTTGAAGTATATTCTCTTAAATAGTCATAATAGCCTAAAGAGTTTATAATAAAAGAAATTGCACTTCCAAGGGACATTTTATTTAGATTGTGTATATCTAATTTTAGTTCATCTATATTTTTAATTTGAAAACTACGAATGTTATCAAATTCTTTTAGAGTTTCAAAGCAATCTATGTCTATTTTAGAACTTTTAATTTTTTCTATAGCATTTTTGCTTATATATCTAAACGGTTTATTTATTATTGAAATAAAAGCATCTTTATTTTTCATATCTAAGCTAAGTTTTAAATATGAAAGAATATCTTTACAGATAAAATGATTAAAAAAGTTAAAATCCTTGTCCATTAATTTAAATGGTATAGAACGCTTAATGAAAGTATCTATAATTCTTCTACTTTCAAGATTTGTCCTGTATAATAGTGCGAAGTCAGAATAATTATAATTAGAAGAAAGTACAGTTTTTTCTATATGATTGGCTATATATAGCCCTTGTTTAGTATCATTTTCTACATTTAGAACCCTAATGTCTCCGTCAATTTTCTTATTTGGAATAATTGTTTTAGCTCGTCTTGATTTATTATGTTTAATTAGATCATTGGAAAGAGAAACTATATTTTTAGCACATCTATAATTTGTTTGAAGATATAATATTTTTGAATCTTTAAAGTTTTCTTCAAAGGTAATCATATATTTAGGTTTAGAACCTCTAAAAGAGTAAATGCATTGATCTTCATCGCCAACAGCAAATACAAAATTATCTTTATTAAGCATTTTTAATATTTCAATTTGAAGTTCATCACAATCTTGAAATTCATCTACTAATATATATTTAAACATATTTGAATAACCATTTAAAAGCCTTGGGTTTTTTATAAAAAGTTGTTTGCACATTATTTGTAAGTCATCAAAATCACATAGTCCTTTTTCTTTTTTATAACTTTCATATATTTCATAAGCATTTTTGAAAATATCTTTATCAAGTTTTGTTTCAAATTCGAACAAATTAAGCCCACTACTTTTAAAAATAGATATAGCATTTAAGTATTCCTTTACTTTGTCATCACTAATTTCATCCATATATGAAGAAAGGAAGCTTTTTATTAATTTAAAACTTTCACTTGAATCCATTATTTTAATTTCACCATAATAATTGGTTAGTATTTTATAAAACAGACCATGGAATGTTCCGAAAAATGGGGTATGCTCACTTTTAGCGAGTTCTTTATATCTATCTTTCATATTGTTGGCAGCGGCTTTAGTAAAAGTCAATATTATTATATTTCTAGGATTTATATTTTTGTATTTAATAAGATGATATACTTTATAGACTATAACAGTAGTTTTCCCGCTGCCAGGGCCTGCACTTACTAAAGTATTAGTTTCATCACTTAATATAGCTTGTAATTTTTCATTATCGAGATTTTTATATTCTTTATACACAAAAAAGCAGCTCCTTATCTAGTCAAAATTAATTTTTTACATATTAAAAGATAATAAGCCAATACTCTTTGATAATATGAATTACTTTAAATTTTTCATTTCATATAAAAGTATAATTAGAGTTTTAAGATTATTATCTGAGGTTATTATTAAAAACGATTTTAATTTATAGTTTTTTATATTTATAATAAATTTTATAAAAAACCTATGGTCATTTTATAAAATTTATCGTATACTTATTAGTAAATTTAGTAAATATTAGAACAAATATAATTATAAAAGACAAATAGTTACAAATTTTATTTGTAAAATACTATTATATAGATTGTATAATAGTAATATGTTATAATATAACACATAATTTACAAAACAGTAAGGGGAGAAGAAATGAATACTTCAGAAGGCTTTAATGTTAAAAATCAAAGAAATTTGACTATGCTTGTAGATTTTTACGAGTTAACAATGATGAATGGATACTTAAAAAATAATGTCCAGGATGTTGTTGCTTATTTTGATATGTATTTTAGAAGAATTCCAGATGGTGGTGGATACTGCATAATGGCTGGAGTAGAACAAGCAATAGATTTTCTTAAAGGTTTAAACTTTACAAAAGATGATATAGATTACCTTAGGGAAAAGGATATGTTCAATGAAGAATTTTTAAAATATTTAGAAGATTTCAAGTTTGAGTGTGATGTTTGGGCAATTCCAGAAGGAACACCAGTTTTCCCAGGAGAACCCCTTGTTACAGTGAGAGGTCCTGTAATGCAAGCACAATTTATAGAAACTATGCTTTTACTTACTATAAACCATCAAACATTAATTGCAACTAAAGCAGCTAGAATATGTGAAGCTGCAAAGGGTAGACCAGTTATGGAGTTTGGTTCAAGAAGAGCGCAAGGATATGATGGTGCTATATATGGAGCTAGAGCTGCTATAATAGGTGGATGCAATTCTACAGCATGTACAATAGCAGAAGAAATGTTCAAAGTTCCAGCTATAGGAACTATGGCGCATTCTTGGATTCAATTATTCAAAAATGAATATGAAGCATTTAAAGCGTGGGCTAATACTTATCCAGATAATACAGTTCTTTTGGTCGATACATATAACGTGTTGAAATCTGGTGTTCCAAATGCAATTAAAATATTTAATGAGGTTTTAAAACCATTAGGAAAAAGACCAAAAGCAGTTAGAATAGATAGTGGGGACATAACATATCTTACAAAAGAAGTCAGAAAAATGTTAGATGACGCAGGATATGAGGATGTTAAAATCACTGTATCAAATTCTTTAGATGAGTTTATAATAAATTCTGTTATTGAAAATGGAGCACCAATTGATAGTTTTGGTGTAGGTGAAAGACTTATAACAGCTAAAAGTGAACCAGTTTTTGGTGGTGTTTATAAGCTTGTAGGTATAGAAGAAGATGGAAAGATAGTACCTAAAATAAAAATAAGTGAAAATATAGAGAAAATAACAAATCCAAGTTTTAAAAGAACTTATAGAATCTTTGACAAATATACAGACAAGGCTATTGCCGATTTAATTTGTACTCATGATGAAATTATAGATATAAATGAGCCGTTAGAAATTTTCCATCCTACATTTACATGGAAAAGAAAAAGAATTAAGGACTATTATATTAAAGATTTAATGGTTCAAGTTTTTGAAAAAGGGAAACAAGTATATACTAGCCCTTCTGTTATGGAGATAAGAGAATATGCTAGAGTTGAGAGAAACAAGCTTTGGTCAGAGGTTTTAAGAATTCAGAATCCACATGCATATTATGTTGATTTATCAAAAAATCTTTGGGAGTTAAAAGAAAACTTATTAAATGAATATTCATCTAAATATGGAAATTAAGAGCGGAATTTTATTCTGCTCTTAATTTCTGCAAAGCTTGATGATTTAGCTATTTCTTGAAGTATTTGAAATTATGTTATATAATCAGTAGTAAGTTTAAATATTTATTTATGAATAATAGACTCAAGAGTCTATTATTTTTTTATGAAAAGAGGTGTTTTTATGGACTTTTTAAATATTGTAACGGAATTTGAAAATGAATTAATATCTCTAAGAAGAGAGTTTCATAAAAGTCCAGAGCTAGATTTTGACCTTCCTAAAACTACAGCAAAAATAAAAAACTTTTTACAAAAAGAAAATATAGATTTTAAGGATATTGGAAAAGGTGGAATTGTTGCAATTATAAAAGGTCATAAAGATGGAAAAACTATAGCTATAAGAGCGGACATGGATGCACTATCAATAATAGATAAAAAGAACGTTATTTATAAATCTCAAAATGAGAACAAAATGCATGCATGTGGGCATGATGCACATATGACTATAGCATTAGGTACTGCAAAAGCACTTAACAATATGAAGGATAATTTAAAAGGAAATATAAAAATTATTTTTGAACCAGCAGAGGAAACATCTGGCGGTTCAAGATTTATGATAGAAGATGGTGTATTATTAGACCCTAAAGTAGACGCCATAATTGGGCTTCATGTTAATGAGGAGATTCCTTGTGGAATGATAGGTGTTAAAAATAATACTGTTTATGCAGCTTCAAATCCATTTAAAGTAAAAATCACTGGTAAAGGCGCCCATGGAGCTAGTCCACATAGGGGAATTGATGCAATTGTTATAGCTAGTGAGGTTATATTAATGCTTCAAACTTTAGTTAGTAGGGAAATGTCGCCAACTTCCCCAGCAGTTATAACTGTTGGTAAGATAAATGGAGGTATGGCTCAAAATGCTATTGCTGATGAAGTTATAATTGAAGGTATGATACGAACTGTTAATATGGAAGATAGAGAATATATAACTAAAAGATTTAAGGAAGTTATAGAAGGAATAGTGAGTATAAAAGGCGGAAAATGTGAAATAACATTAATAGATGGATATCCTTGTGTTATAAATGATAATGGCATGTACAAGTTATTTAGTAAATCCTCTAGAGAGATTTTAGGAAATGATAATGTAAAAGAAGTTTTAGAACCTACACTAGGTGTTGAAAGTTTCTCGTACTTTTCACAAAAAGTTCCAGCTATGTTTTATTGGTTGGGATGTAGAAATGAGCAAAAAGGTATAATACATCCAGCCCATAGTAGTCTATTTGATATAGACGAGAGATGTCTTAAAATAGGAATAGCTACTAATTTAAATATGATAGTAAATTATTTAAATAATTAATGAATATATGAAATTAACATTTTAATTTTAGGTATAATTAAAGAAATAAGAGGTCAAATATGCTTTGAATCTTTGGTCTCTTATTTCTTTTGATATGCCTTATATAAAAATTTACCGTATACAATTTTTAGGAGGAAGATATATGATAATAAACATTGGACCGAATGAAGCTGGGCAAAGATGTGATAAATTTGCAAGAAAGCTTTTAAAAGATGTACCATTAAGTGCTATTTACAAATCCTTTAGAAAAGGTGATATTAAAGTCAATGGAAAAAAAGTAAAAGAAAAGTATTCTCTTCAAGATGGAGATGTAGTTGAAATTAGAGAAATAAAGACAGAAGCTTCTCAAAAGAAAAAAAGTAATTTTGAGAGAATTGATAATAAACTAAAAATTACATATGAAGATGAAAATATATTAATGGTTGAAAAATGGCCAGGAGTTTTAGTACATAGTGATAAAAAAAATGGAGAATCAACACTTACGGATTATGTTTTATCTTATCTTTATGACAAAGGAGATTATGAACCAGAAAAGGAAATCACATTTACACCAGCACCTTGTAATAGATTAGATAGAAATACATCAGGTATTGTTATATATGGTAAGAATTTTTCTTCATTAAAAGAAATGAATGAAATGATAAGAGAAAGAAAAGTAGAGAAATATTACATGGCTCTTATTAAAGGGAAAATAAAAGAAGGTTACTACGAAGCATATATATCTAAAAATGAAGATAATAATATATCTAAAGTTTATGAAGAATATAAACCAAACACTAAAAAAATAGCTATGAGAGTAAAAGTAATTCAAAGTTGTGGAATTTTTTCTTTAGTGGAGTTAGAATTATTAACAGGTAGAAGTCATCAACTAAGATCTCATTTGGCATTTTTAGGAAATCCAATAGTTGGAGATACTAAGTATGGCGAGAAAAAGCTTAATAGTTTTTTTGTTAATAGATATGGATTAGATTATCAATTTTTATATGCTTATAAAGTAATATTTAAAGATACAGGAGACAAGTTAACATACTTAAAAAATAAAACTATAGCGGAATCACTTCCACCTATTTTAAAGAAAATAAAGACAGACGTATTTAAGTTTTAGTGGAGGAAAATTTCATGGGTAGCAATTCGAATTTTGATACTAAATCTGCAGCTAAGGGCATGGCTATATTAAGTATATGTATGTTTATGACAAAAATTATGTCTATTTTATATTTGCCATTTTTAAGAGCTATATTAGGTCAAGACGGAATGGGAATATATCAATCTTGTTATGTAATATATGCATATATATATATGATTGCTAATGCAGGTCTTCCAGTGGCAATATCAAAGATAATTGCTGAATATGCATCAGTTGGTAATAAACATGATGCAATTAAAGCTTTTAAAATATCTAGATTGCTTGCAATTGGAATTGGAGTTTTATCAACAACTATTTTAATTGTATTTGCAGGACCAATAACAAGAGGGATGAATACTGAAAGATCCACATATGCACTTATGGCAATTGCACCAACGATGCTTTTTACTACTGTATTAAGTACTTATAAAGGATATTTTCAAGGCGTTGGTAATATGGTTCCAACTGGGGTTTCTCAAGTTATGGAGCAGGTAGCTAATGTAGTGTTTAGCTTACTTTTTGCATATATTTTAATAGGTTTTTCACTAGAATTAGGTGTTGCAGGAGGTACAGTAGGAACTACTCTTGGCGCACTTTTGGCACTAGTATACTTTATAAATTACTATAATCGTAGAGGTTATGAAGGTTTAGCACATATTAAAATAGAGAAAGAAATAAAAAGAGATAGCAACAAAGAAATTTTAAGAAAAATTTTATGTTATGTAATACCAATAACTATAGCTATAGCTATACAACAATTAGGTGGAATGATAGATGTAAAAATGGTACAAGGAACATTGGTTGACGTATTGGGTTATACAGAAAAGCAAAAAGATGTTTTATGGGGATTTTATGGTCAATATACAACGCTTATAAATGTACCATTAGGCTTATTAAGCTCTATATCTGTAGCTGCTGTGCCGATGATAGCTACATACAATGCAGTTAAAGACAGAAAATCTGTAAAAACTAGCATAAATTCTACTATGAAGATCATGTATTTATTTTCAATACCTTCAGCAGTAGGACTTGCAGTTTTAAGTAAGCCAATATTACGTACACTTAAATTAGATCAAGAAATATCATCATTTCTAATTTATGGTTCTTTTGTACTAGTAATAATGGGAATAGTATATCTTCAAACTTCTATACTTCAAGGTCTTGATAGGGTAAAGGCAGCAACTATATTTTGTGCAATAGGTATGATTGGTAAAATAATAGTAAATTATTTTGTTGTTTCAATTCCTAGAATTAACGTATATGGAGCTATAATAAGTAGTACAGTATCATTTGTTATAATGTTTATACTTAATCAATGGCTTATAAATAGAGTGTTAAAAGTTAGAGTTAGATGTATAGTTCCAACCATAAGACCTATAATAGCATCAGCTTTTATGGGAATAGCAACATATTTTACTTATAATGGAATTATTAAAGTTTTAGGATTAATATCTAATGGATATATATTTAATGTTATAGCAATGTTAGTAGCTATAGCTGTAGCTATTATAGTATATAGTGTTGTAATAGTGTTATTAGGCGGTGTATCTAAAAAAGAAATAAATATATTACCAAATAAAATTAAAAATCTTATACCACAAAAATTATTAAAGTATGTAAGATAGTTTTATCAAATAAGAATTATTAAAGGGACTGTTGCAAAACTAACTGAAGGTTAGAGGAGCGATAGCTCCCTTTTTTTGTGTAATTTCCTTAATATATGATTATTATTGGTAATAGAAAAAGGGGATAAAATAACCACTCATTTTCTGAGTGGTTATTTTTATAGATTTTTACAAGAATCAGAGTTTTCTCTTATTATAAATATAGATGAGAAAAATAATCCACTACCTATAAAAATTAAAAAGATATTTTTAATGATGAAATTAACATTAGGAATAATAGCATTGAAAATTCTAAGAAGAAATGCTGTTATTAAAGTTAAAAGACAAATTATAAAAAATTTATATATGTTGATTGATAAATGAACAGATTTATTTATTTCTAGAATATTCAATATAAGACCTAATAAAGAAGATACAAATATAGCTATAGCAAAGCCAAATATATTTATAGATGGTATAGCCATCAAAATGTACATTAAAATAAGCTCTACAACAGCTGTAATTAAAGAATTTATAAGAATAGCCTTTTGTTTACCTAGCCCATTCAAGATACCATAAGTACAGGATGAACCATACAAAAATGGAACTGAAAACGCTGCAGCTTTAATGAAAGCATCTAAATCGTTACGTTTATAAAAGAGCATACCAAGATTTGTAGGTATTACTAAGCAAACAAGCATTATTGAAATTCCTAATATAAAGCACATTTTTATTACTTCATTCACTCTACATTCTACAGCAGAATAATTTCCTTTTGTAATATTTTTAGATATGTCAGGGACTAGAATAGTAGCCATAGAAATTACTATTACAATAGGAAAAAATATTATATTAAGTGTCATTCCACAAAACTTACCTATAGCTTCTAGTGCCAAGGTATGAGTCATTCCTGCTGTTACAAGCCTTCCTGGTATAAGCAAAGTAGATACACTACTTATAGCAGTGGTAAGAAACCCATTGACAGCTAAAGGAAACGCAACAACTAGACAATTGAAAAGGAGCTGAGCACCATTTTCTACATATTTATCTTGTCCTAAAGAATAATCGAATTTTTTACAACTTTTCTTAAAGAAAATATATAATAAAACAAAACTAACAAATTCTCCGATAGCAAAGGATGAGTATGTAGCTGTTACTGTTTTTGAAATATCTTTAAGAAGAAATAAGTCTATTAAAGATAGTGTTACAAAAAGTCTTAATGCTTTTTCTACAATATCTATTATTGCTGGAGTGTTAACCTCCATAACTCCAAAAAAATAGCCTTTTAAAACTGATGATAGAGCTATAAATATCAGTGCAGGACATAAAACCCATAAGGAATATAAAGTTCTGATATCTTTTATAATGTATTTACTAAAAAAAGGCGCTAAAGCAAACATTATAATGGTTACAAATATGGCCCAAACTAATATAAAAGATAATGTATATCTAACACTTTTATTCATATTTTTATAAGAATTAGTTCCATAATATGACGAAACCTCTTTAGAAACGGCAGCAACAAGCCCACCACAAACTAAACAACAAAACAAATCATAAATGGGCATTATAAGTCCATAAAGTCCTACTCCTTCTGCACCAAGCTTGTCCGAGAGAACTATAGAAAAAATAAATCTTATAACTGCCATAGCAAGATTTGAAATAGTTAGTACAAATGTATCTCTATAAAAACTGTCACTATTCATAAACAAACCTCCAGTAATATGGTTGAATAAAAATTATATCTTAAAGTAATATATAATTTTTTATAGCTGATTGTGTTTCTTTATAATAGTTATGATTTGCTTTAATACTTTATTCAAAAAATAATCAAATAAATAAAAAAATTAGTACAGTAGTTAAAAATATAAAAGCAAGATAAGAAAATTAAATATAAGTAATTTAAACTATTATTTAATTTAATATGAGAGAGTATAGAAAAAGAAGTTGAAAATTAAAATACTATGAACAATGTTAAAAATATTTATATAAATGTTATAAATGTTATACAATATTCTTCAAAAAATATTAAAATTTAGACGTATAATTTAATAATAAAAACTTTATAAAAAATAAATAATAGTAGATATTTTCAATAACTTTTAACAAGCAATTTAAAATTTTCATATTTGATAAATGAATAAACTTCATCTTATAACCCTATATTTATACTTTTAGTGATTGGAGAAATATGCATATGAATATTATTATTGAATTAGGAAAACTAGGTGATATCGATGAATTGGAAGAGCTTTATAATGATTTAAATGATTATTTAGAAAAGGAAATAAATTACCCTGGATGGAGAAAGGGTATATATCCTACTTGTCAAAATGCGATTGATGGAATTAAAAATTGTAATCTTTATGTAGCAAAAAGTAATGGCAAAATAGTTGGATCACTTATTTTAAGTCATGAACCTGAGCCTGCATATTATAAAGCTAAGTGGAATTTTGAATTTGATTATTCAGATGTTTTTGTTATATATACATTTGTAGTACATCCAAATTTTTTGAAATGTGGTGTAGGTAAAGCATTAATTGACTTTTCCATTGAACATAGTATTAAGTCAAAGGTAAAGTCAATTCGATTAGATGTTTACGAAAATAATATGCCGGCTATAAGATTGTATGAAAAATGTGGTTTTAAATATATTGATACAGTTGATTTAGGGCTTGGAAACTATGGATTGAACTGGTTTAGATTATATGAAAAAATACTATGATATAACAAGAATAATATCCAAAAATAGTGTTGTTATGTGGAGGCAATGTATATGAGAATTTTAATAGGACAACCAGTGCATGAAAGAGGAGTTAAGCAAATTAAAGAAGAAATAGAAAAAAATAAGGAAATAGATGTTGTCTTATATCCAGAAGGATATTTATTTGATGAAGAGTCTTTAGAAAATGCCTGTAATATTGCAAGAGAATATAATACAACAATTATTACATCTTATAGAAAAGATAATAAAGATAGAGCAGTAATAATAAGTAATTATGGTGAAAAAATTTTAGAAAGATCAAAAACATCTTCAAATGTTAATGAAGAATTATGTAATCCATTAGTAGTTAATTATAATGGCATAACTATTGGATATATTTTATGTATGGAAATTTTGAAAGGGGTTAGAGATTTTAAAAAAGTAACTTCAAAAATTAATTTTATTGCCCACCCAATTGGTGTGGGAATGTTTAGTGATGAACAATTTGAGTTATGGATAAATGAGGCTAAAAAAATTGCAAGAACACATAAAACTATAGTATTAGGAACAAGTCATGCAGATGGTTCATATAGAGATTGTGGAATCTCAATACCTATTTCATATTGTATTGATAGTGATGGAAGACCTATATATATATCAAAGTCTGATGTAAGAACAAGGATAGTAAATTTAAACACAAAGGAGGTTGAGATAAAGTATGATAAATAATGATTTGAAAACATATGCTGAAAATTTAAAAGAACCATGGTGGTTGTTATTTTATAGAATTGTATGGGAGCAAATGCCTATAAAAAATGGTGTAAAAATTCTTGATTTTGGTAGTGGGTTAGGAGTTACAGCAAATCACTTAGCGAAAGACAATGAGGTAGTTGCCATAGAACCTAATAAAGATATGATAAAAATGAGAATAGATGAAAATGTATATGAACAAATGTTTGGAGATATAGAAATTTTAAAACAGCAGAAAGATGAATCCTTTGATGTTATAGTATGTCATAATGTTTTTGAATATGCAAAGGATAGAAAAGATATATTTAAAGAATTCTATCGAGTTCTTAAAACTAATGGGATAATATCCATAGTAAAGCATAATCATGTAGGTAGGATAATGCAAAAAGCTGTTTTTGAAAATAATTTAGATGAAGCGATATATTTACTAGATGGTGGAAGAGTTAAAGTTATAAATTTTGGAGAAGTAAATTATTATAATATAAGTGACATCAAGCAGTGGATAGGGAATAAGGATATTAGTATTGAAAAAATACTTGGAGTTAGAACATTTTGGGGATTACAACAAAATAATGATGTAAAGTATGGACAGGATTGGCAAGAAAAAATGTACAAACTTGAAATGAAAGTATCAGATATAAAGGAATATATTAATATTGCATTTTATAATCATATAATACTTAGAAAAGCCTAAAAACTCCAAAATTATAGTGTTGAAAAGTAATAATGTAGTAATAAATTAAAAGAAATATATTTTATTGAAATAAAATGGATCAGCTTTACGCACATATTTGGAACATTATAAAATACTTTAGTATTTTATAATGTAATAGTTAATAAATAAGCTAGATTAAATTACTTGTACAATTAGAAAAAGGATAATACTAACATGAATTTTAAAGAAGTAAAAATAGAAATATATATTCCTAAAAAGGATATAGAAAAATTCATCCTTATGAAGAGCCAATAATTGATGTTATACCAATTATAAATGAGTTGTTTGAATAATTTTAGTTATAAACAAAAGCAGTAAAAAACCCCTATACAAAGCTTGGATTTTACCATACAGGTGAAGTAGATGAAAATGAAATAATTATGGCTTTAGATTTTTAGATTAACTGCATATTTAAACTTAAAAAATAAAAGTAGGATATGATGTACATTTTAATTAAAGTGCGACAGAACCATTGAAAATAAAATACGAACGATACTCTTTGAAAATTGAAAAATGCAGTGTTAAAAAGGAAAGATATTTTACTTCTGTTACAAAAATAACCATATAAGACAGTGTAAATATGATATAATTACCATTAGTTAAATTGAAATAGTAAAAAATTGCATATCTTCTTAATAAACAATATAAATAGGGAGTGTGATATCATGAATATTAATTTCATGGATAGAAAAATGCTTAAAATACTCTGTGCAAAGTCTGTAGATATGAGTTTGGGCGACAATTTGCACAGAGATAGATATTTAGTCGCTTTTCATAAATAAATTCATACATATACAGGCTTTGTTTCCTTAATTAAATAATAAATTTAAGGAAGTGAGTTTTATGAAATATGTAAGAATTGATAGAATATTACCAGATGATTTAATTAAAGAAATTCAAAAGTATATTCAAGGTGAATATATATACATCCCTTCCCTTCCTGAAAAGAGAAAAAGATGGGGTGAAAAATCTAAAAGCCGAGATTATCTAAAAGCTAGAAATGAAAAGATATTAAACCAATATATAGGCGGGCAATCAATTAGCAATCTGGCTGAGGAATTCTTCCTTTCAGATAGTAGTATTAAGAAAATTGTATATAAAAAGGATAAGTAAGCTAAAGCTACCACTCTTTTAATGTGTGGTAGCTTTTGTGTAAAAGATGATATAGAAGTGATTATTATCTTTCTTAAAAAATATAGAAGCTTTAAAATGATATTAAATATAAAATTCATTTTTAAAATGAATTTGTAATTCTTGTCCTAGATATTAGAACAAAAGGAGAGAGTCAAAATGAATAAAAAAATATCATTAATTCATTCTACAAATTTAGCTCTAGTAGATTATGCTTACGTTGGACGTATACCTTCAGGAATGGACTTATTATTTTTAGCGGGAGCATGTCCTATTAATAGAGACGGAGAAGTACCCGATTTGAGTGATTATGAGCTTCAGGCAAAACTTTGTGTAGAGAATTTGAAGGAAGCACTGAGGGAAGGTGGGGCCACTTTAGAAGACGTTGTATATACCAGAGTTCTTGTAGCATCTCAAAATCAGTCAGATTTGGTAACTGCATGGGAAGCAATAAGAAAAGAATTTGGTAATCATGATGTTCCAAGCACCTTATCTGGAGTTACAGTATTAGGATATACAAATCAATTGGTAGAAATTGAAGCAGTAGCAGTAGTAGAAAATAATACAAAATGATTGAAGTATAAAGTTGAACTAATTCGCACCATTCTTATTTAACGTAACAACTAAAAGACGAACGATTTATTAAAACACTGTATTATTCAAATTTGAATTTTACAGTGTTTTTACGTCGTAATTCAAATAAAATATGAAGCAAAATGTTGTTTAAAAATTGAACAAACAAAGTATTTACAAAATATGTTATAATTGATTCATGATAATAAAATAATCTTAAGTAAAAATTATTTGTATGAGAGACAGAGATAAATAGAATTTTATAGGGAGGATATCATGATTAAAAATGGAATTAACAAAATAGAATCTAGATGTGGAATATTGTGTAGTGACTGTGAGTACAGAGAGCAAATGGGGTGCGGTGGATGTGCTAATATTCAAAAACCATTTTGGGGAGAAAAATGTTCTGTAAAATCATGTTGCGAGTCAAAAGGAAATGAACACTGTGGAACTTGTGAGAAGTTTACATGTGAACTACTTAATAAATTTGCATATGATAAGGAACAAGGGGATAATGGAAAACGCATTAAACAATGTAAAGAATGGAGTGACAAAGATACTATATGAAATATCAATGGATAGATGAATATTTGGTAAAAAAAAGTGGTGTGTCTAAAGACTTGCAGAAAGATTGGAATTGGATACGTTATTCCTTAGGAGATAAAATGTTTGCGGCAATTTGTTTAGATAAAAATGATGAACCTTATTATATAACTTTAAAATTGGAGCCAACAGAAGGGGATTTTCTTAGACAACAATATGAGGATATTATACCAGGATATTATATGAATAAAGTACATTGGAATTCGGTTAAATTTAATGGAAATGTACCAGATGAATTATTAAAAGACATATTAGACAAGTCTTATCAACTAGTGCTATCTAAATTCAGTAAAAAGAAACAAAAAGAACTTTTACAAATATAATATAAATTCCAATTTGTTAAGAAACTTAAAAAGTAAATATAAATAATATATTAAAATACTGCAGTATTCATAGGTGAATTTGCGGTATTTTTGCGTCATACTTTAATTATTATGAGATATGAAAATCAAGGGTAAAATACAAATCATGTTTATTGAAAATTGAATAATGTGGTGTTAAAATTATAGATATGTTTGATAATGGCAAAATATACAATAATTTAAGGCGGTAAAGGATTTATGAACTCAAAAGAAGATGAAATCTTTAAAATTATAACAAGAATTATTAATATTATACTATGCTTGCTACTTCCTTTTAGCATATTAATAGCAATGGTTTCTCCAATGATGTTTGATGCTCCAGGTTCAAATGAGAGTTTTTATACATGGATACTTTTCATATCTAATTTTTCAGCTCCAGTGATTATATTAATATCAATGATAATATCAATATATTTACTTAAATTAAAATTATATAAAAGAGCATTTATATTTAGTCTATTACCACTAATTAATTTAATTACTATTTTGGTTGCTTATTGGGGGATTGCAGTTTTTCAAAATGGAAAATTTAGCATTTATTAAAGGTAAGTATATATTCTATCAGAGTAAGGGAACAAGACTAATATTAAAATCGAAAAAATAAATAATTTATCCAAATACCGCATTATTCATTAATTGAATTTTGGGGTGTTTTTACTTTGAAATACATATAAGACGTGGAATCCATAAAAACAAATAAAAGTCATCCTTTTATATATTATTTAATTTAATATGCTATAGTACAGAAAAAATAAATTTAAATTAATATACTGTGGACATTGTTAAAAATGTTTATATAAATGTTGCGAATAGAGTACAGTATTCTTCAAAAAATTTGAAAATTTAAAAGTATAATATAAATATAATCTAATGTAGAAACTGCAAAGCAACTTGAATGTCAAAGTAAATATTGTTATTTTTATAAAAAAACTAGGTTAGAATAATTATTTTGAAGAAAATTTTGGAGGGTATTTTAATAAAGAAATTATTGCTAGGAGAATAGTTTTACAGCAGAAAAATAAGAGGGGATGTAGGTACTATGGTAGTAGAACTTAATAGATCAAATTTTAATAAGGTTACGGATTTGTTTAAAGGTTTAGAATATAATTTATCAATTTTTAGTGTTATAAATAAAATCAATCCAGGCAGGATTTTTGTTAACGATGCAAACAATCCAACGGCAGCATTGTTAATAAGTCCAGAGGGCATGTATTTCACAGGAGATACTAAGGATAATGCCTTTAATTGTGAGTTAAATAATGTATTGAAAGATGATATTTTTAAAAAAGCACTAGAAAAAAGTGATGTAGATTATATGGTTTTTTATTCTTCAAAGGAATGGGAGAACTCATTTAAAGATATATTCAATTCATTATATCCAATAGAGGATGATAGAAGATATTTAGAACTAGAAATAGGTAAATTTGATATTGTGGAAGTATCGGAGAATGTAAAAAAAATTGATAGGGAAATGTTGTTGGATAGTAATTTAAAAGAAGTTGATGATGTAAGAGAAAGCATAATTGAAAACTGGTCTTCCATTGATAATTTTTTAGAAAATGGATTTGGTTATGTATATATAATTGATGATGGAATTGTAAGTAGATGTATAACTGACTGTGTAGTTGAAGACAGATGTGAACTAGGAGTAGAAACAGAAAAAGATTATAGAAAAAAAGGGTATTGCACACAAGTGGTTATTGCAGCTTTAAATTATTGTAAAGGTAACAATATAAAAAATATAGGTTGGCACTGTTGGGATAATAATATTCCATCCTATAAATTAGCTGAAAAAGTTGGCTTTGAGCAGAAAAGGAATATTAAAGTATATTTTGGATGGTATAATTTATATGCTAATTATTTAATAAATGGCAATTATTATCTTAAGCGAAAAGTAAATTACAAGCTTTCAGCTGAATTTTACAAAAGAGCATTTGAAAATAATTATGGAGTTGTTTGGCAATTTTACAATGCAGCATGTGCTTATTGGAAAATTAACAATAAGGAAGAAGCAAAAAAATATTATAAAATTGCTTTGAAAAATGGGTGGAAAGGTATTGAATCATTAAAATCAAGTCCACTATGTGAATATCTATATGATTTAGATGATAGCATAATGATTGAATCTGAGTTGAAAATCTAGGAGGCTCTTTTAGGTGTTACATTTACTATTTATATGATTAAGAATATGAAGAAAATAATAAATAAAGATGATATAAACTTAATTGAAGTATAAAATGATTTGAAATTTATGCTGCTTATTTTAATCACATTAAATGACCCAAATTAAGAGAAAATAAGGATAGATTCTTTACAAAACTATTGTATGAGGAAAACATTTTGAAGGATTGCAGATTATGGGAAGTCTAAGTTACAAATAATGTAAAAAATAATATTTGTGAATGGATATAGATTTATTAAGCTTAACTAAATTTATTTCACATTTTAATTATAAGCGAAATAAGTATTAAAATTTGTTCTTTTAAAATTAAATATTACGCATTTGAGAAATATACAATAATTACATTATAATAGTTATAAAATGTGAGTTAACTATATATAAATTGGAAGTTTGTGAGGTAACTATGAACAATAAAGACAAAAAAAACAAAGTAGAAAAATATATGACACTATATATGAGCATTGGAATGTGTTTCGGTGTTTCAGGTGGTTTAATATTTGGAATGATTATTTATCCTGATAATATGGCACTTGGAATGTGTTTTGGAATTCCAATCGGTATGTGTATCGGCATGGTAATAGGTCAATTAAAAGATAAACGTCTTTCTGAAAATATGATGATAATAAAAAAAATCAAAACTGTGAACGATTCAACAGATTTAGTAATTTATGTTAGTGATAAAAATGAGATAGAAAAACAATATAGTGTCACTAAGCAAAAAATGCAAGAAGAAAAATTCTTAGAAGGTTACCGAGTTGCAGAAGAAATAGATGGCTCTTTAGTATCATTAGAAAGCAAATAAAATTATATGAAATTCAGTTTAGTAGTTGATCATATTAATATATTATGAAAATAAAGTATAAAGCAGATACCGTATTATTTAAAAATGAATATACGGTATTTTTTAATTCGCAATACAAAAATTTGACGAACTAATTAATGAACTATGATATTTGAAATTAAATAGTATGTTATTTTAGGAGAGCTTAATAAGTATCTTTCTCCAAGGTAAATACTATGAAATTGTATTTAAGAGGGGAAAAGGAAATAAAATATTTAAAGAGTAAATAATAGACTATTTACAAAATATGTTATAATAATTATAATATTGTGTTCAATAAATAGAGTTTTGAAGGGGAGAATTATGGATAAAAATGAGCAATGGTTACAGTGGGCGATAGAATTACAAAGTCTTGCACAAGCAGGTCTTACATATGGTAAAGATGTTTATGATAAGGAACGATATGAACGTATTAGAGAAATATCAGCAGAAATTGTATCTAATATGTCGGATATTCCTTTAGGAATGGTGAAAAGCATTTTTTGTAATGAAAGTGGATACCAGACACCGAAACTTGAAACTCGTGCATCTATTTTTGAAAATGGAAAGATTCTTCTTGTTCGAGAGAATGATGGAAAATGGTCACTTCCAGGTGGTTGGTGTGATGTAAATGTGTCAGTTGGCGAAAATACAGTAAAAGAGGTAAAAGAAGAATCGGGTTTGGATGTGGTTGCAGACAGAATTATTGCAGTTCAGGATAGAGCAAAGCACAATCTTCCTGTCTATGCATACGGTATTTGCAAAATATTTGTGCAATGTTCTGTAATTGGTGGACAGTTTGAAGAGAATATTGAAACAACAGAATATGGTTATTTCGAAGTGGATAATTTACCAGAACTTGCAACAGAGAAGAATAATGAGGAACAAATTAAAATGTGTTTTGATGCATACCATACAGATGAATGGAAAACGCTATTTGCTTAACAAATTCCAATTTGTAAGATAGATTAAGGCAACTTTAAGGAACTAATTTTAAAAATATTACGAAGAATAAATTAAATATTAAATTACTTAGAATACCGTATTATTCAAATGAATATGCGGTATTTTTACATCATTTTGTTATATTACGAATTAATTTTTTAATCTAAAAATACGAATAATGTTCTTTTGAAATTGAATAATGCGGTGAAAAAATTGTTTAAAAATCTTCTTTCATATATGGTTTATCCAGAATTAATTGATTATAAATGATACGATTTTTGACTAATACATAGTTATTCTTCATAATGAATTGCTTAATGTAAATAAGTTTCTATAATACACTACAAAACTTACAATAATATGGTAAAATGTATATAGTATGAAACAAATTTATTTTATTACTTATAAATAATACCTGCATAAAAAGTGGAACTAACAATAGTTATATTATTATAAGATATGTGGAGGTTTTAGTATGAATATATTGATGTTAACTTGCAATATAGTTATTCCTTTATTAATGATTTTTATAGGGATTTTATTTAAATGCAATTCATATAAAAAAATAGATAAAACATTAGATTTAATTATACCTATAGCAATGTTTTTTAATGGATTTTTAGACAGAGAGAAAGAATATTTGTGTAAGGATACCAATAAATTAGATTCTGTTAATAGAAAATATGGTTTAATATGGAGTATTTCAGGAGCAGTTACATTACTATTTACTATGATATCGCTAATATTAAATAAATCTAATATTTATAATACAAGTGTTACTTTACTAGAAGCTGAATGTTTAATATTAGTTTCTGTATTCGTTACTGTAGAGTATATTTTAAAAAGAAATTTTAAAAAAGGTTACTGAAAAAATAAACAATTATCTAAACACCGCATTATTCATGAATTGAATTTTGGGGTGTTTTTATGTTGCATTTCAAAAAAAGAGGTTAATATAAAGAAAGATGAGGAACTAAGTTAATGCAAGAATTTAAATTTCCTTATAAAGAATGATACTTATTTAAGTGATATAGATTGATAGAAGTTTATAGAGGAATTTATACGTTAGAATAAGTAATAATAGAAAACAAATAATGAAATAGCTGTAATACTTTATAAAAAAGTATTACAGCTATTTACTTTAAAACATCAGAAAAAATACATATTTTAATTTATTTGTAATGATGAAATGGAATTGACAATTAAAACGTTCATTATTTCTTTTAGCTTCTCAATTGGAATTTTTGTATCATTTTTAACCCAATTTTGGATTAAGCCTATGCAACCAGAAATGTAAAATGAAGATATTAAGTTATAGTGCTCCTTATTTATATGAGCACTTTTTCCTATAACATCTTTTAAAAATTTTTCAGTTATAATCCTTCTAAAGCTTGTCATAAATTGCATATTACCATGTCCATTTAATAATATTTTAAAAACTTCCTTATTATCTTTTATGTATTTTAGAAGTATAGAAAGTTGATTTAAATCACTATTATTAAAGCTATTAATAGTAATATTTTTATTAATTGCATTGATGTCATAAAGGATTTTATTTTGTACACTTTCTAACAAATCATAAATATCATAATAGTGATCGTAAAAAGTACTTCTATTAATATCAGCTAATGTTGTTATTTCTTTTACTGTTATTTTGTTAATATCCTTTACTTTTAATAAATTAAAGAGAATATCTTCTAATCGTTTTTTAGTTTTTAATGATCGTTTATCTACATTATTATTTTTCATATATAAAAGCTACACATAAAAGATAGCTTCTCCTTTCTACTAACTTAAATTATGAATTACTAAATAAATAATAAAGCATTTTGAGTAAAAAAACAAGGTAAATATTATTTTAACCAACACTATTATAAATAATGTTGGTTAACCCACTTATGTTTATAATGTGTTCTAGTTGTATTTAAATTGTAATGATAAACTCTAGCTATAAACTAGTGAGGAGATGATGTTTAATGAATAAAGATATTGCTATAAGTGTTAAAGATGTGATTAAAGAGTATGAGATGGGAGAAACAAATATTAGGGCTATAGATGAAATAAACTTTCAAATAGAAAATGGAAAGTACACTATTATTTTAGGGTCAAGTGGTGCAGGAAAATCAACAGTTCTAAATATTTTAGGTGGTATGGATACACCATCTAGCGGTGAGGTTATAGTTCATGGGATGGACATATCTAAATTCAATAACTTAAAGCTTACAAAGTATAGAAGAGAAAAAATTGGATTTGTATTTCAATTTTATAATTTAATGCCTAATTTAAATGTACTTGAAAATGTTCAGCTTGCAAGTCAAATATGTAAAAATCCATTAGATGCAGTTGAAGTCCTTGAGTTAGTTGGTTTAAAGGATAGATTATATAATTATCCATCTCAATTATCAGGTGGAGAACAACAGCGTGTTGCCATAGCTAGAGCATTAGCTAAAAATCCAGATATTTTACTTTGTGATGAACCTACAGGAGCATTAGATTATAAAACAGGTAAATCAGTATTAGGTTTATTATATGATATATGTAAAAAAAGTAAGAAGACAGTGATAGTTGTTACCCACAATAGTGCATTAGCATCAACTGCGGATGTAGTAATACGAATGAAAAATGGAAAAGTTGAAAAATATGAAGTAAATCATAATCCACTTGCAGTGGAAGAAGTGGAGTGGTAGAAATGATTTGGAAAAATTTTTTGAAAGATTTAATTGATGTAACCTCAAGGCTTATTTCTGTAATTATAATTATTATTATAGCAGTTATGGTTTATGTAGGTTTAGATGGGATAACTTATAATGGAAGTTTAATTGTTGATAATTATTTTAACGAACAAAATGTTGCCGATTATTGGATAACAGGTAATGGTTTTGATGAAAATGATTGTAGGTATTTAAAAGGTATAGATGGAATAAATGAGGTTGAAAGTAGATTAGTATTTGAAGCTAGTGAAAATAATAATGAGAATATAAAGCTATCATTATATGGTGTAGATAATGATAGTAGTATAAACAAGCCTTATATAATAGAAGGAAGATTACCAGAGAATAATGAAGAAATGATGATAAGCTCAGAATTTGCTAAGAAGCAAGGCTTAAAGCTAGGTGATGAATATAGCATAAAAATATTAGGGACGAAAAATGAGATAAAGTTTAAAATATCTGCATTGATTAAAAATCCTGAACGTATGCATAACATAAGTCCAATAATGCCTTCACCAGACTATAGTAAGTATGGGTTTGCATATATTAATAAAGAAGCAATTTCTAATGTATTAGGAAAGAGTAAATATAACCAAATAGTTATAACATTAGACAGTGATGCAGATAATGAAAAAATAAAGAATGACATAATTGAAAATTTTGATAGCAATATTATAAATATAGTAAGTCTTGAAGATAATGTTAATACTAATAATTTGCAAGAATTTATAAATGGAATAAAGCCTATTACTAAAGGTTTACCATTAATCTTTTTTGTTATTGCAGCTTTACTAATGGTTAGTACAATGAGTAGACTAATAGAAAATTCAAGATTAGCAATTGGAACACTAAAGGCCTTAGGATATACAGATTTGAAAATACTTTTATATTATTTTATGTATGCATTTATAGTAGTTGTATTTGGATTTATGATAGGCGGAGTTTTATCAAAGATTATAATAACAAAGCCTTTATTTAAAATTCTATTTGGTTTAAATGATTTGCCGTATTATATAATAACTTATAATAAGGTAGCCTTAATGAAGGCATTTATACTAACAGCTATATCTTGTATGGGTACCTCTATAATAATTACAAGAAAGGCATTAAAGGAAAATCCGGCTCGATGCATGAGGCCTAAATTACCTAAAAAAGAAAGAAAACTATTAATGGAAAGAATTAAATTTATATGGAGTAGATTAGGATTTAATAAAAAATATATAATAAAAAATACTTTCAGAAACAAAGGAAGAGTGTTTACTTGTATTGTTGGAATTGCAGTATGTATGGCACTAGTATTAACTTGTTTAGGACTTAAAGATTCAATTAATAACTTTACAAATAATATTATTAAAAATCAGCATAGGTATGATATGTATATGACTTTAAACACAAAAATGAAAGAGTATAATATAGAGAAAGTAAATGAATTAGAAGAAATAGAAACTGCTCAATATAATATGAATACAAGAGCTATAATAATGAAAAATGACAAGCAAGATATTATAAATATGATAGTTTCAGAGGATACTACCGATTTAAAGTTAATAGACACTTATGATGAAAATATTAACTTACCTAAGGAAGGAATAATAATTAACGATACGTTAGCTAAAGATTACAATTTACAAATAGGAGATTATGTAGACATTAAATTTTATGGAAAAGAAGATACTAGAAAAGTAAAAATTTCAGATATAAACAGTAATATTAATGGAGCATATATTGGCAAAACTTATTTTGAGAAAAATGGAGAAATATTTACCCCAGATTATGTATATGTTAAAACAAGTAATATAGAGGATTTAGAAACAGATATAGAAAATATTGATTTTATTACTGAATATGAATTAAAAGAGAACATAACAGATGGGATTATAAGTAAAGTATCTCTAACATCATTAGTAGTGTACAACCTTATTATTGTAGGTGGAATTTTAGCAATGGTTGTTTTATATAATCTAGGTATAATGAGTTTTTATGAGCAAATAAGAAGTCTTGCAACATTAAAGGTACTTGGATTTTATGAAAAGGAAATTAAAAAATTACAACTAACGGAAAATATTATATTTACCATATTCGGTATTATTATAGGAATACCACTAGGGAATGCACTAATAAATGTTATTACGAGAAAGATGACATTAGCAAATTTACAACCAGCAACTTCTATAAGTTCATATATAATTGCTATTTTGCTAACAGTTACATTTGCTTATATAGTTAATGTGATAATAGGAAGAATGATGAGAAAAATAGATATGCTTGGAGCATTAAAAAGTGTTGAATAAGATTGAAAATAAGAGTTTAGTGGTGTGTTATATTTTAATCAAAATTGGAGTATTATCATATAAGTAATTCAAAAATGAGTTTTATGGCATTTTTATGTTGCAATCCATATAAGAGGTGAAATATATATAATACGATGTTTGAAAATTAAATGCTGTGTTATTTGAAAATATGGGGAAAATAGAACACTATAAGAATTATGCAATATAGGAGAAAATCGATAAAAAAACAAATAAAAGTTATCCTTTTTTATATTATTTAATTTAATATGCTATAGTACAGAAAAAATAAATTTAAATTAATATACTATGAACATTGTTAAAAATATTTATATAAATTTTGCAAATAGGGTACAGTATTCTTCAAAAAATTTGAAAGTTTAAAAGTATAATATAGAGATAATAATATTATACTTTGTTTTAAGGGGGATAATAATGATAGAGTTAAGAAAAATTACAGAGCATAATTTTCATGAGTGTATTAAATTAAAGGTAAAGGAAGAACAAAAAAATTATGTTGCAAGTAATATATATAGTATTGCTGAGGCTTATGTTGTTTTAACAAATAATGAGTGCATTCCTATGCCATATGCTATTTATGACAATGATATAATGGTAGGCTTTATAATGTTATCATATAATGAAAAAGATGAAAATGATGATAAAAATACATATTGGGTATGTAGATTAATGATTGATAAAGATCATCAGAGTAAAGGTTATGGTAAGAAAACTATGATAAAAGCCCTTGAACTTATTAGGACTTTCCCTTATGGAAAAGCTTCGGCAGTTTACCTTTCTTATGAACCAGAGAATGTGGTAGCAAGGACGCTTTATGCATCCATGGGTTTTGTAGAAACAGGCAAAATAGAAGAGGGAGAAATGGTAGCAAAATTAGTTTTATAAATTAGGTATGATAAAGGATGGTGTAGCATGATTGAATATAAATTTGATACTCAATTATTAATAGAAGGGCACAATCTTTCAGAGGATGCAATCAACAAATATATTAAAAGCAATATTAAGGGTGATTGTTTGATTGCTGTTGGAGATGATGAGTTGATTAAAATTCATTTTCACACTAATACGCCATGGAAGGTACTTGAGTATTGTGCGTCATTAGGTGATATTCATGATGTTGTTGTAGAAAATATGGAACGTCAAACAAATGGACTTCAAGGCTAAATAGTAAACTATTTTCTACTATAGAATGTGTTAGTTATATAAAATTTTTTTTAAGAAGTGCACAATTAAATACATCTAAAAGGTATACGAGAATACTATTTATAGATAATGAGAAAAATTTATAATTTAAATGTTTTAATATAATCATGAAAATTAATGATATATATCGCATTATTCAAAAGAAATGAATTTGCGATATTTTTTTATATGGAATTTTAAAGAAAATATAAAATAATATGTGTTTTGGGAATTGAATAATTTTATAGGAGAGTATGTATGATAAAGGTAAAAAAATTTCGGGGGATGTTGCAGAGATTATTTATAATATACAAAGGAAGTCATTTGAACCATTGCTCAATAAATATCATGATTATGATGTTAGTCCTGCAATGGAAGGCATTGAAAAGGTTAGAGAAAAGATTGATAGAAAAAATACAACGGCATACATATTTCAACTAAATGATATTAATGTTGGATGTGTTAGGGTAATGGAATTAGAAGATATGACGTATAAAATTTCAGCTTTGTGTGTCCTTCCAGAATATCAAAATAAGGGAATTGCACAAGAAGCGCTGAAACAAATAGAAGGTTATTATTATAATGCACATAAATGGATTTTAGATACAATATTTCAGGAAAAGGGAAACTGTCACTTGTATGAAAAATTAGGGTACGTAAAAGTTGGACAACTAAAACAAATAAATGAAAGAATGACACTTATTAATTACGAAAAGGTATGTAAAATATGAATATAATAAACAATTAGATTAATGAAAGGAGACTAATAATAGGTAATATGAATATTAATTTTAGAAATATTGACAATAAAAATATAGAAATGGTGAAGAATTTAAAAATAAAAAAGGAACAAGAAAGATTTATAGAAACTGTGACTGAATGTTTAGAAGAAGCAAATTTATATAATGAATGGCATCCAGTAGCTATATATAATTATGATGATATTGTTGGTTTTGCAATGTATGGCTCTTTTGGGCCTAACAAACATACTTGGATTGATAGAATACTTATAGATGAAAATTATCAAGGCAAAGGATTTGGAAAAGATGCAATGAAAAAGCTTATAGATATAGTTTTAAAAGAATATGAGGTAGATACTATATATTTAAGTATAGTGGAGGGAAATACAGTAGCTTATAATTTGTATACAAGTATTGGTTTTGAGTATATGAATGAAAGAGATCCTAACAACGGAGAGTTAATGCTTCATTATAGAATTAACAAATAAAAACTTGTAAAATTTATAAAAATACTAGTTTATATCTTAATTAACATTTAGCTTAATATATTGAAAAAATAATATACTAAAGTATTATATTATTCAATAATGAACATATAAGATTTTCATTTTTCATAGCAAATAAAAGTCAATATTGTTTAGGAGGGGTAAGTTAGAAATTATTATTAGAGAATGTAAATTAGAAGATTATACTGATATAGCTTTATTAAATAAAAATGAAATGGGATACGAATATTCTGCTGAAGATACAAAGAAGAAACTAGAAAAATTATTAAATGATAGTAGCAATAAGATATATGTAGCTGTATTGGAAGAAAAAGTAGTAGGATATGTCCATGCAAATAATTATGACTTACTATATGCACCACATCTAAAAAATATTATGGGAATCGCTGTTTTAAGTGATTTTAGAGAAAATGGTATTGGAAAAAAGCTTTTATATGAAGTGGAAAAATGGGCAAAGAATACAGGAGCTTATGGTGTAAGACTAGTATCTGGTTCAACAAGGATAGGTGCACATGCATTTTATATATCTTGTGGATATGATGGAAATAAAAAGCAAAGGAATTTTAAGAAAATGTTTTGATTGCTTTTTTTATAATTTCATTTTTTTAGGTTGACTCTAACATTGTGTAATAGTTTATTGTATAACTATACTAAAAAGAAAAGAGGTAAAAAAATGAAAGTTACAGCAATTAGATCAGATAAAATATATAAGAAAATGATTTTTTCAAAACAAGAGGAGCGTGACGATATATATCGCTATGAATTAATGAAACCATTTAAATTTAAATGGTCATGTGTTGGAGTACCAATTAAAGCAGAGCATTTAGGCGGTTATGATGTTGTTATGGCAAGTAGTATGACAGGTGGCTTTGCTCCAAGCCAAATTAACAGTGAACGAATTGATGATGTAGAAAAAATAAGTGATGAAAATTTTTGGCAGGCTTGTGAAGAAAGTATTACAAAAACAATTAAAGAATTTGAAAAAAATGGTATATATCTTCGCACAAAAGATTATATCTTTACTGTTTTACTAAATGATCCATTAAGTCCAATGTCAAAAATGACTGGTGATTATTGTGGAGATGGTGGTATTCCTGGATATATAATTGGAACAATTATTCCAAATGAGCAATCACTTAAAATGTTACCTGTAGCTCTTGCTCACGAAACTAACCATAATATAAGATGGCAATTTATCCAGTGGAGTAATGAAATTACACTTGGTGATATGATTGTTAGTGAAGGTTTAGCGGAAAATTTCGCTGCATTTATGTTCGGGGAGGATAAAGTCGGTATGTGGGTTAAAAATACAACGTTAGAAACTCTTGAAGATGTAATTAAACCTGCAATTAAACAAAATTTAAATAATAGTGACTTTAATACACTTTCGGCTTTTCTATATGGTGATGAAATTATGACTATTCGTGGTATAGAACCAGTTGGTATGCCATATTGTGGTGGATATGCTTGTGGTTATTATCTAATCAAGTATTATCTTAAAAAGACAGGTAAAACAATATTTGAAGCTACAATTACACCAACTATAGATATTCTAAGGGAAACAGAGGATTTTTGGAATTAAAGGAATGAATAAATTTAAGAGCCATATATATTGAAATGAAATATAAAAAATACCGTAGTATTTAAAAATGAATATGCGGTATTTTTATTTTGACAATTTAAATAAGTAAGGTGTTATAAGTAGAGCAATATGGTGTTTACAAAATATGTTATAATAGTTTTGCATTGTTCAAGAGGGAGAAAATTCAAATGAGAAAAATTAAAAAAATTGTTATTTTGGTGATACTATTTTTTATAAGTTTATATGGTTTTATAAAGTTTACAGGTACATCAGATGTTGATTATGTTAAAGAACAAATTAATATTAATATACCAAAACCAATAAATATAATTTATGAAGATACAGAAGATACACATAAAGGATTTCATGGAGATGGAAAAACATTTGCAAAATTAGAACTTGCATCTGATAATAAAAAAAATGTCTTATAAGAATTTAAAGATAACGTTAGTTGGCATAAAACACCATTAAGTGAGAATATTAATATGTTTATTTATGGAGGAATAAGAAATGGAGTTTACTATGACTATGGTGTAGCTAAAGATTTTAAAATTCCTGAAGTAGAAAATGGATATTGGTATTTTGTTGATCGTCATAGGGAAAGTGATGATTCTTTAAGTGATGCAAAGATATTTTATCGAGGATCTTTTAATATAACAGTAGCTATTTATGATATAGATAAAAATGTATTATGTAGAGTTTGATACATAAATTAGTGTATTAAAATACAAGCAGATAGTATGTATTGTAGTAAGATATAGTGGACATAGTACAAAAATTGGGATGTTAAGCCAGATTTTGTGGCTTCATCTACAAGTGATATTTTTAATATTATTAATAGTATTGAAAGAAAGTAATTATATGTTATAAGTTTGATTAAGGATAAAACACCGTATTATTTAGAAGTAAATTTTATGGTGTTTTAAATTTAGTCTGTTTTTTATAAACTTGTAAAAATATACAGAATATATGGTATAATTTTCATATTAATTAAATTGCAGTTCTAAAAAACTATATATTATAAATATATTTCAAGAGGTGGAGGTTTAATATGGATTGTGGATTTACGGGAGAAAATGGGTGGTTTAGATATAGAGCAGCAGCAATTATTGTGGAAAATGGATGTGTTCTTTTTGCTAAAAACCAATTAGAAAATTATTATTATTCTATTGGTGGAGTAGTTCATTTAGGAGAAAAAGCAGAAGAGGCCGTTAAACGAGAAGTACTTGAAGAAACTGGTGTAGCATATGAGGTTGAGAAATTAGTATTTATACATGAAAACTTTTTTGATGGAACTGGAACGTTAGATGGGGTAAGGTGTCATGAAATTGCATTTTATTTTCTTATGAAGCCTAGAGGAACGCAAGAATTAAACAGTAATAGTTATACACAAGGAGTTCGAGAATATATGCATTGGTTACCTATTAAAAATCTAAAAGACTATGTAGCTTACCCAGGTTTTTTTGCAGAAAAATTATTAAATATTGGTGATACTATTGAACATATTGTTACATTCGAATAATGAAATAATTTGTTGTACATTAAAAAGATGTAGAGGTGCAAATAAAAATGATAAAAACGGTTAATGATTTTAGTGAAATTCTAGATTTTGCATGGAGTTTGTGTCAGGATAATAAAAAAAATAGTTATCCAAGACGTAAAAGTAAAGAGGATTTACAAAGTGGTATTGAAAAGGCAATTAATTCAGATACACGAAAAATAATCGCTTGTTATAAAGAGAATATGCTTATGGGGGTTTGTAGTTTTTTTTGGATAGAAGAAGAGATGTATGTACAAACCAATATGTTTTTAATAAAAGATAATTATAATATTACTGCTGATGAAATAATAAATTATCTTAAGAATGAGTTTAAAGGATATAATTTACTTATAGGTATCACATTTGATAATAAAGAGGCAATAAAATATTTAGAAAGTAGAAATTTTAAATGTATTGAATCTAGTATTGATACAAGATTATACAAAGAAAATTATAAAGTTCGCAATATTGAAAAAACAATAAATTTATTACAAAGTAATCAATTTGAAGAATATGCTAAATTTCATGATAAGTATGCAAAAGATATGTATTGGAATAGTGAACATATTAAGGAAAGTTTTGACGACTTTAATATTTTTGTATATATGGAAAATGGGACTATTATGGGAAGTATTTTTGTTAGAGATCTCAAAATTGAGGCAGAGGTAATTGGTTTATTTATTGATGAAAGAGTTAAAGGAAAAAGAATTGAAAGCGATCTGATTAACGTAATGATTAAAAACATTTATAAAAAATATACTGATATCAATGATATTGTTTATTTCATTGATGATGATAGTGAAATTGAATTAGATTCCGCAAAAGAATTAGGATTTGAAATTATTGATAAATATAGATGTTATGAATGTAAATTATAATTAACTATAAATACCACATAAAATGGAGGACGGTCTATGAAAGATTTATTTTTAGTTGAGCCTAATAAAAATTATCAAAAGAGTTTTGAAAGTTATGCTTTAGCTTATAGAAAGATAAATGATGAACATTATTTTAATAAATATAAAAAAGCATTAGAAAATTTCCAAGGTTATTTAAATGACTTGGACGATTATTCCAAAGGAAATAATCTACCTCAAGGTGATGTTATAACTTCAACATTTTGGTTAATTGATAAAAAAGAAGTTGTAGGAGTAGTGAGAATTAGACATGAAGAGGTAGAATGTGCTGGGCATATAGGTTATGATATATCACCAGATTATAGAAATAGAGGTTATGGTTTTCAAATTTTAAAATTGGCATTGGAGAGGTCTATAAAGATAGGGCTAGAAGAAGTAATTTTAACTTGTAATATAGACAATATAGCCTCAAAGAAAATTATAGAAAAGAATAATGGAAAATTTTTAGGAACTATTTTTGATGAAGAGGAAAATGAAGATATGAACAAGTATAGCATTACATTAACAACTAACTAATTTTTTCTTTTATTCTATATAGGGTTTTAAACATAGGCGTAAAGTTAAGTTTAAAAGCTTCAAAATTATAATATTAAAAAGTGATAATGAAAAAAATTAAAATAATAGTATGTAAAAATTATCTATATGATAAATATATAAAATAGAATTTGAAAGCAAGTTAATTAAATATTTCATGACTCATTATATTACAATAATAAAGGGCAATGGAGGGGTTTATTTGTATATTAAAGCATTATCAGAAAGCGAAAAAATGCAATTAAAACAAAGGTCTAACAGAATAAAAGAATTACAAGAGCAAGGCATATGTTTTGGGTGCTATAATTTTGAAACAGACGAGATATTCCCAGGAGAAGGTTTGATTATTTACGAAGATGATAAGGTGAGATGTCAATTCGAAAAATTTCCACGAGCAACTGGTCAAACAACTATAGTAGCGAAGGAACACTATGAGGATATTTCAGAAATGCCACTTGAATTAGGTACTCATATATTAAAAATATCAAATGCAATTATAAAGTTGCATAAAGAAATTATAGGGGCAGAAAAAGTATATATGTGTACACTGTGTGACGGTAAAAGAAACCACTTGCACTTCTCGCTATTTCCGCGATTAAAAGGAGAAACAATTGGTTTTAAAAATTTTGTCAAAGAAGATGGTATTTTAATGGATTATCATGAAACCGTTGAAATATACAAAGAAAAAATGAAGGAGTTAGTATAAGATAATAAAACATAAATACAAAAATTAGGAGAATAACATATATGAGTAAAAGAGTAGGTATGATTTACAAACTTATACCACAAGAATTAGAAGGAACTTATGCATTTGATAAGATAAGTTCTGATGATATACATGAATTATCAATTTCTATGTTAGAAGCATTTAAAGATACTACGGACTTTGATGGTGAAACTTTAGAAGAGTTAAATGAGGAGATTTACAGTGTTATTGAAAGCACATTTGGTACATTTATTAGTGATGCGTCATTTCAAATTAAGCAAAATGGTGAAATTGCGGCTGTAATTCTTATAAGTTTATATAAAGATAAACCATTTATTTCAGAATTATTTACAGCTAAGAAGTACTTGAAACTAGGTATGGCAAGTAATCTTTTGAAAAAGAGCATAAATACATTATTGAATTTAGGATATAAAGATTTAGTTTTATATGTACATCCTGAAAATGTTGAGGCTATTAATCTTTATAAAAAAATTGGGTTTTCAGCGCTATAGTCTTACTTATTATAAAAAATAAAGTATAAAGCAGATGCCGTATTATTCAAAAATGAATATGCAGTATTTTTGCATCACAATTCAAAGGCAATGTGAGCTAATAACTTGGTGTACATTTAAAAGTGTATAAAATGATAGGAGGTGAATGTTAGTAAGAGTTTGGTACTTATAATGTATTCTCTTACTAAATATAAAAAATGAAAAGAGAATTAGGAATTGCACGGTGTGGGCTTGCTTGTTGTTTGTGTTCAGAAAATTCGAAATGCTCTGGTTGCAGTTCGGGAAAATGTCCAGATAAAGAATGGTGTGAAAATCGTAAGTGCTCTATAGAAAAAGGGTTAGAGGCTTGTTATTTATGTAAAGAAAAATGTCATAAGGGATTATTAAATAAGATAAAACCATATGGATTCACTATATTTATACAAAGATATGGAGTAGAGGAACTTCTTGATTGCTTAGAACAAAACGAAAAGAATGGTATTGTATATCATAGGCAAGGGATAAATGGAGATTATGATGATTTTGATGATGCAGATAAATTAATAGCATTCATTAAATCAGGTAAGAGATAAATTTAATACAGGAAAAGTATATCCTGTAAATCAGAAGTTTAAGGTGAGATAAATGAATAAGATGCAAATCAAAAAAATCGTAAAAGAGAATCTTGGAAAATACTTAAATTGCGAACAAGAAATCTTTGAGCATGATGGAGTAATTTTTCATAAACCAATTAGATTAAATGAATTTCAACAAAATCCATTTTTAGAAATTACAAACATTGAAAAAGCAATTATTGTTTCAGCTTCTTATGAAATTATGGATAATATGAAAACTTTATTGGTTGGAAAATCAAGAGATGAGATATTTGAATGTCCTTTAATATATGGGCAATCAATTTATTATATTCCTGATATTAAAAATCTGAAATTATGTGATCTACTACCAAAATATGAATATTTCTATTTAGAAGGAAATGAGATAAATAAGTTAAGAGAAATTAAAGGATTTACTAATTCATTAGAATTTGACGAAGATGGAAGTACATCTACTGCAATTGTATTTTTTGCTATGAAAGATGGAGAAATTATAGGGCTTGCTGGGGCATCGAATGAATATAGTAATATGTGGGAAATGGGCATAGATGTTAAGAGCAATTACAGAACAGATGGTTTAGCAACTGTACTTGTAAATCATTTAATGCATAAAATATTAAGCAAAAGTGTTTTACCGATATACTGTGCTTCATCATCTAATATTGCATCACAAGCAGTAGCTCATAGAGCAGGATTAATACCTTATTGGATAAGCACATATAAGAATATACTTGATGGGAGTTCATCTTATAATGAATTAGTAAAACCATTATATAAATAATTTAAAGTCAAGAAATGTATTTGAAAAATTAGGCTTTTTAAAGTATAAACATCCAGATGGGGAAGATGGACTTATTTATAGATATGATTTAGGTACATCTGGCAATGAGCATTGATTAATATGGGGGAACAAAGATGGAAAGTAATAAAGTAGAGTTAAAAATACCTAAATTTGAAGAATTAGATTATAGAAGAAAACTTTTAGCCGATAAAGAAACCATGGCTTACAATATAGGATACGGAGAGAATGATGAAACAGGATGTATAGAATTTAAAGAAAATCATTGGGAAGATTGGTTTTCTCGATGGATAAATAATATACCAGAAAAGTATTATGCGTATATAATCAGTATTGATGAAAATATACCTGTTGGTGAGGTTGCCCTACGATATGTTAGTGAAAAAAATTCTTATTGTATTAATATAATAATTGAAGCGCAGCATAGAGGAAAAGGATTTAGTGAACAAGCATTAAGATTATTAATTAAGGTTGCATTTAATGAATTAGGAGCAGACAAGGTCTTTGATGATTTCCCAAGTTCAAGGATAACTGCAGAAAAGGTATTTAAGAAAGTTGGGTTTAAAAGGGTTTCAAATGATATTGTTGAATTAACAAAACAGGATTATTTAAGTAAAGGGCAGGATATTATCTAACCTAAAGATAGGACAATATAAATAATATGAAAAGTAAAGGTATTATTTTATTAACAGAGCAACGATATCCAAAAAAGAGAGAATGACATATGGGGAAAATTTGAAAGATAAGGACTCTGTTAAAATAATAAATAGTAATTTATAAAAAGTAGGAGGGGATGAAATGGATATCAGTGTGAAAGAAAGATTTGATAATGCAAGTAAAGAGTATGTAACTGATAACTATATTTGGAGATATAGATCAGGTAAGTTGGTAAGTGAATTAGCCAATCCAAATGTAAATGATGTTATTTTAGATATGGGATGTGGAACAGGTAAACAAATTATTGAACTTTCAAAAACTATAAAACATGGTATAGGAATTGATATAAGTGAAGGAATGATTAGACAATCAACTGAAAATGGTAACGACGAAAACAGAGAAAATATTGAATTCTTTATTGGAACCTTTGATAAGCCTGATGAAAATGTTGATTTGAAAGAAAAGAGAATTACTAAAATTATTTCAAATTACGCATTACATCATTTGAATTCACAGGAAAAGAAGAAAGCAATTGAAAGTATGGTTTATATAGGTGGACAAAGCTTAGAAACTATTGTCATAGGTGATTTAATGTTTTTTGAAAATCCAGATAAGTATAAAGATGAATACGATGAAATTGGTTATGGACCAGGTAATGACCAACCATCAACGGTTGAAGAGTTAGTTAAATGTTTTTCAGAATTAAATTTTAATATTGAAGTATATCAATTACATCCACTCGTAGGTGTTTTAGTAGCTAGTAAAAGATTTTAATTAAAATAGTCAGTATATAGTACAACGCAAGATGTTATGCACCAGTAACAAATGTGATAGCAGGAGGGACAAATATTGTCTAAAGAGCAAAGCAAAAGTTATAAAGTTGATTCTATAAAAAGATTTAAGATTTTTATGTTTGGAAGTATTCTTTTGGCTACAATATTGGGTGTATTCGCTCAAGATATTGCTTATTATATAAGTAATAATATAAATATAGTGAAATTATCTGCCGTATATTGTTTAACAGCGTTAACGTTGATAAGTATACTGTTATTTTTAATTACACCTAATTGATATGTAGATGCATAAAAAAACAAGGGCAGAAAAAAGGAAGATTTATTATCTATATTTTTATTGACAGTATTATAGGAATTTTGACATCTACTTTTTCAATGTTTGTTATGATTATGTGGTGGGGTTAACAGCAATTATATCACGATTTTCTTATAAGATATAACAACTATAAAAATGAATAACTTATAAAAAAGTAATAATTTAAACATAGAGGGATTAAATTATTTATATGTTAGTAATGGTACTTCTGGTGGATTAACAGTGTTGTTAGATTCGAAAGGAAAACCAATTATAACAAAAGACAAATAATATTATTATGTTATGAACTAACAAAAATAAGTTAAAATGTCAAACTATTCAGAAGAAAATTTATGGAATATTTTAAATATAATATAAAATAGCTTGAAGATAAAACTATTATTTAAATTAAGTTCAGATATGGGACAAGTAATTAAATATTATTTATTAGATAATTTTTATAAAGGAAAATTATCTTTTTTTATATATTTAAAAAGATACAGTAATTTAAGTGTAATATGAGAAACTATAAAAAACTATTAAAAATTAATGTAGTATGAACAAATTCTAAAATATTTATACAAGTGTTACAAACAACATACAATATTCTGCAAAAAAGTCTAAATTTTAGACGTATAATGTAATAATAGTAAGATTATCAGAGTAAATGAGAATATAAATTATATATGATTATAAAAAATTATTATTAAGGGGATGAGTAATTTGCAAAGTTACATTGTAGAGGGCGTTCCAACTTTAGAAGAAGCAAAAATAATATTAGAAGAAGGGAGTAAATTAAATCCTGGACCATGGGTAGAACATTCTTTATATGTAGGGAGAGCTGCAGAACTAATTGCAAAAGAAGATAAAGAATTAGATTCTAATGTAGCATTGGTACTTGGAATGTTACATGATATAGGGAGAAGATATGGTGTAACTAATGAGAAGCATAGTTTAGATGGTTATAAATTTGCTATGGAAAAAGGATATGATTTATTAGCAAGAGTATGTATGACACATGGATATCTATGTAAAAATATTGATGGTATATGTGGAAAGAAAGATTGCACTGTTAAAGAACGTGAATTTATTAAAGAGTATTTAGAAAATATTGAATTTACAGCATATGATAAATTAATTCAATTATGTGATGCTTTAGCATTACCATCAGGATTTTGTTTATTAGAAAAAAGGATGATGGATGTTGTTATGAGATATGGATTTAATGAATTTACACTTGAAAAATGGAAAGTAACATTTGATATACAAAAATATTTTGAAGAAAGAATAGGAAAGTCTATTTATAGTGTTTTACCAAATGTAAAGGAAACTACTTTTGGATTTTAAAATTTGAATTTTACGGTGTTTTTAAGTATTAAAGTTAAGGAGTGGATTTTATGAAGGCTATTGAAATATATAATCATTTAGAGAAAGATTTTATATTTAAAGGGTTAAAAGATGATTGGGCAAAATATATGGATGAGGTTAAAGATTATCTTTCAACAAATTTTAAAGAAAGAAGTATGGGATTAGTGTGTGATTTTGCAGATGAAATCAATAAAGTTTATACTGCAGTATTTCCAACTAAAGAAGTTATGCAGAAAATTATTGATGACGACACAACGGACGCTATGTTGTTTTTACACCATCCATCTATTTGGGATATTAAAAGGGTAAAACCATTTTATCAGATGAATAAAGAATTATTAGAAAAGTTTAGGGAAAATAGAATATCTATATATAATTTACATGTACCCTTAGATAATTTCAGTGAATATTCAACAAGTAAGACTTTAGCAGATATTTTAGATATAGAAGTTGAAAAACCATTTAAAGTTTATTGTGGAGCTTTAAGTGGTGTAATTGGCAAAACTAAGTGTAAAAGTATGGAAGAATTGCATACTAAGTTTTCAAAAGCACTAGGACATAATACAAGTCTTTATATGTATGGAGATAACAATATAAAAGATGGCAAGGTAGCTATTGTAGCAGGTGGTGGTAATAATAAAGATACTGTTTATGAAATGATTGAAAATGATGTTAAAGTTCTTATCACAGGTATTTCAGTAAAGAACGAAAAACACTCGGAAGTTCACAGGCTTGAGCAAGAAAATGGTATTAATGTTTTAGGTGGAACTCATTATTCTACTGAAAAATTTGCATGTGAAAAGATGTGTATTTATTTTGAAAAGTTTAATTTAGTTTCTTCTTTTATTGAAGGAGAACCAGTATATGAAGATATGTAAAATTGATATATAGTTTAAAAATTAAGAATGCATTATTTATATAAATTATGAGGAGATGGAATAGATGCCTAATATAATAGTAATGTATCAATCAAAATATGGTGCCACTAAAAGATATGCACAGTGGTTAAGTGAGGAATTAGCATGTGATTTAATAGAAACTAAAAAGGCTAACCTAGATAAAATTAAAGAATACGATACAATAATTTTAGGTGGTGGTATTTACGGAATGGGGATATCTGGAATAGCTTTTCTAAAAAAGAATTATGAAAAGCTAAGGAATAAAAAAATTATTGTATTTGCAGTTGGAGCATCTCCATATAACGATGATTCTGTGAAACTTTTGAAGAAACAAAATTTTAAAGATGATATGGAGAATATTCAAATAGTTTATTGTAGAGGTGCTTGGAATGAAGAAAGAATGTCTCTTAAGGACAAGCTTTTATGCAATATGTTAAAGAAAGTTGTTTTAAAAAAGGATTCTAAAGATTATGAACCATGCGAAGAGGCATTAATGCAAGCAATTGGATCTGAGCATGATTGGACTGAAAAAGAAAATCTTAAACCCATTCTTGATTTTATAGAAAGAAAAAATAATGCATATTAGAAATTGAGTATTGCAGTATTAAAGTTAAAACTGATTTTTATTTTATAGTAATACTTAAGACATTTATGATAATTTTATCAATATAAATAATTTTGGAGGAAGTTGTTATGAAAATATTAGTTACAGATAGATTAATATTAAGGAAATGGAAAGAAAGTGACAGTACAGATTTATATGAATATGCCCAAAGTGAACTTGTAGGCCCTAATGCTGGTTGGCCACCACATAAAAATGAGGAAGAGAGCAAAAAGATAATAAAAATGTTCATGGAAGATAATGAAACATATGCTATAGTTTTAAAATCAGAAAATAAAGTTATTGGTGGGATAGGACTTCATAATACAAAACCTGATGATAAATCTATTCATTTAAAACAAAGGGAAATAGGATATGTTCTTAATCCTAAATATTGGGGAAAAGGAATTGTTCCAGAGGCCGTAAATTCCTTAATTGATTATGGTTTTAACGAATTGAAACTAGATATAATTTGGTGCGGACATTTTAGTTTTAACTATAATTCTAAAAGAGTTAATGAAAAATGTGGATTTACATATAGATTTCAAAAAGATGAGAAGTTAAAATTATTAGATAATAAAGAAGTCACTACATTATATTATAGTATTTTAAAGTCTGAATACTTTAATTAATTTCCATTTAAATTATATGCATAAATTGATAATTAAAAAATTCAAGGAGAATAAGAACAATGAATATACGTTTAGCAAACCTTAATGATAAAGAAAAAATAGCAATTTTAATAGCCCAATTTAGAGTTGATTTAAAGGAACTTAAAGGTATAAAATCAAAATTTAATGTAGAGCAATCCAAAGAGGAATTTGAAGAATATATAGAAGCAAATTATCCTATATTTGTTGCTGAAGAAAATAATAAAGAATTATTAGGGTATTTAGTTTGTAGAATTGATAATGGAACAGTTTGGGCTGAATCTTTATTTGTTTCTCATGATGTAAGAAGAAATGGGATAGCATCAAAACTATATAAAAAAGTAGAGGATATTGCAAAAGAATTAGGTGAAAGTACAGTTTATAATTGGATTCATCCTAATAATGATAAGGTTATAAAATTTTTATCTAAAAAAGGATACAATGTTTTAAATCTTATTGAAATAAGAAAGCCATGGGACAATGAGATATTAACTAAAACAATAACTGTTGGAAACTATGAGTATAATTATTAAATATTGTTATAGGACAAGCTATAATTTTATTATTATAGAATAAATTTATTTATTCAATTGCTAAAATTTTAAGGGGGATAATAAACATGGTAAAAGATAAGTCTGTTAAAGATATGTGGGAAAAATATTTAATATCTATTGGTGAAAATATTATAAATACTAATAAAAAATATACGGCATGGTATTTTTGTGCTGATGAGGAAAGTGCCAATAACTTAGCGGATTTAACTAGAGAAGGAATTAAAAGAGGGACAACTTCTCTATATGATTTATATAAGCTGGAAAATGAGGAACTTCCTGAAGTGGGAGAGTATAGTATTATAACAGATTGGGATGGAGTTGCTAAATGTTTAATAAGAAATAAAAAGGTTACAATTCTTCCTTTTAAAGATGTAGGTAAAGAACTTGCTGCAATAGAAGGAGAAGGTGATAAATCTTTAAACTATTGGAGAAAAGTGCATATAGATTTTTTTACAAGAGAATTAAAAAATTTAGAAATGGAATTTACAGAAGACAGGATGGTTGTATTTGAAGAGTTTGAAGTTGTATATAAATAATTTGAGAGAAAAAACAAGTTTAATTAAGTGACAGAAAGAATATTAAAAAATAGTTGTATAAAAGGAGTTGCAAATATGGATAAATCAAGCAAAATTATTTTTGCGCAAGAACAATTGGCAATTGATTGGGAATGTGATTCCAATGTTTTTAAACAAGATAAAAATATTTTTATCAAATCAGAAAAGCAATTTTTTGAGATAGTTACATTTGGAAAAAATGCAGTTATTAAAGCGCATCCATATATTTACAATTGGTGCGTAGAGCTTTTTTCAATGACTCCTGCACATGATATAATGGATGGAGAAAACTTATTTGTTATTGAAGGTAAACTAAGAGAGTTCGGAAAAAAACTTGAAGGTGAGCACACTCGATATCTATATATAAATAAGAATGAAAATATTTGTCCACCTAACGAGTTTGAGTACAAATTTTTTGACAAAACTAATATCAATACTCTATATGATAATAAAAATTTTGATAATGCATTAAACTATGACAATGACATTATTGCATTTGCAGCATATAAAGATAATCAACTTGTTGCTATAGCTGGAGCTGATGATAGTATGCCAAGTTTATGGCAAATTGGAATAGATACTTTGCCTCAATATCGTAATAGAGGGCTAGCTTCCTATCTTGTAAAAACTTTGGCTGATGAAATTGAAAGACGAGGCATATTGCCATACTATACCACATGGAGTCCCAATATTGCATCAACGTCAGTTGCACTTAAAGTGGGATTTTTACCTGTTTGGGTTGGGTATTATGCAACTAATGTATAGTTAAAATTACCTTAAGAGTATACTTGAAATTTAATATAACATTTTTAATAATAATGAAAATTTTTAAATTCAGGTTTGTTTTCCTAGATTTTTATTTAATTTATAAGTCTAATTATAATTAGAATTTTTTTATAAATTTTCTATAAGTATTAAAAATAGAATATAATCTTAAAAAATGGGGGATTTAATATGGGTGAACAGAATCAGGTTAGAGAAATAGAAGTTGCTGAATACAATTCTAGTTGGAAAAAGGAATTTATGAAAGAGTCAAAATTAATAGAGGATATTATGAAGGAAGAAATAATAAAAATTCATCATATTGGAAGTACTTCAATTCCTGATATTTTTGCAAAGCCAGTAATAGATGTTTTACTTGAAGTAAAAGATATTAACAATACAGATGAGTATAATAATGAGTTGAGTAAGTTAGGGTACATATCAAAAGGGGAATATGGAATAAGTGGACGTAGATTTTTCTTAAAAGGTGTATATCATAGAACACATCATATACATGTTTTTGAGACAGGTAATTTAGAAATAGAAAAACATTTGAATTTTAGAGATTATATGATAGCTCATCCAGAAGAAGCAAAAATGTATGGAGAATTAAAAAAAGAGTTAGCGATTAAATTTAAGCATGATATTGATAGTTACTGTAATGGAAAAAATCAATTTATAAAAGATATAGACAGAAAAGCATATGAATGGTCAAAGTTAAAAAAGTAATTAAAAGATTAATTTACAACTAAAAAATGATTATCAAAGCGAAAAATAGTAGTTTAAATATGTTAGTGATTCAAGATTAATCTCATGATATAATTTTTTATGATTAAATTATTATATCTTAAGGAGATTAAAATGAAAAAGTTGAAATTATTTAATTTTATTCCGATAATAATGACAGCACCTGCTATTGTTATTGGAACAATAGCAATGTATTATAATAGAATTTCAAATTTTATTATAATACAAAATATTATAGGATTGGTTATAATGGGGCTAATTTCATATTATCTATTGTCAGGGAACATTAATATATGTAGAAATAAAAATATTAAAGATATTTTTAAGTTAATTCCATTAATACTTTTACTTTTAACTTTTATAGGAGAAGGTATGATGGGAGTTCATAGGTGGATAGCTATAGGGCCAATAAGATTAAATATAGCTATGATAGTGATGCCTATAATAATATTATCATTATGGAAATTGTTAAAAAATAATAGTTGGTGGAAAGTAGCAATTATAACAATTTTTATATCTATAGTACTTTTTATTCAACCTGATGCTTCACAGTTATCTGGTTTTGCTATTCCTATGATTTTTATGCTATATAAGAATGGTGATAAAAGAAATTTTTCTACAATAATTTCAGTGGGGCTTTTTATATTAGTTATTTTATCATGGATACATTTAGATAATCTTTCGCCAGTATCATATGTTGAAGAAATTTTAAATTTAGTAGCTAATATGGGACAAGTGTGGTTTTTATTAGGAATTGTGTCATTAGTAATATTACCAACCCCTTTTATATTATTTCCACCTGAAAAGTTAAAATTACCATCATTATGCATTGGTATATACTTTATTATCATTATAATTTCTACATTTTTTGGTAATTTTCCAGTTCCTTTAATGGGGTATGGAATTTCGCCTATAATAGGATATATAATATCAATAACATGGTATACAAAATTAAAATTTAATTAATAATTTATAATACTATAATTTTATTTAATTAGAATTGAAATATTATACATAATGACATGGAGGTACGTTTTGAAATTTAAAATATTCTTTTTAATTGGTTTTCTTATGTTTATTCTTGGAATATACTTTTCAAGTAAGTCCAATTTTATGATTATAATAGGAATATTAGGTGGGGGCATAATGGGATGCATGTCAGCACTTATAGGTCATTCTTTAGCAAAAGATATTAAAAATAAAAAAGGCAGTTTATAAACATGTAATTTATTTGTAAAATCGTATTATTCAGAAATGAATATAAAAAGGTAAGGATCTAATATAAAAAATAAAAAGTATTTAAGGAGTAATTTTATGAAAAAATGCATTGTAATAATGGAATAGTCAAAAAAGAAATATAATACGAAGGAGCGAGTTAAATATGACTATTCCAAATTCAAACAAAGTATATCCAAGAAGTAATGATTATCAAACTGTATATCTCAAAAGTGTAATTACAAGAGATAATATAAAAGTTGGAGATTATACAATATATAATGATTTTTATAATGATCCAAGAGATTTCGAAAAAAATAATGTATTATATCAATATCCTATAAACAAGGATAAATTAATAATTGGTAAGTTTTGTTCCATTGCATGTAAAGCAAAGTTTCTTATGACCAGTGGAAACCATATAATGCAATCACTATCTACTTATACATTTCCTATATTCGGAGAAGAATGGGATAAATCATTAAAACCCACATATGCTTGGGATAATAAAGGAGATATTATAATTGGAAATGATGTATGGATAGGATATGATGCTATAATTATGTCAGGGATTAAAATTGGTGATGGTGCGATTATTGGAACTAGAGCAGTAGTTACTAAAGATGTTGCACCTTATACTATTGTTGGAGGTATACCAGCAAAAGTTATAAGAAAAAGATTTAGTGATGATATAATTTTGGAATTGTTGAAAATTAAGTGGTGGGATTGGACATATGAAAAAATTCAAGCAAATATTAAATACATTCAATCAGGAAATATTAATAAATTAGTTTAGTATTCTGTTACAAATTTATTATTTAACCTTTCAACTTAAAAAACATATAATTTATTTTAACACCGTATAATTAAAAATGAATATGCGGTGTTTTTGTTATATTTCAAATAAAACGAGAAAAAGTTTAAAGATTCAATCATGATAGTGGAATATTTATAACAAATAATTTTGCCACAAATGTCAGATTACCCTAATGTTACAAAAAAGTAATATTGCTAAGAAAAAAGTAATGTTAATAATGGGAAAACAAATGAAAAAAGAATTAGCATATTATTAAAGGGTAAATTCAATATAATTAAGAGAAATTTGGAGGCAGAAATATGTATAAAGTATTAAAAGCGAAAAATAAGACAATAGCAATAGTAATTATTTTATTGTTATTAATCATTATAGGGGTAATAACAAAATTAAATAAGGACAAGGATTATATTGATAAATTGATTAATCAGTACAATCCACAAGGTGCAACTGCTGTGATTATAGAAAACGGCGTTATTACCAATGTAAGAAATTATGGATATGCAAATATTGAAAGAAAAGCTGTGGTTACAGATGAAACTCAGTTTAAAATTGCATCTATTTCAAAGACAATAACCGCATACGCTATAATGAAATTAGTTGATGAGGGTAAATTGGATTTAGATGTTCCCATAAATACATATTTAACTAAATGGCATCTTCCTGAAACTGAATTTGATGAAAGTAAATTAACTTTGAGAACACTTATGTCTCATACAAGTGGCGTAACTGGAAGTGATGAATGTGGTTATAAAAAGCCATTACCCACAATTGACCAGGCTTTAAAAAATAGAGATGTTAAATTGAAAAGAGAGCCAGGTGAAACATTTGAATATTCAGAATTTGTAGGATTTGGTATCTGTCATCTTATTATTGAAGAAGTCACAAATTCTAGTTTTGAAGAATATATGGAAAGAAATATATTCAAACCATTAGATATGAAAAATACAAGCTATAAAAATGAGAATTCAAATGGAAAGTTTGCAACTCCTTATGCAGGAATAGGTAAGCCAATTGAGATAACACCTATTGTTATGAACGGAGGAGGCGGTGTTTCAACTACAGCAGTAGATTTATCAAAATTTGTAGTTGAACTAATGAATTACTATAATAATGGAAACAAAGAAATGTTTAAGCCACAGAAAAATACACAAAGTATAGGAGGATTATATGCTTTAGGAATCATTCCAAGAAAACTTAAAAATGGCAAAACTGTTTATGAACATAATGGAACATTCACAGGATGGAACGCACAAATAGCTTTTGAACCTGTTAGCAGAAATGGAATGGTTATACTTACAAATTCAGATAAATCCTATTATTTGACATACGGTTTAATGGAAAAATGGGGTGAAAGAGTTATTGGGGAAAAGGTTATTGATACTCAAATGAAGCAAATTGTCAAAGTGGTTTTCAACACAATAGTAATATTGGCTATGATTCTATTATCCTTATTTGCAGTATTAGTTATTAAAATTAAAAAAGGAACTATTATTTTATCTGAAAAGCGTAAAACAAGATATATTAAATCAGGTATTATAGTGTTTTCATTAGCAATTTTATATTATGGCTTTATGTATACTGATTTACCATGTAAATTATTGTTTAATGTGGATGATTATTATTTGTTTACCTTCTTGCCATTAAATTTTAAATGGGTAAATATTATATTGATACTTACTGGTGCTTTTATTATTTTTAGAAGTAGATATAGTAAAAATAAATTTTAAGCAAAAATAGGTATGGGTTAGAGTTGTTAAGTGAAATTTAGTACTGAATATTCTTAAATGATAAAACCGATATACTATTAAACAATTTATAAAAATACCGTAATATTCAGAGATGAATTTATGGTGTTTTTTATGTCTTATTTTGATTATGAAGTAAAGGAGGATAGAAGTGAAAAGATATAGAGTTGAATCTAGAAGTGGTAAAAATAATTTTAGAGCAGATTGTGATGAAAAGGATTTTAAATATTGGAAAGCGATATGTAAATATATTTCTATTCAAAATAAAGGTAAATGCTACTATAGAGAATTTCCAATAACTAAAAATAAAAAATTTATTATGCAAAACAAAATTCTCAAATGACAAAAGATGAAATTTTAATAATATGTAAAAGGTTAGGAGTGAGAATGTGAAAGCTAAGGAATTAACTCTAAGAGTAGTTAATGAAATTGAAGAAGGTAAATTTGAACTTAAAGAATTTAAACTATATATGACATATGAAAGTTTTATAGGTTGTATATTGGGAGAAGCAGAAATATTAAGACCTACTGGCCGTAAAGATAGAAACAATAGGGAAATATATGAAAGTGACTATTTAGGAGTTGAGCTTGAATATGATGAATTTATTAATCCAATGTGTGTTACATGGAATGATAAAAAGTGTTGTTGGAGTTTATATATAAACGGATGCCATGAATATGATTTAGATGAATTTACGGATTATGAAATAATAGGAAATGAGTACGAAGGAATTAAAAGATATTAATTTGTATTTTAAGTGAAATGTTCTTTGAAAATTGAATAGTACGGTGTTTGAAAATATGTTATAATATGGTTTAAATAAAGATTATTTGTGTGATATACAGGTAAAATAAATAGTAATTTGAAGGGGTGTTATAGTGAATAAAATTACATGTATATGCTTAGGAGTAAGAAGCATGGAGAAATCTATAAATTTTTATAGAGATAAGCTTGGATTCGAAACAGATGAAAAAAGTAATAATCCAGAAGTAATATTTTTTAATACACCAGGAACAAAATTTGAACTTTATCCATTGGAGTTATTAGCAAAAGATATTAGTGAAGAAGATACTCCGCAAATTTCTAATGGATTTACTGGAATTACATTAGCATATAATGTGGAGCATAAAGAGGATGTTGATAAAGTTATAGAAAAAGCTAGAAATGCTGGAGCTAAAATAGTTAAAGAGCCTCAGAATGTATTTTGGGGTGGGTATCATGCATACTTTTCTGATTTAGACGGATATTATTGGGAGGTAACTTGGGGGCCAAACTTTAAATATGATGATAAAGGTATGCTTATTTTTTAACGTATAAATTCAAATTTATCCAGAGAATTAAATCAATTTTAGAATAATATTATAATGTGAAATAAAGATTATTTTAATACAATGTAGATAAACAGCAATTTATCAATGAACTTAAAAATTAAATATAAAATAATATATTGAAATACCGCAGTATTCATAAGAAATTTGCGGTATTTTTGCGTCGTAATACAAAAAAATTACGAATTAAATAATCTTTTAAGTTTGAATGATACAGTGTTTACAAAATATGTTATAATTTATTGATGATAATAGGAAAATTTCAAATGAGAATTATTTGTATGAGAGATACAGATAAATAGAAATTTGAATAACAGATTATATAAAAAATTCGCAGAAAATATCAAGTATATCATCTTATCTTATCTTATAATTTTTTTGAAAGATGAGGTGTTTTTAATGAAAAGAACAAAGACATACTTAAAGAATTTTGTAGGAACAAGTTATGAAGTTGGGACACAGATTGGTAATTGGATTTTATCGCAACCCGATTTATTGAAAAGGGTGATTTTACCACCTAAGGCATATCCTCAAAGCAAGTTAACAGAAATATTCGATTTGCTTAAAAAATATTGCAGTGGTGTAAACGAGGAAATCAAAGGGTTTGTAGATACAGTTGGAATTTCAAAAGAACAAGCAATCTTTTATGCAATGACATATTTGGAACGTGGGTGCAGTTTGATGGCAGCAGTTTCAAACAAGATTGAAACTGGACACACTTTAATGGCGCGTAACTATGATTTTAATGATGAAATGGAAGAAATGTGCTTCGCATATACAGCTATTAAAGGAAAATATCGTTACATTGGTTCTACACTCAATTTATTCGGACGATGTGATGGAATGAATGAATATGGGCTGGCAGCTTGTAAAGCCAGCAATGGATTGCCAGTGGGTAACTTTGAGGGAGGACAGAAAGCAGGTGTAACTGGTTTTTCTTTTTGGGTTGTTATCCGAAGTATTTTGGAAAACTGCAAAAATGTTGATGAAGCTATTGTATGGGCAATGAATGCACCTATTGGATATAATATAAATTTAATGCTTTCTGATAGTAATAATAAAATTGCGCTATTGCAATGTATAGATGGTCATAAAGCATATCGTATTTTAGATAATGCCTCTAAGGAGAGTTTTCTAATTTCTACAAACCATGCAATTTTGCCAGAAATAAAGCCATATGAAAAGATGTTGATTGAAAACTCTGTGATTCGTTATAAAACAATAGAAAAGATGTTTTCTGAAAAAGAAAAAATATCAGTGCAAGATTTAAAGGTGATACTATCGACATCTTATCCGCAGGGATTGTGTTGTCATTATTACCCTGAATTTTTTGGAACTTTACGTTCTATGTTGTTTAATACAACCGAAAAAAAATAGAAGTGACATTCGGTTCACCACAAGTCAATAATTGGAAAATTTTCACTGTGGAAAAATTACAAGAGCAAGAAATTATAGTAAATCTTCCATGTGAAAAAGTGGGGACAGATTTTTACAATATTACCTATTAAAAAAGGAGAATACTGTATTGAAAGATAAACAAATCATTGGTAGAGCAATTATATTTATTGAAACAAATTTGTATGAGCCTTTGACTGTAGAATCAGTTGCTAATGCAGTTTCCTATTCTTATTATCACCTTCACCGTTATTTTCAAGCTGTGATGGGGGAAACAATTGGTAGTTATATCAGAAGTCGGAGATTGACTCAAGCGGCATATGACCTTATATATAGTGACATAAAAATTTTAGACATCGCAGTTTCATTGTATTTTGAGTCTGGTGAAAGTTTTACAAGAGCCTTTAGGAAGAGATATGGTATTACACCAACAGAATACAGAAAAAATGGGATTGATGTGTTGATTGGAAGTCATCAGCCGATGCAAATTGACAAACTGACTGAATGCAATTATGTAAATTTCTCACCAGAAATCGTAATATTTCAACCTAAATCTGTTGTTGGGTTTAGATTTGACATGAGTATTGAGAATAATAACATTATTGAAATGTGGAAAAAGTTGAACACTCAATTGGCAAAGCAAAAGTATATTTCAATGAATAATAATAGGTATAGTATTTATGAAACAGGTGGTACATGCTTGCCAAATACATTTAATAAAAATAGTGAAGCTACTGTATTTATAGGGATTGAAACATCATGTGACTCTAAGGTCCCAGAAGGTATGAAGTTAAAAGAAATTAGTGGTGGAAAGTATGCTAAATTCATACATAAAGGCACAGTAAAAAATTTACTTTCTACATATTATTATATTTGGGGTGTTTGGTTGCCTAAGAGTAGTTTTCAACTTGATGACAGAGATGATTTTGAATGTTACACAGAACAATTTTTAGGAACTGAAAATGAAGAATCACAGATTGAAATTTATTTTCCTATACAATAGTAAAAATATAATAAGAATTCGTTAAATTCCAATTTAAAAATGAGCTTAAAAAGTAGATATAAAAGAATATATTAAAATATCGCATATTCATTTTCGAATACTGCGGTATTTTTATTTTACAATTTGATTTAAATACGACATATAGGGAAACAAGATCCAATTCAAATTTATAAAAAGATATGTTGAGAATTACTAGGAACGAAGTTAATAGTAATAACCATAACTATTAACTATTCACTCTTAACTCTTAACTAAAATAATCTGTTAGTTATTGAAAAAAATATTAATTTCAGTTTTCTCATTTGATAAATGAATAACTTTAAAACTTGGATACCTAAAATAGTGAGACATGCTCCGAATCACTTAGAATTTAACACTGCATCTTGTATGAAAATATTTTAAAGTTATTGAATAAATTTAAGTTGGGGCTTGTTTCTTTATAACTATTGAAATTAGAAATGTAAAGAATGGTCTTTGAAAATCCAATAATGTGGTGTTAAAAAAGTAACTATGTAAAACTATACAAATAAAATATAAGTACCATAAGTTAAGTTAAAATGAGTAAGAAAATACGTAGCAAATCAATTGTAAATTTTAGTTTACTATTAAATATATATTTGTATTCAATTGCCTTTTCAAATATAATTATATAAAAATATAGATAACTTTATTAGGAGGATTAAAATGGGAAAAATAGGAGAAATTAAATATATTATTAATAATAGAACAATTAACATAAGAAATGGAGAAGTAAAAGATGCTGAAAAATTGATTAATCTTATTAAAAAAGTTGGTGAAGAAACTGATTTTCTACTAAAGAACCCTGATGAATTTAATCCAACAATTGAAGAAGAAAAAAATTTTATTCAGAATCAGGCAGATTCAGAAGTAGATTTATTGGTTGTGGCAGAAACAGACGGAAAAGTAATTGGAATATGTGGATTGAATGGAAATGTCAACAAAAGGATTAGGCATTCTGCTGAATTTGGACTAGCAATTGAGCAAGAATTTTGTGGAATGGGTATAGGTAAAAAATTAATGAAAGCAGGAATTGAATGGGCAAAAGAAAAGGGTATATCTAGAATTACACTTAAAGTTGATACAAACAATTATAGAGCAATAAGTTTATATTTAAAGTTGGGTTTTGAAATAGAAGGCACATTAAGAAATGACAAGATGTTATCTGATGGTAGCTATATAGATGGTTATACAATGGCATTATTATTATAATCAAGCATCCTATATATATCGTAACATTAATTAATTTACAACATTCTTATCTTGTGACATAAATGAAAAAAGAATGATTTACTCAAACACCGCATTATTCAATTTTGAATTCAGTGGTGTTTTTTCGTCGCATTTCAAAAAAATTACTAATTAAATAGTTTTTTAAGTTTGAATGATATGGTGTTTACAAAATATGTTATAATTTATTGATGATAATAGGAAATTTTTAAATGAGTATTATTTGTATAAGAGATACAGATAAATAGAAATTTGCAGTTAGCATACTTTATATACAATTAACTGAGAAAGGAGGAGTTTATTATGATAAACAAGAAAAATAAAGAACTTTTATGGAGGGTTTTACCTCTATAAATTATGGAGGAAATATGTTTAAAGATAAATTTAATATTAGTAATATTCCTGCAGTTTTGTGGGGAAAAAACAGTGAGAAACTTTTTATTGCAGTACATGGAAATATGTCAAATAAGGAAGATGTTGTGATTCAAATTTTAGCTGAAGAAGCACTTAAAAAAGGCTATCAAGTATTGAGCTTTGATTTACCAGAGCATGGAGAAAGAAAAAATGAGAGCACTCCTTGCAAAGTACAGTTTTGCGTTAGTGATTTATCTATAATTATGAATTATGCAAAGGAACATTGGAAAGAAGTGAATTTGTTTGCATGTAGTATGGGGGCTTATTTTAGTCTTTTAGCATATAAAAGTGATATATTAAGAAAGGCATTATTTTTATCACCAGTAGTTAATATGGAAAGAATCATAGAAAATATGATGAGATGGTTTAATATAACACCAGAACGTTTGCAAAAGGAAATGATTATAGAAACACCTATTGGTCAAAAGTTGTATTGGGACTACTTTTGTTATGTAAAACAACATCCTATTAATACATGGAATGTAGATACAGATATTTTGTATGGGGCAAAAGATGAGTTGTGTGAATTTGAAACTATTAATTATTTTACAAAAAAATATTATTGTGAATTAGAAGTCGTAGATGAAGCAGAACATTACTTCCATACGGAAGAGCAATTGAATGTATTCAAGTATTGGTTACGAAAACGTATTGACTAACGAATTCCAATTTGTCAAGAAATTTAAAAAGTAATATGAGCAATATATTAAAACACCGTATTATTCAAAAGAGAATTTTACGGTGTTTTATATTGCGATACAAATAAATTTGGGATTAAATAATTTTTGAAGTTTGAATGATATGACATTTACAAAATATGTTATAATTAATTGATTAAAATGTAAAGTATAAAAAGATTGCATGTAAATTGTGTACAAACTACACAAGAATTTAAGTGGAGGAATGTATAAATATGATTAAGGAAATTAAAACTCGTAGAAGTATAAGAAATTATAGTAATAAATTAGTTGAAAATGAGAAGATAATTCAATTAATTGAGAGTGCGAGACTTGCTCCATCAGGTAGCAATACACAACCGTGGAATTTTATTATAGTAAAATCAGAATTAGTTAAGCAAAAAATAGCACAGGTAGCTCATAAACAAAAATGGATGTTATCTGCGCCAGTTTTTATTGTATGTGTGGCTGATATACGTTGTAGAATAAAAGAAAATGTAGATGTAATATTAAATGAAAATAGTCCACAAGAAGAACTTAAGCAAATAATAAGGGATACATCTATTTCTGTAGAGCACATATTACTTGAAGCTGAAAGTTTAGGGTTAGGAAGTTGCTGGGTTGCATGGTTTATTCAAGATGAAATTAGACAAGTTTTAAACATACCTAATGATAAATATGTAGTTGGGATTATTACTATTGGCTATGCAAATGAGACACCAGAAGCTCGTCCAAGGAAGACAATTAAAGAAATAATACATTATGAAACTTGGTAAGAAATATAGGAAAATCAACAAGTGATTAGTAAATAGTTCAGAGTTAAATTGTGGAGGTGAAATTTTGATTAGTTTGTTATTAATGAAGCAGATTGCTGAACTTTTTTTAGTTATGGCCATGGGATTTATATTAGTGAAAACAAATTTATTGAAAGCAGAAGAGAGTAAAAGTCTTTCAATAGTTGCACTTTATTTGGTAATGCCTTGTGTGATTATTAATGCATTTCAAGTTAAATATACAGAAAGTATACGGAATGGATTGATTCTTGCTTTTGTAGCAGCTGTATTGATTCATATTGAATTATTAATCTTAGTAAAAATACTTGAAAAGATATTTCATTTGGATTCAGTTGAAAAGGTATCTATAATATATTCAAATGCTGGAAATCTAATTATTCCAATTGTAACTGCTGTTCTAGGAAAAGAATGGGTTATTTACACTAGTGCATTTATGTGTGTACAGTTAGTTCTTTTATGGACTCATGGAAGAATGGTGATTTGTGAAGATAAGAAAATAGATTTGAAAAAAATCTTTTTAAATATTAATATGATTACTATTTTCTTTGGAGTTTTATTATTTGTTACGAGGCTTCAACTTCCAGATTTTATTACAGACACTATGGAGTCAGTAAGTGTTATGATTGGCCCTATTTGTATGATTGTAGTGGGAATGTTGATTGCAAATATGAGTTTTAGAAAGATATTTGCTTATAAACGAATTTACATAATTACTTTTCTTAAGATGATAGTATGTCCATTTATAAGTTTACTTTTACTTAAATATAGTGGAATGGGAAGTTTAGTACCTAATGGCAAGATAATTTTACTTATTAGCCTTCTTGCAACAATCACACCATCTGCATCATCAGTTGCACAAATGGCTCAGATATATGATAAAAACGGAGAATATGCTAGTGTTATAAATGTAGTTACGACTATTGTATGTATTGTAACAATGCCAATTATGGTTTGGTTATATCAAATGTAAGATATATTAGTTAAGTGACAATAGAACTATAATATAGTCATCCAAGATTAATAGTTAATTTATGCAAGAAATTTATTTTAAAAAATGGTCTACAGATAGCATGCAAATGGTTGTTGAAGGGTCAACGCATGCTATACACCACACTTATCCTGACGTTATAAGTAATGAGATAAAAAAATTAATAGAAGATCAGAAGTAGAATTTACTAGAACACCATATTATTCAAGTTTGAATTTTAGGGTGTTTCTTAGTTTGTAATTTGATTAAAATGCGAATTGAAATGTTCTTTGAAAATTGAATAGTACGGTATATTAAACAAAACATCTTACAAGATAGATAAAATATTATGTATAATATTGGAATATATGCTATAATTTTAATTAGCATTATTATACAATTATTTCAAGAAGCATATTAATAATACCAGTTAAAGATGGATTATATTATTTTTAGGGAGGCTAACAAATGAGTGTAAATGGAAGAAGGCACAAAAGAAAATCTAAAAAAAGATTTAGAAGAGGCATATTTTTAGTATTAATTTGTATATTTTTTATTTCACTAATTGGTGTATCTTATGAAAAAATTGGAGAATATAAGGATTCTAAGAAGTATCCTCCAGTAGGGCAAATGGTTAATGTAAATAATCATGGAATCAATGTATTTACCAAAGGAGAAGGGAATGTAACTGTAGTTTTTATTGGAGGATTAAATGAGCCAAGTGCTTATGCAGATTTATATCCTCTTTATAATGTAATATCAAATCATGCTAAAATAGCTGTTTATGATAAACCAGGACATGGTTGGAGTGAAATAACAGATGTTTCAAGGGACATTGACTCCATCGTAGACGAAATGCATACAGCTCTTTTAGAATCGGGGCAAAAGTCACCATATATATTAGTTGGACATTCGTTAGCATCATTAACATCAATAAGATTTGCACAAAAATATAAAGATGAAGTTTCAGGGGTTGTGTTAATTGATGGGGGTAGTCCAGAATATTATTCTGAAAATAAAGTAGGAATAAGTAGTAGTTCAGGATTTAAATATCAGATGCTAAAATCATCAGGAATTGCTAGATTAGCAATTTATCATACAAGCTATTTTTCAAAAATTATAAATCTTGAATTGTTGCCTGATGATTTAAAACAGTTGTATAAGTCGATGACTCTTAAAACTATGTATAATAAGAATATTATAGATGAAAGTAACATGGCAAATGATAGTGCAAAAATAGTATTAGATAACGGAAAATTAGGAGATATTCCGCTAAGAATATTTACTGCTGAAAGTAATGTTTCAGCAATTTCTGAATGGGAAAGTAGTCAGATAGCCTTGAAGGAGTGGTCTACAGATAGTAAGCAAATAGTAGTCAAGAATTCAAGACATGCTATACATCAATTCGAGCCTGATGTTATAAATGATGAAATAATGAAATTAATAAAGAAGCATTAGTAATTAAAATAACAAATGGAAATACCGTATTATTCGTAAATGAATTTGCGGTATTTTTGTTTCGTATTTCAAAGACAATACGAACTAAAAGTGAAATATGCTATTTGAAAATTGAATAATGATGCATTTGCAATATGTGTAATAGTTTATTTATAATGGTAAGTGGTGGTAAAAAATAGATATACTTGAGTGGGAATGAGTAAAATAAAGTATAAAAAATTGAAAAAAAAGGATATTTACTTCAAAATTATTTATTTTTAGTAATTTTTGCATACAATCATCATCTTGGTTATAATGTAATTTTAAAGTATCGAATCTAGTATCAATACTAGATTCGATACATAATACATTTTCATCATAACATGCTACTATATTTTCTAATCTAAAATAATAAAGTAAGAAACCTTCATCAAAATATAGTATCTATATCCTAAGCTAACTAATTATACTCATCATTAAGTGGCTCTGTTGCTTTAGAATCTTTTATACAAACGATATATTGAAAAAAATCTAACATATTTGCTTCTATCTCTTCTCCATTAAAAGTATAATACATTGGTGTTTCAGAAAAAGGTGAATTCTCACTTGTCAATTTATAAATGTTCAAATTACCTTCTAATAAATTGTTAGTTTCCTTAATTTGAGGATACATAATGTTAAGTTCATTAGTAGTGTATTCCATAGTATCAGTTATGCCCATCATATCGCAATCATCATAGTTATAAATTACTGTTAAAATCTTATTTTTAAATATTGAGTCATCAGAATTTAGATAGGCAGCAAACCACATTATATCTTTTTCTTTACTTTGAAATGTATGGTTAAGCCCCCATTGTCCGTAATACTTACCCTTAGGTAATTCCTTTTGAAGAATTTGAAAGTTTTTATATATCATGTTATCTCTAGTATTATTCCAATCTACGTAATCCTCATGTTTATATGCCTCTACGCTATTTAATACGTTCAAATTTACAAGGTTAAAACCAGTAAAGTTTTCTCCAAGATACTCTTTATATATATTTTCATTCTTTTCTATGCTATTTTGCAATTCATTTGAACATTGAGCAAATGTTTTATCAAATTCACCTGAATTATTAAATTTATTTTTAATCTTATCTATTACTGATTTTATTTCTTTAGGCGCTTCTTTATCTGGTAAAACATCTACTAAAAACCTATAGGCATTAATTGGTTGATGTTCTATATCAGCGCCTACAACTTGAATTCTGCTTTCTTTAGGTAGAGTATTATTATACTCATATAACTTTTTAAAATGGTTATAACTATCTTTATTCCATGCAAATGTTCCTTTTAGTGGCTTATATATATCTTCTAATATTTTTATATCCCCAGTCTCTAAATACTTATTTATAAAATAAGCATCACTATAAGAGAGCTCACATAGATAATACTTAAAATCTGTTTTTTCTTTGAAATATTTTAAAAATTTCATATTTAATTGTTCATTAGCCTTAGTTCCATGAAGTTCAGCAGTAAAAAAAAGTTCCTTTCCTTCTATATCTGAATCCATAATAGCTAAATCTTTAAATTCACTTTCATCTTCTAAATCTACAGAACTATAATTTTTTTTCAAATACTCTTGCATAATTTCTCTTTTCTCAGGTGATTGTTCTAAACGTTTATTGGAAAATTGAATTGAACCTCCGTCTTTTTTACATTCAGTTAATAATATACCTAATATAAAAAAAATTGATAGTAATTTTAGACTCACTTTTTTCATAATAATATTCCAGCCCTCTCCATAATAATTACTTGTTGCTCACATCAATTGTAAAATATATACATGAAAATAACAATATTATTGGTAAAAAATTATATTTATTACATTTTTTAATTGATTGTTAAGAATAATCCTATACTATATGTTTTTATGTAATTAAAGTTAAAGGTATTGAAGGAAAACTTAAAAGAATAGCTGATTATTCAGCTTATATAAAAAAGTATATTAATAAAATGAAAATAAATTTCAACATAATTTATCCACATTCTTTTAATTTAACATTATAACTAAAAAATAATTTATTAAATCATCTCATCGTTCAGAAATGAATTTGCGATATTTTTTATGTTGTAATACAAAAAATGCGAAGTGAAACATTGTTTAAAAATTGAACAATGGAGTATTTACAAAATATGTTATAATCAATTTATAATAGTATTATAGGGTTTAGCTATAATTAATAACGATGAGGTGAAGGTAAATATGGATTTTATTATAGATACATTATTTCAGATGTTTTTTTGCTTCTTTTGGGTGATTGGATTAGTAATAATCTTATTTGATAAAAAAAATAGAAAAAAATATATATGTTTAACATTTTTAATTCCTCTTTTAATGGTATGGAGTAGTTATTCTTATATAAATATATTAAAGCCACGTTTTAGTGATATAAGCTATTACATTGATAAAAATTATGAGGTTTCTATTGGAAAGTGTAATACTATTAAAGGTGGCTCAAGAGGAATGACTCCATCGTTTATACTGGATGAAAACACATATTATTATAATCCGCGATTTAATAAAATTAGCGAAGGGAATAGTTATAAACTAAAATATCTTCCTAATAGCAAGTATGTTATTGATACAGAAATTATTAAATAAAGAAATATGTAGTACCGTATTATTGAAAAAGTAAATATACGGTATTTTTGTTTGTAATCAATAAAAATATAAATAAAAAATTTTATAAACTAAGAAATGCTATATTGAAAGTGTGTTACAATATGGATAAAAAATACAATAAAATTACAAGTGTAATAAATTTTAAAGCAAATATTATTAATAAAATTTATGATATAATTATATGGATGCAATCTATAATTTAAATTTATACATCAAATTTTTGTTATCAGTTGAGAAAAATAAGTACAAATATAGTTATTTAAGAATTGTGAATTATGAATTAAGAATTTAGGATGACAGTGAGTAGTAATAACCACTAGTAAAGTGAAAATAGCAATTAAAATATATCGAAGAAGTAATGATTATTAAGATATATAGTTAAAATAAAATTATATAAACAGTAGTAGAAAAAATACTTAATTAAGAAAGTTACTTAAGTAAGTGAAGATAATAATGTGATAGAAAAGAGAGGTACTAAAGATGAATACGTCAGCATCAATAACAGAATTTGTAGGAACAGCAATTGGAGATACTATTGGATTAGTCATAGCTAATGTTGATTGTTTTCTTCATGAAAAAATGGGATTAGATAAAAAATATAGGTCTATAGGAATAATTAGTGGAAGAACAGGTGCAGGACCACATATTATGGCAGCAGATGAGGCGGTAAAAGCTACTAATACAGAAGTAGCAAAGATTGAAATGCCAAGAGATACAAAAGGTGGAGCAGGTCATGGTTGCTTAATTATTATGGCATCAGAAGATGTAACAGATGTAAGAAGAGCAGTAGAAGTTGCTCTTAAAGAATTAGATAGAACTTTTGGAGATGTTTATGCATGCGATTCAGGACATTTAGAGCTTTCATATACTGCAAGTGCAAGCTTGGCATCAGCAAAAGCATTTGGCGCTCCTATTGGAAAAACTTTTGGAATAATTGCTGGTGCTCCAGCTGCAATTGGTTTAGTAATGGCAGATACAGCAATGAAAGCTGCAAATGTTCAGATGGTAACATATGCTAGCCCCGATTCAGGAACGGCACATACAAATGAAGTAATAATAACAGTTACTGGGGATTCAGATGCTGTTAGACAATCAGTAATAGCTGCAAGAGAGATTGGATTATCTTTATTAAAAGCAATGGGGCAAGATACTCAATCTTTGACTAAATCATATATTTAGAAGATGATTTTAATTTAAAAATAAATACTTTATTTGAGCACCGTATTATTCAAAGCTGAATTTTACGGTGTTTTTACGTAGTATATAGAAATGAAAATTTGTCGAAGTCAAATAATGTTTTATATAAAACATGTTATAATTTACTTATAATAGAAGTATATTATTTAGCTGTGATTGTATATTGTGTGAAAATTAAATTGTTATTTAATTACTTTTGGAGGGAAAAAATGAATTTAAATAAATGCAATCAATATTTAAGATATATTGAATTATGTAGAGAAAGAGTAGAGTCATTTTCTAAGTATCCATATAGTTTATCCGCGATAAAAGATTTATCTAGAATAGATTTTCATCCTAAAGTTACATATATTGTAGGTGAAAATGGTACTGGTAAATCAACGATACTTGAAGCTATTGCTATAGCATGTGGATTTAATCCAGAAGGTGGAACTAGAAATATTAATTTTTCAACAAACAATACTCATTCAGATTTATACAAGAATATTAAATTAATTAGAGGTGTTAAAAGGCCTAATGATGGCTTTTTTCTAAGAGCAGAAAGTTTTTATAATGTGGCTACAAATATAGATGATGTAGATGTGAGTAGAGCATATGGAGGAATATCACTACATGCACAATCCCATGGGGAGTCTTTTTTGTCAGTTATTAAGAATAGATTTAGTGGAAATGGTTTATATATTTTAGATGAACCAGAAGCAGCATTATCACCATCAAGACAAATGTCTATGCTTGTTATAATGAATGAATTAGTACAGAAAAATTCTCAGTTTATAATAGCCACTCATTCACCTATAATAATGTCTTATCCAGATTCAATTATTTATGAATTAAACAATGGTATAAAAGAAGTTATGTATAAAGATACTGAGCATTATAAAATTACTAAAAGTTTTCTTGATAGACCTGAAAAAATGTTAAAAGTACTTTTATCACAGGAATAAAAACAAAATATTAAGAAGATAGGTAATTTATTATAGTAAGATAATATTAAGTAAAAATTAAATCTATAAGATAGATAAATAGAGTTTATCGTTAAGATTAGTATTAAGAACTTAAATAAAATATAAAATAACTTAAAAGTAAAGAGAATTTTAATGATAAGTATATTATAAGATTTAAACCTAGTAAAGAAGAAATTATTAAAATTAAAAATATACTAAAAATTTATTATTGGAAGCCTATAGGGTTTCCATTTTTTCTTGTAAAGTATAGTGAACATATATTACAAGAATAGATTATTTAAAGCATTTTAAACATTAACCTCCTAATCTTTCACTAACTGTAAGTGTTTTATTTTAATAAATCCATTTATACTAATTATATAGGGAAACAAGCTACAATTTAAATTTATTCAATAACTTTAAAATATTTTCGTGCAAGATGCAGTGTTGAGTTCCAAGTGATTCGGAGCATGTCTCACTATTTTGGGTATCCAAGTTTTGGAATGGATAATTTTAAAAGTCAACTTGGAACCCTATATAGGGAAACAAGCTCCAATTTAAATTTATTCAATAACCTTAAAATATTTTTGTGCAAGATGCAGTGTTAAATTCTAAGTGATTCGGAGTATGTCTCACTATTTTAGGTATCCAAGTTTTGGAATGAATAACTTTAAGAGTCAACTTGGAACCCTATATAGGGAAACAATTTCTAACTTAAATTTATACATGAAATTTTTGTTATCAGTTGAGAAAAATAAGTGCAAATATATTTAGTTAAAAATTATGAATTATGAATTTAGGATGAAAGTGGCAACCACTTTCTGAAAATGATTTTAAAAAATCTATCAATATAATTTGATTTGAAAGTTTATAAAAATATACGTTGAGAATTATTAGGAACGAAGTAAATAGTAATAACCACAACTGTTCACTATTCACTCTTAACTTTTAACTAAAATAATCTGTTAGTTATTGATAAAATATTAATTTGAGTTTTCTCATTTGATAAATGAATAAATTTAAAACTTAACTTGGAACCCTATAGAATATGAAAAGCAAATAAAAATTAGGAGTTCTATTTATTTGCTATAAGGATATTACATGAAAGGTGATTATAATGAATGAAAGAATATTAGAGGTTAAAAACTTAAAAAAATATTATGGTAAAAAAGATTCTGTAACTAAGGCTTTAGATGGAATAAACTTTCAAGTAATAAATGGTGAATTTATTGGCATCATGGGCAGTAGCGGTTCAGGAAAAACAACGTTACTTAATTGCATTGCAACTACAACTCATCCTACAGAAGGAAATATTTTATTAAATGGTGAGAATGTAGAAAAATTTAAAGGTAACAAATTAGCTAAGTATAGAGGAAATAAAATAGGATATCTATTTCAAAATTTCGAATTACTAGAAAATTTAACAGCAAGGGAAAATATATTACTACCAATGGCTATTCATAATAAATTACAGGATAATAATAAGGTAGAAGTAGAAAAATTAGCAGAATATATGGAGATAAAAGATATATTAGACAAATTTCCAAATGAAATTTCAGGAGGACAAAAACAGCGTGTAGCTGCTGCAAGAGCTTTAATTTTAAACCCACAAATTATTTTAGCTGATGAGCCAACAGGAGCATTAGATTCTAAGAATGCAAAAGCCTTAATGCAAAAACTAGCTGATTTAAATGAAGAAGAAAAATCAACCATCTTAATGGTTACACATGATGCAAATGTAGCTAGCTTTTGTTCAAGAATTTTATTTATACAAGACGGAAAGCTTTTTCATGAGTTAAGGTATAAAAAATTAGAGGAATCTAGACAAGCATTTTATGAAAGAATACTTCTAGTTATGGCACAACTAGGAGGTGGAAGTGCAAATGTTTTATGATTTAGTTAAAAGAAATAGTAAAAGAAATCGAAAAGAAAATGGGTTGTTCTTTGTATCATTAATAGTGTCTATAGTTGCATTTTATATTATTTTATCTCTTGAAAAGCAAGATGTTATTATATTTTTAAAGACTATGGAAAGTCAGGCTTTGGAAAAGTTATTTTTATTGGTTCCAGTTTTATATGAATTATCTTTATTTATCTTATTCTTTCTTGTATATTTTGCAGGTAAATATCAGCTAGAAAGAAGAAACAGGGAACTTGGAATGTATTTAATGCTTGGTATGAAACGCAGTAAATTAGTATTAATGCTTTTTGTAGAAGAGTTATGGAACAGTATATTGTCATTAGCAATTGGTATTCCAGTAGCAGTTTTTATATCAGAAGTTATTAGTTTAGTGACAGCTAAAATAGTAGGGCTAGGTATAATAGGACATAGCTTTACCTTTTCAATTTCAGCTGTTATTGGGACTATTGTTGGCTATTTTATTATTAGATTTGTAGCAATTATTATTTTAAGTGGTAAATTTTCAAAAAAAGAGGTTATAGAATTACTTTCAGATTCCCAATCAGAAAAGAAAAGAAAAATTAACAAGGTAGTTGTTACAATTAAGTTGTTATTAGGAAGTATTTTACTTGCAGTAGCATTTACCATTGCAATAACGGAAATATCATGGTCAAGTTTAAATTTCTTTGGAATAACAGTAATAATAGGTCTTAGTGGAATGTTCCTATTACTTCAAGGAATAGGAGTTTTGTTTGAAATAATACTTAAAAAGAAAACTAACAAAAATGAATTAAAAATGTTTACTTTTAGGCAAGTGCAAGAATCAGTATTCCTAAAACCAAATACTATGGCTATTTCATCAATATTAGTTTTAATGACAATTACTTGTTTTGCATATGGTATATCAGTTGGATTCTTATTTAATTCAAAGGAACCACATATTATTGATTATACCTTTCAAGCAGATGAGGAAGAAGTAAAGTCTTTAATAAACAAGCTAGATTTAAATAAATATATTGATGGTTTTTATGATATGAGAATTGGAATGTTATATAGTGACACTTTTTCACCAGAAGGCTTAATAAAAGCTGTAGAAAATCAAAAATATGGTAAAGAAAAGGATATTTTATTAAATAACCTTCAAGTCTTTGATTCACCATATTTAATTTCAGTAGATTCATATAATAAAATTTTAGAATTACAAGGCAAAACTCCTATAGAATTAAAGAATAATGAAGTAGCGCTTTATGAAAATCCCCAGTTTAAAATTGGTGATATAATGGAAAGTGTTTTAAAGGAAAAACCTTCTTTATTCTTAGATGGTGAAGAATATATCATAGGAGAAAAATATTATTCTGATAGTATTGTAACGGATAGGTTAATTACTATAAGTAGAGGGTTAATAGTATCTGAAGAAGTTTTTAACAAATACACAAAACAAAGTAATGTGAATACTTATTGGAATGTAACTTTAAATAAGGGATTTGTTAGAGAAAAGGGGTTAATGCAAGCTATTAGTTATGTTAATGAAAAACTTGATACTACTGAAATAAGTTATGAAAGTTATCTTCAAAATATAGGAAGAGAATTATTTTTCACAGTATCAGCAAGCTATACAACTATTTATTTAGCAGTTATTTTTCTTATAATAGCCAACACAGTTATGGGAGTACAGTTCTTAATGCATCAAGAAAAAACAAAGAAAAGGTATTTATCATTAACTTACCTTGGTGCAAGTTATGAGATGTTATGCAAATCTGCAAGAAATCAAATTACTTGGTATTTTTCACTACCAATAATAGTTGCAGCTATAAGTAGCATATTTTCAGTAAGAGCATTATTTACGGGTCTTATACCAACAACAATGAAAGAGCAGGTTAGTAAACTAATGATAATTGCAATTCCTATTATTGTGCTAATATGTATGGTAGAATTATTTTATATGCACTTTGTAAAGAAAATTAGTGATAAGAATATTTTAAAGCTTATGGATGTTAAGAGAGAAGATAATTAGGGGTGATAATAGTGAAGAAGATTGTAATTGTAGAAGATGAGCTTTTTATGAGAGAAGAGCTCCAGTATATTTTAGAGAAGGAAGGATATGATACCTTTTCTATAATTAAATTTTCTAATGTGGTAGATAATATTATAGCTGCTTCACCAGACCTTGTATTATTAGACTTAAATTTACCAGAAATATCTGGCTTTGAAATATGTAAGGGAATTAGAAATAAAAGTAATGTTCCAATACTTGTTTTAACAGGGCGTGATCAAATGAAGGATGAGTTACATGCCCTTGATATTGGCGCAGATGAATATATAAACAAGCCTTGTCATAAAGAACGTTTGTTAGCAAGAATAACTAATTTGCTTCGTCGTTTAGAGGATAGAAGGCATTTTGTAGAAATAAAGGATGTAAGCTTAGATTTACAAACGTATACAATAAACATTAAAGGGAAGGTTGCTATCTTACCTGAAAATCAAGGGAAGATAATGGAGTTACTACTTGAGAATTATAAGGAACTTGTAACTAAGAAAATGTTATTAAATAAGCTTTGGGGTACAACAAAATATATTGATGAAAATGCTCTTCATGTAAATATGACAAGGCTAAAGAAATCTTTACATAAATTAGATACTAATTATAAGATAAATACAATTAGAGGAAAGGGGTATTCCTTAGAGCCTATAGGAGAAAACAATGATTAAAAAGATAAGAGGAATATTAATAAAAAATAGACTTTGGATCATTGTTATACTTATATTAAATTTTATATTTGGTGGACTGTTGTGGCTTAGCAATGATAAGGCTTTTCGTTATATTTTTCCTACAATGATAATTGGGTCAATGATTTTGTATTGTGCTATAGCATTTATTCTGTACAAAAATGATTTAAAAAGAGAAGATGCAATTTATAACTATTTAAATGAGCCTACTATAAATAATGAAAATCAAATTATAAACTTATTTAATTATGAAGAAGGTAATGTAATTAGAAAAATAGGTGGAATTTTAAGAGAAAATCAAAGTACTATAAATACTTATAAGCAAGGAATAGATGAATACGAGGAATACGTAGAAGCTTGGGCACATGAAATAAAAACACCATTAGGATTAATGACCTTTGTATTAGATAATAGAAAAGATGAAATATCACAATTAGCATATAAAAGATTGCAATATGTAAGAACAAAAATGCAAGAAGATATAGAAAGAATGCTATATTATGCAAGATTAAAATCTACTTGTAAAGATTACTTTTTTAAAGAAATTTCATTATATGATAATTGTGCAGAAGTAATTGAAGAATATAAAGTAATATTACAGGAAAAAGGTATAGACGTAAGTTTAAATGTTGGTGACTTTAAGGTTGTATCTGATAAACGAGGTATGCAATTTATAATAAGACAAATAATTAGCAATGCAATTAAGTACACAGATGTCGAAGAAACTGAGGCAAAAATAGTTATTACTTCAGTTGAAAATGAGAAATACATAAAGCTAAATATAAGAGACAATGGAATTGGAGTTAAACCTTATGATTTACCATTTATATTTGAAAAAGGCTTTACTGGTATGGTTGGAGAACAAAGAAAAAATTCTACAGGAATGGGCTTATATCTAGCAAAACAAGTATCAGAAGGATTAAAAATAAAGCTAGAATTAAATGAGAAGTATACTAAAGGTTTTGAAATTGCATTGATATTTCTTAAGATTATTGATTTATAGGTATAAGAGATAGTATTTGTTGTCTTAAAATTTTCTGTTAATTTTAATGATAAATAATTATTATATTTTGAAAAATATAATCTTAGAGCATTTAATCTAATTAAGAACTTAAGCAAACAGTATAGAAAAAACACTTAATTAATGAAATGTATAGTTTAAAGGGTGGATTTTATAAAATACCGTACTATTCTAAGGTGAATATGCGGTATTTTTTATATCATAATTCAATTAAATGACGAAGTAATTAATAAAAAGTGTTCTTTGAAAACTAAATAGTTTGATATTTACAAAATATGTTATGATTGAATCATGATAATAGGAAAATTTTAAATAAAAATTATTTGTATGAGAGATACAGATAAACAGAAATTTGGAGGTTAATCATGAAAAAGTGGTATGATGAGGAGTACGAATTTGAAATTGAGGTAACTGGGTTTCTTCGCAGTGACCATACAGAGCGATACTGCCGAAACGGTGAGGAAGTCGGGGACAAGTATACCTGCACTTATGGCTGCCCAATAAATGCGGATGGACAAGGTATCTGTTCTAAGGTCATGATGATTATGTTCCCAATCATGGAGTCGGTCAGAAGTGGCGGAGATTTAGAGAACATTGGAGGCGATGGCAAATATAGCAAAGACATTGTATGTCCAGATGGCTGCGTCATGTTCAGGCTAACGGCAAAGAAACTTGGCAATGAGAATTTTTATAAGGGAAAGTTTTTTGATTAGTTTTAATTTTTATTGTGCTTAGTTTGAAGAAAATGTGAAATAAAAATTATTTATTTTATATAGTGGGGGATACTTTGTTGGAAATTCTTAAACTAGATTTAAGGTATTGTAATGCTCTTGCCAATATATGTACATTACAGGAAGTATTTAAAAATATAATCCACGGTCTAAAAAGATGTGTGAAAAATGTGTTTCCATTTTTAAAGAAGGTTAATATATATGATATACAACATTCAAGTTATGGGAATAACTTTTATCTAATTTTATAATTGAAAAATAAATAGTTTCTTAAAATACCGTACTATTCTAAACTAAATATGCGGTGTTTTTTATTTCATAATTCAATTAAATGACACAGTAATTAATAAAAAGTGTTTTTAAAGATTACATAATACAAGTTTGAAAAATATGTTATAATTAATTAATAATGGTAATGAATGCGTTTAGAAGGGAGGATATTGTTATGGATTATGGTACAATTTTACTTTTTATTATCATAGGAATATATTTTATAATTAAATTTAGTAAAGATAAAAAGAGTTTTAATTTACTTATAGTTATGATGGCTATTACAGGAATTTTTTATAGAAAATCTTTTGGCATATATAGTAATGTAGGTGGAACATCACAAACAATCATTAATATAATATATTGGACTTCTTTATTGATTTTATTGGCAGTTTATTTTATTAATGAAAAGAGTAAGAGAAAAAAAGCAATTCAGTAACCTTTGAAGTTAGTTTAGTATACAACGGAAATAAAAATATCTGAAATATGTGGCCAGTAGGGTATAATATTCACATTTAGCAACTAAACTATAAAATTAAATAAATTATTAGAAATACCGTACTATTCTAAACTGAATATGCGGTATTTTTATGTCACAATTTAAATAAAATATAAAGTAAAATGTTGTTTAAAAATCTCCACAAAATATGTAACGATTTTTGAAAATATGAATATGAATAATGATATTTAAAAACTGAATAACTTGGTGTTAAAAAGTGAGAAAAGCTTATATTTATTAGTAAAATAACCATTGATTAACATGAGTGTGTGATATAATTACTAATAATTAAGTTATGGCAATGTTAAAAGGAGAGTTAAAATTATGAAAAATAAGCCCAATAGACTAATTTATTCTGAGGAATATGTATGCATTAATGGAATTAAGCAATATTTATTTCATTCTGGTACAAATTATAATAATCCAGTAATGTTATTTTTACATGGTGGTCCAGGAAGTGCAGAATCATTATTTGCATATATGTTTCAAGAAAAATGGGAAGACGTTTTTACAGTAGTTCATTGGGATCAACGTGGAACTGGAAAGACTCTTACAAAGAATAAAGATAAGTATCCTACAATTGAAGTGATGATAAAAGACCTATTTGAAGTTGTTCAATATTTAAAGAAGAAATATAATAGGGAAAAAATAATAATACTTGGTCATTCTTGGGGAAGTGCTTTAGGTAGTATATTTATAAAACAATACCCAGAAGAAGTAGCTTATTATATTGGAGTTGGGCAAGTTATCAATATGATTGAAAATGAGCGAGTTGGTTATGAAAAAGCTAAGGAGTTAATTATACAGTGTAACGATAAAAAAGATTTAAAAAAGCTGAAAGCTTTAGGGGAATATCCAGGGGACAAATTTGACGATAATTTTATGAAGAAGTGTATGAACATACGTAAAATTCAGGGAAAATATAATTTAGCTGTAAATCTAAGTTTTTCTATGCTTATATCTGTATTTAAAAGTCCTATTTTAAAGTTTTCTGATATTTCTGCAGCAATTAAAGGGAGCAAAGCAAATAAAAATTTGTTGGCATTTCTATTTCAGTTTGATTTAAATTCTGAATCTAAAGAATATAAAGTGCCAATGTATTATATTCTAGGTGAAAATGATTGGCAAACTCCTTATGTTATTGCTGAAAAATACTTTGAAAAAATGAATGCACCGTATAAAAAATTATATTTAATACCTAGTGCTGGACATATGACAATGATAGATCAACCTGATTTATTTTTTGATGCTCTGATAGACATTAATAATAAAGAAAAGACTAATGTAGATTTATATTAATAAATTTAATTTAAATAATTTTAAAAGTTTTAATGATTTTATATTTACAAAATATGCTACCTTTGTTAAAGGCATAAATGGGAATTTGAAAAGGAGAAAAAATGGTTTTATTAATTATCGATACACAAAAGCTAATAATAAACGAAAAATTATATAAATTTGATATGTTTGTATCTAATGTTAAAAAAATAATAAATCAGGCTAGGTTAAATAATGTTGAAGTAATATATGTACGTCATGATGATGGGATAGGAAATGAGCTAACAAAAGGAAATGATGGGTTGGAGATATATGAAAAATTTAAACCAATAAATAAAGAGAAAATATTTGATAAAGTTGTTAATAGTGCATTTAAAGGGATAGGCTTATTAGAATATTTAATAGACAAAGGTGAAGAAAATATAATCATTGTAGGATTGCAAACAGATTACTGTATTGATGCTACTATAAAATGTGGATTTGAACATGGATTTAATATTATAGTTCCAGCATATGCAAATACAACAGCAGATAATAAATTTATGTCAGCGGAGCAAAGTTATAAATATTACAATGAATATATGTGGAATGGTAGATATGCAGAGTGTATTTCAGTGGATGAAACACTTAAAAGAATGAAATAGTTAAGTTGAATAATACGATTTTAGAAAGTAAAAATATTATGCATGTTACTTAAATAAACATTAATTAAGTCAGAGTAGTAAGTTTAAGTGAAGTGTAATTGGGGGATTATGGTGATAAAAACAAATAGATGTAAGATGGTGAAAGTACAAGAGCGTGATTATGAAAAAATAAAAGAGCTGTACACTGACGAAAAAGTAAGAAAATTTCTTGGTGGGACTGTTAGTAATGAAAATTTCAATAGTAGTTTTAATGATATGCTCACTTGTAATAATGATTCTTTCTATTGGGTTGTAAGACTTAAGGATAATAACCATATTATTGGATTAGCATCTCTTGATAAACATCATGATGGTTTAAGCACGGAGATATCCTATCAATTTATGCCTCAGTATTGGGGATATGGTTATGCAGAAGAAGTTGTTAGAAAAATTATCGACTATGCTTTTTATGAGTTAATTATAAAAAAAATTATTGCTGAAACACAATCTGCGAATAAGGCTTCATGCAAACTTCTTAAGAAGGTTGGCATGAATTTGGAACAAATAGTTTCAAGATTTGGAAATGAACAATACATATTTAGCATATCAAAGGAAGATGTCTAATTGGTAAATTTCTTATTTAATCGACAAATAATAAAATTGAATAATTTTTTAGAACACCACATTATTCAGAAATGGATATTGAGGTGTTTTTTAGTTTTCAATTCAAATATAATGCAAACTATATAATGAATTATGAGTTGAAAAATTGAATAGATATTATGTTTTAGAATTTCATCTTTAATTAACTTCTAAATAAGTTAATAATTGACAAGTATATAGTAGTGCGATACTATGTAATTATAATATATAGCAGTGCTATGTATAGAGATGGAATATATAGAGGTGTAATATGAATGATAAAATTAAAAGGGTATATATCCCAATGACAGAGACAGCATTTTATATTTTGTATTGCTTGCAATGTGAAATGCATGGTTACAATATTATACAGAAGGTTGGGAAGATGACAAATGGAGAGATTATCATAAGTGCAGGAACAATGTATGGAAGTCTGTCAAAGATGGAAAAGGATGGTTTGATTCGCTTTGTGAAAGAGGAAGAAAAAAGAAAAAGTTATATTATTACGGAACTGGGAAAGGAAATTCTAGCTATTGAAATAAAAAGAATTGAACGTTTATATAAGAATAGTATAGGAGAATATTGTGATGGAATGTAAAATAGAAAAGAAAAACTTTGGTATTGCAGAATTCAAAGAGGAAGAATTTTGGTTAGAAAAAGAGCATAAAGATGGATGGCGTCTTATTAAAACTAATAGAGCTAAATATCAGTTTGAAAAGTGTGATGCAGATCAGTGGGTTTATCAACTTGATTTTAAAGAAAATGGTATAGCAGAGGAAGAGTATATTCAAATGTTTATGGATTGCGGTTGGGAATATGTACTAAAATGTGGTAAATGGTGTTACTTTCGCAGAAAGAAGGAAGAGGGGAATGATTTATCAATTTTTAGTGACAGGTTTTCAAAGATAGATATGTATACAAGAATAATTCAAAGTCGTCATCTTAGAATTACTATAATGTTGTTTGTTATTGGGTGTTTAATACAATGGTTGGCTATCTTCACTGATACGTTTAAAGGAGATGGTTTTTGGGACAGTGCAATGCCATGGATAGGTTGTAGCTTTTTTGTGGCTACAAGTTTTTCAGCTCAACAGTATATAAAGCTTAAAAAGATGGTGGAAGAATTAAAGTCGCCAGAAGAAAAATAATTTTTTATTAGTACATAATGTAGTAAAAGATTAAAAGAAAATATTTTAAAGTTATTGAATAAATTCAAATTTTTGTTATCAGTTAAAAAAAATATAAATAAAACCTAAAGTAATCAAAGCTGTTCCTAAAAAAATATGTTTAGTATTATTAGGAACATAGTGAGTAATAATCACCACAACTAGCGGACGGC
>NZ_HE611050.1:0-104394 GCF_000285575.1 Clostridium senegalense JC122 | reverse complement strand
CTAGTAACTGTTCACTATTAACTCTTAACTAAAATAATCTGTTAGTTTTAGTTATTGATAAAATATTAATTTGAGTTTTCTTATTTGATAAATGAATAAGTTTAAAATTTAATTTGGAACCCTATAAAATTAACAAGGAACCTTTAAAATAATTATTGAAAGGTTCCCTGTTATTAAAAAATTATTAAATTAAAATAACAAAAATTTTCCTTTACCATAGTTCTTCCCAACTGAAAGAACAATCGAGTTGAGTACTATTACTAGATGTTACCTGAAGAGTTAAAGTTTCACCAGGAGCGAGAGTAATATTTAATGAATTTAAAAATAGTTGAGAACCCGAATTTATTGGACTTTCAAAAGAAAATATTTGTATTCCACCAGTGGCAGAAGTTTGAGTTGTAGAATATTGAATAACACTAGTATTTGCATTGATTGGAGTATAGGAAAGTGTAGTTCCAAAAGTAGCATTTCTAACTAACTTGAATAGAACAGCTCTTTCTCCTTGAACACTAGTAGAAACAAAATCTAAACGTATGCGAGTTCTATTAACTTTACTAGCAAAAGTGGAGGTGTTTAAAATAGTCAATCCATTTTGGTTTGTCGGTGTGCTTAAAGAAACTGAATTAGCAGCAGAATTTCTAGTAATTATTGCTTGAGAATAACCATCACCTTCACAAAATGCCATTGCAGATGGTGTTTTTAATACTACATTAGACGTATTACCACTATTAACAACTTTAGCTGTTAAAGGAAAACTAGGATTATAAACAGATGGTACTATAGCTGTGTTAGGGTACTGAATTCTATGGACTAATATAGGTTGACCAGTTGTAGTGGAAGTAACGTAATAGTTTATTACGCCAAATCCAAGCCATTGAAATTGAATTGTATATACATTACCCTTTGTAGGATCAAGTGTCATACCAGAAGGTCCAGTACCATTCATTTTATCTACATTCCAATTAGCTTGTGAAATCCAATTTGAGGTACCATTTTGTATACGTAGAATTGAAAAGTCAGTACCATTATATCCAAAATAAAAACCGTCTGTATCATCGCCTAAACCTATAATTTGTTGGCTATTAGTAACACCAGTTGTAAATACTGCAGTAAAACGTGCTAACCCACCTAATCCAGGAGAGTATCGTAGTACTCTTCTAGTTGCTATTTTGGAAGAACCATTATTGGCAGTACTTGTACTTAATATTGCCATAGAGTCTCCTTGAGTTGCAGTTCCTCCATTAGCAGTAGTAGTTATTATATAATCAGAATTAATGTTGTAATTAAAAGTCCAACCAGCCATAGGTGTCAATGCTATTGTTCTTAAGTCACTAAATGCTGTCAAGGGTATGCTGTAAGGATTATTAGTTCCATCAGTATTTGATAATTGAGTAATCAAATTACCATCTGAGTCAGTTTGAATAGCTACAGGTTGGTTTGAGTTAATTCCATATATTTGTGTTTTTAATTCTTGTGGAACATTGGAAGAAACCAATGAGTTTACCATATATATCAACTCCGTATTTATACTATATAATTTAATATTATTATCTCATTATTTTATAGTATATTTATATAGAATATGTAGTGTTACATAATTCAGATTTAAGAACAATTAATTTAAGATACAAATTCTATTTTAAGACTAAAGAATATTATATTCACAATATATGGAAAATAATTCATGATAACATTACATTTGTTCATCAATGTGAAGTATGTTTCATGACATAATCTTGTTGAAGTGGGAATTAAAATGTTCTTTGAAATTTTAATTAATATACGACTTCAATTAAAAAAGAGGTAAAATAATTATATTTATATTGAAATTTTAAATATGATAAAAATAAAATAATAACTTCGTAAATTTAACAAGGAATCTTTAAAATAATAATAAAAGATTCCTTGTTATTAAAAGTTATTAAATTAAAATTTAAACAATAAAAATCTTGTTTACCATAGCTCTTCCCAACTAAAAGAGCAATCAATTTGAGTAAGCAAACCAGAGGTAGCCCTAAGACTTAAGGTTTCACCTGGAGCAAGAAGAATATTTAATGAATTCAAAAATAATTGAGAGCCTGAATTTGCTGGAACTTCAAAAGTGAATATTTGAAGCCCACCAGTAACAGATGTTTGAGTTGTAGAATATTGAATAACACTGGTATTAGCATTGATTGAAGTATATGTCAATGGAAGTCCAAAAGTACCATTTCTAATTAAATCAAATCTTACATCACCAGTACCTTGAATGCTAGTGGAAACAAAATCTAAACGTATACGAGTTCTATTAGTTTTACCGACAAAAGTAGAAGTGTTTAACAAAGTTAGTACATTTAGTTGTGTTGGTATCAGTGAACCAGTGGAACTAGAAATAGAATTTCTAGTGATTATTGCTTGAGAATAGCCATCACCTTCACAAAATGCCATTGCAGATGGTGTTTTTAATACTACATTAGACGTATTACCATTATTAACAACTTTAGCTGTTAAAGGGAAACTAGGATTATAAACAGATGGTACTATAGCAGTATTAGGATATTCAATTCTATGGACTAATATAGGTTGACCAGTTGTTGTGGAAGTAACATAGTAATTTATTATGCCAAATCCAAGCCATTGAAATTGAATTGTATATACATTACCCTTGGTAGGATCAAGTGTCATCCCAGAAGGACCAGTACCATCCATTGTATCTACATTCCAGTTAGCTTGTGAAGTCCAGTTTGAGGTACCATTTTGTATACGTAGAATTGAAAAGTTAGTACCGTTATATCCAAAATAAAAGCCATCTGTATCATCGCCTAGACCTATAATTTGTTGACTATTATTAACACCAGCTGTAAATGCTGCAGTAAAGCGCGCTAAAGCCCCTAATCCAGGAGAATATCGTAATACTTTTCTAGTTGCTATTCTTGCAGAACCATTATTGGCAGTGCTAGTACTTAATATTGCCATAGAGTCTCCTTGGGTTGCAGTTCCTCCATTAGCAGTAGTAGTTATTATATAATCAGAATTAATGTTGTAATTAAAAGTCCAACCAGCCATAGGTGTCAAAATTATTGTTCTTAAGTCATTAAATGCTGTCAAAGGTACACTATAAGGGTTATTAGTTCCATCAGTATTTGATAATTGAGTAAGTAAATTACCATTTGAGTCAGTTTGAACAGCTATCGGTTGATTTAAGTTACTTCCATAGATTTGTGTTTTTAATGCTTGTGGAACATCGGAAAAGACCAGTGAATTTGCCATATATATCAACTCCGTATTTATACTATATAATTTAATATTATTATCTCGTTATTTTATATTATATTGATATAGAATATAGAGTGTTACATAATTAAGATTTTAGAAAATGTAGAGTAAATATAGGGAAACAAGCTCCAATTTAAATTTATTCAATAACTTTAAAATATTTTTATACAAGATGCAGTGTTGAATTCTAAGTGATTCAGAGCATGTCTCACTATTTTAGGTATCCAAGTTTTGGAATAGATAACTTTAAGAGTCAACTTGGAACCCTATAACAAAACTAAAGTATAAAATATGTTAATTTAATTTTAAACTTTAATTTAGAAAATTGAATTATATTTTTATTATAAAGCGGGTTACAACCAATATATGTCCTTAAAAAATATAGTGTGATATTTCAAAATATGTTACAATATGGATAATATATATTTCATTAAATTTTATTTATATATTATGTAAGGATTATCTATATGAGGTGGTGCAGAATAAAAATGAAAACTCAAAATAAAAAACTTATATATCAGTGTTTATTTTAGTAGCAATAGATCAGATTATTAAAATAATAATCAACAACAAGTTTTTTGATAAAAAATTCCCTATATTACCGCCCTTATTATATTTTAAACCTATGTTCAATAGGGACTATTCATGGTTTAATTCTATGTTACAATTAGGTGTTGGTAAATATATACACATTTTAATAGTAGTAATTATGAGTATATTAATATATCAGCTTTATCAATATTTAAATAAACAATTTGGAAATAACAAAATTATTAATATTATGTATGCATTTATATTTTCTGGTGCTATATGTTCATTGATTGACAAGGTTTTTTGGAATGGAAGTTTAGATTACATATCATTAAATGTTTTTTTACCTTCGATTTAAAAGATGTATATATTAATGTTTTTATAGGATTAGTAATTTTATCATTAATTTTAAAAAATAAGGTTTTAAGCCAAATTGATGATGATATAGTAAAAGATTTTACTAAATATGTTTTAAGAAAATTATAAGCAGAAGTTTCATAATTTTTATTTAATGTAGTAAGAGAAAATTTTATAGCCATTTCATCCTAGGTGTAAAACTAAGCCTAAAAATTCCAAAATTATAGTGTCGAAAAGTAATAATGAAAAAATTAAAATGCTAGTCTGTGAAAATTTTAAAGAAACTCTAAATATATTTTTATCTGATTTTTATGACTACCCGGAGAAGCGACGTCCTTGTCTGATGCACCGGCTAATCCGTCCTTGGATTAGGTCAGAAAAATCAAACAAAAATCTATAAGGGTTTCTAAATCGATTTTCAATGAATAGCTTATTTCAATTTTTTATTATTAAATAATGTAGTAATAAGTTAAAAGAAAGATATTTTATTGGAATAAAATGGCTTAGCTTTACGAATATGACTATTTCATAGTGATATTTCTTAGATAATGATAATGCTGGATTAAAAGAAAAATTTACCGTTTTTGGTGGAGAAGTATTAAGTAACAATACAATGGTTAAATGTTTTAGGTGTATAAAGTGCGGTAAAATAATAATCGATTTATATGATTGTAAATTATAAAACGTAGTATTATAAAAAAAGAATATGCGTATTTTTATGTGGTGTTTTAGTGGAAATGTGAAAAGAAAACAATCCATATAATGAATAGGGGGGGAGTATGGAAGAGCAAGATTTAACATTTAAAACTAGTGAAGGAATATTCAATTACAGGGTTGGCGCAATTATAATAAGAGATAAAAAAATACTTATGGTTAAAAATGATAATGCGCCTTATTATTATTCAGTTGGTGGAAGAGTAAAATTAAATGAAACATCTGAAGAAGCTGTTGTTCGTGAGACATTTGAAGAAACTGGTATTAAATTTCAAATTGATAGGCTGGTATTTGTTCATGAACACTTTTTTCATGAAGAAATGACAAAGGAACGTTATCATGAAATTGCCTTTTTCTATTTGATGAAAGAAAACACTAATATGGATTTTGTTTGTAAAAGCTATGGAGGACAAGGTGAAAAAGAATATTTGTATTGGCTTCCGATTGAAGATTTAGAGCAATATCACCTGTTTCCTGAGTTTTTTAAAATAAAATTATCAGGAAATATGACTGGTATTGAACATATTGTTTCAAAGGAATAACATTGCATGTTACAAGAATAAACTTAAATAAAGGATTTTTATATTTAACAACTAAAAATAGAGTAATTTTACTAAGTAACATATTATTCAGAAGTGGATTTTACCATATTTTTACGTTATAATAAGAAAAAGGATGGAGTAGGTGTTGAAATTTACTTTAGATTTGATTTACCATTTACATAATAAATTAGACGAAATAAAGAGGAGAGAAAAATGAAAAAATTTGATATTAAAAGCATAGTTGTAGGCTTAGCGATTGGTATAATAGGAGCTTCAGTTGTTTTTACAGTAGGAAAAATAAAAACAAATACTAAGGCTTCTGATGTTTTTGTAACAGAAGAAAAGAAATCAACAACTATTACCAATGATCAGCTTTCTACTATTCCTGTAGCAGAAGGTATAAAATCAGCAGCTATTACTAATGATAAGGTTTATTTTAATAAAAATGAGATAAAGCTAAAAGATCCATTAATTACAATTGTAAAAGATGGAAGTTCTGAAGCTAAATTATATATTCCTATGAGCGAATTTCTAGAATATATGAATTTTAAAGTTGAACAGAATAGTAAAGATAGTTCTGTAAATTTGACTATGAACGGTGAGAATAGCCCAAAAGACATGGAGGTTGCATCTGATATTTCAAAAAATGAAGCAGATGCAAAAGCTATAGAAATCATACAGAAAACAGGAAATTGGGGGTATATTGAGACATATTTGCCACATATGACTGCTGATGGTATCGAAAGAGTTGTAGAAATATATAACTCAAAGCATATAAATTCATCTGAACATAAAAAAGCATCTGATTACATAAAGAAGTAAATTTCTTGTTGTGAAAAATTGAGATTTGAACTAATATAACTTGAATAGATTTATATGATAAAAAGTATCAATAATAAAAATTAAATATAAAAATAATAAATTAAAATATCGCATTATTCAAAGTTATATATTCTCATTAAGGGAGAGATATTAAGATGAATTTACGATATTTTTTATGTCTCAATTTAAATAAAGTGTAAATGTGATAAATCAATGAAAGGGATTATTAAAGTATGATTGATAGGAAAGATTTAGAATTGATAGAGGAAGCAAGAAAAGTTATTAATAAGAATTTTGACGAAGTTAATGAAAACCATACGGTAGGTGCGGCGTTACGTTGCAAAAATGGTAATATATATGTTGGAGTAAATGTATACGCAATTCATGGTTCATGTGCTGAATATATAGCAATTGGTTCGGCAATTACATCAGGCGAAAGGGAATTTGATACTATTGTTGCAGTAAGGTCTCCAAAGAAAAATAATGCTTTAATTCCTCCATGTGGGAATTGTAGGCAGTTACTTATGCAATATGCTCCTGATATTAAAGTTTTATTGCAAACTTCAAATGGCATAGAAAAAGTATCTATAGAAGAATTATTACCACATTCTTCATATTAATATTTTATTTATTAAAAGGAAAAATAAAAATATGCAAGATAACTATTTTCTATTACGAGAAATTTTATTATAATGCAGTTTATATAAGTTGCGAATTTGAGGTGAAATGTTATGAATCAATATACAAAAGAAGAATTAAAGGAAGCACTAAGAGTTGTATCATCAACTATTAGTAGGTGTGAAAAAATACAACCAAAATTTGAGAAGGGAACATCTCAACATACACTTCTTAAGAATAGGATAAAAGCTATGTATATTTCAAAATCATTAATAACAGATGAAAATGTTATAGAGAAATATACAAAAGAAGAATTAATAGAAGCATTACGTCCAGTGTCTTCAGTTATAAGTAAATGTGAAAAAGCACAGATGAAATTTGATGAGGGTACTTCTAACTATAAGCGTTTTAATAATATAATAAATGCTATGTATATTTCAAAAGCATTTATAACAAGTGAAATCAAAGAAAGAGATTAGCTTTTAAATTTGTAGTAAAAGTATGAGTGACTATAAGTTGGATAGTATAGAACAAAATCGTTAATATTAGAAAGTGCAGAGTAAGTTACAAAGATAAAGGAGTATATAAAGTTGAAATATAATTAAGGCAAAATAATTGCAGTTGTGAGATGTATAAATATATGTAAAATACACTAAATCTAAAACTGAGGGGTGGGAAAGATGGATAAATTTCAAAGAGGCATTGTTATAATTACCTTTGCTTTTTTGGCAATATATATAGTTTTTTCAATAGTGAATGTTGAAAAATCCTCTAAGTGGATAAAGTGGTATTCACAAATGGATGTGGAGGAACAGAAAAAATATGATCCTCGAATAGCTATATACCGTTTAAAAAAAATGCTTGCTATAATGTCAGCAGTGGGTATATGTGGATTTTTGCTGTCTTGGTTTATTAAACCTGTAATCTCAATTGTAACGTTTGGAGTAATTGTGGTTATGCTTGTTTTTACTATTGGTTATATTGGACGAAAGAATTGCTTACTGGTAGAAAAAAAATAAGATTATAGTAGCAAAAATTCAATTTGTTAAGGAGCTTAAAAATAAATATAAAACAATATATTAAAATACCGTATTATTTAGAAATGAATATACGGTATTTTTAATGCAAGAATTTTATAAAGTGTTAAGTAAAATGTTCTTTGAAAATTGATTAATAGGGCATGAAAAATAAAACTACCTTAAAGGTATAGGAAATCAATGCAATAAGATGGTAAATATGATAAACTTTTCTTGTGAGTTAAGACAAGATTGTAATTAACTATGAAGCAAAGTTTATGAATATCATTGGGGGATGTATATGAGGAGTAGTATAGAAATTGTAAAAAAATTATACTCTGAGGAACCTGCAATAAGGGATATGGAAGATTACACTAATAAGAAATTGAAAATTTGGGAAAACGAAGTAGTTTCTCATTTTCCGATTAAATCACAAATTCTTGATATAGGTTGTGGAATGGGGAGAGAAGCATTTTGTTTGTATGATAGGGGATTTAAAATTACGGCTATCGATATTTCTGAAAAGGTTATAGAACCTGCAAAAAAAATTGCTTTAGAAAGTAAAAGAGATATTGAATTTTTGTTAACCAATGGATTAGACTTACCTTTTGAAAGTAATACTTTTGATGTTGTAATAATATGGTCACAGACTTTCGGTCTTTTTTACGATGAGGATAATAAAATACATATTTTAAAAGAATGCAGTAGGGTTTTGAAAAGTAATGGAATACTTAGTTTTTCTGGACATGATAAAGAATTTTTAAAAGCAAAATGTCCACAATATCTTAATGGAAAGAAGTTTTTTCCCTATGCAAATACAGATTGTTATTGGGAAGCATTTACCACTGATGAAATGATAGATTTGGCTCAAAAGGCAGGATTTTCAATTATAGAGTGTAAAAGAGGTATAGTTTATAAAGAAGAGGATGGTCCTATACTTCATTGCGTTTGTAGAAAATGAGCAGAATAAAGTGTTAAGTTAATTCACGTTATGAAAATAAAGCGAAATAAGTATTAAAATTTGTTCTTTTAAAATTGAATAATGCGGTATTTACAAAATATGTTATAATTAATTCGTAATAATAAAATAAAGTTAAGTAAAGAAGGTGAATTCATGAAGATATTTTTATGTATGCATCCAAAGAATCGCTTATCCTCTGTGCAACTATAAAATTAATATTGTACAGAGGAGTGTATACTAAATGAATAGATTAAATAAACCAGTTATTACAAAAGAAACAATTAAAGCAATGGAGGATATGTCATTTTTTATCCATGCTAAGATTTTTGATGATTTGTTAATTGTCGCACAAAAACAAACAAATTGTTTTGTATTAAATACAAGTGATGGGTTGATAATAATAGATGCTATTTGGCCATCAGAAAAAGCTTTTAAAGCAATAGTAGATGCGATTAAAGATGTAGGGTGGAATCCTGATACAATAAAAAAACTGGTTTTGACACATGGTCATGTTGATCATACAGGATGTGGGAAATGGTTTGTTGAAAAATATCATGCTGATACATATCTTTCTAAAGCAGATGATATTTTTTGGAGAGAACATCCAACAAAACATGATAGGCCGGAAACGTGGAAAGATTACAAAATTGATGTTTATGTTCAGGATGGTGATATCATAACATTAGGTGATAAAACAATATATGTTTACGGTACTCCTGGTCATACTCCTGGAGGATTAAGCTACATATTCCCTGTAAAGGAAAATGGAGAGACATATATGGCAGCTTTATGGGGAGGTACGACGCCACCATGGACAAAAAATGAAGTAAAACAATATCTCAAGTCATTGGATTACTTTATCAGTGAAGCAATGCTTAAAAAAGTTGATGTGGCTTTAAGCAATCATACAGCTGTAGACAATGGATTGGAACGTATTATGTATTCAAAAGCAAGAATGGACTATATGCCCAATATTTATATTATTGGGCAGGATGGATTTCAAAATTATTGTCAGGTATTTCGTACATTGAGTTATGATATGCTTGAAAAATTATAATCATAACACGAAATCGACAAATCTCAATTTGTTAATGAACTTAAAAAGTAAATATAAATAATATATTAAAATACCGTATTATTCAAATGAATTCTACGGTGTTTTTACATGGCGATTTAAATATAAAATAAAGTAAAAATAGAATATATTTTTGAATTTTGAAAACTGATATATTTACAAAATATGTTATGATTTATTTGTAACAATAAGATAATCTTAGGTGAAAATTATATATAGATATATAATTCATAATTTGGAGGTGAATATTATGGATAACTTGCTTTTTATTGGATATGAGTTTTTAACAGGGTTTGTTCCATTTATTGTGATATTATTCATATTGAATAATATGAATAAACGTAAGGGTATAGTAACATCAAAAATTCATAATGGAATTATTATTGCTTTTGCAATTTATATAATTTCAGTATTTTATTTTACAGGAACAGGAACTTTATATGATATACTTTATCATCACTTTAAAAGAAAGCCAAACCTAAATTTTATCCCATTTTCTAATGAAATTGATATAATTGGATATTTACAAAATATATTACTTTTTATACCGTTTGGTATTCTAGTTCCTTTTTTATGGAGAAAATATGATAAAGTATTTTATATTTTTATATCAGCATTTTCATTTTCAATGTTTATAGAAATTACTCAATTATTAAATAATAGAAGTACTGATGTTGATGATTTAATATTGAATACTATAGGTGGACTCATTGGATATGGTATATATAAAATATCTGTTCGTATAATAAAAAGTAAAAATGAGTCATTTCATTACTTTAAATGGGAGCCTATCATATATATAACTGCAATTTTTATGGGACGTTTTCTTTTATTTAATGAATTTGGGTTTGCGAAGTTACTTTATGGATTTTAAATTATTAGATAAAATTCAATTAAAATTGACTTAATTATAGGGAAACAAGCTCTAGTTTAAATTTGTTGAATAACTTTAAAATATTTTTATGAAAAATATAGTGTTCATTCTAAATGATTCGGAGCATGTCTCACTATTTTATGCATCCAAGTTTTGGAATAGATAATTTAAAAGGTTAACTTGGAACACCATAGGCATAAAGCTAAGCCTAGGGTGTTCCAAATGCATAGTGTTAAAAAGTAATAATGAAAAAATTTAAAATGCTAGTCTGTGAAAATTTCAAAAAAACTCTAAATATATTTTCTAAATCAATTTTCAATGAATAGCGTATTTAAATTCTTTATTATTACATAATGTATTAAAAGATTAAAAGAAAAATATTTTATTGGAATAAAGTGGCTTAGCTTTACGCACAGCTTGGAACACTATAGAAAAAATATATAATATATGGAGGTGGGAAATATGACTATTAAAATGCAACGTTATATTTTTGTAATAGTGTTATTGATAGGAACAATATTAAATATTTTTTGTTTAGTTAATATAATTCCTACAAATTATTATAAAATTTCATTTATGATAGTAAGTTTTGTTTTAGCGATTATCATTATAACTAATTTATTCACAACTTTACCACCAAAGGAAAAATCTACATATATTAAAGATTTGGCTAGAGCAGAAAAAATACAAGCAATTATTACTGCAGTGTTGATATTTTCATGGATAATAACAATTGTTTGCGTTATGAAGTTTTAAACATAATATTTTTTTCTTATAAAACACCGTAAAATTTTATTTTTAATAACGGTGTTTTTTTGTTTTGTTTTAATTATAAGATAAAAATATAAAGGAAAAAGTTAAAATAGAAGTGTATAAAATTAAATATTTTACATATTTACAAAAATTAAGTGAACCTTTTAGCACATATATACGTCTAATTAGTGTAAAGCAAAAAAGTAGCGCTACAATTTGCGAGGAAAGGTAGGAAGTCAATTGAATAAACAGGAATTTATAGATAAAGTTCTTGAGGCTGAATCTACTTTATATCATGTATCTAAATCAATTTTGATTCATGACCAAGATTGTGAGGATGCAGTGCAAGGAGCAATTTTAAAAGCTTATAATAAGTTAAATAAATTAAAGGAAGAACAATATTTTAAAACATGGCTAGTTAAGATACTTATAAATGAATGTTATAGTTTAAAACGTAAGCAATGTTCAACAGTGTCTTATGAAGAGTATTTTGAATTTGACAAGGTTGATGATAAGAAGGACTATAGCGATTTATACTTAGCCATTCAAAACTTGCCAGAGCGTATTCGTATTACAATTGTTCTTTATTATGTAGAAGGATATTCTGTAAAAGAGATTAAGAAAATTTTGAAGATACCTGAAGGAACTGTAAAAAGTAGATTAGCAAAAGGGCGTAAATTATTAAAAATAAAATTAGAGTATATGGAGGAAATCTATGAATAATTATAATTGGAAGGATGCCTTTCCAAATACACCGAAAAGTTTTAAAAATAAGGTAAATACAACGTTAAATAGTTTATGCAATGAAGAGGAGATTGATGAAATGAAAGTTAAAACATTATATAAAAAGCCATCATTTAAAAGAAGGACAGTAGTTGCATTAGCAGCTGCTATGATAATAGGAACAACTGTATTTGCAGGAGGAAAAATATTTTCTATAAATTCACAGGGAAGTAATATACCAACTTATACTACTATGCCAACAGAAGAAAAAATACAAAATGATTTTGGTTTTAATCCTAAGTTAGTTAATGAATTTAGTAATGGATATACATTTAAAAATGGGTATACTACAACTGATGAAGGCTTAGACATAAAAGGTAATTCCGTGGCAAAGAGTAAATCGCTTGATTTTGATTATGAAAAAGATAATAATAAAGTAAGTCTTTCTATGCAAAATGTAATATTAGGAAAAGCTTTAGAGGATAAAACTGCTGTTGATAATTATAATAATATAGAGATATATTATAATTCATATACTAATAAGTTTGTTCCAGAAGATTATAAAATGACAGAACAAGATAAACAGGATGAAAAATCAGGTAAATATGTATTTAGTTATGGTTCTGATAAGGAAGAGATTTCTGAGGTTCAATATTTAGAGTGGAAACAAGATGGTATTTATTATTCTTTCTTAGCAATGGACTGTGATATATCACAAGATGAATTAGTTGAAATGGCTCACGAGATTATAGATGCAAAATAGGAAACCATTTATAAATTTTGAAAAGTAGCTAAATTTTCTGTATAAGGTAGAAGCTATAATGAATTTAAATATCATTATAGCTTCTTTTTTATATGAAGATAGTAGGAATAAAAATACGTTGTATGATTGATTTAAGTAAGCATATTCTAATAAAACAAGTAGTTATGCATTATAAAAATATGTTATTATTAATTAATAATGTTAAAATATTATAGGAAGGTAGGGGTGAAATATGACATGTAAAGAATGCTATAGTAATAATTCAAGGGTAACACCACTTTTAAAGCCACAGCATTGTTTAGAAAATCATACTCAATATATATGTTCAACATGTGGAAGATGCATATGTATTCATAAAGATGATAAAAGAGATGTTTATAGATGGAGTTTTCCATTTAAAACATTAGAAATTGCTAAACTATATTTGAAAACAGCTGAAGTAATTTGTAAAGATGTCTGTGGAATATATGAAATTATAGGAAAAAATAATAGGATTTTTTATAAAATATTTCATACTAAGAAAGATTTAGAAAAATATTTATTAAAAAACAGGGACAAAGTATGTAATGATAATAATCCTATTTATATATCCAAAGAATACATGGAAAATTCCAATGCTCAAATTCGTAAGTTAAATAATTATGAAATAAAAGCTTATCTTAAAGAACAAGAACAATTTAAAAAGAAATAAATATATAATTAACATAGTATAAAGAAAAGATTGCATTTTATAGTGCAATCTTTTCTTTATATTAATCATTACAGTACTGCAATGGAAGAGCTGACTTAGTTATGTTTAATAGAGTTTGCAGAGCAGGGGATATCCATTTGTCTTCATGGTAGATTACCTGGGTGAAAAATTCAAAAGCAGGACCATGCCAGTTTAATTCAACAAGTTCACCTTTAAATAGTTCTTCTTTAACTGTAATTTTAGGTAAAAGTATTATTCCCAAGCCACTGATTGCAAGTTGTTTCATTGCTTGAATGCTACCAATTTCCATAATTGATTTAGGTTTTAAATTAAGATTATTAAGTATGGCTAATATAGTTCTTCGATAGCTACACTCTTCTTCAGCTAAGATAAAAAGGTGGTCAGCAATATCTTCAGGATATACTTTAAAAAGTTTTGTAAGAGGATGATTTGGGCTTGTAAGTAATACTAAAGACTCAGGTATGGCAAGGTCAACAATAAAGTCTGAAGTTTTTATTAAGCGATCTAGACAAAAGGCTACATCAATTTGATTATCCAGTAAAAGCTCCTCATATTCTGTAGATTTAATAGTTTTTAATATAATTTCAATATCAGGAAACTTTTCATGAAAATCTTTAAGAAGGATATGTAAACGGGTTGTGCATAATGATTCTAATGCACCTATTGTTACTACACCTTTTGGAATTGGTTGCTTTTTTACTGTATTTTTAGCTTCTTCACACATAGCAACTATTTCTTTTGCGTAAACAAGAAATTTTTTTCCTTCATAAGTGAGAGAAATATTTTTTTTAATACGTTCAAATAAACGAACACCTAGTTCACTTTCAAGTAATTGTATTTGAGAGGTAACAGTAGGTTGGGTATATCCAAGTACATCTGCTGCTCGAGTGAAATTATTTAAATCCGCTACAGTAATGAATGTATTAAGTTGGCGAAGTTCCATAGCAATATCCTTTCTATCCATAAATTTTTTATATGACTATCATTTATTATATCAATTTTTATTTTTGATTGCTATGAGTTATTATCTTATCAAAGGCATAACATATTATAAAATGTAGGGGGAATTAAACATGAAACTAAATGCAGTAGTAAAATGGCTTGGAGAAGGAGTGGTATTTGAAGGTACAACTCCAGAAGGAGCAAAGTTTGTAATGGCAGGTCCAAAGGAAATGAATAATGGAAAAGTTCTAGGACCAAAACCAATTGAAGTACTTCTTCATGCAGTTGCAGCATGTACAAGTGTAGATACAGTTGCAATGTTACAAGCTAAAGGTGCACAGATTTCAGAGTATGAAGTAATTGTTAATGGAGAAAGAGGAGCAGAGGCTCCAAAACCTATAGAAGAAATTAACCTTCTATATAACATAAAAGGAAAGGGTATGACACCAGAGATGATAAAAGATATACTTGAAATTGCATTTAATGTGGAAAGTGGAGTTGCTAATACTTATAAGTCTAATATAACTTGGGATTTTAATCTTATTGAAGAGTAATATTACTTTTAGTTAAGAAAATTTAAAATTAAAATGGCAATCAAAAAGCGAACAATTCATAAGAGTACCGTATTATTTAGAGATAAATACTACGGTATTTTTATATTATTTTCAATAATTTTAGACATATAAATTATACAATATTAGGTGGATTTACAAAAATATGATATAATTTTCTTAAAATTTAATCTAATCAGAAAAGTCGTGGAGGAGTAATGAATATGAAAATTAAGCTTAAAAAAATCCTAAATGGACATATATCGAATTCTTCTAAATTTGAAGTTGAAAATTTAGATTTATATGGAGATGAATTTAAAGAAAGTTTAAATAAATATTTAGTAGAATTCACAGTAGGAATATTAGACCCTGATGTTAGAGGAAAGAAACCAGATAAATTTATTGAAAAACTTTTTAATGGAAGATTAGGAGACTTTTCTAAAAGATATATAAAGTTAGCATATGATAATGATAAAGTAGTTGGGTTATTGATAGGTTTACCACAAGGAGAAAAAGAATTATATGTTTATTCACTGCATATAACACCAAATTATCGTAATAGGGGAGTAGGTTCTATTTTACTAGCTACATGTATAAATGATATGTATGCAAATAATATAAATTGTATTACTTTAGATGTTCATAGCAATAATAAGCCTGCTTATAATTTGTATAAAAAGTTTGGTTTTGAGGAATTTAATTAAAAATAAATTTTATAGTTCAATTTGTATGGGCATTGAAATAGATTAAGTTTTTAAACTGTATGGGGGAATATTATGTTGATAGATGAAAAAATTGTAGAGTGTGAAACTAAATATATACAATGTTTCTCAGATTCTTATGAAGATAAAAATAGAATTAGATTTCGTGATAATGAGTTGAAGGATATGTATTATCATAATTATACTTATATAAAAAATTCAATGAGTGAAAATGAACTAAGAAATATCATAAAAAATGAAATTTCATTAAGACTATGTGAAGAAGAGAATTATTGCAATATTCTTTCAAATTATAATATTAATAGTTCACTGATTTCTAGTTTGAAATATGATTCAGAAGTATCTATAAATGGATATTATATTTTTGATAATGAATATTTTTCAAAATTGAAAGCTATACCAGATTGTATAGTAAAAAAAGTTAGTAATGAAAAAATGGTAAATGATATTTTGTATTGTGATTTACAACATGATGAGAAAACACTTGGAAAAGACTTTTGTACAAGGAGAAGTTATAGACGTGGAAAAGTATACATTTCTGATAAAGGAGTTAATTCTTATCTTTGTTATCATAATGGACAAGTAATAGGCAATTGTGATTTATTCATATATAAAGGAATTGCCAAAATTGAAGATTTTGCTGTTATTCCTAGATATCAACGTAAGGGATATGGAACAACAATTTTAAAGAGCTTAATTAATACAGCTATAAAGGAAAAATGTCATACTATATATCTTATTACTGATGAGGAGGATACTGCAAAAGAAATGTACAAAAAAATTGGTTTTAGCAAAATAGGCGAAAGAATAGATTTGTTTCTTAAGTTGCATTAAGAAGTGAGCTATGGTAAAAAAAGTTAATAGATTTTAAAAAACTGATTAATATTATATTTTTATTAGTTTTATAGGGAGTTGACATTGAAAAAATGAACTATTTAATTAGAAGAGTAGAAAATAAAGAATTGGATAAAGCATTTTCATTAATTTGGAATGTATTTTCAGAATTTGTTGCACCAGATTATAGTAAAGAGGCCGTAGATAATTTTAAAAATAATTTTATTGAAAGTGAAGAATTTAAAGAACGTTTTAAAAATGGTAAACAATTTATGTATGGAGCATATTTAGAACAAGAAATTACTGGGATTATATCAGTAAGTGAAAATAATCATGTATCATGTGTTTTTGTAGACAAAGAGTTTCATAGAAAGGGTATTGCAACAAATTTGTTCAATTATATGATTACAGAACTAAGAAAAAAGAAAGTTGAAAAAATAACATTGAATGCTTCGCCTTATGCAGTGCCTTTTTATCATGAAATAGGATTCAAAGATTTAAGCAAGGAACAAAATTTTCAAGGGATTGTATTTACACCAATGGAATTTATATTATAAGGATGTGTTTAGTTACAAAATGTAAATTAATTAGTTTAATATAATAAAAAATAATTATAAAAATGGGGGTAATTTAATATGAAGAAAAAGTTTGCATTTTTACTTATGGGAGGTCACTATAATCCAACAGAACATAAAGCTTGTTTTGAGACTGAAAAACAAATCACTTATATTTTTACTGTTAGAAATTTTAAAGAGGCATGCGAGAAGCTTATTCTTTTAGAAAAAGAAGGAGTTGGAGCAATTGAATTATGCGGTGCCTTTGGAGCGGAAAAAGTTGAAAAGATGATAGAACTTACAAATAATAAAATAGCTATTGGTTATATTACGCATAAGGCTGAGCAAGATAATTTATTTGAGAAGTTTTTTGGAGAATAAAAGATAAGAATTATATAATTGTTGAATTTGAATTTTATAGAGCAAGTTAAAATATTGTAGTTAAATAGGGGGCATTTACGTGGATATTTTATCATTAAAAGATATTCAGAATATTCAAAAAGAGTTGCAAGATAAACATAAAGAAAAATGGCATGCTCTTACACCAGAGTATGGGAGAAGTTGTTTATTGTGGATGATGGAAGAATTCGGCGAAATTGTTTCTGTTATAAAAAAGTGTGGAGAGAATGATATTATGAATAATGCAACTGTCAGAAATGCATTTATCGAGGAGTTTGTTGACGTTATGATGTTTATGAATGATGCATTATTATGTTATGGTATATCAGCAGAAGAATTATCATCTGCATATATTAAAAAATATCATAAGAATATGGGACGTAACTGGAATGAAGAACATGCTAATTATTTACAAGAAATCAAATAGAATTGCGAGTGAGGCTATTATAAGATTTATATAGAAAATATATTAATTATAGATATAATTTAGTACAAATTTTAACACTCATAGATTAATGTACTTATTCAAAATTCTACAAGTTAAAATAGATTTATGGTCTTAACTTAAGAAAATATTAAATGAGAGGTTGTGGGATACTTATGACAGGGAATGTAATGATTATAATTACAGGTGCACCTGCAACAGGAAAAACAACTTTAAGTAATGAATTAGCTAAAAAATATGGTTTGCCTAAAATAAATAAAGATGAAATTAAAGAGTTATTATTTAAAAGCTTAGAAGTAAAAGATTCAAAATGGACGACAGAATTAGGTATTGCTAGCTTTGAATTAACATATTTTTTTTAGTGAAAAGTTAGCTCAAACAGGTAAAGTGTTTATTGTTGAAGGAAATTTTGATAATAAATATGCTAGCAACATTTTCAATTCTATAAAATCAAAATATATGTATAAAGTAGTGCAATTATATTGTTATGCTAATTGTGAAATTTTATATGAAAGATTTATAAATCGCAATTTATCAGGTGATAGACATCCTGGTCATATAAGAGTTATAAATGGAATAGATGATTTTAAAGATAAAATAATTAATAGAAATTTCAAGTTAGATATTGAAAATAGCATTAACTTAGATATAGATACAACTAATTTTGCAGAGGTTGATTTTCAAGAAATTTTTCAAGTAGTTGATATAAATATAAGATAAGGTTTTAGAAGTTATTTGATTCAATATCACATTAATATATAACAATAAGGATATAAAAAATACACATTATTATTGGTATCATATTTGGGGAAATAGTTCACTAAGAGATTGTACGATAATATCTCATAAATCATGTAGCAAAATGAGAGAAGAAAAATTAATTGACTAATGTATAATTAGCAATTTAAGGGGGAAATAAATATATTTATTTGGGTAGGTGCATTATTGCCAAAAGAATATGAAAAAAAAGTTAGAGATAGATGTAATATCTATAATTGCAATATAGGATTAGATGATGTTACATTTTCTTTACCTCAACATATTTCATTGAAGATTTCATTCCAGTGTAAAGAATATTTAAATGCAATTAAAATAATAGAAAATACGCTAAGTGGAATGGGGCCACTAGCAGTTGATGTAATAGGAATTAATAGAATTCCATCGATTATTTGGTTAACTATTAAGGAAAATGAAAAGTTAAAAAGTATACATGATAATCTTGATGAAGCTTTGCTATATAACTTAAATATTTATCAGCATGAATTTGACAAGGATTTTAAATTTCATTCAACATTGTATTTAGATAAGAATGAGGAAAAATTAACAGAGATGTTTAATTTACTTAATGAAGAAGAATTTAATGATAAGTTGGTAATTAATAGTTATGCAATTGGTGTTTCCGAAGATGGAAAACCAGGTACTTTTAAGATTATAAAAATAATAAAATAAGACTTATGGAAGTACTATTTTCAATGAATAGCTTATTTAAATTATTTATTATCACATAATGTGGTAATAAATTTAAAAAAATATTTTATTAGAATAAAGTAGCTTAGCTTTACACTCATATTTAAGTGAAGAATATTTTTTATAAACAAAATTATATAAGCAAAAATCTAAATCTAAAAATTCTAAAATTATAGTGTTAAGGGGTAAATTTTAATGGATATGAAATGGAATTTAGATAGAATATATACTTTTTAAAACGCAGAGAAATTTTAACTAATAGATAGGTGGAGTTAGTGTGGATATAATTTATGTAACTGGCAATAATCTTAAATTTGAAATTGCAAAAAAGGTTTTTGAAGGCAGTAATATAAACTTAATTCAAAAAAAATTAGATACACCTGAGATACAAAGCTTTAATGTTTGTGATGTTGCTGCGTATTCAGCTAAATGGGCAAGTGAAAAACTAAACAGTTCAGTTATAGTAACTGATGCAGGATTTTACGTCAATTCATTAAGAGGCTTTCCAGGACCTTATATAAAATATATTAATAATTGGTTAAGTGCAGAAGATATTTTAAGAATGTTAGAGAATAAAGAAGATAGAAGTATTTGTATTAGAGAATGTTTAGCATATTGTTCAAAAGACGGTGAAATTAAAGTTTTTGAACATGAAACTAAAGGAGAAATTATAAAGAAAATTACATGTGAAAGGGGATCTAGCATTGACAAAATTGTTATACCAGAAGGATTAAATTGTACATTGTCAGAATTAACAGAAGAGGAATCAATAGCATTTTGGAGTAGAAATAGCAATGATAAAGATTTTAAAAAATGGATTGAGACATATTAAAATTAAAAAGTAATATACAAATATGATAGATTAGTAATTTAAAAGACACAACTTAAATATATATATAATAAAACTAAATATAAGAGTTGTGGAGTGAGTTTATGAAAAAAAAGGCGGGGCTAGCATTTATTTTATTAATAATAGTATCAACATTTATTTTTGTAAATGCAAAAAAACAAGATTATGGAGTAGGCTCAAATGTTTCAAATGCAAAGTTAGAATTAAAACTTAAAGGTTTAAAAGGTGCAAAAGATTTTGTTAAAGATAATTTAGATAATTATTACATAGCCTTTAAAAAAAGAATTATAGTAGTTGAAAAAGATGGTAAGAGCTATACGGTGGTTTCAAATAAAGATTTTGATATTAAAAGTATGGATTATAAGGATAATATATTATATTTTTCTTCTGGTAATAAGATTTACTCTTATAATTTGCAAAGTGAAAAATTAAAAGAATGTATTGATGATATTCCTAATTTTGGTGATTATAAAGATGTCTTTATAAAAGTAAGTGGCAATTGTCTAATAGCTTCTGTTGGTGCTGCTACTAATTCTGGAGTTGTTGGAGAAGATAATCATTGGACAAAGGAATTTCCGTTGGAGAAAGACCATAGTGCAAAAGAACTAATTTTGAAAGAAGTTAATTTTGGGAAAGATAATACAGGTGCTTTTAAAGAAAAAGGAAAAGAAAGTTTTGATGGACAAGTAATACCAGGAGAGAAAATAGGAAATTCCACTTTGATTATGTATAATTTAGAAAATGAGCAATATGAAACCTTTGCTTGGGGAATAAGGAATATAACAGGATTAGATTTTAGCAGCAAAGGTAAGATTTATGCATCAGTTGGAGGAATGGAGTACAGAGGGGTAAGACCTATTTGTAATGATAAAGATTATATATATGAAATAAAAAAAGATGAATGGTATGGTTTTCCAGATTTTTCAGGCGGAGATCCTGTAACTTCACCTAAATTTATGGATGAAGATGAAAAAACGGAAAGTTTTTTACTTAGTAAACATCCCAATCCTACTCCTCAAGGACCAGGATATGAGCATGATAAGGTATCTGCAATAAAATCATTAGCTGTAGACTCAAAAGGAATTTTAGGAGAAACTGATGATATATATTTTTATGATGATATAGAAAAATGTATATTTGTATGCAGTAGTGAAAAAACAGCAAAAGAATTTATTTCTTTAGGGAAAAAATCTAATGTTAAATCTATAAAAACAACAAATAGTGGTATTGGAATTCTAGAAACATCTCAAGGATGCTTATATGAGGCAAATATTAATGATGCTGAGAAAAGTATGTTTAATTCAGCAGAATTATTTACCTATGTTATAGCTATTTTACTTACAGCTGTAATTGTAACAACTTTTTTTGTAATAAAGTAATTTATATTGTAAAATAGATAGTAAATTATTATTTAAGGCTTAGTTAACAATACTAAGTCTTAAATTTTTATATAAATATTTTAATTTTAAATGATAAAATATATTACAAGAATCAAATTACATAAAATGGAAGGAAATGCAATGCTGTTATAGAAATATTACTTATATATGAAATTTATTTTTATGAGGTGATATTTAATGGAACAGTCTGTTTTTATAAATTTAGAAGAAACCATTTTAGCAGGAGATATTTTAGACATAGGTCGTGACAATTATGGTATAATATATAATCTATTCAAGAGTTATGATAAAAATGGCGATGTGGAATATATAGAAAAGGGTAAGAAAAGTAATATAAAAGAAAAGAAATATGATAATTGTGTTTTGTTTTTTTCATTAAGCTCTATAATAAACAATATAGAAAAACAAAAAATAATAGACGAAATACACTGTTGTTTAAAGAATGATGGATTATTATATATATGGGATATAGATAAAGAAGGGTTAAAACCTTATGAAAATCATATAAAAGTTTATATGCCAGATAAAAGTTTAAAAGAGTTTGATATAAAAGATAATAATCCTTTAAAACAAAGTTCAGGAGAAAAAACATTAGCTCTTTTAGAGAAAGAATTTCAAATTTTAGACTTTAAAAGTGGCGCTCAAATATACTATATAATGTGCAAAAAAAGGAGAAAAAATTAATGAAGGTTTTATTAGTAGGTGTAAATGCAAAATATATTCATAGTAATTTAGCTATAAGATATTTAAAAGCATATACAGAAGAATTAAATTATGACTGCGAAACTATAGAGTTTTCTATCAATGATAATATAGAAAGAGTTGTAGCAGATATTATAGAGAAAAAACCTAGTGTTCTAGGTTTTTCGTGCTATATATGGAATTTGGAATATGTGGAAAGAATTGCAAATAATGTTAAAAAAATAGATGAAAACATCACTATTTTTTACGGTGGTCCAGAAGTAAGTTATGATGGTAAAGGATTTTTAGAAAATAATGTAGGTGAGTTTTTGATTGAGGGTGAAGGTGAAGAAACCTATAAGGAATTCATAATTAATAAACTAAGAGAAGATAATGGAGAAACTATAGATTGGTCTAATATTAATGGATTATATTTTAAAGAAGAAAATAAAGTTAAATATAGTGGAAGAAGAAACCTTATGAATATGGAACAAATAGTGTTTCCTTATAAAGAAGATGAAGATTTAGAAAATAAGATTGTTTATTATGAAGCATCAAGAGGATGTCCTTTTAATTGTAAGTATTGCCTTTCTTCAACATTTCACGGTGTTAGATTTCTAGACATAGAAAGAGTAAAAAAAGAATTAAAGTATTTTATTGATAAAAAAGTTCGTCTTGTAAAATTTGTTGATAGAACATTTAATTGTAATGAAGAATTTGCTAATCAAATTTGGAACTTTCTTATAGAAAATCCTTGTGATACAAGATTTCATTTTGAAATATCAGCAGATTTATTAAGAGAAAAATCTATAAGAACATTATCAAGGGCTAAAGTTGGTTTATTTCAATTTGAAGTAGGTGTTCAAACAACTAATGATAATGTTTTGGCTAACATAAACAGACATGTAAACTTTTCTGAAATAAAAGAGAAAGTTGAAGAATTAAAAGGTTTAAAAAATATAATGCAGCATTTAGATTTAATAGCAGGACTTCCAGGTGAAGATTTTCAGTCTTTCAAAAAATCTTTTAATGATGTTTATAAAATAGGTCCAGATGAATTGCAATTAGGTTTTTTAAAATTGCTTAAGGGCTCACCTATGACATTAGAGGCAGAAAAGTGGGGCATGAAATATAGTCAGTATCCACCTTATGAAGTTTTATCAACAAAGGATATTAGCTATGAAGAACTAAGGATTTTGAAAAAAATTGAACATATGGTTGATAAATATTTAAATAGTGGGAAATTTAATAACATAGTTAAATATTTTGATAACATAAATAAATTTGAAAGTCCTTTTGATTTTTATTATGAGTTATCTAGATTTTATGATAACAAAGGATATTTTAAAAGAAAAATTTCTTCTCAAGATTATTATAAAGTATTCCTTGAATTTAACGAGGAATATCTAAAGGAAAATAGTGAGTTTTTAAAAGAACTAATAAAATTTGATTACTTGTATTTTAATAAGAAAAGAGGGCTACCTAATTTCTTATCAGCAGAAAATGATAAAGTTATGGAACGTAAAATTAAAGATTTATTAGTGAAAGATGAGAAAATTAAAAATGGAAATGAAATACATATAATTAAATTTAAATATAACATGCAAGAATATTTAAATTTAGGGAATATTAAAAGGGAAGATTTTTATTTAGCTTTCTATAATGAAAAAGATGGATATATGACAGTGGAAAATTACTATTAAGAGAAAATAATTGTAAAAACTTTGTTAAAAAATATACTAAATAATATGTGAATTTACAACGTTTTCAGTGTGCTCTTTGATCTTATTATTTTTAATATTGTATATAAAAAAGTAGATTTTTATGATAAAATTAGTTTTATATCAATAATAAAAGAAAAAAATAAGTAAAAAGAGCATTTTTTTATGCAGAAATATGTATAATATAATTAATAAGATTAATAATTTTTTAATTTTAAATTAAATTAAATTAAAAAAATATTCACTCAAATAAATTTAACACATTAAAAAACTTTGTTAAAAATATGTTAAAATTTATAATATTTTTAATATAAGGCTTGTTTAATTTGTAAAAATTACTTATAATATGTGGTAAATAAAAACTCTTTAAAAGTAATTCGATATGTTTTATAAGATATATGACGTTTATTTAAAATAATTAAATTTACAAAGCATATATTCTTATAATTAATATATAAAGGTGGTGATATTTTGGCATTAGAAGCAATTAACAAAGTTAAACTAGCAGAGGAAGAAGCTATAAAAGTTATTGATGAAGCAAAAGTTGAAGGCAAAACATTAATAATGAATGCAGAAAAAAAAGCTAAAAATCAATATGATGAAATTCTTTCAAAAGCAACTAAAGAAGGCGAAGTTATAAAAGCTAAATTCTTAGAAGATAGCAATGAAAAATGCAAGCCGATTTTAGAAAGAGGGAAAAAAGAAGTACAAGAAATTTTAAATTCAGAAAGTGACAACTTCCCAAAAGCAGTTAAATCAGTAATTGAGAGGATAGTGAATTTCAATGGCAATAGTTAAAATGAAGAAATTTACTCTTTTAGCCTTTCAGTCACAGAAAAAAGAACTTTTACAAAATCTGCAAAGGTTACAAGCTGTTCAGTTTACAGAATTTAATGTTGAAGATGAACAGTATAAAGAGTATTTAAAGCAAGATTCCGCTTATGTTGAAATATCTGAAGTTGAAGATAAGCAGGCCCAAGTAAAATTTGCTATTGATTTTTTAAGCAAGTATGAAGAAAAAAAGGGAATGCTTAATGAGCTTAAGCAAGGAAAAGATTCTTTAACTTATGAAGAACTTGAAAAAAGAGTTGAGAATATAAGTTGGAAAAACGAATATGTTGCATTAAAACAGTTAGAAAATAATATAACTGAAAAAAATCAACATATAAGCAAACTTAAAGGCGACATTGAAGAGTTAAGTAAATGGATTAATTTAGATATGCCTATGAGTGATGTAAAAGGTTTTAAAAATACTATTGCTTATTTAGGAACTATTCCTAAAAATTTCTTAGAAAATTTAAGAGAAGAAATAGGCAATAGCTTTGATACTTCTTATATTGAGACTATAGGCGAAGATAGTAGAGAAGCAAATATCTTAATGATTTTCCATAAAGAAAATTTGAAAGATATAGATATCATTTTAAAAAGATATAGCTTTACAAGAGTACAGTATGAATATCAATCAGTACCAGGTGAAGTTATAAAAGAATTTAAAGACAAAATACAAGAAATTAAAAATGAATTAAAAGAGATAAATGAAGAAATAAGACAACACCTTATGCATTTGCAAGAATTTAAATTAGTTTTTGAACATTGTGAAAGTGAACTTGCAAGATTAAAAAGTTATGAGAAGTTTTTAGCAAGTAGCAATATATTCGTTGTTGAAGGATATGTGCCTTGTGAAGATTCAAATGACTTTGAAAAAATGCTTAAAGATACACTAAGCGATAATTATTATTTAGAAATTGAAGATGCAGAAGGTGATGAAACACCGGTATTGCTTAGAAATGGTAAGCTAACAGAAGCTTTTGAACCAATTACAGAGATGTATAGTTTGCCAAGGTATACAGAAATAGATCCAACGGTATTCCTTATGCCATTTTATATATTATTCTTTGGTATGATGCTATCAGATGCAGCCTATGGAATAATACTTTTCTTAGGTACATTAATTGGATTAAAATTATTCAACCTAGAAGATGATATGAGAAAATCATTTAAAATGTTTTGCTATTTAGGATTATCTACAACTTTCTGGGGAATAATGTATGGAAGTTACTTTGGAGATGCTATTTCACTTCCAGCACTTTGGATGAAACCAGATAGTGATGTAATGATGCTTATGATAGTATCAGTAGCATTAGGATTAGTGCAAATTACTGTAGGTCTTGCGATAAAAGCATATATGTATATAAGAGATGGAAAGATTTTAGATGCATTATGGGATGTAGGACTTTGGTATGGAATACTTGGAGGATTAATACTTTGGGGCTTAAGTGCTTTTGGAGTAATTAATAATCCAACTTTAACTACAGTTTGTAAATACTTAGCTTTAGTTTCTGCAATATTAATCATATTGACAAACGGAAGAGAAGAAAAAGGAATAGCAGGTAAGTTAGGCCAAGGTTTCTATGCTTTATACGGTATTACAGGTTATGTTGGAGATTTAGTATCTTACACAAGACTTGCAGCATTAGGACTTGCAACAGGATTTATAAGTATGGCATTTAATATGATGATAGGAATGTTTGGAAACCCTATAGCTAAAATTTTAGCAGGTGGATTAATATTCGTAGTAGGACATATATTTAACTTATTTATAAATGCATTAGGAGCATATGTTCATACTTGTAGATTGCAATATTTAGAGTATTTTGGCAAATTCTATGAAGGCGGTGGAACTGCTTTCAAACCATTAAAATATAGTTCAAAATATGTGAATATCACGAAGAAATAAGGAGGAATTTTTCATGACAACAATAACAGAATTTTTATTACAAAACTCAGGAATATTTTTTGCAGCAATGGGTATTGCTTTAGCAGCTATACTTCCAGGAATAGGATCAGCTAAAGGTGTTGGTATGGTTGGAGAAGCAGCAACAGGATTAATAACAGAGGAGCCAGAAAAATTCGGTAAAGTTCTTATATTAGAGTTACTACCAGGTACACAAGGTTTATATGGTTTCGTTATAGCACTTATGGTTTCATTCCAAGTTAGTACAGATATGTCTCTTGCAAACGGATTATATTTATTTGCAGCATGTTTACCAATAGCATTTGCAGGTTGGAAATCAGCTATATCTCAGGCTAGAACAGCAGCAGCAGCAGTTCAAATATTAGCTAAAAAACCAGAGCATAACACAAAAGGTATCATATTAACAGTTATGGTTGAGACATATGCACTTTTAGGATTCGTTATGTCACTACTTCTAATCTTAAATGCTCAGTTCTAAGTATAAAAAAGAATTTAGTATTAAGGACGTGATTTTTAAATGTCAAATTTAGATAATTTAACTTCTAAGATTATAGAAGATGCTAAAAAAAAGGCAGATAATATAATTGCAGAGGCTAAAGAAAAAGAATCTCAAATAATTGAGAAAAAGAAAAAAGAAGCAGAAAAATCAGCACAAAATGTTATAGAAAAGGCAAAGTTAGAAGGAAAAAACCTTTTTGATAGAGCTATTTCTAAAACTGAGTTAAAAGTTAGAAATGAAAAACTTGTTGCAAAGCAAACAGTTATAAATAAAGTTTTTAGCGAAGCAGTAAAAAAACTTAATGCTATGAATAAAGAACAATTCTTATCATATGTTAAGGATCAAATAAAATCACTGCCTATAAGTGGGGAACAAAACATAATAGTTGCTTCTAAAGATAAAGAAAAAATAACTTCTGAATTCTTAAATGAGTTAAACAAAGAGTTAAAGAATGTAAAAATTATCTTAAGTGAAGAAACAAGAGAAATAAATGGCGGATTTATACTATCTAAGGATGGTATAGAAATCAACTGTTCTTTTGCAGATGTTATAGATTCTTTAAGATATGATTTAGAGAATGAAGTAGCAAATATGTTATTTAATTAATTTTAAGGAGGATAGCCATATGGATAGAATGGAATTTACTCATGCTGTGGCTAGGCTAAGAGTTATTGAAACTAAACTCCTTGATAAGATGAAGCTTGAAAGAATGATAGAAAGTGCTTCATTAGAAGAAGCAATAAGGGTTTTATCAGAAACTCAGTATAATGAAAGTATTTCATTATTAAAAAGAGTTGAGGATTATGAAGTTGCATTAAATGAGGAGTTAAAAAAATTATACTCTCTTATGTATGAGGTTTCTCCTGATAAATTAATTGTTGATATCATGAATTTAAAATATGATTATCATAACATTAAAGTTTTAGAGAAGGAAAAAATCTTAGATAAAGATTTATCTTCCTTACTAATTCCAGTTGGATCAATAGATGTCGAAAAATTAAAGACATCTATTGTAACTGGTGATTTAAAAGGACTAGAGCCTATAATGAGAGAGGCCATAAAAAAAGCTGAGAATGATTATGAAGAAAATAAAGATTCTCAAAGAATAGATATAATTTTAGATAGATACCTTTATGAAGATATGCTTAAAAGAGCTAAAGAAAGCAAATTTGAGTTTATAGAAGGTTATATAAGAAGAACTATAGATTTAACTAATATAAAAATAATGCTTAGAGTAAAAGCTCAAGATAAAGACATGAAGTTTTTAGAAGGAGTTTTAATAGAAGGTGGATACATACCACAATCTACACTTATAGAAGGATTAAGTATTAGTTTTGAAAACTTTATAGAAATAGTATCAAAATATGGATATGATAAAGTTTTAAAATTAGTAGTTGAAGATTATGCTTCAACTAAGAAGTATACTTCAATAGAAGTTCATTCTGATAATTATCTAATGGATTATATAAAAGGTGCAAAAGGAGTAAACTTTGGACCAGAGCCTATAATTGCATATATAATGGCTAAAGAAACGGAACTGAAAGTTGTAAGAATAATACTTGCAGGTAAGCTTAATAAAGTGGAAAGCAATATTATAAGAGAAAGGTTGCGTGATATATATGCATAAGATAGGTGTTATAGGAGATAAGGATTCTGTATTAGCTTTTAAGGCTATAGGAGTTGATGTATTTCCAGTTGTTGAAGTAGAAGAAGCTAGAAAAGCAATAGATAGATTAGCACGTAATGAATATGCAGTTATATTTATTACTGAGCAATTAGCGCAGCATTTAGAAGAGACTATTGAAAGATATACTAGAGAATTACTTCCATCTATTATATTAATTCCAAGTAACCAAGGTAGTTTAAACATTGGTAAGAAAAGAATTAGTGATAATGTTGAGAAGGCTGTAGGTGTAAATATCTTATAGAAAGGTAGGTATGTAGCTTGAAGATCGGAAGAATAGTTAAAGTTTCAGGACCCTTAGTAGTTGCTAAGGATATGGATGAAGCTAATATATATGACGTTGTAAAAGTTGGAGAAAGTGGTCTTATAGGTGAAATCATAGAAATGAGAGGCGATAATGCTTCAATTCAGGTTTATGAGGAAACTTCAGGAATCGGACCAGGAGACCCAGTTGTAACTACTGGAGAAACACTAAGTGTTGAACTTGGACCAGGACTTATGGAGTCTATGTTTGATGGAATACAAAGACCTCTAGATGCATTTATGGAGGCTGCAAAATCTGCATTCCTAACAAAAGGAGTATCTGTTAAATCATTAAACAGAACTAGAAAATGGGATTTTAAACCAACTGCAAAAGTTGGAGATAAAGTAGTTGCAGGAGACATTGTAGGTACAGTTCAAGAAACTCCAGTTGTACTTCATAAAATAATGGTACCTTATGGAATAGAAGGAACTATAAAAGAAATAAAAGCTGGTGAATTTACAGTTGAAGAAACAGTTTATGTAGTTGAAACTGCAAATGGAGATAAAGAATTAACATTAATGCAAAAGTGGCCTGTAAGAAAAGGTAGACCATTTGCAAGAAAGTTAAATCCATTAGAGCCAATGACAACAGGACAAAGGGTTATAGATACATTTTTCCCAGTAGCAAAAGGTGGAGCTGCAGCAGTTCCAGGACCATTCGGAGCAGGAAAAACAGTTGTTCAACACCAAGTAGCTAAATGGGGAGATGCAGAAATAGTTATTTATGTTGGATGTGGAGAGCGTGGAAATGAGATGACAGACGTTCTTAATGAATTCCCAGAACTTAAAGACCCAAAAACTGGTGAAAGCTTAATGAAAAGAACAGTTCTTATAGCTAACACATCAAACATGCCAGTTGCAGCAAGAGAAGCTTGTATATATACTGGAATAACAATAGCTGAGTACTTTAGAGATATGGGATATTCAGTATCAATAATGGCTGATTCAACATCTCGTTGGGCAGAGGCATTAAGAGAAATGTCAGGAAGACTTGAAGAGATGCCTGGAGACGAAGGTTATCCAGCATACCTTGGATCAAGACTTGCTGATTATTATGAGAGAGCTGGTAAAGTTATAGCACTTGGATCAGACGGAAGAGAAGGTGCAGTAACTGCAATTGGTGCGGTATCACCTCCAGGAGGAGACTTATCAGAGCCAGTTACTCAAGGTACTTTAAGAATAGTTAAAGTTTTCTGGGGACTAGATGCACAACTTGCATATCAAAGACACTTCCCAGCAATCAACTGGTTAAATTCTTATTCACTATACTTAGATAAGATAGGCGGATGGATGGATGAGCAAATAGCTAGCGATTGGTCTGAAATTAGAACAAAAGCTATGGCATTATTACAAGAAGAATCTAGCCTTCAAGAAATCGTAAGACTTATCGGTATGGATGCATTATCAGAAAAAGATAGATTAAAATTAGAGGTTGCAAAATCTATAAGAGAAGACTATCTACAACAAAATGCATTCCACGAAGTTGATACTTATGCTTCACTTGATAAACAATATAAAATGTTAAAACTTGTTTTAGAGTTTGGCGTTCAAGCTGATAAGGCTCTAGAAGCAGGAGTTTATTTAGATAAGATATTAAAAATGCCAGTAAGAGATAAGATTGCTAGAAGCAAATATATCCCTGAAGAAGAAATAGACAGAATGGACGATATAGCTAAAGAATTAGCTATAGAAGTAGATAAATTAATCGTGGAAGGAGGTGTCCTAGATGCTTAAAGAATACAGAACAGTTACTGAAGTTGTTGGACCTTTAATGGTTGTTGAAGGTGTTGAAGGTGTAAAATACGATGAACTAGTTGAAATCGAATTACAGACTGGAGAAAAAAGAAGAGGTAAGGTTCTAGAAGTTAACGGAAGCAACGCTATGGTTCAGCTTTTTGAAGGATCATCAGGAATAAACTTAAAAGGAACAAAAGTTAAGTTTTTAGGAAGACCTCTAGAAATCGGCGTATCTGAAGATATGTTAGGTAGAGTATTCGATGGTATGGGAAGACCAAAAGATAATGGTCCAGACATAATACCAGAAAAAAGATTAGATATAAATGGAGAAGCTATAAACCCAGTAGCTAGAAACTATCCATCTGAGTTTATACAAACAGGTATATCTGCAATAGATGGATTAAACACTCTAGTTAGAGGACAAAAGCTTCCAGTTTTCTCAGGATCAGGACTTCCACACGCAGAACTTGCAGCTCAAATTGCAAGACAAGCAAAAGTTTTAAACTCTGATTCAAAATTTGCCGTTGTTTTCGCAGCAATAGGTATAACTTTTGAGGAAGCAGAATTCTTCGTAGAAGAGTTTACAAAAACAGGAGCTATAGACAGATCAGTTCTATTTATGAACTTAGCATCTGACCCAGCTATCGAGAGAATAGCTACTCCAAGAATGGCTCTTACAACAGCTGAATACTTAGCGTATGAAAAAGGAATGCACGTACTTGTTATCATGACAGATATAACAAACTATGCAGAAGCTCTTCGTGAAGTTTCAGCAGCAAGAAAAGAGGTTCCAGGAAGAAGAGGATATCCAGGATATCTATATACTGACCTTTCTACATTATATGAAAGAGCTGGAAGAATTAAAGGTAAGGAAGGTTCAATAACACAAATACCAATACTTACAATGCCAGAGGATGACAAGACTCACCCAATCCCTGACCTTACAGGATATATAACAGAGGGACAGATAATTCTTTCAAGAGAATTATACAAAAAAGGTATAATGCCTCCAATAGATGTTCTTCCATCATTATCAAGACTTAAGGATAAAGGTATAGGTAAAGGTAAAACTAGAGAAGACCATGCAGATACAATGAACCAATTATTCTCAGCTTATGCACAAGGAAAGCAAGCAAAAGAACTTGCTGCTATCCTAGGAGAAGCTGCACTTTCAGATACAGATAAGAGTTTTGCTAAATTTGCTGAAGCATTTGAAGAGCAGTATGTATCTCAAGGCTTTAATGCTAATAGACCAATAGAAGACACTTTAAAATTAGGTTGGGACTTATTAACTATACTACCTAGAACGGAGCTTAAGAGAATCAGGGACGAATATTTAGAGAAGTATTTACCTCTAAGAGAGGATGATTAAATATGGCAAAACTAAATGTTAATCCAACGAGAATGGAGCTTAGTAAACTTAAAAAAAGACTTACTACAGCTACAAGAGGACATAAGCTTTTAAAAGATAAGCAAGATGAACTTATGAGAAGGTTCATAGATCTTGTTAAATATAATAATAAGTTAAGAGCAGAAGTTGAAGATAATCTTCAAGATGTATTTAAAAATTTCTTTATGGCAAGTGCAGCAATGCCGCCAGAAATGCTAGAAACATCATTAGCATGTCCAAAAGAAAGTATATCAGTAGATGTTTCAACTAAAAACGTAATGAGTGTTAATGTTCCAGTGATGGAATTTATAAGAAAGTTAGAAGGAGACAATGGAAGCATATATCCATATGGTTTCGCTTCTACAACAATAGAACTTGATGAATCTTTAGAAAAATTATACTTAATTCTTCCAAAGCTTTTAGAACTTGCGGAAGTTGAAAAATCAACTCAGCTTATGGCAGATGAAATTGAAAAGACTAGAAGAAGAGTTAATGCTCTTGAATACATGACAATACCTCAACTTCAAGAAACAATCAAATACATTAAAATGAAGCTTGATGAAAATGAAAGAGGTGCCTTAACAAGACTTATGAAAGTTAAGAGCATGATGGAAGAGCAAAAAGCTAAGGCTTCAAATAGTTAAAAAAAGGAACTTTGGGTTCCTTTTTTTTATGAAAAGTAATATTATAAACTAGGCATAATTATACTTTTATGTCTTTTCATATGCCTTATTAAAATTATTCATAGAAATATATAGAAATATATTATATAATATATTAGGATTTAACGGGAAAAGACAATTTATAGATTAATTATAAAATATATCTATTTATATATATTTGGAAGGAGAAACTATGGCAATAAGAGAAATTTTACAAGTTGGAGATAAAAGATTAGAATCAGTATGTGAACCAATAAAAAAAATAGATAAAGAGGTTTTAGAATTAGCTAAAGATTTAAGAGATACTTTATATAACTGTGATGGTGTTGGGCTTGCAGCGCCACAAATAGGAGTACTAAAAAAAGCAATTCTTATAAATCTTAGAAATGGATCAGATGAAATATTATTATTCAATCCTAAAATAATAAAGCAATCTGGAAGTGAGAAGGATTATGAAGGATGCTTAAGTTATGTAATGCATGAAGGAGAGGTTGTAAGGCCTACAAGTGTTACAGTTGAAGGAATGACTATTGAGGGACAAAGAGTAAGATACGAAGCAAAAGGATTCTTAGCAAGAGCATTTTGTCATGAAATAGATCACTTAGATGGTATAATGTATATGTCAAAAGCAGAGGCAATGTACGAATTAGTAGAAGAATAAAATATGGTATATTAAAAAACTGTCTTAAAATAAAAGTTATTTTAGACAGTTTTTATTATATAGAATTATAAATGTATATTAATTTTGAAAAAATAAGATTAAAAATACCTTTATAAATGATAAATTTTTGATATAATGTTAATACAGTTTATAAATAAAAATGCTTTCTAATAAAATCCTATGGATATTATAAGAGAGTATTTTTATAATGTTTTAATTTTCAAAGCCAAATCAAAATATATCTTGAATCTAAATTTGAAAGATAGTAGGTGATTAACATGGCAATAAAAAATGATGAAATGATTTTAGAAAAGAATCGTTTTTATAAAACAAAAGAATGGATAATAAAAAAGACTGGACAGATTAAGAATGAGTATACTCAATATGAGGAAAAAGTAGCTAATTTGAAAAAGGCTAGTGGAGGTACCTACAGCAATGATTTACTTGTTTATGAAAAACTTTTTAAATTTACTTCTGAAAATCTAAAGAAATATGAAGAATCTAGTGTTTCACCATATTTTGCACGTATTGATTTTAAAGAAAAAAGAAGGGATACAGAAAGTTTTTATATTGGTAAATTTGGAATAAATGATAATAATAATAATGAAGAAGTTGTAATCGATTGGAGGGCACCAATTGCCAATCTTTATTACAGTGGAACTTATGGAGCATCCTATTATGTAGCACCTTCAGGAGTTATAGAAGGAGACTTAAAACTAAAAAGAAAATTTCTGTTAAAGGACGGAAATCTTGTAGACGCTTATGATGAAGGGGTCAATGAAATAATATTAAAAAATAGTATGGAAGGTGAACAGCTTACTGATGAATTTTTAAAAGTTACTTTAGAGCAAAATGTAACTAGTAAGCTTAAAGACGTAGTAGCAACAATTCAAAATGAACAGAATCAAATAATTAGAGCATATAAAAACAAACCTATTATAATACAGGGGTCAGCTGGGTCTGGGAAAACCACTGTAGCACTCCATAGACTTGCATATCTTGTTTATGAATACGATGAAGATGTAAAAAATGAAGAAATTTTAGTTGTAGCACCTAATAAAATATTTTTAGATTACATATCTGAAGTCCTTCCGAATTTGGGTGTATTTAATATGTGTCAAAAAACTTTTGAAGATGTATGTAAAGAAAGTTTAGGATATAAGGGCAAGATTTATACTAAAGATGAAAAATTAGCATTATTAATAGAAAATAAAGGTAAGGAAAAAGAAAAATATATAAAAGCTGTTAGTAAACTAAAAGGATCTCTATCGTTTAAGATGCTTTTAGACAAATATATAAGATACTTAGAAAAACAAGATATAGATGTGGAAGATATAAAAATAGATAAGTATGTGTTGTTTTCTAAAAAAGAAATAAAAAGGCTTTATGCTAGAGATATGATTCATTTGCCAATTAAGAAAAGAAAAGAAGAGATAGAAATATATTTTAAGAAAAAATTGAAGGATAAAATTCAAATTATTAAAGAAAATATAGAAGAAGATTATTTTTTCAAGATTAAAGATGTTAAATCTTTAAAAATTCAAGAGGAAGAAAAGAGAAAACAAATAATTTCCTTATATGATGAAAGGGATTTAAAAATTTCAAAACTTAAAGAGAATGGAACCTTACAGTTAAAGGAATTCTTTAAAAAGTGGAAACAAAAGAATATAAATGAAATATATAAAGATTTATGTTTATCAAAGGAATTATTTAATCATATAACTAACAATCAAATTCCAGAGAATATAGTTAATTTTATTGTAGAAAGTTCAAAACAAAATTTTGAAAACAAAGTTATAGATATTGAAGATTTAGCACACATGGTATATTTGAAACTAAAATTAGAAGGTTTAAGCAAGAAATATGTTCATATCATAATTGATGAAGCTCAGGATTATAGTTACTTTGAAATGTATATACTAAATTTATTAAGTAAACAAAATTCATTAACAATAGTAGGAGATTTAGGGCAAGGTATATATAGCTATAAAGGAATTAATGATTGGCAAAAACTCATTAAAACTGTATTTGATGATGATGCTACTTATATAAATTTAACTCAAAGTTATAGGTCTACTATAGAAATAATAGATTTTGCAAATAAGGTTTTAAGTCATCAAAATTTAAATATAAAACCAGCTAAACCGGTTTTAAGACATGGAGATGTGCCTAAAATAGTTGAGTTTTTAGATAATAAGGATTTTGCCCAAAAATTAAATATTGTATGTGATGATTTAGAAAAAAATAATAAAGAGAGCATTGCTATAATATGTAAGACTATAGATGAGTGTAAAATGCTTGAAAAAGAAATTAATAAGTTAACTCAATATAAGTGGACTATCATAGGAAATAATAGTAGTGAATTAAAAAATAAAAAAATAATTATACCAAGTTATATGACAAAAGGCTTAGAGTTTGATGCTACTATTATTTATAATTGTAATGAAGAAAATTATAATAATGATGAGATTGATAAAAAGTTGTTATATGTAAATTTAACTAGAGCATTGCATAAAGAATATATATTTTATAAAGGGAAAAAATCTAATCTTATAGTGTAAAAAATAATAATTATTAGTTGAAAATGATTGTTATATATGTTAAAATATTATCATAAAGAGAATATTTATATATTAAATAATATATCGTTTATATTTATCAAATTAGAAAACTTAAGGATAATACTCACATCAATAGTTAATAGATTATAAATCTTAACTATTATGTTAAAGGTAAATTTATATCCATACAATTATTTTTTGATTGTATGGATAATCATGTTAAAAGAGTTATAATTTCTATAATTATTACACATATTAATTTATAAAATAGTTTAATCATGATGAATTATTGTATTAAAAACTTATTTGACTTTTATACTTTTAATTCTATAGGGAAACAAGCTCAAATTTAAATTTATTCAATAACTTCAAAATATTTTTATACAAAATATAGTGTTGAATTCTAAGGGATTCAGAGCATGTCTCACTATTTTGGGTATCAAAGTTTTGGAATGGATAATTTTAAAAGTCAACTTGGAACCCTATAAGTCAATGTAATATAAAATAAGAATATTGTTTTAAATGGAGGAGTAGAAAATGAAACCAGCTGAATTAAAAAAAGACTTATATTGGGTTGGAGCAAATGACCCAGAGCTTAAAATTTTCGATATAATAATGGAGACAAAACGAGGTACTACTTACAATTCTTATTTAATAAATGATGAAAAAGTTGTATTATTTGATTCTGTAAAAGACAAGTTTTCAGATGTATTTTTAAATAATATAAAAGAAGTTATCGGTGACAAAGATATAGACTATATAGTAGTTCATCATACAGAGTTAGACCATAGTGGGTCATTAATAAAGGTTTTAGAAGCTTATCCTAATGCGACTGTAATTGCATCAAAAGCTGCATTAAGATACTTAGAAGGAATATTAAACAAACCATTTAATGGGTTAGCTGCATCAGAACCTTTAAACATAGGAAAAAGAACACTTAAGTTTATATCAGCACCTAATTTACATTGGCCAGATACTATGTTCACATATGATGAATATGATAAAGTTCTATTTACATGTGATGTTATGGGATGTCATTATTCTCCAAAGGGATGTATAACAGGAGATTGTGGTGGAGATTATGTAGATGAAATGAAGTATTATTTTGATTGCATAATGGGACCATTTAAAAAATTTGTAAATATGGGATTAGATAGAATAGATGGCTTAGAATTAGATATGATTGCTCCAAGTCATGGTCCAGTTCATATTAAGGAAGATATAGAGAAATTTAAAAGATTATATAGAGAATGGGCTAAAGAAGAACCGATAAATGAAAAGAATATACAAATATTCTATGTTTCAGCTTATGGGAATACAGGGAAGATTGCAGAGTTTATAGGAGATACTATAAATAAAAAAGGTATTAAAGCAGAAGTTCATGAAATAACAGGTGAAAATCTATGTGAATTAATAGGAAAGGTTGAAAAGGCTAGTGGGATTTTGATAGGTTCACCAACTATAAATCAAGATGCTGTTGCACCAAGTTGGAATTTACTAACTGGGGTTAGTGCTATAGTAAATAGAGGAAAAGCAGCAGAATCTTTTGGATCTTATGGCTGGAGTGGAGAAAGTGTTCCTATGCTTCATAATAGATTAAAAGAACTTAAATTTAAAACTTTAGATTTTGGATTTAAATTTAACTTTGTTCCAGGGGAAGAAGATTTTAAAGCATGTGAAGAATTTGTAGAAAAATATTTAGAGTTAGTTAAATAATATTTATTAAAGACTGTTTTAAAGTGGAATTTTAATTTTATTTTAAAACAGTCTTTTTATGATGAGTTTTATATAAAGATAATATTTTAATGTTTTCTTTAAAGGAATTATCATAAGCTTAATAATTTCAAATAAAGAGGTTGATTTTTAAACTTATCCGTTTACTTTTAACTACTTATAATTATATTTATTTCTATTAATTGATACCCAATAATTGATACCCAAAAATTGATTAATAAATTTTAATATATGATTAAGTAATTTAGAATTTTCTTTTTAATGAAGTTTTAAAGCTTACAAAAAATAAAAAGTAGATGAATATTTTCTTATAGGTATATAATTCTAACTTTATTTTAGAGGCATTTTGTCGAAAAAGTTTTTATAGCTAAAAAAAGATTAATAAAAATTTAAAAGATTTTATTACTTCGACAAGAATTACTTTTTTCCACGGTATTGATAATATATAATTATATTGAGGTTGAAAAATATGGGTGAATTTATAATTAATAGAATAAAATATTATAGAAATTTACTAAGGATAACTCAAAAAGAATTAGCAGAGGGATTATCTAGCTCTAATTATATTTATATGCTAGAAAATGGTAAGAAAAAGTTATCTATGGCTATGGCTGTGAAACTAGCTAATAGATTTAATGAATTATCACAGGAAAAAGGAATAATTTTAAATATAACAGCGAAAGATTTGCTAAGGACATCAGAAGAAATAATAGAAGAACATTATACGGAAGAGTTTGAAAATTTAAAAAAAGAAAATATGATTTTGAAAAATTTAAAAAGTTATTAGACAAAGTAACTGAAAATAAAGTTATAAATTTAATGATAAAGATAAATAGAGAAATTGGAGAAAATGAGTATAAAGAGAATAATTGTAATTTGGCACTAAAATATTTACAAATTGTTTTAGATTTTATATTAGAACATCCATTTTCAGAGGAATTTAAATTTATAGAAGTAGAAGTTCTAAATAGAATAGGTTCATGTTATTATAAGCTTGAAAATTTTGAAATTTGTATGGATTATTTTAAGAGGGCTTATGAAAGATATGAAGTTTATCATATAAATGATGAAGAGTTGTTAGGAAGAATTTTATATAATATAGGACTTACAATTTATATAATTGGAAGATATGATGAAGCTATTTATTATTTAAATGAAGCATTAAAATTAAAAAACATAAATAATCAAGAAAAAACTAAAATAAATATAATAAAAGCTAATATTTATCATAATACAGAGCGATATCTTGAAGCTTTAGAAGTATATGAAGAAATAGAAAAATATGAAAAAAGTTATTTAGTATATTATAATATGTCTATCATTTCAGGGAAATTGGGTTTAGAAGATAAAAGTGGAGAATATCTTAATAAATCTATGAATTTACAACTAGATGATAATTCAGAATTGACCACTAATACTTTGTTGCAACTTAGTTATATGTATAGTCAAAATAAAAAGTTAAGAGAAGCCTTAATTTGTTCTGAAAAGGCGCTTATAAATGCTAGAAAGTTTTATCAAGTAGATAAATATGTAGAATGTTATCAAAGTATTTTTGAAATTTTAAAATCAATGAAGAAAATAGAAAGATTCGAAGAATATGTGGAAGATATACTTTATGAGATTGATATATACCATGAAAATTATAAAATTTTATATAATATAACATTGTTATTATTTCAATATACCAGTGAAATATCTAAATTAGATATTGGATTAAATATTATTAATAAAATAAAGGGAGGAATATAAGTTATGAAAAATGTTAAAAAATTTTTAGTAGGTGGTATGTTAATTATTGGATTATTTGGCATTATAGGAAATACCCAATTAGTAGATACAGCATTAAAATCTCAGGAGATAGCAAATCCAGGACCAAGTAGAATAGTAGTAAGAGCATAATAATATTATTAAAACTTAAAATAAAAGCTACATTGTTAAATACAATGTAGCTTTTGAGGTTATATATTTTTAGAAATAAAATCTATAAGATTTAAACATAAGTCTATAGTTTTGTCCCCATCTTCAAGTTCTGTGTTTAATTCTACAAAGTCCATAGATTTTATCTTACCACTATTAAAAAGTAGTTGTAAGGACGATTTAGCTTCATCTGTAGACATACCATGTGGAACAGGTGTTCCAGTACCAGGTACAAATTCTGAGTCTATACAGTCTATATCAAAGCTTAAATGTACGTTGTCTATATTTTTATCTTTTAGATTTGATAAAATTTCGTTAATTATAAAATTAATTCCTTTTTCTTTTACATCGACAGTAGAATAAAGATTAATTCCTTCCTCTTCAATTAAAAGAGTTTCACCTTTATCTAAATCTCTAGCACCGATTAGATAAACATTTTTAGGATTAACTTTCTTACCATCAAAGTATAAATTAGTAAGAGATGAATCTCCAAATCCCATAGCAGCACCAAGAGGCATACCATGTACATTTCCAGAAGGTGATGTTTCAGGTGTATTTATATCACCGTGAGCATCAATCCAAATAACAGCAAGATTATCAAAGTATTTACTAGCACCACAAATACTACCTAATCCTAGTGAATGATCACCACCTATTACTAATGGAAAAGAGTCAGAGCTTAATGAATTATATACTGATTGAGCTAAATTTTTATTAACCCCTAATATTGTATCAATATATTTCATATTACTATGACAAGAGAATTTATCACATTCTTTAACTTTAGGAACATATAAGTTTCCAAGGTCAAATACATCATGATTTTGTTTTTCTAAAATTTGTAATAAGCCTTTTTCTCTAAGTTTATTTGGTGCTAAATCAACACCTTTTCTATCACAACCTAAAAATAAAGGCACTCCGATAACATTTATTTTCATAAAAAATTCCCCCTTTGCGATTTTAAATTATATAATAAAATGGAGTAAAATATAAGGGGTTTTTGAAAAAGAATTTAAATTTAAATATTATAAAAATTATAAAAATTATAAAAAATGTTAAGATTATAATAAAAGCCCTTGATATTTAGTTATATAATATAATAGATTTATAATAATAAAAGGAGGAAATAATTTGGATAATAAGAAAATAATAAACTTTTTAGAAGAATGTGACTTAGAGGATGTAAAGGATAAATCTTTTGATAAGTCTAAAAGTATATTTAATTTTACATATTACTTTGATGACTTAGAATTAGAATCAGCGTCAGAATATGCTAATGATGAATGTGAAGAGGAAAAACAAAGTGAAAGTTGGTATTATGATTATTTATTGCCATATTTAACTGATTTTGCAATGGATAATGTAGAAGACGTAATCAATGATTGTAGTGAAGAAATGGATTTAAATTATGAATTAATATGTTATGAGCCAAGTGAAGATAATTTTGAACATATTAATTTTTTAGTAATATTTTCTAAAGAAGAAATAGAAAATATAGATGATATAGTATTTAGTGTACAATAAAAAAATAAAGCAAGCTTTAATGAATAATAAATTTTAGTTTTAAAGCTTGCACAACTTAACTATGTACAAGTGAGTACTAAATAAGGTATTTTTGGTACTCAACTATATATTTATCTAATTTTTGAGAATAATTAACTACTTTTGAGTCGGTTATACAATTTTCCACTAAAAGTAAGTTTAAAATTTTTTTGTAACATTTAATCTTCTCTTCTAAAATTTGTGTATCTATCCCCATAATAATCCTCCAAGTAATTATTTTTTACTATTTTTTACAAATAAATTGTAACAAAAATAAGAAGGAAAGTTAAGCATTTTATTTTGTCAAATTAGTACAAAATATCCTAATAAATGTCAAATGTTACAAGTAAAAGCAAAAATAATTATCGAAATTTAAATTTATATCTTTAAAGTCTTGGGGATTTAAAGTAGAATATAAACAGTTAAATGTAAAAAAAAATCGAAGAAAAGAGAGGTAATAAGTAATGGATCATGATGAAATGGTTAAACGTATAAATGAATTATACAAAAAAAGTCAAGAAGAAGGTTTAACAGATGCTGAAAAAGAAGAGCAACAAACCTTAAGACAAAAGTACATAAATAATGTAAAAAGAAATTTTAGAGCACAATTAGAGGGTATAGAAAGAATACCTCCTAAAGGAAATAAGAATTAAAAAGGAGATTTACTATGGTTACAGTAAGAAACCTAGTTGAAAATTTTAATTTGGAAATTCTTGTGCAAGGAGATAATCAAAAGGAAATACAGGCCTGTGATATAAATAGGCCTGGACTTCAACTAGCAGGATACTATGAAGATTTTGATAATAATAGATTGCAGATTTTGGGGAAAACAGAATATGGATATTTTAAATCATTACCAGAGGAAGTAAGAAAAAAAAGAATAGAGAGTTTTTTTTCTTTAGATGTCCCATGTATAATAATCACTAGATCTTTAAATATAGATAGTGAACTTATAGAAGCTGCAAAGAAAAATAATATTTGGATGCTTAGAACAAGCATGAATGCTACCAAATTTATAGGAAAAATAACTAATTATTTAGAATTAAAATTAGCCCCAGAGACTAGACTTCATGGAGTACTAGTTGATGTTTATGGTATCGGTATTTTAATTACTGGAGAAAGTGGAATAGGAAAAAGTGAAACCGCACTTGAATTAATAAAAAGAGGACATAGGTTGGTGGCAGATGATGCTGTAGACATAAAACAGGTTGATGGTGCACTACATGGTACATGTCCATATGTTACAAAAGGTATGCTAGAGGTAAGAGGCATGGGTATTATAGATATATCCGCAGTATATGGACTAAGTGCAATAATTCCTAAAAAAATTGTAAAAATGGTTATAAATATAGAAAATTGGGATGCAGATAAATATTATGAAAGATTAGGAATTGATAAAGAAGAAATAGAAATCTTGAATGTGAAGATTCCTAAGGTAACATTGCCAATAAGACCGGGAAGAAACTTGGCGGTTATAATAGAGGCTGCAGCAGTAAATTTTAGATATACAGTAACTCAAAAGATAACAGCTGTAGACACCATAGAAAAAAGGATTAATGAGCTGAATAATATAGAAAAGTAAAGAAAATGTTAAAAAAATTTGAACAAATTATAAATTTATAATTGAAAAATGTTTGAAATTTTTAGAAAAGTCTAGTAAAATATAAATTGAAATTAAGAGAAAGTTAAAATTATTTAAACTTTTCTTAATATTTATTATAAAAGGGGGAGCAGGCAATGGCAGATTTAACAAAAAAATATGAATTAGCTTGGGACAAATACACAAAAGAGGACTTAGAAAAAGTATTTTCACTATCAGATGAGTATATAGACTTTATGTCTAAATGTAAAACAGAAAGAGAATGTGTTAAAGAATTTATAGAATTAGCAGAAGCTCAAGGATATAAAGATATAAATACATACATTGCAAATGGAACTAACTTAAAAGCTGGTGACAAAGTATATGCTAATTGTATGGGAAAAACTTTAGCTTTATTTTTAATAGGTTCTGAATCAGTAGAAAAAGGATTCAATATTTTAGGAGCTCATATAGACTCTCCAAGATTAGATTTAAAACAAAATCCACTATATGAAGATTCAGATTTAGCACTTTTAAAAACTCATTACTATGGTGGAATTAAAAAATATCAATGGACAACATTACCATTAGCAATACATGGTGTAGTTTGTAAAAAAGATGGTTCAGTTGTTGATGTAGTAATCGGAGAAGATGAGAAGGAACCAGTAGTTGGAATATCTGATTTATTAATTCACTTAGCAGGAGATCAAATGGCTAAAACTTTAGCTAAAGGTGTTGAAGGTGAAGCTTTAAATGTTTGTATAGGAAGTATTCCAGTTGAAGATAAAGAAGCTAAAGATAGAGTTAAATTAAATGTATTAAGATTATTAAATGAAAAATATGGAATAGATGAAGAAGATTTTGTTTCAGCAGAATTAGAAGTAGTTCCAGCTGGAAGAGCAAGAAGTTATGGATTAGATAGCTCAATGGTTATGGCTTATGGACATGATGATAGAGTATGTTCTTATACTTCATTCGAAGCAATGATGAAAATAAAAGAAACTAAGAAAACTTGTATAACATTATTAGTTGATAAAGAAGAAGTTGGAAGCCAAGGTGCTACAGGAATGCAATCAAGATTCTTTGAAAACACTGTTGCTGAAGTTATAAACTTAATGGGTGATTATAGTGATCTTAAAGTAAGAAGAGCATTAGCTAATTCAAAAATGTTATCTTCAGATGTTAGTGCTGCATTCGATCCAAACTATGCATCAGTAAGTGAAAAACAAAACAATGCATTTTTCGGAAAAGGTATTGTTTTCAATAAATATACAGGTGCTAGAGGAAAAGGTGGATGTAATGATGCTAACCCAGAATTTATAGCACAATTAAGAGCTATAATGGAAAAACACAATGTTTCTTGGCAAACATCAGAACTTGGAAAAGTTGACCAAGGTGGCGGTGGAACAATCGCTTACATCTTAGCTGAATATGGAATGGAAGTTATAGATTCAGGTGTTGCACTACACAATATGCATGCTCCATATGAAATAGCAAGTAAAGCTGATATATACGAAGCATTCAGAGCATATGAAGCATTCTTAATAGAAGCATAATATAGGATAAAAATATAATTTATAACTCTAGATTAAAATCCCTATAGAGTAATAAAATTTAAAAAAGAGTGTCTCAAATGATTTTAATCATTAAAAGGGACACTCTTTATTTATTTATTTATTTATTTATACCATAGGAATTAACACAAATTACCTTTAATTTCATAATATAAAACTATGTAACAAATACAAAAAATGTTAAACATTATAAAATATGTTGTATTGAGATTTGAACTTTAATTTTAATAAGTTAATGTTCAGTCTTAAACCCTATATATAAGCTAAGCAAGTTGAGGAAGTGTTTGTTGTGAGTTTTATAACAAAATCTATGTACTTAACAATGATAACTTTAGGAGGTAGTGTTAAGAGACATTTTGAGAAAAATACAATAAATTCTTATGAGAAAAGTATGAGTACTTTAAAATGTATAATAAGAAGAAGTAGCAAAAGCGATTTTGGCAAGAAACATGATTTTATAAGTATTAAAAATTTAAAAGAATATAAGGAAAAAGTACCTATATCAACATATGATGACTATGAAAAGTACATTATGAAAATGTGTAGAGGGGAAAAAAACATTTTAGTTTGTGATAATATAAAGTATTTTGCATTAACTTCAGGAACTACAGGTAAACAAAAGTTAATTCCAACAACTAGAAAAGGAATTAAAGTTGGGGCAAAATACATGGGTATTTTAACAGAAAGAATATTATATGAAAATTTAAAGGAACAATGGAACTATGGAAAAGGAATTATGCTTACGGATATAGTAAATACTAGATATACTATATCAGGGATACCTATAAGTTCGGCTACATCAGGTGGAATGAAATCTATAAAGTCTATAATACCTTTTATATGGACTTCACCTATAGAAGTTATGAGTATGAATGATAAAGAAAGTGCACTATATCTTCATATTCTTTTTGCATTAAGAGATGAAAATTTAAGTTATATAAGTGGAATTTTTATATCTAGTATATTAGATTTTTTTAGAACTATGGAAAAACATTGGGAAAATTTAGTTTATGATATTTATCATGGAACTTTAAATGAAAATTTAAAAATAGAACCAGAATTTAGAAAAGTACTTTTAGAGAAAAATTATCCACTAAAAAAAAGAGCAAGTGAAATTGAAGGTGAATTTAAAAGAGGTTTTAAAGGCATAGCGAAAAGGATTTGGAAATCTATTGTTTATATAGCAACTGTTACTGGTGGAAGCTTTTCAGTATATGATGATAAGGTTAATTATTATAGTGGTAACTTAATTATATATTCTAATGCATATGCTGCATCAGAGGCTGTTATTGGGATGAATCCCAATGTTGGTAAAATAAGTTATGTAGTTCTTTCAGATACCGCTTTTTATGAGTTTATACCTATAGAGTGTAGTGAAAATAATATTATAACTAAGACTATAAATGAACTTGAAATAGGAAAAGTGTATGAGATTGTAGTTACTAATTTTTCAGGTCTTTATAGATATAGAATTGGAGATGTTGTCAAAGTTATAGGATATTATAACAATAGCCCTGAAATAAAATTTTTATATAGAAAAAATCAACTTTTAAATATGGCTTCAGAAAAAACAACAGAAGCACATGTGACAGAGGCATTAAGAAGAACTTCACAAAAATTAAAATTAGATATAGTGGATTATTCAACTATGGAAGATAATAATGTTACTCCAGGAAGATATATTTTTTATATGGAAATTAGAGACTCTAAAGAAAGTAAAATTATAGCTGAAACTTTAGATAAAGAACTAGGCAAAACCAATTTTGCCTATGGAAGATTTAGAAAAAATAAAAAATTAGGAGAAATTAAAGTTATACTATTAAGAGAAAATACTTTTTCAAAAATCAAGAGTTATATGATTGAAAAAGGAGTATCAAAAAATCAATTAAAAATACCAAGAATAATAAGGGATAAAGAAATACTTAAAATGTTGAATGAAAACTCTAAATGATATATGATATAGAAAATAAGAGCAATTTTAGTCACTAAATAAATTTGTTTAGTGATTATTAGTAGGAGTGAAGTTATTGGAGTCAGTAATTATTCATGTAGATATGGATGCTTTCTTTTCTTCAGTTGAAGTTATGGATAATCCAAGCTTGAAAAATAAACCAGTTATCGTAGGCGGAGTGTCAGAAAGAGGGGTTGTAGCTACATGTTCTTATGAAGCTAGAAAATTTGGAGTAAGTTCTGCAATGCCTATATATAAAGCAAAAGCATTATGCCCTAAAGGTATATTTTTACCTACAAGGCACCAAAGATATAAAGAAGTATCTAATATGGTTTTTGAACTCTTATATGAAATTACAGATAAAATAGAGCCTGTAAGTATAGATGAAGCATATATGGATATAACTGATTTAAGAGAAAATCCAGTAGTTGTAGCGCTGAAAATTAAAAGTATGATTAAGATGGAATTAGGGCTTAATATATCTATTGGAATATCATATAATAAATTTTTAGCTAAGCTTGCCTCAGATTGGAATAAACCTAACGGATTAAAAGAAATAAAAAAAGAAATGATTCCAGATATACTGATGGATCTTCCAATAAAAAAAGTTCATGGATTAGGTAAAAAATCTGTAGAAAAACTTAATAATATAGCTATTTTTACTATAAGGGATTTATATGATTTACCTATAGAGTTTATGCAAGAGTATTTTGGAAGACAAGGTGTAGATATATATAATAGAATCAGAGGAATTGATAATAGAAGTGTTTCGGCGATTAGAGAAAGAAAATCCGTAGGTCGTGAAACTACTTTAAAAAAAGATATAAAAGATAAAACTCAACTAAAAAGATATCTTTTAGATTTTTCAAGAGATATAGCAACTCAACTTAAAAAGGCAAACTTTAGCGGGAAAACCATAACAGTAAAAATAAAAACAGCTTCTTTTGAAAATCACACAAAAAGCAAGACTTTAAATAAATATGTATTTGAGGAAGAAGAAATATACAATGAAGGGGAAAAAATATTAGATAGTATAGAGCTTACAGAGGATATAAGGCTTATAGGGATATCTATATCATCACTAAAAAAAGATTTAGTAGAGCAATTAACATTATTTTAGAAAAAAGCATTGGAATGAGGGGAAAATTTGAAAAAAATATTAAGATTATTAATACCTGTAATGTTAATGTTATTATTAATGTTAGTTGGGTGCGAGCTTAAAAATAAAGATGAAGTGGAACTTAGTTTGAATAAGTTATTAGAGTATAAAGACTCTTATGTTGGTGATATTAGTGCAGTTGGAAATATATTATCAGAATTACCCTTAAATGAATCTGGTAATGGGGTTGAACTTAAAACAGATGAAAAGCCCTATGAGATAACTGTAAACTATAATTTGAAGGATGATTTAAAAGAAGAAACATTAGAAAAAAATGCAGTAGTATTATTTGCACTAATAAAAAATGTTGATACTATTAATTTTAAAATTGAAAATTTAGATAATAAAGTGTACAAATATAATAAAGATGAATTAATTGAAAAATATGAAGTGGATTTAAAAAAAATATCGGAGGATAAAGAAAGTTTACAAAAATTTCTTTATAGGTAACAATAAAAATAGGTAGTATAAAATTGATAATATCCCTCTAAAGTAGAAAAGGCAAATAAACAACTCTATTTTGGAAGGATTATATCAAAAATCATACTACCTATTTTTTATTTATATAAAGCATCTAAAAATTCTCTGGCTTTAGTTGAGTTCATTATTATAGAACCAAGGTCACTATGTTTAGAATCATTTTCTATTCCGTGAAAGTCAGAACCGCAGGTTAATAGTTTATTAAACTTTCTTCCAAGGTTTATATACTTAGCTGTATCATATTCAGTATGAATAGAATAATAAGCTTCTATACAATCAAATTCATAATTTTTAATTAAGTCTTCTACATTAGATTTTTTTATAAGACAAGGATGTGCAAGAGATACAATTGCATTATGTTTTTTTAATATTTTAATTCCATCAGATAAAGGAATATTTTTATTTTCAACATAAGCAGGACTATCCTTGCTTATAAATTTTTCAAAAATTTCATTAAAAGTATAATTATACCCTCTTTTTATTATAGCTTTAGCTATATGTGGTCTCGCTATTATATAGTTATCTTTTACATCTTCATAAAATATTTCTATATTAAAATATTTTTTTAGGTTTTCAATTATTTTTTTTGCTCTATTAATTCTAGACTCTTTTAATTCCTGTAAAAAGCTTTGTAAAGTATCTGTTTTATAAGATTCATCTTTAAAATAACCAAGAATATGTACACTCTCGTTGTTATGAACAGTTGAAAGCTCAATACCTGGAATTAACTTTATGTTTTTATCAGCACTATATTTTAAGGCCTCATCTATGCCAGTTGTTGTATCGTGGTCAGTTATTGCTAAAAAATCCACATTATTATTTATAGCCTTATCTACTAACTGAGAAGGAGTGCATCTTCCATCAGAAGCAGTGCTATGAGTATGTAAGTCAATTTTCATAATAAATTCCCCTTTCTTTTACACAAATTTCATTTTTCTTTAGAAATTTTCAGTATAATGAAAATGTAAATCAAAAAAATTAAGAAATAGCAAAAAAAATGTTGTCAAAATATTTTTTCTTTTAAAATTAAGGAAAAATAACACATATTTTTGCTATAATACATTTAACAACTAATAAACTATGTATTAATATTATTATAAACTTAAATAAAATACATTCAACAATGTAAAATTATTTGTGTCAATAGAGGGAGGCAAGTTTTGGAAAGGGTACCAAAGGAAAAAGAAAACCCAACAGGACAAGAGTATAGATTTATGGAAGTAGAATAAAATTTTCTTTAAAGGTGGGGTAATATGTTTTTAATGATAGACAATTATGATTCTTTTGTTTATAACCTAGTTAGATATTTAGAAGAAATAGAAGAAGAAACTATGGTTTTTAGAAATGACAAAATAACTTTAGAAAAAATAGAAGAAATAAATCCAGAAGGTATAATTATTTCTCCAGGACCTAAAGCACCTAAGGATAGTGGGGTTGTATTAGATGTTATTGATAGGTTTAAAGGTAAAATTCCTATTTTTGGTGTATGCTTAGGACATCAATCTATAGGTTATGCCTTTGGCGGGGATATAGTAAAGGGGAAAGCTCCAGTACATGGCAAAATAAATTTAATAAACCATGACATGGAAGGGGTTTTTAAAAATATAAAAAGTCCTTTTAATGTTACTAGATACCATTCCTTAATAATAGAAAAAGAATCTTTGCCTGAGTGCTTGAAAATTACAGCACAAACGGAAGATGGTGTTATTATGGGAGTAAGACATAATAAATATCCAATAGAAGGGGTTCAATTTCATCCAGAAGCTGAACTTACAGAGTTTGGGCATGAAATTTTAAAGAATTTTATAAATAATACGAGAGAATGGAATATGCAAAATAGATAAAGATTTGTTTATATATAATTTAAGGCATAATGAAATAAATAATAGCTCAACATTCTTTCTTATTTGTAACAAATTTTAAAATGCTTATTTTTTATATGACTAAACTTTGTACTGGATTGTAGGGTTTTAAGATTAACCTTATACTAAGGGTTATAAGCTCTTAATTTACTATAGTTGTACTTTTGAAACCCTATATTTGACATAATTTTAAGGGGGATATAATATGGATTTTAAATTTAAAAAAATTACTACTGATTTAAATTCTTTTGAAATTTTTAATGTATTTAAGGATTTTAAAGAAGTTATATTTTTAGAAAGTCAAAGGGACTTTTCTACTATGGGAAGATATTGTTTTATAGGTGTGAATCCTTATAAAACCTTTAGATATAAAAATGGTCTTTGTACTGTGAATGGAGAAGATATTAAAGAAGATTGCTTTCTTTATTTAGATAAAATATTTAAAGCTAATAAATTTAAAAATAGTACTGGTTTACCATTTGTAGCTGGTGGTATAGGATATTTTTCTTATGACCTTGGTAAAGATATAGAGGATTTACCAAATAAATCTATAGAAGATGTAAGTATACCAAATTGTTATTTTAATTTTTATGATAACATTATTATTTATGATAATATTACTAAAAGTTGCCATGTAACAGCATTAGGAAAGTTAAAAGATAGTGATTGTAGTATAGTAGACATTGAAAACTTAATAAAAAGTGGTTATAAACTGGAACCCGAAGATTATTCAGACTTAAAATATAAAATAAGTGAATTTAAATCTAATTTTGAAAGAGATGAGTATATAAATGCTGTATCTAAGGTAAGAAATTATATAGAAAGTGGTGATATTTATATAACTAATTTAACTCAAAGATATGAAAAGGAAACATTAAAAAAACCATTTGATATATATAAAACTCTTAGAACTATAAATCCGGCTCCTTTTGCAGCATATATGAATTTAGATGGGTTTGACATAGTATCATCTTCACCTGAAAGATTTTTAAAAGTTTATAATAATATAGTTGAGACTAGACCTATAAAAGGGACAAGACCTAGAGGTGAAAATATAGAGGAAGACTTGAAATTTAAAAATGAACTTATAAACAGTGAAAAGGATAAGTCAGAACTTTTAATGATTGTTGATTTAGAAAGAAATGATTTGAGTAAGGTTTGTGAGGCTGGTTCTGTTAAAGTTACAGAATTATTTAAGTTAGAGGAATATAGTACTGTATTTCATCTAGTTTCAACAGTTGTTGGTAAAATAAAGGACCAATATTCATCAATAGATTTAATTAAAGCTGCATTTCCTGGTGGGTCTATAACTGGTGCGCCTAAGATACGCTCCATGGAAATTATAGATGAAATAGAAAAAGTGAATAGAAATATTTATACAGGTGCTATTGGATATATAGGATTTGATGGAAATGTTGATTTAAATATTGTAATAAGAAGTATTCTTTTAAAGGATAACAAAGCTTATTTTGGTGTAGGTGGAGGGATAACCTATGAATCAGAAGAAGTTATGGAGTATGATGAAACTTTAGATAAAGCTAAAGCATTGATGAAGGCATTAAGTTAAATTTATTTAAAAAGTGAATTATATTATTATGTTAAAAGAAATTCAATTACAGTTTAATCCTAAATTATTGACTAACTATAGGTACACTTATCTTTTAAAATTGATAACAAAGATTGATGAGTAAACTAAATAGGAGCTTATTTCCCTATATATAGAAAGTGGTGAAATAATTTGAAAAATATAACATTAGATGACGGATATTCTTTCGGTAGGGGATGTTTTGAGACAATTCTTATTAAAGAGAAGCCTATATTATTAAAAGAACATATAAAAAGACTTAATGATTCTTTAAAGATATTAAAAATAGATAAAACCATTACAGTAAATGAAGTTATGGAGAAAATAGAGACTTTGAAGATTAAAGATAAAGCTTTAAAAATAATGGTTTCTAGAGAAAATGTTATATATAATTCAAGAGAGATAGCCTATAAAGAAAGTGATTATTCAAAAGGTTTTAATATAACTATAAGTAATGTAAAAAGAAATGAGAATTCGGATTTAACTTATATAAAATCTTTAAATTATTTAGAAAATATTATAGAAAAAGAAAAAGCTAAGAATAAAGGGTTTGATGAGGTTATATTTTTAAATACTGAAAATTATATTGCAGAAGGTGCTGTTTCTAATATATTTTTTATAAAAAACGACATAATTTATACTCCTTCTATAGAATGTGGTATTTTGCCTGGAATAATAAGAGGATTTTTGGTGGATAACATAGAAAATATAGGATATAAGATTGTAAAAGGTCGTTTTACAAAAGATGAATTGTTAAATTGTGATGGTGCCTTTATAACTAATAGCTTAATGGGAATTATGAAAATAAATTCTTTAGACGACATTAAAATTAATGAAAATCATATGGTAGATAAAATAAGATCATATTACGTATCAACATTAAAGTAATACGTAAAAATTTACAACTATAGGGAATGGAAGTGTTTAAGATGATAGATGAATTAAAGATTAGAAAAGCTGTTACTATGATTATAGAAGCCATAGGCGAGGATCCTACTAGAGAAGGTCTTATAGGCACACCAGACAGAATTGCAAGAATGTATGCAGAGATTTTTTCAGGACTTGAAGAAGACCCTAAATGCCATTTAGAAAAAACATTTACAGTAGAAAATGATGATATAGTTATAGAGAAAGATATAACTTTTTATTCAATGTGTGAACATCATTTTGTACCTTTTTATGGCAAAGTGCATATAGCTTACATACCTAATGGTAAAGTTGCAGGACTTAGTAAGCTTGCAAGAACAGTAGAAGTTTTTGCAAAAAGACCTCAACTTCAAGAGAGGCTAACGTCTCAAGTTGCAGAAGCAATGATGAAAAATTTAAATACAAAAGCAGTTATGGTTATTATAGAGGCAGAACACATGTGTATGACTATGAGAGGTGTGAAAAAACCTGGAACTCAAACAACAACTATGGTGTCTAAAGGTGAATTTAAAGATAATATAGCACTTCAAAATCAAGTTTTATCATTACTAAAACTTTAGAAAAAGGGTGCGTAAATGAATGATAAAATAAATTCTATACTTAGAAATACCTATTTTAGAGAATCTTTAAGAAAGCTTAATAATTTAGAAGAGAATAGAGTCTTCTGCATTCATGGAATAGAGCATTCCATGGATGTGGCAAGGATAGGTTATATAATTTCTTTAGAGCAAAACTTAAATATATCTAAAGAATTGATTTATGGAGCGGCCTTACTGCATGATTTGGGAAGAGTTATGGAATATGAAAAAGATATTCCTCATGATAAAGGAAGTGTTATTTTAGCAACAAGAATATTAAAAGAAAGTTTATATTCTAAAGAAGAGTGTGAAGATATTATAAAAGCCATATCTTCTCACAGGATAAAAGAAAGTGAAAAAAGTGTTTTAGGTCATATTCTTTATAAAAGTGATAAGTTGTCTAGAATGTGCTTTGGGTGTAATGTTAAATCCAAATGCCATTGGAGTGATGAAAAGAAAAATTTAGAAATAAAATATTAAGTTTAGGTAAGTGGTGAATAGTTTTTTAAAACTATTCACCATATGTTATTAGCTTATTATAGGAGTGATTGTTTTGACTAGAATAATAAAGATTGGTAATAGAGAATTTAATTTAGATGAAAAAACTATAATTATGGGTATACTTAATGTTACTCCAGATTCTTTTTCAGACGGTGGAAATTTTAATACAGTAGATAATGCAGTTAAAAGAGCAATGGAAATGATAGAAAATGGTGTAGATATAATTGATATTGGTGGGGAATCTACAAGACCAGGCCATAAATCAGTGGGATTGGAGGATGAACTTGAAAGAGTAATTCCTGTAATAAAGGCTATAAGAAAAGAAACAGATATACCAATATCTATAGACACATATAAAGCAGAAGTTGCTAAGCAAGCAATTGAAAATGGTGCATCTTTAATAAATGATGTATGGGGATTTAAAAAGGATCCAGAAATTGCTAAAGTTGCAGCAAAGTATAATGTGCCATGTTGTCTAATGCATAACAGAGATAATAAGGAATATAAAAATATAATTTCAGATATGATTGTAGATTTAGAAGAAAGCGTAAATATAGCTTTAAATGCTGGAGTTAAAAAAGAAAACATAATACTTGATCCTGGCGTAGGCTTTGCAAAAACTTATGAAGATAATCTTATTGTAATGAAAAATCTTAAAGAGTTTAAAAAAATGGGGTATCCACTTCTTCTTGGAACTTCAAGAAAATCTTTTATAGGAAAAGCTCTTAATATAGAAAATCCAAAAGATAGATTAGAAGGAACTTTATCAACAACTGTTATAGGAATAATGGCAGGATGTGAGTTTGTAAGAATTCATGATGTTAAAGAAAATAAAAGAATTGCAACTATGACGGATATTATTTTAAAGAGTAAATAAAACTTTTATAGAGAAACAAGTCAAAACTTAAATTTGTTTATTAAGCTTTTGCTATCAATTAAAGAAAACAGGTAAAACTATAGTTAGTTAATAGCTAATAGTTTATGATGAAACTGGAGATCAGTTTCTTTTGAACAAAGCTGCAAAGGCAGCCGATCTATCGGGTACTGGTTCTTTCATTATTTTATTATGGGAATATGGTATTTGTGGAATCTATAATTTATACGAAGAAAACATCCATAAATAAACCTGTCCCATTTGTAATGGAACTAATGCTTAGATGTATTGCTTGATTAGATTGTTTGGCAAAACTAAATTAAAAAGTACGTTTAATATTACTAGAAATATAGTTAATAGTAATAACCAGAACTGTTAACTATTCACTCTTAACTCTTAACTAAAACAATCTGTTAGGTATTGGTAAAATATTAATTTGAGTTTTTTCATTTGATAAATGAATAAGTTTAAGATTTAATTTGGAACCCTATAGAGGTATAAGCTAGAATTAAAATTAAAAGATTGAAGTAGTAGTTTTTCTATATAATAAGTATTTAGTATTGGCAAAAAAACTGAGGATGATGTTTAGGGAGTGTTGGAATGGATAAAATATTTATAAAAGATTTAGAAATTTTTGCAAATCATGGATATTTTCAAGAAGAGAAAAATTTAGGGCAAAAATTTGTATTAACAATGGAAGTAGAACTTGACTTAAGTAGGGCAAGTAGTGAAGATAGTTTAGAAGATACCGTTCATTATGGAATACTTTGTGATGAAATAGAAAAAGAATTCACTAAAACTAGTTATGATTTAATTGAAACAGCATGTGAAGAGTTGATTAATTCTATAATGTTTAAATATAATATTATTAATAAAATAAGTTTAGAATTAAAAAAACCTTGGGCACCAGTAAAAAAACACTTAGATTATGTTGCAATAAAAATGGAGCGTTCATGGCATGAAGCAATAATTGCTGTTGGTGCTAATATAGGTGACAAAAAACAGAATATTATGAATGCCTTTGAAATAATAAACAATTCTAAACATACTAAAATAGAGGAAATTGCTGATTTTTATGAGACAGAGCCTTTTGGTTATGAAGATCAAGATATGTTTTTAAATACAGCTATAAAAATAAAGACAATGCTTAGTCCTAAAAGACTTATGGAATATCTACTTGAAGTAGAGAAAGAGTTAAAAAGAGAAAGAATAATAAGATGGGGACCAAGAACATTAGATTTAGATGTAATCTTCTATGAAGATTTAATTAGTTATGAAAAAGATATAATACTTCCACATCCAAGAATGGAGGAAAGATTATTTGTATTAGACCCACTGTGCGATATAGTGCCGTATAAAGTTCATCCAATTTTAAATAAAAGAGTAATTGATATAAAAAAAGAATTGGAAAACAAATAAAAAATATAAACCAAATAGCATAATATACTGGATAAAATAAAAGTTGATTAAAAAAAGAGGGCATTTCTAATTGCCCTCTTTTTCTTCTTTAGATTCATTAGGTTCTTTTATAGGTTGTTCTTTTTCAATATTCTCTCTTTTATCTGTTATATCTTCTTCATCTTTGTTTAATGAATTATCAGTAAAGTATTTACAAAGGCCATATACGTTATAAGCTATAGGTACTTGAGATATATCCATATAATCTTTTGAATGATTTCCATCCCATGGATAAATAGATATATATTTTTCATTATAAACATTTATAACATATTTACAATTATCAAAAGTTATAAAAACTTTATAGGTTATTTTTTCATCACTTAGATCTACTGAATCTTTTTCTAAAGCATAATCCTTTTTTAAAGAATTCATGAATTTTAAAACATCAAAAGATTGTTCCTCTGTTAAAGTTTGTTGCTTGTACATATTTACATCAAAAACTGAAACCTCTGTTGGAGGGTTTTCTATGTAAGAATTTATTAAGTTTTCTGTATAAAAATTTATACTAGGTTTTTCTTTTTTAAAAATAAATTTTAAGTCACTAGAGCATCCAGTAAGTGTAACGGACATAAAAATTACACAAATTATAACTGAAAGCCTTTTGTACATAAAAAATCAACTCCTTGTCTAATTAGTATATATATCTAAAATATGAAAAGGAGTTATGAATTATTACAAAAGCAGTTAATTAAATAATACTCATATAGGTAAGGATACAATCTCGAATTTAAATTTATACATCAAATTTTTATTATCAGTTAAGAAAAATAAGTACAAATATAGTTAGTTAAGAATTAAAAAGAGAGAATTATGAATTTAGGATGAAAGTGGCAACCACTTTCTTTGAAAAGAGGTTCGGGACTGACTTTGAATTTTTAGATATAAGTATAAAGTTAGAAGAGCATCAAGTGTTAGCGAAGAAAATAAATTTATCGTGCCTGTCCCATTTGTGATGAAGATAGAACTTGGGTGAATTGATTATTTAGTTGATGTAGAGAGTTTTAAAGAAAAAAACTCTAGTACTCAATAAAAAGGGGAGATAAAATAAATTATCGAGCAAAGAACCAGTATTTGAGCTGCAAAGCAGCGTACATGTTAGGTACTGGTTCTTTGCTTATTTTGTTATGGGTATACAGTAATTATGGAATCTACAGTTAAGCGAAGAAAATATCCGAAAATGAACCTGTCCCACTTGTTATGGAATAAAAGTCTTGGATAATTGCTTATTTAGAAGTTTTAATTTTGTAGATTCAAAAATACGTTGAGAATTACTAGGAGCAAAGTGAGTAGTAATAACCATAACTGTTAACTATTCACTATTAACTCTTAATTAAAATAATGTGTTAGTTATTGATAAAATATTAATTTGAGTTTTCTCATTTGATAAATGAATAAGTTTAAAAGTTACATTAAAACCTTATATAATTATTTATAGACAAAACAAAAAACATGGTTTATAAAAAACCATGTTTTTGGTGCTAGTGACGAGAGTCGAACTCGTACGGTTTCCCGTTCGATTTTGAGTCGAATGCGTCTGCCATTCCGCCACACTAGCAAATTGCCAACTGACAATATTTATTTTAGCATGATACATATTAAAAATCAATAGTTTTTTATAAAAAAGTTCCAAATTTAACTAAAGGTAATAGAAAATAATTACATTATTAAAAAAAGCTAAAAAAATAATTTAAATATATTAAAATAAGAAAGTAAATTTTAAACAATAATTATAGAGTATTAAAAAACTTATTAAATAAAATTTAATACTGGTATATATAATATATATTTTATTATAGGTATAATTCAATTAATATCATATGCAATAGCTTCATATTAATTGAATTAATTAATAAATGGTTAAATATGTATTAATGATAGAAATAAGGTATATTCGTAAGTTGAAAAGAATATTTTTAAAGTATATATAAGATTAGTTCAAAATACCATACAAATATAGTTAGTTAAGGAATAAGAATTAAAAATTATTGATGAAGCTGAGCGTAAGTTTCTTAAAGTTAAAAATACGTTGAGAATTACTAGGAGCAACGTGATTAGTAATAACCACTAGAGAAAATAGGTACATATATATTGAAGCAATTTATCATTATAAAAAATATAAAATTAAACGTTAGAAAAAATAACAAATAAAAGTTAGTTATTTGTAGTAACTAATAGCATTTACAAAATATAAAGCTCTAATATTAATTAGTTTAATTAATTACTTAAAATATTTATTTTAAATTAAGGTAATAAGAAGGTGATAAAAATTATATTAGAGATACAAAATTAATAGAATTTATTTTGTGCCTCTATGTAAGCAAATTTAAATTTAAATAGCAAAAATTTAATCAATACTATAGGAGGATTATTTATGGATGGATTACTGAATGCTATTACCAATTTAAATGAGGTGCTTTGGAGTAGTGTTTTATTAGTGTTGCTATTAGGTACAGGAATATTTTTTACGATTAGGTTAAAGTTTGTTCAGGTTAGAAAGTTTGGTGAAGGTTTTAAAAGGGTTTTTGGTGGTATAAATTTAAAAGGAAAAAAAGCAGGCAAAGATGGTATGAGTTCTTTCCAAGCTGTAGCTACAGCAATTGCTGCACAAGTAGGAACAGGAAACCTTGCAGGAGCTGCTACAGCAATTGCTGCTGGTGGACCTGGTGCTATATTCTGGATGTGGGTCAGTGCATTTTTAGGAATGTCTACAATATATGCAGAAGCTGTTCTAGCTCAATTGTTTAAAACTAGAGTTGAAGGCGAAGTTACAGGAGGACCAGCTTATTATATTAAAAATGGTATTAAAAATAAAAAAATTGGTGGATTTTTATCTGTATTTTTTGCTATATCATGTACATTAGCATTAGGATTTATGGGGAATGCAGTTCAAGCAAATTCCATATCAGATGCTTTTAACAATTCCTTTGGAGTTTCTCCATTAATAGTAGGTATAATAGTTTCAATTATAGGTGGTTTTGTATTTTTCGGAGGTATGGGACGTATAGCATCTGTAACAGAAAAAGTTGTTCCATTTATGGCTGGTATGTATATACTTGTTGGAGTAATAGTAATTGCTATGAATGGAAATCAGTTACTTCCAGCATTTAAAGCTATTTTTGTAGGAGCTTTTAATCCACAAGCTGTAGTTGGTGGTGCAATAGGTATAACTATAAGACAGGCTGTAAGATATGGTGTTTCAAGAGGATTATTTTCTAATGAAGCAGGAATGGGTTCAACTCCACATGCTCATGCAGTTGCAAATGTTAAACATCCAAGTGAACAAGGATCTGTGGCTATAGTAAGTGTATTCATAGATACATTTGTAATTCTTACATTAACAGCATTAGTTATAATAACAAGTGGAGCATTAAATGAAGGAAACTTAACAGGTATACAATTAACACAAAGAGCATTTGAATTAACATTAGGTGGTTTTGGTGATGTTTTTGTAGCAATATGTTTATTATTCTTTGCGTTCTCAACAATAATTGGATGGTATTTCTTTGGAGAAAATAACATAAAGTTTTTATTTGGAAAAAAAGGATTAACACCATATAGAATATTAGTTATGATAGTAGTTATTATTGGATCCACACTAAAAGTTGATTTAGTATGGCAGTTAGCAGATACTTTTAATGGATTAATGGTTATTCCTAATTTAATAGCATTATTAGTATTAAGTAGATTAGTTGTTAAAGCCACAAAGGATTATGATGAGTTAAAAAAATAAAAATATAAAGGAAACGTTAAGATTAACGTTTCCTTCTTTATCTTAAGAGTATATTAGAATATACTTAAATCTAATTCAGTAGAAAGGTATTCTAAAACTTTTAATCCACCACAACTATTTCCTTTAGAATCTAGAGCAGGTCCAACTAAACCAATGCCCATTCTTCTAGGAACAGCAGCCATTATACCACCGCCAACTCCACTTTTAGAAGGGATTCCAATATGTACAGCGAATTTACCAGATGCATCATACATTCCGCAAGTAACCATTATAGTTTTTATCATTCTGCATATATCTCTAGATATAATTCTTTCACCGTTTATAAGTACACCGTCATTAGCAAGCATAGCTCCGATTCTAGCTAAATCTCTGCAAGTAACTTCCATAGAACATGCTTTGAAGTAAACATCAAGAATTTCTTCAACTTCACCTTCTATTATGCCGTTACCTTTCATGTAATAAGCAAGTGCTCTATTTCTATCTCCAGTAGCTTTTTCGCTTCTATAAACATCTTCATTTATCTCAATAGTATCATTTTCACAAATTTTTCTTGTGAAATTAAGGATAGTTTTAATTTTATCTTCAGGACTTTCTCCGTTTAATAAAGAAGTAACAGCTATAGCTCCTGCATTTATCATTGGGTTTAAAGGTTTTTTCTGGGGGCTGGTTTCAAGATTTGTTATAGAGTTGAACGCAAGTTCTGTAGGTTCCATACCAACCTTAGAAAAAACATATTCTGATCCGTTTTGTAATATTGCAACCATTAAGGTTATAACCTTAGATATACTTTGAATAGTAAAACTAGTATCATAGTCTCCTGAATAGTACTCTTTTCCATCTAATGTAGTGATGCATATTCCTAAAACATTTGGATCAGCTTTTGCAAGCTCAGGAATGTAATCTGCTACAGCACCTTTTTGAGTCCAATCTCTACTTTTTTCAATAATATTATCTAAAATTCTTTTCATAAGTCCACTCCTTTATAATCTCAATGTTTTTTTGTTAAAGTCTTTTAAAATTATTATAAATATAATTATATCATCTATAATATGAATTATATTATGCAAAAGACTTTAATTTTGAAAAACTAAAAACAATATTTGTATAATATTAAAATAAATACAAAGCAAAACATTCAGCAAAAACTTAATTGTTATATCAGTTTTAATATAAAAAGTATTAAGACAATTTTGAATATGTAAACACAACTAAGAATTTATGAATTTGAATTGCTATAAAAATAAAAAATAAATAATAATAAAATTTTCTTGTGAAATAAAATAATAATCAAATTATTAACAAAATACTATACATTGAGTATATATGCTTTTTAAGTGAAAATCAATTACTAAACTTAAATTATATTAAAAAAATGTTATTAATATATAAATTTAGTAACTTTATATAGAAAAAATATGTAAAATGTGGTAAAAAACACGGATTAAATAATAATATGTGTTAAAAGTATAACTTTACATATTTTAAAGGTAAACTAGCAGAAAAATTTAATATAGTATATAATTTATTTAAGTATTATATGGATACAAGCTCAAGTTTAAATCTGTTAAATAATTTGAAAATATTTTCATGTTATAAGAAAGTACTTACTTTAGATACTTACGAGCTTGCGTCATTCTTTTAGACTTCCAAGTATTAAGATAAAATATCTTATAAGTAAACTTGGAGTCATATAGATAAATTAAAGCAAGAGGATGGTAATAAATGAATTTAATAACTTTAGATAATATAACTAAAAGCTATAGTGATAAAATTTTACTAAATGATATAAAATTAACGATTTCTAGTGAAGATAAAATTGGGATTATAGGAGTAAATGGTGCTGGTAAATCAACTCTTTTGAAAATTGTTGCTGGAATAGAAAATTATGAGAATGGAACTATAGTAAAAATGAATGGGTTAAGAGTAGAATATTTAGCTCAAGAAGTGTTTTACGATGATGAAGATAATGTTTTAGATTTAGTGTTTAAAGGATCTTCAGAAGTTATGAAAGTTTTAAGAGAATATGAAGAGACAGTATATAATCTAGAGAAGGATAGTACTAATACTAAATTTCAAAATAAATTAACAGCATTACAAAATAAAATGGATGCTTTAAATGGATGGCAAGTTGAAAGTGATGCTAAAAGAATTTTAACGAAACTTGGAGTAAATAACTTTAATGAAAAAGTGAAAAAATTATCCGGTGGACAAAGAAAAAGAATAGCATTAGCTAGTAGTTTAATTGCACAGTGTGATCTTTTGATATTAGATGAGCCTACAAATCATATGGACAATGAGGCTATTGAATGGCTTGAAAATGAATTGAAAGTAAGAAAATGTGCATTGCTTATGATTACTCATGATAGATATTTTTTAGATAGGGTTGCAAATAAAATTTTTGAAATAGAAAAAGGTAATTTATATACATATGATGGAAATTATTCTGTTTTTGTTGAGAAAAGAATAGAACGTATGGAAATGCAAGAGAGTCTTGAAAGAAAAAGACAAAATTTATATAGAAGAGAGCTTGAATGGGTAAAAAGAGGTGCAAAGGCAAGAAGTACTAAGCAAAAGGCAAGACTTGATAGATTTGAAGAAATTAAAAATGGAAAAATTGATATAAGTAGTGAAAAAGTTAATATAAGTACTGGCAGTAGCAGACTTGGTAAAAAAATAATAGAAGCTGAAAATATAAGTAAAAATTTTGATGATAAACTTATAATAAAAGATTTTAACTATATAGCCACTAAAGAAGATAGAGTTGGAATAATAGGAAATAATGGGATAGGAAAGTCTACTCTTTTAAATATTTTAAGTGATAAATTAAAACCAGACAGTGGAGTAATTACCTTTGGAGACACAGTAAAACTTGGATATTTTTCACAAGAAAATGAAGATATGAATTATGATCTAAGAGCTATAGATTATATAAAAGAAAGTGCGGAATTTATAACAACTAATGATGGAAGTAAAATATCTGCATCTCAAATGCTTGAAAGATTTTTATTTGAAGGACCTAGTCAGTATACACCTATAAATAAACTTTCAGGTGGTGAAAGAAGAAGATTATATCTACTAAAAATACTTATGGAGAGTCCTAATGTATTATTTTTAGATGAGCCTACCAATGATTTAGATATTGACACTTTAGCAATACTTGAGCAATATTTAGAGGAGTTTAATGGCACAGTAATAACTGTATCTCACGATAGATATTTTTTAAATAGAGTAGCTAACAAAATACTTTCTTTTAGAGGAAATGGTGAAATTATAGAAATTACAGGAAACTATAGTGATTATAAAGATTATGAAGAAGCATTTTTAAAAGAAGAAGGGGATAAAAAAGAGGTTAAAGAAAAAACTGAATATAAAAATAGGAAAAAAGATAAACCACTAAAATTCTCCTTTAAAGAACAGAAAGAATATGAAGAAATAGATGATAATATTTCATCAAAAGAAGAAGAAATAGAAAATATAGAAAAAGAAATAGCTAAAAATGGAAGCGATTTTGTGAAGTTACAAGAGCTATTAAAAGCTCAAGAGACATTAAAAGGTGAACTTGATTATTTAATGGAAAGATGGGTATACCTAAATGAGCTTGCAGATAGAATAGAAGAGCAGAAGAATAGTTAAAATAACGCCATTTAAAGATAGTTTTTAAAACTATCTTTAAATGGCTTATTTAGTTTAAGTGGTTATATTTAATAAAAATTTAAACTTTTGATATTAAACTGACAAGGTTAAAATATAAAATTGTTTTAAGCAATAAATAAGTTTAAATTTATCCATCAAATCTTTGTTATTAGTTAAAAAAGTAAGTATAAATATAGTTAGTTAAAAAATTAGAAATTAACAGTTAAGGTTTGAGGATAAAACCGGAAATTAGTTTCTTTTAATTTAATCATATAATTTGCTTTGCAAATTTATAAAAAGATACGTTGAGAATTACTAGGAACGAAGTGAGTAGTAATAACCACAACTGTTAACTATTCACTCTTAATTCTTAACTAGAAAAATCTTATATATACTGGAGGTATGATCTTGAGAAAAAAATTGATAATTATTTTGTGTGGTATATCTATAATCAGTTTAATTAGCGGCAGTTTTATATATGTAAAAAATAAAAATCATTCTAAAAGTATAAGTACTAATACCATAAATGAAAATGGTAGCAATATTACATATAATGAAGAAGAGGTATTAAAAAAAATAAGAGAAATAAATAAATCATTAGGTGAAAAAGATGCTGAAGAGCTAGTAGAGCATAGTAAAAAAGTAAAAGAAATATCATTAATACTTTTTGATGAGTTAGGAATGGATGAAAAATATAAAGATATAGTTGGAATTTCAGCATTACTTCATGATATTCAAAAGCATACTGGTGATGAACATAATAAAGTTGGTGCAAAATATTTGGAAGAAAATATGGATAAAATTTTAAATTGTGATGATAAAGCTAAAGAGCTTATAATATTGGCAGTAAGATGGCATAAAGGATCTAAATATACAGAAGAGATAAAAGATGAAAATTATTTGAAAGTTGTTGAAACTGTAAGGGCAGCAGATAAAATAGCAAAACTCTTTAAAGATAATAATAGTACTTTAGATGAAAATAAGTTAGAAGCAAAATCTAAAATAGATGAACTACAAAATAGTGATATAAAAGAAGCTTCATATAAGCTTATAGATGAGTATTACAATAAGCTTAACAATCAATCTTAAAAATTAGATTTGTATAGGGAAACAAGCTCCAATTTAAATTTATTCAATAACCTTAAAATATTTTTATACAAGATACAGTGTTGAATTCTAGGTGATTCGGAGCATGTCTCACTATTTTAGGTATCCAAGTTTTTGAATGGATAATTTTAAAAGTGAACTTAGAACACTATATATTAAAAATATAAATTTAAAAGTTTTTATTGACAATTATTTTTTTTATATGATATTATCAATAATGTCATCGGAGGATATATTTGTAATATATGCCGGATAAGATGGTTAACTATCGTTAACTGACTTATCCGGCTTTTTTAGTAATAATTAAATAATTGGGAGAAGGGGTAAAATGGAAAAAAACAATAAAATTTTAACAGAAGGCAACATTTATAAATCCTTACTGATGTTTGCTATACCATTTTTAATCGCAAACTTTATACAAGCTTTATATGGAGCCGTTGATATGGCTATAGTAGGATGGTTTGGAAGTTCAATTAGTATATCCGCAGTATCAATTGGAAGTCAAGTTATGCAAATATTGACGAGCTTAATATCAGGATTAACTATGGGGGGAACCATATTAATAGCTCAATACTTTGGTGCGGAAAAGGAAAAAGATACAGTTGAAACAATAAGTACTATGCTAACATTATTTGTTGGTTTTGCAATTTTGTTTACTATAGTTATGATGTTTTTAACACCATCATTTTTAAAAATGTTAAGAACACCAGTAGAAGCATTTAGTGGAGCAAAAGAATATGTTCTAATTTGCTCAGCAGGAATAATATTTATTTTTGGGTATAATGGTATTAGTGCCATGTTAAGAGGAATAGGTGATTCTAAAAGCCCTATGATTTTTATTGCAATTGCTTGTATTACCAATATCGTTCTTGATTTAATTTTGGTTGGAAAATTTAAATTAGGTCCATCAGGAGCAGCAATAGCTACTATAGCATCTCAAGGTGTTAGTGTACTACTAGCTATTATTTATTTAAGCAAAAGAAATTTTATATTTCAGTTTAAATTTAAAAACTTTAAAATACATAAGGATAAAGCATTAAAGCTTATAAAGCTAGGGATACCAGTATCGCTTCAAGAAACAATGGTTTCAGTATCTTTTTTAATTATAACAGCTATTATAAATACTTTAGGAGTAGTTCCAGCAGCAGCAGTGGGAATAGCCAGTAAATTTGATATGTTTGCAATGCTTCCAGCCATTGCATTTTCAGGTGCAATAACATCAATTACAGCGCAAAATATTGGGGCTAATAAACCAGAACGTGCTAAAAAAGCTTTAAATGCTAGTATGTTACTTGCTTTTTTATGTTCCATAGTATTCTTTGCCTGGGCCCAAATAAATGCTCAGTCAATTATGCATATGTTTAAAGCAGATCCAGATGTAACTTTGGCAGGAGCACAATATATGAGAACATTTAGTATTGATTTCATGCTAGTTGCCTTTGGGTTTTGTCAAAATGGTTTCTTAAATGGATGTGGAAAAACTAAGTTCACCATGATTAATGGAATTTTAGCATCAATTTTAATTCGTGTACCATTAGCGTATATATTAAGTGTTTATATACCAACTAGTTTACTAGGAATAGGTATTGCAGCGCCAATAGCAACATTTATTTCTGTAACTATATCTTTTGTATATATAAAAAGTGGAAGATGGAATAAAATTTAAGTAAAAATAATAAAACCATTGAAAAATAATAATTCATTTTTCAATGGTTTATTAAATTTAATAGTTTAAACTAGTTACTAGCACTAGATGCTGCAGCGGCAGATGAAACAGCTGCCATTGTAGCTATTTCTATTGCAATTGCAACAGTTAATGCAACATTGTTTGTAGTATTTATTAAATTCTCTTTAATAACGTCATCCATGGTATCAATATACATTGAAGTTACTAAAGATGCAGAAATCATATTCCTAATCAATGCTCCCATAGAAATGGTCCCAAAACCTTTTTCTTTTTTTAATTCATTACTTGTAGTAACAACAGTTTTAGCAAAAGCATCAGTGTCATCTGTGACAAAAGAGGCTATACCTAAAAGTGGCAAAGAATAACTTTTTAAAGGAACATTGTAGGTTTCAAGTTTTTCTTTAAGCTCAACAACTTTTTTACACTTATCTTCTGCTGGAAGATTTATAAAGCACAATACATGAGATAATGTTTGAAGGTTATTTCCGCTCCAAAGTCCATGTTTTTTAAGAATAGTATAACATTTTTCTATTTCATTAAAAGTTTCATCATAATTCTTAGAAGTTGTAGCAATCATAGCAGCACAAGCTATATCCTCGTGACCAGTTAAAAATCTATGATTGTTTTTCATAAGATTATATACAGTTCTTGTATTTATTATAGCATCATTTGTATTAACCCTATCTTTTGCATCAAAAATAACTTGAGCTGCTAAAACAAGATATTGGTTTGAAAAAAATTGTTCTTTTAATTTATTATATATATTTATAATTTCCTCTAAACTAGCCTCCATATTATCAGTAAGTGAAATATTTACAGCTAAAGTTAATAGATTATTTCCTCTAAAATTTGAAAATATAGACGTTTTACCTTTGATTAAATTAATAGCCATATTAATTTTTTCAGAATCAACATTTTTATCTTTTAATGTTACATTTAAAGCATTGCATTTTTTAAAAAGACTCATTCCAAAAGTACCATGAACTTCATCTAAACCATGGCAATTATGTATCATTAAATTTAATTTATCACAAATCATATTGTTTCCCCCATAAAAGTAAGATAAATTTTAAAATTATCATGTTATTTTAATGATTTAGTAAGTAATAATATTATTATAAAAATTATTCTAACATAGAATTTAATGGTTAAAATTACAAAAAAATTACAAAATTAAAAAATAAACCCTTAATTATTATATATAACTAATAATGAAATATTTTTAATTAGTGCGTAACATTCTTAGATATAATTTCCATAAATATTTTAGGAGTTACTATTTCAACGTTAGGATTTTCTTTAAGCTTATCAACAGCATATTTAACATTACTTAAATCTTTACTCCAAGCATGAACATAAACAAAGGTATAGCTATTAGCATCATGAATGTCTGTTTGACCTGATTTAACTCTATCATTTATATTCTTAATTAAAGTATCTTCATCCTCTAAGTTACTCCAAAGCAAATCCCTACAGGATACTATAGGTTTATTATTAGACCAATTAATCTTTCCGTGATAGTTGTCATGTCTATGATAATCAAGATAAAATAATCCATCTATATTAGATTTAATAGTAAATTTATCCCAAAGTTCATTATTATAAAAAGATGAATCGTCTATAATTGCAACATATTTTTCATCGGTCTTTTTCATATATTCATTTAATCTAGTAGTATATGATGTTAGAGCATTTGTATTAAATTTACTAGGATATATATATCCATTACCTGATGGAGAAACTATAAAATAATCACTATTAGTTCCATTAGAAGCAGTTTTATAATATAAATCAAATACAGTAGGAGATAAAAAAAATAATGATGGACTTAGAGACCAACCTAAATTAAATTGTCCTCTATATGGAGATCCGAACCACTTTAAAGAACCATAATTACTTCCAAGGTTCCATTGTTGATTATCACCATCGGATATTATAAATGTTACATAATGAGCATTTTTTTTATCGGGAGTATTTTGCGATAATTTTTGATTAACAGGTAATGAATCAAATGCACTTAATACAGTTAAGTTATAAGACCAATCTGCAGCAACCATACCTACACCATATTTTGATGTTGTACTTACATTTGTAAATTCATCAGGGCCCCAACCTAAACAAATAGAGTCTAGTTCCATAGATGAAAATATTTTATCTCTAAGAGAGGTGTCACTTACACTATCTTCATAAAATATCAAGGATTTAGTCATTATAGCATAATCTCTTAAAGCAGTGTCTTTTTCAGGAGAAAGTTGAATTACTATTGAGTGATTTAAACCTTTATCCCATAAATTATCATAAGCCCAGTTCTTATCAGTATTTCTACAATCTCCTTTAATTTTTGTTATACCTTGAGATTTTACTTTGTCTTGAAGTGTTTCATCAATAGCAATGCAATTATTTAATGATGCAAAAGAACATGCATTATTTATTGAAGGATTTTTTAAAGAAGCATTATTATAAAGCACATATCCATCAGTATAATCTTTAAATATATTCAATAATTCCCAAGGGTCTGAAATATTTTTACATATAATACCGTAATTATTTTTCAAATCATTTAGCCATATTTCATAATCAGGTTGGGAAGAGTTAAGTGTATATATCTGAGAAGAACATTTAGGATTAACTATTCCTTGAAGAGTAGATATCATTGTTCTTTCACTAGCAGTCATTGCATTTTGTGAAATGACATATAAAGTAGTTGGAGTTTTAGAATTTTTTATGTAGTAAGATTTAGAGGAAGAATTAGATAAAAAAGCAATAGGAAAAAAACTATTGCTTGTAGTTGTAGTTTTTTTCCAATCGCTATATTTAATGTTAAAATTATCACCGTTTTCTTTACAGTACTTATAAAAGTTCTGTAAAAATGCAAGAGAATTCTTATCATAAAAAGGTTTAATTGGAGTGTCTTTTAAATTACCTAGTAATATTTGTCTTTTTATAATATCTTCAGCTGAAACATCTTTATAGTTTTTAACCATATCATACATAACCATAAATGTTGTGGTTCGACCTACACCATGTTTGCAGTGAAAATGAAGCCATGTATTTTTCGGTTGTGACTTTACCGTTTTAATGAAGTAATCAACCATATCATCTGTAGGCAGATTATTATCAGTAACAGGAATACGGATATATGATAGTGAGTTAGAAGTAACAAGTTTCTCTTCATTTTCAACAGTAGTTGGGACTACAGTGAAATTAGGATTGTTATAAACTTTTATAGGCACACCTAACTTAATACTATCTAAATCATTTTTTTCTTTTTTAAGAACTTCATCTTTGGATAAGCCTACATTAGCATTATTTTGAGTGTTTGCCCAACTAACAGGGAAGCTATTTATAAATCCATGAGATTCTTGTCTTAAATCAACAACTGTTATTGGAAGCTTTGTATCTATGTTTTTTATTAAAATAGGTAAATTATGTCCAGAAAATTGATGACTACCAGAGATATTTAACTTATCTAGGCCAGTAAGATTTAAATTAGCATTATTTTTTATACTTGAAATATCAGAAGTTTTACGGAAAGTTTCAGGGACTTGATTGTAATGTGATGGGTTTGATACATCTAACACAAGATTCACAGTGTTTAGTGGAGTATCATATGCTTTGATGTTTTGTGGCTTTATTAATATACCGTAGAACATACATAAAAACATTAATAAAAAAGAAATATGATTTTTAAGTTTTTTATTCAATTATTATCACCTCCATAAAATAGTATAAAATTTTATTATAAATTTATAGATATATATAGGATGTGCTTAATAAAAATTTTATATGTAAGCATTTATATAATTTTAAAATATCACTAATAGTCAATGTTAATACAGTATAGGACAAGAATGATTGATTGATATTGATTATCAATTGCCGTAAATATATACTTGAAATTAATAAGGAGGACATTACAAAGTCTTAGAAATATAGGGAAACAAGCTCAAATTTAAATTTATTCAATAACCTTAAAATATTTTTATACAAGATACATTGTTGAATTCTAAGTGATTCGGAGCATATCTTACTATTTTTGGTACCCAAGTTTGTGGATAGATAATTTTAAAAGTCAACTTGGAACCCTATAGTGTATTTAAAAAATACATAAAAAATTGTATAAGGAGATGGGAGTATGTAAAAAAGTTAATTTAAATAATAATTAAAGTTAAAAGGAGGAGTTGTAGTATGTCTAACTTAAAAACTAATAAGTTACAAACAAAGGATTTAGTTACTATAGGTATTTTTACAGCGATATATTTTGTCATAACTATATTAGTTATGATTTTAGTTGCAATAGCACCTGTTATATGGTTACTATATCCTGGAATCTTAGCAGTTGTTTGCGGTGTTATATATATGTTATTAACAGCCAAAATTGAAAAAGCTGGTCCAGTATTTATTATGAGTACTATAACAGGAATTATATATTTAGTTACAGGAGAATGTACATGGGTAATATTAGCAACTTATGTAGTTACAGGATTAATTGCTGAGGTAATTCGTAGTTCTTTTGGATATAAAAGTTTTAAAGGTAATTTATTTGCTTATTGTGTATTTTCACTTGGAATGATTGGCTCACCACTACCATTGTGGTTATTTCATGATAGTTTTATCCAATCAATAATAGAGATGGGTATGGATCCATCTTATGTTGAAAAGATATCAACAATGGTTTCTGGATGGTCTTTTATAGGTATGATAATTGTAACTATAATTTGTGCAATAATAGGTGGATTTATTGGTAAATCAATGTTGAAAAAACATTTCCAAAAAGCAGGTATTGTTTAATGGAAAGTGTATCAAATGAAAGTTATTTGAATTTAGACCCGAGAACTAAGCTAGTATTATTATTTATAACTAATATTATTATTTTTTCAACTACACAGGTATATATTGAGATAGCAGTGGTTTTACTCCTTATGATGCTTATATCATTATGTGGATGTTTCAAATCAATTTTAAAATTAGTAACAGTTTTTTTTTCATTAATATTAATTCAATTTTATGTAATACCAGTGTTACCAACTATACTTGTAATGACTTTTAATGTCCTTGCAGTTTATGCAAGGAAAATACTTCCTTGTTTGATGATTGGTACACTTATAGTTAAGACCACCCCAGTAAGGCTAATCATGTTGTCTTTAAGAAAGTGGAAAGTTCCACAAAAAATTTTAATACCCTTAGCTATTACTATACGTTATTTTCCTTCTATTAAAGAAGAATATTCATACATTAAAGACGCAATGAAGTTAAGAGGAATAAAAGGTATTGTAAAAAAGGTTGAGTGTGTATATGTTCCATTATTAATATCTGCAACACATACTGCAGAAGAATTAAGTGAAGCTGCAATAACAAGGGGAATTGAAAATCCTGTACCTAAAACTAGTGTAATAAATATTAAATTTCATTTTCAAGATTATTTTTCTTTGGTTGTAGGTGTGGTTTGTATGATAATTGCATTTACTGTGAAAATTCAAATTTAAAAGTAAAATTTATGTTTTTAAAATATATAGAGAAACAAGCTCCAATTTAAATTTATACATAAAATTTTTGTTATCAGTTGAGAAAAATAAGTACAAATATAGTTATTATGAATTTAGTATGAAAGTGGCAATCACTTTCTGAAAATGATTTTAAAAAATCTATCAATATAATTTGCTTTGCAAATTTATAAAAAGGTACGTTGAGAATTACTAGGAACGAAGTGATTAGTAATAACCACAGCTGTTAACTATTCACTCTTAACTTTTAACTAAAATAATCTTTTAGTTATTGATAAAATATTAATTTAAATTTTCTCATTTGATAAATGAATAAGTTTAAAATTTAATTTGGAACCCTATAGTGGTTAGCTGAAAATAATTAATTTTATAATTAAGTTCCTATTATTTTAATTTAGTACTTTCAGCTTTCCATTTTTATAAAATTAGAGAACTTATATTAATATTGGGGGTAAAAATGTGATAAATATTGATAATGTATTCTTTGCTTATCCAACAGAGAAAAATCATAATATAAAGAATATAGATATAAAGATTAATCATGGAGAATGTGTTTTATTATGTGGTAAAAGTGGATGTGGTAAAACCACAGTAACAAAACTTGTAAATGGATTAATACCACATTTTATAGATGGAGATTTAAAAGGAAATGTTCATGTTAATAATATGAATGTAAAAGAGACAGAAATGTATAAATTGTCTTTGAAAATTGGATCAGTATTTCAAAATCCTAAATCGCAATTCTTTAATATTGATTCTGATAGTGAACTTGCTTTTGGACTTGAAAATCAAGGGTTGGAGCCTAAATATATGCGAGATAGAATTAATAAGGTAGTTAAAGAACTTAATATAAAAAACTTTTAAAAAGAAATATTTTTAAAATGTCTGGAGGTGAAAAACAAATACTCGCATTTTCTTCTGTTCATGCAATGAATCCAGATATATATGTTCTAGATGAGCCATCTGCTAATTTAGATGCTAATAAAATAGAGTTATTAAAAGAATTACTTATAAAGATTAAAAACCAAGGAAAAACAATATTAATAACTGAGCATAGAATTTATTATCTAGCTGATATTATTGACAAAATTGTGTTTATAGATGATGGAGAGATAAAAAGTCAACTAACAAGAGAAGAATTTTTAAATTTAGAAGATAGCACTCGTAGAAATATGGGATTACGAACATTAAAGATACCTGAAATCGAAGAAAAATTCCATATTGTAGAAAATAAAAAATCACATGAGGCAGAACTTGTTATAGAAAATCTTTCATGTAATTATGGAAAAAAAGAAGTTTTTAAAGATATATCATTTTCTGCATCTGCAGGAGATATTATAGGTATTCTTGGAGAAAATGGTGCAGGTAAGACAACTTTAATGAGATGTTTGGCAGGGCTTATAAAAGAAAAAAGTGGAAATGTATTTATTGATGGAGAAAAATTAAATTATAAGCAAAGACTAGATTATCACTATATGATTATGCAAGATGTAACCCATCAGCTTTTTGCCGAAAGTGTAATTGAAGAATTTACTTTAACAAATGAAAATATACCAAAAGAAAAAATATTATCTATATTAGAGGAATTTAATCTTGATAAATTTAAGGGTAAACATCCAATGTCATTGTCAGGAGGTCAAAAACAAAGACTTGCAATAGCAGTTGGAGCATTAGCTAATAAAAGAATACTAATATTTGATGAACCTACAAGTGGACTGGATTATATACATATGTATAAAGTAAGTAATATTATAAAAAAACTTAGCAAAGAAAATCATATTATATTTATTGTTACACATGATAAAGAACTTTTTGAAATAACTTGTAATAAAGGTTTAAAGTTGGAAAATGGCAGAAAAGTAAAAGAATTTTTAGTAAAATAAACTCATTTATTGTTTTAGAAAGGAAGTAAAAAAATTGGAGGCTAAAAAAAAAGAAGGATTAGCAAGACTCTTTGAAATTGCAAGTGAAAAAAAGAAGTTTCTTATTATATCTGGAGTGGTATCAATTATAAGCGCCTTTTTTCTATTATTTCCATATTTAATGGTGTATAAAATTATGGAAGAGCTTTTAAAAAACGCTTCTAGTATATCAAATATAAGTGGAAGTAGTTTGATGAATTGGGCAATTTATGGCAACATAGCAATGATTATAGGATACATTTTATTGTATGTAGGTGCAATGATAGCTCACATAGTTGCTTATAACATTATATATAAAATAAGAATAAAACTTTCAGAACATATGGGTAAACTTCCAATGGGATATTTCAATAAAAATTCTATTGGAAAAATTAAAAGCGTAATAGAATCTGATGTGGAAAAAATAGAACTTTTTATTGCACATCAACTTCCAGATTTAGTTAGTACTGTTGTAATGATTATAATAATTTTTATATCTATGTTATATTTAAATTTTTGGTATGGATTAGCTTCTATCATACCAATAGTTGTGGGATATTCTTTGCAATACTCTATGTTATGTGGGGAGAAAGCAAAAGCTGGATTAAAAGAATATTTTGATGCATTAGAAAACATTAATACATCAGCTATACAGTACGTCAGAGGGATGCCATCTATAAAAATATTTGGACAAACTATTCACTCCTTTCGTGAATTTTATAATGATATGATTGCATATCGTAATTTTAGTATACAATATGCAAAAAATTATGAGAAAAGTTATGTTTTATTTAATACAATTATTGCGTCTTTATTTACATTTATAGTTCCAGTTGGACTGTTATTTATAAGTAAAGAACCAAGTAATTTAGCATTATCAATAACATTTATTTTTTTCTTATTCTATCAATGGGTATTTCTTCACCAATTTTAAAATTAAATGCATTAGCTACAACAGTAAATAGAATATCAGAGGGATTAAATAGAATAGATAGGATTATGGAAGAAGAACCTATTAAAATTTCAGAAGATGTTAAAATACCATCTGAATTTGATATAAAATTTAATGATGTGTCATTTGCATATAATAAAGATGGACAAGAGGTCTTAAAAAAAATTAAGTTTACTGCATATCAAGGAGAAATTACTGCTTTAGTAGGTCCATCAGGATCAGGAAAATCTACTATAGCTCAATTGATACCTAGATTTTGGGATGTGAATAATGGAAGCATAACTATTGGAGATATAGATATAAAAAGTATCGAAAATGAAAAACTTATGGATATTATATCCTTTGTTTTTCAAGATAATTTTTTATTAACAGATACAATTTTTAATAATATTTTAATTGGTAGTCCAAATGCACAAAAAAAAGAGGTTATTGATGCTGCAAAAGCTGCAAGATGCCATGAATTTATAAAAGCTCTTCCTAATGGATATGACACTTATGTAGGAAACAAAGGCACGTATTTATCAGGTGGGGAAAAACAAAGAATATCTGTAGCAAGAGCTATATTAAAAAATGCACCAATTTTAATATTAGATGAAGCAACAGCATTTGCAGACCCAGAAAATGAATATGAAATGCAATTAGCTTTGCAAAAACTTATAAAAAATAAAACTGTATTAGTTATAGCTCATAGATTAACTACAATTGTAGATGCAAATAAAATAATTGTTATAGAAAATGGGGAAATATCAGAGCTAGGGACTCATGATAGTCTTATAGCTAATAATGGTTTATATAAGAAAATGTGGGAAGCGTATAATGCATCTTTAAATTGGAAAGTTGATAGTAGGTTTATTAAGGAGGTAAAAAAAGAGTAATGAAATTTTTATATACCATTACTGCAGGAAATCCTAAGAATATGATTAAACCTGTTTTGTGGGAAGTAGCTACTGAAATAATCAATATGATTCCTTTTGCTTGTATAACAATAATTATAAACATAATATATGAGTATCATGCTAAGGAAAGACAAGAATTGAATTTTAATATACTTTGGATAGCCTTTTCTATAATGATAATATTCTTTTTTATCATATTTCTCTGTAAAAGAAAATCATATAGAGCTATTGTAAGTTCTGCATATGAGACTTCAACACAAGGACGTATAAAAATTGCTGAGCATTTAAGAAGACTTCCTCTTGGATTTTTAATGAGTAAAGATTCAGCAGAGTTAGGAAGTATGATAATGAATGATATTACTTTAATAGAAGAAGCATCAAGTGATATATTACCACAACTTATAGGTGGCATAATTGTACCAATAATTGCTTTGGTTGGAATGGCATTTGTTGATTGGAGATTATCTTTATCAATGTTTTTAGGATTTCCAATATCAATTCTTATAATAGTAGCTATTTCAAACTTTCAACGTAACTTAGCAACAAAACATTCTATGGCAAAGCTTGAACAATCAAATTGTATTGAAGAGTATCTTGCTGGAATAAAAGTTATTAAAGCTTATAATTTAACCGGTAAAAATTTTTCTAAATTAAATCAAGCTTTTTATAATTTTATGAAAATGAGTATTAAACAAGAAGGACTAGTAGGCCCATTTTTCTTAGTAGCAGTTTCTTTTATTAAATCTGGTTTATCTTTTATTTCAATTTCTGGTGTTTATTTAATTTTAAATAAAAGTTTAACTATACCAATTTTTGCCCTGTTTTTATTGGTTGGAACTCGTATTTTTGATCCATTGTCAGCGGCTATTACAAAACTTCCAGAGCTTAAATATGACATGATTGCAGGTGAAAGTATTATTCATTTGCTAAATCAGCCTAAGATGACAGGAGAAGGTAGTCCTAATAATAAACACAATATAAAATTTAACAATGTTACATTTGGTTATAAAAAAAATATGGTTTTAAATAATATTAACACTGAAATAAAAGAAGGAGAATTAACTGCTATAGTTGGTCCATCTGGAAGTGGAAAAAGTACAATGCTTAGACTTATAGCAAGATTTTATGACCCTAATAATGGGATGATTACTTTTGGAAATAAAAATTTATGTGAAATAAATCCGGAAAAGTTAATGAATAAAATTTCCATGGTATTTCAAGATGTATATTTATTTGAAGACACAATAGGAAATAATATTCGTTACGGAAAAAATAATGCAACACATCAAGAAATAGAAGAAGCAGCAAAAAAAGCTTGTTGTCATGATTTTATAGTTAAACTTCCAAAGGGATATAACACTATAGTTGGAGAAGGGGGTTCTACTTTATCAGGTGGAGAAAAACAACGTATTTCAATAGCACGTGCTATTTTAAAGGATGCACCACTAGTTTTACTTGATGAGGCAACATCATCCCTTGATCCAGAGAATGAATTAGATGTTCAAAGGGCTATTAATGAATTGGTGAAAAATAGAACTATAATTATGATTGCTCATAAGTTAAGAACTGTAGTTAATGCAGATAAAATCATTGTTATAGATAATGGAGAAATAGTTGAAGAAGGTAATCATGAATATCTTATAAAAAAACAAGGTCTTTATTTAAAATTATGGAATTTACAAATGAAAACAAGAGGATGGAAAATAACTTCATAATAAATCCTTATAAAAATATATATCATTTTTCAGGAGGATAAAATATGATTAAAAATTACGGATTATGTGAAAAAAGAGAAGATATTAAACAAATTTTTTTAGAAGAACTAACACTTTATGACCATCTAGAATTGGCTATAAAAAGGTACAAAAGTAAAATTGCACTTGTAGAGAAAAGTAGAAAATTAACTTATATAGAGCTTTATAAAGAGATAAGTAAGGCTTCAGGAGGATTTTTGAGACTTGGAATAAAAAATGGTGATAAAGTATTGATTCAACTTCCTAATTGCATAAATTTTGTTATAGTCTCGTTTGCACTGTTTAAAATAGGTGCTTTACCAATTTTTGTTTTGCCTAGTTATAGAGAAAATGAAATTGATGAAATTATTAAAAAAACTAAACCTAGTGCAATAGTTATTAATGACAGTTATTTAGGATTCAATTATAAAAACATGGCAATTAACCTAAAGAAAAAACATAAAAGTATAAATTGGATAATAAACGTGGATAAAGATGATGAAAATCCATGTATAAAAGATTTTAAAGAATCAAATGTAAAATATGAAAAGCCATTATATAATGATACAGCTTTTTTAATTTTATCTGGTGGAACAACCAGTCTTCCTAAAATAATTCCAATAACACATAGTGCTTGTGCTTATTATGCAAAGGAATGTGCAATAAATTCTAAAGTAAATGAAAAAAGCACATATTTAGCTATTTTGCCAATAGCACATAAATTTGCACTAAGTATGCCTGGAGTTATTGGAACATTAATATTAGGTGGAAAAGTTGTAATGTGTGAATCAGGAAGTTGTGAAGAGGTTTTTCCAATAATTGAAAATGAAAAAGTAACAATAACATCATTAGTACCATCTTTAATAAATTTATGGCTGGAAGTTTTAGAGTGGGACAAAAAGCATGATATATCAAGTTTAAAAGTTCTACAAGTGGGAGGAGCTATGTTAAGTAGTAATACTGCAAAAGAGATAGTAAAGAATATGCAGTGTAATCTTCAGCAAGTGTATGGAACTTCAGAAGGAGTTATATGTTTTACAGATTTAGATGATGATTATAATGTTTTATGTAATAGTCAAGGTAAGCCTATTTCTAGATTTGATGAAATAAAAATTATTGATGAAAATAGCAATATTATATCAAATGGAGATTATGGCGAACTTTTAGTAAAAGGACCATATACTATAAAAAGTTATTATGAAAAAGACGAAAGTAAGGATAATTATTTTACTGAGGATGGTTTTTATCGCACTGGAGATAAGGCAAGAATAGTATTTGATAATAAAATACAAATAGTAGGACGTCTTAAAGAACAAATCAATAAAGCAGGAGAAAAAATAATGCCATCTGAGATAGAAAATATATTATGTAAACATAATAATATTAGAAATTCTGCTGTAATAGCTATTGAAGATGAAGTGTTAGGTGAACGAAGTTGTGCATTTATAATTTCAGATAATATAAATTTAAAAAAGGCTGATATTACAAAATTTTTCATAGATATGGGAGTTGCTTCAAATAAAATACCAGATCAAATGGAATTTGTAGACTATTTTCCACTTACAGGGGTTGGAAAAATTAATAAAAAAGAGCTTAAAAAATGGATTTTAAAATAGATTAATTTAATGAATTTATAAGAAAAATAAATATAGAGAGGTATAATGCTATTGTATTATCAATTGGTAATTATTATCGATGGAAGATATATTATATAGTTATCAATTTAATATAAATTATTTTATAAGGGAGTGATTAAACTGGATAAAATAAATAACAAACAAATATTATTTAACTATGAAGATATGAAAGCTAAAATTAAAAATATATTATCAATAAAAGGTGATATAGAAGATAATCGTAATTTACTTGAGTTAGGATTAAATTCACTTCAAATAATGAGATTAGTAAATCAATGGCGTCGTGAAGGAATAGATATTACATTTTCAAAACTTATTTCATCACCATATCTGAATCATTGGTGGGGACTAATAAAAGAGCAAATGAAAGTAGAATCTAAAAATATTAATGAATATAAAAAAATCAAATATATGTGAGGATAATTTAGAGCTTACAAAATCATTTCCATTAAATGATGTACAATATGCATATTGGGTAGGAAGACGTGAAAATCAACCACTTGGTGGAGTGGGATGTCATGCTTATTTTGAAATAGATTGTAATGATATTATACTAGATAAATTACAGAAAGCCTGGATTAAATTGTTATACCATCATCCTATGCTTAGGGCAAGATTTTTAGAAAATGGAGAACAAGAAATATTAAAAAATCCATATTCAAAAGAAATAGTAATTAATAATTTTAAAGATAAATCTTTAGAAAATATAGAAAAATCTTTAAAAAATATTAGGGAAAAGTTGTCTCATAGAGTGTTAGATGTTAAAAGTGGACAAGTTTGTGGGCTAGAAGTTAGCTTATTACCAGATAATAAAACAAGGATACATTTTGATATAGATTTACTAGTTGCAGATATGCAAAGTCTCCAAGTGATTTTTAGAGATTTAGCATTAATTTATGACGGAGTAAAAGAGCTTTCTGCACCGATTGATTGGAGTTTTGGAAAGTACTTAAAAAGGAATCAACAAAGGCTATTAGAAGAAAAGAAAAAAGCTAAAAATTATTGGGAGAATAATTTAAATATTTTACCTAAAGGACCTACAATACCGTTAGAAGAAACACCAGAAAATATAATAAAACCTGTATTTAAAAGAAGAAAATATTTTTTGAATAATTCTCAATGGGAATCACTTAAGAGTAAAGCAGCAGCAAATCAGGTTACACCAGCTATGGTATTGTTAGCTGCATATTCAGAAATATTAGACAAATGGAGTGAAAATTCTAAATTTTTAATAAATATGCCATTATTTGACCGTGAAACTAGTGAACAAGGAATAGAAGATGTTATAGCAGATTTTACAAATGTATTATTATTACCAATAGATTGTAATAATATAAAGCCATTTTTACAAAGGGTAAAAGACATTCAGAAAAATTTTCATAAAACTGTAGAGTATTCATCATATTCAGGAATAGACATATTAAGAGATATGGGAAGATTATATCCTGGAGAAGGAAGTTTTGCACCGGTAGTATTTTCATGTAATTATGGGACTCCACTTATTAGTGAAAAATTTGAAAAAGTTTTAGGAAAACTTTCATATATGATTTCTCAAACACCTCAAGTGTGGCTAGATTTTCAAGTTTATGAGATTAATAATGGGTTGTTACTTGCATGGGATAGTGTAGATAAACTTTTCCCAGAAGGTTTAATTGATGATATGTTTAATAAATTTAAAGAATTAATTAATTGGATAGTTAATGAAGAAAGTTGGAGCGAAGTTCCTGAAATTCTTTATAATATTAGAGAATTAAAGAGTTATGACGTAGAAAATGATGAACTTCCACTCAAATATAAAAAATGTTTACATACGTCGTTTTTCGAAATTGCAAAAAAAACCCCTAATAAAATAGCAGTTATAGACGGAGTATTGGGAATTAAAGTTTCATATGAAGAATTAGCAAAAGATGCATTGAAAATAGCTACAATGCTTGAGAAAAATGGAATTAGTAATAAAGATTTAGTTGCAGTAACTTTGCCAAGAGGAATAGATCAAATAAAAGCAGTTTTAGGTATATTAGCTGTAGGTGCATGTTATGTGCCTATTAGTGAAAAGCAACCATATTTACGTAGAAATGCAATTTATAAAAAAGCTAATATAAGTTTCACTATTACTAATGAAGAGTTATATGAAAATATAAAATGGCCAACAACTAATAAAATTTTAAAAATTGAAAATTCTAAAGAAATGAAGTTATTTACAGAATTTAAAAAAGTTTCTTCAGATAATTTAGCATATATAATTTTTACATCTGGATCTACTGGAGAACCTAAAGGTGTTGAAATTTCACATTGCGCAGCAGTAAATACAATAATTGATATTAATAAACGTTATAATGTTTCAAATGAAGATATAGTGTTAGCTCTTTCATCCTTAGATTTTGATTTATCAGTGTATGATATATTCGGCATATTATCTGTTGGTGGAACAGTAGTTACTATTACAGAAGATAACTATAGAGATGCTGCAAGTTGGGTAGAGATAGTACAAAATTACAATGTTACCATATGGAATTCAGTACCAATATTATTGGATATGTTCTTATTAATGGCTGAAAGCAAAAAAATAAAAATACCATCAATAAGAGTAGCTATGCTATCTGGAGATTGGATTGGACTTGATTTACCTTCAAGATTATATAATATATCAGAAAATGCACAAATGGTAGCTATGGGTGGAGCTACAGAGGCATCTATTTGGTCAAATTATTTTAATGTAACTTTGCCACTAGATTCTAAATGGAAGTCAATTCCTTATGGAAAACCCTTAACTAATCAAATTTATAGAGTTGTAGATAGAAAAAGAAGAGATTGTCCTAATTGGGTTTCAGGAGAATTATGGATTGGTGGAGTTGGAGTTGCTAGGGGATATGCAGGTGATGACAAACTTACAAAAGAGCGTTTTGTAGAGTGGAATAATAATAGATGGTATTTAACAGGAGATATAGGACGATATTGGAATGATGGGAATATTGAGTTTCTAGGTAGAAAAGATTTTCAAGTCAAAGTTAGAGGACATCGTATTGAACTTGGGGACATAGAAACTGCAATAAAAAAATATCCTAATGTGCAAGATGCTGTAGTTATTACAATAGATGATTCATATAAAAATAAGCATTTAGTTGGATATATAATATCTAAAAATAAATATGAAGATTATAATGCAGATGATTTTAATAGTATAGAAGAAAATATAAAGATTTTTTTACAGGACATATTACCAGATTATATGATTCCTACTAGATTTGTATTATTAAAAGAGCTACCACTTAATATTAATGGAAAATTAGATAGAAAATTATTGCCATTACCTAGTGTTGAAAAAAATGAAAAATCAGAGAAGCATTTTATGAAACCAAAAACAAAAACAGAATTGTTATTATCTAAAATTTGGTGTGAAATTCTTAATATAAATGAAATAAATATAAATGATAATTATTTCATTTTAGGTGGCGATTCATTAATGGCAACAAAATTGAGCACAAAAATACAAAAGGAGTTTGGTGTTAATTTATCTTTAGAGATGATATTTAAAAATCCTGTGTTTATTGATGAAGTAGATTGTATTGATAGCTTATTAAAAAATAACAATGAAATTATAAAAAAAGATGTTCAATTACCAAAAGTAAATCAAGATTTAAAAAATTTATATAAACCATTTCCATTAACAGATATACAAAAGGCATATTGGATAGGAAGAAGTGGAGCATATTCTTTAGGAAAGGTTGCAACTCATTATTACTTTGAATTTGAAGGTGAAAACTTAGATGTATCTAGGATAAATAATATTTGGGAAAAAATCATAAAACGTCATGATATGATGAGAGCAATAATACTTCCTGATGGGGAAAATCAGCAAATATATAAAGACGTTCCAAGCTATAAGATAAAAGTCTATGATTTAAATTCAAAAATCCTTATAGATGCAGAAAAGACATTAAAAGATGTCCGTATAGAAATGTCTCATCAAAAATTTATAACAGACAAATGGCCATTATTTGATGTACGAGCATCCTGTTTTGATAAAGGAAAAGTAAGGCTTCATTTTAGTTTTGATAATATAATTTTTGATGGTTGGAGCATATTTCATATTTTAAATGAAATGGCTGATGTTTATTTTAACCCAGAGAAACCTTTATCAAAATTAGACTTTTCTTTTAGAGATTATGTACTAGCTACTGAAAAAATAAAAAATAGTGAATTATATAAACGAGATAAAGAGTATTGGTTTAATAAGATAAAAGATTTACCAATGGCTCCAGAGCTGCCGTTAGCTAAAAATCCAGACCAATTAGACAATCATCAATTTACACATTATGAGAAAATAATAGACAAAAATAATTGGACTAAATTTAAAAAAGATATTACAGAGTTTGGATTAACACCATCAGCAGTGTTACTTGCAATATATGTAGAGATTATAGGAGCATGGAGTAGACATCAAAAGTTTACTATCAACTTAACAAGATTTAATAGAATGCCAATACATCCTAAAATAAATGAAATTGTAGGAGATTTCACATCGTTAACATTACTAGCTATAGACAATTCTTTAAAAGATACATTCATTGAAAGGTGTAAGAATATACAACAAAAATTATGGCAAGATATAGATCACTCATATGTAAGTGGCGTTGATGTGCAAAGAGAACTTGCAAAGATTAATGGTAAGAATCAAGGTATGGTTATGCCAGTGGTATTTACAAGTGCAATAGGATATGAAAATAAAAATTCTAAAGAAATTAGTAGATCTTTATTAGGAAAAAGAATATATAGTATTTCACAAACACCTCAAGTTTGGATAGATAATCAAGTTATAGAAGAAAATAAAGAGCTTATATTAACTTGGGATGTAGTAAAAGAACTGTTCCCAGAGGGATTAACAGATGACATGTTTGAAGCTTATTCTAAAACTATTGATAAAGTTATAAATGATATAAAAGTATGGAAGAAAAAGTCTAGAAATATTATCTCTATTCCTAATATTGAAAAAAGAATAGAGGCAAATAGCACTAAAAGACCAATATGTTATGAAACACTTAATAGTTTATTTGAAAAGAAAGCTTTACAATATCCTAATAACATTGCAATATCATCAACAAATTATAAATTGACTTATAAAGAATTGTTAAAGAAGGTTACTAATGTTAGTAATGTTTTAATAGACAAAGGAGTAAAACCTAACAATTTAGTAGCAGTTATTATGGAAAAGGGATGGGAACAAGTTGTAGCTGTTTTAGGAATAATGAAAGCAGGAGCGGCATATTTGCCAATTGATCCTAATAATCCTAAAGATAGACTTGAAATGTTACTAAATGAGGGAGAGATAAAGTTTGTTTTAACTCAAGGCAGTATAAAAGATAAATTAATTTTACCAACAAAATTTGAATTGTTAGAAATAAATAATATTGCTAATAAAGAAAGTAGTCATATATCACAGGATGTAATTGTAAATCCTAAGGATTTAGCATATGTTATTTACACATCAGGTTCTACAGGGGTTCCTAAAGGTGTAATGATAGACCATATTGGTGCTGTAAATACTATTCTTGATATTAATAAACGCTTTTTAGTAGGAACAGAAGATAGTATAATAGCACTTTCTAACTTAAATTTTGATTTATCTGTGTATGATATTTTTGGAACACTTGCTGCTGGGGCCACAATAGTATTTCCAGATAGTGATTCTATTAAAGATCCTTCTCATTGGCTAGAGTTATTAGAAAAATATAATATTACAATTTGGAATACAGTACCGATGTTTATGCAAATGTTTATGGAATATTTAAGTAATGAAACAAGAGATTTGCCACAGTCACTTAGATTAGTTCTATTAAGTGGGGATTGGATTCCACTTGAATTGTCGGATAAAATAAAATTTCATTTTAAAAATACTGAAGTTATTGGACTTGGTGGAGCTACTGAGGCATCGATTTGGTCTAATATATATAAAATTGATAAAATAAATGCAAATTGGAAGAGTATTCCTTATGGCAAACCAATGGTTAATCAACATTATTATATATTAAATGAATTAATGGAAGAATGTCCAAACTGTGTTCCTGGTAGGCTGTATATTGGTGGTATTGGCGTTGCTAAGGGTTATTGGAAAAATGAAAAGAAAACATCAGAAAGATTTATATTATATCCTAAAACTGGAGAGAAGATATATTATACCGGCGATTTAGGAAGATATTGGCCAGATGGAAATATAGAGTTCCTTGGTAGAGAGGATTCTCAAATAAAATTAAATGGATATAGAATTGAACTTGGTGAAATTGAAAGTACAATAAAACTTAACAAAGATATAAAGGATGCTGTAGTTATTGTAGATGAAAAGAATAATGAAGAACGTAATTTAATAAGTTATATAGTTCCTAAAAATAAAGAGTTATCAATTTGTTTTGAAAATGTAGAATCTGATAAAAAGCATATTGATAAATGCTTACAGTATATAAAAATGTCTATAGAAGAGGAAATGAATAGTCTATCAAACGATGTGAATTTAAGTAAAATAGTATTATTTAATAATTGTCTAGATCATATTAGTATTAAGGCCATGTGTGATACTTTTAGCAATATAGGTATTTTTAGCAGTGATGTTAAAGAAGATTATACTGTAGAAGAGTTAATTAAAAAATATAAATTTGATAACCGCTTTAAAACACTAATAACTCATTGGTTAGAAACTTTTGTTAAAGAAGGCATTCTACAAAAAGATTGCAAAGGAAAGTATTTTAATTTATATCCTATAGGAAACTACAAGAAAAATACTGAGATGATTAATCAGTTAAATTCATACCCAGATTTAAAAGAAAAAATAGTTTTAGTAGATATGAAAATGCACAAAGATATAAATACTAATATTTCTATATTAAAAGGTGAAAAAGATTCACGTGAAGTAGTTATTGACAATAGTTTATGTTTAACTCCTAATAAATTAGAAAAATATAATATAGGAGGAGACTATTATAAGGGGTTGTTATGTAAAGCTCTAAAAACTTTTATAAACTCATATAATAACAAAATAAATGTTTTAGAAATAGGTGGAAGAATGGGTAATATTCTATCATTAATAAAAGAGTGTTTGCCTAAGGAAAACTGCGAGTATATATACACAGATGAATCATCTTATTTTTTAGAAAAAGTAAAAAATGAGCATAAAAGGTCCCAAATAATAGATTTTAAACTATTAAATGTTAATAAATCTCCTTTAAATCAAGGTTATGAATATCATAAATACAATATTATAGTTGCTAATAATTCTATACATCGCTCAAAAAATATTGTAAAAACTTTAAGATTTTTAAAAGATATGCTAGCACCTGGAGGGATATTACTCGTTGTAGAAGCTACTGAAAATAGAAAAATTCAATTAAATACAGTAGCTCTTTTAGAAGATGGGTTTTCTAATATAGAAGATATACGAAAAGAAAATAATCTTCCGTTATTATCCAATAAACAATGGATAGATATATTAAAATCACAAGGGTTTTTCAATATAGAATTTTCTTTATTGTATAGTAAAATTTCTAAAATTTTTGGACAAAATATGATTATTGCAGAAGGTCCTAAAACTGTTAAGAAGTTTAAATCAGATGCACTTTCTAATTTCATGAAAGAAAAATTACCAAATTATATGTTGCCTAAAAAATACTTTTTATTAGATGAAATACCTCTTTCAAAAAATGGAAAGGTAGATAGAAAAATATTAGAAGAGTTCAGTGAAAACTATAATAAAAATTATAAAAAATCTAATGTTGTACCTTTTACAGACATTCAAATTAAAATAGCTGATTCATGGAAAGATATACTTCATAATAATGAAATTAGTGTAGAAGATAACTTTTTTAAACTAGGAGGAGATTCATTACAAGCAATTCAGTGTGTAAATATATTAAAGGATAAATATAATATTAAGTTATCTTTAAAAAATTTCTTTGAAGCATCTAATATATACGATCTAGAAAAACTTATAGAAAATAAATCAATAGAAACAAATTTAACTGAAACCTTTGTAGAAGGTGAAATATAGGATGTGATAATAGATTGGATAAGAAAATTATTGGAATTTTAGGAGCTACAGGAGTAGTTGGTATAGGTGCTGTTAAAACTATTTTAAAATTAAATAAATATGATGTTTTACTTGGATATAGAAATTTAGAGAAAATTAAAAGTTTATATAAAGATATGATTAGTGAAAACCAATATATGAAGGTAGAAATTAATAATGAAGATTTAGTTGATAATTTTTGTAATAGATGTGATTTAGTAGTTAATTGTGCAGGACCGTCTAATTTAATAAGTATTAAAGTAGCAAAATCATGTATTAAAAAAAATGTTAATTATTTAGATGTTTCAGGTAATAAAGCTTTATATGATTATCTTAAAGAAAAACAGAGTGAAATTATAAAAAAGAGATTATTATTTATTATTTCAGCTGGAATATACCCAGGATTATCTGAAATTTATCCTGCTTATATATCTGAAAGTATTTTTGATAAAGTAAATAAATTAGAAATTTATTTTAATCATAAGGGAGAAATGTCATTCAATGCTGCATACGATTTTGTATGTGGCATTGAAGAAAATAGTGGACAAGGCATGATGTATTGTAGAGAGGGTATTTCAGTAAAACTAGAAAATAGAAGAAATCAAAATTATAAGGATTATGATTCAGAAAAAAATTTTGATGTATACCCAGTGTTGAATACAGAATTTATTGAAATGGTAAGGCAACAAAAAATTAAAAATGCATATTTCTATAATGTTTATGAAGATAAATCAATACTAAATGATTATGTAATCATTAAAGCATTAAAACAATATGAAACAGAAAAGCAAAAAAAAGAATCTGCCCAATTATTGATGAAGCATAATTTAAAATCAATACAAAAAGAGGAATTCGTATCAATGGATATTCAAGCTAATGGTTATAAGGATAATTGTTATATTGAAGTTATATCTAAGCTTTTGTGCAAATATAATGGAAATAAATTATCTGGAGTAGTTGCAGCTAATGTTGCAGATAATATTATTTCTAATAAATCTAATATTGTAGGAACTTACTACCCATCACAAGTAATAAATCTAAAAAATTTTATTAATAGGTTAATAGAGCAATCTATAATAATAAAAACTGAAATTTTAAATATTGAAGAAGGTATGATTTAAACCATTGAAGAATGAAAGGATAAAAAAATGAAGTTGAAAAAAAGACTAAAAACTATAGTTTGTGGTTCAAGATTTGGACAATTTTATATAGAGGCTTTAAATTTGTTAAAAGAAGATTTTGAAATAGTTGGATTATTAGCTAAAGGAAGTGAACGTTCAATAAGTTGTGCAAAAGAATATGGGATTAAATTATATACAGATATTAAAGAGTTACCAACGGATATAGATTTAGCTTGTGTTGTAGTAAAATCTGGTGTCATTGGTGGCAATGGTACAGATTTAACATTAGAATTTTTATCTAAAGGAATAAATGTAATTCTAGAGCAACCTGTTCATTATAATGATATAACAAAATGCATGAAAGTTGCTAGAAAAAATAATGTTTGTTTCCATATAGGTGATTTATATGTAAATCTTCCATCAGTGAATAAATTTAGCTTATATTCTAAGGCAATATTAAAAGAGCAAAAAGGATTATATATAGATGTATCATGTACAACTCAAGTATCTTTTCCATTAGTTCATATTTTATTGAAAATATTATCATCAACCAGACCTTTAAAAATTAATGATAATATTGAAAAAGTTGGGATATTAAAAATACTTACTGGAAAAATTGGAGATATTCCTATTTTAATAAAAGCCGACAATAGATTGGATCCAGAAAATCCAGATAACTGTTTACCTTTGTTACATGAAATAAATATTGGATTTGAAGGAGGAAGAATATCTTTAATAGAAACTCATGGTTTTATAGTTTGGTCACCTTGTTTATATGTGCCTGAAGTTAATGGAATTCCAAATAAGTTTAAAGATAAGTGTCCTTTGAATTTAATTGATAATAGTTCTGAAATACTTGGTGGAATAACAGAAAACTCTTTTAAAGATATACTTACAAAAGAGTGGCCAGTATCAATAGGTAAAGATTTAATATTCATAAAAGATATGATTTTAAAAGACATTAAAAAAGAAGTGTTAAACAAAAATGGACAACAGAATCTTTTATGTTCTAAGTATTGGCATGAAATAACTAAAAAATTAGGATACCCTTCTATAAAAAACAATGATGATTATAAACATATATCTATAAATAATCTACAACAAATTATAATAAATGATTAAAAAATATTTAGATCGAGCATTTGAAAGGAGTTGCATTTGAGTGGAAAATGAAGCTAAAAAACTTTTGAAATATTTAAATAATATAGGTGTAACATTATGGCAAGAGGATGGAGCCTTACGCTATAGAGCACCTAAAGGAGTATTATCTAGCAGTAATTTAGAAAAACTAAAATTTTATAAAAATAATATAATAAATATATTAGCAAATCAAGAGGGGGAGGGTAAAACAGAAATAGATTCAGAATCACAATTTATACCATTTCCTTTATCAGACGTACAATCTGCATATTTGTTAGGAAGAGAAGAACTTTTTGAATATGGTAGTGTTGCTTGTCATATTTATATGGAGTTAAATTATTCAGATTTAGAGCATGAAATGGCAGAAGAAGCATGGAATAAACTTATTTTAAGACATAATATGTTGAGAGCAGTATTTGATAAAAAAGGTAATCAAAGAATATTAGAAACTGTTCCCAGATTTAAAATAAACTATATGGACTTGTCTGAAGGTGATGTTTCATATAATAAATTAAAGCTTAACTCTATAAGAGAAGAAATGGGACATAGAATATATAATGCTGAAAATTGGCCATTATTTGATGTAGGAATAACTAAAATGAAGAATAATTCAATTTTACATTTTTCTATGGATTTTCTAATTGCGGATTGGACAAGCATTCTTTTACTAATATCAGAATTTGAAAAAATATATGAAAATCCTAATATTTATTTGCCAGAACTAAAAATAACATTTAAAGATTATATGGTAAAGGAACATAATCTAAAGAAAAGTCCTGAATATTTAAGTGATAAAAAATATTGGATGGATAGAATAGATAGTTTACCATTAGCACCTAAATTACCTTTAAATAATAAAAAAGCAGAAGATAAAAAAGCAGTTAATTTTAAACGTTATTCATTACATCTTGATAATGAAAAATGGACAAAAATCAAAAATCATACTAAGAATTTTGGATTAACACCATCTACTATAGTAATGACTGCATATGCAAAGGTAATAGAAAAGTGGAGTAGTAATAAAAAGTTTTTATTGAATCTTACATTACTGAATCGCCAACCATTACACCCACAAGTAAACGAGATTATTGGAGATTTCACATCAGTAAATCTACTAGAAATTAATATGGAAAATGATTATTCTTTTAAAGAATGTGCAAAATCAATACAGAATCAATTATTAGATGATTTAGATCACCGTTTATTTTCTGGCGTAGAGGTATTAAGAGAAACATCTCGTAGAAAAGGTAGAGAAAATGCTTTAATGCCAATAGTATTTACTAGTGCAATTGGTCTTACAAAACAGATTGAAAAAAGCAAAATGAAAGGACAAATAGGTGAACATGGAATAAGTCAAACTCCACAAGTATTTATAGATTGTCAAGCAATGGATAATGAAATGGGATTAGATATAAATTGGGATGTTAGAGAAGGGGTATTTCCTAAACATATGATAGAAGATATGTTTAAGACATTTAAAAAACTTTTAAACATTTTATCAGAAAATGAAAAGCTATGGGATGAAAAAGAAATTTTAAAACTTCCTTCTTGGCATGAAGAAGTTTTAAAGAAAGTTAATGATACAAAGTTAAATATGGATACCAAATTATTACATTATGATATTTTTAAAAATGCTATAAAATATCCTGAAAAAATTGCAGTTATTGACTCAAAAGAGCAACTTAGTTATAGTGAATTAGTTTTTAGAAGTTTAAATATTGGTAGCAAATTAAAAGAATTGGGCTGTACACCTCAAGACAAAGTTGCGATAATTATGGACAAATCTGTACACCAAGTATCCTCTGTGTTAGGAGTATTAGCTATTGGGGGAGTGTATGTTCCAATAGATGTAAAACAGCCATATAAACGTTTACAAAATATAATTGAAAAAGCAAATATAAAATATATTATAACAACTTCATCAGTAAAAAGAACTTGGGATGAAAGTTTAAATGTAATAGAAGTTGATAAATTAATATATTCTAATGATTATAATGTAACTCCTCAATTAGGAAATCCAGAACTTCCGGCATATGTAATTTTCACATCTGGTTCTACTGGAGAGCCTAAAGGTGTAATTATAAGCCATAAAGCTGCTATAAATACAATTGATGATATTAATACAAAGTTTGATGTTAAATATACTGATACGGTGATTGGACTTGCTAAATTAAGCTTTGATTTATCAGTTTATGATATTTTTGGACTACTTTCAGTAGGTGGAACTTTAATATATCCAGATAATGATAGGTTAACAGATCCATCTCATTGGTCTGAGTTAATGATAAAACATGAAGTAACAATATGGAATACAGTTCCGGCAATGATGGAAATTTTAATATCTTATCTAAGTTATAATTCAAATATTAACATTTCTACACTACGTTTAACATTACTTTCAGGTGATTGGATTCCTTTAAAATTGCCTAATATGATAAATAACTATTTACCTAATAGCATGGTTGTTAGTTTAGGTGGAGCTACAGAAGCAGCAATATGGTCTATTTATCATATTTATGAAGAATGTAATGATGAATATAAAAGCATACCTTATGGAAAACCTTTAGCTAATCAACAGTTTCGCATTTTAGATTGTAAAATGAATGATTGTCCAGTGTGGTGTCAAGGAGAATTATATATCTTAGGTGATGGTCTAGCATATGGGTACTTAAATGATGAGTGGAGTACATCTAAACAGTTTGTTACCCATCCATCAGATAAAGTGAGAATGTATAAAACCGGTGATTTAGGATGTTATCACCCTGATGGTAATATTGAATTCTTAGGAAGAATAGATAATCAAGTAAAAATAAAAGGACATAGAATTGAACTAGGAGAAATTGAAAGCGCATTAATTAAACATCCGTCTATTGCTATGGCAAATGTTTTAGTAGATAAAATAAATGAGGAAAAATCTTTATTAGGTGTTGTTAAACTTGCTAACAGTAAGAATATAGATAAAAAAGAAATTAACTCTAAGTTGTATAAACTATATGATGGAATTCATGAAAGTTCTGATTCAGTCATTGAAGATATAGATAGTGATAGCATAAAAAATGCAGTAAATTGTCTTGATAAAGTAGTACTAAATTCTATGTTATATTCACTTCAAAAAATTGGACTGTTAAAGAATGGAGAAAAAATAAATATTGAAGATATAACTAATTGTGAAAAAATTAGTGATGATTTTCATTGGATTGTAATTCGTTGGTTATCAAAATTAAAAGAAGATAAAGTTTTATTAACAGATGATAATAACAATTATGTATGTAGTAAACATATAACTAAAGATGAGATAGAAAAACAGTGGGATACTTTAGAACAAGTATGGGAAAAAATAAGTGGCACTAAGGGATTTATAAACTATTTACGTGGATGTTTTGAAAAGTTGCCACAGTTATTATCTAAAGAGCAAGATCCAGTTTCATTACTTTATCCAGAAGGTAAAATGGATTATGTACAGTCTTTATATTTTGATCATATAATTTCTAGATATTTAAATAATTGTATAGCTACTTTAATAAAAAGAATAGCTGAAAATCATCCTAAAAAACCATTGAGAATTTTAGAAATAGGAGCAGGGACAGGAGCAACTACTGAGCAAGTATTAAATGCTCTTAAGGAAGAAGAAATAGAATATTTATTTACGGATAATACAAAGTTTTTTATACCTAGTGCAAAAAGTCGATTTGAAAAATATAAATGTGTAACCTTTGGCATATTTGATATAGATAATAATTATAGAAATCAAGGATTTGCACCAAATAGTTTTGACATAATTATTGGAGCAGAAGTAATAGAAAATGCAAAAAATATACCTAAAACTTTTAAAAATCTAATAGAGTTATTGTCTCCACAAGGTTGGATGGTTTTTTCAGAACCAGTTAAGGAACAGAATTGGATTTTAATATCACAAGCATTTATGATGACAAAACCTAGTGATGAGCTTAGAGTAAAGAGTTCATATCTTAATGCAGATAGTTGGTTAAATCTTATGAAACAACATAGTAAATATCCAATTTTAATGTTGCCACAAAGAGAACATAGACTGGCTCCTTTTGGAATTAATGTTTTTGCAATGTGTGTAAAGGAAGAAAAAGAGTTAGTTAAAGAAAAAGAAATTGTAGACTATTTATCACAACAAGTTCCAGATTACATGATACCTTCTCATATACAAATAGTAGACGAGATTGCTCTTACTGTTAATGGAAAGGTTGATAAAAAAGAATTAAGTACATGGAGACCGAAAATTATAGAAAATAAAGATATAATTACAGTTAAAAATGAAGAAAAAGATTTTCTGGAAAATTATTTAACTGATTTATGGACAGAAGCATTAAGTATTCCATGTATTGATAAAACAGAAGATTTTTATCATTGTGGTGCAGATTCTTTAATTATGGCTCAAGTTGCTGCAAAATTACGTAGCAAACTTTCAAAAGAGCCTTTTAAAAAGGATATACCCTTTGATGTGTTATTAAAGCAAATGCTCAACGAACCTAATATTAAATCAAGTGCAAAATTCATAAGAAACTATGATAATGATTATAAGAAGGTTTCCTTAAAACAAGAAAATAATAGTAATGGAGTAATAACAAAATTTAATTCTGAAAAGAAAGAGCCGTTAAGAGTAGTATTTCATGCCGGATTAGGAAGCATAAATGAATTTGGTTTACTTTTAGAAAATTTAAAAGAACAAGGATTAGGTACCGTTGTAGGTATTACTGTAAATGATGATAAAATTTATAGACAAATAAATGAAAAAAATCTTATTAATGCTCTTGCAGATGACTATTCAAAGCTTTTAATTGATACAGGATATGAAAAGTTTCAATTAATAGGCCATAGTATGGGGGGATTAATAGCAGTTGAAGTTGCAAGACGTTTATTAGAAAATAATATATCTGTAATAGATGTTGCTTTAATTGATAGCTTCCCAGGAACATTTTATATTGAAGATGATTTAATTCTTGAAGCTATGTTTCAATTAGCATTAAATATAAATTTAAACCAAGTTGGCTGTAATAATGTAGGTATAAATAGATTATCTGAAGGAATAAATTATTTGCTAAAAGAAAATAAAGAAAAAATTTCTAAGGGTACAGCTTGTTTAATAGGTGGAGATGAAACATTAAATAAAGTTGGAGATATGTTTAGAAAAATGGACTCTTTAAGCAAAAAAGAAAGGTTTAAAATATATAGTAGCTCTATTGAAAATAAAATACCAGTAGAAATGTTGGAAGAGTTATTTAGTGTATTTTGTCATAGTTCAAAATCAGCTAATTATATTCCAGAAGTGTATGTAGGTGACATTAGATTTTTTAAAGCCAAGGAATTTTCTAATATATTGGTAGGTGATAATGAATCAATTATAGATTTATGGAAAGATATATGTATTGGTGACTTAGAAGTTATAGAAATTGAAGGAAATCATTTTTCTTGTGTAAATAATGAATCTTATGTTAAAGAACTAGTTAAATTAATTGCATCTCCTATAATTACTAACTAGTTAAATAATAAAAGCTATCATTTATCTAATAATTTAATTTAGATAAATGATAGCTTTAAATTTTTACAAAAATATGTTATGAATCATAGGCAAAGTATTAATCTATTAAATATTATTATTCACCTAATTTATCATGTTTAAAGCAAATAGATGCAGTATAGTTGTCTAGGATATTAAATGAAATGATATTCCATATATATCCTGAATAATTTTCATCATTAACTTTATAATAATTATCAAATTTATTTTGTATATAAAATGAACTCAGCGATCTATTTAATCCTTCGCCAGTAGCTTTAAGAAAAGCTTCTTTTTGGGTCCAATATCTATAAAAAATATCTTGTTTTTTTAAGTTTGAAACTTTATTAAAGTTTTCAATTTCAAGTTCATGAAAATAGTTAGCAACTATATCATTAAAATCATTAATATTCTTATTATATTCAACATCTATTCCAATAGTTGCTGAATTTGAAAATGCAAAAGCAATTAAATTATTTGAATGAGAAATATTAAAATTAATATTCCTATCATCTATAATTACTTTTGGCTTTCCATATAGGTCTTTTTCAAATTTAATTTCATTATTTGATAAGTTTAAATATTTGCTTATCAAGATTCGTAATAATCCATGTGTTATTGCAAAACGTTCTTTATCTTTTTCAAAATAAAAGCTATTCATTTTATTTACTTCATCATTACAAAGAAGATTTTCAAAGAATAAAGTATTAGATTTATATAAGTCAATATAAATTAGCCAAATATGAATTTCATTTTTATTTAATTCTAATAAACTTGAAATCTTAAAACTTATAGTATCAAAATCTTTTACTATTATCTTTAAAAATTTATTATAACTTTTATTAAAAAATCAAAATAATTATTAATCATCTAACTTTTAAGGTTAACTTGAAACCTTATAATTTGAAATGATTTTAGAGATTTTATTTAAAAGCTCCTCAACATGCGATTTGAAAAAGAAATGATCGCCTTCAATCATACTATAAGAAAATAAATTACTTGTATAAGCTGACCAGTCTTGAATTTCATCTTCAGATGCTTCTGTATCATATACGCCTCCAAAAGCTATTATAGGACAAGGCAAAGGAGATTTATCTTTAAATACATAAGTTTCATCTATTGTGTAGTCTGCTCTTAATATAGGAAGAAATAAATTCATAAGTTCTTTATTTTCAAAAATAATATTAGGAATACCAGATAATTTTCCTATTGCATTTAAAAATTCATTATCAGGTAAAAAATGAATAGGATTTGGCTCTGGGATGTGTGGAGCTCGACTTCCTGAAACAATCAAACAGTTTGGTATTTTATTATAAACAGAATTAAGGTTATGAGTAATTTCAAAAGCCACTCTAGCACCTAAACTATGACCAAAAAACAAAAAAGGTTTATCTAAATATGGCAATATAGAGTTTGTAATATATTTAACTAAACTATCCATATCAAGAATAGGATCTTCACAGATTCTATTTTCTCTTCCAGGTAACTGAATAGGGTATACGCCTATATCTTTTGGTAAGAATTTATGCCATTGACCATATATAGATGCTCCACTACCAGCACAAGGCAAGCAAAAAATACGAATTTTATCATTAGGATTTGGATATGTTAACAACCAAGATGTAGTTTTAGTTTTAAATTCCATAATAACCTCCCATAATTTGTTATTCATTTTAAATCATTTGTCAATGAAAGCTATAGTTATAGGCCTATATTACATTTAGTTAGTTTACGATATTGAGTTGGCAATAAACCTGTTTTACGTTTAAATAGCTCTGAAAAGTAACCAACATGATTGTAACCAACAGCTCTAGAAATTTCACGTATAATTAAACTACTATTTACCAGAAGATATTCAGCATAGCTGATTCTCATATCTTGTATATATTGAGTAATCGTACATTTATATGTTTCTTTAAAAATGTATTTAAGCTTAGTTTTTCCCATAAGAGCAATTTCAGCAAGTGTATCTAGCTTAATATCATATATAAAATTATCTTCAATATAATCATGTACTAAAGAAAGAAAATGTGAATCCTGAGAAGTTAAAATCTTTTTTTTAGTAAAGCTTCTATTTTTCTCTATTATTAAAGAAAATGCTTCAAAAACTTTGCTTTCGTAATACATCTTAGCAGCAGCGCCAGTACCACGAAAATTCCTTATTTGTCTAAAGACAAATATAAGCTCTGAAAAGTCATTTATGTCATTAATAGAGTTGAATGCAAATTGAGGATTCTTAAATTCACCAGGATATTTTATATCTAAATAGTTTTCGTAAAATTCAGGCATTATTTCTATACCGACTGAATGAACTGGAATATTTCTATGGTAAATTGCTCTATATAAATCGTTGTTGGAAATATGTCCTCGTATACAACTTTTATTAAATTGTTTATAAGGTTGAAGCTCTTTTTTTGAGATAGAATCATAATAATTTATTCCTATGTAGGTAGGTTGTTTATACTCTAAAAAAAGATCATCATAAAGAACATAGTCCTGTATAGAAATAGAAAATAGATTTTCCTTAGCATATACCCAGTAATATCCATTACCTTTATTAGGTGATACACAATAACATAAGCCTTCTTTATTATAATTAAAAGTAGATTTGGCAGGGCGAAAACCACATTTAAATAAACAAGGTTCATGCATTTCTTTTATAATATCTTTCATAAATACCCCTCCCATTTTAAATAGCATAATAAGACATTAAATTTCCGCTAATAGACAACTATCTTGTTATCAATTGACAATGATTCTAAATAGAATTATATATAAGTGTATAAGTAAAAATTTTATAGCATATATTGAAATATAATAATGATAATGATTATCATTATTATAAGGTAATTATATCATTATTTTACTATTTAAGTCAATTAAAGTTTAAGGGGGGATAATATGTGTTTTAGATTTATTAATATTTATTAATAATTAATTGATTAATGGAGGGATAAATTTATGAGTAAAAATAGAGAAGAATTAATAAATGAAGACCCTAAAAAATTAATGATTAAGTTATGTGTTCCAGCAATAGTAGGTATGGTCGTAATAGGCTTATATTCTTTCATGGATGGAGTTTTTGCTGGACAATTAATAGGAAAAAATGCTATGGGAGCTGTATCAGTAGCATATCCACTTACTTTAATTAACTGTGCCATAGCTACTTTAGTAGGTATCGGATCTGCTTCGGTTTTAGCTAGGGCTATAGGAAAAAATGACCAAGAAACTGTAGATAAAATTATGGGGAATTTACTATCTTTAGTTTTATTACTTTCACTTGTTGTTATGATTTTAGGTGTAATATTTGCTAGAAAGTTGCTACTTTTAACTGGAGCAAAAGGAGAAATATTAGAATTGGCAGTAAGATATATTAGAATTGTTTTTCTAGGTTCAATTTTTGTTAATTTTGCACAAAGCGCTAATATGATAATGCGTGGTGAAGGACTTATGAATAAAGCTATGATTTTTATGGGTATAGGAGCAATATTAAATATAATTTTAGATCCTATTTTAATTATAGCTTTTGGAGAATATGGAATTGAAGGTGCAGCAGTAGCTACAATATCTTCTCAATTTGTACAATTTGTAATAACAATGATATATTTTATTAAGAAGAGTAAAACTGTAAGATTCCATAAAATAAGAGTTGAAAGACTACTTCTTCCTCAAATATTTTCAGTAGGATTATCTGCTATGATGATGCAACTAATGAGTATTTTACAACAAACTTTAATGTATAGGATGGCATCAAAGTATGGTGGAGAAAGTCAGTTAATATTAATGGGTGCAGTTTTAAGAATACAAGCATTTTCCTTTATTCCTCTTTGGGGGATGAGTCAAGGGTTACAACCAGTAGTAGGTACAAATTATGGAGCAAAATTATTTTCAAGGGTAAAAAAATCTACGAATATATTTATAATAGGAGCAACAGTTTTGGCATTAATATTTTGGATTCCTATTGAAATTTTTTCATCTAATGTATTAGCATTATTTATAACAGATGTAGAAGCTGTTAAGGCAGGAATAGTTAGCTTTAGAACTATGTATAGTGTATTCCCAGTGTTGGGAATAATAATTATGGGAATAACTTTTTTTCAATCAATAGGTAATGGAAAAAATGCTAGTATTATGGTTTTATTAAGACAAGTAATACTTTTTATACCGACAATAACAATACTTCCTAAAATAATAGGAATTTATGGGGTGTGGCTTGCAACACCACTAGTAGATGGAACAGTATTTATTATGGCGTTATATTTAATCTTCAAGGAATATAAAAATATGGATAACTCAAGTGAAATGAAAGTAAAAGTGTAATATGAATAAAATTAAGTTTGTAGTTAAATTTGAATGTAAAAGATTTATTATAGATTAAAAAGGCATAAAATAAGTTTACTGAAAAAATCCCCAGTTAAATTATATATTGAAAAATATATAGTTTAACTGGGAATTTTATTTAACTTTAAAATCATCAATATTTATTACTTTATTACATTGTTCCAATATTTTATCTTTATGAGATATTATAAATACAATTTTATCTTTATAATATTTTTTTATGTTATTTATAATGTTTTCTTCCATGGAAGAATCTAAAGCAGAATTTATTTCATCCAATAATAGAATATCACTATCTTTTAATAAAGCCCTTGCTATACATATAATTTGTTTTTCACCACCGGACAGATTTAAGTTTTTATCATTTATAATTGTATCATACCCATTTTCTAAAGATATAATTTTTTCATGAATATTTAAGTCTTTACAGATTTTATAAACACTTTCTTTTGAAGTTTTTCCAAAGCAACTTATATTGTTTATTATGCTATCTGGAAATAAATATATATTTTGTGGTACATAGGCTACTCTATTTAAAATTTGTTTTTCAGTTAGTATATTTTGAGGAATTTCATTTAAAAATAAATTATCTACATGATAAAATCCGCATATTAATTTCATAAGAGATGTTTTCCCAGAACCATTTCTTCCTTTTATAGCAATAATATCATTTTTATTTACATTAAACTTCATATTTTTAAATATATAATTTTCATTGTATTTAAAGTTAATATCTCTAGCACATATAGAGTTGATTTTAAAATTCAAATCAATTTCTTTATCATCAACTTCAAATTTACTTATAAAATTTAATATTCTATTTAAAGAAGTATCTATATCTTTTAATATTATATTTATTTCTATAATGATTTTTAATTGAGATGTTAATTGAATAGCATATGAATATATAGTAAATATATCTCCAATATGAATCGTATGATCTAATATATATATAAGTCCTCCAATTAACACTGAGGAAGCTCTAAAAATAGATAATACAAAAAAACTTATATTAGAATATATACTAGATGTTTTAGTTAATTTTTATAGTTAATTAAATTTTTAGTATTTCTTTTGTTTAATATAGATATACATTTTTCCTCTAAACCTAATATTTTAATATTCATAAATCCAGAAATGAAATTTTTTAAGTCTTTTAATAAATCTTCTTCAGAAATTTTATATTTAGAATAATTATTTTTTAGCTTATGAGAAAATATTTTTTGTAGTAAGATTAAAAAATAAATAAAGAACATACAATAAGTGTTGCTATTTCATTTACTCGTAACATTGCCACTATTAAAACTAAAATGTGAACTAAAGACACTATAAGATAAAAAAAATTAAAAAAGGCTTTTTCTAAACTTTCAGTATCCTTTAAAAGCTTATTTATAATTTCCCCTTCACTTTCTTTTTCAAATAAAACCATATTAGAATTAAAAAGCTTTTCATAACAAAAAGTTCTTATATTATTTTCAATAGTTTTATTGATAACAGAAAATCTTATAGAAATCAATATGTTACATAAGTCCCAAATAAAATATAACAGTATAACAATAAAAAATCTTTTAACAAGTAAATTAACAGTGGCGGTGCTGTTTTCTAAACTTGATAACATTCCGCCTAAAAGATAAGGAATAAAAACAGAACATAATATTGTTAAAAATTCTAAAACTGTAGCAAATATTATATTAGGTGTTTGAGGTTTTATAAATTTATATAAAAATTTTAAATTTTTTTACTTCTCATTATAAAATACTCCATAATAATATAAATAAATTTGGCTCCTTTTTACAAATATGTTACATTAAGTGTCATCTAAAAACAATAAATTTGAATATAATTAATAAAATGGAAAGAATTTGTTAACAAATATATAGAAGCTTAAATTATCTATAAATAAGGGAATGTAATTAAAAAGAATTAGTATTAAAGAATTTTTTTAAATAACATTAAAGCATTATTTTCACTAATAAAATTTTCATTAAAACCTTTTACAATAAAATTGTGTAACTAAATTATGTAATACAATAATTATTTATGAAATAAAGACATGAAGAAAATAATTAAATTATGATATAATTAGATAAACAAAGGATGTGAATAAATTGGCTAAAAAACATGATTTTGATGCAGCTTGGAAGTCTATATTAGAAGCTTTTGAAACAGAAATAGTAGAACTGCTTTTTCCAGAGATATTTAATAAGATAAATTGGAATTTAGGAACCGAATCACTAGATAAAGAATTACAAGAAATTCAAAAGGATATATTTGATAGAGATAGTAGTGAGAAAATAATTTCAGATAAAATAATAAAAGTAAGATTAAAAAACAAAGAAAGTAAAATACTATTTATACATGTGGAAGTACAAAGTTATAGTAGTGACCATGAAGTTTTTGGGGAAAGAATGTTTAGATATTTTTATAGAATATGGGATAAGTTTAGATATAAACAAAAAGATAAATCAGAAATAGTAGCTGCAGCAATATATACTTATAAGGGACAACGTGGAAAAGATAAAAGGTATGTTTATAAGTTGCCAGAAATAGATAATGATATATTAATATATAATTTTAGAACTATAGATATAGAGAAAATGAATTTTGAAGAAATTAGTGAAGATAACCCATTAAAATTAGTTTTTAAAATGGCGAAAAGTTTGCTGGAAATCGGTGTAACTGATGAAGAAATATACGATGCAAAAATCAATTTAGCTGATGAGTTAAAAAACTATGATAAAGTAAAAAATAATGAACAAATAAAAGCATTAGTAGACTTTTTAGAATACTTATTTTTAATTGAAAACCCTGAATTAGAAAGAAAGTTTGATGAGTATAAAAAGAAAAGTGGAGGTGCGTTTAAAATGACTATAGAAGAAATTAGAAAACTACATTATAAACAAGTTGGAAAAGAGGAAGGTAGAGAAGAAGGTATAGAGGAAAGTAAAAGAGAAATAGCTAAAAAACTTTTAAAAAAAGGTATAGATATTGATATTATTATTGACACAACAGAATTAAGTTTAGAGGAAATAAATAATATTATAAAAGACTTAGAAAAAAGTAATTAATTTATTTATAAAATTTTCAATTAATAATATAATTAATTGAAAATAGACAAAAAAGCATGTGCGAACATATGCTTTTTTATTGTATAAAGTTTTAAATTAAGCATATGAAAATTAAATATAGGATTTTAAGTATAAGCAAAAAAATCTAAAATTTTTAAAATTATAGTATTAAAAAAATAATGAAGGAATTTCATATATATGTAGCGAAAATGTATTAGATTTATATATTTTTTATAGATTATACAAAGCTAGAAAGTGATTTAAAACAATATTATAAATAAAAGGTTATAGTTTATATATTATTAACTCAATAGGAAGAGAGGTATTCTATGAGAATAGCAATAATTGGATATAGCGGTAGTGGAAAATCAACACTTGCTCGAAAACTTGCAGAACATTATGATATACCTGTTTTATTTCTTGATATAGTTAAGTTTTTACCAAATTGGGTTGAACGTGATACAGAAGAATGCCGTTTTATAACTTGGGAATTTATGAAGAATGAGTCATGGGTAATTGATGGAAACTATAATGATTTTTTTCAGAAAGAACGATTAGAGCAAGCTGATAAAATTATTTTTTTAGATTTCCCTCGTAGGATATGTATTTATAGAGCTATAAAAAGATATTTTAAGAATCGAAATAAAACCCGAGAAAGTATGGCTGAAGGGTGTATAGAAAAAATTGATTTAGAATTCATTTGGTGGATTCTACATGAGGGTAGAACTAAAGAAAAACATAATCATTATAAAAATATAGAAAAAGAATTTAAAGATAAAGTTGTAATATTGAAAAGGCCTAAAGACGTGGAGTTATTCTTGAAAAAAATTATTTAATAATATAGAAGAAATAACTAGTTAAGAAAGCATGTTCAAATTAGTTATGCTAATAAATATGAAAATATATGGTGAAAGATATTATGATTTATATAGTAGTTGCTTTTCAATTGTGAAATAAAGCATCACAACTATAATGAAGTCCAACTGATAATTATTTATGTTTTGTACTTTTTAGCAAAGGAGAGAAATAAATGGGGTATTTTATGGTACATTTAAAAGTCGCTGAAAAATTATTGAAAAACAATGCAAATATAAAAGACATTGGTGCATTTTACAAAGGATCACTTGCTCCAGATGCTATTATGTTTAGAAAAGGATGTAAACGTTCTGAAAAATCATCAACTCATTTTTGTGTTGGAGATGAAGGTTGGGGATATTATACTAATTATGATGAATGGGAGAATAATTTAAATTTAAATATTAGAAATTATGCTAATACAACAAATCCTGATTTTTTACTTGGATATTATGCACATATAGTTACTGATATTGCTTATACAAGTAGATTTTGGACTCCTATCAGGGTTAAAGAAGATAAAAAATATATAGACGACTATTTAAAAAATAAAAACTCTAATATAATTGCAGAAAATAAAAAAAATATAGATAGTTATTTAAAAGATATTGCAGAAATCGATTCACGTTTATTAGAAAGTCTTGAAAACAAAGAAATATTATGGTCATTACTAGAAAATTCTACAAATTATTGCTTATCAGGTCTATTTGATGTTAATGACTTATCAATATTAATAAATGAGATGATAAATCATATGTACAATAATCGTAAGTCAGATTTAGATTACGAATTTAATGTGGTGAAATTTTCTGATATGCTTGATTTCATAGATAGAGTAGTTTCAAAAATTAGTAACAGTCAATTTATAGTATAAATAAAGGGAAGTCATTTTTAACTTCCCTTTAAAAATGTAATATTATTAGAACTATTTTAAAACATATCTAAAGTGAAGAAAATTTATGTTTTTATTATTTAGTATTTACTGTATTAACAAAAATCATAGCCTAAAAGTTCTTGCTCTAATTTATCAAAATCGTATTTTCTTTGATGAAAATTATTAAATGTATCTTTGTTAGAAGATGAGTTTTTATATTGCCTTTTCATTATCTTCTTACCGTTAATTTTCCAATTTTTAAGAATACCTTCAACATAGCAAAGTCGAACATTTCCTTTGCTAATTGCTTCTTCCATAGCATCTATAACAGTAAATGTGTCATTATCATCTACAAGCCTATCTAAAGTTAAAATTGT